>CAVYWK010000021.1:0-298128 GCA_963772255.1 uncultured Acidobacteriota bacterium
GCGGCATGATCGAGCGGACGAGATACCTGACAGACCTCCGCCGCGCCATGAAGCGCAGTGTCGTGACCGCCCTGGTGGGCCCCCGGCAGTGTGGCAAGACGACCCTCGCCAGGGAGATTCTCCCGACGGCATCGCCGTCCTATTTCGATCTCGAGGACCCACGCAGCCTGACCCGGCTTGGAACAGCCCATGACGGCCCTCGCCGGCCTCAAGGGCGTGGTAGTGATCGACGAGATCCAGCGCCGTCCGGACCTCTTTCCGGTGCTCCGCGTCCTCGCCGACAGGCGGCCGGCGCCCTCCAGGTTCCTGATTCTGGGAAGCGCCACTCCGGACCTTCTGCGGCAATCGTCGGAGACCCTGGCCGGTCGAGTCGAGATCCTCACCCTCGGAGGATTCAGCCTGGAAGAGCTGGGACCGACGGCGCTACGGAAGCACTGGCGTCGGGGCGGATTCCCCCGTGCCTTCCTGGGCCGCTCGGAGGAGGACAGCCGGACCTGGCGGCGTCAGTTCATTCAGGCTCTCTTGGAGCGGGACCTGCCCCAGCTGGGTATCGGCATCCCGGCTCAGGCGCTCCTGCGCTTCTGGACCATGCTGGCCCACTACCATGGCGGCATCTGGAACTCTGCCGAGCCTGCACGATCCCTGGGAGTCACGGAGCCCACAGTCCGCCGTTACCTGGACCTCCTGACGGGCCTCTTCATGGTCCGCCAGCTCCAGCCGTGGCATGAGAACCTGAGCAAGCGGCAGGTCAAGTCTCCCAAGATCTACATTCGCGACAGCGGCCTGCTCCACGAGCTGCTCGGCATCCGGAACGAGCGTGACCTGCTTTCCCATCCGAAGTGCGGCGCCTCGTGGGAGGGCTACGCCATCGAGCAGGTGCTGAGGGCCATAGGTCCCGATCAGGCCTTCTTCTGGGCAACCCACCAGGGCGCCGAACTCGACCTGTTGCTCTTCAAGGATGGGAAACGGTTCGGGGTGGAGATGAAGCGTCAGGACGCCCCCGGCATCACGGCTTCCATGCGGATCGCCCTTCAGGACCTCCAGCTGGATCACCTGACGGTTCTTTACCCTGGAGACCAGACCTACGACCTGGCGGAGAGGATCACGGCTCTCCCGCTCTCCATCGTGGCGACGCAACCCTCGGCCATCCTAGGCTCCACCCGCCGGGTCAAAGGTGCGTGACCTGTTTTATGATTGAGTCTCTTATTGACTGGGGCGATGCGCGTCATGAACAAGGACTGGCAAGAGCTTCAAGTACTGATGAAGGCGTCGCCCTTTTCGGGCTTGCCCGATGAGGCCCTTGTTCGTCTGGCAAAAATTCTCGAGCCACAACGGGTGGATACGGGTCGGGTTCTATGCAGAGAGGGCGAGAAGGAAGAACGGTTCTGCATTTTGGAAAAAGGGCTTCTGAAGGCCTACCGAGCGCTGCCTTCCGGACGGGAAATCACCGTCTTCCTGCTAAGACCCTCAGATTCCTTCGGCTTCCTGCCCCTCCTGGACGGCGGGCCCTTCCCCTTGAGCGTGCAGGCCGTGGCGCCATCCACAGTGTTCGTTCTGCGCCGCCAGGCTTTTCTCGCCTTTCTGCGCGAAACGCCTGACTTTTCCCGCGTGCTTCTGGAGCACCTGGCCGGCAAGCTCCGCGAATGCGTAGACCGCCTCGGCGTGGTCACGAGCCAGGGGGCGGTTGCGCGGACCGCCCACGCTTTGCTCAGTCTGGCCACGCTTGTCAGCGATGGGAGCGATTCCGCGGAAGTCACCCTGCCCGTGAGCCAGGAAGAGCTTGCCCATACCCTGGGCGTTGCCCCCGAGAACCTCTCCCGTGCGCTGACCCGGCTCATCAAAGATGGCCAGATCGCTCGCGCCGGACGACGTCGATTCCGAATTATTTCGGTGACACGATTGAAGGCGACAGCTGAGGAGCGGTAGCGGTCGCCCCTCCAACGAGTTTTTCATTCGCGTTTACCCCCTATCTCCAGTGGATCGCACGAACTCTCCCTTCCAAGCCTAAGATCCGCATTCCGTTCTCTTGACGCTCGTCAAGGCGCGGCCCGTTCACACACCCCATGATGGGGGTGCGGGCGCAAATGAGCGCCCTTTTCAAGGACGGGTTACATATGGATATGCACATATGGCCACGGAACGCATGCGGCACGGCGAGTTGCCAGAGGTTGGCCCAGCTCTTCGGCGACCTTTCCCACCCTTTGAGGCTGGCCCTGGCTAGGCACCTTCTGGCGGTGGGAGAGGAGTGCGTGTGCAGCCTCTCTCGCGGGTGCGGGGTCGATCAGCCCACCCTTTCCCGTCACCTGAGGATTCTCAAGGATCACGGCGTGGTGGCGGACCGCCGGGAGGGGGCCAAGGCCATCTACCGCGTCATCGATCCCCGCGTGGCCCCCGTCTTGGATTCCCTGGGAGTTCTGGACCCGAACCCCAGGGGCACGCGATTCACGGAGGAGAACCCATGAGAAGAACCGTTCAGCTGGCTTCAGCCCTGGCCCTATGGGCCGCGCTCGCGTTGCCGCTCGCCGTGCGCGCCTCCCAGCCTCTGACGCTGGAGGAGGCCACCCAGAGGGCGCTCGCGGCCAACCCCCGGCTCCAGTCGGCCAAGCTCACCGCCCTCGCCGCCAAGGACCGCGCCAAGGAAGCCATCTCTCGCCACTTCGGAGAGGTGGACCTCGTGGGTTCCTACAACAACTACGAGAGTCCGCGCCTGGTGCGGCCCATGTCCATCGACCTCTTCAAGAATCCAAGTCTCGGGTTCTACCAACTTCCATGGGGCCAGACCCAGACCCACTACGGGATCACCTACGAGATCCCGCTGCTGGCGGCGGGCGGGCTTCACGAAGGGCGGATCATGGCGAAGCTCTCCCAGAGCGCCAGCGAGAACCTGGCCCTCTACACCGAGACGGAAATCCGCTACAACGTCCGCGCAGCCTACCGCAATGCGCTGACCCTCACGCACGCGCTGGCGTCCGTGGCCACCTACGAGGAGGCCCTGCAGAAAGACGCCGGCGACGCGGACCTCCGGGTGAGCCTGGGGGCGTGGGCACCCGTGGACGGGGCCAAGATCCATTTCGTACTTGAGAGCGCAAAAGCTCAGAAAGAGGCCGTGGCGGCCCAACTCGCGTCGGCCCAGGCCCTCGTGGCGGCTCTCATGGGAGATGATCCCCCGGCGGACGGCTACCAATTGGCCGACGTGCCGGAGGAACCGGCGCTCCCGGCCCAGACCGGTACCGAAAGCTCTCACACCGCCCTGGCGGGAAGGCGGGACCTGATGGCCACCAAGGAGTCGGTGGAAATCGCGCTGCACAAGAAGCACCTCGCCCTCGAGGCCTTTGCGCCGCAGCTCATGATCGCGGGCAATTTTCTGGTGAACGAGTCGCCGAGCATTCAGGACCGGCTCGACACCCACGAATTCGGCGTCTACCTCAAGATCCCCCTGTTCAAGGGCATGCAGCGGGTCTTCGAAATCCAGGCGGCGAACAAGGACCTCCTTGCGGCCCAGCAGCAGCAGCGGGGCAAGGAGCTCGAAGTGATGACGCAAGTTCAAGATGCGCTAGGGCGGCTCCAGGCCACCCGAGCCCAATACGTAGCAGGCAAGGCCCAGAAAACGCTGGGCTCGGAAGTGGCCCGGGTGGAGCACCTGAAGCTCGAACAGGGCACGGGCAAGATGGAGGACTACCTTGCCGCGAGGGCCCAGGAGCTCCAGGGCGAGACGGGCTACTGGCAAGGTCTCTACGCGCTCCAGAGCGCCGTGGACTATTACGATTTCGTGTGTGCCCCGGGAGGCCAGCATGAGTAAGAAAGTGCTCGCGGTTCTGATCGTCTTTGTCGTGGTGGCGGCCATGGCGCTGGTTCTGATTCACCGAAAGCACCAGCTGGCCAACATGGCTCCGCCGGCCAATCCGCCCGTCCCCGTGTCCACCTCCGAAGTCAAACAGGGGGAGGCCAGCGACGGCGTGGCCACCGTGGCGCTCATCCAGTCCGAGACGGCGGCCACCGTGTCGGCCCAGCTCCCCGGAGCCCTTCTGGAGATGCGGTTCCACGAGGGAGACACCGTGAAGAAGGGCCAGATCATGGCCGTGATCGACCCCCGCACGCTGGAGGACGCCGTGCAATCGGCCCAGGCGCGCCTGGGCGCCGCCGAAGAGGACTACGCCAAGCAGAAGGCCATCTTCGAGAGGGACAAGGCCCTCGTGGCCGCCGGGGCCATCTCCCAGCAGGCCTTCGACATTTCCAAAGCCCAGCTTGCGGGAGCCGATGCAGGCCGCGTGGGCGCGCAGAAGGGACTCCAGTCTTCCAAGGTCTACCGTTCCTATGCCTCCGTCCCCGCCCCATATTCGGGCGTGGTTACCGCGCGGCTCGCCGAGCCCGGGGACCTGGCCGCTCCAGGAAAGCCCCTCTATGCCCTCCAGATTCCCGGCCCCGTGAAACTCCTGTCCAAGCTGGCCCAGGACCAGCTCGGACGGCTCAAGGTGGGGGACGCGGTGACCTTCCAGAACGGCGGCCAGGTCCTTCAGGCCAAGACCAGCCGCATCTATCCTGCCCTCGATGCGTCGCATTTGGGATCGGTGGAAACGCTTCTCCAGGAGTCGCCCTTCGGCCTGCCCACCAGCGCCACCGTGGCGGCCCGCTATGCGGCGGCGCCCGTCCAGGGCCTCCTGGTGCCCAACGACGCGCTTCTCCAGGGCTTGGAGAAGACGCTGGTCGTGAAGGTCGAGGGCGGCAAGGCCCAGCCCGTTCCCGTGACGGTCCTCGGCCGCGGTGAACGCGAATCGGCCGTAGCGGCAGACGGTGGGCTGAAGGCGGGCGACGTCCTCATCGTGGGCCTGCCCAGCGAACTCATGGCCCTCACGGCGGGGACCCCCGTGGTTCCTCGGGCGGGAGGGCAGCCATGAACTTCGTCGCCGCCTACGTGAAGAAGCCGCACCTTCTCCTCTCCATCGTGCTCCTGTTGGCCGTGGTGGGGATCGTGGGCTTCTTCAAGATGCCGGTCAACCTCTTTCCCGACAGCGAGCGTCCCCAGATCGCCGTGGTCACGGTGTGGCCCGGTGCCTCGGCGGGAGACGTGTCGGGCGACGTGAGCCGGGTCATCGAGAAGGAGCTCAAGACCGTCGAACTCGTCCGGCGCGTCACTTCGACCTCCAACGACGAGGTCTCCGTGGTCACCGCCGAGTTTGAGTACAAGAAGGGCCTGGATTCGGCGGCCACGGATGTCTCCAACGCCCTCAACAAGATCCGCCCGCTCCTGCCGCCCGACATCCGCCCCTACCAGGTCTACAAGGTCTCTTCGGCCACGCCCGCCGTGCTGACCCTCGCCGTCACGCCGAAGGAGGGATCACACCTGGACTTGGCCCAGGTCCGGAGGCTCGCCGAAAACCCCATCAAGGAAACTCTGCTGCGCCTGCCCCACGTGGAGAACGTGGAGGTCTTCGGAGGGTACCAGAGCGTCGTGCAGGTGGACCTGGACCCCAACAAGCTCCAAACCTTCCGGCTGACCCCGGGCCAGGTGGTGGAGGCGCTCAACACCTGGAACCGCAACACGCCGGAGGGCCTCGTGCTCTCCCAGGGCAAGCAGATCCTTTTGAAGAGCCAGGGAGAATTCACCCGGCCCGAGGAGGTGGGCGCCATCGTGGTGAGTGCCGCCCCAGGTCCTCCCGTCTACCTGCGCGACGTGGCGAACGTCCACGTGGGCATCCAAGAAAGGCTCTCGGCCTTCCACGGGAACGGCAAGCGCGCCATCGGCATCAACATCCAGCGGGCCCTCTCCGGGTTCGCCCTCCCCACGATCCAGTCGGTTCTCGGCGCTCTTCCTACGCTAGAGAAGCAGTACCCGGGGCTGAGCTTCACCGTCGCTGACACCCAGGGCGAGCTCATCCAATCGAGCGTCTCCAATATGGTGGACGCCCTGCGCGACGCCATCATCATGACCGTCATCATCATCTTCCTTTTCCTGGCGGACCTCCGCGGCATGCTGCTCGCGGGCATTTCCATCCCCTTCACCTACCTCATCACCTTCGCCTTCATGTGGCTCTTCGGCTTCCAGTTCGACATGGTGACGCTCACGGGGGTCATCCTGGGCGTGGGCATGCTTCTGGACGATGCCATCGTCGTGCTTGAGAACATCGAGCGCCACTACCACAAGATGGGGCAGAAGCTGGAGGATGCCGTCGTCGGAGGGACCCAGGAAGTGATGGTGGCCATCCTGTCGGGCACCTACGCCACGGTCGTGGTGCTCGTCCCCATCATCTGGATCGGCGGCTTCGTCCAGACGGTCCTTGCGGCCCTTGAGCCTTACCCTCTCCATTGCCCTCATCGCCTCCTATCTGGTCTCGGTCACGATCCTGCCCATCATGGCCCCCTTCATCCTGCGCCTGGGCGGCAAAATGGAGCGGACCCGCTGGGAACTTGCCCTGGACCACTTCGTTCAGAACAAGGTGCTCCATCCCATCCAGGAGTTTTTCGTCGGGGCCGTTGGCCTCGCCTTGCGCCACAAAGTGTTCTTTATCATGCCGGCGGTGATGCTCCTGGTCTTCTCGGGCCGCGTGGTGATCCCCCTCATCGGGCGGGATCTCATGCCACCCATGGATACGGGCATCTTCCGCGTCACCTTCGAGAGCTACCCCAACACCTCGCTTCAGGAGACGGAGGCGCTTCTCAGCCGGGCCGAAACGGCCATCCGGGCGGAGAAGGGGGTCACCATGACCTCCTCCACGCTGGGCTCCGAACCGGGCATCCTCTCCTTTGGTTCTGGGCGAAACCCCCAACAGGCCTTCATCACGGTTCACATCGTGAACCGGTTCCAGCGCAAGGAGACCATGTGGGCCATCGAGGGCAAGGTGCTCGGCGAACTCCAAAAGATCCCCGGCCTCCGGTTCCCGGCCGTCTTCGACTACGGCGCCACCCCGCTTTCGACGATTCGTTCCACCGTGGACCTGATGATTACGGGACCCGACCCGGCAGTGCTTGACTCCCTCCGCCAGGACGTGCAGAAGCGGCTGACCACGGTGGGTGGCCTGACCTCGGTGGTGCCCACCTGGACGCTGGACCGCGTGGAGTACCGATTCCTCCCGGACCCCGAGCGGCTCTCTCTCTACGGGCTGAATGCCGCTGCGGTCTCGGCCCAGGTGGCCGCCCAGGTCAAGGGAATCCCGGCCAGCCTCTTCCGGGTTCCCGACCAGGACTCTTTCCCCGTCTGGGTGCAGGCCGAGGCCGCCCGACGCGATAGCTCGAACCGCCTGGAAAGCCTTCCCGTCCTCACCCCCCGAGGGCCGGTCCCCCTCTCCAGCTTGGGCACCATCGAAACGGCGACGGTGCCCACGCTCTACACCCACCAGAACCTGGGCACCACCGTGGATTTATTGGGCTACCGGAACGTCCAGGCGGTGACCCACATCAACGACAACGTGGACAAGGCGCTCGCCGGCCTGAAACTCCCGCCCGGATACACGATCGCGGAAGAGGGCGAGCGCAAAACCATGGACGAGGCTTTTTCGGCCCTCATGGCGGCGCTGGTTCTCGGGCTCATCCTGCTTTACTTCTCTCTCATCCCCGCGTTCAAGTCTTTCCTGCACCCGCTCACCATCATGGTGGCCATCCCGCTGGGGATGATCGGAGCCATCTGGGCCATGCTCCTGACGGGCAAGCACCAGTGCATGCCCGCGTTCATGGGGATGATTCTGCTCGCCGGCATCGTGGTGAAGAACTCCATCCTGCTCATCGACTTCATCGAGGAGGCGCGAGCCAAGGGCGAGAGCCTCCACGACGCCCTGGTGGGTTCAGTGAGGGTGAGGACCCGGCCCATCCTCATGACCGCCGTGGGCACGGCCGTGGGCATGCTCCCCATCGCCCTCCAGTGGGCCATCGGCCTCGAACGTCTCTCAGCCCGCTCGCCGTCGTGGCCATCGGCGGCCTCATGGTCTCCACGTTCCTGACGCTCATCTACGTGCCCGTCTTTTACGATCTGTTCGATAACATGAAAACATCAGCCGTCCGCGTTGTCGGCGGCATGTTCCACCACACGACCCCCAAGGAGGAGAATGCTCATGAATAATGGACCCGTACCGCCCAGCGCTGACCAGGTCTTGGAGATGATGAAACAGAAGATGGGAGATGTGTTGCCCGCGTGGTCCGAGCGCCTGAAGGACCTGGCGCCCGACCTGCTGGTGGCTACGGGTATGACCTCGGCCCAAAGCGTGGGCCGCGAGGCGAGTTCCATCCCGCCCAAATACCGCCACCTCATGGCCGTGGCCGCGGCCCTCGGACGGGGTCAGGCTAACTGCGCCCGGTCCCAGGCCTACATGGCGAAGCAGGCGGGCGCCACGCGCGAGGAGGTGCTGGACAGCGTCCGCATCGCGCGCCACCTCGCCGCTGCCGGGATTCTCGACGCCTCGGGACTGATGCTCCAAGACCTTGGGAATGAATGACCAAGCCGGAATTCAGGTCCGTAATCCCAGCTGGGTGAGCGAGTCGTCCCGGTGGCCCTGCACTAACGACGGTTCGCAGGGACACCGTGCATTCTGTGGGTGGCTCCTTGATGACGACAACAGGAGGTCCGAGCGCTGAACCCACCAAAGCCCTTGTGGAGGAGGTATCCGGCATCGCATTTGGGTCTGGCGGTCGGCAACCTCCGGCGCGCGAACACATCCATTAGACCAGAAGACCACCGCAGGCCTCCGTGTCGGCAGAGGGTTTACTCAGTGTGTTGAGTAAATTATCTCAGGGCACAGCGATATTCAGTCTCCTCAGGGTCCGACCACCCTACCTACCGCAGTTCAGCGGAGGCGCCAAACTCATTTAGCCGGGCATAACTATTTTGGGGCACCCTGTGGAAAACAGTGCAACTAAACTGCAACTTCGCATGGCTAATCAGGGCAAATCGGGTCAAACTGCTCAAAGTACTCTGATGTTCGGGACACGGATTCAACCGAACTGGACCGACCGCTTGGTAAACGCCCCGTCCATCCAGAAGCCGGTGATGGGAAAGGTCGCCTTCGGGCGGTCATCGGCCGCCGCTCCTGCAGCCACGAGCACCGGCGCATAGTGCTCCCACGTGGGAAGGGCCGTCCCGGCCTCCGGGGCCCGGGCGCGGAAGTCCAGGAGTGCGTCCACGTCGAAGCGCGACAGGGCGTCGGCCGCCCACCCGTCAAACTCCTTGGCCCATGCGGGGATGCCCGGGCGGAACGCGTACCTCATGTTATGCGTGAGGAATCCGCTGCCGAAAATGAGTACCCCCTCCTCGCGAAGGGGTGCGAGCGCCCGGCCGAGATCGAACAGCTCTTCAGGGTGGAGCCTCGGCATGGAGACCTGGAGCACGGGGACGTCGGCGCCGGGGTACATGGCCACGAGCGGCACGTAGGCCCCGTGGTCGAGCCCGCGAGCCGGGTCCTCCGTGAACGCCACATCCCCCCGGCGCAGGAGATCGCGGACCCTTGCGGCGAGCACGGGCGCTCCGGGGGCCGGGTATTGAGTCTGGTAGTACTTCTCGGGGAACCCGTAGAAGTCGTAGACGAGGGGCTCCGTGCGAGTCGCACCCAGCGTCGTGGGCCGCCTTTCCCAATGAGCCGAAACCATCAAAATGCTTCTGGGCTTAGGCATGGCGTTCGCCCACGATGCGAGTTCCGCCATCCATACGGCGTCATCCAGCAAGACCGGTGCGCCGTGCGCCGCGAAGATGACGGGCATGCGGGCACCGGCTGTTTCCCTCTGGGATTCGACCCGTTCTATCGTCATGGTCATTTGCTCCTGCCTCGGGCGCCGGAGCGCCGTAGGGCGAGCGCCGCGAGTCCGCGAGGTCGGTCTCTTCGGTTCCTGGCCGGCCCCCACCCGCTCGCCGTCCCCCTTAACAGCCAGTCAGGCGAGATCGAAAAGGAGCACCTCGGCGTCCTCGGTGGCGCGCAGTTCGAGCCGCGGGCCTTCGCCGGTGGACGCGCCATCGCCCTCGTCGAGCGCCACGCCGTTCAGCGCGAGCGAGCCGCGGGCCACCTGGACCCAGGCGTGCCTGCCCGGGGCCAGGTCGTGGCGGACGATCTCCCCGGCGGAGAGGCGGGCGATGAAGAGCGAGGCGTCCTGGTGGAGCGTCAGAGAGCCGTCGCGCCCGTCGCGTGAGGCCACGAGGCGAAGGCGGCTGCCCAGATCGCTCGGCCCGAAGCTCTTCTGCTCGTAGCCCGGGGTGATCCCCCTGCGCTCGGGCAGGATCCAGATCTGGAGGAAATGCACGGGCTCGGCCTCGGAGTGGTTCCACTCGCTGTGCGTCACACCGGTCCCGGCGCTCATCCGCTGCACGTCGCCGGGGCGGATGACGGAGCCGTTGCCCATGCTGTCCCGGTGCTCCAGGGCCCCGGCGAGAACGTAGGAGATGATCTCCATGTCCTGGTGGGGGTGCGTACCCGAAGCCCGAGCCCGGGCTCACACGGTCATCGTTGATGACGCGCAGGGTTCGGAAGCCCATGTGCGCTGGGTCGTGGTAGTCGGAGAACGAAAACGAGTGCCGGCTGTCCAGCCACCCCGCGTCCGTACGGCCTCTCTCCTTGGCACGCCGAATGGTGATCATGGCGTTCTCTCCTATCGTGATTTGGAGGCCGGCATTTGGCAGCCGGCGGAATAATCTCCTGGTATCGTTTCCCGTTGCAAACCCTATCATGTCTCCCGCACGAGCGGGGATCGCGCCTGCCCAGAGCGGTCCCGCCGGATGATGGACAGGGGTGCTACTTCTTGATGAACGTTCCGCGCTCGAGTTCCTCGAAGGCCTGGCGGAGTTGTTCCTGCGTGTTCATGACGATGGGGCCATACCACGCCACGGGCTCCTTGATCGGCGCGCCCGAGACGAGGAGGAACCGGACCCCCTCCTCTCCCGCCTGCACGCTGACCTCGTCGCCTGAATCAAAGAGAACGAGCGTGCGGTTGTCCGCCTCCGCGGGCGGTGCCGTGTCGGCCCATCCCACCCCTTCGGTAGGCACGGACAGGGGGGCCGAGGCGTTGCAGAACTTCCCCGCGCCCGCGAATACGTAGGCGAAGGCCTGGCGCCGGGCGTCCACGGGCAGGGTCTTGCGCTTGCCCGGAGGCACCGACACATCGAGGTAGATGGGATCGGCAGCCACCTCCTCCACGGGGCCCTTTTTGCCCCAGAAGGTCCCGCAGACGACGCGGGCGCTCGTCCCGTCGTCCTCCGTGACCACCGGAATGTCCACCGCGTTCACCTGCTGGTACCTGGGTGGCGCCATCTTGAGGGACGCCGGGAGGTTGGCCCAGAGCTGGAAGCCGTGCATGCGGCCCGCCTCGTCGCCCTTGGGCATCTCCTGGTGGATGATGCCGCTGCCCGCCGTCATCCACTGCACGTCACCCGCCGTGATGGCGCCGCGGTTCCCCATGCTGTCGCCGTGCTCCACCGTGCCCGCCAGAACATAGGTGATGGTCTCGATGCCGCGGTGGGGGTGCCACGGGAAGCCTGCCAGGTAGTCCTCCGGGCGCTCGTTGCGGAAGTCGTCAAGGAGGAGGAAGGGATCGAAGTCGGTGGTGGCGCCGAAGCCGAAGGCGCGGCGCAGATGCACACCCGCGCCCTCCAGGGTCGGTTTGGACTTGACGAGGCGTCGGATGGGCCGGATCGACATGGGACTCTCCGTACAAGGCGCCCCACCACGATTCCAGCCTGTGGTGAGGCGATGAAAGTTGCACCATTCCTCAGACACCGTACCCGTTCCGGGATGCTTGGCGCCGCAGTCCGCTCCGCCTCTGGTACGGTAGGACGTTGTCGTCGTCGGATCGCGTCATGTCGCGGAGCGCCCTGGCCCGACGTTCTGCTTCCTTGCACGTCCTTACGTCGTGGTCACTGCCCCTGCCGGTGAGGGGCCGCGGCCATGACGGGGTGGCGCATTCGACGGCGAAACCGATCGGAGCGCCGAGGAGGAGGGTCCCGTGTGGGTGCCGGCGTCTTGGTCACATGCCACCTCCCAAGCCTCAGTAAACAGGTCGGGCACCCAAGAAATTCGAGGTCGCAGGGTGAGGAGGCGGGCACGGGCAAGAGCCAGTCAGCCACGCCTCGGATACGCCCCCTTCCGCGCCGCCTCCCATACCCACCACGGACCGTACGAAGATTTCCCCGTCCCCGGTCTTGCCACGCGACGACCATCTTCATCGGATTCCTCCCGCCCGCGGCGCGGGCGCAGGCTACTGGTTCACTGGGTTTTCTCCCGTCGCGACTCCAGGGCGTAATAGAGGACGGGCAGGACGAGCAGGGTGAGAAGGGTGGAGGTGACGATACCGCCCATGACGATGACCGCGAGGGGTTTCTGAATGTCGGCCCCGGAACCCGTGGCGTATACCATCGGAAGGTGGCCGATGAAACTCACGAGCGCGGTCATAAAGAGGGGTTTGAACCGCAGGCGGCAACCCTCCGTGACGGTCTCGCTCAGCGTGAGCCCCTGCTCCTTGAGCTGCTTGAAGAAGGCCACCAGCACGACGCCGTTTTGGACCGCGATGCCGAGCAGCACGACAAAGGCCACGGCGGCGGAGACCGACAGGGTCATCCGGAACAGGAGCGCCGCCACGACGCCCCCCACCAGCGCGAAGGGGAGGTTGAGGACCACCAGCAGCGCGTTGCCCACCGTGCCGAGGGCCGAATAGAGGAGAAAGAGGATGAGCAGGAGCACGATGGGAACCACGATGGAGAGCTGCCGCATGGCGCGCTGCTGGTTCTCGAACTGGCCCCCGTACTCCACGAAGTAGCCCGTGGGCAGAGACCGGACGGCAGGCTCCAACCGGCGTTGCACTTCCTTCACGAAGCCCCCCAGGTCGCGGCCCCGGATGTTGCTCTCGACCACCACGCGCCGCATGCCCCGCTCCCGGCTGATCTGCATGGGGCCTTCCTCCATGTGGATGGAAGCCACCTGGCCGAGAGGGACACGCTCGCCGTCGGGTGTCGGGACCAGGAGGCCGGCGAGGGAGGACAGATCCCTGCCGGGCTCCCGCGGGGAACAGCACCACGATGTCGAATCGCCGGTCGCCTTCGACGAAGCGCCCCACGGTCTTCCCCGCGTAGGCGGCTTCCAGCAGGTCGTTCACCGAACCCACCCGGACGCCGTACCGTGCCAGCGCCTCCGCGTTGAGGGTCACCTGCACTTCCGCCATCCCGGAGACCTGTTCCACCTTCACATCCCGCGCGCCTTTCACCGCGCCGAGGTCCGCGGCAGCCTTGTCCGCGAATGTTTTGAGCACTTCGAGATCTGGCCCGAACACTTTGATGGCGAGGTCGCTTTTCACGCCGGAGATCAGCTCGTTGACCCGGAGGGAGATGGGTTGTGAGAACGACATCCGGATGCCCGGCACCTGCGAGAGGTCCTTGCTGAGCGCCTCCACGAGTTCCGCCTTGTCGCGTCCCGTCTTCCACAATTTCCTGGGCTTGAGCATGACGAAGACATCCGTCTGCTCGGGCCCCATGGGATCTTCGGAGATTTCCGCGCGCCCCGTCTTGCTGATCACCGTGGCCACTTCGGGGAATTTCAGAAGCCGCTTTTCCAGCATGGTCCCGACCGCGACGGACCCCTCCAGGGAGGCGTTGGGCAGGCGCACCACGTTGATGGCGATGGAGCCCTCGTCCAGCGGGGGCATGAATTCCGTGCCCATGAAGGGAACCAGCAGGAGCGAGAGCGCGAGGGTGGCCAGCGCGGCGCCGACGGTGATCTTGGGATGCCGCATGGCCCGCTGGAGGAGGCGGAGATATCCTTCGCGGAAACGCCGCACGGCCTTGAACTCGCGCTCCTCGGTCTGCTTCAGGAGCACGGAGGAGAGCGCCGGGACGATGACCATGGCCACGCCGATGGAGACCAACAGACACACGAGCAGAGTCATGGCGAGGGGCGCGAACATCTTCCCTTCGAGCCCCTGGAGCGTGAAGAGGGGAACCAGGACCAGGGCGATGATGAGCACGGAGAAGCTCACCGGCCTGGCCACCTCCGACATGGCTTCGACGAGGATGGAGCCCCGCTGGGCCGGGTCGCGGTTCTCGGCGAAGTGGCGGCGCACGTTCTCCGCCACGACGATGGAGGCGTCCACCACCATGCCGACGGAGAAGGCGATACCCCCGAGCGTCATGAGGTTCGCGGAGAGGCCCATGGCGCTCATGACGATGAAGGTCAGCAAGAAGGTGATGGGCAGCGAGACCACGACGATCAGCGCGGTGCGCAGTTCGGCGAGGAAGAGGAAAAGCACGAGGATGACGAGCAGGCCGCCTTCCATGAGGGCGTCCATGACGGTCTTGATGCAGGCTTCGATGAGGGCCGTCCGGTCGTAGAACACGTCCAGCCGGAGGCCCTTGGGAAGGCTCTGCTGCAACGCCGCGGCGGCGTCCTTGACGGCGGAGACGACGGTCTTGGAGTTTTCCCCCCGCAGCATGATGGCCATGCCGCAGACCGTCTCCCCATGGCCGTCCCGGGTCACGGCGCCCTGGCGGACCTGCGCCCCGATGCGGATTTCGGCCAGGTCCCTCAAGTAGACCGGGGTGCCGTCCTTCGCTTTCAGCGGAACCGTGCCCACGTCATCGGCGCTCTGGAAGAGGCCGATGCCCCGGATGTACATCTGCTCCCAGCCCTTGAGGATGTATCCCGCCCCGGCGTTTGAGTTGCTCTGCTCCAGGGCGTCCATGACGTCCCGAAGCGTGAGACCGTATTTCACCAGGCGCTCGGGGAACACCACGACCTGATACTGTTTGACCTCGCCCCCGAAGCTGTTCACCTCGGTCACACCGGGTACGCTCCTGAGCCTGGGCGCGACGAGCCAGTCCTGAACCGTGCGCTTCTCCATGGGCGAGTAGCCCTCGCCCTCCAGCGTGTACTGGAAGATCTCGCCCAGTCCTGTGCTGAGCGGGCCGAGCTCCGGCTCGACGCCGGGAGGGAGGCTATCCCTGGCTCCCTGGAGCCGCTCGAAGACCACCTGGCGCGTGAAATAGGGGTCCGTTCCGTCTTTGAACGCGATGATCACTTGGGAGAGCCCCGCCCTGGACATGGATCGGACCTGCGTGACCTTGGGGAGTCCTCCCATGACCAGCTCGATGGGATAGGTGATCCGCTGTTCCACGTCCGGCGCCGAGAGCCCCGGCGCCTTCGTGAGGACCATGACCTGGACGTTGGTCACATCGGGAAAGGCGTCGATCGGAAGGCGGACCCAGGCCAGCACGCCGACGACCGCGGCGAGCGCCGTGCAGAAGAGGACGGCCCAGCGCTTTCGCAGAATCCACTCGAAAAAGCTCTTCATGGCGCCCGCCTCAATCCGCGCAGCCCGCGCCCATTTTCGAGCGCAGGACGTCCGATTTCAGGAGGAACGCGCCTTCGGCCACCACCGTGTCACCCGGCGACACCCCCCGTATCACCTCCGTCCAGCCACCGCTCGTCCTGCCAAGTTCCACGGGGCGCCGGATGAAGTACGGCCCGGCGAGATGGACGAAGACGAAGGACCGGCCCTCGTCTTGCAGAACGGCCTCTTCGGGAAGGGCGAGGGCGTCACCGCTGGTCCCCGAGAGACGGACCTTGGCGAACATCCCGGAGCGCAGGAGGCCGTCGGGGTTCTCCACGACGACGCGCGCCGTGGTCGTTCGCGTGGCCTCGTCCAGGGTGCCGCCCACGCGCTCGACGGTGCCCCTGAAGATGCGGCCAGGGTAGGCCGTGACCGTGACCTCCGCCGTGACAGGCGCATCTGCACGCGCCCCCAACACCGCGGCCAACCCGCTTTCGTAAAGGGTCGTCAGGACCCAAATCTTCGAGGTGTCCGCGAGAAGCAGGGCCCTGTCACCGGGCTGAACCAGGGCGCCCAGGCTGAGCGCGCGCTCGAGCACGGTCCCCGAGAAGGGCGCCCGCACGGGCATCAGGCCCGAGGAGTCCCCACCCGAGGCGAGCGAATCGAGGGCCGTGGCGGAGAGTCCCATGCTCAGGAGCAGGCTGGACGCCGCGCGCTGCTCGGCTTCCGCCGCGCGGAGTGCCGCCTGGGCTTCGAGGAGGTCCTTCTTGGGGCAGATCTTGCGCGAGAAGAGCTCCGACTCCCTCTGTTCCGTGCTCCTGGCGAGATCCAGGGAGGATGCCGCCCTGCAGTAATCCGCCTTGGCCTGGCGGAACTCGGAGCTGTCCACTTCGTACAGCACCTGGCCCCTTTCGGCGTGGCCGCCCAAGTCGATCCGGATGGAGCGGACGACGCCGGGGGCCACCGGACTCAGGTAGACGGCGCGCTCCTCGTTCAGCCGCACCTCGCCGTTGAGGTCCTTGCCCGCATTCATGGGCCGGGTGCCCACCTTGGCCGCCCGAAGGGTGCCACCCTTCGAGGCGTCGAAGAGGTCGTCCGGCGCCTTCGCGACGCCCACTTCGTAGCGGCACTCGTCGCACGTGTAGGTGGGGATCTTGTGCTCGCAGACGGCGGCCTTCAGATCGTCCACCGGCCTATCCAGGTCGGAAGTCTCGGAAGAAGCGGTCTCCGTGTTCACTTTGGAGGCGGCAGGCTCTGGGGCAGGATTGTCTGGCTTGCCACCACACCCCCAGGAAAGTGCGAGCATGAGCAGGGCGGCAACTAGAAGCCCCGAACAGAGAGGGGCGGAGCATCGACGGGTCGTCATGGCGCACCTCCATCGGTTGTGGTGGAATCGGCTACGGACAGGCGATCCATGTCAGCTTTGGCCAGATTGAGTCTCACGAGGGCATCCACGTAGCGCAACCGCGTGGAGGCCACGGAGCGGCGCGCCTCCAGGAGGTCCAGGAGGCGGAACTTGCCACGCCGGTACCCCTCGCTCAGCGCATCGTAGATCTGTTGCGCGTTGGGGACTACGCGGTCCCGCAGCCTCTGGACCTCGCCCGCCGACTGCTCGAGCATGAGCCGGACGGAGGCGAAGGTCGTTCTTCAGGCGCGTTTCCTCGGCCTCCCGCTGGAGGCGTCCCTGATCCAGGCGAGCCGAGGCTTCGATGACGGCGCCACGACTGCGGTTGAAAACCGGAATCGGTACCGAGATCCCGACGAGATACGCCCGCTCCCGCGTTTCGGCGTAGCGCCTGATCCCCGCGGAGAGGGTCAGGTCCGGCCACGGGGTACGCTGGGCGAGTTTCAGCGACGCCTCCAGCCTCCGGTTCTCGTCATCCCATCGGGTCATGTCGGGAAGGCGCCCGAGAGCGCGCGTGAAGTCGCTGTCGGCGGGGATGATCACTTCCTGGACCAGCGAACCGTCGGCCCGCTGAAAGCCCGGCTCGGCCTGGCCGAGCAAGCTGGCGAGCTTCCGCCGAGCGAGATCCCGGTCTTTCAGCGCGGACTGCCGGTCGATCTCCGCGAGGTCGCGTTCGATCTCGGTACGGGACGCTTCGATGGGGGAGGTTTCTCCGGCCTCGACGAGGGCCGTCACCGCCTCGACCATCTCCTGGACCGTCTGCATGTTTTCCGAAGCGATCTCGCAGCGCTCTTGCGCCCCCAGCAGTTCGGTGAAGTGCCGGTCCACTTCGGACAGAAGGTCCAGCCGCCGTCTGTCAAGGTCCTGGCGAGACACCTCGCTGGCCCACCGGGCGGCATCGATCTCGGCCGATCGCTTCCCGCCCGTTCGAAAGGTCTGGCTGAGTTCCAGCGTATCCTGCTCGGCGCGTTCGATGGGGGGCGACGAGCCGCCGAAGTCCTCCCGCCGGACCCCGATGCTCGGGTTGAGGAGGCTCCTGGGCCTCCCGAGCGGCCCCCAGGGCGGCGCGCCATTCGGCGTCGGCGGATTTCAACCCGGGGTTGTTTTGAAGGGCGAGCGCGCGGGCGTCAGCCAGCGTCAGGGTCGCCGCGATCGGAGGCGACGGGGCCTCTGACCACGTGGCCCATTCCCATAGGGCCATGCCAACCGCTAGAAGGATCATGCCTTTGGAAAGTCGTTGCATCGTCACACTCCTGAATTAAACCCTAACCAGCGGGCAGTCCAGTGCCCGCGGTGACCGTGCCTCGCGAAGGGCAACCGGTCGAGGCTAGATCAGGAGTGAGGTGCAGAAATCGAGAGGGGTCGGGGGGCCGTCGTAGAACCAGACCGGACTCCAGACGAGTCTGGGCGGTTCTGCGTTCGGGGCGGCAAAAAGGGGAAGTCTCGACGATACGGAGGTCGGCGTGGGGATCCGCTGACCCGCCCCCCTGGAGGCGTTGGGGAAGCTGACCAGAGCATCCCGACAGGATGGGCCTTCCGCACTCGACAGCCCCGCGGCTTGGCTGGTCTGGGGATCATCCCAGGCGGCGCGGATGAGGCGAAGCGACGGCGGCCGGGAAATGCACGAATCCCCCGCCGCGTCACAGCACGTGGCGAGAAGGCTCTCCAACGCCATGTGCCCCCCGGAACCGCTGCATAGGACACGAGGCGCCACTCCGCCCCACAGCGCGAGGGCGAGAAGGAGATGCGCCAAAAAAGTGGACGATCGGTGCTTCACGGCGGACTACACCTCAGGGGGAGAACACTACCTCAAGACGGGTTCTTCCTGCAAACCCCTCCCTCTCACCCTCGAGACTCGGCCCCTTGTCGGAATCTCAAGATCGAGAGCAAAAGCGGACATTCAAAGAAGAATCCGCAGGCCCGGCCCGTGGCCTGCTTCCTAAAATTGATCGATAACTCCCTTGTTTTATAGACCCGTTTGATTTGCCGACCCCAGGCATCGCCGCCCCCACAGCCGCGGCCTCGGCGATCTGGCAACCCCCTTGCTCATAGACGGGCGCGGAGGACGCCATGAGGAACGCAGGGACGAGCAAGCTGACCGGACGGAAGGGGACTGGAGCGATGCTGGGCGCATGCCTGGTGGCCCTGGCCTTTTCAGCCGCGGCGGCTCAGCCCGGCAAGCCCACCCTCATCGTGCTGTCCAGCACCGACGCCGCCTCCTTCCAGCAGGAAGTGTCCATGCTCCAGCGGGACGGCGTACGTGTCCTGCACCTCTTCCCACCCTCCGCGGTAATCGCCCAAGCTCAGGACGGCTCCAAGAACATCCCAGCGGGCCCATCCGTGGGTGCCGTCTACCAGAGTGCCATACAGCCAGACCAAGTAGAGCAATTCACCGGGTCCGCACGCCTTGTGGCGGAAGCCTGGAACGGCGCCTTCTGGGGCACCCTTCCCGGGGGCCAGGCCACCCTGGACTCTCCCGAAGACGACGCCCTGGCAACGCCGGTGGAAGCGCTCGGCCCCGTGGGCCCCAACGGGTTGGCCTGCACTGCTGACGCCCCCTGCGAAGATGGTGAGCGAGTACATGCTCGGCAGCATCTCTCTCAACGTCATCCTCCCCCAGAGCACGGGGCCATCGACGCCGAGCACGGAGGCGTGGGATGCGGAGCGCGAAGCCCAGGTCCTGGCGGGAGTCGTGGCGGGCACACAGTGGCTATCTGGACAGGGGCCCCTCCAGCCAGGGCGTGGCCCTCTCCTTCACCTACCACCTCTATTCGGGCAGGACCGACGCCCGCGCCGCCACCTCTTACGAGCCCATCGGCAGCAACGCGGATCCGGTTCACGAGCCGGGTACGGGAGAAGGCCTGTGGACCAACGAGATCCTGAACGCCTTCGGGTACTCGGGCGCTCCCGGACCGGTGGACCAAGTCCCGGGCCTTCGACAACGACACGCGGATCGCCGACGGCACGAACTGGGCCGTGACGCTCTTCGTGGCTGGACTCTCTCAACGACGCGGACGGACGTTTCGCCGACAACCGCTTCGCCTACACGTGGCAGCCCGGCAGCCACATCGTCATGACCTACGACAACTCGGGCTGGGGCATCTCGCCGGATGGGTTCCGTGTTCGCCCACGAGTTCTGCCACGCCTTCTGGGCGAGGGACGAGTACTAGCGGGCAGCGGCTGCTCCTGCACGCAGACGAGCGGCTACCTCGACGCGGCCAACGGGAACTGCGCGGCCACGTGCCCGACGAACCTCACCACGTGCGTCATGCGCAGCGTGGACCTGAGTGGCGGACGCCGGCATCCTGTGCCCTGATACGGCCCGCCAGATCGGATGGACAGACGATGACGCGAACGGTATCCCGAACGCCGTGCAGGCCACCCCCGTGGCTCAGCTCGACGCTCCCGTTTCGCAGCCCGGCCTGATCTCGCTCACCGGCGCTGCGTGGGTCCAGGCCGTCCAGAACCGCAATCCCTCCTCCCAGGCTTACTCTGCTCCATCACCATCGCGCGGCTCTCCGGAGTCCAGGTCCGCCTCGACGGGGGTTCCTGGCAAGAGGCCGCTTCGACGACCGGCGCCTTCGGGGAGCTCACGGGCACCTTCACCTTCGAGTTCGTAGGGGTGACCGGTGGCAGCCACACCGTAGAGGTCCGCGCCCTCGATTCCCTCGGCCAGGTGCAGGGCGTGCCCTACAGCACGACCGTGAACGTGGAAGGGTCCACCGCCCCGCCGCCCATCCCCGGCGCGACCTTCGCCGGCAAAGCCACCGGCAGCGGTAACGCCCCCGAATCCCCCGAAGGGGGCGACCCGGTGGTGGTGACCTGGGACGCGGCCTCCTGCCCCGCGGCGCAGACCAGCCTTTACTGGGGTTTTGGCTCCGGGCTTCCCGGCACGCCCGGCGGCGCTTACACCGTGGCGGGCTCGGCCTGCGGGATCGGCACCACCGGATCCTTCACCTGGAACGGCACGCCCGACCCCACGGCCGACGCCTCCCGCCTGGTCTGGTGGGTGATCGTGGGAAACGATGGGAACCACACCGAGGGTTCGTGGGGCCGGGATTCCTTCGGCGCCGAGCGCAACGGCACACAGGCCTCCGGGATGTGCGGCAATACGATGAAGGACACGAGTAATCCGGGGTGCTGATCAGGGCCCCCATCGTCGCGATCGGACCCCGGGGGCGCCGACCGTGAAGCATGAAGGCCCGAGTTCCGCGCTCGGGCCTTCGTGCTTTTAGGGCATCGGTGGCGCCCGCCGGGAGGTACCGATGGTCCCCCGGCAGACTTTCTTACTACGGAGCAACCCATCCCGTGGGACCGATCTCCCCACCCTGTCCGACTTCTGCCACCAGGAAGTAGGTGACGTTGAGGCCCGTCCCGGCCGCGCCGACCTGCGCGGTGTTCTTGTCCACTGTAGCCAAGGGGGCGAAGGCGGAGAACGCCCTGCAGTCGGACGAGGCCAGGACGACGTAACCCTCCATGCAGGACACCGGGGCCGGATCGGGCGACCAGGCGATGGTAAAGCTGGACCCGGACTTCGTGACGCGGACCGTGCTCCCCACGTCTTTCAAGGTATCGGGTGGCGCGCAGCCGGATCCCTGGGGCTCGATGGTCTCGATGGCGGACCCGTTCCAGGCCGAGAGGCAGTCGGAGGACAGCGTTGCAGCGATGGCGAAGTCTCCGGTCGCGTCGGGGTTCTGAACCAGCGGGCTCTGGAGGATCATACGGTAGCCCACGCTCTGAGATTCCACGGTTCCAGAGGGGGTCACGGTCCTCGTAACCGAGATCGTGTTGCCCGTCTCAGTCACGAGGTAGTCGGTGCCCGGCTGATAGGTCCCGTTTCCGTCCACGTCCACGTAGGCGCTCGTCCCGCTGATCCAAAGCATCGGGTAAAGGGCCGTGGGGAGAAGGGGGAGCCGTAGGGGCGCATCTCTTGCCAGTAGCCGAGGGGCGCCGCGGGAAGCCGAGCACCGAAGTCTGAACGACGTAGCTCGCGGGCCAAGTGAAGGAGAAGGATGAGGGCATGGCGCTCCCTGCCGGGTTCGTGAGGGTGAGGATCTGCTGTCAGTCACAGCGCCCTTGATGTCGGGAACGGCGACGGCGGAGGCGAACAGTCGGGTTCATGCAGCGGATCTGGCCGTCGCAGTTGTAGAGAGGAGGCGTCGCGGTCGACCAGGGCGCGAAGGTCACGTTGTTCGTGACGGGTACGCCCGTGCCTGGATAAGGGTTGGTCGCGTGGGTCGGACCCATCCCCGAGCCCCACCAGTTGCAGGTGGCATCGAGGTTTCCCGTACCTGTGTTGCTCGCGCCGTAGGCGTTGCTCGACAGGTCGTTGGTGTTGACGTGGATGTCCAGCCCGGTGATGTTCTGCCCGGTGGGGACGGCCACACCCGCCGCGCACCCGTGGATCACGTTGTGCGTGACGTTCACGGTCCCCGTGAGCCCGCCGAAGAGCTGGACACCGGTGCTCGTGGTGCCGTTGCCGGTCACCGTGTTTCCGTCCGAGGATTTGGGTCCGCCAACCGTCAAATTCCCGCAGCCGGTGTTGATTTGGACGTTCACCCCGCCGATCCCAGTGAAGGTGTTGTTGCTGATCTGGGTGCCGGTCACCGAGGTCAGCAGGATAGCCGCTCGCCGTGTTGGCCACCGAGTTCCCGGACACGGTGCTGGACGTGAGGTTGTAGAGAGTGAACGCGGGGCCTCCGCCGGTGACGGTGGTCACCTTGTTGTCGAGGATCCTCCAGTTGGTACCCGAGAAGCCGCCCTCCAGTTGAATAGCCGAGCTGACGTTGGTGTCGAACCAGTTGTCTTTGATGACGACGTTGTTGATGCCCGACCACTTGGACAGGACGATGTTGGCGGCGTCCTCCTGGCGCCAGGTGAGCCCGTTCAGGACCGTGCCGCTGCTCCCCGTCTTCAGGAAGTCCAACGCCACGCCGTGGCTCTTCGAGTCCAGAATCGCCTCCGGGCCCCAGGAACCGCGTGTTGGGGTTGAGGTCGGCGTTGGGTCCGCGGATGTTCACGCTCTTGCTGATCTGGAGCCTCTCCTGGTAAGTCCCCGGCAGGACGTACTCCGCGCCTGGGTCGGCCACGGCGTCGATGCCGCCCTGCACCGCCGCGAAGGCGTCGTAGCCGATGGTGTGATTGCCCGCCGAGGGCACGGTCACGCTCACCACGGTCCCCGGCGCGAGGCCGACCCAGTCGTCATCCGCCCACACGGCGGACGGAGCCGTCACCGTGAAGGTGAGGACGTTGGAGGTACAGCCGGTGGAGTTTCGCACCTGCACGGGGTAAGCGCCTGCCGCGGCAACCGCGGTTTCTGGGATCGCCGCCGTGAGTTGTGTCGGCGCTCCCGCCCGATCTGTCGTCATGTCGACGCCGTTGAAGGTCACCACCGCTGAGCTGTCGAAATCGCTCCCCGTGAGGGTCATCGTGAACGCAGGTTGGCCTGGGGCCAGCTGGTTGGGCGTCATAGACGTCAAACCCGGCAGCGGGTTCACCGTCACCGTGGCCGTGGCGCTGTTGACCGGGCTGCCGCAGAATCCCGTGACCCGCACCCAGTAGCTAGTCGTTACGGTCAGGTTGCCCGTCGCCTGGGTCGAGGCGGTCCCTAGGGGAGTCGAGGTGTCGGGGGCGGTACCCTGGTACCACTGGTAGCTCAGGCCCGTCCCGCCCGCCACCACCGAGAGCGTCGTCTCGCCACCGGAGCACACCGCCGTGGACGCCGGCTGCGTCGTGATGCTCGCGTTCACGCACCCCTCGCAGTTGTAGGGCGGCGTGTCGATGGTGGACCACGGAGCAAAGGTCACGTTGGAACTGGCCACGGTCCCCGTGCCGGGAGGGTTCGCTGGATTCGTCGGACCCGAGGCGTCTCCCCACCAGTCGCAGGAGGCGGCGAGAACGGGCGTGCCGCCCGCGTTGAGGTTGTTGGCGCCGAAGGAGGAGTTGCCAGACAGGTCGCTGTAGGTGACGGAGGCGGCACCGCCGTTCAGCGCGACCACGCCGGAGGAACCGGACCGGAAGGCGCAGGTTGCCGCCGCGGCGGCAGCCTTCGGCCCGTCCGCCAGGAGCCCGGTCGATGAGGCTCCTCCGTCAACGTCCGTGGTGTTGGCCGTCAGGGTGACCTGCTTGCTGGCATTGACGTTGAGGGGGCTGTCCTGGACGTAGATCCCGCGAACAGTGGATCCGGAAATCGTCAGGTCCTTCACGAGCAGAGAGGCGTCCCCGTTGCTTGCCGACTTGTAGCCGTTGCTGCCGTCGGGCGCCGGGTCCTCGTAGTTCGTGAACCACACTCCCGTCTCGGCCCCGGCGATCGTCCCGCCCTCCACGATGACGGGTCCGCTCGTTGGGACGTTCCAGGCCTCCATGCCGACCCAGCCGCCCGTGACGTCGTTGTTCTTCACGGTCGGGATGATGGAGCCGGAAAGGGAGGTCAGCCGCAGTCCCACGTTGCTCGTGCTGGTGGCCTCGGCGAACATCCTGTTGTCCTGGAGCGTGATAGGGGAAGCGCTGCCGTAGTGGAGGTTGTACCAGATCCCCACTCGCCAGCTGTGGACCTCGTTATTCTCGACGACCATGGTGGCGCCGGGGTTGGCGCTGCTGTTATTTTCGATCTGGACACCCCGCCGGACGTCCGTGAAGTGGTTGCCCACGATGTCCGTGTAGAGGTTCCACCCCGTGTAGATGCCGATCCCTACCTTGTAGACCGGAGTCACTCCGGGATCGAGGTTCGTGAAGAGGTTGTTCTGGACGAGGTTGTCTCCCGCCGGCTGCTGAGGACCGTCCAGCTCCATGGCGATGTAGCTGAAGTTGGTCAGGATGTTGTTCTGCATATGGACCCTGAAGAGCCCTGCTCCCCAGGTATCGGAGTTGCTGGCCCAGTTGCTTACGCCCCAGGCCGCGTCCACGTTGGCTCCGCCCATGGAGATGCCTCCGGGCAGGCCGGGATTGTCACCGTCCAGCTTGAACCCGTCCACAGTCACGTCCGGGGACGCGATGCGGAGGATGGTCACGGCGCTCGGCAGGTTGAAGTCGTATCCCACGGAGGCGGGGTAGAGGATGGCCTCTAAAACACGGTCCGGAGCATAGCCAGCCTTGCCCGCGTTGGGCCCCAGAAGAGAGAGGGGTTTCGAAACGAGAAGGTTTTGGGCGTAACTGCCCGCCGCGACGTTCACCGTGCCGCCGGATGCCACGGCGTCCATGCCGCCCTGAACCGTCGCAAAGGCGTCGCACCCGATGATGTGCGAACCCGTTCCCGAGTGCGGCCAATCCACCAACGTGCCGGCGGACAGGCCCACGTAGCCGTCATCCACATAGGTAAATGCCGGCGGCGTCGCCATGACCGTCACCACCGTCGCCGCCGAGGGCGCCGACGTGCAGCCCAAGTCCGCCACCGTGACCGAATAGCTACCCGACGTCGAGGCCGTGATGGTCTGGGTCGTCGCCCCGGTGGACCACAGGTAGGAACCGTGTGACCCCGCGTCCAGCGTCACGCTTCCACCCTGGCAGAACGCCGTCGGGCCGGAGGGCGTGATCGTCGCCACCGGGATGGGGTTCACCGTCACTTCCACGCTACCCGTCTTGTGGCAACTCGTGGCTGTGATGGTCACCGTCACCCCGAGGGTCACGGGACCGGTGGCCCCGGCCGTGTAGGCGATGCTGGCCGTATTGGTTGAAGAGGTGATCGTCCCTTGGGTGATCGTCCAGGCATAGGTGTTGCCGGCCACGAGGGGAACCGAAGCCGTGTTGCCCGTGGAGCCGGCGCAAACGGCCGTGGCCGCGGTGATCGTGGCGTCCGGTGGGATGCATCCGGTGCAGGATCCCTGCACGGGTTGGAAACCGGGATCCGCGCTGGTATCGGCCCCATTGACCAGCCATGGCGCAAAGGTCACGATGCCGGAGAGTCTCGGGACGATGACCGCCGCGTCGGCGGTTCCCCACCAGTTGCAGGTGGCTGTGGCGGTGATGGGTTGCGACCCCTTGTCCACCCAAGTCGTGTGGTCGGTGATGCTGTTGTTGTTGATCGTGGCGTTGATGGTGTGGGTCACCCACGGGCCCGGGTTCCATTCCTGTGGGTCCGCCGTGAGGTAGATGCCGGTTTCGCAGCCCGAGATGAAGTTGTTCTGTAGGTCCACAGCGATATCTGTGTAGCCCCATCCGATGGTGTCGGTCGTGATGTAGACCCCGACGCTGCCCGCGGCATGGTTCCCCGTGACCGTGTTGCGCTGGAAGATGTGCGTCACCGCGGCCCCCTGCCCCCAGGCGGAGAGCCCGATGTCGCAGTTGGTGATGACGTTGTCCTCCACCGTCGGCGCCAAGTAGGGGACGAAGGTCCAAATGCCGTAGCCGCCGACACCGTCGGTGACCGTGTTGCCCTGGATGAGGTCCGCCACTCCGCCCCCGTCGCCGGAGTTGTCGGTGTGGATGCCCGACGCAGAGTGGGTGACCGTGTTGCGCAGAAACTGGATACCTTTGGAGTGGTTGGCCGATATGGCGTCGTTGCAATAACTCACCGTGTTGTCGGCCATGGTTCCCGGGCCGCCCCAGGCGAACATGCCGATGGAGCCCCCGTCCCCCCGCACGTTGGTCACGGTGTCGTGGTGGAAGTTAAAGGTGCTGCTGGTGGAGGCGTACATCCCGCGCAGGTAGATGTTCTTCACCGTGCAATGGTGGACTTCGAGGTTGGCATAGGTACCCGTGGTGTGGTCCGTGATGATGCCGTTGCGCGCGTCCAGGTCTGCACCGCCGCGAACGATGCCGCTGTTCAGCAGCGGGTTGTCGCCGTCGAGGGTCATGTTCTGGACCGTCACATTGTTGGCCTGCACCAAGATGATATTGCTCGAACCGGGGCAGAGAGAGGCACCGGAGCAGGTATTCGGGGCCGAGAGCGCGGGAACGATGGTCGTCAGCAGTTCGCCCCCGCCCTGCAGGGTCAGCGGCTTGTTCACCACCACGTTCTCCGTGAAGGTCCCTGCCGTGAGGTTCACCGTGCCAGGCGAGGTGAGAAGGCCGATGGCTTCGGCGATCCGGGGCGTGGCGCCCGACTGAGGGCTGACGGCCCCCACGTTCAAGTAGGAGAAATCGCCCTGGAACCCGATCGTCCCCGGGTCCGTATCCGTGCCGCTGTTCAGCCAGGGTGTGTAGTCGATTCGGTCCGAAGTGTGCCCACCCACAGAGGCCGCGCCCCCGGGGTTCGTGGCCGTGCCGCCGTATTCCACGGGGATCTGAGAAGCATAGCCTGGTTCGCTGACATCGCTGTTTAGGACGACTAGCGTGCTGCTGCCCAGCCAGTTCCCCGAGACATCGAGGGTGGCCGTGCTGAGGTTCCAACGGCACTCCACCTGGCTGTACCAGTTGCCGGAGACGTTGTTGTTACTGACCGCCAGGCCTGTCGTGGCTGAGGTCTCCCACCCCAGACGGTGTTGAAAATGATTCCGAGGGTCCAGTTGTTTGTGATCGTATTTTGGGTGATGACGGTCCCCGTGACGTTGTTCACAAGGTGAATTCCCGTCCGGTTGAAGTCGATGACGTTGTTCCGGATCGTGTTGCCCTGGGCGTTGTTGATATAGACACCATTCCGGTTTCCAGTGATTTTGCAGTAGCGGAGTGTGCTGCCGCTCACTCCCTGGTTGAACTGGACGCCTTGGTCCTTGTAATTGCCCGCCCAGTCGGTCGGGTTGTTGCCGTCCCTCGTGATGGTGAACCCCTCGACGGTCACCGCGTTACCGGCTATGGCCAGGGTGGTTCGAGGGTTTGCGTTCTTCCGGCCCATGAGGACGGTTACATCGATGCCCGCGCCATGGAGGAGGATGCCCCTGGCCACAACCACCTCTTCGAGATAGGTTCCCGCGGCGACGTAAACAGTGCCGCCCGAGGCCACCGCATTCACACCCGCTTGGATGGTGGCGAAGGCGTCGTAACCAAAGAGATGCCCGCCCACGCTGTCGCCAGGGAGGTGCCCTGCCCAGGTCCCGTCCACCCAGACCGGGTTCGGGATGGCTACTGCGAAGTTCAACGCGTCGGAGTCCCCGGCGTTGGGCGTGGGGTTCTTGACCTGCACGGGGTAGCTGCCCACCGAAGCCACGCGAACCGCCGGGATGAGCGCGGTCAACTGGGTGGCCGAACCGAAGGTCGTCGCCATGGCGACGCCGCCGAAATAGACCGTCGCGCCGCTGACGAAGTTGGTACCGGTAACCGTCAGCGTGAAGTCGGGCTGGCCCGGCGCCAGGATGGACGGCGTCATGGAGATGAGGGTGGGTGCGGGGTTCTGGACGGTGACGTCCGTCAGGGTCTGGCCGTCAACCATGGTGGACGCACCGTCGGTGCCCCCGACGGTCCCCGCCGTGAAGACCGTCGACGCGTGGCCGCCCGCCGTGGGCAGCAGTGGGTCGGCCACCGTGCCCAGCGTCCCTGCAAAAGCCACTGGAGTCCCATCGGGGATAGTCCCGCCCACCACGGTCGCGCCGTGGTTGTCCTTGAAGAAGTCGGCGAGCAGGGTGCTCGTCTCACCAAAGCCCACCACGTCGGGGCTCGCACCGAGCGCGAGGACGAGCCACGGATCCACGGTGATGGCGCCCGAGACGCCGTTGGCGCCGGTACAGCCGGTGCCCATTCCGCCGGGGCCGAAATTGCAGCCCCACCAGTTGTTCTGGGCCGGGATGGGGGTCGGGTAGGCTGAGGGCAGCAAGTTCTGGGCCGCGCTGGTGTTTCCGGCGATGCGGCAGAAGTGGAACGCCAGGTCGTAGACACTGACGTGGGAGGTCGCACCAGCGCCCTCCTCGGCCACGAAGCCCGCCGTGCATCCCGTCATGACGTCGCCGGTCACCGCGGCGTGCAGCTCGCCGTCCCCGGTGGTGAAGAATCGGTAGGCGGGCCCCGTGATGGCAGAAAAGCTGTTGCCCGAGGCGGACAAGGTGTTCGAGGATCCGAAAGTCCTGTCCACGTCCTCCATCAGGAGGCCGCCGGAGGGCTGGCCCGGAACGCTCGGTGCGATGTCGTGCACCCGGTTCCCCGAAAAGGACGTGGCGATTGCGACGGGCCCACCAAGGCCGGCGTACCCGAGGCCGATCCACGCCCCGTACTGGCAGCCATAGATTTCGTTGTTCGTGACGGTCACGGGCTTGGGAATGACCGGCCCGCCCCGGAGATCGGTTGTGAATGCGGATTCGATATAGATGCCCGCCGACTCGCTATTGTCGTTCGCAGGCACGTTGTAGCCCGAGATCGTGTTCCCGGAGATGGTCCCCGTCGCGGTCGATCCGATCTCCATGGCGTAGCCGAAGGTTCCAGGCTGGGTCACGTTGTTCCGGAAGGTGTTGCCGGTGATGATCAGGTTCACCCAGTTGTGGACATTGATCGCCACGCGACCCGTGTCTGTGAATTCGCTGTTCGTGAACGACACGGACGCGCGGTTGCTGACGCCGTAGGGCGCATCCACGGCCCGGACGTGCGCTACGAAGCTGTAGTTGGACAGGTCGGGCGGACTCGTGTGGGTGTACCGGTTCGTATCGAGCGTCCCCGTAGCGTTCCAGTACAGGAGCCCATAGACCAGCGAACCCCGGACCGTGATCTGATCGAGCGTGACTCCCGAGAGGTTGATCCCCGTCGAGCCCACCACGCGGATCGATGTATGGCGCGAGTCGAAGGACGGGTTCCCCACGTTCCAGAGCAGGGTCGATGCCGGCTGGAAGATCGTCGTGTCGCGACCCGCGCCTAGGATGCTGATCGCGTGCCGGTTCTCGATGTTGATGGTCCCGGTGTAGGTGCCCGCCGCCACGTGGATGGTGCCGTTGTCGCTGACGCCGTTCACGGCCAGCTGCACCGTAGCGAAGGCGTCGCAGCCTATGACGTGCGGTCCGCCGTCCGCTGTGACCGAAGTGCCGTTGGGGAGCCCGGTCCAGGCGTTGTCGACGTAGACCACGGAGGGGACCCCGCAGAGGATGTCGAAAGCTTCGCTCAGGGCGGGCGTGAGTCCCGTGAAGGACGCCGTCAGCTGGTAGCTGGTCCCGGCCTGATCTACGGTCAACGCGGCAAAGGTGGCCACTCCGTTCAGGACCGTCGCGGAACCGCCCGAGAGAACGGCCGAAGGTTCGCCGCCGGAAAGTGCGAGCGTGATGGTCCCGTTGAAGTGGGTACAGAGAGCGTTCGACGCATCGAGGACCTGGACCGCGACCGCAGGAGTCAAGGCCTGGCCTGCCTGTGCCGAAGCCGGGGGCTGGACCGTGAAGGCCAGGTGCGTGGCGATGGTGCCGTCGCAAGGTCCCGTCGCATTGGTCCACCATGGTGCGAAGGTCGCCGGCCCGGTCACGGCGGAGCCGGAACCGCCGGGGTTGAGAGCCGTCGTGGGGCCGCTGGCGTTCCCCCACCAGTTACAGGTGGCGACCGCCGTTCCACCTGCGTTGTCGACGCCGGAGGAGGAGTTGGAGGAAAGATCGCTTCCGGTGACCGAGACCGTACTTCCGTTGACGAGAACCCCGGTGGCGTTGCCCGTGATCGTGGCCCCGGTGGCCGCGGCGAGGCTGGCGTAGCCCGCCTGCTGGTCCACCTCAAGGCCCTTGGCGCACGCCTGAAGCCTGTCTCCCGTGAAGGTGGCTGAGGCGCTCGCGCTCCCCCACCCCAGCAGGTCCGTTGAGACAAGCGCACCGCGGCTTCCCGCCTTCGCGGAACCGTTCACGGCGTTCCCAGAAAAGGCCACCACCCCCGAAGGTGAGGCGGAGCCGTGAACGGCCAGACCGATGTCCGCCCCGTCCACGGTGTTGTTCGCAATGGTGACGGGAGAATACGGGTTGAACGCCCAGACGCCGTAAATCGGGTAACCGCCGAATGCCACCCCCGAGGAGACGACGTTGCCCCGCAGCACATCCGACGGATCGCCGGGCGTGCTGCCCGCGTTGTCCGTGTGGACGCCGCTGCCCGAGCCCGCCACCGTATTGTTGAGGAACTGAAGGCCGCGTGACCAGTTGGCAGAGATGGCGTCGGGACAATTCGTCACCGTGTTGTTCTCAATCGTTCCCGTGGAATATCTGCTGAAGATCCCGATGGAGAAATCCGCGCTGCCGGCCACGTTGTCCACCGTGTTGCCCCGGAGGCTCAGGTGGGGCTTGAGCGAGGCCGAGGATGGTTGATACGCGTAGATGCCGCGCAGGTAGATGTTCTTCACCTGGCAGTCTCTGACGGTAAAGTAGTCGAAGGGGCCGAGAGGCCCGTTGAGGATGATGCCGTTGCGCGCGTCTACGTTGGCGCCGTTCACGGTCACCCCGCCAGGCAGGCTAGGGTTGTCCCCGTCCACCGTGAGGTCGCGGATCGTGACGCAGCCCGACTGCACCAGGATGACGCTCGACGCCCCGGCGCAGAGGGGATCGCTTCCCCCCGCTCCGCCGCAGTCCGGATTGGAAAGGGCCGGCACAAGGATCGTGGCGCCCGCCCCCGCCCCGGCCAGTTCGATGGGCCTGTCCACGACGACGTTCTCGGTGAAGGTGCCGGCTGCGATTTGGACCGTGTCGCCCGGGTTCGACGCCGTGACCGCCGCCTGGATCGTGGCGTAAGGGACCGGGACGTTGCGGACCGCGCCCGCTGGAGACACCGCGGAGGCGAACCCAAGCGCTTTGTCGCCCGCAGCGTTCATTCCCGAGCGCCACATCTTGAGGTCCCGCGCGGGGCAGGCGCTCCCGGAGGGCCAGGCGAGGACCACCGGTGTGTAGTTTCGGGTCGCGTTCCACGTCCCCGCGCAACCTAACCCCGACGAGGTGGAAGCGCATCCGAGGTCCGTCAGGGGGTTGGCGGGGTCCCTCGTCCACACGATGCCGTCAGGTGACGTGGCGTGGCCGATGCCCTCCGAGGAGGCGGTTATGCCGCCCCCGTACCACGCGTCCCAGGAGGAGGTGTACCGACTGTGGACAACCGAGCCGTGGGTGGCGTAGTTCTGGTCCCACGCGCCCGCGCCACCCGCGGGAAGGACCGGGGTCGTGCCGCCGTTGTAGCCTTTCCAGAGAATCCCGTCCGTGGAATAAGCCAGCCCCCAGGCCTCCTGACCCCCCGTCGTGCCGTCGTAGTACATCACATACTTGTTGTTAAAGATGTTCGCATCGTCGAGCGTGGCCGAGCCCGCTGCGTTGTAGATGAGCGCGATGGGCCCGTAGGAGCCGCGGTTCCAGTTGGTTCCGTTGTCCACGATCACGCTGGCACCGAACTGCGTGAGCGCCTGGTCGTTCGACCATGTGACGCCATCGGCCGACACCGCCGTATGGATAGAGCCGATGTCGTAGATGCTGGAACTCTGGCACCAGTACCAGATGCGGTAGGAGTAACCGCTACCGCCAAAGCCGCCGGCGTCATAGAGGACCTGGACGTGGTGGGGCGAGGCGAGCCCCGTCACGGCGGAAGAGAGGACCGTCCAGGACAGTCCGTCGTTCGAAGCCGCCAGTCCCACGGCCGTCGCAGAACCGTTCGAGTACCACAGCTTGTAGGGGTACGGCGCGCCGTGTCCCGAGAATGCATCCGCGTCATAGAGCACGCTCGGATAATAGACCCCGGCGGGAGGGGCAAAGACGGGGTTCGAGCCCTCGACCCACGCTGCGGCCACCGCAAGCGGGGCGCAGAGCGCGATCAACAAGACCGCGATCAGAACTTGGGACCAACCCTTCGCCGACCGGTTCGTTTCTCGCTTCATCGCTTCATTCCCCTACCAATTCGGATTGCTTTAGACCTGCCGCGGGCATTTCACGCGCCTGGTCTTAGCAGGCTGTTGAAAAGACTCCCGTAGGTCGCGTTACTGCGCCACGGCCCCAGATGAAAGGCATCGCGCACTGGCCTTCGCTACGATTCTCGGTTCGCCCCCACGCCCCACCTCACCCGGGATCTCCAGCGGAATTCATGGAACTCGGAGTCCCGGCGATTCCTGTGACGAGGCAACTATGTATGGAACGCGCCAATTGTGCTATGACGCACCGTCGGTGTCAAGCGATCCCCCGCAACAAAAGCACTTTGCGCCATTTTGGCGCAGCCGCCGGCACTTTGCACAATCTTCCGCCCATCTGCCTCGCGGTGCAGGAGCCTTACTTATAAGCAAGGCAAAGGCCATCGGCAAGAAATCACTATGCCGTTTATTTTCATGGAGATAGAGATGGCAACCCGATGCTTGCCCGACAACCGGTCACCTAACGGTGACGCGATGTCCTCCGGCGGTGGCATTGAGTCAGTAGGTGTCTACCGTTCCTCGAGCAGGCGCAACTCTTCGTCGGTCTGGCGGAGACGATGGGCGAGGACGCGCGCCAGGTGGCCGAGCACTTGGATGCTGATGGAACTTTGGGTCGCCGTGTGCTGGCCAAAGCGGGCCCGGGACAGGACGAAAACTTCCGTCGGGGATTTGGCCTCGGCCTCGGCCGACCGGACGCCGCGGTCCAGGAAGGCGAGTTCGCCGAAAAAGTCCCCGCGGCCGATGGTAGCCAGGTGGTGGCGCTGACCGCCCTCCAGGGGGATGAGGATCCGCACGCTCCCCCGGCGAACGAGATAAATGTCGTCGCCCGTGTCTCCCTGCAGGAATACTTTCTCTCCCTGCTCAAAGGATCGCCGGTCCAGCAGTTCCGTCAGCCTTTCGAGTGCGGCGTCGTCCAGGCCTTTCAATAAGTAGAAATCCTTGAGTTCGAGCGGCGGCTCCTGTTCCCCGCCCCCAAAGCCTGCCGCTTCCAAGATATGCTCCTCCATCCATTCCAGAGCGCCGTCCAGGGTCTCGGAGACCATCACTCCGCCCGCCACTCCAGGCGCGGACTGCCCGCTCACGCTCTTCTCAAGATCCCACTGCCGGAGCAGAACCGAGGGCACGCCGCAAAAGAGCAATCGTCCGCCGCGCTCCGAAAGCTGGGCATGCATCTGCTGGAAGAGGTGCGCCGCCGTGTAGTCCATGGACTGGACCCGACGCATGTCGAACAGCAGATAGCGCGCGGTGCGCAAATCGGGTTCGAGGCGGGAGAACAGCTGGTCCGTCGTGCCGAAGAAGAGGTTGTCCTGGAGTTGGCAGAGGACGCCCTGGTCGCCGAACCGGTCGAGCGCTTCCCGCTCCGCCGCGAGACGGCGGGTCTTGGAGGAAACCTGTTTCAGCGTCAGCTTCCTGCGGATGACGGAACTCCGGACCTGATCCCGTATGAACAGCAGGATCGCCAAGGCGATGCCCACCCCCGCGGCCGCGATGAGGTCCACCGCCACCGCGACAATGACGACCGCCGCGATGACCAGGAAATCGAGCCGCCGGTGCGGGTCTCGCCACAGGTGGATCATGTTCCTGTCGAGCATCCGCCAGGCGATGACGAGCAGGATGCCCGCCAGCGCTCCGATGGGGACCCAGGCGATCTGCGGGCTGAGTAGGAGCAGAGCCAGGACCACGAACCCGCCCTCGAACATCCCCGCCCGCCAGGTCTTCCCGCCGCTCGAAATATTGACCATGGAGGGGCCCATGGCGCCCGAGCCGGCCATGCCGCCCACGAGGAAGGAGGCCAGGTTCCCGAGCCCCTGGCCTACGAGCTCCCGGTTCGAGTTGGAGCGGTGGCGCGTCAGCGTGTCGAGCCCCACGCAGCTCTTGAGCGTGTCGATGGAGAGCAGGACCGAGAGGGTCAGGGCGGGGAACAGGACGAGGTGAAGGGATTCCATGTGCACGTGAGAAATCGACATCACCCGGGACGCGGCGCCCTGGAGAATGGATCCGGACAGCGGGATGGGACCGATGACCAGCGGGTTGCCCTCCGCCACCAGGAGCGCCGGGCGGAACACCGCCAGCAGGAAATAGCCGGCGATCCCCCCCGCGAGGCCCATGATTGCGGCGGGCACCCTCCGTGTGATGCGGGGCCCCAGCTCCATGAGGAGGATGGTGACCAGCCCCACGGCCAGTCCCTCCCACCTCCAGAGGCCGGGCGACAGGAGCCCCTGCCCGAGCGGCGTGCCCTTGGAGAACCCGAAGAGCTTGGGCAGTTGGCCCAGGGCGATGAGCACACCCACGCCGGAAAGATAGCCACTCACCACGGGGTAGGGGATGAATTTGATCAACCGACCCCCGCCGACGGCGCCGTAGAGAACTTGCAGCAGGGCCGAAAAGAGCGCGGCGAGGGCCAAGAGCGGAAGGATGTCGCCGGCCTTCAGCGAGGTGCCCGAATGGCCTGCCGCCAAGTCGGTGATGGTGGCCGAGAGCACGGCCGCGGCCGGAGCACACGGGGCCGAGATGAGCCCGCGGGTCCGCCCCACGAACGGCGCCACGAGGCCCAGGGCCGCGGCCCCGAGAATCCCGGCCATGGCCCCCTCGCCGGCGTGCTCGTTCCCCAGGACCGTGTAGGTCGCCAGCCCGAAGGCGATGGAGGACGGGAGGGCCACCAGCATGGCCGCCAGCCCCCCCCACAGGTCACCGGTCCAGGAGAGCGCGATCCTCGTCCGCTGTTCCTCTCGTTCGTCGATGGCCCACCTCTTTGCGGAGAGTTTACACGAGCCGGAAGAGCGAACGGAAGCGGGGGGGACCCTCCGGTTCCAGCACGATGATTTTGGCTGCGGGATGTGGAAAGCAGGAAAGGACTGGTGGGCGGTCGCCCAGCGCCGGTCTCAACGCTCTCTTCACATTCACCATTCGCCATTCGACATTCACCTTTCGCTTCCCTTCCCTCCACCCCTGCGCTATACTTCTGATGTGGATGGGTAATACTCCCGTCCGATGTGTGGGGTTTGAGCCCTGTGCAACGAGCCCTGTGAACCCCGCCAGGCCCGGAAGGGAGCAACGGTAAGCAGTAAGCTTGTGTGCCGCAGGTCGCTTGAACCCCATCAATCTTTTCTGGCCCGGGAGCCCGATGTGCGCACCCGCCAAACGAAGAATCCTGGCACCTGTGACGAGGGCCGCTGACCATGACCCACGAAGCGCTCGCCCGAAAGTACCGGCCCGCAAACTTCGCCGACATGATCGGCCAGGGCGCCGTGGTGAAAACGCTCCAGAATGCCCTCTCCACGGGCAAGATCCATCCCGCCTACATCTTTTCGGGCATCCGCGGAGTCGGAAAGACCACCGCCGCGAGGCTCTTCGCCAAGGGCCTGAACTGCGAGCATGGCCCCACCGCCACCCCCTGCGGGGAGTGCACCTCCTGCCTGGAGATCCGGCGGGGTAATTCCATGGACGTGCTCGAGATCGACGCGGCAACGAACACCCAGGTGGAAAAGACCCGGGACCTCATCGACGCCGCCCGATACACACCCTCGAGGGACCGCTACCGGGTCTTCATCATCGACGAAGTCCACATGCTTTCCCTCTCGTCCTTCAACGCCCTCCTCAAGACTCTGGAGGAACCCCCCGCCCACGCCATCTTCCTCCTGGCCACGACCGAAGCGCACAAGATCCCGGACACGATCCACAGCCGCGCCCAGCACTTCCAATTCAGGCGCGTGCCCGAGCGCCAGGTGGCCGATTTCCTGGAACAGGTCTGCGTCCAAGAACATCTCGTTGCGGAGCCCGCGGCCCTGTCGCTCATCGCCAAATCGGGGGAGGGCTCGGTGCGCGACAGCCTCACCCTGCTGGACCGCCTGGTGGCCTACGCGGACGGGCCCGTCACCGAAGCCGCCGCGGTAGAGGTGCTGGGCGTCACCGGCCGAGAGGGGCTCTTGACGCTCGTGGACGCCCTCTCCCAGGGTCGCGTGGCCGCCATCCCCGGGTTCGTGGACCAGCTCCTGGACCGCGGGCAGAGCCTGGAACGGTTTCTATCGGACCTGCTGGGCCTGGTGCGAGAGCTGGTACGCCTGAAACTGAGCGGTTCGGGAAAGCAGGGCGACCCCACCCTGGCGCGGTGCGCGAATCGCTTTTCCGAGGAGGACCTGCTGCGCCTCTGGGATCTCCTCCTGATCTCGCAGCAGCGGCTCAAGGGCACACCGGAAGCGGATGCGCTCCTGGAGCTCCAGCTGATCAAGGCCGCCCTCCTCCCGCGGATACTGCCGCTCGACAGGCTCCTGGGCCGGATCCCTGAATGTTCTTCGAGCGCACCCGACCCTCAGCCTTCCCTCGCTCCGCCGGACCCGGCCGAACCCACAGCCAGCACCTCTTCGCAGCCCGAGGCCTCGCCCATGGGCGTCGGAGAGGAGGCTCCTCCCGCCGATGGCACCCCGCCGCCGGGCGGACTCCGATTCAAAGCCATCATCCCGTTCAAGCGGATGGACGAGGACGAGGCGAGGACTTACGAAGACAAGGACGACGAGCGCATCCACAGATTCAGAGAGACCGCCGCCAAGCGCCTCCCCCTCATGCAGGAGACCCTCAAGGGGGCATTCCTCTCGCTGGATCCGGACGGCGTCTTGCATGTGGCCCTCCCCTCCTCGGACACGACCGGCGCGACCCTGCTCAGCAACAGGGAGCGTCGGGAGGCCATGGAGGCCGTGGCGCGGGAGTCGGGCCTGCCCGGCCCCGTGACCGTGGAAACCAGCGCGGGTCCGGAGCCGGAGAGGTCGCCCTCGCGCGCCTCGTCCGCCAGATCCGTGTCGCCGGTATCGGACCGGCGAGACCCTGCCGTCGACAACGTCCTGCGGGTCTTGGGAGGGCGCCTGATCCGCGTTATCGCCCCGCCGGCCCCAGAGCCGGCCGAAGGAGGCCCCCATGGCGAACCTGAATAAGATCCTCAAGCAGGCCCAGAAGATGCAGGAGCAAATCCAGCAGGAAATGGAGACCCTCCAGGTGGAGGCCACCGCCGGCGGCGGGATGGTCACCGTCCGCATGAGCGGCCAGAAGCAGCTGCTCTCCACGAGCATCGATCCCTCCCTCCTGTCCCCGGCCGAGAAGGAGATGCTCGAGGATCTCCTGGTGGCCGCCGTGAACCAGGCCTCCGAAAAGGTCGACGAAGCCCTCCAGTCCAAGATGGGCGGCCTGGGCGGCGGGCTGGGATTCCCGGGAATGTAGGCCGGACCGTGGACGCCTTTCCCGCCCCCCTCCGACGATGTCTTGAAGAACTCCAGAAACTTCCCGGCATCGGCCCCAAGTCCGCCCAGCGCATCCTCTTCGCGCTGCTGGATCGGGGGCCCGAAGGCACGTCGGCCCTGGCGGGGGCACTCGCCGCAGTGGCCGGATCCGTGGAACGGTGCCCCTCTTGCCGGGCCTACCGAGAAAAGGACGACGCCCTGCCGACTCTGCGAGGACCCCCGGCGCGACGCCGGCCTCCTCTGCGTCGTGGAAAGCCCCGCGGACGTGCTGCTCATCGAGGCCACCGGGGAATACGGCGGCCTCTACCACGTCCTTCACGGGCTCCTGTCGCCCCTGCGCGGCATCCACCCCGAACACCTGGGACTCGAAGCCCTGGAATCTCGGGTGGCCGGCGGCGCCCTCCGAGAGATCATTCTGGCTACCCCGCCCACCGCCGAAGGCGAAGCCACCGCCTCCTTTCTCGCCAGCCTGGCCGGAGGACGGGGGGTCCGGGTCAGCCGCATCGCCTTCGGCATGCCCGTGGGTGCGGATTTCCAGTTCGTCGACGCTCAGACCCTGGGACGCTCCCTCTCGGGCCGCAAGGAGTTTTCATAGGGGGCGAGGAGACCGAGACGTGCCCTTTCTCCAAGTTTCGCATAAGGTTGCATAAACTCGGCTCGCTGTGCTATACATCGGGGATTAGAGGAGAGACTCATGGGCGCGTCCGACCTCATCATGTATGAGGAAGAGTTCCAGAAGATCAAGGACATCATCAGCAAGCTGAAGGTCGACGCCAACGCCAGCGTGGTCTTCCTCGTTGACAAGAACGGTCAGCAGATCGCCGCCACCGGCGACATCGAGCGGTTGGACACCACCTCCCTCGCGTCGCTCACCGCGGGCAATGTGGCGGCCACCGATGGGCTGGCCAAGCTCATCGGCGAGAAGGAGTTTTCGGTCCTCTTCCACGAGGGAGAGAAGGACAACATTCACATTTCCATCGTCGGAGGCAAGGTCATCCTGGTCGTCATCTTCGACGAACGCTCCTCCCTGGGACTCGTGCGCCTGCGCGTCAAGCGCTGCTCCGATGAGCTGAACCGCGTCTTCCAGCAGATCATGGACAAGACGGAGCGGGAGCGGGCCTCCGGGGAGTCCATTTTCCAGTCCCCCTTCGCCGAAATCACCGACGAAGACATCGACGCCCTCTTCAACGAGTAAGGGAAGCCTGCCGCATGTCCTTCATCAACTACGCCTCCCGCGAAATCAACGTGAAGCTCGTCTATTACGGGCCGGGGCTCTGCGGCAAGACCACCAACCTCCAGTACGTCTACGAGAAGACCAACCCCAACGCCAAAGGCAAGCTCATCTCGCTGGCCACGGAGACGGACCGGACCCTGTTCTTCGATTTCCTCCCCCTCGACCTGGGAACCGTTCGCGGGTTCAAGACCCGGTTCCACCTCTACACGGTGCCCGGGCAGGTGTTCTACGACGCCTCGCGAAAGCTCATCCTGAAGGGCGTGGACGGGGTGATCTTCGTGGCGGATTCCCAGGAGGCCCGGATGGACGCGAACATCGAGTCCATCGAGAACCTCCAGCGCAACCTCCAGGAGCACGGGTTCGACCTGACCACCATCCCCTATGTGCTCCAGCTCAACAAGCGGGACCTGCCCACCGCCGTTTCCCTCGAAGAGATGGTCCGTGTCCTTCGCCTGAAGAATGAGCCCTACTTCGAGTCGGTTGCCGTCGAAGGGCATCGGCGTCTTCGACACCCTCAAGGCCTGCGCCAAGCAGGTGCTGTTGGAACTCAGCAGAAAGTGACCTGCGCGGCGCGCAGGTCATCCCGAGGACTCCCCCTGGAAAGCAGCTGTCGAGGGATCCCGAGGGGCATTTCCCTGCACGGTTGAGATCCCTCCTGCGGAGGCCCTCGAAGCAGCCCTCGGGATGACCCCCTGCGGTGGTCACTTCACCTCACTCCAATCCCCCTTCCACCACCGGTAGGTGCGAATCCGTCCGTCGATGCCCGCGACGCGGAAGGCCCATGCCTCCTTGCCGCTCACTGCGCGCAGGTAGAGGGATCCGGGAGTGCTCGTGCCGGTGGGGCTGAAGCTCAGGATGCTCCCCCTCCCAAACCGGATGGGATCCTGCCCGGTCAGCGGATTCCCCACGGGATCGGTCTTCACGGCCGAGGGCAGCCCGAGATAAGCCCTCCCCTCGTGCAAGAAGATGGGCGCGCCGAGCGGGCGGTCCATGCCCCGTCCGATGTCTTCTCTCGTGATGCCGTCGCCGTCTCCATCCTCGTATAGGCGGGCGTTGGCGCCTCCCTCTCCCTCCTCGAAAGCAATGGCGACATAAGTCCTCGCCACGACCGCCCGGCAGGCCGCCTGGCCCACCAGCCCTCGGATGACTTGGTTCAGTGCCCGGGTCGAGGACTGTTCGAGGAGGCGCTCCGTGCTCCCCATGGCCACCAACGCCATGATGCCCATGAGGGCCGAAACGACCAAAGTTTCCGAGAGGCTGAATCCGCGCTCGTCCGATGGAGATGTCATCCGTGCCATGGTGTTCTCCTCAACGAAAGGGGGCGAGGGCTTTCGCCCCCGCCCCGGGTGATTTTCCAGGTCGGCTCACAGGACCACGTAGGGCTTGATGCCTTCCAGGAGCTTGGGACCCACGCCCTTCACGTTCCGGAGCTCGTCCACGTTCTTGAAGCCCTTGTGGGCGGTGCGGTACTCCACGATCCGCTGGGCGACCTTGGCGCCGATGCGCGGCAGGGCCGTGAGGTCCTCGGCGCTGGCGGAGTTGATGTTGATGGTCTTGCTGGCGGCCTTCAGCCGGTCCGCCTTGGAAGCCTTGGGGGCCTTGGCCTTCTTGGGGGCTTTGGCGGAAGCCGCCTGGGCCTGTTCGCCGCTCTGGGGAGCGGCGCCCGCGGGGGTCGCTGCCATCGTCAGCATTCCCGCCATCATGAGGGTTCCCATTGCGAGTACGATCCTTCTCCAGTTCTGTCCGACCATCTCCGTCTCCTTCGCGGCTTCTGCCGCAGCTGCACTGCTGTCCTCGTCCCTTCGGGGTGTGCCGGCCCATCCGGCTCCGCCCGGGACGCGTTGGGGAGCGCACGTGGCGTGCCAAGCGGGAGTCGTGTGCCTTTTGTCTCGGAATATCAATACTTAGTGTGAGAGGGGCCCAACGGATTGCCGGCATCTAATGGTCCGCCCATGAGACGCGGGAAGATAACTCCTTCACAATCATGCTGTTGCAGCGTCAATGCCCGTTGACATGACCCCGGGGCATGGAGTGATCCGCGCTCTCCATGTAACCTATTGATAATAAGTGTCTTATCTAATCGAACCCGAAAGCGTCCCCTGGTGGGCATCTCATTAATCTCTGGCCCCGCCCTTGCCTCATGGAGATCCAGGAGGTGGACCATGCTCGGACGCGCGTTGGGAATCAAAGAGATGCCTGAACCAGAGCGCCCCCGTGAGCGATGCCTCAGTAGAGGCCCAGGGGCGCTGAGCACCACGGAGTTACTGGCCATCCTGCTGAGGACGGGCTCAAAGGGAAGGTCAGCGGTCACTATGGCCGGGGATCTCCTGGCCAAGTGCGGGTCCCTGAGGGGCGTGAGCGCTCTGGAGACGGGGGAGCTGGCCAAAACGGTGGGGTTGGGCAACGCCCGGGCCGCTCAAGTTTCAGCGGCGCTAGAGCTTGCGCGCCGTTTCACGGAGGAGGAGGTGCACCTGGCGGAAACCCTCTCGGGTGCGGAGGAGGCCTACCGGTTCCTCAAGCCGCGCCTACGCGACCTTCCGCACGAGGTCTTCGCGGTCATTTTCCTGAACCAGAAGCACGGGGTGCTGGCCTACCGTGAACTCTTCAGGGGGTCCATCCACGCCAGCTCGGTGCATCCCAGGGAGGTGGTAAAAGCGGTACTGAAGGAGAACGCCGCGGCCGTCATCCTGGCCCACAACCATCCCTCCGGTCACGTCTCTCCGAGCCCCGACGACCTGCGCCTTACGGAGGATCTGAAGGCCCTCCTGGGGCACCTCGACGTACGCGTGGTGGACCACCTCATCGTCGGGGGCAACGGGTACTTTTCGTTTGCGCGGGAGGGGTTGCTCAATAAGTAGGTGCGGGAACCCAGGAACTGAAAAGGGCGGCCTTTCGGGGCCGCCCTTTCTCGCTTTCAACGGTTGGCGTCCTATTCTGCGGCGGCGTACTCCGCCCGGAGGGCGTCCACCGTTTCTTTCACCGTGAGGATCTCGTTTGCGCGGTAAGCGTTTGCGCCAGCGAATGCGAACCCCCCGCCGAGCGTCCCCCGCTGGGCGTTCACCAGGGCCAGGGCGATGCAATAGGGTGCAGTCTGGTAATCGCAGGTGATGATGCAGTGGTAGGGACAGGTGAAGGGCGTTTTCTCCCCCGCCTCCACAGCCTCGATGAAGGGGTTCCGGATGGCGCGCCCGGGAAGGCCCACGGGGCTCTTGATGATGCAGATGTCCTCCTGGCGAGCCGCGATGTAGCTCTGCTTGAAGGCCTCCGATGCATCGCACTCCACGGTCGTGACGAACCGGGTGGCCATTTGGACCCCCGAAGCCCCCAGGCGCTCGAACTTGAGAATGTCGGCCCCCGAATAGACGCCTCCCGCAGCCAGCACCGGAATGGGCTTCCCGGCCCTATTTTCGAAGGGTTTCACCGCGGCCACGACCTCCGGGATGAGCAACTCGAGGGCGCGGGCGGGGTCCTCGATCTCTTCCGGCTTGAAGCCAAGGTGCCCGCCCGCCAAGGGTCCTTCCACGACCACCGCGTCGGGTGCGTGGTCGTACCGGTCCAGCCACCGCTTGCAGAGGATGGTGGCCGCCCGCCCAGAAGAGACGATGGGCACGAGCTTGGTGCGGCATCGGTCGCTCAAGTACTTGGGCAGGTCCAGTGGCAACCCCGCCCCCGAGATGATGACGTCGATCCCCTCCTCGACGGCGGCCTTGACCATGTCGGCGTAATTGGTCATGGCCACCATGATGTTCACCGCCAGAGGTCCCTTGGTCATGGCGCGGGCTTTGCCGATTTCTTTCTTGAGGGCCCGGATGTTGGCGTCGATGAAGTTCGAGTAGACATCGGGCTCGAACATCCCGATGCCCACCGTGGCGATGGTGCCGATACCACCTTCCTCGGAGATCGCCGAGGCGAGGGAGGACAGCGAGATCCCCACACCCATCCCCCCTTGGATGATGGGGAGCGGAACGGTCAAGTCGCCGATCTGGAGCGGGCGGAAAGCGCGGTCAGCCATGTTGATCCTCCTGGCAGGCAGTCAATCCACGCCGATCCCCCTCACTCCTCACTCCTCACTCCTCACAATTTCCAATGCGCTTCTTGCGGCCTCGATGGTGGCGTCCACATCGGCCTCGGAGTGGGCGGCGGACATGAAGCCCGTCTCGAACTGGCTGGGGGCGAGGTAGACTCCCCGCTCCAGCATGCCGCGGAAGAAGGCCCCGAAGCGGGCCGTGTCACAGGTCCGAGCGGAGGCGTCGTCGTCGATGGGCCCTTCGGCGAAGAAGGCCGTGAACATGGAGCCCTGGCGGTTGATGGTGAGGGGGATCCCCGCCGCGTCAGCCGCCGCTTTCACGCCCAGGCCCAGGCGGAGGGCGAGCGCGTCCAGCCGGGGATACACGGCGGCCCGGTCACGGTCCAACACTTTCAGTAAAGTCAGGCCCGCCGTCATGGCGAGCGGATTCCCGCTCAACGTGCCCGCCTGGTAAATGGGCCCGGAGGGCGACACCTGCTTCATCAGGTCGGCCTTCCCCCCGTAGGCACCTACCGGCAGTCCGCCACCGATGATCTTGCCGTAGGTCACCAGGTCGGGAACGACGCCCGAGACCTCCACCATGCCGCCGAAGGCCACGCGGAATCCGCTCATGACCTCGTCGAAGATGAGGACGACGCCATGCCTGCGCGTGAGGTCCCGCACGGCTTTTAGGTATCCTGGCTTCGGGAGCAGTGTGCCCACATTCCCCGGAAGGGGTTCCACGATGAAGCAGGCGACCTGGCCTTTGTTGGCTTCAAGGACCCTCTCGAGGGCCGCCGCGTCGTTGTAAGGGATGACCAGCGTATCGGCGGCCAGGCCCTTGGGGACGCCCGGGCTGGAGGGCGTGCCGAAGGTGAGGGCGCCCGAACCGGCCTCCACCAGGAGCGAGTCGCCGTGGCCGTGGTAACAGCACGCCACCTTCACGATCTTGTCGCGCCCCGTGGCGCCGCGCGCCACCCGGATGGCCGACATGGTGGCCTCGGTGCCCGAATTCACCATGCGCACCATCTCCAGGTGCGGCAGGCGGTCGCAGAGGAACTCGGCCATCTCCACTTCCAACCGCGTGGGCGCGCCGAAGGAGGTCCCGTTCGCCAGGGCTCTGGCGAGGGCCTCGCGCACCTCGGGGTGGTTGTGGCCCAGGATCATGGGGCCCCAGGAGCCCACGTAGTCGATGAACCGGTTGCCGTCCTCGTCGAAGAGGTAGGCGCCGTCCGCCCTCGCGATGAACGGGGGATCGCCCCCCACGGAGCGAAAGGCCCGAACGGGAGAGTTAACTCCACCCGGCATGCGGCGAACCGCCCTTTGGAGGAGTCCTTTGCTGGTCTCTGTTCTCACGCGCGTGCTCCTAAGTAACCGGGCCAGAGACTCGGAGAGCCAGAGAATTCAGTGAGAGATCTCTCCCCGACTCCCTGGCTCTCCGGCTCACTGCTTCATTCTTCGGCGGCGGCTGGAGCGCCGGCGGCGACGCCGCCCACCTTTTCGCGGATCTTGGCTTCGATTTCGTCCATCAGCTTGGGATTGTCGATGAGGTACTGGCGGGCGTTCTCCTTGCCCTGCCCCAGGCGGACCTCGCCGTAGCCGTACCAGGTCCCCGACTTGTCCACGATCTTGTGCTCCACGCCCAGGTCCAGGATGTCCCCGGCCTTGGAGATGCCCACGCCGTAGAGGATGTCGAACTCGGCGATGCGGAAGGGGGCGGCCAGTTTGTTCTTGGCCACCTTGACCTTGACCCGCCCCCCGATGATCTCCCCGCTGCTGGACTGGAGGTTGGCGATCTTTCGGATGTCCAGGCGCACCGAGGCGTAGAACTTGAGCGCCCTTCCGCCGGTGGTGGTCTCGGGGTTGCCGAACATGACGCCGATCTTATCGCGGAGCTGATTGATGAAGATGATGGTGGTGCTGCTTTTGCTCACGATGCCCGTGAGCTTGCGCAGGGCCTGGGACATGAGGCGCGCCTGGAGGCCCATGTGGCTGTCACCCATGTCCCCCTCCAGCTCGGCCTTGGGGACGAGCGCGGCCACCGAGTCCACGACCACGAGGTCGAGGGCGCCCGAGCGCACCAGGGCCTCGCAGATCTCCAGGGCCTGTTCGCCCGTGTCCGGCTGGGAGATGAGGAGGTTGTCCACCATGACCCCGAGGCGCTGGGCGTAGTCGGGATCCAGGGCGTGCTCGGCATCGATGAAGGCGGCCATGCCGCCTTGTTTGTGGATCTCGGCGATGGCCTGGAGGGCCAGGGTGGTCTTGCCCGAGGATTCGGGACCGTAGATTTCGACGACGCGGCCGCGCGGCAGGCCGCCGATGCCAAGGGCCAGATCCAGCGCCAGGCTTCCGGTGGGGATCACCGGCACCTTCACCTTCGCCCCGCGCTCACCCAGGCTCATGATCGAACCCTTGCCGAACTGCCGCTCGATCTGCAGAACCGCCGCGTCTATGGCCTTCTTGCGTTCCTTGGAAATTTCCATCACCGCCTCCATTTCCTAGTGGCCCATTCTGGGCTATCCGAACCGCCGATTCAACCACCCGACGGCGCGGTAATCTATCAAGACTCGTGCCAGCTCGAGAGTATTCACCACAGAGGTCGCAGAGGACGCCGGGAAATTCAGGCGTCCTCGTCTGAATCCACAAGAGGCGGCCCTTTCGAGCCGCCCCTGGGGTTCATTCCCTTTGATTTTCGAGTCGCACTCCGCGATCTCTGCGGTCTCTGCGGTGAAGGGATTTCCCGGTCTCAGTCCAGTTCGCCTTCGGCGACCATGAGCCGGAGGATCACGGCCTTTTGGGCGTGGAGCCGGTTCTCGGCCTCGTCGAAGACCACCGACTGCCACGACTCGATGACCTCGTCGGTGACCTCGTCGTCGCGGTGGGCGGGGAGGCAGTGCATGAAGATGGCGTCCTCCTTGGCCTTGGCCATGAGGGCGGCGTTCACTTGGTAGGGGCGGAAGACGGCCTTGCGGGCCTCCGCCTCGGCCTCCATGCCCATGCTGGCCCAGACGTCGGTGTAGACCACATCGACGCCGCTCACGCCCTCGTTCAGGTCGCTGGTCACGCTGATGGTGGCGCCGGTCTCCTTGGCGTCCTCGGAGGCCAGGGAAAGCACGTCCGTGCGCGGCTCGTAGCCCTTCGGGCAGACGATGCGCACGCTCACGCCCGTCTTGGCGCCGATGAACATGAGGGAGTGGGCCATGTTGTTGCCGTCGCCCACGTAGGCGAGGGTCAAGCCCTTGAGCTCGCCCTTCTTCTCGGTGATGGTCTGGAAGTCCGCCAGCACCTGGCAGGGGTGGCTGTAGTCGCTCAGGCCGTTGATGACGGGCGCCTCGGCGTACTCGGCGAGGGTCAGGACGCTCTGGTGAGAGAATGTCCGGGCCATGATGACGTCCACCATCCGGTCCAGTGTCCTGGCGATGTCCGGCACGCTCTCGCGTTTGCCCAGGCTGATGTCGTTGGGGCCGAGGTAGATGGCGTGGCCACCGAGTTGGGTCATGCCCGTCTCGAAGCTCACGCGGGTGCGCAGGGAGGGCTTTTCGAAGATCATGGCCATGGTGCAACCGCGGAGGAACTCCTCGAAGTCCTCGGGGTTGGCCTTGACCTTGATGGCCGTGTCCAGAATGGCGGCCACTTGGTCCACCGTCAAATCGTGAATTGAAATGAGATCTTTTCCAAACATGGGGTTCTCCATTTTCGTGATGAGGGGACGGGGAGATTTCGGAATGGGGAGTGTCTCCCCTTCTCCCGCTGCCTCTGCGCTATCTCTTCTCACACCGCCCGCTCGATTTTCGCGGGCTTGCCGGTCTTCTCGTGGACGATTCGGGTGCCCGCCCTGCCTTCCACCGCCAGGGCGAGGTGGGGCGCATCGGTGATGATGACGCTGCCGCCCTTCTTGGCGAGGAACTGGGCCGCCGCCTCGATCTTGGGCCCCATGGACCCGGGTGGGAATTGGCCCTCCTTGTGGTAGGCCAAGACCTCCTCCAGCCCCACTTCGGTGAGGGCCTTCTGGGTGGACTTGCCGAAGTCAATATAGAGGCTCGGGACGGAAGTGACCACCAGCATGTCGTCCACATCCAAGGTGATGGCCAGCAGGACGGAAGTGCGGTCCTTGTCGATGACCGCCTCCACCCCCCGGTGGGTGCCGTCAAGCTCGCGCACGACGGGAATTCCGCCGCCGCCGCCCGAAATGATGATGGAGCCCGTTTCGTAGAGCGCCCGGAGCGCCCCCACCGAGAGAATGCGCTTGGGTTTGGGCGAGGCCACGACCTTGCGGTAGCCCCGGCCGCTATCCTCCACCATGGCCCACCGCTCCACCTCCATGAGGTGTTTGGCGCGATAGGCCGTGTAGAAGGGGCCGATGGGTTTGCTGGGATTTCGGAACGCGGGATCCTCCGCGTCCACCTCCACCTGCGAGAGGACGGACATGAGATCCCGTTCCACCCCCCTGCGCTGGAGCTCGTTGCTCAGGGCCTTTTCCAGGATGTAGCCCATGGAGCCCTGCGTTTCGGCCACGCAGACATCCAGGGGGAGGGGCGGGACCTTGGTCACCGCCTCCTCCACCCGGATGAGGTTCTGCCCCACCTGCGGGCCGTTTCCGTGGACCATCATGAAGCAGGCGTAGCGGTCCAGCAGGGGCACGATCTGCCCCGCCGCCTCATCGGCGTTGGCGATCTGTTCGTGGATGGTCCCTTTCTCTCTGGCCTTGATGAGGGCGTTGCCCCCGAAGGCCAACAGTCCGCGACGCATGACTACTTGATGAACTTCTTGGCGCGCAGGACCGACTCCAGCGTGGGCTGGCCGATCTCCTGGAGCTCGTATTCCACGCGAACCGTGGGCTTGTTGATCTTGATGAGGCGCCCCAGGTCGATGGGCGTGGCGATGATCACCAGGTCGCACTTGGTGGCGTTGATGGTCTTCTCAAGATCCTTCATCTGCTTCTTGCCGTAGCCCATGGCCGGCAGGAGGACGCCGATGCCCGGGTAGGCCTCGAAGGTGTCCTTGATGGTGCCCACGGCGAAGGGTCGGGGATCCACGAGCTCGGCGGCGCCGAACTTGCGGGCGGCCATGACGCCTGCGCCGTACTGCATCTCGCCGTGGGTGAGCGTGGGGCCGTCTTCCACGACCAGCACCCTCTTGCCCTGGATCTTCTCGGCGCCTGGCACGGTCAGGGGCGAAGCGGCGTCCACCACGATGGCCTTGGGGTTCACTTCGTGGACGTTGAACCGGATCTCGTCCACGTCGTCACCGTTGGCCGTATCGATCTTGTTGATCACGATGACGTCGGCGCGGCGCGTGTTGGTCTCGCCGGGGTAGTAAGCCACCTCGTGACCGGGGCGGTGGGGGTCCACCACGACGATCTCCAGGTCGGACTTGTAGAAGGGAAGGTCGTTGTTGCCGCCGTCCCACAGGACGATGTCGGCTTCCTTCTCGGCCTGGCGGAGGATGGCCTCGTAATCGACGCCGGCGTAGATGATCACGCCGCGGACGATGTGCGGCTCGTACTCTTCGCGCTCCTCGATGGTGCAGTTGTGCTTGTCCAGGTCGGCCAGGGTGGCGAAGCGCTGGACCTTCTGCTTCTCCAGGTCGCCGTAGGGCATGGGATGCCGGACCGCCACCACCTTCTTGCCGGCCTTGAGAAGGATCTCGGCCACCTTGCGGGTGGTCTGGCTCTTGCCGCAACCCGTGCGCACGGCGCAGATGGAGATGACCGGCTTGGAGGACTTCACCATGGTGTGGTCCGGACCCATCATCATGAAGTCGGCGCCCGCCGCCATGGCGATGGAGCCCTTGTGCATGACATTCTCGTGGGACTGGTCCGAGTAGGAGAAGACCACCAGGTCCACCTTGAGCTTCTTGATGAGCTCGGGCATGTCTTTCTCTTCGAAGATGGGGATGCCCTGCGCGTAGCCCTTCCCGCAGAGGGAGGCGGGATATTTGCGCCCGGCGATATCCGGGATCTGCGTGGCGGTGAAAGCCACCACCTTGTAGGCGTCGTTGCCCCGGAAGAAGAGGTTGAAATTGTGGAAGTCGCGCCCTGCGGCGCCCATGATCAGAACATTCTGGGATTTCATGGGGAGTTCCTCCTGCACCTGCGGCTGCGGGACTCCGCATTCTTCGCATGCAAGGTCTAAGTGTACCAATATTAAGCAGTTGAGGTCAAGCAAGAGAATAGGGAAAGCCACCCATGGATGGCTTTCCCTGTTTTTTTATGGAGCGGGAAACGGGATTCGAACCCCCTCCGTCGCTCACGCTCCCCAAGGAGGGGCTCGGCCGCCCCTCCCCGGCGGTCGCTTCGCTCCCTGCTCCTCCCTGCCCTCACGCGGGAAGACCTCCGCTCGGGGGAACCTCCCCGTTCCCCCGAACCCCTTCGCCCGGTCGCGGCTTCAATCCCTTAGCCCTGACGGTCCAAACAGCAAAAGAGGGGCATCGCTGCCCCTCTCTGCGCCTTTTCATGGAGCGGGAAACGGGATTCGAACCCCCTCCGTCGCGACGCTCCCCAAGGAGGGGCTCGGCCGCCCCTCCCCGGCGGTCGCTTCGCTCCCTGCTCCTCCCTGCCCTCACGCGGGAAGGCCTCCGTGTGGGGGACCTACCCGTCCCCCACACCCCCCGCCCGGTCGCGGCTTCAATCCCTTAGCCCTTGACGGCCTAAACAGCAAAGAGGGGCATCGCTGCCCCTCTCTGCGTCTTTTCATGGAGCGGGAAACGGGATTCGAACCCGCGACCCCAACCTTGGCAAGGTTGTGCTCTACCAGCTGAGCTATTCCCGCCCGAGCCGCCAATTAGAGCAAATCGTGATCCTTCTGTCAAGGAGCAGAGCTCCCGGGATTGGCTCCAGAGGGCCTAGCTCGGTTGAAGCAAACACAGCGTCTCCACACCGTAGGTCTGGGGGAAACAGTCGAAGCCCTGGACACGCGAAAGGCGATAGCCCAGGGGCCGCATCAGGTCCAGATCCCTCTCAAGGCAGGGGAGGTTGCAGGAGACATACAGGATCCTCGCCGGGTGGAACTTCGCCAGGAATGGGAGAACCTCCTTGGCGCCCGCACGGGGCGGATCCAGGAGGATGGCATCGAACCGTTCACCGGCCTCGGCGAGACGGGCCGTCTCTGCGACGGCGTCCCCGTCCATGTGGCGGATATTCTGCCGCAGCCGTGAGCCTCGGAGTTGGCGCGAGCATCGGCGCAGGCGGCGGGGCTGCCCTCGACCGCCACGACCTCATGGCACCTTTGCGACAGGGGAAGCGTGAAGTTTCCGACGCCCGAGTAGAGGTCCAGGACGCGCTCTCCGGCACCGAGGGTCAGCCACGCCGTAGCCGTCTCCACCAGCCGCCTGTTCATGGCAAAATGAGCCTGTGTAAAGGAGCGAACCGAGGCCCGCAGGTTCAGGTCTCCCACGGATCCGGGCACTCCGAACCGGAGGGAGGTGTCCCCCTCCGAAGCCAGCACTCCCGCGCCGCTCGTCACCAAGGCCCCCTCTAAACCCACGTTCCCCAGGACACGGATCAGGGCCTTGGCGTCTTGAAGTTCAGCTCCCGCGTGGAGGCGAGCGTGAGCGATCTGTGCGCCCTCTCGCCCCTCCGAGCCCGCCAGGGTGAGGCGTTGCAGGAGCGCAGCCGCGGGCTCCAGCGCCAGGGCCCTCCGCACGCTCTGCAGCAACGTGTTAAACGCCGGGTCGAAGAGGAGACAGTCGGACACCTCCACGAGGCGGTGGGAGTCTTCCTCGTAGAACCCGAGTCGGAATCCTTCCGGGCTTGCACTCCCGTGAAAATCTCCGCGGTGACGGTAGCCGAAGAAAGGGTCGCCCGGGACGAAAGTCTCCACGCTGGCCCGATCCAGATGGCGCCGAAGCGCATGGCGCAGCATGCCGTCCTTTTCCCGAACCTGGCGGCGGTAGTCCACGGCCAGCCACTGGCACCCCCCGCACCGGTCGAACCAGGGGCATCCCACTTCCACCCGATCCGGGCTGGGCTCAAGGAGCTCAGCGATGCGGCCCTCGGAGAAGGTCTTGCGGGTCTTGGTGGGCGCCACGCGGACGAGGTCACCCGGAGCAGACTTGCTCACGAAGACCACCTTGCCGCCGTGGCGTCCCACGCCCCGCCCGCCCCAGGCCAAGCGATCCACGGTGAGTTCGATCAGCGGTCCTGGTCCTGGCCCATCGTTTTCGTGTTGCCCGGTTTCGTTCCCTCGCCTCATGTGGAGCTTCCCTTCCCCTCGCCACTTTGCCTTTTTCTTTTCCCTTGTCGCTTCTCATTTTTCACTTTTCACTGTCCCCTGAAAAGGGAGGACCCCCCGGCAGCGCTTGGCTTCCGGGGGGCTCTGTCAGCGAGGTGGGATTTATTAGGTGGGTAACGGTTTTAGGCGGGAGACCACCGTGGCGGTCCCGGCTTCTTGACAGGATAAATTTAGGCGGGATTTACTCATGGCTCGAACCTCCTGAAGCGCCCTTGGGCTCGGCCTTGGCCGATGATGCCGAGGGCTTCGCTTCGGAGGTGACGCTCCCGCTGGGGCGGCGAGCGTAGTCCGTCGTGTAAAACCCGCTCCCCTTGAACTGGAGCGCTGGGACGGAGAACTGCTTGTGCACGGCGCCGCCGCAAGACGGACACGCCGTGAGAAGGGGGTCGGAAAGCCGCTGCAGACGCTCGAAGCGTTGGTGACAGCGGACGCATTCATATTCATAGATGGGCATGGCCCTTCATCCTCTCAGTGGTTACCGGGGGCAATCATAGCGCTTTGGCCACCCGATGTCAAGGGTCCCCGCATTAAGAGAACCAAGTATCTCTCCAAAGACATTGTTCCCCAACCTGAACGGTCTCCCAGGCTTGGGAAGTGACCAGTACTTCCTTCATTTTCCTGAATTTACAAAAAAGCGAATCCTCGCGCCCTGGCACCGTTAACCAGGTATCCAGTCAAGGGTTGGTTCCGTCGTTTTTGCATTATGGCCACAGCTCATTTATAGTGTGCATTTGGTGGAGGGCAAGCCGTGCGAGACGCCATCCGAACCATCCTGTCCGCCCTCGGGGAAGATCCGGACCGGCCCGAATTGAAGCGTACGCCCGAACGCGTCGAGGAGTCCCTGCTGGACCTTACGCGGGGATACCGGGAGCCGCTGGACGAGATCTTGGCCGGGGCGATTTTCGAGGATCCGAGTCAGGCCATGGTCCTCGTACGGGACATACCCTTTTACAGCCTGTGCGAGCACCACCTGTTGCCGTTTTTCGGCCGGGCGCACGTGGCCTACATTCCCAACGGCCGGCTCATGGGCCTCTCCAAGATCCCGCGCATACTTGAGCACTTCGCGCGACGCCTTCAAGTGCAGGAGCGGCTCACCGAGCAGGTGGCGCAGACCTTGACCGAAACCCTCCACCCCCGAGGACTGGGCGTGGTCTTGGAAGCCACCCACCTCTGCATGGTCATGCGCGGTGTCCAGAAAGAGGGGAGCGTGGCCACCACTTCGGCCCTGCGCGGCAACTTCCTGGCCGACCCGCGGGCCCGTGCAGAATTCCTCGCCCTCGCCGGCGTCCCCAACCCTATCAAGTAGGCTCAGAAGCTCAGTCAATCGCCCCGATACACACGCGCGCCTTCGGGCAACTTGAAGGCGAACATGCTGTCGGGCACTGCGGAGAGCGGTTGCACCCCCTCCAGGGAAAGGCTCACTTCGTTGCCCAGGGCATCGTGGTACTTGACCTGGAGGACCTGGCCTGTGGAGGCCTCCGTGGTGACCTCCACCTCTCGGACATCGGCGCCGGACCTCAAGAGGCGAAGGGCAAGTACGGCCTCCCCTCCCCGGATCGTCACGCCGTCGCAGGCCATTTCCTGCTCCAGCTTGACCCGCCCAGACAGGAGGCGGAAGAGGAGCGGTTCGCCCGGCCCCTCGACCAACTTCTGGATGAAGACCTCTCGGCCTTCGGGTAGGTAGAGCGTGCTGGTCTTCCCGTCCGCAACCGCCAATTTTCCGGCGGGCTGGGTGTATTCCCACCTCATTCGCCCCCCGGGCGCGAGCGTGACGGTCCCCTCCTCCACCTCCGTCTGGTGGAGGGTCTTGGCGATGAGGATGTGACGGAAATGGGCCTTCATGGGCACCATGTGCTCGTAGGCCTGCGCCAGGCGGGCCATGGCCTCTGGGCACGGTCCGGGCGGCGGCTCGGCTCCCGCGAGAGGCAGTACCAGCAGGCAGGCCAGGGCAACGGCCGGGGCAGAGAACGATCGGATCGTCAAGGGATCTCCTTCCCGGTGGCACCGTGAGCGTCCGTGGTGACCGGCGGCTGGGGCGTGGCCTCGGGAGCGGGAATGACAGGCCACTGGGGGATGACCCACACCACATATCCCTGGGACCCCCCAGACGACTCCCGGGTGAGGTAGAAGGGCGTGGCCTGCCCAGGCATGAGGCTCTTCTCCACAGACACTTCCACCGGAGGAACGGGCTGCTTCGTGACGGGGTCCAGGATCTGCCCCCTCATGGTGAGGCGGAGGGCGAGCTCGTTTCCGCGCAGGGCCAGTGGCTCCATGGAGAGGTGGTAGAATTCCGTATCCCAAGAGATCTTGCGGGGCCTGTCCCCACCCGCTTTCGAAGGTGCCGAAAGCGATCCCGCTTCGGGATCCGTTCGAGCCTTGGCCTCCTCCTTCTCTGATGCCTTGCGCTGCTTGTCCTGCTCCTTGGGCGAGAGGGGGATGGAAAACCCCTGCCCTGCCTGGATGGTCGGCGTGGGGTTGTTCAAATCCAAGGACGGGGAGACCCTCCAGGGACAGTGTGTCCTTGTCAGGGGCCGAGCCCGGTTCAGAGTCCTCGACCCAGCGGGGCACCTTGCGCTGGTAGTCGTGGCTCACCGCCGAGCCATCAAGGGATTGGAGTTGAAGATTCTCCAGCTCTGTCCGCTGGGCGCCATTCCACTGTTCCACGCGGACCACGAAGGTGATCGGTGGGAAGCTCCGCTGGGCGTCACGCGGGGTCTCATCCGTTGCCTTGGCGGATATGGCCAGAGCAAGCCGGGTCCCCGTGCTGGAATCGGCGAAGAGTTCCATGACCTGCTCGCCGGGGTGGATGAAGCGCACATCCTTGGCGCGCTGGAAAACTTCTGCCCCCTTCGGTGTCGCCTCCGAAAGGACCACGCAATGCAAGACGCCCTCATCGTCCAGGCTGGGTGTGACTGAAATCGCCAGGGCGAGCGCCAGACGGGTTCCCTTGGTCTCGTTGACCACGGAAAGAGATCGGTAGAGGGTCCCCGCCTTGCCGAGCGGTAACGAGGAGGTAAAGACGCCCACCTCCTTCGCAGGCTGTTTTTCCCCCATGGTCAGAAGCCGGAGCGTCACCTCCGCGAACCTGGGGCTCTCGCCCTGATCGGCGGATGTGACCACCGCCCCCGCCACGAGCCACCCCGCCAGAACGATCGGGACAAGGATCCGCTTCATCCTTCCAGCATACGGACCACCGGCACGGCCGGTCAAGGCCGCCTCTGGTCAGGATGGTCTCCCTCGCGGTTTGCTCCCCGATGCGCAACCCCTAGTCGCTCCATCGGGAACATGAGCCAATCGTGGCATTTTGCCCCTTGACTCGTGTTATGATAGTGTCATGGCGAAGCCCACGAAGGTCTGGTTCAAAGTCGGAGACACCATGGTTTATCCCGGCTACGGGGTGGGCGTGGTGCAGGAGTTTCAGGAGCGGACCGTCAACGAGGTGAAGCGGGCCTATGCGGTCATCACCTTCAGCGAGGCGGGAAACGAGTCCAAGGTCATGATTCCCCTGGACAATGTGGAAGGCGTGGGGCTCCGGCCCCTCTCCACCAAGAAACTCGTGACCCAGGCCCTGTCCTACCTCTCGGACGGAGAACCCGACATCGTCGTTTCCTGGAAAGACCGGTTCGCGGCCAACGGGGAGATGCTCAGCTCGGGGGACCTCATGTCCATCGCCAGGGTCCTGAAGGCGCTCTCGGTCCTCAACGCCAAGAAGCCCTTGAGTTTCCGCGAGAAGAAGATGTACCAGAAGGCCCTCCTCCTGATGGCCTCGGAGGTGGGCATGGTGCTGGCAGTGCCGCGCGCCAGCGCCGAGGAGCGCATCTGCAAGATTCTGCCCCAGTCCAAGGCAATCTAAGAAGGCAATCTAAGCAAGACCCCGCGCTGCCTCCCATTTCGAAACCGCAACGATCCCGCAGTACCGCCTTCATTCCGTGGCGATACTCTGGTTCTGGAAGAGTTGCGCCATGCAGATATCACAAGGAGGTACCATGGTGAAGAAATGGATCGTTCTGGGGATGGCAGGGTTGGCGAGTCTTGGGACCGCGGCCCAAAGCAAAGTGATCAACGGGGCGGGCGCCACGTTCCCCTATCCCGTGTATTCCCAATGGGCTTATCAGTACAAGGCCCTATTCGGAGTCGGGCTGAACTACCAGTCCATCGGCTCGGGGGGCGGCATCCAGCAGATCGCCGCGAAGACCGTGGACTTTGGGGCTTCGGACGCCCCTCGCAAGGGGGAGGAGCTCCAGGACCGCGGGCAGATCCAGTTCCCCATGGTCATGGGCGGCGTGGTGCCCGTGGTGAACCTCCAGGGCATCGGCCCGAACCAGATGAAGCTTACCGGCGAGCTACTGGCCGACATCTTCATGGGAACGATCACCCGATGGAACGACCCGAGGATCGCCAAGCTCAACCCGGGGACCAAGCTCCCCGAGGTGGAGATCACCGTGATCCACCGGGCGGACGGCTCGGGAACCACGTGGATTTTCACCAACTACCTGGACAAGGTTTCCCAGGTTTGGCACGGCAAGGTGGGCTCGGACACCTCCGTAAACTGGCCCGTGGGCCTGGGCGGCAAGGGCAACGAGGGCGTGGCCTCCTATGTGAAGCAGGTGCCCGGCGGCATCGGTTACGTGGAGTACGCCTACGCGAAGCAGAACAAGATGGCCACCGTCCAACTTCGGAACAAGGCCGGCGAGTTCGTCAACCCCACGATGGCCGCCTTTCAGGCCGCCGCGGCCAATGCGGACTGGGCCAAGGCCGACCACTTCTACGTGGTCCTCACGGACCAGCCTGGAAAGGAGTCCTGGCCCATCGCTGGAGCGACCTTCATTATCATTTACAAGAATCAGTCCAACTTGGACCAAGCCAGGACCATGCTCACCTATTTCGACTGGTGCTATCGCAAGGGCGGCAAGTTGGCCGAGGACCTGGACTACATCCCCATGCCCCAGAACGTCGTGGACCTCGTTGAAGCCACCTGGAAGAAAGAGGTGACTTCGGGCGGCAAGACGGTTTGGGACGGCTCCCTCGCCGCGAAGTAACCGGGCGGAAGACTCGAGAGTCGAAAGACACGATTTGGCAAGAAGAAGGGCCGGGATCGCTCCCGGCCCTTTTCGTTTATCCTCATTCGTTTTGACTTTTCTCCCGGTCTCCTCATCTCCTGGGCGCGTGGGCTCGTGGGCTCTATCCCTTCATTCCCACTCGATCGTGCCCGGAGGTTTGGTCGTGATGTCCAGCGCCACCCCGGATACGCCCGGAAGCGCCAGCAGCGCCTCGCGGAGTTCGCCCAGGAGCGCGTCGGGCAGCAGGGCGGGTCTGGCGGTCATGGCACGCTCGGAAAGGACGGGGCGGATGACCACGAACTCGCGCCCCCGGCCGTCCAACTCGAGCGGCACGAAGACCGTGGGGCATTGCCAGACCACCCGGTAGAGGCCGTGGCGACGCAGACCGTCCATGACGAGCGCGTCGGCCTCGCGCAGCAGGTCCAGCCTCTCGCGGGTTACGGTGGCGGCCAGGGGCCGCGATGAAGCCACGCCCCTGCCCGTGAGATCCACCACGCAGCGGTTGGTACCCGGCACTTCCTGGAAGATCGTCGCCGCCAGTGCTTCGGCCCTCGTCCAGGGAAGACCGCCCCAGAGCATCACCGGTTGTTCATAGGACCTCAGGTCCGCCTTCACGCCCACCGACCGGACGGGCAGAATGGCGCCGCCGAGCCCGAGGGGCGTGACGATACGGTCGAGCCGGTCTGCTGCCCCGGGCGAGGGCTCCACGGGCACGCCGTCGGAGCAGAGAAGGCGAATGCCCAGGCCCGGTCCGGGAAACGGCTGGCGCCAGACCAGGTCCTCGGGAAGGCCCAGAGCCTCGCCCAGTTCGCGCACCTCCACCTTGTATAGCTCGGCGATGGGCTCCACCACCCTGCCCTGGGTGATCATCTCCTCGATCACAGGCACGCGGTTGTGATGGGTCTTGATGGTGTCCGCCCTCTTGGTTCCGCCCGTCTCGATGGTATCCGGGTAGATGGTCCCCTGGGCCAGCAGCGAGTCATGGAGATCCAGGCGCGAGGCCTCATCGCGGAACACTTCGATGAAGGTGTCTCCGATGATGCGACGCTTTGTTTCGGGCTCCACGGCGCCCTCCAGGGCGTTGAGGAAGCGTTCGGAGGCGTCCGCGAAGTGGAGGTTCTGCCCGAGTCCCCGGCGGCGGAACTCCGCCAGAACCTGCTCGCTCTCGCCCTTGCGCATCATCCCGTTGTCGATATGAAGAAGGTGGACGCGGCTCGGCCCCAGGGCCTTGCCCAAGAGGACCGCGCACACCGTGGAATCCACCCCTCCCGAGGCCAGCAGAAATACGCTCGAATCGCCCACTTTCCCCCGGATGCGCCCCGCCTCTTCATCGCCGAAGTGCTCCATGGTCCAGTCGGCCCGGCACCCGCATATGTCCACCACGAAGTTTCGAAGCATCTCCTCCCCGTGGACCGTGTCGTCCACCTCGGGGTGGTACTGGAAGCCGTAGCGCATCAGCCCGTCGTGTGCGATGGCGGCATTCCGGTGGGGTGAGGCGTCGGAGCTGGCGAGGGACACGCCCACCTCCGAAAACCCGGGAGGAAGCACCGTGACCGTGTCGCCATGGCTCATCCAGACCGTCTCCTCGGCATCGAGCCCTCGGAAGATCGGGCTCTGACCTCGGATCTGAAGGATGGCGGGGCCATACTCCCGCTGGGTGTGCTCCACCGCCCCACCGTAATGTTTGGCGATCTCCTGGTGGCCGAAACAGAAGCCCAGGATCGGAACGGGCAGGTCGAAAATGGCCCTGTCATAGGCGCTGTCCTCGTCGTAGGCCGAGAGGGCGGGGCTCCCGGAAAAGACGATGCCCTTGTAGGGCACGAACTTCTCCACCGGGTCTTCCGGTTGCAGGATCTCCGCGAGCACCTTCAGCCGGCGGATCTTCGTGGCGATGAGGTGGGCGTACTGCCCCCCGAAATCGATGACGGCGATCTTGTCGTGCTGCATCCTTTTTCCCCATTTTCAAGGCAGTTTGAACCACAGAGACACAGTGGTTCTTGTCTATTTCCGGTGCCTCGCGACCTCGAAGAGCGCGAGGGAGGCGGCGACGGAGGCGTTGAGCGAATCGAAGCCCCCCCGCATGGGGATGCGGACGGCGCGGTCGCAGTGCTCGGCCACCAGGCGGGAGAGGCCCTTGCCTTCGGCGCCCACGACGAGCACGAGGGGAGCCCGTCCAGTCGATCCTTTCCTCGAAGAGCGACTCACCATCCATGGCGAGCGCAACGCGCGTCAGGCCGGCATCGGCGGCTTTCTCCAGGAACATGGACTGGTTGGACACGAGGGCCACGCGCAGGTGTTCGCTGGCCCCGGCCGACGCCTTGACCACGGCGGGCGTGATCTGGGCCGCGTGATGCTTGCGCAGGGTCACCCCGGTGGCTCCCGCGCAGAGGGCGCTTCGCAGGATGGCCCCCACATTTTGGGGATCCGTCAGGTTGTCGAGGGCGACTAGGAGCGGGACGGGATCGGGATCGAGGAGGTCCTCCCAATCCGCGTAGGGGTAGTCTCCCACCTCGGCCACCAGCCCCTGGTGGTGCGGCGTACCGGATTTGCGCGCGCACAGGTCCCTGGGGGCCAGCTCGGCGGGCGCAGGCAGGGCGCGGCCGACCTCCTGCTTAAGCTCGGCCAGGCGATCCTTGTCCGCAGCCCATATTCGGTGCACCTTCCGCCGGCCCGCCTTGAGGCACTCGGCCACCGGGTGAACCCCGTAGATCACGTCCATCTCAGGCCTTCCCGAGCAAGCGGACGCCTGCCCTCAAAGATGCCAGCCTCAATTCGGCCACGTGCGGGGGCGGCAGAGCGGGCCGCCCTACGGAGCCCAGGGGCACGTAGGCCACCGCGCCCGCCCGGTTCTTCTTATCGGCGCCCGCCGCGACAAAAACGGCATCGGGTGAGAAGGACCGCCAAGCGCTTGGGAAGCCCAGCCCCGCGAGGGCCTCTCCCACGGTCGCCAGATCGGCCTTGTCCAGGTAGCCGTCCACCACCGAGGCGGCCGATTCCCAAAGCAACCCTGCGGCCACGGCCTCACCGTGGAACATCCTGTACGACGAGAGCCTCTCCAGGGCGTGGCCCACGGTGTGCCCCGCATTGAGAATGTTCCGCCTCCCCGTCCTCTCTTCCGGGTCTTCGTCCACCACCGCGCATTTCAGAGCCACGGATGAGGCCACCAGATGGTGCAGGAGCCCCGGATCCCTTCGGAGGTTCTCGACATTCAGCGCATGGAGCCACCGGAAGTAAGACGCTTCCATGAGGAGTCCGTGCTTAAAGCACTCGGCAAGCCCGCAGAGAAACTGCTTGGGAGGAAGCGTCCGCAGGGTGTCCAGAGCGACGCACACTTCGACGGGCGGATGAAAGGCCCCGACGACGTTTTTCCCGCGAGGAGTATCCACGGCGGTCTTGCCCCCGAGGGCCGCGTCCACCATGCCCAGCAGAGTCGTGGGGACGGCGATCCAGGGGATGCCTCGCATGTAGGTGGCCGCCGTAAATCCCACCAGGTCCGTCACGACCCCCCCTCCCATGGCGATGAGGAGGGAATCCCGGTCCGCGCCCAGGGCCAGGAGGGCATCCTCCAAGCGTTCCTTGGAGCGGCGCGTCTTGTTGCGCTCCCCCCCCAGGAAGCTCAGGATCGGCATGCCCGGGAAGGAAACCTTCAGTGGCGCGATGAAGGGGTCGAATAGCGCCAGGAGCCTTCGTTCCGTGCAAAGGATCGGGCGCCGTTTGCAGGAAACGACGGCCGCCTGGACCGGACCTGACGTAAAGGTGTCCGAAAGACTTACGGGATGGAGCTTGCAGGTGCGGGGATCGAACAGCGGGGTTCCCAAAGGACAACCGTCGGGGCCCCGCGTCCGCGGGGCCCCTCTCGGGAACTTACATCTTGACGAAGATGATGACCAGGGTGTAGAGGGCCAGCGATTCGATGAACGCCAGGCCGAGGATCAGGAAGAGCTGGAGCTTGTCGGCGATGCCGGGGTTCCTGGCGACGCCTTCGCACGCGGCGGAAATCGCCTTGCCCTGCGCGATGCCGCAGATGGCTGAAGCGAAGGCCATGGAGAACCCCGCAGCGAGCATACCGAGCGCTTCCTTGCCCAACCCGGTGGAGACGGCCCCGCCCTCCTGGGCGAAAACGGGGGCGGCCATCATCAGCATCAAAGAGCCCAGCAGAACCATGAATGCCTTCTTCTTCACGACTTCCTCCTTCAAAACCACAGCGTCAGTGATGCTCCACCGCCTCCGCAATGTAGATCATGGAGAGCAGAGAGAAGACGAGCGTCTGGATAAAGGCCACCAAGAGGCCCAGCAGAATAAAGGGGACGGGGATCGCGATCGGGACCAGGTGAACGAAGACGTTACTCACCTGGTGGTCGCCGAAGATATTGCCGAAGAGACGGATGGAGAGCGACAGGGGACGCGCCAGATGGGAGATGATCTCGATGGGAAAGAACAGGGGCGTCAGGACTAAAACAGGCCCCATGAAGTGCTTGATGTACGAGAACCCCTGGGCTCGTATGCCCAGGAAGTTGTAGGTCACGAATGAACAGAGGGCCAGGGAGATGGTCACGATGATGTTCCCCGTGGGCGGCATGAGGCCGGGCACCAACCCCATCAGGTTGGAGATGAGGATGAGGACGGCGAAGGTGCCGATGGGAGCCATGAACTTCCGCCCGTCGTGCCCGATGATGTCGTCCAGGAACTTCCCCACCGTCTCCGTCAGGAGTTCGAGAACCTGCTGAAAGACGCCGGGCTTGTCCACGGACAGTCGGCGGGTTCCCAGCCAGAAGATGACCAGCGTTCCCACCATCACGAACAGGAGCATGGCCATGTAGTCGGGCAACATGATCCCAAAATGGTGCAGGAGGATCGTGACCAGAGAGTCAAGTTCGTGCATCTCAGCCCCTCGTCGGCATGGCTCCAGCGGTGGTCAGCAAGACCAGCGGGCAACCAATCCCCAAGACGACCCCCAGGGACTCCTTGGGCAGAATCAAGAAAATACCATAAATCCCCAACAGGAGCAAGAGGCTACGAAAGGCGATGCCCATCAAAAACCACCTCTGGGCCCCGCGCGGGACCTCCCCCGTTCCCAGCAATTTGGCCAATCCCCAGGACATCCACCAGAAGTCCCCCGCCACGAGGAGGAATGTCAGCGCAAAGGCGAGGGCCGTCCTCCATCCCGACACCGCCAGCAGGGCCACGCCGCCCACCGGCCAAGCCGCCGCCGCCATGATGACGAAGCGGCGGACCATGACCTCAGCCCGCATCGGGGCCGCGCGGATCGCGCTTGATCGTATTGAGGGTCTTGAAAAGATACCAAAAGGCGGCCGCCAGCCCCGCCAGAAACCCCACGAGAGTGCCATAGGGAGCGCTCCCCAGCCACCGGTCCGCGAGCCACCCCAGACCGGTTCCAGCCAGAATGGCGCCGGGGAAGGTGTAGATCAGGTCCAGAAAGATTCCGCCCTTTCTCCACATGGATGCCATGGGTCATTTTAGCGCGCCACGAGCGGCATGGAAAGAGCCCCCACGACGGGAGCGGGGGGAGGAGACCGGTTGGCGCAAATGGGAGCGGCGGCGCCCCAAAAAAAATGCCGACACTTTCGCGCCGGCAGGGGTCTGCGTTTCGAATGGATGCTGATTCTAATGCACCACGAGCACGGCCCGTCCCACCCATTCGAGGAAGGGCTGCGCGAAGATGCCGATCACCAGCACGCCGGCGGCGCATAGGGAGAGGGCGAAGGCCAAAGGCCGGCCGGCCTGGACCTGCGCGGGTTTCTCGTTGTCCTTGAGAAACATGTGATAGATGAGCCGGAAATAGTAGTACATGGAGATGACGCTCGTCACCGCCAGCACCACCGCTAGCAGGTACAGTTTCGCCGTCACCGCCGCATAGAAGATCAGCAACTTCCCCATGAACCCGGCCAGGGGCGGAATCCCGCCCAGGGACAGCAGGAACAAGATCATGAGAACGGCCATGGCGGGCCGCCGGCGGATGAGGTCGTTGAAGTCTTCGAAGGAGTCGCCGGCGCTTCCCTCGCGCTGCAGGAAGAGCACGAGGCCGAAGGCCCCGAGGTTCATGAACGCGTAGGCCAGGAGGTAGAAGACCACAGCCTGCACGCCCTGGTCCGTGCCCGTCTTGCCCGTGGCCACCAAACCGATGAGGACATAGCCTGCGTGCGCGATGGAGGAGTAGGCCAGCATGCGCTTTACGTTCTGCTGGAGCATGGCGGCGATGTTGCCCCAGAACATGGTCAGGATGGCCACCAGACTCAAGAGCGCGACCCACTTCCCGGAAACGGGCATGAGACCCGCCACGAAAATGCGCAGGGCCATGGCGAAGGCCGCCGCTTTGGGAGCGACGCTCATGAAGCCCGCGATGGGCGTGATGGCGCCTTCGTAAGCGTCCGGCGTCCACCAGTGGAAGGGCACCAGGGCCGCCTTGAACAGGAGCGCCACCGCGAGGATCACGATGCCTGCCCCCAGCGGGAAGCCGATGGCGCCCATCCCGCCCTCGGCCATCTTGGATGCCAGGGCCTGCCGGATGACGTCGAGGTTCACGCTCCCCGTGGCGCCGTAGATGAGCGAGGCGCCGTAGAGGTAGAAGCCCGAGGAAAAGGCCCCGAGCAGGAAGTACTTGGTGGCGCCCTCGACGCTGTGTTCGTTCCGTCGCAGGTACGCCGCGAGGACGTAGACGGAGAGCGCCATGGTCTCCAGCCCCACCCACAGCGTGAGCAGGTCGTTCCCGCTGGCCATGACCATCATCCCGAAGACTGCGAAGGTGATGAGGGTGAAGTACTCGCCCGTCCAGGCCTTCTCCACTTCCAGGCTTTTGAAGGACATGAGCAGGGTGATCAGGGCTCCCAACAGGATGATCACCTTGAAGTTCTGGCTGAAGGCGTCGATGACCAGTCCCGCGTCGCCGTTCAGGCCAACGAGTACCGGCACTTTCATCCCCGGACCCAGGGCCGCGAGGCTCTGGAAGCAGAGGACGAGCGCCACCCCGAGGCCCGCCACCGACAGCACCGCGACTCCCAAGCGGAGATTCTTGCCTCCCGGCACGGCGGAGAGCAGCATGAAGACCGTCCCGAAGAGGACGAGAACCCACTCGGGGCTCAGCAGGCGCCAGAAGTCGGGGTGCAGGATTGGCATCGCCTCGCTCCTAGTGAACCGCAGGCGCCGTCTCGTGGGACGGCGTGGCCGCGTCTGCGGGCGGTTCGGCGATCGTGATCGGCTTCACGGACGGAGGCGTGAGGCCCTTCGCCGCCTCCACTCTGGAGATGACCGGCTGAACGCGCGACACCACGAACGCCACGCTCTTGTCCATTTTGTCCAGGACGGGCTTGGGATAGAGGCCGACCCAAAGCGCCACGAGGACCAGCGGGACCATATACCCCCACTCGCGGCCGCTCATGTCGTGGTCCTTGCAGTGCTCTTCCAGGTGGGGGTTGGTCACCTCACCGAAAAAGACCCGCTGGTAGAGCCAGAGCATGTACGCGGCACCCAGGAGCATGCCCGAGGCCAGGATGAAGATCAGCGACTTGGAGAAGATGAGGGCGGGGCTCATGTGGTACGCCCCCAGCAGGATGATGATCTCGCCCACGAACCCGTTCAGGCCAGGCAGACCGATGGATGAGAGCGTGATGATCATGAAAAACATGGCGTAAACGGGCATGAGCTTGGCCAGCCCGCCGTAGAGTTTGATCTCGCGCGTGTGCATGCGCTCGTAGACGATGCCCACGAGCAAGAACAGCCCGCCGGTGGAAATGCCGTGGTTGAGCATCTGGAGGACCGATCCCTTGATGCCCGCGTTGGTGAGCGTGAACATGCCCGCCATGCAGAAACCCAGGTGGCTCACGGAGGAGTAGGCCACGAGCTTCTTCATGTCCTTCTGCACCAGGGACACCATGGCCCCGTAGACCACGCCGATGATGGAGAGGATGAGCAGGAAGGGGAGCCAGGCCACGGTGGCGTCCGGGCAGATGGGCAGCGCGAAGCGGTAGAAGCCGTAGGTGCCCATTTTCAGCAGGACGCCCGCCAGGATCACCGAGCCCGCCGTGGGAGCCTCCACGTGGGCGTCGGGGAGCCACGTGTGGAAGGGGAACATGGGGACCTTGATGGCGAAGCCCACAAAGAAGGCCGCGAAGACCCACCACTGGATGCTCGGGTCGAGGGCCAGCTTGAGGATGGCGTCCAGGTCGAAGGTGTGCACTCCCGCCGCGTCCACGGGCGTCCTGAAGTAGAGCACCAGGATGCCGATGAGCATCAGCACGGACCCGGCCAGGGTGTAGAGGAAGAACTTGATGGCCGCGTAGAGCTTGTTGGCCCCGCCCCAGATGCCGATGAGGAAGTACATGGGGATCAGCATCACTTCCCAGAACACGTAGAAGAGGAAGAAGTCCAGGCTGCAGAAGACCCCCAACATGCCCGTCTGGAGGATGAGCAGCCAGATGTAGTACTCCTTCTCCCGGTTCTGGATGTACTTCCATCCCGACCACGCGGCCAGGACCCCCAGGAAGTTGGTGAGGAGCACCAGCAGCATGGACACCCCGTCCACCCCGAAGTGGTAGCTCACTCCCAGCGAGGAGATCCAGACCCTCGGACCCTCCTCGAAGACCCACATCCTTCCTGCGTGGTCGGCCACCGCCTGGGCGGCGTCCCACCCGAACCACAGGGGCAGGGTCAGGAGGAACTCCACGAAGAAGAACCCCGTGGTGAAATACTTGATCGCCTTGGTCTGGCTCTTCGGGAAGAAGAGGATCGCGGCGGCCGCCAGCAGCGGCAGAAAGGTCAGGATCGAGAGGATGTTGGGCATGTCCTGGACTCCTCGTCTCTAGCTAGCGGTACAGATACCAAACGACAAGCGCGATGAACCCGGTCACGAGCCCCAGCGCGTAATGTTGGAACTGGCCTGTCTGGATTCTCTTGTTCTGCCTGGAGAGCCACTGGAAGGTGGCGGCGGTGCCGTTGACTCCCACGCCGTCCACCACGTACTTGTCCATCACGAAGGAGGCGTGCGAGGCGCCCACGGTGAGGTTTCGCGCCCCGTTCACGAGGCCGTCCACGATCCACCGGTCCCACCACCAGAGCCCCTCGGAGGCCTTGAGCAGGGGCCGGATGAAGGCGGCGCCGTAGATCTCGTCCACGAAGTACTTGTTGAGCAGGACCTTGTAGGGGCCCTTGAGGGCGGCGGCGAGCCTGGAGGGCGTCTCGGTCTCTCTCTTGTACCACCGCGTGGCCAGGAGGATCCCGACGACGGCCACGGCCACGCTCAGCCCCATGGCGCCCCACTCCAGCGCCGCGCTGTGGTGCACGACGGCATGGACGGCAGGCGAGGGCGCCTGCCCCACGAGGTGCTCCGAGGCGGCCTGCACAAGCACGTGTGGCGCGGGCGCCTCGCCCGCGTGCCCGCCCGGCAGGTACAGCGTGGGCTCAAGCCACCGCTCCCAGAAGTTCTCGCTCCCCGTCCACAGCTTGGGCAGCCCGATCCAGCCCCCCGCGATGGACCCGATGGCCAGGATCCACAGCGGCACCGTCATCACCTTGGGGTTCTCGTGGATGTGGTGCGCCGCCTCCGGGCTCACCCGGTCGCTGTTGAAAAACGTCAGGTACAGCAGCCGGAACATGTAGAACGCCGTCATCATCGCCGCGCTCACGCCCACCACGAACAGCATCTTGGAGTACAGGGGGGCGAACTTCCCGGGGCCGTCCCCCGCCGTGAGCGCCTTCCACAGGATCTCGTCCTTGCTGAAGAACCCCGAGAACCCCGGGATCCCCGCGATGGCGATGCACCCGATCAGGAACACCTTGGACGTCTGAGGGATCTTCGCCCACAGCTGCCCCATCTTCCGGATGTCCTGCTCCCCGCTCATGGCGTGGATCACCGCCCCCGACCCCAGGAACAGCAGACCCTTGAAGAACGCGTGGGTGTACAGGTGGAACACCCCCGCCGCGTACGCCCCCACCCCCACGCCCAGGAACATGAACCCCAGCTGGGACACCGTGGAGTACGCCAGCACCTTCTTGATGTCGTTCTGCACCAGCCCGATGCTCGCGGCGAACAGGGCCGTGAAGCACCCCACCCCCGCCACCACCATCAGCGCCGTCGGGCTCATGGAAAACAGCCCGTTGCTCCGCGCCACCAGGTACACCCCGCTCGTCACCATGGTCGCCGCGTGGATCAGCGCGCTCACCGGCGTGGGTCCCGCCATGGCGTCCGGCAACCACACGTACAGCGGCATCTGCGCGCTCTTCCCCGTGGCCCCCACGAACAGCAGGATCGCGCTCGCCGTGATCACCCACGGCGGGATCGTCCCCCCCACCGCGATGGCGTTCACCGCCGCCATGTCCAGCGTCCCAAACCAGTACAGGATCAGCATCAGCCCCACCGCGAAGCCCATGTCCCCGATCCGGTTCGTCAGAAACGCCTTCTTCCCCGCGTCCGCGCAGAAATCCTTCGTGTAGTAGAACCCGATGAGCAGGTAGGAGCACAGACCCACCCCCTCCCACCCGATGAACATCACCAGGTAGTTCCCCCCAAGCACCAGCGTCAGCATCATGGCCATGAACAGGTTCAGGTACGCGAAATACCTCCAGTACCCCTTGTCGTGCGCCATGTACCCCACGCTGTACACGTGGATCAGGAACCCCACCACCGTCACCACGAACAGCATCACCGCCGACAGCGGATCCAGCACGAACAGCCACTCCACCGCGAACTTCCCCGCCGCCCCCAGACCCGTCGTGAAGTCCCCCACGGGGATCCACGACGCCAGGTGCAGCGCAAAACTGTGATGCGCCGCGTCCGCCGTGATGTTCGCCGGAAGACCGGACACCGAGGCCCAGTTCGTCCCCCACAGCGTCGCGATGTTCCACAGCGCCAGCAACATCGACAGCGCCGTCGACCCCAGCGCCACCGCGGAGATCGGCCCCAGCTTGTGCTCCCGCTCCCACTTCCACCCCACGCACCCGTTCACCAGCGCGCCCAGCAGCGGCAAAACCGGGATCAGCCAGAGGAGGCTTACGGAAGTCATGGCGAAGCCTCCGAAGAAGGAACCGCGAGACAGCGAGTGCCGGAGGTGTGGAGAAGGAGATCTTGAACCCTGCTCTCGTTCCCAATGGTTCCGAGCTTCCCGAGTCTCTTTCTTCACTCTGATCATCTGATCCTCTGATCACCGGATTCACCCCTTCAGCTCGTGAGCGTCGTCCACGTTGGCGCTGTGCTTGAGGCGGTAGAGGGCGATCAGCAGACCCAGGCCGATGGCCGCTTCGCCCGCTGCCACCGCGATGAGGAAGACGGTGAAGACCTGCCCCGTGAGGTTGTGCCAGATGCCCGAGAAGACGATGAAGTTGATGCCCGCCGCCGCGAACATGAGTTCGATGGAGAGCAGGACGACGATGAAGTTCCGTCGGGCCATGACGCCGAAGAGGCCCAGGCAGAATAGGATGAAGCCGAGGATGACGAAGGCGGCGGTGCTCATCTCACACCTCCTTCTTGGCGAGAAAGACCGCTCCGAGGGCGGCCACCAGCAGGAGCACGGAGGCCGCTTCGAAGGGGTAGAGGTAATCGCCGTACATGACGGAGGCGAACTGCTGGGTGTTGGTGCCGCTCTTCGCTGCGGCCTGGGCGGCGAGGGCCAATCGGGCCGCGTCGGCCTGGCTGTCCCCGGAAACCAGGACCACCCGGGCGGGCGGCTGGACGGTGTAGTCGCTGTGGTAGAGCTTGTGGCCCATGGCGAGGAAGAGCACCAGCACGAGGATGAACACGGGCCAGGCCTGGTATTGCACCTGCCGGGTCAGGCGCAGGGCTTCGTTGTCCGTGAGCATGATACCGAAGAGGTAGAGCACCAGGATGCCGCCCGCGTAGACGAGCACCTGTACGGCGGCCACGAACTCGGCCTTGAGGGCCAAGTAGAGGATCGCCACGCCGATGAAGCCCACCAGCAGCGAGAGCGCCGAGGCGATGGGACTCCGCGAGAGCACCACCCCCATGGCGCAGGCTACGATGAAGCCCGCGAGAACTATCCAGAGAACCGTCATCCCCTCCTCCGAGCGGCCTCCGAGACCGCTACCTCTTGACGGGCACGTTCCCGAGGCCGTTCCAGCGGTACCGCTTCTGGTCCAGGTCGTAGGGAAGCGTTTCCTTGTCGAAGAGCAGGTCGTCGAAGTTGTAGACCACCATCTCGTACTCGTGCGAGTGGTGGATGGAACCCGTGGGACACGGGTCAACGCAGAGCCCGCAGTGCAGGCAGTGCTCCTGGCTGAGGAAGAACTGCACCGGCCGCTTGTCGGTCTTGAAGACCTCCTTCGGCGGCGGATAGACCTTGATGCACCCCTCGGGGCAGGCCTTCTCGCACATCCGGCACGAGATGCAGGTCTCGATCTCCACGTGGAGCCGTCCCTTGGTGCGGTAGGGCAGCACGGGCCGGACGTCCGGGTAGAGCTCGGTGACCTTGGGCTTGAACATGTATTTGTTGGTGACCACCATCCCCTTGAGGAGTTCCCAGAAGGTCACCATTTTCACGAAACGGAGGGCAGCGTTCATCGCCTCACCTCAGAAGCCAGAGCTTGAGCAGGGCCACCAGCATGAGGTTCACCAGCGCGATGGGCAGAAGGACCACCCAACCCACGCGGAGGAGCTGGTCGTACCGGTACCTGGGCCAGGTGGCGCGGATCCAGATGAAGAAGTAAGCGAAGAGGGCCCCTTTGGCGGCGAAGGAGAGGACGCCCAGCACGGAGGCCAGGTTCGGGTGAGCGGCATACAGCGCCGCGTCCTTCACGAAGGGGATGTCGTAGCCGCCCATGAAGAGGCTCACGGCCACCACGCTGATGAGCACCACGTTGGCGTATTCGCCCACGAAGTAGAAGGCGAAGCGCATGCCTGAGTACTCCGTGTGGAAGCCGATGATCTCGCTCTCGCCCTCGGGCAGGTCGAAGGGCGTCCGGTTGCTCTCCGCCACCGCCGACACGAGGTAGACGCCGAAGGCGATGAGGCCAGGGAAGAGGAAGTACCACCCCAGGTTCTGCTGGGCCGCCACGATGTCGCTCAGGCGGAAGGAGCCCGCCAGTAACACGACCGTGAGTACCGACAGGGTGAGGGGGATCTCGTAGGCGAGCATCTGGCTCGCCGAGCGGAGGCTCCCCATGAGGGGATACTTGGAACCCGACGCCCAGCCGCCCAAGATGATGCCGAAGATGCCCAGGGAGGAGAGCGCGAGAATCAGCAGGATGCCCAGATCCACATCCGCAACGACGAAGCCGTGGGACTTGCCGCCGGGGGTGACCCAGGGAAGCGCCCACGAGATGACCGCGAAGCCGGCGATGGCGGGCGTCATGACGAAGATGGGCGCGATCTTGAAGAGGAAGGGCCTCGAATTCGTGGGTACGATGTCCTCCTTGAGGAGGAGCTTGAGGCCGTCGGCCACGGGCTGGATGAGCCCGAAGGGGCCCACGCGGTTGGGTCCCAGGCGGGACTGGAAGAAGGCCAGGACCCGGCGCTCGAACCACACCATGTACGCCACCACCGTGAAGACGGGGACCAGGAGGATCACGATCTTGATGAGGGGCCAGCCGATGTGCACCATGAGGCTGTCGAAGGTCATGGTCTATCCCTTTCCGAAGCCCATCGCCGGCAGAAGAACGAGCCAGTGAGCCAGCGAGCCAGCGAGCCAGCGAGGGCCCAGGAGACCCATCTGACGTTGATCTCCGATTCTTCGTTGACTCGTTGACTCGTTGACTCTTTGGCTCATTCTCCTCACCTGTCCACTTCGCCGAGCACGATGTCGAGGGAGCCGATGTTGGCCACCACGTCGGCGATGAGGCCGCCGCGGCACATGGTCTCGATGCCCTGCAGGTTCACGAAGGAGGGCGACTTGATGTGCAGCCGGAAAGGCTTGTCGCCCCCGTCGCTCACGACGTAGTAGCCGAGCTGGCCCTTGGCCGCCTCCACCGTGTAGTAGGCCTCTCCGGCGGGGGGCCTGATGATGCGGCCCACCTTGCCCTTGAGGTCGCCCTCGGGCATGCCGTCGAGGGCCTGGCGGATGATGCGCAGGCTCTGGCGCATCTCCCGGACGCGGCACATGTACCGGTCGAAGACGTCGCCGTTCTCCCCCAGGGGCACCTCGAAATCGAAGTCCTCGTAGGAGGAGTAGGGCATGGCCTTGCGCACGTCGAAGTTCACCCCCGAACCGCGGAGAGTTGGCCCGGAGAGGCTCAGGGCGGTGGCCTCCTGGGCGGAGATGAGGCCCACGCCCTTGGTGCGCTGGACCCAGATCCGGTTGCCCGTGAGGAGGGTCTCGTAGTCGTCGATCTTCTGGGGCAGCTCGGCGAGAAACCGGTTGCACACGGGCACCCAACCCTTGGGGAAGTCGAACCGGACGCCGCCGATGGGGTAGGCGTTCTGGCAGCAGGCGCTGGCCGAGCATGGCCTCGAAGAGGTCGAGGATGGCCTCCCGCTCGCGGATGCCGTAGAAGAGCATGGACTGCGCGCCGATGTCCAGGGCGTGCGTCCCGAGCCAGAGGAGGTGGTTGGCGATGCGCTGGAGCTCGTCGAGGATCACCCGGATGTACTGGGCCCTCTTGGGCACCTCCAGGCTCAGGAGCTTCTCCACCGCCCCCACGTACCCGTGGCAGTTGAGGATCGCGCCCACGTAGTCGAGGCGGTCGAAAATGGGCGTGGCCTGGGTCCAGGTCCGGTACTCGGCCCACTTTTCGATGCCGCGGTGGAGGTAGCCGAGGACCGACTCCATGGAGACCACACGCTCGCCGTCGAGCTGGAGGATGGCCCGGTATACCCCGTGGGTCGCGGGGTGCTGGGGCCCCATGTTGAGCTCGTAGGTCTGGGTCTCCATGACCTCGCGGAGCGGGGAGGTGAAGCTCTCGGAGGTCATATCACCGGCCATGGCGCCGCTCCTCGATGATCTTCTGGGCTTCCTCGAGGTCCTCGGGGAGGTAGACGGGCTTGCCGAACCGGTTGGCCCGGATCATCTCCTCCTGGGCGCCGCCGAGGGGGAACTCCTTGCGGAGCGGATGCCCCTCGAAGTCCTCGGGCAGGAGGATGACCTTGAGGTTGGGGTGCCCCTCGAAGACGATGCCCAGCAGGTCGTGGGCCTCGCGCTCCATCCAGTTGGCGCCGGGCCAGACGGCCGTGGCCGTGGGGCACGCCTCGCCGTCGTCGAGCTGGGTCTTCACGCGCAGGGACTGCCGGTGGGTCATGGAGTAGAGGTGGTAGACCACCTCGAACTTCTTGTCGTTGTTGGGGTAGTGCGCCCCGGTCATGTCGCTCAGGTAGTCCATGGCGCAGGCCGCGTCGTCGCGCAGGAACTGAAGGACCTCCACGAGGCGGGCCTTGGGCACCAGAACGGTGGCTTCCTTGCAGGAGCTCTTCACCCCGGTGACGGCGTCGCCGAAGGTGGCGGCCAACCGCTCGGTCACAGCAGTCACTGCGATGTCTCCGGTGGGCTCCCACTTCTTGGGGGCGGGCGGGGCGGCGGGCCTGGCCGCAGCCGGGGGCGCGGCGGGCTTCTCGGCCGGCGCTGGCGCGCTCTCGACGGCCTTGGGGGCCTCCGGCGTCCCGGGCTCCTTCGTCTCCTCGGTCATCGTTCTATCCCTTCAGGATCTGGCCGCTCTGGACCGTGTGACCCTTGGCCTCGTAGTCCGCCACGATCTCCGCGATCTCCTCGCCCTTGGACATCCAACCCTTGGTGGCGCGATCTTTCAGGACGCCCAAGGCCATGGGATCCTTGACCACCTTGGGGTTCTTGATCTTCTCCTGGAGCTTGAGGAGGGCGTAGATGAGGGCCTCGGGCCGGGGCGGACAGCCGTTCACGTAGACGTCCACGGGGACGATGCGCCCGGCGCCCTGCAGGACGGCGTAGCTGTCGTAGGGACCGCCCTGGATGGCGCAGCTGCCCATGGCGATGACCCACTTGGGTTCCGGCATCTGGTCGTAGAGGCGCTTCACGATGGGCGCCATCTTCATGGAGATGGTCCCCGCGATGATCATCACGTCGGACTGCCGTGGCGAGGGCCGCATGACCTCTGAGCCGAAGCGCGACATGTCGTACCGCGAGCACATGGCGCTGATCATCTCGATGGCGCAGCACGCCAGGCCGAAGGTCATGGGCCACAGGCTGTTGGCCCTGCAGTAGTTGAAGAGCCCGTCGAGTTTGGCCAACCCCACCCAGGACGGGTAGGCGCCGGTTTCGTTTTCCAAGCTCATTTTTCCCACCTCAGCACTCCCTTCATCAGGGCGTAAAGGTACGCCGCGATGAGGAGCACCAGGAAGATGAAGACCTCCACCACGCCGAAGAGCCCCAGCTTATTGAAGGCCACGGCCCACGGGAGGAGGAAGACGGTTTCCACGTCGAAGACCAGGAAGACTACGGCCACCAGGTAGAAGTGGACGCTCACGTTGCCCCGGGGTGCCTCGTGCATCTCGATGCCGCACTCGTACGGCGCCATCTTCACGGGGTCGTACTTCTTGGGGCGGATGAACCAGCCGAGGATCATGGCCGCGGGCACGAGGATCACGGCAATAGCGAAGAATATGCCAACCGGGACGTAGGACAGCACTTGGGATTCCCTCCCCCGGACGCCGAGTAGGTGCATTCGGCCCCGAGTCGGTAAGGATACGCAACGGGGCTAATCGTGTCAAGCCAAAGGGTCCGATTCACGAGAGGTGGGGGGTATGCACCACCGCACGGGACGGGTCAGACCGATTCCAGCCTGGCGATCTTGGCCACGAGTTTTTTCCGCCCGAAGCGGTTGAAGGAGACGCTGACCTTGAGGTCGTCGCCGCCGCCCTCGGTGCCCAGGACGATGCCGAACCCGAACTTGGGGTGATGGACCCGGCCGCCCACGCGGAAGGCCTGTTGGGGCTGGGGTTTCTGAGCCTGGGCGATCATGGCCGCGGCTTCCATGAGGCTCGCCGGCGCCCGGCTCACCCCGCCCACCTCCTCCACCAGCAGGGGCGGGATCTCCTTGAGGAACGGGGAGGGCAGGCGCTCCTGGGGCACGCCGAAGACATAGCGCTGGCGGGCCCAGGACAGGTGGAGCAGGTCCATGGCCCGGGTCATGCCCACGTAGCAGAGGCGCCTCTCCTCCTCGACGCCTTCGTCGGTGCGCGAGGAGAGCGTGTGGGGGAAGAGCTCGTGCTCCATCCCCGCGAGGCAGACCACGGGGAACTCCAGGCCCTTGGCCGCGTGGATGGTCATGAACTTCACCGAGTCGTGGGCCCGGCCGTCCTTCAGCTCATCCTGGTCGCTGCTCAGAGTCTGGCGCTCCAGAAATAGACGCAGGTCGCCCCCCTCCCGGAGTTCGAACTCCCGCATGGCGGAGATGAGCTCCTGAATGTTCTCGATGCGGGTCTGGGGGTCCAGGCCCGATTCGGACTGCCCCGTCAGGTACTCGATGTAGCCCGTGGCGGACAGGACCCACTCCGCCAGGTCCGCGGGGGCCATGGCCTTCATGCGGACCTCGATGGCTTCGACCAACTCGAGAAATCCCCGAAGGGACACCTTGGTTCGAGGTTGGAGTAGGTCTTCTTCAACCGCCACGCGAAGGGCCTGGAAGAGGGAGGTGCCGCGCTCCCGCGCCAGCGCTTCCATCTGCTCCTGCGTCGTCTTGCCGATGCCCCGGGCGGGGACGTTGAGGATCCGCAGGAGGGCCACCCGGTTGAGCGGGTTGCACGCGAGCTGGAGGTAGGCCAGGATGTCCTTGACCTCCTTGCGCTCGTAGAACTTCAGCCCCCCCACGACCTGGTAGGGCATGCGGCGGTTCAGGGCCGCCTCTTCGAAGGACCGGGACTGGGCGTTCGTCCGGTACAGCACCGCCATCTGCCGCCAGGCATAGCGGGCGCGCAGCGACACCAGGGTGTCCATCACCCAGGCCGCTTCCTCGCGCTCGCTGGGCGCCGCGAAGAGCTTGGCCTTCACGCCCCCCTCGCGGTCGGTCCAGAGGTTCTTGCCCAGGCGCTGGGTGTTGCGGGACACCAGGGCATTGGCCGCGTCCAGGATCGGCTGGGAGGAGCGGTAGTTGCGCTCCAGCTTCACCACTTTGGCGCCCTTGAAGTCGCGGGAGAAGTCCAGGATGTTCTGGATGTCCGCCCCTCGCCACTTGTAGATGGACTGGTCCTCGTCGCCCACGGCGAAGACATTGTGCCACTTGCCCGAGAAGGCCTTGAGCAGGCCGTACTGGATGCGGTTCGTGTCCTGGTACTCGTCCACGAGGATGTGCTGGAACTGCCGCTGGTACTTCTCCCGCACCTCGTCCCTCTCATTCAGCAAGCGCAGGGAGAGCAGGAGCAGGTCGTCAAAATCCACGGTGTTGCTCGCCGCCAGGCGGCGCTCGTAGTCCCTGTAGATCGGCGCGATGGAGAGGGCGAAGTGCCCCTGGGCCTTGGCCGCGAAGTGCTCGCCGTCGATCCCGTCACACTTGGCGCGGCTGATGGCCGAGGCCACGGCGCGGGGCTGGAAGTTCTTGTCCGACAGCCCCCGATCTCGAAGGAGCCCCCGGACCATGGACTGCGCATCGTCGGCGTCCAGGATGGTGAAATCGCGGGTGAGCGGGCCGCCCAGAGTTTCCACGTCCGCCCGCAGGAGGCGCGCGCAGATGCCGTGGAAGGTTCCCATCCACAGGAAAGGCAGGGCGTCCTTGTTCAGAAGGCGGCAGACCCGCTCCTTCATCTCCCCCGCCGCCTTGTTGGTGAAGGTGACGGCCAGGATGTTGTGGGCCGAGACGTGCTTCTCCGTGAGCAGGTAGGCGATGCGGTGCGCGATGACCCGTGTCTTTCCCGATCCCGCCCCGGCCAGGACCAGCACGGGAGAGCCCTCGTGCGTCACCGCCTCGCGCTGGTCGGGATTCAGGGCATCCAGGAGCGGATTCGTCACGGTGCGGTCTCGCTTCAAAGAAAACGGGCGCGGAGCGCGCCCTGGACTTTATCAGTCTACCACAAGACATCGCCCTGCCGGCTGCGGGGGGACTCCCGCCCGCGGCTCCGATAGTGGGCAGGCAAGACGCGAGACGCGAGACGCGAAAACGATAGCCGCCACGAGGCTTGGGGGCTCATGCCCTCATGACATTACCCACCCGTTTTGGCGGGGAGCCTCATTTCTTGTTGCCTCTTCGTTGACGCGTTGGCTCAGGCCTTTTCTCGGGATCCACGGAGCTCGAACCTCGCGGCCTGGATGCTCGCCGCCAGCGGTTCCCGGGGCGGGGCCCTCCCTTGGCGGCGTAACTGCGAACGCTCGCTCTTCGCTCGCGTCCTCGTAACCGCCGCCAGCGGGCCTCCCGCCCTTCGATTCCCCCGATCTTCTCTGCGGGAAGTCCCAAAACGCAAGAACGGGGAGCCTCCGCTCCCCGCTTGCTTTTTGGTAGCCCGTAGGGGAATCGAACCTGCGCGGCCTAGAAGCCTCGCCGCCGTCGGAGTCCGGCGGCTTGCGTTTCAAGGCCGCCCACGGTTCCCGGGGCGGGGCCCTCCCTTGGCGGCGTAACTGCGAACGCTCGCTCTTCGCTCGCGTCCTCGTAACCGCCGCCAGCGGGCCTCCCGCCCTTCGATTCCCCCGATCTTCTCTGCGGGAAGTCCCAAAACGCAAGAACGGGGAGCCTCCGCTCCCCGCTTGCTTTTTGGTAGCCCGTAGGGGAATCGAACCCCTGTTACCGACGTGAGAGGCCGGTGTCCTAACCGCTGAACGAACGGGCCACATCTTGGCTGGGGAGGGAGGACTTGAACCCCCAACTTCCTGGTCCAGAGCCAGGCGTTCCACCAGTTGAACTACTCCCCAGTGGATTGCGGATTCTATCCAAAGACGCCTTGCCTGTCAAGACCGGGGTTGACTAACCCCTCTCTGTCGTGTAGGATAGGTGGTCTGGTGGGATCGTAGCTCAGTTTGGTTAGAGCGCCGGCCTGTCACGTCGGAGGTCGCGGGTTCGAGCCCCGTCGGTCCCGCCACCACCTTTTTGAATCCGCGCAAGAAGCGCCCGAATAAAACCGGGCGCTTTTCGCCTTTATCGGGCGAGAAGGGCGGGACACCCGCTGGTGCCCTTGCGAGGATGAGACCGCTCTTGAGACTCCTCTACGCCAGGAGCGCCGGGAGGACATCCTGCTTCCTCCCGGTGACGACGGCCTCGCCCTCCTTGACGTGCATGTCGATCTCGTTGCGGAATCCGAACCGGCCGGGGAGGTAGATGCCGGGCTCGATGGAGAAGAGCGTGTGGGGCAGGAGCTGCCTCGTGTCGTGGGTCTCGTAGTCGTCCATGTTGGCGCCGTTGCCGTGATCTTCCTCGAAGATGGAGTGGCCCGTGCGGTGGATGAAGTACTCGCCGAAGCCGCCCCGGTCGATGACCTCCCGCGTGGCCCGGTCCACCTCCCAGCCGCAGACCGTGCGATTGGCCACCTCCTGGGCTTTGGCGATGCCCGCGTCCCGGGCGTCGCGCACCAGGTCGAACACCCGTTGCTGCTCTGCGGGTACGGATTTCCCCGTCCAGGCGCACCAGGTGATGTCGGCGTACATGGAACCCGAACGGGCCTGCTTGCCCCAGAGGTCCAGGAGGAGGACCTGATCCGGACCGATGGCCGCCGAGCCGTCGGGGCCGGGTTCGTAGTGCGGGTCGGCGGCGTGGGCGTCCACGCCGACGATGGGCGGGTGATCGGTGGTGAGGCCGCCCTTCCTCATGAAGGCCAGCATTTCCTGTTGGAGCCCGTACTCGGTGAGGCTCTGGCCCGCAGAGAGCGCTGACCGCACGCGGGCGAAGGCCATGTCCACGGTGTCGAGAAGGATCGCCATGGCGGCGTAGTGGCCCGCCTCCTGCTCGGGGGTCATGGTCACTTCGAAGCGGGCCACGAGATCTCCGGAGGAGACGAGCTCAAGGTTCAGGGTTCTCAGGAAATCGGCCGTGCCGGCGTCGAGCTTGCCCAGGGCGGGCACGATGCCCAGGGGCGAGTACTGGCACGCTACCCGATGGTACGGCGCCAGCTCTTTCCGCAGGATCTCCTGCCACTCCTGCCACGGTCCATAAAACTCCTGCCGACCCGGGACGCCGTCCAAAGAGTGGGGTTCGATGCGGTGGTTGAGCTTGAGCGGCTCACCTTGCGCGGGGATGACATAGAACCAGCGGCGGGTCACCATGGCCGCCTCGGGGAGGCCGAGCAGCCGGGCCGCGATGGCGTCCGAGCCCCGGAAGGAGGCGAAAAACCAAGCGTCCAGGTCCTCCGAGCGGAGGGCCTGCTGGATCTTTCGTAAACGGTCGCTGTTCATGGTAGAGTTGACCTCCTATGCCGATTATGGCGCAAAGCCTGGGCTGGAGGAAGCCTGGGCCTTCGCCGGAGGAAGCCTGGTCGCGCGAATGCCGGATCGCCGATCGCCCGGTCACCTGATCCCATGATCACTTGATCACCCGATCACCTGATCACCCTTTTCGGAGCCTTCCCCTTGGACCCTTCATTCTTTCATACGCCCATCGCCGTCCGATTCAAAGACATCGACGCCATGGGGCACGTGAACAACGCCGTCTTCACGACCTACTTCGAGGAGGCCCGGGCGGCCTTCTGCCGGGAGGTCCTCGGCATTCGGACCCTCGAGGCATTCGACTTCCTCGTCGCCCGGATCGAGATCAACTACCGGCGCCCCCTCCGGTACGGCGAGCAGCTGGAGGCGACAGTCCGAGTGGCGGGCGTGGGAGCCACCTCCTTCACGCTCGAATACCGGCTGACCGTGCCGACCGGGGATGGGGCCGAGGTGGTCGCCGAAGGCCTGTCGGTCCAGGTGTTCTTCGATTACGCCCGCGGTGTCAAGAAACCCGTGCCCGCAGCGTTCCTCGAACAATCGCGGGGTTACTTCGCCCCCGGAGTCGCGTGATGCTTCGCCTGCGCGACGTGGAAATTCAAGGCTTCAAGTCCTTCGCGGAGAAGACGCGCATTCCGTTCCCCGGAGACATCATGGTGGTGGTCGGCCCCAACGGCGCGGGCAAGAGCAATGTGACCGACGCCATCCTCTGGGCCCTGGGCGAGCAGAGCGCCAAAGCCTTGCGCGGCAAGAAAATGGAGGACGTGATCTTCAACGGCACGCCCAAGCGGCCCGCCGCGGGGTCGGTCCAGGTCCTCATCACCTTCGAGGAGGCCGACGGGACCAAGGTCCAGGTGGGGCGGCGCCTCCTGCGTTCTGGCGACAGCAGCTACCTCATGGACGGGCGGACCGTTCGGCTCAAGGACGTGCACGATTTCCTCATCCGCTACGCCATCTCCACCCAGGGCAACTATCTGGTGGAGCAGGGCGAGGTGGCCGCCCTTCTGAAGGCCAACCCCGAGGAGCGGCGCATGATCTTCGAGGAGGTGGCGGGCATCGCCCACTTCAAGGAGAACCGCCGAAGCGCCCTCTCCAAGCTCGACTCGACCCAGGCCAACCTTCTGCGCCTCAACGATATCGTGACCGAGGTGGAGACCCAGATGGGCTCCCTCAAGCGCCAGGCCTCCAAGGCCGACCGCTTCGTGCGCCTTTCTGAAGAGCTCCGCGACAGAAGGCGGTCCTTCTGGGGAAGGAGTTTCGGCAAGCTCACCGGCCAGAGGTCTTCCCTGGACCGGGATCTGAAGCTCTTCTCGGAGGAGAAGCAGCGCCGCGAGACGGCCCTGAGCCGACTGCAATCGGAGCAGGAGCAGGCGGCCCTGCGCCTGAGCGAACACGAATCCTCCCTCTCGGCCCTGATCCAATCCATCCACCAGAAGGAGCTCGAGCACGAGCGGGGAGAACAGGAGATCAAGCGGCGGACGGAGCAGATCGCCAACGCCCAGGGCCGCCTGAGGCAGATCGCCGGAGACCGCGAGGAGGTGAGGAAGCGCCTCGCGACCGGTGAGAAGGAACTGGAGCGCCTCCGGGAGGAATTGGCCGGTCTGGAGCGCGCCGAGGCCGGAGCGCGGTCCACCTCGGAGGAAGTCCTCAAGTCGCTCGAGGAGACCCGCGGCAAAGTGGCCGCTCTGGAAGAGGCGCAACGGATTCTCCGCCAGCACGCCTTCACCCAGGCCCAGGAGCAGGCCCGCCTTTCCTCCGAGCTCAAGCGGCACGAAGAGGAACTCCGGCGCCTGGGTGAGAGGGAAAAGCGCCTGCAGCGCGAGGGAGACTCCCTCGCGGCCCGCGAGCAGGCGCTCCAGGAGAGCCTGGAGGCCAAGTCCGACGAGAAATCCGCCACCGACGGCGCCCTGGCATCGGCCCAGGAGGAACGGGCAAGCGCAGGGCGTCAGCTCGAATCGCGCACGGCAGATTTCGAGGCCGCTTCGGCTTCCCTCGCGGAAGCCCGCCAGAGGGCCGCAGCCGCACAGAGCCGCCTCTCGGTGCTGACCCAACAGGAGTCGGCCCTCCGCTCCTCCGCCCACCAGTTCCTGCAGAAGCGCGAAGCGGGGCGCGTCCACAAGTCCCTGGCCCAGGAGCTTGCCGGAGTGCCCGAGGCGCTCGTTCCCGCCCTGTCCGCCTCCCTGGACGGCCTGCTCGAAGGCTACCTCGACAGCGCCTGGGAGGGCCTCCCCGAACTGCTCTCCGCCCTGCACGCTCAGCGGGCGGGCGAAGCCGTCTTTTTTCTGAAGGACGCCCCTCCGAAGGGCGCACCCCGGGGCCGACGCGCCCTCCCGGATATCAAGGGACGCTCGGAGTTCTCCGGCTGGTTGCACGAGAGTCCGGGCTTGCCCGAAGCGCTCAGGGAGCACCTCCCGCTCGTGGCGCTGGTTTCCGACGCCTCCTCGGCGAGGACCCTGGCTATGGGGGTCGGCGTGGCCTCGGTGTCCGTGGACGGCGTGTTCGTTCATCCGGACGGATGGGTCCGCGGCGGGACGGGCGGACAGGGCGGGGCCACCCTCCTCCAGCATGAACGCGACCTCCGCTCGGCTCAGGGCGATCATCGGGACGCTACCCGGGCTGTTTCCGCCGCCGAAGAAGCTCTCGTGCAAGCACGCAGCGGGCTCGAGACGGCCCGCGAGGAACTCGAACGAGCTCGCCTCGCGGAGACAGAAGTCTCGGGGCGCGCCGCGGTCCTCGCCAAGGATCTCGAAACCCTCGAGTCGGAGCGGGGCCGGATCGAATCGGCCCGTGAACTCTACGAGACGGAGTTGGCGCAGGCACGGGAGGAGCGCGCCGCTTGGGAACCGCAACTCGAGGCCATGGCCCAAGCCGCCCAAGGCTCCTCGGTCGCCGCAGTCCGTCTCGAGGCTCAGATCAAGGCCGCCGAGGTCGATTTGGCCACGGCGAAATCGGCCCAGGACTCGGCGCACGAGGCGGTGGCCGACACCCGGGCCCGATGGAGCGAAGTGAACCAGCGCCTCCAGGGCTCGCGTGAGACCCTGGCGCGCACCGAACGCGGCCAACAGGAGCTGGTCGCCACCGACGCGCGTCTCGCCCGGGAGGCCGATGGCCACGCCGCCCGGGTCACGACGCTCACGGCGGAGGTGACCGAAGGCGACCGGGCCCTGCGCGGCCTCCTCCTTCATCTGGAAGAACTCCGGCGCCGCAAGGTCACCTTCGAGGAGGAGCTCAGGGGGCTCCAAGAGCAGGTCCAGCGTGCCTTGCAACAGGTGAAGGACGCCCGGGAGACCCTGGAGGAGTCCCGGGAAGAGGTGTCCCGCCACGAGGTGGCCCTCGCGGGGGTCGAAGCGGACCTTCGCAACCTTGTGGATCGGGTGGGCGAGACCTTCGAGGAGACCCCGGAGGACCTCTCGGAGGCCTTCGCGGACCAACCCTCCCTCACCGACGATGAGCGCGAGTCGGAACAGCGCAACCTGTCCCGGCTGGAACAGCGCATCGCCGAGCTGGGCGCAGTGAACATGCTCGCCCGCGAGGAGTTCGCCGAGCTGGAGCAGCGATTCGAATTCCTGTCGGGCCAGCGCAAGGACCTGGATGAGGCCCTGGCCAACCTCCAGGAGACCATCCGGAAGATCAACCGGACGACCCGGGAGCGCTTCATGGAGGCCTTCGAGTCGGTGAAGGAGCACTTCACCCACCTGTTCAAAGAGGTCTTCGAGGGTGGCGAGGCGCGCTTGAGCCTCCAGGACGAGCAGAACCCCCTGGATACCGGCGTCGAGATCTTCGCCCAGCCCCCCGGCAAGAAGCTCCAGCACCTGGACCAGCTCAGCGGCGGCGAGAAGGCCATGGTGGCCATCGCCCTGCTCTTCAGCCTGTTCCGTTACAGGCCCCAGCCTTTCTTCATCCTGGACGAGGTGGATGCCCCGCTGGACGAGGCCAACGTGCACCGGTTCAACCGGCTTCTGACCCAGTTCCGCGGACAGACGCAATTCGTGGTGGTGACCCACAACAAGAAGACCATGGAGATGGCCCAGGTCCTGTACGGCGTCACCATGCCCGAAGGCGGCGTCTCCCGAATCGTGTCGGTGCGGCTGGCCGAAGTCGAGGAGCAGCTCAACGCGGTTCAGGGGTGAGGAGGGCTTGGCGATTTGGGATTGCGAATGCCGAATGGCGGGCTGCGGATTTCAGAGATCGCCGTTAGCGTCTCGCGCCTCTTGTCTCACTTGAAAGGCGGGAGCCTCCTTCTCATCCTGTTCGGCCTGTCCGCGTCCGCTATCCCCCAATCCGTGACGGCCCAGGACCTGCGTGTCACGTCGCGCGTGGACCGGACGAGGCTGCGCATCGGCGAAAACCTCGTTTACACCTTGATCATCTCCGGGGCCGGAGCGGCACTCCCCCAACCCAGTCTTCCTCCGGTCTCGGGCTTCAAGTCCGTCGGCCAGTACATGACCCCGGAGCCAGGAGGGTCCGGGCTCGCCTATCACTACCTGCTGACCCCCACGCAGGCGGGCCACCTGGAAGTCAGCGACTTCAGCCTGCGCATCGCCGGGCAGACCTATCCCGTGAAGGGGTTCTCTGCCGATGTGGAAACCGGCGCGGCCGAAGCACGGCCCGCGCCCCAGAGGGTTCCGACTCCGCAACCCTCTGCCCCAACCGGGCAGGACCTGCTGCTCCTGGGTTCCTTCTCCACCAACCGAATTTATCAGGGTCAGCCCGTCATCTACACGCTCCACCTCTACACCCGCCGGTCCGTCAGGGGCTTGGAAATGGTCAAATCCCCGGATTTCGCGGGATTTCAGCGGGTGGAAGATCCCGACGCCACGAAGAGCCCCACCCGCCAGACGACGCGCGACGGCCGGGTCTATCTGGATGTGGTGGTTCGCCGCGCCGCGCTGTTTCCCGTCCAATCCGGACGGCTCCAAGTCGAGCCGTTCACCGCCGATTTGCGCCTGGAGTCCTCCGGGGCCTCGGGGCCGGCACAGGTCCGGGTGACGGGCGGGCAGGCCACCCTGGATGTCCTGCCCCTCCCCGCTCCTCCTCCGGGGTTCAGGGGCGCCGTCGGTTCGTTCACGCTGGCGCCTCTTACACCGGTCCCCGCACGCGTCGACATGGGGCAACCCTTCACCGTGGCCCTGCGCATCGAGGGGGCGGGCTTCCTGCCGGCGGAACCGATGGAAGGGCAGACGACCCCCTTCTTCACCCCTTACCCCGCCACTTCCGAAGATGAGAGCGGCTTTGCCGGGGCGGTCTACCGGACCCGGCGCACCCTGCGCGTTCCCGTGCTTCCGAAGGTGGCGGGCGAAGCCGTTCTCCCACCCCTTCGATTCGTGTTCTTTGATCCGGCCGCCAAGGCTTACCGGCAGATTGAGGCGGGAGGAGGAAAGGTCCTGGTTTCCGGAAGCGGGTCCGCTTCTCGCCCGGAGGTTCGCCTGGCCCCTGTCATTCGAGAGTTGCGTCCGGGGAAAATTCCCGAGGCACCGTGGCCAGGCAAGAGCTTCTGGCCGCTATTTCTCGCCCCCTTCCTGGCCAACCTCCTCCTGGCCGCGGGGGTGACCCTCACGAGGGTTTTTCTGGTGGCGCCGGAAAAGCGCCGCGCTCGGGCCCTGGCGAGGCAGGCGCGGCGGGCCCTCAGGCACGCGCATCGGAGCCTGGATGTGCGCAGGGCCGAGACCTTCCACGACGCCCTGAGCCTGGCCCTGGCGGCCGCGCTGGACCTTCGCACCGGGCGTACCACGGGAGGGCTGAGCCGCGAGCAGCTCGGAACCGCGCTCTCGGAGGCGGAGTTGAGCACCGAAATGATTTCGAACCTTCTGGACCTTCGCGAGGAGCTGGAGACGGCGCGCTACGCCCCCGAACGGCCCACGCGGCAGGACCTGACGTCGAGGTACGATGCCGTCACGCGGCTCGTGAAGGAGAGCGCCCGTGATTAGGATGACCTTCGCCTTTCGCCGGCCAGCCTCGGCGGCTCTCCGATGCGCGTTCCTGGCGGCCGTCGGTCTGCTCTTCTTTTCCGGAGCCGCCGCGCCCGCCGGCTCCCCCTCCGGCACCTCCGACGAACTCCTGGCTGAACAGGCTTTCCAAGCCTACGACCAAGGGCGCTATGGCGAGGCGGCCCAGCTTTACCAACGGCTGGCCGATGCCGAAGGAGCGAGCGCGGAGGTCCACTTCAATCTGGGCAACTGCCACTTCAAGCTCGGCGACCTGGGACGGGCCATTCTCGAATACCGTCGGGCTCTGGCCCGGAACCCGTCCCTGAAACCGGCCCAAGAGAATTTGGACCTGGCGCGGGCGCTCCTCCCGGCCCGGGTGGCCCGCTGGCAGCCCTCGCCCCTGGAGGCGTTCATCGCGTCCGTGCCCCAGCACGCCCTCCAAGCGCTCCTGCTCGCCTTTTCTCTCTTAGGCAATCTGGGCCTGGCTCTGGTGATTTTTGTAGCTCCTGGGCGCCTCCGGCGGACCGCGGCCGGGACCCTCGTCGCGGCGTTTCTCTGCGCGGGACTGGTGGGCATGGCCCTCCTCTATGCCCGCGCCGTTCTCCCTTCGCACCTCCCAGCCGTGGTGCTTCAGCCGGCCGCCGTTTACACCGGCCCCGAGACCCAGGGAGTCCCGTTAGCCACCCTGCCCGTCGGCTCCGAGATCATCCTGACGGCCCGCGCTGGCGATCGCGCGCTCGTGATGTGGGGAGAGGGCCGGGGGTGGACCTCGGCATCCGCCGTGGAGGTCCCCTGATGAACGTGCGCAGAGGACTTGCCCTCACTCTGGCCACGGCCGCCCTCTGCGCCGCGACGGTCGCCTTGATCCTCCTCGTTATGCGACGGAACCCGCGGCCCGCCGTCCCAAGCGTCCCGACCCGGACGCCGCCTTCGATGGCTCCCGAGGTGCCGCCACCCTCGACCTCCTCGGCATCGCCGCTGTCGCCGCTGCGCCCTCCCCGCCCAAAAGTGGTCTCCTGGGAGGGTCTGAAGGTCGGGCCCTGCACCTCCGACCTGCGGTTTGACCTCTTGGCCAAAAGGACCCTGGACCATCTGGACCAAGATCTTCTGGACGCGGTGAAGGATCTCAAAGACGCCTCGGGGCTCTTCCCCGTTTCAGACGACGCGGTGGTCATCGTGCCGGTCTCACGATCGGAGGCGCCCTTCCGGGAGGCCTATTCCGTCTCTGCCCCCCCCGTCCGGGTGGAGGTCGCCCTGGAACCCCTGATTCTGGGTTGGTGGCCGGCGCGCGAGGCCCTGGCCTCCGCTCTGGCCGAAGCCATCCTTTTGCAAGAGGTCCCGCGGTATGCCGAGTCGCCCGCATGGTTGAGGCACGGCATCGCTCTTCACCTTTCCCGCTTCGGAAGCCGCTATGCCGACCGGACCTTGCTTGAGAGTTCTCTCGCTCCTTCCCAACTCGTCCGTCCACTTGCCGAAGCGGGCGACCTCGCTTGGATCGACGGGTACTGGGCGGTCCAATCGCTCTCCGCCCGATTGGGAGACGACGCGGTGAAACGCTGGGTTCAGGGCATGTTCGAAGGCCGAACTTGGAGTGACGCCCTGCGGGACGCCGCGGGCGAGACGCCTCAGGCGTTCGAAGAGAGCTATCGGACCCGTACGACCGCTCTCCTGCGAGACCGGTGCGCCAGCCGACAGGAGCTGCTGGACGCCATAGCGCTCCTGCGTCTTCAGAAGGAAGCCGAGGCGATCCCCATCCTGGAAGCGCTCGTGAGAACGCGGCCCCTCGACCTATACGCAGGTAACGCCAAGTACTTCCTCAACTACGCGCGTTTTCGCGAGGGGGACTACCGCGAGGCCATTAACGGGTTCACGGACCTCCTCGTAAATGCCCCCGCCAGCACCACCTGGCAGGGCAAGGCCCACTACTTCTTGGGACGCGCCTACCAGCTCTCTGGGTACTGGCCCCTGGCCGTCAGGGAATTCATGATCGCGACCCTGGACCCCGACAGCGCCACCCTTCGCAAGCTCGCCCGACAAAAGCTCGCTGAGGTGGAGAAGTGATTAAGAAAGTGAGGAGTGAGGATTGAGGAGTGAGGAGAAAGATCATCCTGTCCGCGGCCCCCGGCCCCTCATCATCGGTCTGACCGGACCCAACGCGGCCGGGAAGGGGGCGGCCGCGGAGGCGCTGAAGTCTCTGGGCTTCGCCTATCACAGCCTCTCGGACGCCGTCCGCGAGGCAGCGATTTTGCGCGGCCGAACCACCGACCGCAACGACCTCATCCTCACGGGCAACGAGCTTCGGCGGGAGGGCGGGGCGGGGATCCTCGCCGAGCTGACCCTGCCCAGGCTGGGCGAGCGGGACATCGTGGACTCCATCCGCAATCCCGCCGAGGTGGAGGTGCTCCGGCGCCTGCCCGGCTTCCTTCTCCTGGGGGTGACGGCCTTGCCCGAAGCGCGATTCGAACGGGCAAGGCGGCGCCAGGGCCGAGGCGACGCGGTCGCGAGCCTCCGATCCTTTCTGGACAAGGAGGCGGAGGAGAACACCGCCGACCCCGCCGCCCAGCAGTTGAGCGCCACCTTCGCCCTGGCGGATCGCGTCATCCACAACGACGGGAGCATCGACGACCTGCACCAGGACATCCGCGAACTCGTGGCGCAACTGACTGCGGGGAATGGAAAAACGCTGCCGTGAAACAACGATGGTCGGTTCCCGACTCCATGGCCGGTCTCCGCCTCGACCAGGCCCTCGCCGCCCTCGTCCCGGGCCTGAGCCGCCGGGGCGCACGCGCACTTCTCGAGACCGGTGCGGTGTATCTCGAAGGGAGGCGCTGTCGCACCGCGTCCAAATTTGTGCTCGCGGGTGCGACCCTCTCCATCGAGGAAGACGCGGCGCGAGCGGTCCAGGCCGAGGCGGAGGTCCGCATCCTCTGGGAAGGGGAGGGCATGGTAGCCCTGGACAAGCCCGCGGGCATCCCCTTCGCGCCCACGCGTTCGACGGTGCAGGGAACGCTCCTCTATGCGCTGGCCCGGAAGCTCGGTCGACCGATCAACCAGCTTTACCCCGTCCACCGTCTGGACACGCCCACTTCCGGTGCGATCCTCGTGGCCCTGGAACCTCAGACGGCGGCTTTTCTCAGCCGGGCGCTCCAGGCGGGCCAGGTCACGAAGAGCTACCTCGCCTGGGTTGCAGGCGCCCCCGAACCGGTGGAGGGCGATTGGACCTGGCCCTTGTCCGAGGTGCGGGAGGATGGCCGCGTACACCCGGATCCCCACGGCCGGCCCGCCCTCACCCGCTATCGGACCCTGGAAACCCGCGGCGGAGCCTCCCTCCTCCAACTCCAGCCCCTGACGGGACGCACCCACCAGCTTCGGGCCCACAGCGCCCAGGCGCGCTGTCCCATCTTAGGAGACAAAACCTACGGGGGCCCACTCCTGGCAAAGCGCGCGCTCCTGCACGCGTGGCGCATCGCTTTCCCTCTCCCCGGCGGCGGCGAGCAGACCGTCGAGGCCCCCGTGCCGGAGGACATGAAGCGCGGCTAAGCGAGGCGTGGCAGGGTGATCAACTGATCGGGTGATCGGGCGAAATGCCCTGAACCTGCATCGTGCGTCGCTCTGCTCCCCGATTCCATCTTCATCCAATCCCAAATCCGAAATGTCCTCCTCTCCCTGTTACCCCGCCCCGTACCTTGCATCTAGCCCTATGGTCCCCTGGAGGGGAACGTCCTATACTTTGAAATAACCATGAGGCATAGGTTCTGATAGAGGGGAATAACATGAAGCAGGAGGTCCATCCCATCCGCAGCGCGCTGATCGTGGGAATGTTGGGCGCATGGGCGTTGGCCGCGGCCGCCCAAACCCAGCCCCCCGCCCCGCCAACTGCCCCGCCGCTCACCGTGACCCTCGAGGAGGCCATCGCCCAGGCCAAAGGGGGGAACGCCCTCCTCCAGGCCGCCCGGGCGGATGTGCAGGCCAAGGAGGGCCAGTTCAAACAGGCCCGGTCTTACTTCATCCCCAACTTGGTCTTCACGGAGAACTACAGCCGGACCAACAACCCCGTGTACGTCTTCATGGGAAAGCTGACTCAGGCCAACTTCGGCATGCAGGACTTCTACATCCCGAGCCTGAACAACCCCGAGCCCCTCACCAACTGGCAGTCCAAGGTGGAGCTGACCTTCCCCCTCTTCACGGGCGGCAAGCTCAGCGCCGCCTACAGGGCCACCAAAATGGGCGTGGACGCGGCCCAGAGCACGAGCACCTTCGCCGAGGCCAGCCTGGTGAAGGGCGTGACGGAGGCTTTCTACGGGAGCCTCCTGGCAGGGAAGGCCGTGGGCGTCATGCAGGAGGCCCTCAAGACGGCCCAGGCCCACCAGCAACAGGTGGAAGCCATGTACAAGGAGGGGCTCGTCCTGGATTCGGACCTCCTTCGGATCCGCGTCTTCGCCTCGGACATGGCCCAGCAAGCCTCGGCCCGTGCCGCCGACGCCCAGGTGGCCCGCGCCTATCTGGCCTACGCCATGGGCACTGAAAACGATGTGGAACCTCAGGGGGACTTCAGTCCTCCGGAGGGGGCTCCGCCCTCCCTCGACGAGGCCGAGCAGGCGGCGCTTGTGAACCGCGGCGACCTCAAGGCCCTTTCCCTCCAAACCCAGCAGGCAGGCGAGGGGGTCAAGATGGCCCGGGCCGACTGGTGGCCGCAGGTGGGCGTCCTCGCCTCCTACGAGCAGGACACCCAGGCCTGGAGCCCTTCGGCCTGGGGCGACAACTGGCTGCTGGGAGTACAGGTCAAGATCCCCATCTTCGACGGCGGCGCCCGCTCGGGGCGGGTTCTCACCGCACGGGCACAGCAGACCCAGGCCCAGCAGGCGCTTCTGGACCTCCAACAGAGGATCCGCGTGGAGGTGAAGTCGGCGTGGCTCAAGGTCCGGAGCGCCGCAGAGCGCGTGGCCGTCACCACGGACTCGGAGGCGCAGGCCCGGGAAAACCAGCGCATCGTCGCGCTTCGCTACCAGGAGGGCATGGCCCCCATCACGGACCTGCTGGACGCGGACACGGCGCTCACCGCGGCCTCGCTCTCTCGCAGCCAGGCCGTGCACGACGAGATCGTGGAGCGCGCGCGACTGACATGGGCCATGGGGAAATGATGGAGCCGCACGAAGCCCACGAGTCCACGAAGGCAGGCGGCTATGAGCACCCGTGAACCACGAATCAAGAAAATGCACGCCGACGCAATGGGTCTTCATCTCTCATGGGCTCGTGGACGCGTGGCTCGTGGTGAGTTCTTTCCGAGAAAGGGTAACTAAATGAAAAAGGCACTGATCGGGATCGTTCTGGCGACAAGCCTGGCGGTGCATGACGGCCTGCGGGCACAAGGTGGAGAAGCGGGAAGCGGGACCCAAGATTCCCGTGCAGGTGGTGGCGGCGGCCGAGCAGGCCCTGCCCTCCGCCGAAGAGTACGTGGGCAACGTCCGCTCCAGGCAGGCCGTGGTCATCTCCACCAAGATGATGGGCCGCGTGGTGCGCTTCTTCGTGGACGAGGGCCAGGCCGTGACCAAGGGCCAACCCCTCGTGGAGGTGGACGCCGCCGAGGCCCAGAGTGCCTATTCGCAGTCCAAGGCGGGAGTGGACGCGGCCGACGTGGCGGTGCGCAACATGGAGCGCGATCACGAACGCTTCAAGAGCCTCTACGAGCAGAAGGCCGTCACCAAGCACCAGCTCGAACAGGTGGAGATGGGACTCGCCGCGGCCAAGGCCCAGAAGGCGCAGGCTCAGGCGAACCTCAAGATGTCCGGGACGCTCATGTCCTACGGCAAGATCCTCGCCCCCGACGCGGGAATCGTCACCAAGAAGTGGATGGACGCGGGGAACATGGCCTTCCCCGGCGCTCCGATCCTCACGGTCGAGAATCCCAAAGACCTCGAGATCTCCGTCTCGGTGGCGGAGGATAAGGCGCGCCTCCTCGCCGCAGGCCAGCAGGCCCAGGTGACGGTGGATTCCCTGGACAAGACCCTCTTTATCCCCGTGGCGGCGGTCGTGGGCGCGTCCGACCCCATGACGCGCACCTCCATCGTGAAGCTCTCCATCCCGGAGGGGTCAGGTCTCGCGCCAGGGCAGTTCGCCCACGTCCGGTTCGATGCTTTGGGCATGAAGGCCCTCGCCGTCCCCTCCTCTGCGATCCAGACGGAGGGCCAGATGGACGGTGTCTTCGTGGCGGAACAGGGCGTGGCGCGTCTGCGCTGGATCCAGATCGGCGTGCGCGGCAAGGACGTGGTCCAGGTCCTGTCTGGTCTCCGGCCCGGGGAGATGGTCATCGAGCCCGTCCCCGCCGGCCTCAGCGACGGCCAGGCTGATTGAGCCCGGCGCCGCAGGTGCACCAGGAGAAGGCCTCCATGATTAAGGTCGGAATCTCGGGCCGGGTTGCGCATTACTTTCTGAACAACCGGCTGACCCTCCTCTTCATCATCACGGCCCTCCTGGCGGGCGTTTTCGCGGTCATGATGACGCCCCGGGAAGAGGAGCCGCAGATCCAGGTCCCCATGGTGGATCTCTTCATCCCCATGCCCGGCGCTTCGCCCCAGGAGGTGGAGCAGCGCGTGGTCACCCCCATGGAGAAGCGCCTGTGGGAGATCTCCGGCGTGGAGTACGTCTATTCCACGTCCATGGCCAACATGGGGATGGTCATCGTCCGCTTCAAGGTGGGCACGAATCCCGATTCGGCCCTTCTCAAGATCTACGACAAGGTGGCCGGCGGCTTGTACGAGGCCCCGCCCGGAGCCATGCAGCCTCTCATCAAGCTGCACGGCATCGACGACGTCCCCGTGCTCGGCGTGACGCTCTGGGGAAAAGGCTACGACGCGTACACCCTCACGCGACTTGGGCACGAGCTTGAGCTGCAACTGCGCGCCGTGCCCGACGTGGCACAGGTGGAAGTCCTGGGCACTCAGGAGCGCGAGGTGCGGGTGGTCCTGGATCCGGTGCGCATGGCCGCCCACGGCGTGAACCCTCTCTCCATCGCCCAGTCTCTCCAGGCCTTCAACTCGCGCCTCCCCGCGGGCTCGCTCGTCAAGGACGGCAAAGAAGTCCGCCTGGAGGTGGGCTCCTGGCTCAAAAATAAGGAGGAGGTGGGATCGGTGCTGGTCTCCTTCGCGGGGGGACGGCCCGTCTACCTCGGGGATGTGGCCGTCATCGAGGACGGCCCACCGCTTCCCGGACAATATGTCCTCTTTGGCGTCGGCCCGGCGGCGGGCGAGAAGGGCATCGCCAAGGACGCCCACGGCCAGTACCCCGCCGTCACGATCTCGGTGGCCAAGCGCCCCGGCGTGAACGCCTCGGCCCTCAACGAGCTGCTGCTCGGTAAGATTGAAGGCCTCAAGGGCAAGCTCCTGCCCCACGACCTGAACGTCACCGTAACCCGCAACTACGGGGAGACGGCGGCGGAGAAGTCCAACGAGCTCATCAAGCACCTCATTCTCGCGACGCTGGCGGTGGTCCTCCTCATCGGCTTCATGCTGGGCTGGAAGGAATCCCTCGTCGTAGGCATCGCCGTGCCCGTCACTCTGGCCTTCACGCTGCTCATCTATTACTTGAGCGGCTACACGCTCAACCGGGTGACGCTGTTCGCACTGATCTTCTCCATCGGCATCCTGGTGGACGACGCCATCGTGGTCGTCGAGAACATCTACCGCCACTTCACCATGCGCGACGGCCGAAGTCTCACGCGCAAGGCCATCGAGGCCGTGGACGAAGTGGGCAACCCCACCATTCTCGCCACCTTCACGGTCATCGCCGCCATCCTGCCCATGGCATTCGTCCGCGGCATGATGGGCCCCTACATGCGCCCTATCCCCGTGGGAGCCTCCGCGGCCATGCTCATCTCCCTCGCGGTGGCCTTCATCGTCTCCCCGTGGGCAGCCTTCCGCCTGCTGAAATCCCACGCCCAGCATCAAGAGGGCGACACGGGAGAGGGCGGCGGCAAGGTGATGAACAAGCTCCTGGATACCTACCGAAAGATCATGACGCCCCTCACGCACGACACGAGGAAAGGCCTGATCTTCCTGGCGGTGACCGTCGTGCTCCTCCTGGCCTCGGTGGCCCTCGTGGTCTTCAAGGTCGTGAAGGTCAAGATGCTGCCCTTCGACAACAAGAGCGAGTTCCAGGTCATGGTGGACATGCCCCAGGGAACGCCGCTCGAGGACAGCCTCCGCGCCGCCCAGCAGCTCGCCCAAAAACTCACGGAGATGAAGGAGGTCACGGACTACCAGATCTATGCGGGAACCTCCGCGCCCATCACCTTCAACGGCCTCGTGCGCCACTACTACCTGCGCCGCCAGCCCTTCTCGGCGGACATCCAAGTGAACCTTCTGCCCAAGGGCGACCGGTCCACGCAGAGCCACGAACTCGCCAAGCAGGCACGCCAGATGCTCCTGCCCCTCGCCACGCAGCTCGGCGTGAAGCTCAAGGTCATCGAAGTGCCTCCTGGACCACCCGTCTTATCTACCCTGGTGGCTGAGGTCTACGGTCCCAACCTGGACGGCCAGCTCGCCATCGCGAAGGACGTGCTCGGGCTCTACAAGGAGACCACCGGCGTGGTGGACGCCGATCTCTATGCCGTGGAGCCGCAGACCCAGATTGATCTCCAGGTGGACCCCAAGAAGGTGGCCGCCGCCGGGCTGAGCGTCATGGAGGTCTCCAACGCCGTGTCCATGGCAGCGCACGGGGCTTCCGCAGGCCTGGCGCACATGCCGAGAGAACGGGAGAATGTCCCCATCCTCCTGCAGATGCCCCGGGCCGCGCGCACCGACCTTGACGCCCTGTCCTCCCTGCAGATCCAGAACCGCATGGGGATGATGATCCCCCTGAGCCAGCTGGTGACACCCGTGACCTCCACCATCCCCCAGGAGATCTACCACAAGAACCTCCAGCGGGTGGTCTACGCCGTGGCCGATGTGGCGGGCGCCATCGAAAGCCCCGCCTACGCCATGTTCAAGCTCAACAAGGCCATGGACAAGCTGAGGCTGCCGGACGGCACCCTGGGCCTCAAGCGCCTCTACACGGAATCCCCCCTCCTGACGGACACCTACACCATGAAATGGGACGGCGAGTGGCAGATCACGTACGAGGTCTTCAGGGACCTCGGCGTGGCTTTCGCGCTGGTGCTCGTGCTCATGTACATCATGATCGTGGGCTGGTTCAAATCGTACTTGACCCCGCTGGCCATCATGGCCCCCATCCCCCTGTCGCTGGTGGGAATCATCCCCGCCCACGGCCTCATGGGTGCCTTCTTCACGGCCACATCCATGATCGGTTTCATCGCCCTGGCGGGCATCGTCGTGCGGAACTCCATCCTCGTCATCGACTTCGCCGAAATGAAGATGCGCCAGGGGATGCCCCTGAAGGACGCGGTGGTGGAGGGCGGCGCCGTGCGCTTCCGCGCCATGCTCCTCACGGCCCTCGCGGTGGTGGTGGGCTCCTCGGTCATGCTGGCCGATCCCATCTTCCAGGGCATGGCCATCGCCCTCATGGCCGGCGAGGTGGCCAGCACGCTGCTTTCTTGGGGCGCCATCCCAATCCTGTATGTGCTCTTTTACGGTGACAAGCCCCCAGTCCACGACGAGGCCTTCGAGGAAGAACACAGTGAGATGCCGATGGGGCATGGGCTTGGAATCTTCCGAGGCTGTTTCTCCATCGGCAGCCGGAAGCCCATCTCTGTGCCTCTGTGCCTCTGTGGTTCATTTTTCTGGAGAATCGATGAAAATGCTGTTTCTGGTGACGGATAGCGAATACGAACCGCATTGCCTGAACACGCTGAAGGAGAGGGGCGTGACGGGCTACACCGTGATCCCCGACGCCTTCGGCATCGGCCGTACGGGAGCCAAGATGGGCGACCGCGTCCACCCCGGCGCCTCCGTGGTGGTGGTGGCGGTAGTCGCGGACGAGGTCGTGGGCAACCTCATGACCTGCATCCGGGACTGCATCAAGGACAACCGCCTCTGCGGCTCGACGCACGCCTGGGTCCTCCCGGTGGAAGCCGCGCTTCACGAGGCTTAACCCCGGATCAATTCTCCAAACTCCAAAAGGCCGCCCGAGGGCGGCCTTTTCCTTGGCTACCCCACAAGACTGTTGAGCCTGAAAGGCTTGCCGAAAGCCGCGCTGAGGCGCATCCTAGAAGCCATCCTCGCGGAGGGACCGACGAATGCCGCAGGACAGTCCTAAGACTAATACCTTCTCGAAGATGCGGACAGCCCTCCGTTGGAGCCTCTGCTGCATGTCGCTCTGGACAGCCTGCTCGATGTGGGCGCCTGGGGGTCCGCTGGCGCTCGACACGAACCGAGCCATGACGCAGTACGGTCACGACGTCTGGACCGACCAGGACGGCCTTCCGCAGAACACCATTCAGGCCCTTGTTCAGACCGCCGACGGGTATATCTGGATGGGTACACAGGAGGGACTCGTACGATTCGACGGCATGCGGTTCACCGTGTACGACCGCCGCAATACCCCTGCCATGGCCAGCAACAACGTCCTCGCCCTGCTCCAAGATCATCAGGGGACGCTGTGGGCAGGCATGGAAACCGGCGGGGTCCTCCAGGTCACGGACGGCCGACTCAGCCGGTTCGAACCTCCCGCAGGGACCCCGCATCGACCGGGTGTTGTGCATTTCGGAGGACCGCGACCACCGCGTATGGCTCGGAACGGACGGAGGTGGTCTGAATCTCGTCGAGAATGGAAAGACCACCGTCTTTGGTCCCGGGGAGGGGCTCGAGGGTACCGTGGTCTACTGCATCTTGCAAGATCTCAAGGGCACGGTGTGGGTGGGGACGAGCCGGGGCGTTTTCAGCCTGCATGAGGGGCGCTTCCGCGCCCTCGAACTGGGGACCCAAGAACGAAATTGGTACTACGCCCTCGCGCAGGATCGCCGGGGGACCCTCTGGATCGGCACCCTCAAGGGCCTGTACGCCGTCTCGGGAGGATCCATCAAGCGCTACCATCGCAAGGACGGCCTGTGCGATGACCAGATCCTATCTCTCTACTACGATTCCGCCAGCGACTGCCTCTGGATCGGGACGGTGCGCGGCCTGAACCGTTACTTGTCGGGCCGCTTCGAGTGTTTCTCAGAGGGGGACGGCCTCTCGAACAACTCCGTGGACGCACTCGGCGGGGACGCCGAGGGGAACCTTTGGATCGGCACGCAGCACGGGCTGAACCGGTTCCGCGACGGAAAGTTCTACACCATCTCCACCCGGCAGGGGTTGCCCAGTGACGTGGTGCTGTCCGTCTGCGAGACGCCCGACGGGAGCCTCTGGGTGGGCACCGACGGGGAGGGCGCTGGGCGCGTGCGGGGGGAAACCGTAACCACTTACACCCGTAAGGACGGCCTGCCTGGGGACATGGTCAACACGCTTTGGCCGGGACAGGACGGTGTCCTGTGGGCCGGTGTGGACGTGGGCGGCATCGCGTCTTTCCGGGACGGGCGCTTCGTGCCCTTCAAGGTGGAGGACCCCTCTTTCCAGAACACGACCATCACGTGCCTCATCCAGGCCGCCGACGGTGCGCTGTGGGTGGGTGCAGGAAACGGGCTCTACCGGATCGCGGACGGGAAGCTGACCCACTTCTCCTCCAAGGAAGGCCTCCCCGGACAGGCTGTGAACTGCCTGCTCGATCGTCCGGGGGGAGAACTCGCGGTGGGCACCGACGGGGGCGGGCTTGGCCTCTACCGTGGCGGCAGGTTCACCATGCTGACTCACCGCGAGGGCCTCGCCAGCGACATGGTCTACGCGCTCTACCAGGATGGGGCCGGCACGCTTTGGATCGGTACCGCCCAGGGGATGAGCCTCCTGAAGAACGGGAAGCTGTCGACGATCACGGTCGATCAGGGCCTCTTCGATGACACCGCCTATGTCATCCTCGAGGACGGGCTCGGCTATCTCTGGATGAGCTGCAACAAGGGCGTGTACCGGGCGCTTAAGGCGGACCTGGAGGCCGTGGCGGAGGGACGCCTCAAGACCCTCACGTGCTGGTCCTACGGCCGGGCCGACGGTATGGGAACCAACGAGTGCAACGGCGCGGTGCAACCTTCAGCGTGGAAGACGAAGGACGGCCGCCTGTGTTTCGCCACCATGAAGGGTGTGGCCATCATCGATCCGACCGCCATCAGGCTCAATGAACGCCCCCCACCGGTGGTCATCGAGGAGGTGCTCCTCGACGGCCGAGACGCGGCACCGCTGGATCACAGATTTCCACCGGGCAAGCACCGCGTGGAACTGCGCTTCAGCGCCCTGAGCCTGGTGGCCCCCGACAAGGTCCGTTTCAAGTACAGGCTGGAGGGGTTTGATCCAGACTGGGTCGACGGCGGAGCAAAGAGGGACGCCGTGTATACAGGCCTACCCCCAGGGACCTACCGATTCCGCGTGATCGCCTGTAACAACGACGGCATCTGGAACGAAACGGGGGCCACCTATCACTTCGCTCAGGCACCCCGCTTCTACCAGACCCGCCTCTTCCTGATCCTGTGCATCCTGGCCGGCCTCCTTATGGTCGCCAGCATCCAGGCCCTGCGGGTAGGTGCCCTCAAAAGAAGGCAGGCCGCCCTCGAGCGCCTCGTGGATGAGAGGACCGTCGAACTGGCCCAGGCCAACCAGACGCTCAAGGAACAGAGCCACGCCCTCGGAGAAGTCAACCTCAAGTTGGAGCGCCTGTCCCAGGAGGACGGCCTCACGGGCATTGCGAACCGCCGCCATTTTGAGGAGGTCCTCGACATGGAATGGCGGCGGGGCACACGAACCGCCACTCCCCTCTCCATCGTCATGATCGATATCGACGAATTCAAGTTGTACAACGACGCCCTCGGGCACCAGAGGGGAGACGAGTGTCTCCGTCGCGTGGCGGGCACGCTGGCCGGCGTCTTGAACCGTGCAGGGGACCTGCTGGCGCGATACGGAGGCGACGAATTTGTCGCCGTGCTCCCCAGTGTCGACGCGGCCCAGGCCATGGACCTGGCGGAACGTCTCAGGCAGACCGTGGAGGATCTGGACTTGGCCCATGAGACGAGCCACGGTCTGCGCCATGTGATCACGATCAGCGTAGGCGTGGCAACGGCCGCACTCACCAAGGGCGGCTCGGCCGAAGCCCTCCTGGCCGCCGCGGACAAGGCCCTCTATCTTGCCAAGGAACGAGGGCGCAATCGGGTTTGCTCCGTATGATCTCCCGAGCCGGACAGAGGCGATTCCCCACTACAGGAGCGCGTTGAAGAGGTACCCAACCGCGAGGATGCCCAGAGCCACGACGCCGAAGTAGACGGCGATGAGCTTGGGCTTGAGCACCTTCCGCAGGATCACCGCCTCGGGCAGGCTCAGGCCGATGACGGCCATCATGAAGGCCAGCACCGTCCCCAGCGCGGCGCCCTTCTCCATAAGCGCCTGGACGATGGGGATGATGCCCGCGGCGTTGGAGTACATGGGCACGCCCACGAGGACGGCGGCGGGCACGGCCCACCAGGCGCCCTTGCCCATGAACTGGGCCATGGCGTTCACCGGCACATAGCCGTGGATGCCCGCCCCGATGGCGATGCCCGCGAGCACATAGGGCCAGACGCGTCCCACGATGTCGCGCACGGCTTGCAGGCCGGCCCCGATGCGGTCCGCCCAGGTCAGCCGCTCCTCACCATCCATCCCAATGCCGGCGGAGGTCTGGTAGACCCACTCCTCCACCCACCCTTCGAGCTTGAGTTTGCCGATGACGAAGCCCGCGAAGATGGCGATGGCCAGGCCCGTGCCCGCATAAATGGCGGCCACCTTCCATCCGAAGAGGCCGAAGCAGCAGGACGAGGGCCACTTCGTTCACCATGGGGGCAGCGACGAGAAAGGAGAGGGTCACGCCCAGCGGCACGCCCGCCGTCACAAAGCCGATGAAGAGCGGAACCGCGGAACAGGAGCAGAAGGGCGTGGGCACGCCCAGGATCGCGGCGAGCACATTGCCCACCGATTCCCGCTTGCCCGCGAGCATGCGGCGCGTGCGCTCGGGCGTGAAGAAGCTCCGCAGGATCCCCACGCCGAAGACCACGAGGAGCAGGAGCATGAGGACCTTGGGCGATTCAAAGATGAAGAACTGAATCGCCATCCCCAGGCGCGAATCCGAAGCCATTCCAGCCAGATCGAAGGTGATCCACTTGGAGGAGGGCTCCAAAACCCAGTAAAGGGCGATCCAGAGCGCGAGCATGGGAAGACCCATGAGGAGGTACCGGCCCAGCCCGCTGGTTTTGAGCGGCGCCGGCCCATCGGGCGACTCGATGCCGCTCCCCGCCGTCTCCTCGGGCATCTCTTGAGCCATCACGGTGCGTCCTTTCTCAATGGCCGTCTTGTTCACAGCGCGCCTTGGCGGCGTCGGGGCGCTCCCCCGTCACGGCGTAAGGAAATGTCGCCACCGGGCTGACTGCGTAGAGCGCATCCGGTGGCGAATCCAGCAGCTTCTGGATGAACCGGAACTGGAGCGCCTGCACCTGGGTCATCAGCGCCCGGTCGCACCCAGTGGAGCGCAGTTTCTTTTCCAGTCCCGGCAGCTCCGCCGGCTTCACGCCAGGGTTGAGCGTGACGCGCACGGCGCGGCCCGTGGAGCGGCGCAGGAGGATCCACTCGTCGCCGAGCGACTTGTCGATCACCAGCGTCCCGTAGATCGTCCTGGCCCCGGTCAGGTAGGCCGCCACGTCCGAGTAACAGGGCGACGCGTTCGTGGCCGCAGCCACATCGGTCCGGTCCACGATCCCCTCCGGGAAGAGCGCCTTCAGGCCGAGGGTCAGGCCTTCCGCCGCCGCCACCAAGCCGTCGCAAGGGTGGCCGTGAAAGCGGACCAAGTCGCCCAAGGTCACCTCTTGCGGCGTCTTGGACATGGGACCGAGGCTTGATTCCGTGTCTAACACGCGGACCAGAACCCGCGCCAAGGCAGCCTTCGGCACGCGGATCATAAGGCGGCCGCCCTTCCGCTGCCCGCCAGGCAACGCCCGCGAGCCTCAGCCCGACCATCGCGCAGAGACCCCAGACGGCAAAGCGGTCGTTGGTCCTCCTACTGTTCCTGTCCACTTCTACTTTTCGTTGCTTTCTTTCATGGCCTCGACGATGCAAGCTCTTCACGATGCCCACGGCTGGGCACCTTTCCCTGGAGGACGACCTTGCCGTTGATGATGAGGCCCGGGGTCATCATGATGCCCGCCTTGGCGATGTCCTGGTAATCGGTGATCTTCATCACCGTGGCCTCCGTCTGAAGCTCTTCCAGCGCCTGCTTGACCCGGCTCTCCAGTTCGATGCAGTTCCGGCATCCCGGTCCCGCCACTTTGATGTCCAACATGGAATCCTCCTATCTGGCTCCCATCGGGCAATGCCGGATGGATCGTTGAGAGTTGAGAGTTGAGAGTTGAGGGATGCGCGTTTCATGGTGTTCACGCGAGAAAGACGAAGCGAATCGTAAGGTAAATGCCCACGCCGATGAACACTGCGCCCGTGATCCGAAGGGCCCATTTCTGCACCTTGTCCAGTTGGTTCAGGGCCGATCCCAGGGTCCGCTCTCCCCCGGACAGCAGGGCCGCCACGACCACCACGGGCAACCCCGTGCCGATGCCGTAGAGCATGGGCAGGAGGATCTTGGAGTCCTGGGCCACCGCGAGCGGGACGAGGCTCCCGAAGAACAGGGCCGCGGAGACGGGGCAGAGGGACAGCGCGAAGAGGATGCCCAGGAACCCCGCACCCAGGATGCCACTGCTGGCTGCGCGCTCGCGGAGCGCCTGGCTTCCCACGGAGGTGGCCAGCCTGAATCCCAATAGGCCCAGGAGGTACATGCCCACGAGGATGAGCATGGGCCCCAAGAGCTTGTTCATATAGCGCTGGAGAAAATTCGAAACGCCCGGGATGGAAAGGAGGCCGAGCACGACCACCGCGCCTAGCCCCGTGTAGGCCAGCGCGCGCCCAAGGCTGTAGGCCAGGCCGGAGAGCGCGGCCTTCAGCGTCCCGTCGGCACGCCTCCCGATGAAGGAGACGGCGGCGATGTTCGTGGCCAGGGGGCAGGGGCTGATGGAAGTCAGAATCCCCAGCCAGAAGGCGGAAGCTCCCGCGAGCAGGAATTCCGTCACGACACATCCTTCAGGTAGGCCCGGACTTCGTCGTCCACATACTTCATGAAGGCCTGCTGGTCGTCCAGATAGTCCCAGACCTTATCCAATCTCTTCCACCGCACCTCTTTGCCCCCCCTGACTTCCGAGACCACGACGGACTTCGTGTAGAGCTCATAATCCTCCGTGAAGTGTGCATTTTCGGGCTCGTCCACGTTGAGCACCCTCCACTCCAACCGTCCGTCGGACAGCGGGCCGGCGAGGGCGCCCGTGACTTCCGCCGCGGTGTAGGCCTCGATCTTCAGACAGCTCGGGCATCGCGCGGTGGTGTGGAGGTAGTAAACAACGACCTTGGAACCGAGGACTTGAGGGGAGTGCCCCTTGGCGATCGTTTTGTCCGAGGGTACTCTTGCAGCTGTCTCATGGGCGTCCTGGGGCGTCTGTGCCGCGCGGGGAATCGGCTGAGAGGGTTCCGACGGGGCTGGTTCCACCGGAGCCGCCTTGACCGTGGGCTGCTCGGATTGCGGCGTCGCGGCAGAGATGGGACTCTGCTGGGCGGCCTTGACGGCCCTGGAGTGCAGGACCTCTTTCGCTCCGAACCAGGCCAGGCTTGCGGCCACGAAGAGCAGGAGTGCGGCGGTGACGATTCTCTTGGCGTTCATCGGACCTTTCCTTTCGGCTTCTCGGTGGGTTCTCCGCACGCGCACGGCAGGCCCGCCGCGCGCATGACCTCCAGTGCTCTTTTGTCCCGGATGGCATAGAAGACCATGGTCCCCTCCCGTTCGTCCTCGATGAGCCCGTGGCTCTTCAGAAGCGCCAGATGGCGGGAGAGCGTGGGCTGGGGAACGCCGATTTCCGGAAGCATGCGGCAGACGCACTGTCGCCCTTCCCTCGCCAGGATGCAGAGGACCTTGAGCCGGATGGGGTGCCCCAGGTCAAGGAACAGTCTTGCTCGCTCTTTCATCGGTCGCCATGCTCCCCTAGGCATCCTATTATCCGGATATCCGGATGGATGTCAAATCCGCGCCGCCCGCGCGGGCGCCGAAAGGCGCCGCCGGCACGAGGAGGGCGGAGCGTCAGGCCTTGATCGCCCTCACCTTGACGCTGACCACGGCTTCGGCGGCGGCCTTCACGTCCTGGGGCGGGAGAGCCCTCGGCGAGCGCCGCCAGCTCGGAGGTGTCCGGATTGATGGCGCCGATGGGGTAGCCGCTCTCGGCCAGGATTTCGACGCGGGAGAAACCTGCCTCCCGCATGGCCTGAAGGTAGTCCTCCTTGAGCATGGCGCCCGAAATGCACCCGGCGTAGGCCTCCACCGAATTCCGGACGCTCTCAGGAAGGGGGCGCGTGAGCACGAGGTCCGAGACCATGAGCCGGCCTCCGGGCTTGAGGACGCGCAAGGCCTCGCGGAAGACCTGGGGCTTGTCCGTGGAGAGGTTGATGACGCAGTTGGAGATGATCATGTCGGCGGAGTTGTCGGCTACTGGAAGGTGCTCGATTTCGCCCAGACGGAATTCCACGTTGGACGCCTGAGATTTTCGAGCGTTTCCGCGCGCCCGCTCGACCATGTCCGGGGTCATGTCAACGCCGATGACGCGCCCGGTCGGTCCCACGCGCGGCGCCGCAATGAAGCAGTCGAAGCCGGCACCGGAACCCAGGTCCACGACCACATCGCCCTCCTTCAGTTCGGCGAAGGCGAGCGGGTTTCCGCAACCCAGGCCCAGGTTGGCGCCCTCGGGCACGCCGGCCATCTCCTCCTGGCTGTAGCCGATGATCTTGCCCACCGCTCCCACATCCGCCACGCCGCAGCAGTTGGTGGCCGCCACCGCGGGGCTCGCGCAGCAGCCGCCCTCGTTGCGTGCCACGCTGGCGTAATGCTCCCTAACCGACTTCTTGATTTTCTCGCTGTCCATGAGAACCTCCGAAATGAAAGTGAAAAGTGAGGAGTGAGGAGCGCAGGGCCATCTCACGGTGGTCCTTCCCCATCCCTGCCCCATCCAGGTCTCTGCTTTTCTCCGCGTGCTCTGTGTCTCTGTGGTGAAATATCTTTCTCTTAGCACCCCAGTTCGCGGCGAATCAACGGTACGATCCTCTCGCGGATGAGATCGCGCACGAACCGGAACCGATCCAGCGCCGCTCTGCCCTCGGCCCCGGCCAGCGCGGGATCCGGAACGGATTCGTGGACCTGTCGCGCGGCGCCTGGAAACATTGGGCAAGCCTCTTTGGCCGCATCGCAGACCGTGACCACCAAGTCGAAGGTCTGCCCCGCGAACTCGGACGCGCTCTTGCTCCGGTGGGCGGAGAGGTCCACTCCCGCCTCGGCCATCACAGCCACGGCGAGCGGGTGGACCAAGGAGGGCTGGGTCCCTGCTGAAAAGACCTCCACCTGATCGCCCAGGTCGCGGCGCACCCAACCCTCCGCCATCTGCGAGCGGCAGGAGTTTCCGGTGCAGAGAATGAGGACGCGCTTCCTGCCGCTCATGCCGTCGCCTTTGCCGCGCCCGAGAAATAGCGGCGCCGGAAGTACAGGGCTACGGTAACCAGGCCGATGAGGGCGGGCACCTCCACCAGCGGTCCGATGACCGCAGTGAAAGCCTCTCCCGATTGGATCCCGAAGACCGCCACCGCCACGGCGATGGCCAGCTCGAAGTTATTACTTCCGGCCGTGAAGGCGAGGGTGGCGGTCTGGGGGTAGGTCGCGCCCGCCTTCCGGCCCATCCAGAAGCTCACGAGGAACATGACCACGAAGTAGATCAGCAGCGGCACGGCGATCCGGAGCACGTCCAGCGGGATGCGCACGATGGCTTGGCCCTTGAGGCTGAACATCACGAGGATGGTGAAGAGAAGGGCCACGAGCGTGATGGGGCTGATCTTGGGAATGAAGCGCCCGTGGTACCACGCCTTCCCCTTGAGCTTGACGAGGACGAGCCGTGTCAGCATGCCGGCCAGAAAGGGGATACCGAGATAGATGAAGACGCTCTTGGCGATCTGGCCCATGCTGACATGCACCGCCATGCCCTTGAGCCCCACCAGGGGCGGAAGGACCGTGATGAAGAACCAGGCGTAGACGCTGTAGAAGAGAACCTGGAAGACGCTGTTGAAGGCCACGAGCCCCGCGCAGTATTCGGTGTCCCCTTCGGCCAGTTCGTTCCAGACGATGACCATGGCGATACAGCGCGCCAGGCCGATGAGGATGAGCCCCACCATGTATTCCGGATGGTCCCGCAAGAAAAGGACGGCGAGGACGAACATGAGGATCGGCCCCACGATCCAGTTCTGAACCAGCGAAAGCCCGAGCACCTTCCAATTCCGGAAGACGTCGCCCAACTCCTCATATCGGACCTTCGCGAGGGGTGGGTACATCATGAGGATGAGGCCGGCGGCGATCAGGAGGTTGGTGGTGTCCACCTGGAAGGCCCCGATCACCTGCTCCACCCCGGGGAAGAAATGCCCGAGCGCCACACCGGCGGCCATGGCCGAAAAGATCCAGAGGGTCAGAAATCGGTCCAGCAGGGACAGCTTTCGCCCGATGCCTTCAGCTCATGAGGAACTCCTCTCGCCCCTTTTCCGGGGCGGACAGCAGGCGGCCAGGGACTGGATCTCTCTCGCACGCCACTCTGGCTTGGTCTTTCGTCACCTTTGGATCATCGGACGCGCAGCACCTCAGGAGCGACAGGATGCGTTTCCCCTCCTCCGAGGAGGTCTTTCTGAGCCGATAGTGGGTCCACCTGCCCCGCCGCTCGCTCTCCACCAGCCCGGCGGCCTCCAGAATGGACAGGTGCTTGCTCACGGTGGACTGGGAGAGCTCCAGAGCCTCCACGATCTGGCACACGCACAGGGAGCCCGGCTCGAGCATCTTCAGGATCCGCAGCCGGGTGCCGTCTGCCGCGGCCTTGAGGATCCTCTCCAGCGCATCCAACATGTCGGCCTCCCCTTCATATCGTCATCTTGACGATATAACGATATATCTCCAGCCGGCCAAAGTCAAGGGCGCCCTCGCCGACCGCTCCGCCAGAGGTTCCCACGAGGGTCGCGGCACCTCGCACGGTCTGATAGAGTAACGGGGGGGCACGGGCTTGGGCGACACCCGACATCACCTTCGAAACACCACCTTCCTGGGGTTCGTGGAGGCCTTCTGGGGCCTGGGGATGAACCTTCTCTCCATGGGCACGGTCCTGCCCGTCTTCCTCCAGGAGCGCGGCGCTTCGAATGTGGTCATCGCCCTCCTCCCGGCCCTCAGCGCCCTGGGGGCCGGCGTCTTCCAAGCGTTTTCGGGAATTCTCGGCGGTCACCGAGGCTCGCTCAAACCTCTCGTGTTGTGGCTCCACGTGGCGACCCCCTTGCCCCTGTTCCTCGCGGGATTCTCCCTTCTCTGGGGGAGGTTTCCGGCCGTCCCCGTCATCCTGGTCCTCTGGGGCTGTTACTACGCCGCCATCGGGCTCCTCTATCCGGTGTGGATGGACTACATGGCCAAGATCCTCGACCCCTCCAAGCGGGGACGCGCCCTGGGCATCGTGTTCCTGACCCAGACCGTGGCGGGAGCTGCGGGAGCCACGGCCGCCGCGGCGCTCCTGCGGGGCGGTACCAGCGACGGCCGCTATGCGGTGCTGTTCTTCGTGGCCGCCGCCGCCATGTCGGGGGGCTCCTTCTTTTTCATGGGCACGCGCGAGCGGATCTACGAGAGCACGGAGGCCGCCTCCGTTCGCCAGCATTTCCACGACCTCGCGGGGCTGTGGCGCCGCCACCGGTGGCTCAAGGCCTACCTGGGCGCCCGCTGGATGGTGCGGGGGACCTATCCCCTCTTGCTCCACTTCTTCGCCGTCTACGCCGTGGCGTACAAGGGGGTTACCCCCGCCTCCGCGGCGCTGATGGGCACGGGCGCGCTGCTGTGTCAGGCGCTGGCGGGTGTGGCCGCCGGCGCCCTGGGCGATCGAGCGGGGCACAAAGTCTCCGTCCTCCTCGGGCAGGGATTGCTCCTGGCCTCCTGCACCCTGGCCGTCCTGCCTGTGCCAGGATGGGCTTTCTTCATCGTCGCGGGTCTCTCCGGGGCGTTCCTGGCCACCGAATACACGAACCAGGCCGCGTGGCTCATGGATCTCGCTTCCGATGCGGAACGGCAGTCGGTTTTGGCCCTGGTGGGTTTCCTGCTCACTCCGGCCTCCGTGCTCACACCGCTGGCGGGAGGATGGCTCATGGATCGCGTGGGGTTCCGGCCCGTGGTGGCCGGCGTGGCGGCGATCGTGGCGGCGGCCATGGTTCTCGCGGTCATCACCCTGCCCGGGAGAAGGGAAAAGCGCGAGGACGTGAGGAAGATAGGAAGTTAGGAAGTTAGGAAATTAGGAAGGGAGTAGGATGGGGCGTTTGCTTCGAAGAACCTGCAGCGTCGGCTTCCCTCTCCCGATCCTCCGCTCCTCTCCCGCTCCTTGATTGCCCAAACGAGGAACGCGCGCGGGCGGTCGTGGTAATGGCGGAGGCGAACACGGCGCTTGAGATCCTTCAGGGGTATTGCTCCGAAGAAGCATTCAGGATGACTTCCTGGGGGTGCGAGCCTTTTTGGTCGGCACCCAAAGGAGTCATGCTCCGAGCACAACTTGGTTTGCCTTTTCACTTCTCACGATCACCCCCCCCCAGCCCCACAGCGAAACGGGCGAGGGATCTTCTCCCTCGCCCGTGTGCGAGATTGGTTTATTTCGTGGGCTCGTGGACTCGCGCCCTCGTGGACTCGATCATCTCCGCGGCGGCCTGCGGTCCCGGTCGCCGTCGCGGCGAGGGCCTCGATCGCGGTCGTTGTCGCGGCGGGGCGGCCGGTCGGAACCCTCGCGGGCCGGGCGCTCGACATAGCCTTCGGGTTTGGGCAGGAGGACCTTGCGGCTCAGGCGAAGCTTGCCGCCGCGCTCGAACTCCAGGAGTTTCACCTCCAGCTCGTCACCCACTTTGCAGACATCTTCGACGTTTTCTACCCGCTTCCAGTCCAGCTCGCTCACGTGGAGCAGGCCGTCGGTCCCGGGAAGGATCTCCACGAAGGCCCCGTAGGGCTCCACGCGCTTGACGATGCCCTTGTAGATGCGGCCCGCTTCGGGCTCTTCCATCTGAGCCCGGATCATGGCCAGGGCCTTCTCGGCGGCGGCGGCGTCACAGGAGGCCACCTGAACGGTGCCGTCCTCCTCGATGTTGATGTCCACGCCGGTGGCTTCCTGGATGGCGCGCACGTTCTTCCCGCCGGGTCCGATGAGTTCCCCGATGCGGCTCTTGGCGATCTGGATGGCGTAGATGCGCGGAGCCAGGGGGGAGATGTCCTCGCGGGACGCGGGCAGGACCTGCGCCATGCATTCCAGCAGGTGCATCCGGCCCTTGTTGGCCTGAGCCAGGGCCTCGCGCATGATGTCGAAGGAGATGCCGTCCACCTTGATGTCCATCTGGAGGGCCGTGATGCCCTTGGCCGTCCCGGCCACCTTGAAGTCCATGTCGCCGTAGTGGTCTTCGAGGCCCGCGATGTCGCTCAGGATGGCGTAGCGGTCACCCTCCATGACCAGGCCCATGGCCACGCCGGCCACGGGTCCCTTGAGGGGAACGCCAGCGTCCTGGAGGGCCAGGGTGGCCCCACAGATGGTGGCCTGGGAGGATGAGCCGTTGGATTCCATGATGTCCGAAACGACGCGGATGGCGTAGGGGAAGGCCACCGGATCGGGCAGGACGGGCAAAATGGCCTTCTCGGCCAGGGCGCCGTGTCCGATCTCGCGCCTTCCAGGACCGCGGATAAACTTCACCTCGCCCACGCTGAAGGGCGGGAAGTTGTAGTGGAGCATGAAGTGCTTCTCGGTGCCCTCCAGGAGCCCCGAGAGGCGCTGGATGTCCGAGGACGTCCCCAAGGTGCAGTTGGCCAGGGCCATGGTCTCGCCGCGGGCGAACAGGGCCGAACCGTGGGTGCGGGGCAGGACGCCCACCTCGCCCCAAACGGGGCGGATTTCGTCGAAAAGGCGCCCGTCCACACGGCGTCCGTCGCGCAGGAGGGACGTGCGGAACGTCTTGACCAGCACCTCGTGATAAAGGGAGCCGGCTTCGGTTTTGCGCTCGGCCTGGTCCGCGGGGTAGGTCGCGAGAAGATCTTCCTTCACCTTGTCCAAGGCATCGTACATTTTGAGCTTGCCCTTGGTGGCCATGGCTTCGCGCAGGGGGCCGGCGATCTTGGCTTCCACCTCGGCCAGATGGGCCGGATCGTGGGCCGCCGGGACGGGCATTTCCTTCTTGATCCCCATCCGGGCAGCCAACTCTTCGGCGGCCGCGCAGATCCGCTTGATCTGGTCGTGGGCGAACTGGAGGGCCTGGATCATCTCCTCCTCGGAGAGTTCCTGGGCCCCCGCCTCGACCATGCAGATGGCTTCCTTGGTGCCGGCCACCACAAGGTTGATGCGGCTCTGGTCCATGATTTTCATGGAGGGGTTCACGACGAACTCCCCGCCGATGTGGCCGATGCGCACCGCGCCCACGGCCCTGGGGAAGGGGATGGGCGAGCAGTACAAAGCGAAGGCCGCCCCGTTGATGGCCATGATGTCGGGAGCGTTCTCGAAGTCCGTGCTGAGCACCATGGCGACGACCTGCGTCTCCTTATAGTGCCCCTCGGGGAAGAGCGGCCGCATGGGCCGGTCGATCATGCGGCAGACCAGGACCTCCGGGTCCGTGGGCTTACCTTCGCGCTTGAAAAAGCCGCCGGGGAAGCGCCCCGCCGCGTAGGTGTACTCTCTGTAGTCCACCGTGAAGGGGAGGAAGTCCAGGCCCTCCCGGCCGTTCTTGTCCATCTGGGCGGTCACCAGGACCACCGAATCCCCGTAGCGCACCCACATGGCGCCGTGGGCCTGCTTGGCCACTTTGCCCGTGGAGATCCGAAGAGGCCTGCCCCCGAGCTCGATTTCGACCGCTTCTTCACGGTACATGTCACTCACCTCGTTTCAAATACAGGTTCACACCGCACCCCTCGTGGGCGCAGCGGTTTTGCCGACGGTCTGAGAGCGGAGCTACTTGCGGAGGCCTAGGCGTCCGATGAGCTCGCGATAACCTTCGATATCGCGGTCCTTCAGATAGTTCAGAAGCCGTCGGCGCTGTCCCACCAACATCAGGAGGCCTCTCCGGGTGCTGAAGTCCTTTCGGTGGGACTTCAAGTGGTCGGTGAGGTGGTTGATGCGCTCTGAGAGAAGGGCGATCTGCACCTGGGGCGAACCCGTATCGGTGCCGTGCTTTCGGTACTGCTCGATGAGGGTGTTCTTGGCTAGGGTCTCCATATCCCGCGTTCTCCTATCTATCCATCTCAAAGATAAGAGCATAGCACACACGTGAAGGAAATGTCCAGCAACAGCACCCCATCGCGGCCTTTGGGTTGCCAAGACCCGCCGCTTTTGGATATGCTTGCGCCTGAATGGGATACTCCCCTAGGAGAAGACCACGATGACCCCTGCCGACCCCGACCTGGAACGCAAGCTTAAGGAGAAGCCGGTCCTCCCCGTGCTTCCCCTTCGAAACACCCTCCTCTTCCCCGACATGATCATCCCCCTGGCGGTGGGCCGGGAGCGGTCGCTCAAGGCCGTGGAACAGGCCACCCGGGGAGACGGGTACCTTCTCATCGTCGGCCAGAAGGACGGCGACCAGGAGGATCCCTCGGGCGACGACCTTTTCCGGGTGGGCGTCATCGCCAAAATCCTGAGGCTCATGCGCGTGGCCCAGAACAATCTCTCCGTGATCGTCCACGGCCTGGGGCGCGTCCGGGTGGATGAGTTCACATCCCAGGAACCCTGTTTCGAGGCGAGGGTATCCTTTCTGGAGGTCACCGAGGGCAAATCGGTGGAGATGGAAGCCCTCCAGAAGAACATCCTTGCACAGTACGAGAGGCTCGCCGGCCTGGCCCCCAACATCCCCCAGGAGATGCTGGCGCCTTTGCAGCGGTACGATGACCCCAACCGGGTTGTGGACACCATCACCTTCAACCTCTCCATGCCCATCGCCGAGAAGCAGGCCATCCTCGAGGAAACGGACACGGTCCGCCGCCTCAAGATGCTCACCGCCATCCTCGCCAGAGAGATTCAGGTCCTCGAGCTGGGCTCCAAGATCCAGAGCGAGGTCGTGGACAAGATGAACAAGGCCCAGCGCGAGTACTTCCTCAAGGAGCAGATGCGGGCCATCCAGAAGGAGCTGGGCGAAGGGGACGACAAGGCGCGGGAGACGGACGAACTCAAGGCTCGCGTGGCCAAGGCCAAAATGCCCAAGGAGGCCGAAGCCGTGGCCCTCAAAGAGGTGGACCGCCTGGCCATGATGCACCCGTCCGCGGCGGAATACACCGTTTCGCGGACCTACCTGGACTGGCTCGTGGAGCTGCCTTGGAGCACCTCCACTTCGGATCGACTGGACATCAAACGGGCCCAGAAGTTCCTGGACCAGGATCACTACGGCCTGGCGAAGGTGAAGGACCGCATCGTCGAGTACCTGGCGGTCCAGCAGCTCAAGAAGGACCTGAAGGGGCCCATCCTTTGCCTGGTGGGTCCACCGGGCGTGGGAAAGACCAGCCTGGGGCGATCCATCGCCCGCTCCCTCGGCCGCAAGTTCGTGCGCATGAGCCTGGGCGGAATCCGGGACGAAGCCGAGATCCGGGGCCATCGGCGCACCTACGTGGGCGCCCTTCCGGGGCGCATCATCCAGGGCATGCGCAAATCGGGTAGCCACAACCCCGTTTTCATGCTCGACGAACTGGACAAGGTCGGCATGGATTTCCGGGGAGACCCCACCTCGGCCCTGCTCGAGGTGCTCGATCCGGAGCAGAACTTCTCCTTCAGCGACCACTATCTGGAGGTCGCCTTCGACCTGAGCAAGACCATGTTCATCGCCACGGCCAACATTTTGGACACGATTCCCCAGCCTCTCTTGGACCGGATGGAGGTGCTCCGCTTGCCCGGGTATACGGAGGAGGAGAAGCTCCACATCGCCACGGACCACCTCATGCCCCGCGTGCTGTCCAACCACGGGCTGAAAAAGAGCCAGGTGCGGTTCAGCGACGAGGCGCTCAACACGATCATCAACGAGTACACGAGGGAGGCGGGCGTCCGGAACCTGGAGCGGGAGATGTCCGCGGTGTGCCGGAAGATCGCCAAGTCCAGGGTGAGCGGAGAAACCAAGCGCGTCGCCGTGACGCCCGACCTGGTGCGCAGCTACCTGGGCCCCCGGCAGGTGTTCCTGGAGAGCAGGGACCGCATCGACCGGCCCGGCGTGGCCACGGGTCTGGCTTGGACCCCCGTGGGCGGAGACATCCTCTTCATCGAGTCTACGTCCATGAGGGGCAGGGGCACCCTCTCGCTCACCGGCCAGCTGGGGGATGTGATGAAGGAGTCGGCCCAGGCGGCCCTCTCCTGGATCCGCACCCACGCCGCCGAGCTGGGGATCAAGCCCGACGCCTTCAGCAAGTACGACCTCCACGTGCACGTCCCCCAGGGCGCCATCCCCAAGGATGGTCCCTCCGCCGGCGTGGCGCTGGCCACGGCCCTGACGTCTCTCCTCACCCACCGCGTCGTGCGCGACGACGTGGCGATGACCGGGGAGATCACCCTCACGGGCAAAGTGCTTCCCGTGGGCGGCGTCAAGGAGAAGGTCCTGGCGGCCAAACGGGCGGGGATGAAGGTGGTCATCCTCCCGGAGCGAAACCGGGGGGACCTCGACGACCTCACCGAGGAAGCCCGGTCCGCCCTGACCTTCCATTTCGTGACGGAGATCCCGCAGGCCCTCGCGCTGGCAATCAGGCCGCCTGCGCGTGCCGGGGCGAAAAAGGCTCGCGCCGCGGCGCCATCGGGAAAGAGCCGAGCACGCCGGTAGGACACCGTCGCCCGCCGTGTCGTCCTCCTGGGCATACCGCCCATGAGCGGGTGAAGCGATCCGCGGGTCCCCCCGGAGACCCGAGACGAGTTTGGCTTGCCGATCTTGAAGGCGGGTGAAATGCCCGAGAAGTTACAGCACCGGCACTTTGTCTTCATCGCAATCTACTTGGCCGTTCTGGCGGGCTTCTTCTTGAAATTCGGTTTCGTCGGGCAGGCGCTGTGGGCCATCCCGCTCGTGCTGGTCTTCTTTTTCCTGGCGTACCATTTCGACGTCAAGCTCCCCACGGTAGGCCGGATGAACGCGGATCACGTGATCGCGTTCCCGGCCATTGTGTTGCTTCAGGATCCGTTGATGGTGGGTCTTCTGGCCGCTGTCGCGGCCCTGTGCGACCGCCTCTACCAACGGGGAGCCAAGGGCTTGAAACCCGTGACTTTTTTCGACGGCGCCAACGCCGCCCTCACCATCACCCTGTCGGGCTGGCTCTTGCTGCGCCTGTCCGAGGGGCTGGATCCCAGCTCCCTCCTCTGGTTCCCCTACCTCCTCGCCGTCATGATGCTCTTCTATACGATCAACGTCCTGGGCTACGTGCTCAGTCGCCTCTTGACGGGCGTCCACTTGACATGGGCCTTCATCAGCAAGGCACTGTTGCAGGGATGGCTGTGGGCCGCGCTCTCCCTGCCGCTCGTGGCTCTCGTGGTCATGGAGATCCAGGCCCGCAACGCGACCCTCGTCGTCCTGGGATGCATCCCTCTCCTCGTCATCGTCTGGGCCCTCCACCTCAACGGCGGGCTGGAAGAGAAAAACCTCGCGCTTGTGCAGGCCACGCGGCGTCAGGAATTCCTCCAGCAACTCACCATGACCCACCTGGGGTCGCTGGAAAACGAGGCGTTTCTCGACGACCTCCTGAAAGGCCTGAAGGAGTTCGTGCCCTGGGACCGAGCGCTCTTGCTCGTCCTGCCCGCCCCCGAGGCGGAGCAGCCCTTCCTGCATAGCCTTGAAGGCCTCCCCGAGAACCCCCACGGGGTCAAAGACGCCCTGCTGGGCCTGCTCGAAGATGCGGCCCTCCGCGAGCCCAGGGTGACCCACGGAGACGCCGTCCATTCCCTGTTGAGCGGGGAGGCCCGGAGCCAGATCGTCGTGGCGCTGGCCACCACCGAGGTCGCCTTCGGCCTCCTCGTGGCCGAGCGGAACGACGAGGTGCCGTTCCAGGCCGGTGACGCGGCCTTTCTCAACATGGCCTTCATGCAGATCGCCAGCCACGTGCAGGACGAGATCCTCAAGAAACAGCTCCTCGCCACGAATCGGAAGCTCATGCACCAGGCCGACTACCTCTCCCAGATCCTGGATATCTCCAACCTCCTCAGGGTGCACCTCGACGTGCAAGGGATCCTCGAGAAGGTGGCCCAGGGCATCCGGGAGGGGATCGGGTTCGAGTCGGTCCTGGTGAGCCTCTTTCACGAGGAGGAGGGTTTCTTCGAACGGGTCGCCCAGGCCGGAGACGACGAGCGCTGGGAGGAAATCCGGGCGGTGCGCCCGCCCGCAGAGGACATCCTCCGTTACATGCAGGAGAAGCACCGGGCAGGGGCCTGCTATCTGGTCCGCCATACCGAGGAAATGCCCAGTCCCTTCGCCGTTCTCCCCAGGAACCCCAGGCCCACCACCGACCTCGACGACTGGCACCCCGAAGACCTTCTCCTCGTACCCCTTACGGACAAGGACGACCACTTGCTCGGGATCATCTCCGTGGACGAACCCTCCGATGGCAAGGTGCCGTCCATGGAAACCCTCCGGGCGCTGGAGGTCCTGGCCAACCAGACCGTGCATGCGCTGGAAAGCGCCCAGGTCCACGCCCAGATCAAGCGCCAGGCGGTGCTGGACGGGCTCACCGGCCTTCACAACCACGGATATTTCCAGGAGACCCTCGCGGCCAAGGCTCGCGAGCACATGGAAGCCCGCCAACCCTACGCGGTCCTCATGATGGACCTGGACAACTTCAAGGATGTCAACGACACCTATGGCCACCAGGCCGGCGATTTCGTGCTCCGTGCCGTGGCGGACTCCCTGACGGCCTCCATCCGCAAGGAGGACGTGGCCGCCCGGTACGGCGGGGAGGAGTTCTCCGTCTTTCTCCCCCTCCGGACGGCAGAGCAGGCCATGCGGGTGGCGGAGCGGATCCGGGCGGCCGTGGATCAGATCCGGGCCGTCGTGCCCGGGGCGGCCGCTCCCCTCCGCGTGACCGTCTCCGTGGGCCTCGCCGCCTGCCCCGAGCAGGGCGGGGACCATCACCAGGTTCTCGAGCAGGCGGACCTGGCCCTCTACCAAGCCAAGCGCCAGGGCAAGAACCGCGTGTGCTCAGGTTTCAAAATGATCTCCGCCGCCGCGGTCGCGCGGATACCGCGCGGGGGGTGTCCTCGTCCTGCTCGCCTCCGCGGCTCTGCTGTGGGCCGCAGGAGCCTGGGCGCTTCGCCCCGGACGCCAGCCTCTCCATCTCAAGGTCGTGGCGGCCCCCTACGAACCCTTCGTCTTCCAGTCCGGAGAAGCCCATAAGGGCCTGGATGTGGACTTGTTGAACCTCGTCTGCTCGGCCCGGGGCTGGACCTACGACCTCGAATGGGTATCCTTCCCGGAGGCCCTGGCCCGGGTGCAGGCGGGGACCGCGGACATGGCCATCGGCGCCTTTTATGTCACGCCCGAGAGACGGCGGGACATCCTGTTCACGGACCCCTACCTTCGCAGCGGTCTCGTTCTGGTGACCCTGGCGGGGCGCTCGGTCAGCCTGCCGGAAGGGTTGTCCGGGCTCCGCGTGGGTGTCAAGCGGCGGGCCACCGGCGAGAGCGTCGCCAGAGAACTCCAGGAGAAAAAGGGAATCGCGCTGACCATCGTCCCCTTCGAGAGCACCGATGAGAGCTTCGAGGCGCTGAAGGCGGGGCGCGTGGACGCCGTGCTCAACGATTATCTCAACAGCGTGTTCACCATTCACAACCGCTACGCCGGAGAGATGGTCATCGGGAGAGGGCTGTTCGGGACCTACTTCTTCAGGCGCAACGACATCGCCTTTCCCATGCGATCAGGTCTAGCGGGCCCTTGTCGGGACTTCAACGAGACCCTTAAACAGCTAAAACGGGGAGGGGTTTACGCCCACCTTCTGGAGCAGTGGCTGCCCCAGCCGACTCCGGTCAATTGGGAGCGCGTGCTGCTCATCGCGGGCGGAATGGCCCTCTTCCTCCTCTTCCACATGGTCCTCTTTTTCGTCTACTACCGGCGCGCCATGCGCATGCGGCTCTTGAGCGAATCGGAACGACACTACCGGGATCTCATCGAGAAGAGCCCCATGGCCATCTTCGTCCAGCGGGCGGGCACCCTCGACTACGCCAACAAGGCCTTTTTGGATCTCTTCGGCGCCCCTTCTCTCCGCCAGATCCAAGGGCGGTCCATCCTCGGGTTCGTCGCCGAAGAACAGCGCGACCGCGTGGCGCGCTTCGTCACGGATCGCTCGGTGGGACGTCCCGCCCCAGAGAGCTATGGCACCTTGGGGGTCAAGGGCGACGGATCCACGTTCCCCGCACACGTCAAAATCGCCGCCGTGGATCTGCCCGACGGCAATGCCCACCTGGTGTTCGTGGAGGATTTCACCGAGCACCTCAAGGCGAGCGAGGCCCTCCGGGAGAGCGAGCAACGCTTCCGGACCCTGGCGGAAAACACCTCGGCCGCCATCTTCATCTTCCAGGACACGAAATTCCGCTACGTGAACCCTGCCACCGTGCGGATCTCGGGGTATTCGCGGGAGGAGCTTCTGAGCATCTCGTTTTGGGAGTTCGTGCACCCCGAGGACCGCGAGTTGGTCAAAGAGCGCGGCCTGGCCCGTCAGCGAGGCGATGCCGTTCCCTCCCACTACGAATTCAGGGTAATCAGCAAAGACGGCGAAGAGCACTGGGTAGAATTTAGCGCCGGAGTTACGGAGTTGGAGGGCCGGCCTGCGGTGCTGGGGACGGCTTTCGACATCACCGAGCGGAAGCGCGCCGAGGACCGGTTGGACCACCTGGCCCACTATGATTTTCTGACGGGCCTCCCCAATCGCATCCTCTTTTACGAGAGGCTCGGCGCGGCGCTTTCCAGGGCCCGGGAGGCTTCCAAGATCATGGGTATCGCGCTGGTCGACCTGGACCGGTTCAAGGACGTGAACGACATCCTCGGGCACGACGTGGGCGACCTGGTTCTGCAGGGTGTATCGCGCCGCCTGGGAAGAGTCGGTGGAGACAATGCCACCGCGGCGCGGATGGGGAGCGACGAATTCGCCATCCTCTTGCCCGATCTCCGCGAAGGGCCACAGGCTGAGGACATGGCGCGCCGCATCCTGAACGAGCTCGCTCGCCCTTACACGGTGGCGGGACACGAAGTCCACATCACGGCCAGCCTCGGACTGTGCGTCTACCCTTCGGACGGGGACGACGCGGAGGGGCTCCTCAAGCAGGCAGACATCGCGCTCCTGCGCGTGCGATCTCACGGTGGAAACGCATTCCAGTTCGTGACCTCGGACTTGAGCGCCCGGGCCGCCGAGCAAACGGGACTCAAGAACCGCCTGCGGAAGGCCATCGAACGTCAGGAGTTCACGGTGCATTACCAGCCCATTTTCGATCTGGCCACGGGACGGCCCGTCGCCGTCGAAGCCCTGGTGCGCTGGGTGCATCCGGAGTTGGGGCTCCTTCTCCCCAGTAGGTTCGTGCCTCTGGCGGAGGAGACGGGACTCATCCTGCCCCTGGGGGAGTGGGTGCTCTACGCCGCCTGCGCGCAGAACCGGGCCTGGCAGAAGGCGGGGTTGGCGCCGGTGCGCGTGGGCGTCAACCTGTCGGCCCTCCAGTTCCAGCAGCGGGACCTCATCGAGACCATCGCCCTGGTGCTCAAGTCCACGGGCCTGGACGCCCGGTATCTGGAGCTCGAGATTACCGAGAGCGCGGCCATGGCGGACATGGACAACACCGTCGAGGTGCTTCGCAGGCTCAGCGATCTGGGCATTGCCATCGCCATCGACGATTTCGGGACGGGCTATTCATCTTTGGGCTACCTGAAGAAATTTCCCATTCAGCAACTCAAGATCGACCACAGCTTCATCAAGGACGTGCCCGACGATCCGGACGACGTGGCCATCGTCAGGGCCGTCGTCACGATGGCCCATGGGTTGGGCCTCAGCGTCGTGGCGGAGGGCGTGGAAACCGAGAAGCAGATCCGGTTCCTTCGCGAGGTGGGATGCGACTCCGTCCAGGGGTTCTACTTCAAGCAGCCCGTCCCGCCGGAGGAGATCGAGGACCTCCTGCGAGGCCGGTGACCTAATCCTGCGGCGAGGGAAGCCATGATCTGGAGAATTCCCACGAAACGGCCGCCCGCTATTCGCGCCGTGGAGGACTATCTCGTCATCACCCTCGGCGCCCTGGTGGCCGCGGCCGGTGTGGACCTGTTCCTCACCCCCAACCACGTCATCTCCGCCGGGGTGACGGGTATCGCCATGCTCCTCCACTACACCGTGAACTGGCCCGTGGGGCTGCTCACCCTGGCCATCAACGTGCCCCTCTTTCTGGCGGCCATCCGCTGGGGCGGTGGGATGAAGGCCCTGGTCAAAACGCTCTACGCCACGGTGGTGATGAGCCTCGGCATCGACTTCCTGCAGCCCTTCCTGCCGGCGATCCAGGGAGACCCCCTCATCTACACACTCTTCGGGGGCCTGGTGGACGGGCTCGGCATTGGCCTGGTGCTCAGGGCCGGAGGCACGACCGGGGGTACCGACATCCTGGCCCAGCTTTTCTACAAGTACCGCCGTGTCTCTTTCGGAACCGTTTTCCTCGTGAGCAACACGGTGATCCTCCTGGGCGCCATCCCCGTGGTGGGCCTGGTCCCCGTGCTGTACGCCCTCATCGTGAACTACATTTCCAGCCGCGTTCTGGATACCGTCCAGGAGGGCCTGGGCTACGCCCGGGCCGTGACCATCATCTCCGAGAGGCCCGAGGCGGTTCGCCAGGCCGTGCTGGACGAAATCGGCCGGGGGATCACCGTCCTCCAGGGTTGGGGCGGATTCAGCAAGGAGCCCAGGCCCGTGCTCTATGTGGTCGTCTCGCGATCGCAGATCAGCGCCCTCAAACGCCTCATCGCGGACATGGACCCGGACGCCTTCGTGGTGGTATCCGAAGCCCACGAGGTCCTTGGCGAGGGGTTCAAACCCGTGGGGGACTGACGCCCTAGGAATTTGAGGGGGCACCCCGGCACCGTGTTATCCTTGCCAAGTGTCCGCCTCGGAAAGAATGCCGCGAGTGCGGACGGGGAGGAACCCATGCCGAAACTGCCTAAGGCGTACACGGAATTTGCGAGGGCGTATCCCGAGCACGCGGAAGCCTATGAAGCGCTGTCGGGGATTTGCCGCGAGGCCGGTCCGCTGAGCGAGCGCGACCGAGCCCTCGTGAAGCTGGGCATCGCCATCGGAGCGAGGCACGAGGGCGCGGTCCACTCGCATACTCGGAAGGCGGTGGATCTGGGGCTCACTCCCGGAGAGATCCGCCACGCGGCGCTCCTGGCGCTCACGCTGGTGGGATTCCCCAACATGATGGCCGCCCTCACTTGGATGGACGACCTGCTCCCGAGCAAGCCGAGGCCGAAGAAGAGCGCCGCCAAGAAGCCAAAATGAGGAGGGCCACCCCCCTTCCTTTACGGCCAGCGCCCGCCGGAGGTTGATCTTCATGAATCGGATATGCGTCTTCTGCGGTTCCCGCGCGGGAACCCCTCCCCGGTATCGGGATGCCGCACGACGTCTGGGCGAAGCCATGGCCTCCCGAGGCCTGGGGCTCGTCTACGGGGGGGGATCCATCGGCCTCATGGGCGTCGTGGCAGACGCGACGATTTCCGCCGGGGGTGAGGTCATCGGCGTCATCCCCGCCTTCCTCAACGAGCTTGAGATCGGACATCGGGGCGTAACCGAGTTGCGCGTGGTGGACTCCATGCACGAGCGGAAGGCGCTCATGGCGGAATTGAGCGACGCGTTTCTGGCCCTGCCCGGCGGCTTTGGGACCATCGAGGAATTCTGCGAGGTCCTCACCTGGGCGCAGCTGCGCCTCCACGCCAAACCCTGCGCCCTGCTCAACACCCAGGGTTTCTTCGATCCTCTCCTGGCTCTCTTTGACCGGCAGGTGGCCGAGGGGTTCCTCTCGGCGGCAAACCGCGCCCTCGTGCTCGCGGGGCCGGAACCCGAACCCCTCCTGGACCGGCTGCTATCCCTTCCCCCACCCCGCGTCCCTTCGACTTCGCTCTTGGAAACCTGAGCCGGTTCGCCTGCGAAGTGAGGAGTGAGGAAATACGGATGAGCGCCGACTACGCAAGAGTCTTCCCCTCCTCCCGGACTCCCGCTCCCCCCTTCTCCCGCTCCTTCCTCTCTCTCGCCCCATGACCGAGGGTGCAATTTGGCTCTACCCCGTCCTCTTTCTCACGGCGCTTTTCGCCGGAACGGCAGACACCATCGCAGGCGGCGGCGGACTCATCACCATCCCCGTGCTCATGGGCCTGGGTTGGTCACCCCAGGACGCGCTGGGAACCAACAAATTCCAGGCGAGCTTCGGCTCGGGAAGCGCCACCTTCCACTTCTGGAAAGCGGGCGCGGTGAGGCTGAAGGAGTGTCTCTGGGGTGTCCTCTTCACCGCCATCGGCGCGGCGACGGGCGCCTGGGCCGTAAGTCAGATCCCAGCGGACTTTCTCAAACGCCTCATTCCCTTTCTCCTCGTGGCCATGGCTTTTTACGTCCTGATCAGCCCCAGGCTCGGGCACGAAGAGACGCGCGCCCGGATGAAGCCCTTTTTCTTCTACTTGACCTTCGGGCTGTGGATCGGCTTCTACGATGGCTTTTTCGGGCCGGGCACGGGATCATTCTGGGCCCTGGCCTTCGTTCTTTTTTTGGGGTTCGAGTTGCGACGCGCCACTGCGACCACCAAGGTCATGAATTTCACGAGCAACATCCTCTCCCTTGCCGTGTTCCTCGTCATGGGGAACGTCCACTTCGTCCCCGGACTCGTCATGGCGGGAGGGCAATTCCTGGGCGGTCGCATCGGCGCCAGGCTCGTCATGACCCGAGGCGCCAGGCTCGTGCGGCCCGTATTTATCACCGTGGTGTTCGCCATCGCCGCCAAGTTATTGTGGAGCGCATACGCGGGAGGATGATGAGGTCAGTGAGGAGTGAGGGATTAGGAGTGAGAAGCAAATAGTGAAATGCGAAAGGTGAGGAGGAAGAGGCGCTGCGCGCATAGCGTCTAGCCGGGCGAACCGGAAGCGGCAAGCGGGGCGCGGGCAACTAATGCCGTGAACGCTTCGGTCCTTTCCTCATCACCCGATCACTTGATCACTTGATCACGTGATCACCTGATCACTCATCAGTGTCTCGCGTTTAGCGCTTGGCCCATTTTCCGACCAGGCGACCATGGCGCCGGAGGGAGTCACATGTTCGAGCGAAAAGGGCAACCAGTCCTGCCGCCAAAGCTTTTTTACAGACGCCTGGCGGCCAACGCGGCGCTGGCCAGCGCCATTATCGGGGGAACGCTGGGCATGGGCGTGGGCGGCTACCATTACCTGGGAGGATTGGCCTGGATCGACGCCCTGGTGAACGCCTCCATGCTTCTAGGCGGCATGGGTCCGGTGGATGCGGTGCGAAGTACGGGGGGGAAGCTTTTTGCATCGTTCTATGCGCTGTTTTGCGGCCTCATCCTCATCGCAGCCACGGCCATCCTGTTCGCGCCCGTTTTTCACCGATTCCTGCACCGGTTCCACATGGACATGGACGAAGGGGACGAAGAAGCGAGGAGTGGAAAGAAGGAAGCAAAAAGAACAAAGTGAAAAGTGAGGAGAGAAAGGCTTCGCGCGTTTCGCTTCTAACCAGGCGGACCGGGCGCGGCAAGCGGGGACCGGGCAACGAGGGCCTTGAACGTCTCGCCCATTCCCTCTTCACCTGATTACCTGATCACCTGATCACCTGATCACCTGGTCACCCACTCGCGTCACGCCGTCCGCCTCTCCTTTCTCCTACCCCACCGTTTCCCGGAAGACCACACCCCGGGATCCCAGCTCTCGCATGACAAACTCGTAGACCCCCGGCGCCCTGCCCAAGTATTCGGGCGGAGAGATCCCCGGCGCGCGAAAGAGGCCCCGGGCCACGGCCCGCACGACTGCCGTGCAGGTGTAGCCCGTGGTCCTGGCCATGGAGAGCGTGCCGGTGGCGGGATCGCAACGGTCCAGTAGGTCATAGGTGTAAGACGCACGCTGGCCGCCCTTCTCGCCCTCCACCTCCACGCGCATGACCGTGAGGTCCTCCTCCCCCTCCTCGAAGGTCCAGAGGTGGAAGAGGAGCCTGGAGGTGAGTTCCAACGGCACGACCTTGGTCCCGCCGATCTCCACGGGGTCCTTGGAGAACAGGCCCGTCTCGCGCATGACCCGCATTTTTTCGATGTGGCCGGGGTAGCGGAGCGTCTTTTCCTTCTTGAAGGGAGCCTGGACCGTGTGCAGGAGCGTCCGGAGTCCGTCCGTGTTGAAGGCTTCCAGCGTGCCCACGCCTGGGAAGTCCATGAGTTCGGGCTCCGAGAGGGCCGGCAGGGTGACGACCTCGCCGTGGGCCACGTACCGGGCCGGGCGGGTGTACTCCTCGATGACATCCGAGGGGGAGAAGGGCGCCTTGTATTCGTAGGGCCAGGCGCGCACGGTGGGAAGGCCGCCCACGAGGCACAGGAAGCGGTCGACCCGGTCCAGCAGGGTCTCCAAGTAACCCAGAATGATGTTCCCGCATCCCGGCGCGATGCCGCAGTCCACCACGGCAGTGAGCCCCTTGGATTTGGCCAGGTCATCGAGCAGGAACGGGTCCTGTTCGAAGAACGAGATGTCCACGATGGGCCTGCCCGCCTCGAGCACGGCCTTCACGGTGGCGAAGCCCATGTGGCCCGGCACCGCGCCCACCACGAGGTCGGCCCCGGCGACGGCACGTTGAACCTCCCGCGCCATGGAGAGGTCCGCCTCGAGCGTCGTCACCCCGGGCACCTGGGAAAGGGCACTCAAGGCTCGGGGCGAGGCATCCGCCGCCAGCACCTCGAACTCACCTCCCGCCGCCAGGTCGCTCACCATGGCCGCTCCCCACACGCCCTGCACCCAACACCGTGATCCGCATTGAACCCTCCCCGCTCAAAACCGCTGGCAGTATACCGCGATGCGCAGGGACCTAACATTGAGGCCAATAGCCTGGTCGGCTCCGCGTCGGACGCCATCTTCGCGCCAGGGTGCGGACAAAGCCGGCACGAAGATTCGCCGCTGTCGACCCCTTCCCCTTCCGAGCCCTCACATTCCATAGTGGCCCAGAGGGCCATAGTGTCCCGCGCTGCCTGCCTCCGCCACCAGGTAGAACACGAGGGGGGAGGACGGGAGGGGCACCAGGAACTGGGTGTTGGCCAAGTTTCGGTCTTGATCCTGCGCCGTGATCTCGGACCAGGGCGTCCAGGTCAGGCAGTCGGTGGATGAGAACACCGCATAGCCCGACATGCAGGGATCGGGGGTCACGGCATCCCAGTTCAACGTGAGGGTCCCCCCGCCCTGTGTCGTCCGGACTGTACTTCCCACATCGTGAGTCAAAGACCCCGAACAACCAGAGACCGTCTCGCTCGCGCTGGGACAGTCCACGTTCCCCTGCGACGTGGAGAACTGGTTTGGGATGGAATAGGTGCCCGCGGTTGCAGGGTTGTCCACGACGCCCGCGTTCAGCGCGAGCGTGTAGGTCGCGTCCTGAGGCTCCGTGGCGGAACCCGCGGGGAATGACAGCGAGAACGCCGCGCCGGTCTTCGTCAGGAGCATGTCCACTCCGGGATCGTATGTCGTGTTGTCGTTCATGTCCACGAAGGCCGATGAGGCGCTGGTCCCGATGACGGCATGGGCCGTCGCCACGATACCGACAAGGATCGTGAAGGTGCCCGTGGAACCCACGGTGAACCCGTGAATCCCGTAGGCCACCGGGAAGGTGAACTGCCATTCGGTCAGGCTGGAGTCGCCCAAGACCACGCTGACAGGAGAGCCGCTGCTCTGCGGAGCTCCCGGCTGTGGGCGGCCATGCAGAGCCCGTGACAGCCTTGGACGCGAAAGGGTCAGCGCAGGGCGGGTAGGATGTGCTGGTGTAGGTCTCCGTGTGTGCGGCATTTGTCCAAGGCCAATACATGACCCTGGCAAGTGCCGGATCGATGTGATAGTCCAGATAGGCCATCTAAAACAAGAGGCTCGCAGGTCGCCCCCCAGTAGTTTCGCGGCGCCAGGATGCCACGTGGATAGGGGAAATTCACCATCTGCACGTTATAGCCGCAGTTGTTTTCTATAGTGTTAGCATCAGACAGGGACCCACCCGCCGTCACCGCCACCTCGGCGCCGTTCGTCCCATCTATGAGAATGCCCGCTCCCGAGTGGCCGGCGATGGTGTTGCGCTTCAAGATCGCGGCACTTGTCTGGCCGGCAGTCTGGTAATAGTTGAAGTAGATGCCGTAGGCATTGGCCACGTCTAGGTCACCCGGATGTGTTGTCCAGGATCAGGATGGGATTGTCGTCGTACCCCGAGATGTCGAGGGCGATGTTCGCGTCGTTGTTCCGGATGGTGTTGTTCTGGACGGTGACGCCGTAGACGCCATTCTGGAAGTTGATGCCCGCATCGCTTCGAGCCAACCCGTCGATGGTGTTCCCCGAGATGAGCCGCGAAGCGGGATCGGCCGTGTAGATGTAGTCGCCGTTCACCTGGAGGAGACCGTCGTCGCTCGTGGAATGGCCGGTGATCGTGTTGTTCCGTACCAGAAAGCTCTTGAGGTCCACGCGGCTCTCCGCCCAGAGAAAGATCGCCGTTGTTCCGGTTGCTCGCCGCCATGTCGTCATTCGAAATGACGCAGTCGTGAATGTTCACGTCGCGACAGACCCACGTCATCACCCCGGAATGCGAACCGCTTCCCACCAAGTAGTTGTCTGACATGACGCTTGAGGCGACCTCGATGCCCGTGGATTTGTGGAATAGCATCCCGTACTTGGCGGCATTTTGGGCCGTCACATGGTCCACCTGGACATGTGTGACCGCGAGGTACCAAGGGATGAGGGCGCCGCCGCACGTTCCCGGATCGCAATAGTAGTTCCCGGCGAGTTCCGGTAGGATTCCGTCCCCGCAGTAGATGTCCCAGAAGACCTCCTTGCCGCTGACGGCCTTCATCCCGTCGAGGGTCAAGGCCTCGATGCGCACACACGAAAGCGGCGCCGCCTGGGTGCCCTTGACCCAGATGACGCACGAAGGGGACGGGTCGGCGGGAGTGGCCGCGGAATGGAGGATCGTGGCGCCCTGCCCGGCCCCGCTCAGTGTCAGCGACTTGTCAATCGTGATGTTTTCATCGTAGGTTCCCGCCGCCACCTGGACGGTGTCTCCGGGGCTCGCCGCGTCGATTCCTGCCTGGATCGTCGGGTAGATCGAGGGAACATTGCGAACCAACCCAGTGGGTGCGGCGATTTCCGCGTAGCCTATTGAATAGGCCCCTGATGCACTCACGCCCGTGCGCCACATCCTGAGTTCCGCGCGCTGACACGTCCCTCCGAGAGGGGCCGGAAGGACGACTGGGGTGTAGTTCCGACTTGCGTCCCACGTCCCTGTGCAGCCCAGTGAAGTTGGGGGCAAACTGGTGGGGCAACCGAGGTCGGTGATGGGGTTGCCTAGGTCTTTCGTCCAGACGATGCCGTCCGGGGACGTGGCGTGGCCGATGCCCTGATTCGAGGCTCCATTGCCGCCGCTGTACCAGAGCTCCCACCCGCCGCCGGGATTATGGACAACGGAGCCTTGCGCCACATGGGTCGCGTCCCAGGTCCCGGTGCCCCCCGGAGTAAGCACGGCCACGTCGTTGCCATCCACGTCCTGATAGCCCTGCCACAGGAGGCCGTCCACCGAGTACGACAGACCCCACGATTCCTGTCCGCCGCTTGTTCCGTCGAAGTACATGACGTACTTGTGGCTGAACACGTCGGTGTCGTCCAAGGCTGCAGTTCCAGAGGGGTTGTAGATGACCGCGAAGGGGCCATAGGAGCCCCGGTTCCAGGTGGAGGAGGCTTCCCCTGTAATCAGGCTCGTCCCCACTTGGGTGATCGATTGGTCGTGATACCAAGTCACGCCATCCGGCGAATAAGCCGCGCGGATGTCCACAATCGTGTAGTTCATGGTGTTGTCCCAATACCAGATCCGATAGAAATAGGTGGAACCATTGAGAGCGAAGCCGGCCCGATTGTAGATCACTACCATGTGGTTCGCCGGCGGAAGGTTCGTCAACGGGTAGGCCAGCAATGTCCAGTTCAGGCCGTCATAGGACCCGGCGAGCCCGGCGAGGTAGGTATCGTGCCTCGTGTACCACATCTTGTACGGGTATGCCGCCCCATGGCCGGAGAAGTTTCCCGCGTCGTAGAGAACCGAGGGGTAATAGGCACCACCCGAAGGCGAGAACACCGGGTTCGAACCGCAATCCTGCCACGAGGCGGAGACCTGGCTCGTGACGGCCATAAGCACGAGCGCCGTGATTAGCGTAGACCACCCTGTCTGGCGCATGGGACCCTCCCTCTTGAAATATAGGCAGAAAGGACGCTCCCGACCACTCCTGCGTCCCGGGGGTGGCCGTTCCATGTATAGACCTTCGAAAGGTGCGAGATTCCCTCCTGCCCTAAAAAAAAAGGAGGAGCCTTCCGGCTCCTCCTTTGAATCAGGTGCTAGTTCCTGCTCATTCCCAAGGCCCGTAGCAGGTCCCCTTGACGGCACGCACGAGATACATGGCGTTGGCCGGCTCACCGTTGAGGGAAACCTGGATGCCGTTGACCTGGCCGCTGGCGGTACCGATGACCGTATCGAATAGGGGAGGCCCGGACGGCTGAGGGATGAACCGACCCACCTGGTAGTAGTCCACCACATTGGCGGGGAGGATGAGCGCCCAGGCGAGCAGCATGTTGTTTCCGCTCTTGGTGACCATGAGGCTGTCGGTCACGCGCGGCGGCGTGAGGTTGACCACCGCAAAGGCCACGGGCGCCGAGTCGGTGAAGCAGGTGTTCCTCACCGCCCGAACCACATAGCTGTGGATCGATCCGTCCGCGGGTGTGTACCGTCCGCCGGATACGAAGTCGGAAACCTTCAGCGTCCCGTCGACCCAGAGCTCGTAACCGAGCGCGGTCGGGCTTGAAGTGAAGGTGATTCTCGCCCCCGTGCAGTCCGGGTTGTCCACGACGACATCGGTCACCGCGGCCGGCGTGTCGTTCACATCCGCGAAGGACGAACTGGCGGAATCGGTGGTGCTTGCTCCGCCCACGGCTCGGATGATGTAGGTGTGCGTCGCCGTGTCGCCGGGGTTGTAGAGGGATCCCGACGTGTAGTTGGGCACGAGCGTCGTCCCGTCCACCACGAGGGTGTGGCTCGCCGCTCCCGCGCCTGGAGTGTAGGCGACCAAGATCCCGTCCTGTGCGCACGCGTTGTTATCGGTAATCCCCGTGATCACCGGGGCCCCGGGGTTGACCAGGGCGGTTGCGGCAAGCGTGGCCAGCACGGTCCCGCCGTTGTCCAGGTCTTTGAGGGCGATGGCGATCGGGTAGCTCTTGGACGTGTTCAGGGTGATGCGGAAGGTGGTCGTGGCGCTGTAGGGGGCCGGCAGCGGGAAGCCGGTCGGCGGCCCGAAGTAACCCGTCACGTCGCTACCGTTCTGGCTGAGTGGCATGGGACGCCAGGCCGCTCCGTCGAAATACTCGAAGGCGGCAATGTCGGCCAGGACCGTGCCTGAAAGCGTAAAGTCGAAACGCACGTGGGCGTAGGCTTTGCCGAGAGCAGGGTTCTCTGCCGCGACATGGAACTGCTGCGATACGCCGGCCGTGTAGGGGCCGGTCATGTCCGCGGAACTCAGCATCGGGGGCACATACCCGTTGCAGTCGTAAGCTGGAGTGCCCGTGTTGTCCGTGGTGGCCCACGGCACGAACACGACGGTGAAATTTGAACCGGTCGGTACATCGACCCGGTTGCCCAGGCCAGCCGGGTTGAGGGTCGCGTTGTAGGGCCCGGTGGCGCTACCCCACCAGTTGCAGTTGGCGGTGACGTCGTAGGTCCCCTGCGCCCCCATGCTCATCCCCGCCGTGTTGTCGTATATGTTGTTGTTGAAGAACGTGGCGTTTATCGTGAGGGGCGCATAGGGGCCGGGGTTCCAGGATTGTTGATCCGCCGTGAGGTAGATGCCGGTCTCGAAACCCGAAATGGTGTTGTTCTGGAAGTCCACAGAGACGTCCCTGTAGCCCCATCCGATGGTGTCCGTCGTGATGTAGGCCCCGGCGCTGCCCGCTCGGGGAGCGGTGAGGGTGACGGTGTTGCGCCGGAAGATGGGCGTCACCGCCGCCCCCTGGCCCCACGCGGAGAGGCCCACATCGCAGTTCGTAATGGTATTGTCCTCCACGACGGGCGCCAGGTAGGGAACGAAGGTCCAGATACCGTAGCTGTTCGGCGCGCCATCGGTCACGATGTTGCCCTGGATGAGGTCCGCCGCGCCCCCGCCGTCCCCGGAGTTGTCGGTGTGGATGCCCGACGCAGAGTTCGTGACCGTGTTGCGCAGGAACTGGATACCTTTGGAGTGGTTGGCCGAGATGGCATCGTTGCAGAGGCTCACTGTGTTGTCGGCCATAGTTCCAGGACCGCCCCAGGCAAACATTCCGATTGAAGAGGGGTTGGCCTGAACATTGGTGACGGTGTTGTGGTGGAAGTTGAAGGATCCGCCGCTCGCGGCATAGATACCCCGCAGGTAGATGTTTCGAACCGTGCAGTTGTATACGGTCATCAGGTTGAACGTTCCTGCGTCGCTGTTAGAAATGATGCCGTTGCGGGCGTCGAGGTCGGCCCCGCCGACTTCGATGCCGCTGGTCAACAATGGATTGTCGCCGTCGAGGGTCATGTCGTGGACGGTCACATTGTCGGCCTGCACGAGGATGATGTTGCTGGCCGTGCCGCCGCACAGGGAGCTGTTGTAGCAAGGGTTGGGGTTCGACGCCGCAGGAACGATGGTTGTCGCCAACTCGCCCGCGCCCATGAGGGTCAGCGGCTTGTTGACCACCACGTTCTCCGTGAAGGTCCCGGCCGTGAGGTTCACGGTGCCCGCCGGGGTGACGAGGCCGATGGCCTCGGCGATGCGGGGGGTCGTACCCCACTGCGGGCTGGCGGCGCCCACGTTCAGATAGGAGAAATCGCCCTGGAAGCCGATGGTCCCCGGCGCCGCGTCGTTTCCGCTGTTCAGCCAAGGGGTGTAGTCCATGCGGGCTGACGTGGTGCCGCCCACCATGGCTCCGGGCGTGACCGGTGGAACGGAAGAGCCGCCGTAGGCAACGGGGATTTGGGCGGCGTAAGCTGGTTCGCCAGCGTTGGCGGTAGTCGTCGTCACCGTGCTTCCGCCGTACCAGTTACCAGACAGATCCAGGGTGGCTGCACTGTTCGTCCAGCGGCACTCCACCTGGCTGTACCAGTTACCCGAGATGTTGTTGTCGGCAACGGTCACACCGGTAGTGGAGTCCGACAGCGGTCCGTCAAAGTTAAAGAGGATGCCAAGGGTCCAGTTGTTCGTGATGAAGTTCTCCCGAATCACCGTCCCCGTGATGTTGTTCGCGAACTGCATTCCCGTCCGGTTGAAGTCGATGACATTGTTCCGGATCGTGTTGCCTTGCGCGTTGTTGATGTAGATGCCATTCCGGTTGCCCGTCACCTTGCAGTATTGGAGCGTGCTCCCGGTCGACCCCTGGAAGAAGATCATGCCCTGGTCCTTGATGTTGGTGCCCCAGTCGGCCGCGTTATTGCCATCGCGGGTAATCGTGAACCCTTCGACCGTCACCCCACTCCCCACCATGAGTGTATTAGCACCGCCGGCATTCTTCCGGCCCATGAGGATGGTGCTGTCGATCCCTGCGCCGTGGAGGAGCATGGCGCGGTTCACGGTGACTTCGGCGAGGTAGGTGCCGGCGGCCACGTTGACGGTTCCCGTCGTGCCGACGGCGTTGACGCCGTCCTGGATGACCGCAAAGGCGTCGTAGCCGAAGCGGTGGCCGCCCACGATGTCGCCCCAGGCATGGCCCGTCCAGGCCTGGTCCACCCAAACGGTCATGGGGATGGGCAGCACCTCGAAGGTGAGCGGGTTGGAGGTGAGCGTGGCCGGAGGCGGACCGTTGACCACGGTGATGTTCGCCGGGCCGACGGCCAGCGGGCCCGGAACCTGGGCCGTCAAGTGCGACCCGTCGACGAAGGTCGTGGCAAGACCCGTGGCGCCCATGTAGACCGTGGAGGTCGGGACGAAGTTGGTGCCCGCGACGCTCAGCGTGACGGGCGTGGCGGCATCGACCCGGACCCAGGAGGGGCTGAGTGTGTCGAGTGCCGGGGTCGGATTGTCGATGTTGAAGTTGTCGGAGGGGTCCGAAGAAACCGGCGCTGAGCCGTAGGTCGCAGATGCCGTGAAGGTGTAGGCCGTGCCGCCCCGGTCCACGGAGAGCGCGGGGAAGGTGGCCACACCGTTCACTGCGGCCGCGGAGTTCCCTGCGGCCGTGGCTCCGGCGGTCCCGCCGCTCAAGGCGAGCGTGACCGTGGCGTTGAAGCTGTAGGCGAGGTTGCCGGAGGCGTCCTCCGCACGGACCGTTACTACGGGGCTTAACGCGACGCCGGCGGAGCCGTTGGAGGGCTGGGTGGTGAAGACCAGCCGCGCGGGGAGCCCGTACGCGAGCGAGCAGTTGAAGGTGTTGCTTCCCGCCCAGGGGCTGAAGGTCACGCCGCCGCTCACCGGCGAGTTGGTCAAGGTCGCTCCCGGGTTGAGCGTCGCGCTGTACGGCCCGGTTCCGTCGCCCCACCAGTCGCAGGTCGAGGTCAGGGTGCCGCCCAGGTTGTTCGCACCGAAGCTGGTGTTGCCCGAAAGGTCGCTGTTGGTGATGGCGGCGCCTGCCCTGGGATTCTCCACCAAGACTCCCACCGGACCGCCGGTCACGGTGCAGCCCATCGCGGTGAGTGTCAGGCCGCACGCGGGGTTGGTGTTGGCCGGGTCGTCGAAGACGCGGATGCCGGCCCCGGTGGAATTGATAAGATTGGTTCCCACGAGGTTCAAGAACGAGTTTCCGTCGGCGAGGCCGTAGCCGGGAACCTGGTTGTTCCAGAGCAGGAGCCCGTAATGGCAGCCGGTCGCGGAGCCCCCTTCGATGGTGATGGGAGCCGTGACGGGGATGTTCCAGACCTCGAAGCCCGCGAAGCCGCCGATGATGGTGTTGCTCTGGATCACTGCGCCCACGCCACCCTGCATGGAGCTGAGGCCGAGGCCCCGGTTGGTCGTACTGCCCGCCGACGCCCGAAAGGTGTTCCCCGAGATCGTGAAGGGAGAGGCGTCCGAGTAGTGCAGGTTGTGGTATAGGCCGTACCGCCAGGTCTCGAAGTCGTTATCTTTGATGCTTCCCGTTGTCCCCGTGTTGGCTTTGTAAAAATTGTTCGTCTGGACGCCCTTCCGCACGTTGACGCCCCGGTTGTTGAGCACGTCGGCGTACCCGTTTTCCGCGAGCACGATACCCACACCCCATCCGTAAACGGGCGTGTCACCGGGGTCGAGGCTGGTGAAGTAGTTCCCCTGGATGAGGGAGTCTACGGTGGGCGTCGTCCCGTTCCCTTCGAGGTCGATGCCGCAGTAGCCGAGGTGAGCGAAACGGGAGTTCTCCAGGATCATGCCGGAGACCGGGACCGCGTAGCCGTGATCGTCGGCGTAATTGCTGATGCCGGTGGAGGCGTGGACCATGACCCCGTCCATCTCCACCTCGCGCGGGCTGCCTGCAAGATCCGGGTTGTGGCCGTCGAAGGCGAAGCCCCGAACGGTGACGCTGCTCGCCGTAGCGCGCAGGATCGTCGTGGAATAGTCGGGGGCTCCAATGTAGGGTCCCGACGTGGAGGGCAGGAGCAGGGCTTCCGGATCGCGCGTTGCCCAGCCCGTCTTGCCCGCGTTCGGGCCGGAAAGCGTCAATGCCTTATTGACGAGGAGGTTCCCGGCGTAGGTCCCGGCTTCCACGTTGACGGTATCGCCCGCGGTGGCCGCGTCGATGGCGCGCTGGATGCTGGGGGTCGTGGTGAAGGGCGCCAGAAAACTGGACGGCGTCACGTAGAGCGCGGTGGGCTGGACGCGCACCAGGCCGAGCGGGGCGTAGTCCACCTCGTGCTGGATCTTGTCCTCGAGGGAGAAGAGCTCAGTGAGGGCCATGGCGCCCGGAAGTTTCGCTCCGCCTCCCACATCGAAGGCGTTCTGGCTGGCATCCATGGGCCCGTAGCCGAACTCGTGGCCGGCGGTCCCGTCCAGGGCGATGAAGCGCGCCAAGTTGGCGTCGAACTGGTTGGCATCCGCGCCGGCGCCGCCCACCACGATGGAGGGGAAGGTGCCGCCGGTCCTCGTGTTTAGGAAGGCGATGGCGGTCCCGGCCGTGCCCGAGGCCGGCTGATGGAAGATGTTCCCGAAGAGCGCGATGCTGTTCACCGTGCCGCTCGTGCTGCCGTTGGCGGCGCTGTCCACGCGAACGTGGACGAAATCGCCCGAGGCCGGCGGCGTGAAGGTGTTGTTGCGCAGGGTGACGCCGCGGGAGGCGCCGCTCCAGACGCCGATGGTGCAGCCGGTGAATATGTTGTCCTGCGCCACGACCGAGGTCTCCGGGTAAATCACGTTCTTGATGAGCAGCGTCCCGTCGGGGCTGGACCCGCTAAAACTGTTCCCGATCACCCAGACGGTTTTCAGCCCCGGGTCGGGTTCGCTGACATCCGCACCCCCACCGAGGAAGTTGTTGGCCTGGATCGTGAGGTCCCCGCCCGCAACGAACTGGGCGAGGATGTCGCGGAACCCATAGAGGGCGTTTCCCTCGCCGGGGTTGGGCCCGCCCACGATCCCCCTGGCGCCGTGGAGCCAGATGCCCCGGCCGAAGATTCCGAACGGGAAGCCGCCGATCACGGTGGCCGTGCCCGTAAGCGTGTTGCCCTGCACGGTGACCAGCGATCCCGTGCCGCCCAGGTTGATGCCGTTGTAGGGCCAGCTGCTCTGGGCGCCGGGGGCGCTGCTGTACGAGTGGAGCAGGTTGTTGAGGATAACGATGCCGCCAGGCGTTCCGCTGGTCGCCCGGATGCCGTCCTGGTAATACAATAGGTCGACCTGCAGTTCCATGTTCTCGATGCGAACATTCGGGGCGGAAACGCTCACCAGCGCCAGATTCGTGCCGCTGGCGCCCGATTGGACGACGGGCCTCGGCAGGGCGCCGAAGTTGCCCACAAGCGAGAGGGTCTTGGCGATGGAGAGGTTCTCGGTGTAGGTCGCGGGATAGACGTTGACGGTGCCGCCCGTCGCCACGGCGTTGATGCCGTCCTGGATCACCGCGAAGGCGTCGTAGCCGAAGATGTGGCCGCTGACGGGGTCGCCCGAAACGTGGCTCGCCCAGGCCTGGTCCACCCAGACCGTCGCGGGGATGTCGCGAACGACAAAGGAGACCGGGTTGGAAGTCTGCGTGGACGGCGGCGGTCCGTTGACCACCGTGACATCGACCGAGCCGACGGCCAACGGGCCGGGGACCTGGGCCGTCAGGTGGGTGCCATCCACATACGTCGTGGTCAGGGCCGTGGCGCCCCAGTAAACCGCAGAGGTCGGAATGAAATTCGTGCCCGTGAGGCTGAGTGTGAAAGGCGCGGTGGCATCGACCCTTACCCATGTGGGACTCAGGGTGTCGAGGGTCGGCGCCGGGTTGTCGATGTCGAAGGTCCCGCTCGAACCCGCGAGAGCGCTTCCGCCATAGCTGGCCGAAGCACCGAGGGCGTAGGCCGTGCCGCCCCGGTCCACGGAGAGCGTGAAGGTGGCCACGCCGTTCGCCGCGTTGGCGGACCCGCCGTTGAGGATGGCGCCCGCCGTCCCCCCGGAGAGGGTGAGGGTGACGCCACCATAGGTGCCGTTGAAGCCGGGTGCGAGGTTGCCGGCCCCGTCCTGGGCCTGCACGGTGACCGGGAAGGAGACCCCGGCGCCGGTGCTGGCCGGCGGTCCGACGGTGAAGACCAACTGGGTGGGAATGCCGTACTGCGTCGAGCAGTCGTAGGCAGCGCCGGCCCAGGTGCTGAAGGTCACGCCGTTGCTGACGATCGAGCCCGTGCCTCCCGGGTTCGTGGCGTGGTTCGGTCCCGTGATGGCACCCCACCAGTTGCAGGTGGCGGGGATGCTCCCCGAGGGGTTCGCGTTCTGGATGCCGAAGGCCGTATTGGCGGAGAGGTCGTTGAGCGTGGCCGAGCCTGTGGCTCCGCTGTGGAACAGCACGCCGGTGCCGTTGCCGGTGATGGCGTTGAGCGTCACCTCCGCCTGGCCACCGTCCACGTCGATGCCCACCAGGGCGCCCGTGATGGTGGCCCGGTTGTTCTGGACGGTCGCCACGGCCTTGGAGCCGTTCGCCGCGCCGTCGGCGTCGAAGACCCGGATCCCCGTGCCGCCGGTGGCGGCGGTGATCGTGTTGTTGTCGGTGGACGGGTTATCCCCACCGATGGTGGCCTGGACGACCTGTCCGCCGGCGCCGGAGGTGATGCCGTTCCGGTAGAGATCCACCCCGCGCATGAACCCGGTGATGGTGTTGCCCGTCAGCGTGGCGTAGGTGGGCAGGTCCGCCTGCGCCGCTCCGCCCGCATCTCCGAAGAGCAGCGTGTCGTCGGAGAGGAAGACGCCTGTCCCTTCGCCCGCCGTGCTCGATGTGCTGCCTGAACTCGTGAAGGTGTTGTTCAGGACGAGCACCGGGTGGGCCGGGTCGGAGTTCCCGAACATGGAGAGCCCGTTCGCTTTGCCGGTGTCGGTCACCGCGTTGTTCTGGACCGTGACCGTACCCGTAGCGTTCCGGACGATGATGCCGTCGTTGTCGTGGGTCCCAGCGATGACAGCGATCGTGTTTCCGTCGGCCGGAAGTGGGCCACCAACAAGGCTCCCGTCGGCGGGGACCACGAGCTGGATGCCCGTGTTGACCCCCGAGAGGGTGTTGCCCTGTACGGTGATTTTGGCGCCGCCCGTGGCGGCGTACTGCACCATCTCGATGCCCGACAGGACGTTGCTCACGGTGTTGTTGTTGAAAGATGTGTCCGTGGTATCGAACCCTACGATACCCGTGCAATACGAGGCGCCCACCACATCGCCCACCGTGTTCCCGATGATGGCGTGCCCGCTGCTCTTCGTCCCGATGGAGGAGAGCAGTTGAATCCCGCGGCGCCAGGTGTGCTGGATCGTCACATTCTGGACGGTGAGGTTGTTGTACAGGAAGCCCGTGCGGTGGTCCGTGATGACGCCGGCGCGGAAGTTGTGGTCGCTGCCCAGGGGGACGCTGTTCGCGTTGCCGTCGAGGGTGAGGTTGCGGATGGCCACGTCGCCGCTCTGGAGGAGGATCCCATTGGATAACGGGGCGGTGAAGGTGCCGTCATCATGTCCGTCGGCCATGGATGGCCCGATGATGACCCCCGCCTGGGACTGTCCGGCGAGGGTGAGGGGCTTGACGATCGTGATGTTCGACTCCAGATAGGCCCCGTCGCCGACATTCACCGTCCAACCGGCCGAGGCCGCGTCGATGGCGCGCTGGATGCTGGGGGTGGTGGTGTTCGGCGCGGAGAAGCTGCTGGGAGTCACAAAGAGGTTGAGGGGCCTGACGCGCACCAGGCCGAGGGTCGGGTCGTCCACCTTGTGGCGGATGGCGTCCTCGATGGCGAAGAGCTGGGCGGGGTTGGCCGTGCTCGTGGCGACGCCGTTGATGGTGTTCCCGCCCGTGGCATCGATGTTGCCGGTTCCGCCATAACTCTGCTGTATGCCGGCGCTGTTATAGGAACGCTGGAGAACGATCGCCTGTTCCGATCCGGTGGGAGGAGCCGTCGTGGAGAGACTGTTCCCGGTGAAGACGACGTCGGCCGGCGCGTCGTGGACCATGCCGAATTCGACGTTCGTCACCGTGTTGTTGGTGAAGAGGACCTGCGTGGAAGTGGAGGCGCTGCCGGCGTAGTGCAGGCCCCAGACGGCCTGGTGAAAACCGCCCCAGCCCGTGTGGGCCGGGTCGGCGAGGGCGGCGAGGCCGTTCACCGTGTTGTTGCTGATGATCCCGCCGTTCCCCGTGTCCCTCATGGTTTCAGCCTTGATGCCGTCCCAGGCCACGAGGCCGGTCGGCACCGCGGGCGCCGTGCATGCGCTGACCGTGTTACCCGTGATCGTCCAGGCGCTGGCCCCCTCCTCGGCGTAGTTGTAATAGATGCCCGTCCTCCAGCTGGCGATGGTGTTCCCGGTCACCAGCGCCGTGGCCGAGACGACCCGGTACGGCTGGATCTGCATGCCGTTCCGGCAGTTCGTAATCCGGTTTCCGCTCACGCTGCCGGCCGTGGCCTGCACATACATGCCGAAGCCGTAGCCCAGCTGGTTGAGGTCTTGGATGCTATCGACGAGGTTGTCCGCGAGCGCTAAGCCGGTGTAGGAGACCGTCTGCAGGCCGCCGGCCCAGAAGCCGATGACGGTACCTTTGCTGACGATGTTGTTCTGGAAGGTGACCTGGTTGCCCTCGGAGTACACGCCGATCCCGCACTCGATATTCATCCCGGCGTAGTGGTATCCGTCAAGGGCGGGGTTGTCGCAGCTCACCGAGAAGCCCTTTACCGTGACCTGGCTCGCCTCGATATCCAGCACGCGGTCCCAGTTCCACTCCCTGGGGCTGCTGGCGGCGTTGAGAATCGACGGGGGAACGATCAGGGCTTCCGAAACGCGCGTCGGATCGAATCCCGCCTTGCCGGCGTTTGGCCCGAGCAGGGCCACCGCCTTGCCGATCAGCACCTGTTCGGCGTACATACCGGCCGCCACATGAACGGTTCCGGTGGCACCAACAGCATCGACGCCTGCCTGAATCGTGGCGAAGGCGTCCAGACCGATGGCGTGGGTCCCCGAGCCCGTGTAGGGCCAGTCGACGGAGGTCCCGAGGGCCAGGCTTACGTAGCCGTCATCCACGTAGACGTCCGCGGGCGTGGAGACCTGGAAGGTCAGCGTGCCCGAGTCGCCCAGGTTGGGAGAAGGGTTCTTGACCTGGACCGTGTGGCTGCCCACGGCCGCCACGTTCGCCGCGGGAACCGCCGCGGTGAGCTTGGTGGACGAAACATAGGAGGTCGTGAGAGTTGCGCCGTCCCAATAGACCGTCCCGCCGCTCACGAAGCCCGACCCATTGAGCGTCAGCGTGAAGTCCGCGCTCCCCGTGGCAATTGCGGCGGGGGCCATGCTGGAGAGCACGGGTTGCGGGTTGTTCACCGTGAAGTTCACCGCGTTGGAGGTCCCGCCCGCCGGGTCCGGATTCGTCACCGTCACCGTATAAGTTCCGGCCGTGGCCATCTGGGTGGATGTCAAGACGGTGAAAAGGGACGTGGAATCACCATAGATGGTAGCCACAGGCACGTTGTTCAAGTTGATCGCGGAATAGGGGTTGAGCGGTGGGCCAACGAACCCGCTGCCGTTGACCGTCAGGAGCACACCACTGGGCGTACCCACAAGGACGGAGGGTGGCGCAACCGAAGTGATGCCCGGGACGGGGTTGCCGACGGTGACGGTGGCGTTCACCGTCTGGCCGTCCACGGTGGCGCTCAGGGTGGCCGGGCCGAGCGTGGCACCCGCCGTGAAGGTGCTCGTGGCGACGCCCGTGGCAAGGACGCCTGAGGCCGGTCCCATGGTGCCAAGGGTCGCGCCGAACGAAATGGGGGTCCCGTCGGGGGCGCCGAGCAAAGCCGTCGTAGTGGACGTGCCGCCCGAGGCGGCGATAGGTGAAGGTGCAGCGCTAACCGAGAGCTGAAGCGGCGAACTGGCCGTTACCGTGCCCAAGACACCGTTGGTGGTGCCACCGCACCCGGTACCGGTTGCGCCGGGCCCGTAGTTGCAGCCCCACCAGTTGTTCGTCGCGTCGATTGTGCCCGAGGCGGCGCTCGCCCCCGTGGTGTTCCCCGCGATGCGGCTCAGGTGGACGGTGGCCGCGCCGCCGTTCTGGGTCAGGATGCCCGTGGTGGCACCGGTGACCGTGCAGCCCTCGGCCGTGAGGGTGGCGGTCGCGCCGTCGGCCAGGAGGCCCGTAACGTTACCGGCTAGGGTAGTGGCGCCGGAAACCTGCATTTGGACGTTGTACGATCCAGCGCCATCGGCCTCCGCCAGAATTCCGATGTCGGTTCCGGAGATGCTCACTCCGCTCAGATTCACCGCGGAACTGGCTCCCGCAGCCGAGAAGTTGGGATCGTTGTAATGCAGCGAAATTCCCTTGAGCGCATGGCCGACCGTGCCGCCCGTGACCGTCGTCGTCGTCGTGGTGGGCAGGTTCCAGAGGGCGATGCCGCGCGCGAATTGGCCGCCGGCCGCGCCAACGATATTGTTGGTGAGATGGGCGGTAGTTCCACCCTGCAAGGAAGAGAGGTAAACGCCAAATGTATAGTCGGAGACGCCGGTCACCCCCACAGCGGCATTGACCGTGTTGTCGTGGATGTTGAGCGTGGCGTTCGGGGCGTAGAACAAATTGGCCCAAATGCCGCCGAAGGCATCCTGGCAAACCGTCACCGTATTGTATGACCAGTCGAGCGTCTTGGGGGAGGCGCCGTTGTTCGGGAAGTCCTGGAGCCAAATCCCGGCCTCCGCGCCTGCCGGCATGTCCACGGTGTTATGGGTCACGTCGCTGTAAGCATTGAAAGCTAACAGGATGCCGTCCAACCCAAAATTGCGGATGACGTTCCCGGTGATGAGGTTGCCGGATGTCGCTGGCGAGGTATCGCTGGGGTTAACCAGTTCGACCCCCCGCTGCGCCAAATTCTGAATAATGTTGTACTGAATGATAACGTTGTTCGCCGAGAAGAAATTGCCCGCCCCGTCTTCGGTTTCAATCGCTCGCCGCACATCCGTGTTGATACCGCCGATTACAACTGCGCCGTCCTGGGGCAACCCGGGATTGTTCCCGTCGAGCACAAATCCGTCAATGGTGACGTTGTCGGCCCCGATATGCACCGAATCATTGGTCGCGCTCCCCGGGGCGGTTGCCGCAGCGGTGATGATGGATTCCACGGCTGGATCGGCCTTGGGGCCGTTTGCGCCACCAATGAAGGCGGCGAATCGCGTTTCAGCATTTTGCCCGGCATGAGCGCCCCGCAACGTCAGGGGTCTGTCGATGATCACGCTCTCGGGATACGTACCCGGGTCGACGATGATGATATCCCCGCCTAAGGGGTTCGCAGCGTTGACGGCCGCCTGAATGGTGGTGTAGTCAGGAAAGGTTCGGGTCGGACCAACGTAGAGTGTGGCGCCCGATTCGGGCGCGGCGCTCTGCACCCTGGCGGGGGCCTCCGAGATCGGGCCCTCCACCGAAGCGGCGTATTCAACGCGCGGGCTTCTTAATGCGGGTGCCTTCTCCGCCGCCGCCACCGCAAGGGGGGCGCAGACCGCGATCAACAAGGCTACGATCAGAACCTGAGACCAACCCGTTACCGACCCTCTCGTCCCTCGCGTCATGGCAGCATTCCCCTTAATAGACTTGCTTTCGACCGCCGCGGCACACCGAGCGTCCGGGCAGGTTCGGCTTGAGCTGCATTGGAGCTTGACGGCCAAGCCCCATCGACCACCGCGAGGTGGCCTTCACTCATAAAAATCATCGGTTCTTCCCTCTGTCCCCCAGTTGCCAGGCTCACGTGACCCAGAGGGGCGCGCTGGAGCAGTCATGCTCCAAGTTCACCCCCCCGGGTCCGTATTGCCAAGTCTCAATCGTACACAGACATTTTGCACTTGTCTAGTGGGACATATTGGCGCAGTAGGGCTTGGGATCTTTTCCGTACAGTTGAATGAAAATCTGACATGGGTGTCACATGTTTTGCACAAATCTCCACTATCCTCCCTCACGAAGGGCGCATCGCGGCGGCCGACGGTCTGACCGAGAGGCGAGCATAATCGGGGCCATAAACCAGCACTCCCTTACTCGCTGATGCCATTGAGATCGCAGTGGCAATCGGTCAGATTGGGGCGTCCTTGGAGTCACCGGCGGGTGACAACCCGCCCCCTAATAGTGTCAGATCGTTGCAGGAGCGCGGCTTCCACTCGGGAAGTCGGCCTCCTCTGAGAAGGCCTGCCCATGCCCAAAATCGGGCCTTCGCCCGCCGCCGGCGCCAGAGACTGATGCTGGGGCTTGAGGGGCTGGCGGCATCCGGCGGGGCGGGCGCGTGCCCGGGCAGTTTCTCCCCGGGGGAATTCTCCATCGCCCGTCTTGTTGGATCAATCCAACGTGCCCGTCCCAACAGGGTGAGCGGAAGGCGGGGAGTTTCCCGGAGACCTCCGCGGCACGGCGCTTGGCGCCGTGCAGTGCCTACCAGAACGAGCGTGTTTGGAAGGAGGTAAGAGATGCGAAACGGCATTTCCCCGCGTTTGCTCGCGGTCGCGTCGAGTTGCATCCTCATGGCTCTGTCGGCGGCGGGAGCAGTTCCCGAAGGGCGCGTCGGGGCCTTCACTGTCCTAGAACTGGATGGCGTCGTTGTCGGCTACGTGGACGCTTTGCAGGTGAGCACCTCGGACACGGGCTTCCTCGTGGACAAGGCAGGCCTCGCGCGGGATGTGGCGAATTTGCACGCGAACGAAATCACATTCCAGATCGGCGCGGACATGTCCAAGCCCATGTACGACTGGATCAAGGCGAGCTTTGATAAGTCCCTCGGCACCGTGGGGAGGAAGGACGGCGCCATCATCTACGCCGACTTCAACCACAAGGAGATGTCCCGGGTCACGTTTCGGAACGCTCTGATCACCGAGGTCGGGATGCCGAGACTCGACGTCGCATCCACCTCCCCCGCGGTGATGACCGTCACCATCCAACCCGAGTCGACGTCCAGGACCTTTCCCAAGAAGCCTAACCAAATCTCCGAACAAAAACAGAAGGCCTGGCTCTGCAGCAATTTCAGGTTCGAGTTGGGCCGGGTGCAGCTCAACGCCGGCTTGTCGGGATGCCAGCAGTCGCCCATGTACAACCGAGCGCTTGACCAGCCTGCCGTGCAGGTCGCCTCGGTCACCTTCGACCCGCAAGACCTTCAAGCCTTCGTCGACTGGCAGCAGGCCCTCTATTGCAGCGGCCTCCCGCAGGAGTCCAACGAGAGCACCTGCACCTTCACCTACCTGGATCCCGATGGCGCCACCCTGTTCACCGTGACCTTCGCCAGCACGGGCGTGTTAAAGCTCACTCCCAACACCGACGCCACAGGGGCTGTAGTCAGCTACACGGCAGAGTTGTACGTGACCAGCGACGCGTCCTTCGAGGCCACCACGCCGACGCCTTAGCGGCCGCAAACCCCGGGCACCGGATTGACCTCGGGTCCACTGCGGGAGAGAAGAAGAGGGCGGGGCCGCGGCCCCGCCCTCCGTATCTTCCGCTAAGCTGTTCGGTCTGGCGACTAGTTGCTTGCGATAGGGACTTTTCGCCCTTGCCTCAGGGCTTAGTCCGCCTCTGTTGCCACGGCGTGATGTAGGGGCTGAGGGGCAAGGCGGTCCTCGGCGGGGCGCTCGCTTTCGGGAAGGTCCTCGCGGGGCGCCCAGGGTTCCACCTTCCTGCGGCCTTCGATGGCGTCCAGTTCGCGGTGGGCGAGGTCGCGGATCTCCTTGCGCAGGCCCTCCTGGGCGATCTGCTCGGTAAAGGCCCGGCGGCCCTCCACGAGGTCCTGCACGTAGGCGGCGATCTGCTCGTCGGAGTAGAAGTTCTTGGGGTCGTAGTGCGTGATGTCCGCTCCCTCGCACTTTACGACATACTCGGTCCCGAGGCGCCCCTTCTGATATTCGTTGGTGCCTCGCAGGTCGCCCCGCTGAAGGGCGGCCATGAGGTCCAGGGGCACGCGCTCCACCTTCCGGATGAGCTTCCTCTTGCCCGTGGCCTTGTCCACATCGATGATCTCGCCCATGCCGCCGGTGTTGTACTGGAAGAAGTGGACCTTGCCCGGATGTTTCTGCACGAGCCCCATGACGATGTCGTAGAAGGCGTTCACCTTCCGGCCCTGGGGCCCCACGATGAAGTCGTCCATACCCACGATGCGCACCGATTCGCCGGCCTTCTCCGGGACCGTTGCGAAGGAGTGCGTGGACTCGCCCCACAGATACGCCAGGACACCCTGCTCGGCGGTGAGGCGCTGGGCGAAGGGCATGATGGTGCCACGGCGCGTGATGAAGGCGAAGACCACACCGTCCAGGTGGTCCAGGTCGGGCAGATCGATGGAATCGGCGCAGATGGAAACCATCTTCCCGCCCCGCTTCACCTTCAACTCGCGGCGGTCCAGCACGCCACGGCCATTTTCACCCAAGCGCTCGTCCAGAAAGTTGATCTTGCCCGCGCCGTCCACCATGACGTTTTCCAGGAGGGCCGACTTATGCGCCAGGGAGTAGTACATGGCCTCCTGGAGGTTGGGGTCCACGTCGGTCTTCACGTAGAAACCCTGCTCTGTCCCCAGCGCCGAGCCGTCGCGCTTGAGGATGACGATGTCGTCCTGGGAGACCCAGGTGCCCTCCCCCATGTCGGAGTCGAGGCCGAGCTGGTGGCAGGACCAGGTGGATTTCCCCGTGGCCGTGAGCCCGAACATGAACACCCCGTAGGTCTTCACCTTGCCCGAGGCGTGGTCCCGGGCGCGGACAACCTTGGTGCCCGCGTGCAGGCCCAGCATGCCCTTCAAGTCCGCCCGGTACATGGCCTGGCGCAGGAAGCCCTTCTTGCACTCCCCCGTGTAGTCGGTTCCCAGGGCGATGTTGATGTCGTTCTGGGGGAGCACCAGGATCTGCATGCGGAGCTGGTGTTCCTCGGGGATGTCGATCATGACGAATTCGGGACCCGGCCGGCCCCGCTTCACGGGGCCCATGGTCATGGCCCACTCGTAGGCCAGGCGGTAGTTCTTGGGGTCTGAAACGCTGACGTACAGGTTGCAGACGGGGTTGAACTCCTCGTTGTCCCCCATCTGCCTGCGGATGTGCACGAAGGGCTGGGTCTTCAAGAGCTGGAGGACCTTGTGGAGCTGGTCCGGGGCCCTCTCCACGAGGGTCAGCTGGCCCGGCGTGGGCCGGGGGAGTTGCACCGTCTCGTCCCCCAGGTAGACCGTCTTGGCCGCCTGCCGGGAAGAGATGGAGGAGGCCCACAGGGCCGAGCCGTTGGCCGTCTTCCTGGCCGAACTCAGCGCCTTGCGGCGAAGGCTCCACATGGACGGGTGCTGGATGTTGGAACCCTGGAGAACCCCCTTGAGGTTCTCGGCAAAGCGCCGGTAAGTGTCTGAATCGTAGGGTGGTTTATTCGACATTCTCCCCTCGCCTTGAAAGGCTTGCCAGTGCTCAGCATAGGTTCACTGGGCCATTTTGCGCAACGCGGTCCATCGCCCTTGAGACAAAACTGGGTGAGTTAACCAACTCCCGAGGGCATTCCCTCCTCACGGTCCTTGTGACACCGGGTGAATTGGCATACCTTTAGGATCTCACCCGCAGGGGGAGTTCGCACAGCGGAGGAACGGATGGTGCCCATGCCTTGGATCATAGCGGCTTCTGTCGTCGTCGTGCTCGTTGTGGCCCTGGTGGCCCTTTGGGCGAAGAACTATAAAAAGGTCGGACCCAACCAGGTCCTGGTCATCTCGGGGCGCACGTCCACGGTGACCGATCCCGGCGGCCAGAAACGCCATTTGGGGTATCGCCTCCAGGTGGGGGGCGGGACCCTGGTGTGGCCCATGCTGGAGTCCGCCGAGGTCTTCCCCTTGGAGGTCTTCTCCATCGGCCTGCGATGCCCCGATGTGCTCACCGCCCAAGGCGTGCTCATCTCCGCCGAGGCCCAGGGGCAGGTCAAGGCCCGCAGCGACGAGCCGGCCCTCCACCGGGCGGTGGAGAACTTCCTGAGCAAGGGGTCCTCGGGCATCACTTATGTGGCCCAAGAGGTGCTCGAAGGACACATGCGGGGAATCCTGGGCACCATGGCGGTGGAAGAGATCTACGCCCAGCGCGAAGAGTTCGCCCAAAAGGTCCGGCAGGCCGCGGCAAAGGACTTCGACCTCCTGGGCCTGGAGCTGATCTCCTTCTCCCTGAAAGACATCTCGGATGCGGGAGGCTACATTCAGGCTCTGGGCGCCCGGCGACTTGCCGAAGTCAAGCGCGACGCGGCCATCGCCCAGGCCGAGACGGAGCGCGACGCCACCATCAACACGGCCGTGGCCCGGAAGGAGGGCGACGTGGCCCGCCTTCAGGCCGAGGCCGAGCTGGCCGAAGCCACGAGGGACTTCGAGGTGAGCCGGGCCCAGTCCCAAGCCGCCGTGAACGTCCAGCGGGCTCAGGCCGACGCCGCCTACGACCTGGAGAAATCCAAGCTCTCCCTGGAACTTCGCGAGCAAGAGTACAGGGTCCGCCTGGCGGAGAAGGATCTCGCCGCGCAGGTGGAAGAAAAGGAAGTGCTCCGGCGGGAGAAGGAGCTGGAATCCACCGTGAAGCGCCCCGCCGAGGCCATGCTCTATCAGGCCAAGCTCGAGGCCGACGCGGACGCCTACAAAAAGGAACTCGAAGCCAAGGGCCGCGCGGCCGGCGTGCGCCTGGAAGGGAACGCCAAAGCCGAGGCCACCAAGGCCCAGGGGGCCGCCGAGGCCGAGGCCATGCACGGCAAGGCCGCGGCCTGGAAGGAGTACACCGACGCCGCTCTGGCCGAGATGGTCATCAAGTCCCTGCCCGAACTGGCCCGCGCCGTCTCCGAGCCGCTCTCCAAGGTGGACAAGATCATCATGGTGGGTGACAGCAACGGCGCCCCCAAGATCACCGGGCAGGTGGCCGGCGTCCTCGCCCAGCTGCCCCCCATCGTCGAGAGCCTCACCGGCCTCAAGCTCCAGGACCTGATCCAAGGCCTCAAGAAAGAAAAGGAATGAACCACAGAGACACAGAGGCACAGAGAAATCGGTTCTTGTTAAGAAAATCCTTGCCCCGGGAAGGGACCATTCGCAGATGGAGCATGTATGAAGCGTCAGTGGTTTTTCCTTGCTGATCCAGTGCCTTCTCTGTGCCTCTGTGGTGAATGTTTTTGATTTTTAGGGTGGACGCATGCTGGCTGATCGAGTCAACCTGATTGCGCTGTCGCCGACGCTGAGGATCTCGGCGCGGGCGGGACAGATGCGCGCCGAGGGCATCGATGTGGTGGATTTCTCCGCGGGCGAGCCCGATTTCCCCACCCCTGAGCCCATCAAGCGCGCCGCCAAGGCGGCCATCGACGCCAACTTCACCAAATACGTGGCCAACGACGGCATCCCGGACCTGAAGGCCGCCATCGCGCAGAAGCTCGAAAAGGACAACGGCCTCAAGTACGACCTCAACGAGATCATCGTCTCCACGGGTGCCAAGCACTCCTTGCTGAACATCGCCCTGAGCCTCTTCGGACCCGGCGACGACGTGCTCATTCCTTCGCCGTGCTGGGTCTCCTACCCCGACCAGGTCCGGATGGCAGGCGGAAACCCCGTTCTCGTCGAGACCCGGGAATCGAACGGGTTCCGCCTCCAGGCCAGGGACCTGGCGCAGGCCATCACGCCCAACACCAAGGCGCTCGTGCTGAACTACCCGTGCAATCCCACCGGGGCGGTCTACTCCACGGAGGACCTGCAGGCCATCGCGGACATCTGCGTGCGCGAGCAGATCACCGTCATCGCCGACGAGATCTACGAAAAGCTCATTTACGACGGCACGAGGTTCACCTCCATCGCCTCGCTGGGCGACAAGATCAAGAAGCTCGCGGTGGTGGTGAACGGATTCAGCAAGGCCTACTCCATGACCGGCTGGCGCCTGGGTTACGCCGCCGGGCCGCGGGAGCTCATCGCCGCGTGTTCCAAGATCCAGTCCCATTCCACCAGCAACGCCACCTCCTTCGTCCAGAAGGCCGCGGTGGAGGCCCTCAGGTCCTGCGCTTCCGACGTGGACCGCATGCGAGCTGAGTTCGAGCGGCGCAGGAACTTCGTGGTGTACAAGCTGAACGCCATGCCCGGCGTGTCGTGCATCACGCCCCAGGGGGCCTTCTACGCGCTTCCCAACGTCCGGCCCCACTTGGGCAAGGAATTCGGCGGCGCTCCGATACGGAACACCTACGGCTTGGCCTACTACCTTCTCAAGGAGGCCCACGTGGCCGTGGTGCCCGGCGAGGCCTTCGAGGCCCCGGAGCACCTCCGCCTGTCCTTCGCCACCTCCATGGACCGGCTGGAGGAGGGCATGCGCCGCATCGAACGCGCCCTGCTCAGGCTCGAGGAGCCGCGCAGCATCCGTCCAAAGGCCCTGAACAACGTCGTCACAAAGATTCACGCCTATGTCGAAACCCGCTCCGCGCCGGGCCTGGACGGCCGAAATGAACTCTTGCGCGAGGCGGAGGCCCACCTGCCCGCGGACGCCTACTTCGAGTGGAACGCGGCCGTGGCGGGCGCGGTGGTCCAGCTTCGGACCAACTCGCCGCACCTGGCGGATTTCTTCCAGGAGAACTTTTACCCCGCGCCGCTGGAGAGCGAGGTGGAGCCCCACGCCGTCATCTACGCCGTGAAGGACGCTCCCGGGCGGGAGCCCTCGGCCTTCCTCCACTCGGAGACGGCCACGGCCTTCGCCTTCAACACGGCCTTCTACGGCCAGGTGCGCTCCCTCGCGCTGGCCCTGGCCGCCGAGCAGGCGTCCCGCGCTTCGGGCGCTCTCATGGCCCACGCCGCGGCCCTGGATCTTGAAGGGAAGGGCGTGCTCGTCTGGGGGGCTCCGGGGTCGGGGCGCACGGCGGTGCTCGGTGCGGCCCTCGCCCGCGACGGCGTGAAGCTCGTGGCCTCCGACGCGGTGCTGGTGAGGCTGGGCGCGGCCTCGGCGGTGGCCGACCTGCCCGAGCGGAAGCTCTACCTGAAGGCCAAGTGGGGGAAGCACTTCCCCGAGGTGGAGAAGCTCCTGGACCGGTGCAAGCTGGAGAACCTCGTCACGAGCCACGACCAGTGCCACTTGGAGTGGTGCGCCCAGGGCGATCACTGCCCCCTCGACTCGGGAGCCGCGGCCTGCCTGCTGGCCTCGGATAAGGGCCGTCTCATGCTCGACCCTTACTGGCTGGGAGGATCCAAGCGGCACGTGCGCAGGACCGCGCCGCGCCTTTGCGTCCTGCTCGCCAAGGATCCCGTCCTGCCAGCCGTGCGAGACCTTTCTGCTTCGGATGCGGCGCGCCAGCTCGCCTCGGGGCACCTGCCCGGGCTCGCCCACGCCAAACCCGTCCCCTTCCTCGATCCGCACCGGCCCTGGCTGTCGGGTCCCGCTGCGGACGCCGTCCGCCTCCAGGTCGAGCGGCTCTTCGGCGGGACGCGCTGCGTCCTGCTCAACACCGCCATCGGTTCGCCCGAGGCCCAGGCCAAGCGCCTCCTGGACCTGGTGCCCTAGCAGGCTGCTGGCGAGCCTTCGGGACGGGACCTTTGGGCCGACAAGGCCTCACACGCCCACGCTGCATTTCCCGGGGGGGAACCGGATGTCGATCCTCACGCAGCTCTTCGAACACTTTCTGAAGCGCGATCGTGCCGCGGCGGGCGGAGGCGCGAAGGCCATCGAGAAGCAGGTGGCCCAGGGAAAGCTCCCGGCGCGCGAGCGCATCACGGCCATCCTGGATCCCGATTCCTTCCACGAGTACGACCTCTTCGTCGAGCACAAGTGCCAGGACTTCGGCATGGACAAGAAGACTCTGCCGGGGGACGGCGTGATGACGGGGACGGGCAAGATCCTGGGCCACCCCGTATGCATCTACGCCCAGGATTTCACCGTGGCCGGCGGCTCCCTCGGCCTGGCCCATGCCCGGAAGATCACCAAGATCATGGACCACGCCCTCAAGCTCGGCATCCCCCTCATCGGCATCAACGACTCGGGCGGCGCGCGCATCCAGGAGGGCGTGAACTCCCTGGCGGGCTACGGCGAGATCTTCTACCGCAACACGCTCGCCTCGGGGGTCATCCCGCAGATCTCCGTCATCCTGGGCCCCTGCGCGGGCGGCGCCGTCTACTCGCCCGCCCTCACGGACTTCGTGTTCGTGGTGGACAAGATCTCCAAGATGTTCATCACCGGGCCGGAGGTGATCAAGACCGTGCTGGGCGAGGAGATCTCCATGGAGGACCTGGGCGGCGCCCGAGTGCAGGCCGAGCTCTCGGGCAACGCTCACTTCTACGCGGAGAGCGAGATCGAGTGCTTCGAGCAGGTCAAGAAGCTCGTCACCTTCATCCCGTGGAACAACCAGAAGAAGGCCGACCCCTACCCGCCCATGTTTCCCAAGGCGGGCCTCAACATCGTGGACATCATCCCCGCGGAACCCAGCAAGCCCTACGATGTGCGCGACGTGATCCGGGCCGTGTGCGACGACTCCGACTTCTTCGAGGTCCAGGCCCTCTGGGCGGCCAACCTCGTGGTGGGGTTCGCGCGCCTCAACGGGCAGACCATCGGGATCGTGGCCAACCAGCCCATGGTCCTCGCGGGCGTCCTGGATGTGGACTCCAGCGACAAGGCGGCGCGCTTCATCCGCTTCTGCGACGCCTTCAACATCCCGCTCGTGACCCTCGTGGACCTGCCGGGCTACCTGCCCGGCGCGGACCAGGAGCACGCCGGGGTCATCCGGCACGGGGCCAAGATCCTCTACGCCTACAGCGAGGCCACGGTTCCCAAGATCACGGTGATCCTGCGCAAGGCCTACGGCGGGGGATACATCGCCATGTGCTCGCGGCACCTGGGGGCCGACTTCGTCTTCGCCTGGCCCTCGGCGGAGATCGCCGTCATGGGCCCCGAGGGGGCCGCCAACATCATTTTCAAGGCCGAGATCGCCGCGGCCAAAGACCCCGACGCCTTCCGGAAGCTCAAGGTTGCGGAGTACACGGAGAAGTTCGCCTCGCCCTACATCGCCGCGGCCAACGGGCACGTGGACGCGGTCATCTCGCCCCAGGAGACCCGGGACTACCTGGTGCACGCCATGGAGATCTCCCTCCACAAGGCCGAGAGCCGGCCGCCGAAAAAACACGGCGTGCCACCATTCTGAGGTAATCGGGTGATCAGGTGATCAAGAGAGCGGGGGGGTGCGTTCTGCATCGTTGGCGGCGATAGGCGGGTTTGCGGATTTCCTCGCTCCGATTCCCCTCGGACTAGATTGTCGGATCCTTCGATCACCCGATCACCCGATCAACGGATCCAGGAGTTCCTCCATGTCCGAAAAGAAAACCCTGATCATCGACGATACGCCTTACGAGACGGGGCTCACGAAGAAGTTTGCCCGGCGCAAGCCCTACGCCCCGAAGGACCCCAACCTCATGGTCGCCTTCATCCCCGGCGTCATCCGGGAGGTCTACGTGCGCCCGGGGGACGCGGTCCGGCGCGGACAGAGCCTGCTCATCCTCGAGGCCATGAAGATGCAGAACGATCTGGCCGCCCCTCGGGCCGCCATCGTCCGGGCGGTCCACGCCTCCCCCGGCGACACCGTTTTCAAGGGCCAGATCCTCATCGAGTTTGAATAGAACTGTTGACGACGAGTCCCTTTAACAGGCTGTTGAGAAACCCGCGTGGGCCTACGGGAGTCTTTTCAGCAGCCTGTTAAACGCGGGGTCCTTCCTCGCGTTGGCCAAGTCCGGATCATCCGCCAGGGCTCTCTCATCTGTGAATCCAAGATCAAGAGCCCGATGGAGCATGGCGATGGACTCCTTCCGCCGGTTGAGGCGCGAGTAAGCGCATGCGGCGTTGTAGACGGGCAGCGGCGATTTCGGATCGGCGCGGGCGGCCATTTCGAAGAGGGCGGCGGCCGTCTTGTAGTCGGCCCGCCGGAGGGATGCAAGACCGCTCGTGGAGAAGTCCAGGGCCGCCACGGTCAGTACCCACCGGCCCCGCTCAGCCGCCCACCCGTCGCCCTGGGAGAGTTTCTTCATGACCGCGAACTCCCTTTCGAACTCCTCGAGAGAATCGCAGTGCCGCAGCCTGTCCAGGGCCGTTTCCAGCTTCCTCTCGGCCCCCAGCCTCGCCTGGAGTTGCGGGTCGGCCTCCAGCGCCTCCTCCTCCGCTGCTGCCCGGTCCGCCCCGGGGACACCCGCGAAGAACGACGCGGTCTGCCGGACCTTCCACAGGGCCGGCAAGAGTTCGCCTGAAGCTTTCAGGATGTTGGCCGAGGCCAGTCTCGACTCCACGAGACCCCTCTCCCAGGCCGGATCCGCCGCTGCCTGCCCTTTCCGGGCGGCGCACGCCTGCAAGAACTCCACGCCCTCGTTCAAGATCTCCGGGGGCGCCCAGCGATGAGGACCGGCAAAGATCTCCACCCAGTGCGTGGTGCCACCCTTCGTCAACACCCGATCCGCCTCATAGAGCTCGAAGAGGTTGAAATCCTCCGTCCCCGCGGCGGCATAGACCACGAAGGGCAGGGTCTTGGGAAGGCTGCGATCGTCGGGCAGAACTGCCCCGCAGCAGAGGACCCCCGCGAAGGCGCCGGGATGGTCCAGGGCCATGCGGATCGCCGCTCGGGCGCCGCCGGAGAAACCCGCGGCATAGTAGCGCCCCTCCTCCAGGGCGAAGCGCGCCCGCGCCTCCTTCCAAAGGGCATTCTGGGCCTTGAGGATGGGCTCCAAGGGCCCGTTCCGGGAGTCCCAGGAACCCATGAGGATGAACCCGTAGGTTTCGGCGGCCTTTTCCAGGAGGTGGACGGGGCGCTCGCCGGCCCCGGCGGGGTCGAAGCAGAACACGACCGGCCACTTTCGCTCCGGCGTGTAGGTGGAGGGCAGATACAGGGCGTAGCTGTAGGCCGGCGCCGCGGTGCAGACCACCCGAGGCACGACCTGACCCCTCGGAAGGGGTGCCTCTGCGGCGGCGGGCCATACCCGGAGCATCAAAAGGGCGGCCAAGACGATCCAGAGGGGCCGGATTGTTTCTCTTGCTCCCTCACTCTTCACTCCTCACTCCTCACTTCTCTCACCATCCCCGTTCGGTGCGCCACTCGTCCACCACCTCACCGTCCCTGAGGACAAGATAGCGCTCGAAGCACGCCGCGGCCAGACAGGAGTGGTTCGGGATGATGCGGAGGAGCGAGCCCACGGGGAAGCGGGCGAAGAGGCCGGGGGCGGAAACTTCGGCTTCGGCGTGTTCCTGCGAGAGACCCGTGAGCCTCAACTCCTGGATGGGCTTTCCCGAGAGGTCGCAGGGGATGCCGAACCCGCAATCGGGATCCAGGTGAACGGGGCCGGGGTCCTTCGAAAGGGCGAGGGCCCCGGCGTTCAGGAGAAGCGTGCCGCGTTCGGGGTAATGCCCGATGACGGTGGCCAGGACCGTAAACGCCACGGCGTCGGCGAGCGAGCAGCTGCCCATGGCCACCTGGAAGGCATCGAAAAAGGCGTAGTTGCCGGGGCGAATCTCGGTGACACCCGTCCAGTCCTCCGCCATGCAGCAGGTGGGCGTGGAGCCCGCGCTCACCTCGGGAACAAGGACGCCTTCCGAGCGCAGTTTCGCAGCGAAACGCGCCATGACTGCCCGCTCCTGCTCCGCCACCTGGCGAACCTCCTCCGGACTTCTGCAGCGGTAGGCATGCCCCGCGTGAGTGAGGAGGCCTTCCAGCTTGAGATGGGGAGACCGAGCCACCCGCGAGGCGAAGGCGGCGCTCTCCTCTTGCGAGGGATCGACTCCCGCCCGGTGATACCCGCAGTCCACCTTGAGGAAGACAGGAAAGGACACGCCTTGGACCGATCCGCAGGTTTCCAACTCCTCGAGGGTGGCTTCGTGGTCGAGTAGGAGCTTCAAATGGACGCCCTGCCGCAACAAGTCCGCCGCCTCCGGAATGGCAGGGAAGGGCACGGGGACGGCGTAGGTAATATCCAGAAACCCTGCGGAGGCGAAGGCCCGCGCCTCGGCCAGGGTGGAGACGGTGATCGCGCCGGACTGCCCGCGCGTCTGAATGCGGGCGATGTCCACGCACTTGTGGGTTTTCACGTGAGGCCGCAGTTTGACTCCGAGGTGTTCCGCGCGCGAGGACATACGCGTGCAGTTGCGTTCCAGCACATCCAGGTCCACCAGGGCGCAGGGTGTTTTCAGCTCAGCCAACCGCACGATCTATCCTCCCCGAATCAGCGCCTCCTAGACCGTTCCGCCATCGTACGTACCATCGGTGATGCCGCAGAAACGCTGTTTGAGACCTTCCATGGCGGCCCTTTGGAGCAGGCGTCAGAATGGCCCGTCCCGGCACCTCCGAGGCATGGCACTAGAGTTCCCGCAGGGCCGTGGCAATGGGGAGGCGCGCGGCGCGGATGCTCGGCAGGAGACCGCCCCAGAAGCCCATGAACAGGGCGAAGAAGAGACCCTTGAGGAGCAGATCGGGGGTGACGCGGAAGGCGAAGGCGAGTTGGGAGAAGGTCTGCCAGTTCAGGGCGTCCGTGGTCAGGCCGTTCATGGGGAGGACGGCCACGCAGCCCACGACCCCACCGACGAAGGCGATGACCAGGGACTCCAGGAGAAACGCGGCGACGACGCTGCCCGACCGGAAGCCCATGGCCCTGAGCGTGGCGATCTCTCTGGATCGAGCGGAGACGGCCGAGTACATGGTGTTGAAGGCCCCGAAGACGGCACCGATGGCCATGATGAACGCCACGAGGAAGCCGAGCACCCGGATCATGGTGGAGATCATGCGGGATTGCTTGGCGTAGTACTCCACCTCGCGCTCCGCCTGAACCGTGAGGCGCGGGTCTGCTGCCAGGGCATCCTTGAAGGCCTGCAGCGCGCCAGGAGACGTGAGCCGCACGGTGACCGAGGAGAAGAGGTCGTCCGGCCGCTTGTAGGTCTGATTCAAGACCACGTTGTCAGCCCATACCTCCGAATCGAAAGCGCTGCCCCCGCTGTCCATGACGCCCACCACAGTCCAGGTGAGTCCTCCGAAACGCGGCCTGTCGCCGAGTTGGAAGCCCTCGTACATGTCCGCCGCGTTCTTCCCCGCCACGAGCTCGGCCATGCCGGGGCGAAGGAACCTGCCCTGGAGGATGCTCACGCCGTCGTGGACCTTGAGCGCTTGGCTGGAGACGCCCCGCACTTGAGCGAGCGCGTCCGAGTCTGTCCGCTTGTGGTGAAAGGCCGTCACCACCACCACCTCACCGCTGACCAGAGGCCTTCCCTCCTGATCCCGGGCCACGCCGGGGGCGTCGCCGATGATCTTCTTCTGTTCGAGCGTCACCACGCTCTCCATCTCCGTGGTGGCCCCGCCCCTCGTGACGATGGCGTTGGCCGGCGAGCCGCTCTCAACGAGAGTCTGTTGGAAGCCCCGGGCCATGGCCAGCATGGCCACGAACACCGCCACGACGCCGGCAATGCCCAGCACGGCGATGACGTTGCTGGCCCATCGGTTCCGCACGGAACGCAGCGTGTAGATCAGAGGGATGGTCATGGGGGGAGGCCTCCCCGGGAAATTGGGAATTGGGAATTGGGAATTGGGAATTGAAAGAAATGCCAGCTTTTCTTCCTTTCCCCAAATTCGAAATTCACAATCCGCAATCCGCAATTCACCTTCATACCCTCCTCAGCGCATCGACGATGCGCAGCCGCATGGCGAGGACGGCGGGGATGATCCCGGAGGCCGTGCCCACCAGCAGGGCCACGAAAAGGCCCAGCAGCATTTTGGAGGGGGCCAGGTAGAAGAGGGGAAGCATCCCCTTCGTGGGATCGCCGTTGAGGGTGAAGAGCTTCACCGCCGCCAGGCCGAGGATCCCGCCCTGGCCGGCGTAGAGGAGGGATTCTCCCAGGATGAGCCACAGGACGCCGGCGTCGGTGAACCCCAGGGTCTTAAGGACCGCCAACTCCCCCGTTCGCTCCCGCACGGACATGGCCAGGGTGTTTCCCGTCACGAGCAGGAGCGTGAAAAATACGACGCTCCCGATGACGAGGATGAGGAGCTTGATGTTCCCCATCTGCTTCACGAAGCCCGCCGCGAAGGCCCGTTCCGTATCGGTTTTCGTCTCCCAGGAGGAATTGGCGAAACGGTTGTCGATGGCCTCGGATACCGCCGTGGCCTGGTCCGGTGTGTCCACCTTCACCACGTACCACCCCACCATGCCCTTGCCCCACTGGCGGCGCTCCTCGAGGTAGTCGGCGCGGAACCAGAACTGCGTGGTGTCATCCTCCGTCCGCGCGCCGTCGTAGATCGCCCGCACGTTAAATTCCCAAACGCCGCCAAAAATGGATGCCACGATGGGGACCCGGTCGCCCACTTTGAACCCGTACTTGACGGCCGTCTGGCGGCCGATGACGCACCCTTCCTTGTCGGCCAAGAACGCCGTCCTCTCTTCCCTGGGAATTTTGAACTCGGGGTACATGGCCAGCCAGCCCTCCTTCTCCACCGCGAACTGCGGGAAGAAGTTCTTGGGGTCTTGGTAATAGCCGCCGAACCAGCTGGCGTAGGTGACCGCTTTGACCCCGGAGATCTGGAGAATCCTCTCCTTGTAGGACAGAGGCAGAGGCATGATGAGGGAGATTTTGTTGCGCGTCACAAGGCGGTCCACACCCGCTACCTCCACCCCCTGGTTGAAGGCCGCCTGAATCGTCACCAGGAGGCCGAAGAGGAAAAGGGCCACGGCGAAGGACCCGATGGTCAGGGTCGTCCGGACCTTCTTGCGCAGGAGATTCGACCAGATGAGGCGGAAGTATTTCATGGGGGCCTTCGGAGATGAACGATGCCGGGAGCGGGGAGCGGGAAGCAGGGAGCAGATACCCTCCCCTTCGCGGGCGCTTGTCGTTTCCTCCCCCGGTTACCCGGCGTCAGCTCCGGAAGCCGGCCGAGATGACTGCCAGGCAAAGACACCATCATGCTCTAACGCCTTCCACGAGTTCCCCCTTCTCTAAATGGAGGATCGTGCCGGCGCGCTCGGCGGCGCGCGGGTCGTGGGTCACCATGAGGATGGTCTTGCCAAATTCCCCGCAGAGTCTGTCCAGCAGGCCCATGACCTCGTCGGCGCTCCTCCGGTCGAGGTCGCCGGTGGGCTCGTCGCAGAGCAGGAAGGTGGGGTCCGCCACGATGGCCCGGGCGATGGAGACGCGCTGCTCCTGGCCTCCGGAGAGCTGGCGCGGGAAGTGGTCCATGCGGTCCGAGAGACCCACCAGATCCAGGGCCACCTCCACGTGGCGGCGCCGCTCCGCCTTGTTGAGCCGCGTCAGGAGGAGGGGGAGTTCCACATTCTGAAAGGCCGTGAGGACGGGGAGGAGGTTGTACATCTGGAACACGAAGCCCACGTGGCGGGCCCTCCAGGCGGAGAGCTTGGGGCCGCTCAGGTGGGTGATCTCATCCCCATCCACGGTGATCGTGCCGCGCGTGGGGAGGTCCAGCCCTCCCAGGAGGTTCAGGAGGGTCGTCTTTCCCGAACCCGAGGGGCCCATGAAAGCCACGAACTCCCCCTGCTCCACATCCAGATTGAGGCCTTGGAGGACGTCGACTTCCTGGCTGCCGCGCTGATAGGTCTTGTCCAGGTTCCGGACCTGGACAAGAGCCGTCCCGTTCCCGATGCCGTCCACTCGTACCATGGGTTCTCCGAAGGAGCCCTCTGGGGGAGGGTGACTAGGTGACGAGGTGATCAGGTGACTAAGGACCAGACAGCGCTGATTCGCAGGCTCACCTACTACCCTAGTCTCCTCACTCACCTACGTTACCCGATCACCCTTTTTCACGACGACCTTCTGTCCGTCCTTGAGCCCCTTGGGGCCGCCCGTGACGACGGTCTCTCCGGGGGCCACGCCGTCCATCACTTCCATTTCCGTTCCTCGGGCCTCGCCGAGCGTCACCTCAACCCTGCTGAGCCGCCCCTCCCGGAGGACGAAGACGATCTTCTTCCCCCCGTCCTCGCGCACCGCTTCGCGCGGGACCATGCCCTTGGGCGCGGCCGTTCCCGCGGGGCGCTCGCCCTGCAGGAAGGCCACCTTCACGCCCATGTCCGGCAGGATGCGCGGATCGAGCTTGTCGAAGGAGATGCGGACCTTCACCGTGGCCTTCTGCCGGTCCGCGGTGGGGATGACCGTACGGACCGAAGCGGGGATGTTCCAGTCGGGATAGGCGTCCAGGGTGGCTTCCACCCTCTGCCCCGGCGTCACCTTGGCGATGTAGGACTCGTTCACATCCACTTCCACTTCCAGGGAGGACATGTCCACGACGGTGGAGATGCCCGTCCGCGTGAACCCGCCTCCGGCCGAGATGGGGGATACCATCTCCCCGGGCTGGGCGTCCTTGGAGACGGCGATCCCCGCGAAGGGTGCCCGGACGGTGCAGTTGTCCAGGTCCCGCTGGGCCACGGCCATGCGGGCGGACGCGGAGGTCACCTGGCGCCGGGACACTTCGAGCTGGGCCTGGAGGGAGTCGCGCGAAGCCAGCGCGTTGTCCAGGGACTGCTGGTCCATGAACCCGTCCTTCTGAAGCTCCCTCGCCCGGGTGAGCGTCTTCTCGGCGTCCTTGAGGTTGGCTTCCAGGCCCGGAACGGCGGCGGCCGCCACCGCCCGCTCCGCCTTAGCGGCAGCGAAGGCGGCCAGCGCGTCCGAATCGTCCAGGCGCGCGAGAATCTGCCCCTCGGTTACCTGCATCCCCTCTTCCACGAGCATCTCTTTCACCCGGCCGGTGATCTTGGCCGCCACCGTGGCCCGCCGCCGGGGCGTGACATAACCGCTCGCGTTGAGGATCGTGAGGGACTCGGCCCCTCCAGGCGCCCGCACCTGGGCCACCGAAACCTCCGTCTTGCGGCCCGCCATGGCGAAAACCACGATGAGCAGGAGAATCACTCCCGCCGCCGCGATCACCATCCAGCGTTTGCCGCCTCCCGATGAGGTCCTGGCTGCCGGGTCGATGCGAAGCGCTGAAAGATCCGCCGTCTTTGAATTGGTCGAGTCACCCATGCCCCCTCCTCAGGGATGATAGTCCGCCACCCATTAGAGATGAACGCCGGCGCAGACACAAGTGTTTCAGGGAATTGGGCGGGTCACCGCATATCCCGTTCGCGCCGGGGATTGCACCCCGATCCCGCGACGGAATTCTCTTGCCTCGGGATTGGGGCCTCAGGCCGATCCGGCCTCCGCGCGGAGGGCCGCCAGTTGGGCTGAGATCGCCCATCACCACGAGGATGTCCCCCGCGCTCAGGCGGTGTGACCGTGGCGGGTTGAATTCGAACTGATGCTCGGTGTTTCGCAGGGCCATGAGCAGGACGCCGGTCCGTCCCTGAAGGTCCGCCTCCTGGAGCGTGCGGCCCTCCACCGGAGCGCCCGGGGCGACGCGAACCTCTTCCACCCGGAGGGTCCCGCCGCGCTCGCGGAGCATGGTATCCAAGAAGGAGACCACGTTGGGACGGATCATCTCGGAGGCCATGCGCATGCCGCCGATGGTGTGCGGGAAGACCACGCTGTCCGCGCCGGCCTTCAGAATCTTGTCGCGCGTGCTCTCCTCGTCGGCGCGGGCCACGATGCGCAGGCCCGGGTTGAGCGCCCTGGCGGAGAGCACGATGAAGAGGTTGTCCTTGTCCGCGCGGAGGGAGGCCAGCAATCCCGCGGCCTTGAGGATCCCCGCCGACTCCAGGACGGCGTCGTTGGTGGCGTCGCCCTCCAGGGCGAGGATCTCCGGGTGGCGCTCCTGCCATTCCTTCACATGCTCCAGGTTCAGATCCACCACGACCACCCGGTGTCCCGTCTTGAGGAGCTCCGCCAGGATGCAGGTGCCGACGCGGCCAGCCCCGCAAAGGATGTAGTGGCCGGAGAGCTTGGAGATCTGCTTTTCCATCTTGGTTCTCCTCAGGTAGTTCCCCAGTTCTCCTTCCACGATGAACGCGGTGAGGGTGGAGACGCCGTACAGGATGACGCTGATGCCGCACATGATGAGACCCACCGTGAACCACCGCCCCGCGGTGGTCAGCGGCCGGACCTCGCCGTAGCCCACGCCGCCCACGGTGATGACCGTCATGAAGGAGGCGTCGTCGAAGCTCCAGTGTTCCACGAGCATGTAGCCCGCCACCCCCGCGGCGTAGACGACGAAGAGGAGGCCCAGGGCCCCGGAGAGCTTCTTCAAGACGGGGTTCATCGCAGAGTGCTTCGCCATGCGGCAAGTCTACACCATCGGGCGCCCGTTGGATAAGACGCGGGACGCCAGACGCGATTGGGCGAGACGCAAGAGCGATTGGGCGAGACGCGAGGGCGCGTGACTGGGGGACTAAGAAAAGATCGGGGGATCCACCTCTCCGTCCTTCATTCGAATCCGAATTCCGCTCTCCCCACCTCAGGACTTGCCCCCGGAGAACGCCCCTGTTATCCTCTTGGCCTTCGCGGAGGTAATCATGTCCACGGTGATCCGGCTCGCCCACAGCCCCGACAGCGACGACGCCTTCATGTTCTACGCCCTGGCCAAAGGGTGCATCGACACGGAGGGCATCACCTTCGTGCATCAGATGGGCGACATCCAGAGCCTCAACGAGCGTGCCCTCAAGGGCGAGCTCGAGGTGACGGCCATCTCCTTTCACGCCTACGCCTACCTCGCGGACCAGTATCTCCTCCTCCCCCACGGCGCCTCCTTCGGGGACGGGTACGGCCCCATGGTCATCGCCCGTGAGCCCATGCCCGTCGAGTGCATTGAAAGGCTTGAGGGTCGCCATCCCCGGCAAAATGACCACGGCTTACCTGGCCCTCCAGCTCGTGGAGAAGGATTTCACCCCCGTCTTCATGGATTTCGACGCCATCCTGCCCGCCGTCAAGGCGGGCGAGGTTCCCGCGGGACTCATCATCCACGAAGGACAGCTCACCTACGCCAGGGAGGGCCTCCACCTCGTCGTGGACACGGGCGTCTGGTGGAAGGAGCGCACCGGTCTGCCCCTCCCCTTGGGCGGCAACGCCATCCGAAAAGATCTGGGGCCTGAGTTGGTCGCCCAGACGAGCCGGCTATTGGGAGCCAGCATCGAATACGGCTTGGCCCACCGGGAGGCGGCCCTCGACTACGCGCTCCAGTTCGGGCGGGGGTTGAGCCGCCAGGAGGCGGACACCTTCGTGGGCATGTATGTGAACGACTGGACGCGCGCCTACGGACCCAGAGGCAGGGAGGCCGTGCAACGCCTCCTGGACGAGGCCTTCGGCTCGGGGATTATCCCCCGGCAGGTCCAGGCCGAGTTCGCGCCGTAGCCGCCCACCGCGCGCGTCTTGCGTCTCGCGTCTCGCGTCTCGCGTCCTGCCCGTTGACACCCCTCGGCCAACCCCCTCATAATCAATCAGGGTGGCCCATGAAGACGAAGATCCTGCTGGTCGAGGACAACAACGCCATGCGGAACCTGGTGGCCACGGCCCTGGACCAGCACCTCTCCGTGGATGTTTACGAGGCCGAAAACGGATTCGCCGCCCTGAAGCTCATCCCGGACAACGAGTTCCAGCTCATCATTACGGACATCAACATGCCCGACATCAACGGGCTCGAACTCATCAGCTTCCTGCGCCAGCACCCCGTCTACAAAGGGGTCCCCATCCTCATCATCACGACGGAGGCCGGTGAGGAGGACCGCAAGCGGGGTCTCGCCATCGGGGCCGATGGGTACCTCGTCAAGCCATTCACCGAAGGCGACCTGGTCGACCTCGTTCAGCACCATTTGCCGTGACGCTGGGAGTCCGTGATCGGGTGATCAAGTGATCAGGTGATCTTCGCATCCCGATCCACCTGGCCTGCCAGACAGGTCGCCGGTCACCTGTCCACCGAGGGCTCATTGCATGGTCGATAAGAACCGAGCCAAGCAGCTCAAGGACTTCGTCGCGGAGGCGGAGGAAATCCTCGAGGGCCTCGCCGAAGATCTGGAAAAAGCCCAGGAGCAGTTCGAAGCCACCTCCAAGGTGAAGCCGGACCGGCTCAACAAGATCTTCAGGGAGATGCACTCCCTCAAGGGCTTGGCCTCCATGTTCAACCTCGATCGCATCGCCACCCTGAGCCACGACCTCGAAAGCCTCTTGGACAAGGTCCGCCTGGGGAAGGCCAAGCTGGACGCCGGACGGTTCTCCGTCCTGAACGACAGCAGGATCGCCCTGCGGTCCCTTGTTAGCGAGGCGGGGGAGGGCGAGGAGACCACTCCCATCGACCAACTCCTCAGGCGCCTCTCGGGTGAAGAGCCCGCACAAGAGAAGCTTCCCCAGGGGATTGACGCCCTCCTCCTGGACGAGCCAACACGCAAGTCGCTCACGGAGTACGAAGAGCACCGCCTCCGGGAAAACATCGAGGAGGAGAACCACATCTTCGCCATCCAGGTGGGGTTCGATTTCTCCGACTTCGACCAGCGCCTGCGGCAGCTCACCGAGCAGATTTCCGAGTGCGGCGAGGTCATCTCCACGCTGCCCGTCGTGGACCCCGGCCTCACCGGCGGCATTCACTTCCGCCTGCTTTACGGCACTCGGAAGACGCTCGACGAGGTCTCCGTGCTGGTGGCGGACGCTGGCGGGGCCGTTTCTGACATCATGCCCGCCACAGGCTCGCCCCGAACCCTTTCCGAGGAGACCTCCGAGGAGGCAGACCTCCTGCCGGGAGAGGGAGTGGAGCAGGAGGCGGAAGACGCCCGGGGCCTCTCCAACACCGTCAAGGTGGACATCGAGAAGCTAGACACCGTCATGGGCATCGTGGGCGAGCTGAACCTGGTGAAGGCCGTGTTGGAAAGGATTGCCAGCCGCCTGGAGGCCGCCGAAGGACAAAAGGAGCTCTCGGTGGACCTGTTCAAGCAGGTCCGATCCATGGACCGGAAGCTGAACGACCTCCAGAGGGCCATCATCGACATCCGGTTGGTCCCCATCGGTCAGATTTTCAACAAGTTGAACCGGACCGCCAGGCGGCTGGCCCGCCAGGCGGGCAAGGTGGTGCGCGTGGAGTTGTACGGCGGAGAGACCGAGCTGGACAAGATGATGATGGATCAGCTCGTCACGCCCCTCATCCACCTCATCCGAAACTCCATCGACCACGGCCTGGAGCCGCCCGGAGAGCGCCGGGGCAAGGGTAAGGGCGAGGAGGGGACCCTGGCCATCAGCGCCTATCAGAAGGGCAACTCCATCCTCATCGAAGTGACGGACGACGGCCGGGGTCTGCAGCTCGAAAGGATCCGGGAGGCTGCGGTGAGGCGGGGTTTGGCGGACGCCAAGCAGGCTCTTACTCCCGAAGAGTGCCTGGAAATGATCTTCCTTCCCGGCTTTTCCTCCGCCGAGACGGTGACCGAGGTGTCGGGGCGAGGCGTGGGCCTGGACGCGGTCAAGGCTTCCCTGGACGCCCTCAAGGGGTCCATCGCCGTGTGGTCCGAGCCGGACCGCGGCACGACCTTCCAAGTCACGCTCCCCATCACCCTGGCCATCATCCAATCCCTCATCGTGGGTTGCTGCGACCAGATTTATGCCATCCCCATCTCCTCGGTGGTAGAGACGTTTCGGGTGATGGAGGAAGAGGTCCAGAGGGTGGACCAGCGGGAGGTCTTCAATCTGAGGGGCGTGACTCTTCCGCTCCTGCGCCTCGAGGAGCGCTTCAAGCTCAAGAGGAGTGCTCCGCAAGAGCGGGGGCGCATCTTCGTCGTGGTGGCCCGGCGAGGCGAGAAGGTGGCGGGGATCGTGGTGGATGACCTCCTGGGCGAACAGGAGACCGTGGTCCACCCTCTGGGCGAGCGGTTCGGCAAGGTGGCCGGCGTGGCCGGCGCCACGGAGGTGGGAGAAAATCAGGTCATCCTCGTCATCGATACGGTGAGCCTCTTCGGCACCATCGAGGCGGTGAAGGCGTGAGGACGGAAGCGGGGAGCAGGAAGAGGGAAGCAGGGGGAGCGAGTCCCTTCAGCGCCCAGCTCCCAGCTCCCGGCTCCCCATAGGGTCTCTCATGTACAAATCCTTTTACGGCCTGAAAGAGCGCCCCTTCGGCAAGACGCCGGACCCCCGGTTCCTCTTCATGGCGCCGCAGTACGAGGAGGCCTTGGCGCGGTTGCAGTACGCGGTGGAGGAGCGGGAGATCGCCGTTCTGACGGGGGAAATCGGCTCGGGCAAGACCACCCTTTCCCGCGCTCTCATGGACCAGAACGACCGGGACGAGATCGTCCTCATCGTGAACCCCCGCCTCACACCCAACCAGCTCCTGCGGGAGTTGGCGATCCGCCTGGACATCACGCCGGGGCACTACCGCGCGGACCTGGTGGACGCGCTCAGCGACCGGCTCCTAGAACTCCACGAAGAGGGCCGCGGCGTGGTGCTCATCGTGGACGAGGCCCAGCTCATTCCGGGCAAAGCCACCTTCGACGAGCTGAGGCTCCTGTCCAACTTTCAGCTGGACACCACCAACCTCATCGCCATCCTGCTCATCGGCCAGCCCGAGCTCCGAAAGCGCCTGGCGCACCCCGCCTACCGGGCCCTGCGACAGCGCGTGGGCATGTGGTACCACCTCTCCGCCCTGGGACCCGAGGACACCGCGGCCTACGTCGCCTTCCGGCTGGAGGTCGCCGGCGCCAAGGACGGTCCGGTTTTCGGGCCGGGCGCCTTCGAATCGGTGTACCGGCATTCGGGGGGCGTCCCCCGCGTCATCAACAACCTCTGCACGAACGCGCTCCTCCTGGGGTTCGGCCGGGAGGAGCGCCCCGTGTCCACCGCCACCGTCGACGAGGCGGCCCAGGAGATCGTGCCATGAGGAAAAATGGAGCCAGTGAGCCGGTGAGCCGGAGATCCGTGGGCAAGGATGGAGCCGGAGAGATGGAGAGCCGGAGAGCCGGAGAAAGAGCGAAGACCCATAAGAAAGTGCGGGAGGCGATCCCTGATGCCGCCCGCCCAGGCTCGGATCGCAGAAGCATCCAGGATCGGTCCGCGAGGCACTCCGAACTGGTCTCCCACCAAGCGACTCGCCTGGACGCCCTCCAGGCGAACTTGGGGCACTTTTTCAAAGATCCCTACCTGCTGAAACAGGCCCTCACCCACCCGTCCGCCGCGGTGGAAGAAGGCCGGGGGCGGCTGGCCTCCTACGAGCGCCTGGAGTTCTTGGGTGACGCGGTGGTGGGCCTGAACCTCGCGGCGCTCCTCTACGATCGGTTCCCCCAGGAGGACGAGGGCGTGCTCACGCGCATGCGCGCCTATTGGGCGAGCCAGGTCGCCCTGGCGGCCACGGCGCGCGACCTGGGGCTGGAGTCCTTCCTGCGCCTGGGCGCGGGCGAGGCCAGGGACGGCGGGGCCAGCAAGGACCGCACCTTGGCCAGCGCCCTGGAGGCGTGTTTCGGCGCGCTTTTCCTGGATGGAGGACCCAAGGCGACCGCCAAGCTCGCCAAATCGCTCTGGGGCGAACCCATCCGACGCAGGAAGCTGGACGTGCTGGCGGAGGACGCCAAGACCGCCCTGCAGGAACAGCGGCAGGCGGCCGGAAGCCCGCTCCCCGAATACCTCACGGTGCCCTCCGGAGAGGGATTCGCCACCTCCGTGCTCCTCGATGGAGAGGTGGCAGGCCGAGGCGAAGGTCCCTCCCGCAAGGTAGCCGAGCAGGCCGCCGCCAGGGCCGCACTCGCGGCGGCACTGCTGCGCCTGCCCATGGACAAACCCTAAGACTTCGTCCTCCAGCCCTCCTGAAAATTCTGCGTAACCCGTGGCCTGGCGTCTGCCCGCTTACCGGAAGATGTGACTTTTCAGAACTTTCGACAAATAACTACTGTCCCGTTGGACATCTTCTTATGACGCGCTCCCATCGTTGCATCCACGACGGGCGGGGGCTATGCTTTTTTCGTCACAAGTTGCTTCGATTGAGGGTTCTGCGGCGGCCGTCCGGTCCCACCGCATGAGCCGAGGAGGTGCGGCCAGTGAGGCCAAGAGGCGCATATGGGATTGGGGTTTGATCCACAAGTTAGCAGTGATTTGGGGAGGTTAATCATGAATTTGGGCAAATTCTCAAGGACTCTTCTGATCAGCCTGTGCGTATTGGCCTTGGCGGCGGCAGGCACCGGGGGCTTCCTGGCGCAGCAGGGCCAGGTGGTCTCCAGCTACGGACCCATCAATCAAACACAGACCTTCGACCAGATCAAAGCCGGGCGCCTCGCCGTCAAGGCCGAGCGCGCCCAAGCTCACGCCGCCCTGCTCAACTCCAGATACGACCTATCTGTCAGAACCGGACCCGACAAGATGTCCGGAGGCAAGGCCGTCCCGGTCGGGCCCACGGCCAAGCTCGCCGGGACCACCTGGGACCAGCTCGACAAGATGACCCCCGAGCAGATCAAGGAGAAGGGGCTGTTCCCCTACAAGCCCCTGCCCTTCCCGGATCACGCCGAAGGCGGCATGCTCTTCCCCGAGATGACCCTCAAACTCCTGCCGAGGCTCATTCGATTCGACCTGGACTTCGACCTTCCCGAGGCGGTCCTGCCGGACCCCGCGCCGGCCATCTACCTCACCACCCGGCCCGACCTGGGCGACGTGGCCAAGGGGCGGCTCGTCACGCTCGCCAACTACTACGAGATCTTCAACGGCATCCTGAATCCGAAGCAGCTCGAAGGGCTCCGGCTCCTGCTCACCCAGTTCCCCCAGCAGCAGTTCAACGCCACCGAGGACCGGCGCACGGACCGGCCCGACGGCATGATGGGCGTGACGTGCTTCGACTGCCATGTGAACGGACACACCAACAAGGCCACGCACCTGGTGGGCGACATCCGGCCCCAGGAGTTCCGGCACCGGATCAACACGCCCTCGCTGCGCGGCGTGAACATCCAGCGGCTCTTCGGCTCCCAGCGCGCCCTCAAGACCGTCGAGGACTTCACCGAGTTCGAGCAGCGCGCCGCCTACTTCGACGGCGACATCTGCATGGCCGCGAAGAAGGGGGTCAATGTTCTGGAGCGGGGCAGCCAGGTCCACTTCATGGCGGAGTTCATGGCTCTCCTGGATTTCCCGCCCGCCCCCAAGCTGGACATCTACGGCGAGCTGGACCCGGCCAAGGCCACCCCCTCCGAGCTGCAAGGGCGAGGCCCTGTTCAACGGCAAGGCCCAGTGCGGGCGCTGCCATCCCGCGCCCTACTACACGGACAACTCCATGCACAACCTCAAGGCCGAGCGCTTCTACAAGCAGGAGATGGTGAACGGGATGATGATGGCCCACGACGGCCCCATCAAGACCTTCCCCCTGCGCGGCATCAAGGACTCCCCGCCCTATCTCCACGACGGGCGCTGCTTCACCCTGGACGACACGGTGGAGTACTTCAACCTGGTCCAGCAGCTCCACCTCACCGCCCAGGAAAAGAAGGACCTGGCCGCGTTCATGCGCTGCCTGTAGCTCATTCCGAATTGGAGTCTTCCGGGGGGCGCGCCGCGCCCCCTTTTTTCTTGCCCGTCCCGCTGCTCGCGCGCCAAGAAACACGTCCGAATGCGGACTTGACAGAAAAGGGCGCACCGCTTAAGGTCATGTTTCCATGGCCGCGAAAAACACTGATCCCCGCTCCCTGTCCTCCACCAAGTCCTCGCGTGATGCCGCGAGCCTGGCCACTCCTCCGCCGCCGCGTGCGACGCCTGCGGGCCATCGTGGACGCGAGCCTCCTCGTCAACTCGGATCTGGACCTGGGGCGCATCGCCGAGCACATCGTCGGCGAAGCGGCGCGCCTCATCGGCGCCGAGCGGGGCAGCCTCTTCCTCCTGGACGAAGGGGGCCAGACCCTGGTCTCCCTCGTGGCCCAGGGCCTGGAGGGAGGCGCCATCACCGTGGCCCGGGGGGACGGCATCGTCGGGACGGTGGCCGCCACGGGGCGCCCGGTCCTCCTCCACGACCCCTACCGGGACCGCCGGTTCGACCCGGGAGTGGACAAGGCCACGGGATTCAAGACCCGATCACTGCTCACGGTGCCCGTGAAGGACAGGGAGGGTCGGCTGGTGGCCGTCTTACAGCTCCTGAACAAGCGCCGGGGTACCTTCGGAAGGGACGATGTGACCTTCCTTGCAGAGCTGGGCGCCCCTTTCGCCCTCGCACTCACCACCGCTCAACTGCATCGCGAGATCGTGGCCCGCGAACGGACCGAACAGGAGCTGAAGCTGGCCGCCGACATCCAGAAGACCCTCCAGCCCAGGGATCTGTCGGCCATCCCCGGCCTGGCGGTGACCGCGCTCTTCAACCCCTGCCTGGAGGTGGGGGGAGACTATTTCGACTGCATCCCCACGGAGCGAGGCACCTGGTGGCTGGTGTTGGCGGACGTGTCGGGCAAGGGCGTCTCTTCGGCCATCATCGCCTCCAACGTGCAGGCCTACCTCTGGAGCCGCCGGACCGATACCCGCCCCATCGAGGTCGTGGTGGCGGAGGGCAACGACCTCCTCCATCGGCTGGCGCAGGGTCGGAAGTACGCCACGCTCATCCTGGTGGAATGGGACTCTGAGGCCGGCGAGGTCAGGTGGGTCAACGCCGGGCATCCCCCGGCCATGTTGCGCCACGACGGTGCCGTGGAACGCCTGGAAGCCACGGGACCGCCCATGGGCCTCCTCTCCCGAATGTCCTACACGGCCGATCGGCGGACCCTCACCGCGGGCGACACGCTCCTGCTGTTCACCGACGGCGTGAGCGAGGCGGGGGAGGGAAGTCCCTCCGGCGAATTTGGCCTCGACCGGATCGAACGCCTCGTGCTGCGCATGCCCTCCGGAGATGACCCCATCCAAGCCTTGGCCGCCGCCGTGGAGGAACACCTGGCGGGGGCCGACGCTGCGGATGACGTGACGCTCCTGTGTGCCCGAATACGATCGCCCCCTCAAGGAGAGCGCCCGTGAAGTTCAGGTTGAAGCCATCGCTGGATTGGCTTCTGGTGTTCGTCCCCGCGGCCATCGTCCTCCACTACGCGGCGCCGGGCTCGCAGACCCTCACCTTCCTGGCGTCCTGCCTGGCGGTCATCCCCCTGGCGGGGTGGATGGGCCGGGCCACCGAGCACCTGGCGGAGAAGACCGGCGAGGGCGTGGGGGGCCTGCTCAACGCCACCTTCGGCAACGCCGCCGAGCTGATCATCGCCCTCGCGGCGCTCCAGCGGGGTCTCTACGACGTGGTCAAGGCCTCGTTGACGGGGTCCATCATCGGAAACATCCTGCTGGTGCTGGGCGGGGCCATGGTGGCGGGGGGCCTGCGACACAAGATCCAGCGTTTCAGCGCCCCGGGCGCGCGCAGCCAGGCGTCCATGCTGACGCTGGCGGCCATCGCCCTCGTGGTGCCCGCCGCGTACCACCACCTCGGGGGCCGGGATGTCCTCCTGCACGAGGCGGGCCTCAGCATCGAGATCGCGGTCGTCCTCCTCGTGACCTACGCGCTGAGCCTCCTCTTCTCCCTGCGCACCCACAAGCACCTCTTCACGGGTCCCGCCGCGGAGGCGGGCGTCCTTGAAGAGCGCACTCACAACTTGAACCCCTGGAGCCTCCGGAGGTCCCTCCTCGTGCTGGCGGGGGCCACGGCGCTCGTGGCCTGGGTGAGCGAGATCCTGGTGGCCACCGTGGAGCACGCGGCCCACACCTTCGGCATGACCGGGGTCTTCGTGGGCGTCATCGTGGTGGCCATCATCGGCAACGCCGCGGAGCATAGCACCGCGCTCCTGGCGGCGGCCAAGAACCGGATGGACCTGAGCATCGGCATCGCCGTGGGCAGCAGCATCCAGATCGCCCTCTTCGTGGCGCCCGTCCTCGTCCTGGCCAGTCTCGTTCTGGGTCCCAAGCCCATGGACCTCGTTTTCACCCTCCCGGAGATTCTGGCGGTGGTGATGGCCGTGGCCATCGCGGGGCAGGTCACGAGTGACGGCGAATCCCACTGGCTCGAAGGAGTCCAGCTCCTTTCCGTCTACATCATCCTCGCCATGGTGTTCTACTTCCTTCCCGCGGGATGAGGATACCGAGCCGACGAGACCGCGAGGGAATGAGGCGACGAAACAGAAGGCCCGACGAGCGCCGGGCCCTGTTTGCTATATCGCCGATAGTCGGTTCGTCTGTGTCCTCTGCGCCTCTGTGGTGAACAGTCCTTGTCCCTCCTACAACCAGGAGAAGGGCGAGGCCAAGGCCTCGCCCTCCTTGCTTCACCTTGGACCGGGGAACAGGTCTATCGTTTGGTGAGGGTGACGTTTCCGCTGAAGGTCTTGGCTTTGACTCGGGAGCCGCCGGAGCCCGTCGTGAAATCGAGGCGTTTCCCGGAGTGGTCCTCGGGGCTGGCGGTGCTCTTGTCGCCGAAGGCGCTCTCGAGGTTGCCGCTGAAGGTCCCCAGGGAGAAGTCCGCGGCCAGGCCCGACGGGAGCGCGGCCTTGATGTTCCCGCTCACGGTGGAGGCCTTGAAGGACCCGCCCTGCGTTAGGCCCCCCTCGAAGGTGAGGTCGCCCGAGACACTCTCCATCTCCACATCATGGGGCGAGGCGGCCTTCACGGTGACGATCCCGCTCACCGTCTGGGCGCTGATCTGGGCGGCGCCCGCATCCACCTTGATGTCTCCGCTCACGGACTGGGCGGCCACCTCCTTGGCGGGCCCCGTGGCCGACACTTGGCCGCTCACGGACTGGAGCGACAGGGAGCCCGTGAGTTCCGAGGCCGTGATGTCCGCGCTCACCGTGTTCACGTCCAGCCGGCTGCCGGCGGGGACGCGGATTTCGAGATCGGAGCCCTCTACGTGGTGGGACTGCTTGGGAAGGACCACCTTGATGGTCGTGCTGTCGCCCGAGACCTCGAACTCCAGGCGCTCGGTCCCCTTGCCCAGGGTGCCCGAGACGGCCACCTCGGCCTTGTCCCAGCCCTTCACGACGATGGAACCGGCGACGTTGTTCACCGTCACGAGGCCGCCGGGGGACGCGGGACGGCTCTCGTCGACGCGCTGCTGCGCGAGGCTCGCCAGCGCGAAGGTCATGGCAAGGAGGGACATCATCAGGATCGTCACGATTCTCTTGGACATGGCTCTCTCCTTATTCAGATTCAGGCGTTCGTGGGCAGGCTCGTTGCCTGCATCAGCAACTGGATCTCCTGGCGGTAGGTGGATTCGATGAGGACGGCCAGGCCGCGGTTCCCGGGGTCCTTGTCGAGGGCGGATCTTCATGGCATGCAGGGCCCGGTCCATGGCGGCCAGGTTCTGCTCGATGATCTTCACGGTCTGAGGCGAGAGGTGCCGCCGGCGCTGGTCCAAGGCGGCGACGAGGGCTTTGCGTGCCTGAATGTAGTCCGGCTCGGAAGCCCTCAGGGCCACCAGTTCGGAGGCCGGACTGGGGCGTGGGACAGGGGTCGGTGCCCTGTGGCGGACCACCCAAAGCGTGACAGCGCTGCTCAGAAGTACGAGGAGAACAGCCGCCGCGGCCATCCACCCGTAGGCGACGGCAGAGCGTCTGGCAGGAACCGGGCGGGCTGATCGGGAGGCGATCTTGTCTCTGATGCCGGGCCAGAGATCTCGCGCCGGTTCAACCTCGGGAGGAAGCTGGGCGGCACGGTGAAGGAGGGCGCTAAGCTCGGCCTCCGAGCTCGCGCACGTCGGGCAGCCCAGAAGGTGATCGCGCACTTCACGTGTGAGGGATTCGGGCAATTCCCCGTCCACGAATTCATCGAGCAGTTCTGCGGCACGGGTGCAGTCCATCATCTCAGCGCCTCCCTCAGACAGCTTTCGGGCACGAAGGAGCTGGGCCTTTGACGTTCCTACGGCCTGGCCCACCATCTGCGCGATCTCCTCGTGGCTGAAGCCCTGCACGTCGTGGAGCACGAAGGCCGTCCGGGCACCCTCGGGCAGGGCCGCCACGGCGCGCTCCAGGTCCACGGCGGCGGCGGAGTCCCTGGCGGGCGAAGGATCCATGAGGGCGTCCGCATCCTCCACCGCTTCGATCCGCCTCAAACGCCTGCCTCGGGAGCGGGCGGCATCCAGCACGACGTTGGCAGCCACCCGGTGGAGCCAGGATCCGAAGGCGCTCTCGCCCTTGAAGGAGGCCAGGCTCTCCCAGGCCTTCACGAAGGTCTCCTGGGTGAGGTCTTCGGCCATGGTCCTGTCTCCCGTCATCCTCGCGCAGAGGGCCAGCACCCGTCCCACGTGGGTCCGGTAGAGCCTCTCGAAGGCCCCCAGGTCGCCCCGCTGGGCCGCCCGGACATCCAGCATTTCCGTATCCGCCGCCACGAGCTGCAACCACCTCCTCCTGCTTCCGTCACGAAGGACCCGCTCCGGGTCTCCGCTCACCCCTTAAGACGCCGCGGGGAGCCGAAAGGTTTGAAGGAGGGGGCGATGTGCCGGAGACCCGCCGGGGTTGCCAAGCCATCGAGCTCTCCTCTTTCCTTTCATACTCTTGCACTCTTGTTCGCGCGTCTCCATACTATTTGGTAGAGAGATCATCATCAGTCCGGTCCTTCGTACCTGTCATGCCGCGCCCTATGGGGGTTAGCCATGAAGAACGACCCACAAGCTTCGGCTTTCGTTCTGGCCGTGGTCCGCCTCGGCGTTCGCGTGCAGGATTTTTCAGATCGAGCGAAGGGGGAATCCCTATGAAAGACCTCGAAGCATCCCGGGTGTTCTCCAGATGGATGAAGCCCACGCGAGTGATCCCCCTGATCCTGGTCGCCTGGCCATGGCGGCAACGGCGGTGCCCGCCATGGCCTACGATGTGACCATCACCCGCCACGGCAGCGCCCGCGGTTCCTGGTCCGGAGGGAACCCGGACGTTTGGACCCCGAATGACTGGTCCGGGCGGGTGAATGTCGGCGAGATCGAGACGCGGCTGAACGCCGGGACCAACGTCACTATCAGCACTACCTACATGGAGCCGGGCCAAGACGGCGACCTCCGGGTCGAAGCGCCCATCCGATGGACGACCGGCGCGACCTTGACGCTGTTCGCCCACGCGGAAGTGAAAATCGACGCCGACATCGTCGCCACCGGCGCCACGGCGGGGCTGGCCATCACCTCCCTGGGCGGCACCACCGCAGGCTACACCCTCCGCAACGGCCACACGATCACCCTCTCCGGTGCGGCGCCGAGCCTGGTCGTCGGTGGCCACCCGTACGTCTGGGTCAGCGACATCGACGCCCTTCAGGCCATGAGCCTGGGGGGAACCTACGCGTTGCAGAACGACATCGACGCCTCCGCGACCGCCGGGTGGAACGGCGGCGAGGGGTTTGCGCCCCTTGGTAATGTCTCCACGCCCTTCACGGGAGTCTTCGACGGCCTCGGCCACACCGTCACCGGGCTGGCCATCGACCGTCCTGGCACGGACTATGTCGGCCTTTTCGGATACTGCTCCACGGGGACCATCGGCCACGTGAGACTGGACGGAGGCACCGTGACCGGCCACTACAGCGTCGGGGGGCTGGTGGGGGAGGTGGGCAGCGAGACGATCCAGGGCTGCTCCTTCACGGGGACGGTGACCGGCGCCCGAGGTGTCGGCGGGCTCGCCGGGTACGCGAACACCATTCGCGATTCCTACACCACAGGCCAGGTGAGCGCCAGCCAAAACACCGCCGGGGGGCTCGTGGGGAATTGCCGCCTCATCGATTCTTGCTACAGCACCGCCTCGGTTGCCGGCCTCTCGTGGGTTGGCGGACTCGTGGGGTCCACCGGCTACGGTATCCTCACTTGCTCTTACAGCTCGGGCCCGGTGGCCGCCGACGATTACGGCGGCGGGCTGGTGGGGTACAGCGATAACGCCGACATCCGCGACTCCTACAGCACCTCCCCGGTGACCGGCACGCCGGGGTATTCGTACGGCATCGGCGGACTCGTGGGGTATAACAGCGGCCCCGTCTCGCGGTGCTTCAGCAGCGGCCCGGTCTCCGGTTCCGGGCTCTGGGCCCAGGTCGGCGGGCTGGTGGGGGTCAACGAGCGGCGCCTCCATCACCAACTGTTACTGGGATACCGTCACTTCGGGACAGACCTCCAGCGCGGGGGGCACGGGGCTGACCACGGACCAGGCTATGGTGTCGGCCAGCTACAGCGGCTGGGATTTCTACCAACCACCTGGCACCAGTGGGGAGGGGCGACCCGCCCCTTCCTGCTTTCCGAATGGACGACGGCCATCGCCAACGCCCACCAGCTTCAGCTCATGGTAGAGTCGGAGAAACAAAGCGATTTCACGCTGGTCCGCGATATCGAGATGGGCGAATTGGCGCTGGCCTCCGGGATGTGGAATACGGCGAGCGCCTTCCAACCCACCTTCCTCTGGGTGGACTGCTCGCTGGATGGCGCTGGCCACACGATCAGCGGCCTCATCGTCCATGATCACGACACCGAGGGGTGGGACGCGGGGCTTTTCTACAGGTTCCCTGGGAACCATCCGCAATCTGGGACTCGTGGGTGTGAGCGTGACTGGCTCCAATCAGGTCGGCGCCTTGATGGGGGTTAACGATGGCGCCATCACCAACTGTTACGCCACCGGCTCGGTGTCCGGCCAAACCGCAGTGGGCGGGTTGGTGGGGGTGAATGCCATGGGGGGCATCACGAACTGCTCCAGCGCCTGCACGGTGACCGGCAACGAAAATATCGGTGGGCTGGTGGGGTTCAACCTCGGCAGCGTCACCAACAGCTATAGCGCCGGCCCGGTGACCGGCGTCTCCAGCGCCGGCGGGTTGGTGGGGCTCAGCTTCGACGGGGTCACCGGCAGTTTCTGGGACGTGGACACCAGCGGGCAAGACCACCAGCGCGGGCGGGACGGGGCTCCCTACGGCCCAGATGATGCAGTTGGGCACGTTCACCGGCGCGGCCTGGGACATAGACGCGGCGGGGGGCACGGGCAAGATCTGGCGCATTTACGGGGGCTGCACCTATCCCTTGCTCCGCGGTTTCCTCAAGCCCCTCTCCGCCACCGCCGCGAACGACACGCAACCTTACACCGGCGTCGGCTACAGCGGCGGCAACGGCGTGGCTTTTTCGCCAGCGGACTACGACGCGAGCAAGGTCTTCGGGACAGGCACCTACGGCGGCTCCTCCCAGGGGGCCATCGCCCCCGGGACCTACGCCATCACCCCCGGCGCATGGTCCAACCAGCAGGGGTACGACATCACCGCCGTCTCCGGCACGCTCACCATCAACGCCGGCCCCGGCCTCGGCCGCGTGCCCGACGGCATCACCGGCGCGCCGCTCCAGGTCTGCCGCAATCTCTCCCAGCTCGACCTCACCTGGGGCGCGAGCTGCGGCGCCGCGGCGACCGACTACGCCGTCTACGAAGGGACCATCGGAAGTTGGACCAGCCACACGCCGCTCGTGTGCACGACGGCCGACGCCCTCTCGGCAGACGGTGACCCCTTCCACGGGAACCACTACTACTTCATCGTCCCGCTCTCCCCTCTCGGCGACGCAGGAAGGGAGCTACGGGACCGAACTCGGCGGGCGCGGAGATCCCGCAATCCTCCAGCCCCTGCAAAGCCACCCAGGACCTCTCGGCGTGCCAGTGAAGGGATAGAGCCGGGGAGTCAGGAAAAGCGCGAGTCAGCGGGTCAATGAATCAACGACTCAACGAAGAAAAGGCCCGGCGAATCGCCGGGCCCTCTTTGCTCTTCCCCAAATGTCTTTCTCTGTGTCTCTGTGCCTCTGTGGTGAGTTTTTCTTTTCCCTTACTTGGTGTCTTGGTGCCTTGGTGGTGAGCTTTTCTCCGTTCCCTCTGTGCCTCTGTGGTGAATAAGCCCTCTATTCCTCCGCCATGAAGGGATACGCGAAGTGGGTCGGCGGCACGAAGGTCTCCTTGACGGCGCGCATGCTCGTCCAGCGGATGAGGTTGAGGTAGCTGCCCGCCTTGTCGTTGGTGCCGCTGGCGCGGCCGCCGCCGAAGGGCTGCTGGCTCACCACGGCGCCCGTGGGCTTGTCGTTGATGTAGAAGTTGCCCGCCGCGTGGCGCAGGCGGTTGAAGACCTTCACGATGGCCTTGCGGTCCTGGGCGAACACGGCGCCCGTGAGGGCGTAGGGGCTCGTGGTGTCGCACAGGTCCAGGGTCTCGTCGAGCTTGGCGTCGTCGTAGACGAAGAGCGTGAGGACGGGGCCGAAGATCTCCTCCTCCATCATCTTGCACTTGGGGTCGGTGGTCTGGACCACCGTGGGCTGGATGAAGTAGCCCACGGAGTCGTCGCAGCCGCCGCCGGCGAGGATCGTGCAGTCGGGGCAGGACTTGGCGAAGTCGATGTAGCCCTTGTGGTCCTTGAAGGCGCCCTTGTCGATGACGGCCGTGAAGAAGTTCCGGAAGTCCGTGGGCGGGCCCATCTTGATCTCGCCCATCTGGCCGAGCAGGGAATCCTTGACCTTGGGCCAGAGGCTCTTGGGGATGTAGGCGCGGGAGGCGGCGGAGCACTTCTGCCCCTGGAACTCGAAGGCGCCGCGGACCATGGCCGTGGCGAGGGCGATCGGGTCGGCGCTGGGGTGGGCGAAGATGAAGTCCTTCCCGCCCGTCTCGCCCACGATGCGCGGGTAGCCCTTGTACTTCGCGATGTTGGCGCCCACGGTCCTCCACATGTCGTGGAACACGGCGGTGGAGCCCGTGAAATGGACGCCAGCGAAGTGCGGGCTGGCCAGGACCGGGTCGCCCACGTTGCCGCCGCGGCCCGGCACGAAGTTGATGACGCCGTCGGGAACGCCCGCGGCCTGGAGGACCTTGAGGATGTGGTAGGCCGAGAAGACCGCCGAGGAGGCCGGCTTCCAGAGGACCGTGTTGCCCATCATGGCGGGGGCGGTGGGCAGGTTGCCGGCGATGGAGGTGAAGTTGAAGGGCGTCACGGCGAAGATGAAGCCCTCCAGGGCGCGGTACTCGGCGTAGTCCCAGATGCCCTTGGCGCTGTCGGGCTGCTGGTCGTAGACGAAGCGCATGTAGTAGGGGTTGAAGCGGTAGAAGTCGATGAGCTCGCAGGCCGAGTCGATCTCCGCCTGGAAGACCGTCTTGGACTGGTTGAGCATGGTGGCCGCGTTGGCCGAGGCGCGCATGGGACCCGCGAGGAGTTCCGCGGCCTTGAGGAAGATGGCGGCGCGGGACTCCCAGGGCATCTCGGACCAGTCCTTCCAGGCCTCCTGGGAGGCGGCGATGGCCATCTCCACTTCCTTCTGGCCCGCCTGGTGGTAGGTGGCGAGGACGTGCTTGTGGTCGTGGGGGCAGACGGCCTTGGCCGTGTTGCCCGTGCGCACTTCCTTGCCGCCGATGAGGAGGGGGATTTCGATCTCCTCGGAGAGCATGCGCTTGAGTTCGGCCTTGAGGGTCGGTCTTCTCGGGCGAACCGGGTCCGTAGGGCAGGATGGGCTCGTTCGGCGGGCTTGGGGACGGAAAGGATGTTATTGGCCATGAGGAATCCTCCGAAAGGGTGGCCCGGCACGGAAGGATGCCCGGGCAAGGCAGTGTAATCAAAGGGGAAAGCCCCGGCAAGGCCTTTCCCTCCAAAGGCGCGAAGTGGGTGAAAAGACGCCCACTATCCGGCCTGCCGGACCAGCCTCTCGAAGATCTCCGGTTCCCTCGCTCCCATGAGCCGGCCGGCCCAACCGAGGAGGAGGGCGTAGACCAGGACCGCATACGCCACCATGAAGGCCGCGACGGTCCAAAAGAGGGGCCCGGCGTGCTCGAAGGCGGAGAGAGCGTACCACCCGCTCAACAGGGGCCCGGAGACCACGAAGACGAGCAGCGTGACGACAAATTGGGCCACCGATATGAGGAAGATCCGCGCGGGAGCCATCTTGCCGCCCGCGGCCTTCCCCGAGAGGGATGCGGGAAAGGGCCAGAGTACGGAGGAGATGTTCCCTCCCCCGACGTAGAGGAGGCTCATGGTGGCTGCGACGGTGCAGTCACGGAGGAGGACGATTCCCCGTGTGCCCTGGGCCCACAAGATGCCCTCCCCCAGACCCATGACCGCGAGCATGAACCCCAACAGGGCCATGTTTTTGCTCCACAGGACACGCCAACGAGGCGCAGGCGAGCCAAGGAGCAAGACGAGGCCGGGGCCCTCGTAGGCAAGCGCGTTGAAGCCGAAGGCGCCCAGGAGGCCGACCGCGAGGAAGGGAACCGAGTGGCCCAGGAGGTCCAAGCCGGAATCGGTTTCCGAGCCGCTCGCCACCCGTGAGAGGCCCCCCATCATCACCGACACGCCGAAAAGGATCACCTTGAAGCTCTTTTCCCTCCACAGTATTCGGAAATCTTTGGCCAGCAAGGGCCGCAGGATCTTTCTTCCTGCCCTTCCCATCCAGGGCGCCATCGAGGTGATCCAGCCGGAGGAACGGTCATGTTCCTCCACGGCGCCTCCCGTCATGAGCCTCGCCAGGAGACGGGCGCCGAGTCCATACAGCACCGCCGTTTCCAGAAGGGCAACCGCCAGGACGGCCCACCAGGCACCCTGGTCACCGACCCAGGCCAGGGGTGAGAGGCCCGGCACGTAGGCGAGCACCGGGGCAGCCTCTTTAAACCAATGGACCAGGGTTTCCCTTAAGGGGGCCGAGTCGCCCTCGCCTGATGCCGTGAGGAGAGCTCCCCCAGGCACGATCATCAGGAACAGAACCGCGAGCAGGATCCGGTTGAGCCACCGCGACCGGCCCAGCCACAGGAGCAGGAAGTCGAGTCCCGTGAGGATGAGGGCGAACTGGACGAGCCACAGCGCCCCCCCCAAGAGACACGCGAGGCCGAGGAGCACGTGGCCCGTGGCCAGGGACCCCGCCACGCACCCTGCGAAGAATGCGGCAGGGAGGAGGATGGCGGTGGGGTTCAGGGCGTTGCCCAGAAGGAGCGAAGCCACGATCTCTCCTGGCCGGAGGGGCAGGTGGAAGAGGTTCCCCAGGTCGAACCCGGTCAGGGATCGAGTCGTGGGGACGACCACCAGGTACATGAGGAGGATGAAGCCGCCGACCCCCATCAGGATGAGGTGCAGGTAGGACGGCTCCTCGGCCATCTGCGTCGTTGTCAGGAACCCAAGCCAGGAGCAGGCCCACGCCACCCCAGCCAGGATGGGACCCACGAAACCCCACGTGATCACCTTCTCCGTGACGGTCCCCTGCGGCAGCCGGAGCGACAGTGTCCAATGAACCCGGGCGAGGGCCAAGATGACATGGGGGCGAGCGGGGAGCCTTAAGGCACCATCCACGATGCCACCTCTCCCCTGGGCTCGGCGTCCACGAGTTTGACGAAGGCCTCCTCCAGCGTGGCGCCGCCTCCCAGGCCCGCCCCCGCTCGAATCTCCTCCACGGTGCCAAGGGCGCGGAGTCTACCCTCGTGGATGACGGCCATCCTCGTGCAGAACCTCTCCACAAGTTCCATGACGTGGGAGGAGAAGAACACCGTGGTCCCGTCGCGCGCCAGGGAGGCGAGGTGGTCCTTGATGCGCTTCACCCCCACGGGATCGATCCCCGAGAAGGGCTCGTCGAGGAACATGAGGCGGGGTTTGTGGATGAGTACGCAGGCCAGGGAGAGCTTCTTCTTCATGCCCATGGAATACTCGCCCACGCGGGAGGACGCCGCGCCGTCCAACTCGAGCCAGGCGAGCAGATCCCCTGCGCGGCTCGCCGCTTCCCGGGACGGCAGATCGTGGACCCGACCCACGAACTCGAGGGTCTCGCGCCCCGTGAGGCGGTCGTAGAGGGGCGGCTCGTCGGGCGCCACGCCGATGAGGCGTTTGACCTCCACGGGGTTCCGGTAGGGGTCCATCCCGAAGATCCGGATCGTTCCCGAAGTGGGGCGCAGGAGGCCCGAGGCCATCCGTATGGTGGTGGTCTTCCCGGCTCCGTTGGGCCCCAGAAATCCAAACAGCTCTCCCGGATGGACGGAGAGGTCCAGGTGGTCCACGGCGAGCACGCTGCCGTACCGGCGCGTCAGTCCCTCCATGCGGAAGATCGCCTCTCCCGGCAGGCGGGAGGGCGCGCCCTCCTTGTGGATCGCAGGCTGACCCCAGGGCTCGCTCACGGCACGCTCCGTCTGAAAGTCATTCTATCTTCCTGCGTCTGACCGACCTCGCGCAAGGCCATCGAACTTCGCCTTGACAGGGTGGGGTCCCTTGGCCTAACATCATGGTCCCGTGGGCGATTAACTCAGCGGGAGAGTACTATCCTCACACGGTAGGAGTCACTGGTTCGAATCCAGTATCGCCCACCACGATTTTCCAAGAGGGGGGTTTCGCACCCCCCTCTTGGCGTTGCGGTCGCTCCGCTCCCTTCACTGAACTCTCCCCCGCGTTAGGGTGCGCCTTTGAGCGGGCAAAGCCCGTCGCACGGCGCGTTTTAATAATCAACAGGAGCAGCCCTCCTTGCCGAGTTGTGTTAGCTTACCGGCATGAGTGGCCGGACGGTGACCCTCGTGGGTTTCATGGGCAGCGGCAAGAGCACGGTGGGGCGGGTGCTCGCCCTGCGACTGAAGTGGCCTTTCAAGGACTCGGACGCGATCATCGAGGATCTCGAAGGCGTGTCCATCGCGCGGGTTTTCGCCGAAAAGGGCGAACTCTACTTCCGGGACTTGGAGCGAAGGGTCATCCTTTCGACCCCCGAAGACGGGGAGCGCGTCCTGGCGGTGGGGGGGGGCGGGTTCAACGAAGAGACCATCCCCTTCCTCAAGCGCCTCGGGCCCACGATTCAGCTGGACCTGAGCTTCGAGGAGGTGAAACGGCGCATCGGCCGGGATTCTCGAAGGCCGCTGGCCAAGGATCCCGATCTCTTCGGCCTGTTCATCCGGAGGAAGCGGTGGTACGGGCGCGCAACCCACCGCATCTGGACCGAAGGGCTAACCGTGGACGAGGTTGTTGACGCCATAATCCGGCTGATATAGTGTAAAGCGTCCAGTCCGGGGGGGATCCGTTGGCCAAGACCCGATACCTCATCCTGTCCGACATCCATGCCAATCAGGAGGCCCTGGACGCCGTGCTCCGCGCGGTGAGCCGCCGTTCCTACGATGCCGTCCTTTGCATGGGCGATCTCGTGGGGTACGGGGCGAGCCCCAACCCCGTCGTGGGGCGCCTTCGTAGATTCAAGAATCTGGTGGCCGTCCGGGGGAACCACGACAAGGTCTGCTCGGGCATGGAGGACGGCCGCAATTTCAATTCGTCGGCCCGGCAGGCGGCCCAGTGGACGCTGCAACACCTTCGGCCGGAGAACCGGGCTTTTCTCTCCGCGCTTCCCCAAGGCCCGCGAGAGGTCGCCGAGGGGTTGTGGATCGCCCACGGATCCATCCCGGACGAAGACGCCTACCTTTTTTCAGATTTTGACGCCTACCAGGTCTTCGAGGGGCACTCTTTCAGGATATGTTTCTTCGGGCACACGCACTTCCCCATGGCCTTTCGGCGCTCCGGGTCGGGCATCGAGCTGGTGCCCATCAAGGGAGACGAGTTCGAACTGGAGATCGACCCGGCCTGCCGTTACTTGGTCAACCCCGGCTCCGTGGGCCAACCCCGGGACAGAAACCCCAAGGCCTCCTTCGCCGAATACTCTCCCGACACCCGGCGACTGGTCGTTCGACGCGTCCCTTACGATGTGGCCGGGGCAGCGGCGAGGATTAAGAGGGCGGGACTGCCCGACAACCTCGCCAACCGATTGGCGTTGGGCGCATGATCGTCGGCGTCAACACCCACCACAGCCAAGACGGTACGGACTTCCACATCCAGATCGAGGATCTCTCTGACACCGCCGAACTGGACGCCCGCGTCTACGTCTCGGGGCGCATCGTCTTCAGCAGGCGGGCGTCATACAGCAATGCGATCCTCGGCCTAGAGAATCCCCAGAGCGTTGAAACCGCGGTCCAGGATGAGCTTCAACGGCTCCTGGCAACCCTGAAGGCCGCCATCGAGCGGGGAAAGATCACCCCCTAGAGGGCTCTTTCAACGGGCCCAGACCAGCCCCACCGCCCGACCTTCGACAACAGAGCCCACGCTTCCACGGGTCCACGAGTCCACGACATGAAGAACCACTCAAAAGAAGGACGCAACTCTACCGCCATTTGCCTGGCGGCTTCGTGCTTCGTGGGTTCTAGGGAGCGTGGTGTCGTGAACTCTTGGTTTCGTGGGCGCGCGGGCGCCTGGGCCCGTGGGCTCTCTTACTTCGCGTGGGCTAGGATCCGTTCGACGCGCTCCGCCAGGTGCTCGTACCGGAAAGGCTTGGGGATATAGTCCACGGCCCCGCGCTGGAGCCCGAAGATCTTGTCCTTCAAGTCGGTCCTGACGGAAAAGATGGCCACGGGAATGTCCTGGGTTTCCGCGTCGGCCTTGAGGAGCTTGAGCACCTCCCAGCCATCCATGCGCGGCATGTTCAGGTCCAGGAGGACGAGATCGGGGTGGAGGGTGCGCGCCACCGTCAGGCCCTCCTCTCCGGAAACGGTCTTGGCCACGAGAAATCCCGCATCGGACAGGATGGCGTCCACCATGTCCAACAGGTCAGGATTATCATCGATCACCAGCACCGTACGCTTCATCGGATTCACGCCCCTTTAGGGTGAAATCAATATAGAGGTCTGTTCTCGGAGGAGTCAAGCCGCCCGGGAGCGGGAAGGGCCGGCTACCTGATGCTTTGGAGAAAGACCTGCCAGTCTTTGTCCTTGGCCCAGCGCGAGAAAGACGGGTCCGTCGCTGGGTCGGGGAGGATCGGGTCCAGGGCGGCCGGTTCTCGTCCCAAGGCCATGGCGCGCTTGAGCTCCGCCTCGGCCTGCCCCCTGTCGCCGGTCCCGGCGAAAGCCCTGGCCAGTTCGTAGTGAAGGGGTGCGTAATAGTCGTCCGCCTGGGTCCCCGCTTTGAGGGCCTCCACCGCCCTGGCCGGCTCCCCGGCCGCGACGTAGGCTTGGCCGGATCTCAGTGCGGCATAGCGTATGGAGGGCTTGTAGAGGGACGCGGTGGGCCCCACATTGAGCGCCAGGGCCTTCCTAAAGGCCTCCGCAGCCTCGGCACCCTTTCCCTCGGCCTCCAGGGCTCCTCCCAGCAAGAACCACCCCCGGGTCATGGTCGGGTCGGTTTGCAAGCTGGACTTCAGGAGTTCAACAGCGCCCGCGGGCTGTCCCGCGGCCAGCAGACGCGCACCCTCTCGCGCCATCCCACCTCCTGGACCGTCGTTGGGCTGGGGCCGCTGGCTCGCAAATAGGGTCGCCTGGAAGGCCGGCTCGCCCCACAACCCCTTGAGGTCTTCGTCCGCCGCCGGGTCCGGCAAGGTGGGGCCGAGATCGGATTTCGCGTCGTTCGCCAGTGCGGTGCGAAGAGCCGAGAGCGCGCCGGCTCGATCCCCCGCCAGGGCGCAGACGCACGCCAGATTGTACGGGAATCCCGGGTACAGCGGGTCCTGAGCCATGGCTTCCTGGTAGGCGGATTTCGCCTTGTCATACTGGTGCTGGTAGGAGTAGGAGAGCGCGAGGAAGTCCTGCAATTCGCGGCGCTGTTTGCGCACGAGCCCAGGGCTGGCAGCGTCCACCCTCAGTGCGGTTTCCATGGCCTCCTGGGCCGCGGCGTACTTTTTGAGGGCCATTTCGACCGATCCCAGGTAGTAGAACGCTATGGCGTTCGTCGGCGAGAGGGTCGTGGCTTTGATCAGGAGCGGTTCGGCGCGCTCGGGCTGTTTCTGATCTATGAGCGCGGCCCCCTGCCTGATCAGGGACTGGGCCCTTTCGGCGTCCGAGGGCGATTGCGCCCACGAGGTTGCGGCCAAAGCCACGGTGAAGAAGGCTGCGAGGGCTCGCTTGATCATGAGTGGTTCCTTTCAAGGTGAGGGGCGGGCGACGAGAGCCATGGGCATGCCACCCGCTTTTCCCTCGTTGTTGACCGCGGAGCTTTGCCGCGTCAGTTGAGGTAACCCATGAGCTGTTTTGACTTTTTCGACTGCTTCAGTTTCTTAAGCGCGTGCGTTTCGATCTGGCGGATGCGCTCCCGAGACAGGCCGAGGTGGTCGCCCACCTCCTTGAGGGTGTGAGGCTCTTTGCCGTCGAGGCCAAAGCGCATGACGAGGACTTGCCGCTCCTTATCGTCCAGGTCTCCGAGCATGCCCATGAGGAGCTTTCTGAAGGATTCCTCCATGAGGTTCTGGTCCGCCGGAGGCATGGTGATCTGCTCGATTCGGTCCAGAAGCTGGAAGTCAGACTCGTCTTCCTGGTTCGACTCCAGAGGCAGATCCTCGCTTTCGGCCTGCATGAGGAGTTCCACGTTGGCGCGGGGGACGTCCAGTTCCTCGGCCACCTCACCGGGCGTGGGCGCGCGCTCCAGAAGCGGGGTCATGGCCGCGATGGTCTTGTGGATGTTGTAGAGGAGGTTGGCCTGTTTCTGCGGGATTCGAAAAGGGCCTCCCTGTTCGGAGAGTGCGTGGATGATCGCCTGGCGTATCCACCAAACGGCATAGGTGATGAACTTGACGCCCCGGTCTGGGTCGAAGCGTTTGGCCGCCTCCATGAGTCCGATGTTGCCCTCGTTGATGAGGTCCTGAAAGGAGAGGCCCCAGCCCCGGTACTTCTTCGAGAAGGACACGACGAACCGGAGGTTCGACTCCACCATCGTCTGAAGGGCCTCCCGGTCGCCGTTCTGGATGCGGACGCCGAGTTCCTTTTCCTGTTCGGGCCTGAGGAGGGGGAATCTGGAGATTTCGCGCAGATAACGCTTGAGAAGGGCCGATTCTTCACCGCTGATCGGGCTATTTCTGGGGCTCATCGCCCTCGTCCAGCTGGTCCAGGAGGACCTTCAGGTGGTCCTTGGGGATGGTGGCCAGCGCCTTTTCCCTGACCTGCTCCCGCGTCACGCCTTGTTTCTGGAGCTGCTGGAGGAAGAACTCCGTGAAGGCGTTGATCTCCTCCTGCATCAGGTTCATCTTGTCGCGCATGTTCAGGACGATTTCCACGCCCGCCAGGTTCACGCCCAACTCCCTCGTGAGGTTCAGGATTACCCGAAGGCGCTCCAGGTCCTCGTCGGTGTAGAGGCGGGTGTTGCCCTCGGTGCGCGAAGGAAGCAGCAACCCATCGCGCTCGTAGAGCCTCAGGGTCTGCGGATGAACATCGAAGCGCTCCGAGACGGCCGAGATCATGTAGAATCGGCGTCCTTCTCCTTTGGGTGGTCGTCTGGGCATGGCGTCAAAGCCTCTTAATCCTGGGCCACGGAAGTATATCCTCGGGGGTTCTCGGGGTTCAAGCGCTCGAACTCGCGCAGCAGGTCCTTGCTCTTCTCGTCCACGGTGGCCGGCACCGCCACGGTCACCTCGACGAGGAGGTCGCCGGGCTGGGCCCCGCGCAGCGAGGGCATGCCGCGACCCTTCAGCCGGAAGGTCTGCCCGCTCGAAGTGCCCGGAGGGATTTTCAACCGCGCCCCGCCGCCCAGGGTGGGCACATCCACGCGGGCACCGAGGGCCGCCTCGGGAAAGGTGATGGGCACCCTCACCTTGAGGTTGGGGCCCTCCCGGAGAAATACGGGACTTGGGAGAATATGGGTTTCGATGTAGAGGTCGCCCTGCGGGCCGCCCAGGTGTCCCGCCTGGCCCTTGCCCTTGAGCCGGACGCGGGATCCCGTGTCCACCCCTGCGGGGATGGCCACATCCACGGTGTCCGAGACCTCCTTGGACCCCGCCCCACCGCAGCTCGTGCAGATTTCGCCCGGGTCTCGCCCGGTGCCGCCGCACAGGTCGCAGGTGCTCTGAAAAGAGAAGGGGCCCCTCGCGACGCCCACCCGTCCTTTGCCGGCGCACCGGGGGCAGGGTTTTTTCCGGGAGGAACTCAGGCGCCCCTCACCGTGGCACCGGTCGCAGGGTACGGTGTGGGTGATGGCCAACCGGGCTTTCTTGCCCGAGAAGGCCTCTGCCAAGGAGAGGGTGATGGGGTAGATCAGATCCTCACCGCGCAGGGGGCCCCGAGCCTGGGGACGCTGGGCCGCGTGGGCGAAGGTCTCGAAGAGGTCTTCAAATCCCCCGGCCGACGAAGGACCCGCGCCGAAATCAAACCCCTCAAAGTGAACCCCCGGATCGGGGGGAGGCGGTGGCCCGGCGGTGCCGTATGTGTCGTACTGCTTTTTCTTCTCCGGGTTGGAGAGGACCGTATGGGCTTCGTTGATCTCCTTGAAGCGTTCCTCGGCGGCTTTGTCCCCGGGGTTCAAATCCGGGTGTAATTTTCGGGCGAGGCGCTTGTATGCCTTCTTGATCTCCGCCGCCGAGGCGCCTCGCCGCAGTTCGAGCACCTCGTAGAGATCGCGCTGAGCCATGGTCTCGTCCTCTCGTCCGGCTCTACTTGACCCGGATGGTGCGGTTCTCCCGCTTGGGGATTTTCACGGAGAGCACCCCGTCCTGCATGCGCGCCTCGACCCGTTGGGAGTCCAGGCCTTCGGGGAAGGAAAACTCCCTCCCAAAGGGCCCGACATATCGCTCCATGCGCTGCACGCTCTCGCGGGTCAGCTCCATCAGCGGCTTTCTCTCCCCCAGCACGCGAAGGATATTGCCCTCGCAGACGAGCTCCACATCGTCGATTTGGATGCCCGGCAGCTCTAATTCCACGTAAAAATGCCCGACGTCTTCGAAGACGTCGGCGGCGGGCACCCAGGTATATTCGGGGAGGGCCGGCCGGGGTTGGTCCGGCTGGAGCATCTCCCCGAAGAGCTGGTTCATCTTGCGTTGGAGTTGGACCAGCTCACGCAACGATTCGCCTTTGACGGTCATGGTCCTCCTTCCCTCCATTTCAGCGGACTTCTCCTGCCTTCGAAAAGAGGTTGGCCTTCAAAGAGGGACCTCAGCGCGTGTTCCATGAAGGGGAGGGCCAGGGCGTTCCCCCCCGAACCGCGAGCCAAGCCCGAAGGTTCGGGATGTTGCCCTCCAGGGCCCCCTCCACGGGCAAAGCCCGCTGGAGCCTCCCCCTCCCCTGGACCCATTTTCCACCGTATCGAGTTCACGGCGATTGCTCCCGGTTTGGAGGGTTAGCTCCCGTCACAGCCTCTCGCCTCCATACTTCTCTTCAAAGGGCTCCAAGCACGTGATTATTTCACGTCCTCGAACTCGGCGTCGATGACCTCGCCGTCCTTCTTCGGCCCGGCCTGGGGCTCGGCCCCAGGAGTTCCCTGGGGATCGGGTCCGGCCGCCTGACCCTCCGTGGTGCGTGCCTGGGCGTACATGGCCTCGGCCAGTTTGTGTGTGGCCTGGTTCAGGCCGTCGATGGCCTTTCGGATGCCGTCCGTGCTGCCCGACTCTTTGGCCTTCTTGAGATCGTCCAAGGCGCCGCGAACCTTCTGGGCGTCCTCCTCGGAGACCTTTCCCGCGTTGTCCTGGAGGAGTTTCTCCGTTCCGTAGATGAGCTGGTCGGCCTGGTTCTTGGCTTCCACCTCTTCCTTGCGTTTGGCGTCCTCCTGCTTGTGGGCCTCGGCATCGCGAACCATCTTGTCCACCTCGTCCGTGGTGAGACCGGAGGACGCCGTGATCGTGATGCTCTGCTCTTTGCCCGTGGCCGTATCCCTGGCGTGCACGTTCAGGATGCCATTGGCGTCGATGTCGAAGGAGACCTCGATCTGGGGGATGCCGCGGGGCGCCGGCGGCAGGCCCGAAAGCTTGAATGTCCCCAGGACCTTGTTGTCCCGGGCCATGGGCCGCTCGCCCTGGAAAATCACGATCTCCACCTCGGGCTGGTTGTCCGCCGCGGTGGTGAAGCTCTCCTTGCGCTTGGCCGGGATGGTCGTGTTGCGGGTGATGAGGGGAGTGGCCACGCCGCCCAGAGTCTCCACACCCAGGGTGAGTGGGGTTACGTCGAGCAGGAGGATGTCCTTCACGTCGCCTCCCAGGACGCCGCCCTGGATGGCCGCCCCGATGGCCACCACCTCGTCGGGGTTCACCCCCTTGTGGGGCTCCTTCCCGAAGAAGTTCTGGACCATCTGCTGAATCTTGGGAATGCGCGTGGAGCCTCCCACGAGGACCGCTTCGTGGATCTGGGCGGGGGAAACCTTGGCGTCGTTCAAGGCCGCCTTGCAGGGTTCCATGGTCCGCTGGAAGAGGGTCCCGGCGAGATTTTCGTACTGTGTCCGCGTGAGCTTCATCTGCAGGTGCTTGGGGCCTCCCGCGTCCGCGGTGATGAAGGGGAGGTTGATCTCCGTCTCCAGGGTCTGGCTCAGCTCGATCTTGGCTCGCTCGCAGGCCTCCTTGAGCCGCTGGAGCGCCATGGGATCCTTGCTCAGATCGATGCCGTTCTCTCCCTTGAAGGCGCTCACGACCCAGTCGATGAGGACCTTGTCGATGTCATCTCCGCCCAGGTGCGTATCGCCGTTGGTGGACTTGACCTCGATGACCCCCTCGCCCACCTCCAGGACCGAAATGTCGAACGTTCCTCCACCGAAGTCGTACACGGCGATGGTCTCTTCCTTCTTCTTGTCCAGACCGTAGGCCAGCGCTGCTGCGGTGGGCTCGTTGATGATGCGCTTGACCTCGAGGCCGGCGATCCGACCGGCGTCCTTGGTGGCCTGACGCTGGCTGTCGTTGAAGTAGGCGGGAACCGTGATGACCGCTTCGGTCACCTTTTCCCCCAGGTAGGCCTCTGCGGCTTCTTTCAGCTTGCGCAGGACCATGGCGGAAATTTCGGGAGGGGAGTAGCGCTTGCCGCGGACCTCCACCCAGGCATCTCCGTTTTCGGCGGGAACGACCTTGTAGGGGACCGTCTCCATCTCCTTGTTCACTTCGGGGTACTTGCGGCCCATGAACCGCTTGATCGAGAAGACGGTGTTCTGCGGGTTGGTGATGGCCTGCCGCTTGGCAACCTTGCCCACCAAAATTTCGCCCTTCTCCGTAAAAGCCACCACGGAGGGCGTGGTTCGGTCACCCTCCTGGTTGGGGATCACGACGGGCTGCCCTGCTTCCATCACGGACACCACCGAGTTCGTGGTGCCCAGGTCGATTCCGATGATTTTGCCCATTGAACTGGCCTCCTTATGGCTTCTGGTTGCCCAGGACTCTGTGCCTGAGTAAGAAATCAATATAATTCTTGAGTGTCTCATTTGTCAAGTTTCCTTCCTTGGCCCCGCACTGGTCGCCGGCAATGGGATGTAACTATTGAAATCTAAGCCTGTTCCTGCTAGGCTTCTGTAGGAGGACCCATGTCTCTGAGCTTTGAAATCATCCGCGGGGACACTTCGGGAGGGCGCCTTGGGCGGCTCGCCACTCCCCATGGGGAAGTGCTGACGCCCATGTTTATGCCCGTGGGCACCCGAGCCTCGGTGAAGGGCATGCCGCCGTTCCTCTTGAAGGAGGCCGGCGCCACCATCGTGCTGTCCAACACGTTCCATCTGGGGCTGCGGCCCGGCAGCGGCCTCATCCGGGATTTGGGGGGCGTCCACCGGTTTATGGGCTGGGAGGGACCCATTCTCACCGATTCCGGGGGGTTCCAGGTCTTTTCCCTCAAGGGGTTGAGGCGGGTCAGCGAGGAGGGCATCGCCTTCCGCTCGCCCGTGGACGGTGCCGAGATCTTCCTCAGCCCGGAGCGATCTGTGGAAATCCAGGAGGAGCTGGGCGTGGACATCGCCATGGCGCTGGACGAGCTCGTCCCCGGAGACGCACCCCGCGCCGCCACGGAGGCGGCCATGGAGCGGACCACCCGCTGGGCGCGCCGTTGCCAGGCGGCCAGTCAGCGAGAAGGAACGGCGCTCTTCGGCATCGTCCAGGGGGGCATGGAGGAGGATCTGCGCGCCCGTTCGGCGGCCGATCTGACTTCTCTGGACCTGCAGGGATACGCCGCGGGTGGATTCTCCGTGGGGGAGAAGAAGGAGACCTTCCGGCGCATGGCGGCCTTCACGGCTGCCCTCCTGCCGCAGGAGAAGCCCCGGTACCTCATGGGCGTGGGTACTCCCCTGGACCTGGTGGACGCTGCCGGATGGGGTTACGACCTGTTCGACTGCGTCCTGCCCACGCGCAACGCCCGCAACGGATCCCTCTTCACGTCACGTGGCACCGTGACCATCAAGAACGCCGAGCACGTCCGGGACGATTCGCCCCTTGACGCAACCTGCCCATGCTGGGGATGCCGGCACATCTCGCGCGCCTACCTCAACCACCTCTACCGCGCCGACGACCCCACCGGCCTGGTCCTGAACAGCCTCCACAACCTCACCTTTTACCTCGGCCTCATGGCGCGCATCCGGGATGCCATCGGGACGGGAACCCTCACAGAATTGCGGGAGGAGATGGCCGGGGCGTACGACAAAACCGAAGGCGCCGCATGAGCGCCCCGAAGAAGAAGGTCTACGCCTTTCTCGTGGAGGGGCAGGCGGGCGTTGTCCGCACCTGGGCCGAATGCGAAGCGCGCGTCAAGGGGCGCAGTGCCCGGTTCAAGGGCTTCGAGACGGAGGCCGCCGCCCGCGCGTGGCTCGCGCAGGGCGCCCCCTACGAAAACAGGAGCGCCAAGCATGAGGAGGCCAAGGCCTCCCTGCCGAAGGACGCGGTGTACTTCGATTCGGGCACCGGGCGCGGCGAGGGTACGGAGATCGCCGCCACGGACGCGGACGGTGTGCCCCTGCTTCACCTGGTCCTGCCCGCGCATGACCTGACCCCACGAGGGACCCACCTCCTTCCTCCGGGATCCACCAACAACCGGGGCGAGCTGACCGCATGCCTCTGCGCCCTGCAAGCCGCGAGGAAGCTGGGCGTCAAGAAGGTCTGCGGAGACAGCGCGCTGGTGCTCGATTACTGGTCCAAGGGACACGTGACCGCGGAGAAGAGGGCCCAAGATTTCGATCTTTACAAACTCGCCCAGCGAACCGCGGCCGAGCGACGGGCCTTCGAGAAAGCCGGCGGAAAGCTCATCAAGATCCCCGGCGCCCTCAACCCCGCCGACCTGGGCTTCCATCGGGAATGAGGGGAGGGCGGGATTGGGGATTGCGAATTGCGGATTGCGAGTTGTGAATTGAAAGAAGAGGCTTATATCCTTGACCCGGAATTGCACGATCTTCGGAGGGGAGTGCTTCCTTTCCAATTCCAAGTTCGAAATTCGCAATTCGAAACGGTCGCCTCCGTTCCTCACCTCCTCACGTCCAGCGACTTGAGAACCCCTCGCTCGTAAGGCACAATGGCCCCGATGAAAACCGCGCTGCCTGATACGACGCATGGCTGGGCCACCTGCTTCCGACACCTGCCCAAGGTGTCCCGGACCTTCGCGCTGGCCATCGATGGTCTGCCCGAGCCGCTGCGGGGAGAGGTGTGCGTGGCCTACCTCCTCTGCCGCGTACTGGACACCGTCGAGGACGCGCCGGGGCTACTCTCGGCCCAGCGCTGGGATCTCATGGAGCCGTTTCTGTCCCAGTTGAAGGCCCCCGGGAGCCCCTTGCCGGGATCCTGGCACGAGGGGGTGGCGCGCCTCCTACCGGATCGGTCCTCGCCCCACGACCTGGCCCTCCTGCGTGACGGCGACTCTCTCCTGGCGGCCTACGGCGCCTGCCGCCCCTCGGCGCGGTTGGTCATGGCGCGCTGGGTCACGGAAATGGGCAAAGGCATGGTGGAATTCAGCGCCCGCATGGGCGAAGGCACGGGCGCCCTCAAGACCCTCCGCTCGATGGCCGACCTGGACCGATACTGCTACTACATCGCGGGGACCGTGGGCTACCTCCTGACGGACCTCTTCTTTCTCCATTCGTCTCATATCGGGCAGGAGCGCTTCTACGAGCTCCAGGCCGACGCGGAGAAATTCGGGCTCGGGCTCCAGAAGGTGAATATCGTCAAGGATCTGGCCGACGACGTGCGACGGGGCTGGTGCTTCATCCCCACAGACTTCTTGGACGCCGAGTCCATCAACCCTGAAGCCTTCAAGGACCCCGGTCAGGCCGACGCCGTCTATGCCGCGGTCCGCCGCGTGCTCGCCGACGCGGCGGACCATCTCGGGTGCGCCTGGCGCTACCTCACGAATGTCCCCCTGGAGGAGCGCGAGATCCGCCTTTTCCTGGCCTACAGCCTGTTTTTCGCGCTGCGGACCCTCGCCCTTGTGGCTGCGAACCCGGGAGCGCTCGTCGCGCCCCAGAAGCTCAAGATCAGCCGCCTCGAAGTCGCCAAGATCGTCGCCCGGTGCCAGCTCCACATCGGAGATCCCACCGCCTTGGAGAACGACTACCAGCGGGAAGCTCTAGGGCTCAAGTCTTCAGTCGACTTTCGCCGCCCAGGCGACTGCAGAACGATCGCGCACCGTCGTTAAGGGTATCCCCTTCTGTCCAGAACTTCGGCAGTAGCTTCCCCCCTTGTCCGAATCGGGAGCCAGGACCTATGATGCACTTCGAGCTCCCGCCCCGGAACGCGGGGGGAACCTTGGAAAGGGGAAACGTCATGTTTTCGAGCAGAACGCTGCAGTGGTGCGCCTTGGCTCTTGATGATTCTGCTGGCACCCGTCGCCGCCGGCATGCGCTTATGAGGAGGGCCGGGATGCTGTCCAAGCCGCGGCGGCCGCGATACCGGAGGGCAAACGAACCTGCCCCTCGCCTCCTGCGGCATCGTCTGTGCAGGGCGATGTGCCAGGCGCCGTGGCCACGGGAACCCCCGCGACCTTCCACGGTGACATCTACCTGACCCCGGGATGCACGGCCGCCCCGTCCTTTGACTGGGACTTTGGAGACGGCTCGGCCCACGCGAACCAGCAGGACCCCACCCACGCTTATGCGGAAATAGGGGAATACACCTGGACCTTCACCGTGACCCATCCCGAAGCCTCCATGCCTTGTACCAGCTCGGGCACGGTGCAGGTGTGCTCCTTCAGTTGCGAAGCCACCCCATCGGTCACCTTCGGAGTCCCGCCCCTGCCCGTGGACTTCGTCGCCACCGCCTCCCTGGGGGGAAGCTGCTCCGATCCCATCGCCTTTTCGTGGGACTTCGGAGACGGCTCGGCCCTGTCCCACGAACAGGACCCCAGCCACATTTACACGGGTGAGGGCGTTTTCACCTGGACCATGACCGCCACTTCGGGCGAACTCACCTGTTCCCGCACGGGGCAGATCCGCGTCCCCTGCTCCGCCTTGGCCTGCGCTGCCACCGTGCCCGACATCACCGTCCCCGGACAACTCGTGACCTTTTCCGGCGCCGTCACACCGCCCCAGTGCCCCGATCCCATCGTCTACGACTGGGACTTCGGCGACGGTTCACCCCACGCCCAGACCCTGGCCCCCTCCCACGCCTACGCAGGAACAGGAACCTACACGTGGACGTTTAGAGCCGTCTCCGGAGCGGCCCTCTGCGAGAAATCGGGGTCGGTCAAGGTGGTGAACCCGCCGGCCATCACGCTCATCAAGAAGGTGGCCCCACCCTTCAAACTTGTCGTCACGGGCGACAACTTGCAGAACGGGATCAAGGTTTACATTAACGAAACCGAGTGGACTTCCGTAGCCTGGAAAAGCACCGGGAAGATCCAACTCAAGGGCGGTGCCGCCCTCAAGGCCGCCGTGCCCAAGGGCGTCACGACGATCTTCCGTTTTCTCAACCCCGACGGAGGAGAGACCACCACCACCTGGCGCTGGTAGGCCCGCGGGCGATCACCTGATCACTTGATCACCTAATCACTGCTCCTCCTGACCGGGCTTGATGCCGAGCTTCTTCATCTTGAGATAGAGGCTCGGGCGGGTCATCCCCAGCTCCCGGGCCAGTCCCGAAACCGAGCCCTCATGGCTCTCCAGCCTGCGCCTGAAGTACTCCGCCTCGAACTCGCCGTACGCATCGCTCCACGGCAATTGCCAATACCCCGGAGCCGCGAGCGTATCCCCGGGTGCGTAGCGGGAAACGGCGGCCCGAACGTGCTCCGCCGTGATGAGCGGGTCCCGGCTCAAGAGGACCAGCTGTTTCACAAGCGCCTGGAGCTGGCGGACATTGCCGGGCCAACCGTAGCGGCTCAGCTCCGCCACGGCCTCCTCCTCGAACCCCCTCACGGCCTTGCCGAACTCCCGGTTGGCCACGTGAAGGAAGTGGTTCGCGAGCAGCAGGATGTCTTCACCGCGCTCGCGCAACGGGGGGATCTGGACCACGACATGGGCGAGACGGAAGTAGAGGTCTTCCCTGAACCGCCCGGCGGCGATGAGCCGGGACGGGTTCTGGTTGGTGGCCGCGATGAGCCTCACGTCCACTTGGCGCGCCTTGTTGCTCCCCAGGGGCGCCACCTCTTTTTCTTCCAGGACTCGAAGGAGTTTGGGCTGGAGTGCCGTCGGCAGGTCGGCGACTTCGTCCAGAAAGAGCGTCCCCCGGTGGGCCTTCTCGAAAAGACCCATCCTGCTGCGATCCGCCCCCGTGAAGGCGCCGCGTTCCACGCCGAAGAGCTCGCTCTCCAGCAGGTTCTCGGGAATGGACGCACAGTTGATGGGGACAAAGGCCGCCCCGGAGCGTTTGGACAACCGGTGAATGCGCCGCGCGAAGAGCTCCTTTCCCGATCCCGTGGGCCCCACCAGGAGCACCGGCATCTCTGTGGGCGCCACTCGCGAAGCGGCCTCGATCTCCCTCAACAACACCGGGTCGCGGCCCACGATGGGTTCCGCTGCGTCGATGCCCGCCGCGAGGTCCGTCTCGATGCCCCGGATGCGCTCCTTGAGCTCCCCGACCTGGTTGTCCCGCTGTCTCAGTTCGTCGGCCCACCTCAGGACGAGCCGGCAGAGCACGTAGAGCACGGGGAGGATCTCCTGGTGTTGGAGGAACGGGTCCGGTCCCTCCGGGGCCGTTCCAATGAAGCAGACGCGCTTTTCGCCTACGACCACGGGCAAGGCCAGGAGAAGGCGTCCGCCTTCTTTTCCCTCCATTCGGAAGGTCCCCATGACCCTCAGGGACGCCATCTGCTGGGCGATCTCCATGGAGACCGACTCGGCGGGGAAAGGCCCGTCGCCGCCCATGAGTGCGAAGCCCTCTTCCACCTGCTCGTAACACCGCACGGCTTCGCAGTGGAGCGTCTCCCGGATGAACCGGGAGAGCATGGCCCATTCCTGGCCCGTCCGCCCCTCGGAGAGAAAGCTCCCCACGAGGCCGGCCACGTCTTCCATGGTGAAGTGCCGGTGGTTGCTCGCCGCGGGGGTCGCCGGGCCGGAATCGGGGCCGAGGGAGGTCAGGCTCACCGCGCGAAGGCCCTTGGCGAGCGTCGCCGGCGAAAGTGAGGCGGTTGCCGAATCCACGACCCTCAGCACCACATCTCCGAGCCGAAGGACCGAGCCCTCGCGAAACGTGCCCTCCGAAGCCCTTTCCTCATTCAGGAAGGTCCCATTCGTGCTTCCCAGATCCCTGAAACAGAGGCTGCCCTCCTCCAGCGCCAGTTCGAGGTGCCGTCGGGAGACTCCCCTCGCCCGGATGGGGACCTCGTTGTCAAGGCTCGACCCCAGGACCCACGGTCCACCTCCGGTGAGAAAAACGTCGAAGTAGACTTGCGGTGCAAGGGAAACCCTCAGGTGAATTCTCGCCTCCCGCCTCGGCCCTGAAAGCAGCATTAACGCCCCCTTCGGAACTGAATCTCACATCATCCCGTGCGGATAGCATGGCAGGCTTTTAAAGGGCAATCAAGGCACGGCCTTTGACTGGGGAAGACGCGCCTCCAGGCTTCCACGCGCGAGACCAGGAGGCGAAAACCGACTGAGGCGGGAGGGCGCCCTGCAGCTCGGGCAGAACCTGATCGTAGAAGCTGATGCGCTGGCGCAGTCTTCCTGAAGCAATAGACCCGATCTCTCGGGTGTTTGATCCCGTGGAAAGAGTGTTCTTCACCCACCCCAACGCCTGTTAAGGAGCGTATTCATGCGCATGATGATGAGAGTATCGATACCCGTCGACACGGGAAACGAGGCCATCAAGGATGGCTCGTTCCCCAAGACCGTCATGGCATTCGTGAAGCAGGTGAAGCCCGAAGCGACCTACTTCGTGGCCGACTACGGCGAACGCACCGCCTATTTCTTCTTCGACCTGAAGGACCCGAGCACGATCCCCTCCGTGGCGGAACCCTTCTTCATGAACCTCGGCGCCTCCATCGATCTGACACCCGCCATGAACCTCGAGGACATGAAAGCCGGTATCGCGAAGGCGATGAAGTAGATCTGGACCCTGTGTGTTTGCAAAACGGAAGGGGCCCTCGCGGGCCCCTTTTGCATTCCGACTCGAAGCGTTGCCCGCTACCCGTGGATGGCGCGCTTGTCCACGTTGAGTGCCGCCTCCTTGAGAATTTCGCTCAGGGTCGGGATGGGCGTGACATGTTCTTGCGAGGTCCTCGGCGCTGGCGTGCATCTCCATGGCGACGACGGCCTCGGCGATCATGTCGCTGGCGCGGGCCCCGAGGATGTGGACGCCAAGGAGACGGTCCGTCTCGGCGTGGGCCACGACCTTCACCAATCCCTCGTCCTCGCCCAGGCTCTTGGCGCGGCCGTTGCCCTTGAAATAGAACTTGCCGACCTTGACGGGCAGATCCTTGGCCTTGCACTCCTCTTCGGTGAGGCCCACGCAGGCCAGCTCCGGGTGGGTGTAGACCACGTTGGGGATGGCCTCGTAGTTCACGTGGCCCGCCTTGCCGGCGAGGAGTTCGGCGAGGGCCACGCCCTCGTCCTCGGCCTTGTGCGCGAGCATGGGGCCGCGAATCAGATCGCCGATGGCGTACACGCCCGGGAGGTTGGTGCGGAAATGGTCGTCCACCGCAACGCGGCCGCCCTCGAGGATCACGCCGGCCTCCTGCAGGCCCGCCGTGTCGGTGCAGGGCTTGCGGCCCACGGCCACGAGAATCTTGTCGCAGGTGAAGGACTCCTCCTCGCCCTTGGCGTTCTGGATGGTCACCGAAAGACCTTCGCCCTCGAGCTTGGCGCCGGTGACCTTGGCGCCGAGGCGGAAGATCATACCCTGGGCCTTGAGGGAGCGCTCCAGGAACGTGGACATCTGGGCGTCGGCGAAGGGCGCCACGCGGGGCAGGAGCTCCACCACGGTGACCTTGGCGCCGAGCCGGTTCCACACGCTCCCCATCTCGAGGCCGATGGCGCCGGCCCCGATGACCACGAGGTGCTGGGGCACCTTGTCGAAGCACGAGGGCCTCCGTGGAGGACACCACCTTGTCCCCGTCGAAGGGGAGGAACGGGAGCTGGACGGCGACGCTGCCCATGGCGAGGCAGATGGCCTTGGCTTCGATCTCCTGTTCGCCAGATTCGGAGAGGACGGCCACCTTGCCGCCGCCCTTGAGGACGCCCCGGCCGCGGACCACGGTCACCTTGTTCTTCTTCATGAGGACGGCGATGCCGTCCGTGAGGTCCTTGACGATGCCCTCCTTGCGGGCCATCATCCTGGGCAGGTCGAGCTTCACCGAGGAAGGCGAGATGCCGTGGGGCTCGGCTTTGTGGCGCATGACGTGGAAGAGCTCGCTCGATTCCAGGAGCGCCTTCGAGGGGATGCACCCCACGTTGAGGCACGTGCCGCCGAGCGCCGCGTCCTTCTCCACGAGGGCGGTCTTCAGCCCCAATTGCGCCGCACGGATGGCGCAAACATACCCACCCGGGCCCGCACCGATCACGATCAGGTCGAAAGATTCCATCACCCCACTCCTATTGCAGGACAAAGACAGAGATATTCACCACAGAGGCACAGAGGGCACAGAGAACAAATGTCCCGGATAACAAAGGGACCAATCCAACATGGACTGGAAAGGTGAGTGGCCGTGCATCCTCATTTTACTGGCGCTCCTCATGGGTCGAGAACCAGGCGTTTGACACCTTTTGTCAAGACGGCGACGTTGAAATTCAAAAGCAGGCCGACGGGCCATCTTCCAAGCTTGAGATATGTGAGCGGATTGATTCTTGTTTCCTTTATCATCCTGTTGTTCCATCTTGTCCTTTCTCTGTGCCCTCTGTGCCTCTGTGGTAAATCAAAGCTCTAAAAGCAACTTCCCGGGGTTCTGGACGGACTCGGCGACGAGTTTGAGGAAGGTGCCGGCGGCCTTGCCGTCCACGGCGCGGTGATCGTAGGAGAGCGCGAGATACATCATGGGCCGGATCACCACCTGCCCGTCGCGGGCCACGGGGCGCTCCTGGATGGCGTACATGCCCAGGATGCCCGACTGGGGCGGGTTGAGGATGGGGGTGCCCATGAGGGCGCCGTAGGAGCCGGCGTTGGTGATGGAGAAGACGGCGCCCTTGAGGTCGTCGAGGGTGACGCGCTTCTCCCGCACCTTCTTCGCCAGCGTCGTCGATGTCGCGCTGGAGCTCGGGGAGGCTCTTGCGGTCCACATCCGCGCAGGACCGGAACCGACGAGGCCCTGCTCCGAGGCCACGGCGATGCCGATGTCCCGGTAGTGGTTGCGCACGAGGTCGGCGCCCTCGATCCAGGACGCCAGTTCGGGCACGGCGTCGAGGGCGTCGGACACGGCCTTCACGAAGAAGGGCAGATACGTGAGATCGACGCCGTGCGCGGCTTTGAAGGCCTCCCGGTAACGCTTGCGCAGGTCCACGAGGGCCCGAGGTCCGCCTCGTTGAAGGTGGTGAGCGTGGCCGTGGATTGCTGGGACAGGAGCATGCGCTCGGCGATCCGGGCGCGGATGGGCGACAGCGGCGTCCGCGTCTGCCTCGGCCCACTCTCCGCGTCTTCCCTGGGCTCCAGCTTCTTCACCGGCTCTCCGGCTCCCCGGCTCTCCGGCTCGGTCCCTTCAGATGCGGCGGTCCCTCCTCCGGTGCGTTGTGCCAGAAAAGCCACCACGTCCTCCTTCGTCAGGCGGCCGTCGCGGCCCGTGCCCGCGATGGCGCCGGGATCGAGGCGGTACTCCTCGAGCATGCGGCGCACGGCGGGCGAGAAGTCGTCCGTCTCGGCCATGGCCGCGAGCTTGGCCTTGGCCGTGGGCATCCCCGCGATGGGATTCAGCGGCGGTCCGCTGGTCTGCGGGACCGCGGCGAGGCGCTCTGCTGCTGTCGGGTCTCGTGGGCTCGTCGGGCTCGTGGGCTCCATCGCCATCCCCGGCTCTTCCGCGCCTCGGGTGGAACCGACGTGTCAATGGATCCCACCGCCTGCCCGATGGCGATCTGGCCGCCTGCGGGCACCAGGATCTTCAGCCGGCCGGCGTGCTCCGCGTTGATGGTCATGGTGACCTTGTCGGTCTCCAGGACGAAGAGCGGCTCGTCCGCGGTGACCACTTCGCCGTCCTGCCGAAGCCATTCGGCGAGCAGGCCCTCGGTGATCGATTCGCCGACGGTGGGGACTTTCACGTCGATCAGCATGCTCCGCTCCTCATTCGATCCTGGATGAAGCCGCACTCGCGCTCTGAAGGAGCGCTCCTACGCTCCAACGCCGACCGGACCAAGGCCTCCTGCTCCCGCTTGTGAACCGCGAGAGAACCTGCCGCGGGGCTCGCGCTCGGGGCCCGCCCGGCGTAGCGGACGCGCTCCCGGGGAAGAGCTCCAGAAGGCGCGGGAACATGAAGCTCCAGCCGCCGCGGTTCTGCGTCTCTTCCTGCGCCCACACCACCTCCTTGGCCGACCCGTACCGCGCGGCCACCTCCGCCAGCATGGCCTCGGGATAGGGGTAGAGCTGTTCCACGCGCACGAGCGCCACACCCTCCACCTTGTCCTGCCTGCGCCGCTGGAGGAGATCGTAGAAGACCTTCCCGCTGCACAAGACGATCCGGCGCGCGGAGTGCGGGAGGCTCGGGATCGTCCAGCACCTCGCGGAAGGGCCCCTGCACGCAGGTCGTCCACGGGCGAGAGCGGCCACGGGGCTTGCGCAGCAGGCTCTTGGGCGCCATGACCACGAGCGGGCGCCGGAAGGGACGCTTCATCTGGCGCCGCAGGGCGTGGAAGTACTGCGCCGGGCGTGGTGAGGTTGACCACCTGCAGTTGTCGTCGGCGCAGGCCGCCAGGTAGCGCTCCATGTAGGCGTTGGAGTGCTCGGGGCCCTGTCCCTCCATGCCGTGGGGCAGGAGCAGGACGAGGCCCTGAGGCCGCTTTGCCACTTGGCCACGGAGCTCACGATGAACTGGTCGATGATGACCTGGGCGCCGTTGGCGAAGTCCCCGAACTGGGCCTCCCAGAGGACGAGCATGCGGGGCTCGGCCAGGGAGTAGCCGTAGTCGAAGCCCAGGACCGCCGCCTCCGAGAGCATGGAGTTGTACACGCAGAACTTGGCCTGCCCCGGGCCGGATGTGGTTCAGGGGGACGTAGCGGCTCCTGCGTGTTCATGTCCTGCCAGACGGAGTGCCGCTGGGAGAAGGTGCCGCGGGCGCTGTCCTGGCCGCTCAGCCGCACGGGAGTGCCCTCGTCCAGGAGCGTGCCGAAGGCCAGCAGTTCGGCGGTGGCCCAGTCCACGGTCCCGTGCTCCGCCACCGCCCTCATGACCTCGGGCAGGCGGCGGGCCACCTTGGGGTTGAGGGCGAAGTCCGTCGGGGATCGGTGGTGAGGGCGCGCGCCACGCTCCCGCAGCGCCTCCGCGGTGACGCCGGTCCCGGCGGGCTCGTGGGAGTACTGCTCCTCGAAGCTCCGACCAATAGGGTCCCGCGGAGGGCGACCACGGGCACCACGGCGTTGGCCTTCACCGATTCGAAGGCCTTCTGGAGGCGGGCCTGGAAATCCGCGGCGATGGCCTCCTCCTCCTGGGCGGTGATCACGCCCTGACTCCACGAGCGGCCTCGCTGTAGAGCTTGGCGCACCGAAGGCCGGTCCTTGATCTTCTTGTAGAGCACGGGCTGGGTGAAGGCGGGCTCGTCCGCTTCGTTGTGGCCGTAGCGACGGTAGCAGATCATGTCCACCACCACGTCGTGGCCGAAGGTCTGCCGGAACAGCAGCGCCAGCTCGTGACGGCGACCACGGCCTCGGGGTCGTCCCCGTTCACGTGGAAGATGGGCGCCTCGATCATCTTGGCCACGTCCGTGGAGTAGGGCGTGGAGCGGGCCTCCCTCGGGGTCGTCGTGAAGCCGATCTGGTTGTTGACGACGAAGTGGATCGTGCCCGCCCACGGTGTACCCTTCGAGCTGGCTCAGGTTCAGGGTCTCCGCCACGAGCCCCTGGCCCGCGAAGGCCGCGTCCCCGTGGATGAGGAAGGGGAGCACCTTCCTGCGGTGCTCCATGTCGTCCCGCTGGCGCTGCTTGGCGCGGGCCCGGCCCAGGACCACCGGGTCCACCGCCTCCAGGTGGCTGGGGTTGCTCGTGAGGGTGACGTGGAGAAGCCTTCCCGCGGCGATTCGAGGTGGTCCGAGGTATAGCCCTTGTGGTACTTCACGTCGCCGTCTCCGCCCACGGACTCGGGCGGGATGTTCTCCTCGAACTCGGAGAAGATCTCGGCGTAGGACTTGTCCAGGATGTTGGCCAGGACGTTGAGCCGGCCCCGGTGGGCCATGCCCACCACGAGCTCCTCCACGCCCAGGTCGGGCGCCGCCTCCACGAGGGCGTGGAAGGCCGGGATGAGGGACTCGCCGCCCTCGAGGGAGAAGCGCTTCTGGCCCGGGTACCGGCTGTGCGACGAAGGTCTCGAAGAGCTCGGCGTCGGTGAGGCACCGGAGGATCTCGAGCTTCTCCTCCCGGGTCAGGGCGGAGCGGTTTCGCTCCGGCTCCATGCGGGCCTGCAGCCAGCGGCGCATGCTTCACGTCCTGGATGTGGATGTACTCCACGCCGACGCTCCGGCAGTAGGTGTCCTTCAGGATGGCGATGATGTCCCGCAGCGGCGCGCGCTCCGGGCCCGCCCAGGTGGCCCGTGTCGAAGACCCGGTCCAGGTCCTTGGCCTGCAGAGCCGAAGGCCTCCAGGGCAAGGTCCGGATGGGAGGAGAGATTGTTGCCCAGGGGGTCGAGCTGGGCCAAGAGGTGGCCCCGGCTGCGGTAGGCGAAGATGAGGCTGGCCACCTTGGACTGGTCCCGGGCCTGGTCCGCCGCCACGCACGAGCGCGGGCAGGTGGCCAGATCGAACCCCTCGAAGAAGAGTCTGCCAGTCCCGCTCGACCGATGTGGGATCGGCCTTCCATTGGGCGTAGAGGGCGTCCACCAGGGGCGAGTTGGCCACGGCGGCGAGTGTGGACATGGACGGTGCGGGAGGCTTGGGAAGGGACACGGCAGGGTTCTCCTTCACGGGGTTGCGTTCGGCCCGGCCTCTCCTAGGGGCCGTGGGCCTCGCCCCGAGAGGGCCTCGGAGAGAGCGTGCGCTCCGGGCCTTTGCTCCGCAACGGTCTAGAGATCTAATTTATTCTATTTGCTGGAAAAAGGGTAGGGCTGGGAGGAGGGATGAGGTTGCCATTCAGTTTTCCTGGACTCATGGGCTCGTGGGCTCGTGGGCTCCGTCCTTATACACTCGCCCCCTCCACACGACTCCCCGCTTGTAGTAACACCAGGCGGAGCGGACGAGGATCGCGTTCCACAAGAGGGCCCTGACGGGATAAAGCGGGGCGATCCAGAGGGGATACCCCGCCCAGAGGCACATGGCCCCATCGAGAATGAGTTCCGCGATGACCGCGATGCCGGCGGGCAAGAGAAGCGCAGGGGAAACCCAGGGGGCCGCGAGAAGGACGGCAGGGGGGACCAAGTGGATCACCCACCCCGCGAGAAAGCCCATCAGGGCTCGCAGGGGGTTAAAGCCCAAAAACGCGTACATGTTCTTGGAGAATCCACCGACCGCTTCTCCGAAGCTCCCGTACATCCGCACGGCCGCGGCATCGCGCGCCAGGACGACCCGGTAAGGTCCCGCCATGGCCTTCATCCTCTGGCCCAGCATGATGTCGTCCACCACCTGCCCCCGGAAGGCTTCGAATCCCCCCGTGGCGAGGAAGGGCTCCCTCCGCACGAGGTTGCCCGCCCCGGCGCCCAGGGCGAGCGCCTTGATCCTCGGGGAGTTGTAGAGAAAAGAGGGCATCCCATAGAGGAGGAAGGCGTCCAGGAGAGAGACCACGAGGAGCGCCAGCCCCCGCCCCTCCTGGAGGGGGATGAGAACGAGCATGTCCAATTTCCGGGAAACCATTTCGGCGACGCACCGGGCGTGGGCCCCCGCCGCGTACCGGACGTCCGCGTCGGAGAAGAGGACGAACTCCCCCTTCGCCTCCCGCAGCCCGCAGTGGAGCGCGTGGGTCTTGCCCATCCAGCCGGCCGGCGGCTCGGGGCAGCGGAGGACCTCGAGGCGGGGATAGCGCGCGGCCAGTCCGGCGAGGATTTCCGGCGTCCGGTCCGTGGATCCGTCGTCCACCACGATCACCTGGAGATCCACGTCCTCTTGGGAGCAGTGGGAGGAGACCGCCGCCTCGATGTCCCTCTCCTCGTCCCGCGCGGGGATCACGACGCTCAGCGACGGGAGAGAGGCGCTGCTTTGATCTCGCGCGGGCATGTGCGGGAGCCTGGGAAGGAGCAAAGCATTGAGGACTGCAAAGAGGAACGCGAGGCCCCAGACGCCGACGAGGACCCAGAGGAGAATGTTCAATGGATTGAACCCGCGAGTCCGAGAGGCCACGAGCCTACGAGCCCACGAGCCCACGAGCTTATGAGTCCATGACCCCATGAGTCCATGAGACCACGAATCGAAGAGACCACGAGGAACGACGATTCAGCTAAGGATCGTCTAGGTTTCACATGGACTCCCGGCCTGGTGGTCCTGTGCACTCGTGGATTCTATCCCCAAACGGCGGGCCATCCCGCCGTGCGTGGCCTCGTGGGCTCGTGGATTCGTGGGCTCTATCCTTTCCCCAGGATGAACCGGACGAGCGTGCGCACGCCGACGCCGGAGCCCTCGCCCTTGTGGGCGTCGGCCCCCTCGTCGTCGCGCAGGGCCGGGCCGGCGATGTCCAGGTGGACCCACGGCGTCCCCTCCTGCACGAAGTTTTGCAGGAAGAGGCCCGCGGTGATGGCGCCGCCCCAGCGGATCCGCGAGATGTTGGCCACATCGGCCACGTCGCTCTTGATGTATTTGTTGTAGGCGGGCGGGAGCGGGAGCTGCCAGATTTCGTCGCCCGACTCTCTGGCGGCTGCCAGGATCTCGTCCAACAGGGCCTGGTCGTTGCCCATGGCGCCGGAGAAATCGGGGCCGAGGGCCACGACGCACGCCCCCGTGAGGGTCGCCAGGTCGATGACCGCGTCCACGCTTCTGCTTCTGGACATAGGTGAGGGCGTCGGCGAGGGTGAGGCGCCCCTCGGCGTCCGTATTGAGCACCTCGATGGTCTTGCCGTTCATGGCCGTGAGCACGTCGCCCGGACGATAGGCCCCGCCGCCGGGCATGTTCTCGGCCATGGCCATGACCGCGTCCACGGCCACCTTGGGCTTGAGGGCCGCGATGGCCTTCATGGCGCCGAGCACCGCCGCCGAACCCGCCATGTCGCTCTTCATGGCGCCCATGCCGTCGGCGGGCTTGATGGAGATGCCGCCCGAATCGAAGGTCAGCCCTTTGCCCACGAGGCCCAGGTGGAACTTGGCACCCTTGGGCCGGTAGCTCAAATGGATGAAGCGCGGCTCGTTCTTGGACCCTTGCGCCACGGCGAGGTAGGCACCCATGCCCAGCTTGGCGCACTCCTTGGGGCCCAGGATCTTGACGGCGAGGCCGCCCTCTTTGGCCACCTTCATGGCCTCCTCGGCCATGCGCAGGGGGGTGAGGACGTTGGACGGCTCGGTGACCAGGGCCCGGGCGAAGAGCGTGGCCTCGGCCACCACCTGGCCCAGCTTCCCACCCTGCGCCAGACTTGGGTCCTTGGTGGGAACGAATATTTCAAGGGATGCGAGACCGGGGAATTTGGAGCTTTCATCGGTTTTGTAGCGGGTGAATCGGCCGTTGGCGAGCGCGGCACCCTCCACGATGGCCTGGGCGGCCGCCCATCGCGCGGGCGCCGTGTCTTCACCCATGGGCAGGTCCAGCGCGGCGCTCTGGAGGAAGCGCTCCCTGAACCGGTTGGCCGCCAGGGCCGACGCCGCGCGCAGGACCGCCGGCGCGAGATGCTCCCGCTTGCCCAGACCCAATCACAAGCAGGTGCTTGGCGGGTTTCCCCGCCAGGTTGAACGCGAAGAAGGATTCCCCCGCGGCGCCTTTAAACCGCAGGCGCTCCGCTTCCGACCTCACTTGCTTGGCGCCCGGAACGCCCTTGAAGTTCAAATCGTCGAACACCCCGACGGCCAGGCCCTCGGCCTTGGCCGCGGCGGAAGAACCTGTTTCAAACGTCCAGCGCATGGAAATCTCCTATGTTTCGGGGTCTATGGGGGTTGCTCAGCCCGAGGCCGCGGCGCCGTGGGCTGCGTCGATCGCGGGCCGGAGCCAGCCCTCGGTAAGGGCCCTCTCCACGCCCTCGGCGGTGAGCCCCAAATCCTGCAAGAGTCTCGCCCTGGGACCGTGGGGGATGTAACGGTCGGGAATGCCCAGGAGATGCACGGGTGTGGCGACTCCCGTCGCCGCGCGCCATTCCAACACCGCCGACCCGAACCCGCCTTGCACCGTTCCCTCCTCCACCGTGAGAACCCGAGAGAAGGACGCCAGCCGTCCGGCCAGATAGGCCTCGTCCAGAGGCTTGATGAAGCGGCAGTTCACGACCTCCACGTCCAGGCCCTTGGCCTTCAGCGATTCGGCGGCCTTCAGCGCCAGGTCTGCCATGGGGCCCACCGCGAGGATGGCCGCGTCCTTGCCGCGGCGGAGGACCTCCCATTGGCCCACGGGGAGGATCTCGGGCGCCGCCCCGGGGACGAAGGCGCCTGCGCCCGCCTTGGGATAGCGGATGGCAAAGGGTCCTCCGTCGTAAGCGAGGGCCGTGGCCATGAGGTTGCGCAGTTCGTTGCCATCTTTGGGCGCACTCACCACCATGCCGGGAATGTGGCGCAGGTAGGCCAGATCCAGGGTGCCGTGGTGCGTGGGACCGTCCTCGCCGGCCAAGCCCGCCCGGTCCATGCAGAAGATCACGGGCAGGTGCTGGATGGCGCAGTCGTGCACGATGGGGTCGTAGGCCCGCTGGAGGAAGGTTGAGTAGATGGCGCACACGGGACGCATACCCTGCGTGGCCAGGCCCGCCGCGAACACGGTGGCGTGCTCCTCGGCGATGCCCACGTCGAAAAACCGCGAGGGGAAGGCCTCCGCGAAGGGCAGTATCCCCGTCCCGGTGGGCATGGCCGCCGTGATGCCCACCACCCGGCGGTCTGCCTGGGCCAGCTGCAGCAGCGCGGAGCCGAAGACCTCTTGGAACGCGGGCTGGCCGTTGGGCGAGGGAGGCTACGATGCCCTCGTCCGGGCAGAAGGGCTTGACGCCGTGGTAGCCCTCGGGGGATTCCTCCGCCGGCGCGTATCCCTTGCCCTTCACCGTCAGCACGTGGAGGAGGACGGGGTGGTCCAGGTCTCTGAGGTTTCGGAGCGTCTTCACCAGCTCCCGGATGTCGTGCCCGTCCACGGGTCCGTAGTAGTCGAAACCCAAGGCCTCGAAGAGCGCTCCGGAGGTGATGATCCCCTTGGCGCCCTCCTCGATGCGGCGGGCCAGGAAGGTCATGGGCTTGCCCACCCGCGGGATGCGCTCGAGGCCCTCGCGGACCCGGCGCCGGAACCTCTGGTAGAGGGGGGTCTGGACGAAGTTGTTGAGGTACCGGTGGATGGCTCCCACGTTGGGGGAGATGGACATCTGGTTGTCGTTGAGGATGGCGAGAAAGCGCCGGTGGCGCGCGCCTCCCGCGTTGTTGAGCGCCTTCGTAGCAGAGGCCTCCCGTGAGGGCGCCGTCTCCGAAGATGGCCGCCACGCGGGTGTTCTTGCCCGCCAGGTCCCGGGCCACGGCCATGCCATAGGCCGCCGAGAGGGCCGTGGAGGCGTGTCCCGCTCCGTAGACGTCGTATTCGCTCTCGGACCGCTTGAGGAACCCCGAGATGCCTCCGTACTGACGGATGGTCTTGAGGGCCTCGCGCCGTCCCGTGAGGATCTTGTGGATGTAGGCCTGGTGCCCCACATCCCACACGGTAAGGTCCTCGGGAGTGTCCAGCGTGTAGTGGAGGGCCACGGTCAGCTCCACCACGCCCAGGCTGCTGGAGAGGTGCCCGCCCACCTCGGAGATCACTTCCAGAAGGTAAGACCGAAGCTCGTCGCAGAGCTGGGGCAGAGCGTCCTCGGGCAGGGCGCGGAGGTCTTTGGGGCTGTTCAGTCCTTCCAAAAGCGGGTAGTTGGCCAAGAGCGCCCCTTTCTTGAACCTTTATTTATAGGCCGCAGGCGCTTGAGAGTCAAGAAGAAATTCGGGATTTCGGATTTCGGAATTTGAAGCGGAGAAGAGGGCATCGCGAGTCGCTGCTCTTGTTTTTCGTAGTCCCCCAGTCCCGTAGTCCCTCAGTCCCCGTATGGTCACCTGATCCCCTGTCCCTTTCCGCATTTCCGAATGAGAACTAACCCATTCGTAATGGCCTGTGATACCCTTTATCTCCTGTAGGAGGCGTGCCTTGGCAGGTCCAGAGGGAGTGAAAAAGGTGCGTATTGGGCTCTTTTGGGTCCTCTCCGTGCTCCTCGTACTCCTCGTGGTCGTCCCCCTGGTGTCCTATTCATGGAAAACCATCGACACCAGCCGCGACTTCATTGAGGAGTCCTTGCGCGAGCGCCAGCTCAAGACCGCCATCCCCGCGGCCAGCCACATCGAGAATCTCATGGAGGCCCACCAGAGCCACCTGACTGATCTGGCGGGCACCTTCGAGGTTTACGCGAACGACGCCCAGTACAAGACCAACTTCGAGGGGCTCCTCCAGCGGGGGATCCTGGGACGGAATCTCTCGGACAACACGCTCCTATTGAGCTATCAGGATCCCGGAGGGGGGCCAGTTCGTCACTCCCTGGAAGGGCATCACCGTCCTCCGAGCAGGGCCAGCTCACGGCCCTCGTCATGCCGTTGGGACGCCAGGCCATGGAATCCAACGAGACCCAGTCCTCGGAGGTTTTCTTCGTGAAGCTCGCCGCGCTCGGGGAGAGCCAGCCGGCCATGGCCGTGGCCCTCCCCCTCCATTCGGACAACCGGGCCGTGGCGAGCCCTCTCGGGCATCTTCCTCCTGCAGGACGTGCAGGAGAGCCTCGCGCAATATGGCCGTGAGTTCACCATGTTCGTCACGGACGAGCAGGGCAACCTGCTCTTCCACTCGGAATCGGCCCGCCAGGGGCAGCCCAGCAACCTCGCCGACGACCCCATCGTCCAGCGGATCCTCTCCTCCGGGACCTACCCCGCCAGCACCGTAAACTACAGCGTGACCCGATTCACGGGAGACAAGCGCGAGACGGACCTGGTCACCTGCGCCCCCATTAAGGCCTACCGCTGGCTCCTGTTCTCCCAGGTGGACCGGGAGAAGTACTACGCCCCCATCGTGGCGCTCAAGGATCAGTCCACCGTGTGGATCGCACTCTCCATCATGGGCGCACTCCTCGTCGGGTTGGTGCTCGCCCGCCTCATCACCCGCCCCCTCTCTGACCTCACCGAGGTCAGCCGGGACCTGGCGCATGGAAACTTCCACCGCCGCGCCGAGGAGAAGGCCAAGATGGAGATCGGCGAATTGGCGCGGGCCTTCAACGCCATGGCCGACGACATCCAGGAGTACATCCTGAAGGTTGAGGCGGCGGCGCAGGAGACCCAACAGCTCTTCATGGATTCGATCCGCGCCATCGCCAACGCGCTGGACGCCAAGGACCCCTATACCCGGGGCCACAGTGAACGCGTGTCGGCATACTCCATGATCGTGGGGAAGGAATACGGCCTTGACGAGCGCATGATGCGCATCATGGAGATCTCCTCCCTGCTTCACGACGTGGGGAAGATCGGCATCGAAGACCGAATCCTGCGCAAACCCGGGGCGCTCACGACGGAGGAGTTCGAGGTCATGAAGACACACCCGCCCAAGGGTGCGGCCATTCTCGGAGGCATTCCCGCAGATGCGCGAGATCATCCCCGGCATCCGCCACCATCACGAAAAGTGGCGAGGGGGAGGCTATCCCGACGGGCTCCAGGGCGAGCACATCCCCGTCATCGCCCGGATCATCGGTGTGGCCGATGCGTTCGACGCCATGACCACCAACCGTCCCTACCAGAAGGGCATGACCTTCGAGAAGGCCGCCGCCCGCCTCAACGAGCTCTGCCCGTCGGTCTACGAGCCCGCGGTCATGGACGCCTTCAACCGCGCCTACCACGCCGGCGCTTTCTTGGGACATCAGCAGACAGGTCGCCGAAGCCAAGCTGGCGTGAACGCGGCCATGTTGGACTTTATTCAAGACGGCAAGAAAGAAGACCATTTCAGCGATGGGAGCAGAGAGTGAAAGCTCAAGGCCTTGGTGGACAGGAGGTTGATCGCCACGCACCGTTCACCTGGCAAGTAAACGGGGCCGCCTCCGAGCCCGGGCACTTCCCGGCAAGAAAAGCCCCAGGAGTGGGGTGGGGTCCCCAACGGGCTTTGCCCGTGGGGCGGGGAGGGAATGGGCCCTCCCCGTCATGGAGATCTGCACATGCGTACCCGAAACCGCCCTCACTTCGAAGGCAAGAACCGCAATAGCGGAATAAAGGGGCGACGATGGATTGCAGCAAGCGTGCCTGGCCGGGGGCGGACCTCTTCGAGCGCCACCCCATGAACCCCATCCTCACGGCGAGGGATCTGGGCTACCCGGCAAACGCCGTGCTCAATGCCGCCGCGGCGCAGGTGGGCGACGAGACGGTCCTCCTGGCGAGGGTCGAAGACAAGCGGGGGCTGTCGCATCTCACTGCTTGCAGGAGTTCCGACGGGATCGCGGGCTGGCGTGTGGATTACCCGCCCACGCTGCTGCCCGATGCCGAGAACTACCCTGAGGAGCGCTGGGGCCTGGAAGACCCGCGGGTCACCTACCTGGCCGAGCTGGAGTGCTGGGGCGTGGTGTACACCGTTTACTCGCGCCAGGGGCCCCAGGTGAAGCTGGCGCTCACCAAGGACTTCCGGAGCTTCGACATCCGCGGCGTCATCTGCCCCCCGGAGGACAAGAACGCGGCCCTGTTCCCCCGGCCCATCAACGGCCGCTGGGCCCTCCTCCACCGGCCGGTGTCCTCGGGCCGGGACGCCAACATCTGGATCTCCTTCTCGCCGGATCTCGCCCAGTGGGGCGAGCACCACCTCCTGATGGAGACCCGGCGGGGCAACTGGTGGGACGCCCACCGCATCGGAACGTGCCCGCCGCCCCTGGAGACCCCCGAAGGATGGCTCCTGGGCTACCACGGCGTGCGCAACACGGTGGCCGGGGCCATCTACCGGTTCGGCCTGGCCCTATTGGACCTGGAGAACCCCGAGCCGGATCCTGCGGCAGGAGCGACGAGTGGGTCTTCGGACCGCGCGAGCCCTACGAGCGGGTGGGGGACGTGGGCAACGTGGTTTTCCCCTGCGGGTGGATTCACGACGCCCAGAGCGATACACTCCGCCTGTACTATGGCGCCGCGGACACCTGCATCGGGCTGGCCACGGCCAAGCTGTCGGACGTGATGGATTTCGTCCTGTCCTGCCCCGAAGTGCCTTGAGGGCCCGAGCGGCCCGGGCGGGAAGGGTTCCTCAGAGAAGGGGTCTGCCATGAAAGCTCCGTCGGTCGCCTTCATCTCCACCTATATTCCCCGCCTCTGCGGCATCGCCACATTCACCCACGACAACGCCACGGCGGTCTCCCGGGCCCTGGGCAAGACCCTCGGGCAGACGAGCAAGGTGCAGATCGTGGCCCTCCACCGGCCCGCGGACACGTTCCGCTACGGCCCGGAGGTGGGCTTCGTCCTCAGGCAGCCCCAGCGCATGGACTACACGGAGGCCGCCGAGTTCCTGAACATCTCCTCCGTGGACGTGGTTTGCCTCCAGCACGAGTACGGCATCTTCGGGGGCGACGACGGCAAGTACATCCTGGACCTGCTCGAGGCCCTGCGCAAGCCCGTGGTGACGACGCTCCACACGGTCTTGAACCAGCCCAGCGAAGGCCAGAAGAAGACCCTGCGAGCGGCTCTGCGCCATCTCCAACCAGGTGGTGGTCATCGCCGAGAAGGCCCGGGGCATGCTGGGCGAGATCTACGGCGTGCCCCTGGAGAAGATCGTCCGCATCCCCCACGGCGTGCCCAACGTTCCCTTCATGGACCCGGGGTACTACAAGGACCAGTACCACCTGGAGGGCCGGAAGGTCCTGCTCACCTTCGGCCTCATCGGGCCGGGCAAGGGCATCGAGCACGCCATCGAGGCGGTGGCCCTCCTCGTCAAGGACTTCCCCAACCTCACCTACGTGGTGCTGGGCGCCACGCACCCCGAGGTCAAGCGCCAGTTCGGCGAAGCCTACCGCACGAGCCTGGAGCAGCGCGTGGAGCTGAGGGGCATCAAGGACAACGTGCTCTTCTTCGACCGTTACGTCTCCGACGAGCAGCTCCACGAGTTCCTCCTCATGGCCGACCTCTACGTCACCCCCTACCTGGCCAAGGAGCAGATCTCCTCGGGCACCCTCTCCTTCGCCATGGGGTGCGGCAAGGCCATCGTGTCCACGCCCTACTGGTACGCCGAGGAGATGCTCGCCGACGGCCGCGGCCTCCTCTCCGATTTCGCCGACCCGCAGGGGCATGGCGGACCAGCTCCGGCGCCTCCTCTCCGACGAGGTGGAGTGCAACCAGATCCGGAAGAGGGCCTACCAGTTCACGCGGCTCCATGGTCTACGACGAGGTGGGCCACCGCTACCTCGAGGCGTTCTCCCGAGCGGCCGAGGCGGGCGTGCCCTCCACCGTCACCCGGCGCGCCCGTCACCACGGGCCTGCCCGAGATCCACCTGGATCACCTGCGCATCCTCACGGACGACACGGGCCTCATCCAGCACGCCATCTTCGCCACGCCGGACCGCAGCCAGGGCTACACCACGGACGACAACGCCCGGGCCCTGCGCTTCGTGGTGCGTTACTGGAACCTCTTCAAGGACGATTCGGTCCTGCCCCTCATCCAGACCTACCTGGCCTTCTTCCTCTACGCCTTCAACGACCAGACCAAGCGGTTCCGAAACTTCATGGCCTACGACCGGCACTGGCTGGAGGAGAGCGGGTCCGACGACAGCCAGGGCCGGACCCTCGGGGCCCTCGCCGACACCCTCCTCTACGCACCCAACGATTCCATCGCGGGCATCGCCAAGCGCATCTTCGAGCAGGCCCTGCCCGCCGTCGAGGGACCTCGTCTCCCCGAGGGCCTGGGCCTGGACCATCCTCGCCTGCGACACCTTCGTCAAGCGCTTCGGGGGCGCCCGCGAGGTGCGGGAGATCCGGGAGGACCTCTCGAACAGGCTCATCCGCGCCTTCGAGAACAACGCCTCCGACGACTGGCCGTGGTGCGAGAACGAGGTCACCTACGACAACGGCCGCATCTGCAAGGCCCTCATGGTGGCCGAGGCCATCGCCGACCCGCCCAACCGGACCAACTTCGGCCTTCGGTCGCTGGAGTGGCTCATGAAGGCGCAGACCGACCCCCGCGACGGCCACCTGAGCATCATCGGCAACAACGGCTGGATGCAGCGCGGCGGTGCCAAGGCCCAGTTCGACCAGCAGCCCATCGACGCCGCGGCGCTCCTCTCCGCCTGCCACGACGCCTACCGCCTCACGGGCGACGTCCGGTGGAAGTCCGACATGAAGAAGTGCTTCAACTGGTTCCTCGGCGCCAACGACCTGAACATGCCCCTCTACGACTTCAAGACCCACGGCTGCCACGACGGCCTGCACGACCACGGCATCAGCAGGCACCAGGGGGCGGAGTCCACCCTGAGCTGGCTCATGAGCGCACTGCGGATGCACCAGGAGGGTGGTTTTTGAGTTCGGAATTCGGAAGTCGAAATTCGGAGTTCGGAAGATGGATCGGCTTTCTCTCCCCGCTCCCTGCTCCCGGCTCCCGAAAGAGCAAAGAGAGGCCATGATGTCTGACAAGAACGATCGAGCCTTACGAGGCGTTCAAAGAGGGCATCCTCGAGGACCACCGGCCGTGGGGCAAGTTCCGGCGCTTCCCCCACGAGGGGGTCAGCTCCATCAAGATCATCACCGTGAATCCCGGGGGCATCCTCTCGCTCCAGTACCACCACGGCCGGGACGAGTTCTGGCTGGTGCTGGACGACGGACTGGAAATGACCGTGGGAGACAAGCGTCTGGCGCCCCGCGGCGGGCGAGGAAATCTGGATTCCCAAGGGCACCAAGCACCGGGTCCGGGGCGTCGGGGACAAGCCCGCGAGGGTCATGGAGCTCTGGATCGGACCCTCCGAGGAGTCGGACATCGTCCGCCTTGAAGACGCCTACAACCGCGGCTGACGCCGCTTTCGCGAATCGGGAGGAGATGGCAATGAGCCTTCGCGTCGCCATCAACGGCTTCGGCAGGATCGGGCGCCTGGTCTTTCGCCAGGCCATCAAGGACCCCAACATCGACATCGTGGCCCTCAACGACCTGACGGACGCCGCCACCCTGGGACACCTGCTCCAGTTCGACTCCATCTACGGGCGGTTCGACATGCCCGTGAAGGCCGCCAAGGACCACCTGGAGGTGGGCGGCAAGCGCATCAAGGTTTACGCCCAGCCCAACCCCGAGGGGATGCTCTGGAAGGACCTGGACGTCCACCTCGTCTTCGAGTCCACGGGCCGCTTCACCAACGGGGCCAAGGCCAAGTGCCACCTGGACGCCGGCGCGGACTGGGTCATGATCACGGCGCCCGCCAGCAACGTGGACATGACGGTGGTGTACGGCGTGAACCACGCGGACCTGAACCCCAAGAAGCACCGCATCATCTCCAACGGCTCCTGCACCACCAACTGCCTCGCCCCCATGGCCAAGGTCATCCTCGAAAACTTCGGCATCGAGCGGGGCCTCATGACCACGATCCACGCCATCACCAACGACCAGCGCCTCCTGGACCTGACCCACTCCGACCTGCGCCGGGCCCGCGCCGCCTTCGTCTCCATGATCCCCACCACCACGGGCGCCGCCAAGGCCGTGACCGAGGTCCTGCCCGAGCTGAAGGGCAAGGTGGACGGCCTCGCCGTGCGCGTGCCCACCACGAGCGTCTCCCTCGTGGACTTCACCTTCACGACCGAGAAGCCCGTGAGCGTGAAGGGGCTCCTGCGCGCCTTCAAGGCGGCGGAGGCCGGCGCCCTCAAGGGCGTGCTCGAGGTCTGCGACCTGCCCCTCGTGAGCGTGGACTTCAAAGGCAGCACGGCCACGTGCATCGTGGACGCCCAGAGCACCATGGTCCTCCAGGAGAAGATGGGCAAGGTCCTGGCCTGGTACGACAACGAGTACGCCTACGCGGCCCGCTGCGTGGACGTGGCCAAGCTGTTCCTCGACTGAAGCGGGGTACCTTGGACCGCCGGGAAAGGATCGGCCTCCTCCGCGACCTCCTGCTCGCCCGGGACTGGGACGGCGTGAACGCCTTTCCCGCTTCGCGGGGATGGCTCCTTCGGCGCCTGCTCGCCGCCCTGCAAGACCCGTCCCCGGGCGTGCGGTGGAGGGCGGTCGTGGCTCTCGGGCGCGTCGTGAGTTCCCTCCCGCAGGACGATCCTGCCCTCTCCGAGTTCGTCCGCTCCCTCTTCTGGTCCATGAATGACGAGTCGGGAAACCTCTGCCGGATGGCCCCCGAAGCCCTCGGTGAAATCCTTCGCGCACGCCCCGAGTTCCGCGCCCCGTTCGCCCCCCTCCTGCCCCAGTACCTCGTGGAAGAACCCTTCGAGACCGGAGCGCTGTGGGCCCTGTGCCGACTCGCGGACGCGGGCTGGCTCCCCGAGCCGCTCCCCTACGCTCTCCTGGCCCCCTCCCTCGATCACTCCGACCCCCGCCGGCGCGGGCTTGCCCGGCGGTTGAGATCGCACCTTTCGGTCTAGCACGCCGCTGGGAGATCGGCCCCTTCCTCCGCTGTGACTCGGAAGGCGATGGGCCGGGACAACCGACCGCCGCCGTCCAGCGGCGTAACTCCCTGGCCGCCACTGCCAAGCGAGTGCCCCCATGACCGTCACTGCGAGGCGCGAAGCAACGAAGCGTCTCGCTGTAACCACGAGATTGCCCGTCGGCGTTCCGCCTCCTCGCAATGACGGCTTGCGGGAGTCCCCTCTCGGCCTCCTCGGTCGGGGAACTTCTTCTCTTTTCGCTCCCGCGGATTTGCGGCCGCCTCAGTGAATCACGGCGGCGGAAGCGGCGCTGGCGCGACCTCTGAGCAGGAGGATGAAGGGGAGCATGGCGGCGAACATGAGCGTGAGCATCCAGAACACGTCCACGAAGGCCCCCGCGAAGGCCTGGCGCTGAACCTGTCCGTAGAGCATGCCCAGGGAGACCTTGTCGAGGGTCGTAGGGTCCACGCCGAGGCGGGGCGCGAGGCCCCGGGCGATGTTGGAGAGCGCCTCGCGGTACAGGGGGTTGAAGGGGTTCAGGTGCTCCACCAGGCGGAGCTGGTGAAACTGGGCGCGCTGGGCGAGGAACGTGGCGCTCAGGGCGATGCCCACGGAGCCTCCCTCGTTGCGCAACAGGTTGAAGAGCCCGGTGGCCGCCCCCATCTTCTGCGGGGAGATGCGCGTGTACGCCGCCACGGTGATGGGTACGAAGAGGAAGCCCAGGCCGAATCCCTGGAAGATTCGAGACGTCATGAGGTAGACGAACCCCACGTCCAGGTTCACGAAACGCAGGAGCCAGAGCGAGAGCATGTTCATCAGGACGCCCAAGAGCACGAGAAACCGGATGTCCACTTTGCCTACGAGCCGGCCCACGATGATCATGGCGAAGAGTGACGCGAAGCCGCCCGGAGACAGGATGAGTCCCGCCCAAGTGGCCGTGTAGCCCAGCATGTTCTGCGCGAAGAGCGGGAGCATGACGAAGGACCCGTACAGGCCGAACCCCACCAGAAAGATGAGGAGCGTGCCCGTGGCGAACTCGCGGTTCTTGAAGACCCGCAGGTCCACCAGCGGCCGCTCGGCGGTGAAGGACCGCCAGATGAAGAGCGTGAGCCCGAGGACCGTCGTGGCGGCGAAGAACTTGATGAAATTGCTCTCGAACCAGTCGTAGCGCTCGCCCCGGTTCAGGACCACCTCCAGGCTCCCCAGACCCGCGGCGATGAAGAGGAAGCTGGCGTAGTCGATCTGGCCCTCCGGGCGCTTCATGTACTCCGGATCCTTGATGAACAGGACACCGAGGATCGCCGCCAGGATCCCCACGGGGATGTTGATGTAGAAGATCCACGGCCAGCTCCAGGTGTCGGTGATGTAGCCTCCCAGCGTGGGGCCGATGATGGGCCCGAAGACCACGCCGATGCCGAAGATGGCCATGGCCTTGCCGTGTTCCTCCTTGGGGAAGGACTCCAGGAGGATGGCCTGGGACATGGGCACCATGGCGCCCCCCGCCAGTCCCTGGATGACGCGCATGAGGATGAGGAACCACAGGGTGGGGGCGGCGCCGGACCCCAGCGACGCGAGGGTGAAGACCACGAGGCACGTGAGGTACAGCCGCTTGCGGCCGAAGAAGTTCCCCAGCCAGCCCGTGAGCGGCAGGATGATGGCGTTCGCCACCAGATAGCTCGTGATCACCCAGGTGATCTCGTCCACCCCCGCCGAGAAGGTCCCCGCCATGTGCGGCATGGCCACGTTGGCCACGGAGGTGTCCACCACCTCCATGAAGGTTCCGAGCATGGCCGTGAGGGCGATGAGGTATTTGTTCTCGGTGCTCATGGACATGACCCGCCCTCCGACGAGGGAGTTTAGCGCGCCGATCACCCCCGTGAACAGGAGGCCGGGGAGGCGCGGCATTCCCCTGTCCTCGTCTTGACCCTTTCTTGACGCCGATCGGAGCGCTCTTAACACCCTCTTGACGGGAAGGGCTCTAGCTTGTGCGGCGAGGAGATGAGGCGATGGATGCGAAGAGGGTCCGTTTCGCGGGAATCAGCTCCTGGGGTTTGGCTGCCCTGGAGGAGTTTCACGGCCGACTCGGAAAGGCTGAGAGGTGACGACATGAACGTGATCTATGCGCTCGGATCCAGCACGCTGTGCATCCTGGTGATCTACCTGCTCTACCGGTTTGGAAAGACCGAGGACGAGGCATGATGGACCTTCTGTTGATCGGAACGGTCGTGGGTCTCTTTTGGTCTCTGATCAAGTTCGTCGACTTTTTGAGCCAGCTGTGAGGGAACCGTCATGAACGCTTTCTACTATGCCGCAGGAGCCGTCGCCGCCACGGCGCTCCTGATCTACCTTTTCTTGGCGCTGCTCAAGCCCGAGTCCCTGCAATGACTGCCAACGCATGGTTGCAGATCGCGCTCCTGTTCGGCTTGGTCGTGGCGCTGGTGAAACCGCTCGGCTGGTACATGGCGCAGGTCTACGAGGGAAAGCCCTGCGGCCTCGACCGCGCCTTCGGGCCACTGGAGCGCCTCGTCTACCGCCTCTGCCGGATTGATCCCGGCGAGGAGATGGATTGGAGGACCTACGCCAAGGCCATGCTCCTTTTCAACCTCTTTGGCCTCCTGGCGGTGTATGCACTCCAGCGCATTCAAGGCTTCCTGCCCCTGAACCCAGCCCACCTCGGAGCGGTGGCCCCGGAATCCGCCTTCAACACGGCCATCAGTTTCGCCACCAACACCAACTGGCAGGGGTACGCGGGCGAGAACACCATGAGCTTCCTCACGCAGATGGCGGGGCTCACCGTGCAGAACTTCCTCTCGGCGGCCTCGGGCATGGCCGTCCTGGTGGCCCTCATCCGGGGCATCGTAAGGCGCCGGGAGGAGACCATCGGGAACTTTTGGGCGGACATTGTCCGCGGCACGCTTTACATCCTCCTACCCTTGTCCCTGATCCTCGCCATGGCCCTCGTCTCCCAGGGCGTCGTCCAGACCCTCTCCGGCCCCAAGGATGTCCAGCTCCTGCAGCCCGTGACTTACGACCAGCAGAAGACCGACGACGCCGGCACGCCGGTGACCGACGGGGCAGGGAAGCCGGTCATGGAGTCGGTCACCGTGAGTCGCCAGAGTCTTCCCGTGGGTCCCATGGCCTCCCAGGAAGCCATCAAGGAACTGGGCACCAACGGCGGCGGGTTCGTCAACGTCAACTCGGCCCACCCCTTCGAGAATCCTACGCCCCTCTCGAACCTCCTCGAGATGCTCGCCATTCTCGCGATTTCTGCGGGGCTCTGCTTCACCTTCGGGGCCATGGTGGGAGACCGGCGGCAGGGTTGGGCGCTCCTGGCGACCATGTTCATCCTCCTGGTGCCCCTCCTCCTGTTTTGCGCCTGGCAGGAGCAGGGCGGCAACCCCGCCCTGGCGCGGCTCGGCGTGGACGACAGGCCGTCGGCCCTTCAAGCGGGCGGCAATATGGAGGGGAAGGAGGCCCGGTTCGGCATCACGAACTCGGCTACCTGGGCTTCCATTACCACGGCCACATCCTGCGGCGCCGTCAATTCCATGCACGACTCCTTCACGCCCCTCGGCGGGCTCGTGCCGCTGTTCCTCATGCAGCTCGGCGAGGTGGTCTTCGGCGGCGTGGGTTCGGGCCTCTTCGGCATGCTCCTCTTCGTGATCATCGCCGTGTTCACGGCGGGCCTCATGGTAGGACGGACGCCCGAGTATCTGGGGAAGAAGATCGAGCCCTACGAAATGAAAATGGCTGCTCTTGGCATCCTCGTCATGCCCGTGGTGGTCCTCCTGGGGACCGCGGTGGCGTGCGTCACCAGAGCTGGGCTCGCAGGTCCGGCCAATCCTGGCGCGCACGGTTTCAGCGAGATCCTCTACGCCTTCACCTCGTGCGGCAACAACAACGGGAGCGCCTTCGCCGGGTTGGGCGCGAACACGCCCTTTTACAACCTTCTCCTCGGGGTGGTCATGCTCGCGGGCCGATTCCTCGTGAAGATCCCTGTCCTGGCCATCGCGGGGTCACTGGCCAAAAAGAAGTCCATCCCCGTGAGCGCGGGCACGCTGCCCACCCACACCCCCCTCTTCGTGCTCTGGGTGGTCGCCGTGGTGATCATCATGGGCGGCCTCACCTTCTTCCCCGCGCTTTCGCTCGGCCCCATCGCCGAGCACCTTTCGCTCTTCCACTGAGGAGTCATTTGATGTCCTCCCGCACAAAGGCCATTCCGCTCTTCGATTCCGCGCTCAACCGTGAGGCCGCCTGGCAGGCCGTACTCAAGCTGTCCCCGCGCCACATGGTCCGGAACCCCGTCATGTTCGTGGTCGAGGTGGGCGCCGCCTTCTCCACGCTTCTCTTCGTCACCGCGATCCGCGGCCACGGGGAGGCGCCCACAGGGTTCATCTTCGCCGTCTGCCTCGGCCTGTGGTTCACGTTGCTCTTTGCCAACTTCGCCGAAGCGGTGGCCGAGGGACGAGGTAAGGCCCAGGCTGCCACCTTGCGCAAGGCGCGGAGGGAGATCCCCGCCAAGTTTCTCGTGGAGCCCAAGTACGGCGCGAAGTGGGCGCTCATCCCGTCCGCGAACCTGAGGAGGAACGACAGCGTCCTCGTGGAGGCTGGGGACCTCATCCCCTGCGACGGAGAGGTCGTGGACGGGATCGCCTCCGTGAACGAGGCGGTCATCACGGGCGAGAGCGCCCCGGTCATCCGGGAGAGCGGCGGCGACCGGAGCACGGTCACGGGGGGAACCCAGGTCCTCTCCGACTGGCTCGTGGTCCGCGTGACCGCCGACCCCGGCCAGACCTTCCTCGACCGCATGATTGCTCTCGTAGAGGGCGCCCGCCGGCAGAAAACCCCCAACGAGATCGCCTTGGATATCTTGCTCGCCGGGCTGAGCATCATCTTCCTGCTGGTCACGGTCACCTTACTTCCGTTCTCCATCTATGCCGTCAAGAGCTCGGGCGCCGGGGCCGCGATCACGGTCACCACCCTTCTCGCCCTCTTGGTATGTCTGCTTCCGACCACCATCGGGGGGCTCCTCTCGGCCATCGGCATCGCGGGCATGAACCGCCTCATCCAGGCCAACGTCATCGCCCTGTCGGGCCGCGCCGTCGAGGCGGCGGGCGACGTGGATGTCCTCCTCCTCGACAAGACGGGCACGATCACGCTGGGCAATCGGGAAGCGGTGGAGTTCGTTCCCGCCCCCGGCGTGGAGGAGCAGGCTCTGGTGGACGCGGCCCAGCTCGCCTCCCTCGCCGACGAAACACCGGAGGGACGCAGCATCGTGGTCCTCGCCAAGGAGCGGTACGGGCTTCGCGGCCGCGACATGGCCGCGCTCGGTGCCACCTTCGTGCCCTTCAGCGCCAACACACGCATGAGCGGGGTCAACCTCGACGGCCGGCAGATCCGGAAAGGTGCCGCCGACGCCGTCGAAGCCCACGTCGCAAAGCTCGGCGGCGCGGTCCCGGCGGAGGTCCGGCGGGCCGTGGAGCGCGTGGCGCGAGACGGAGGCACGCCCCTGGTCGTCTCGGACGGCGCGGTGGTCATGGGGACCATCCACCTCAAGGACATCGTCAAGGGCGGAATCAAAGAGCGCTTCGCGGAACTGAGGCGCATCGGCATCAGGACCATCATGATCACGGGTGACAATCCCCTGACGGCCGCTGCCATCGCGGCCGAAGCGGGCGTGGACGACTTCCTCGCACAGGCCACGCCGGAGAACAAGCTTTCGCTCATCAGGGAGTACCAGGCGAAGGGGCACCTCGTGGCCATGACCGGCGACGGGACCAACGACGCTCCCGCACTCGCCCAGGCCGATGTGGCCGTGGCCATGAACTCTGGAACCCAGGCGGCGAAAGAGGCGGGCAACATGGTGGACCTGGACTCCAATCCCACCAAGCTCCTCGAGGTCGTGAGCATCGGCAAGCAGCTCCTCATGACCAGGGGCGCGCTCACGACCTTCTCTATCGCCAACGACGTGGCCAAGTACTTCGCCATCATCCCGGCCGCTTTCGTCGTGACCTACCCCGGACTGCAGGCGCTGAACGTCATGCATCTCGCCACGCCCCAGAGCGCCGTGCTCTCGGCGGTCATCTTCAACGCCCTCATCATCGTGGCCCTCATCCCACTGGCCCTGAAGGGCGTGAAATACCGTCCCGTGACGGCTTCACACCTCCTCCGCCAGAATCTCATCTTCTATGGCCTGGGCGGCCTGCTCCTCCCGTTCCCCGCCATCAAGCTCATCGACATGGCCCTCGTGGCCCTGCACCTGGCGTGAGGCCGACTATGAACAAGCAAGTGATTTCGGCTGCCCTGTCCATCCTGGTCCTCACTCTGCTGACGGGCATTGTCTACCCTCTGGCGGTGACGGGCATCGCCGCCCTCGTCTTTCCTGCGAAAGCGTCGGGAAGCCTCATTCATAGGGCATGGCGCCGTCATCGGCTCGACCTTGATCGGTCAGCCCTTCTCGGACCCCCGTTACTTCTGGGGCCGGCCTTCGGCCACCGCTCCATTTCCTTACAACGCCGCCCTCTCCACAGGCTCCAACCTGGGGCCCACCAATCCCGGCCTGCTAGATGGCGTGAAGGCGCGCGTCGAGGCCCTGCGGGCCGCCGATCCCGGCAACACGGTCCCCGTTCCCGTGGACTTGGTGACGGCCTCTGCGAGCGGCCTCGACCCGGACATCAGCCCCGCCGCCGCCTACTACCAAGTCCACCGCGTGGCCAAGGCACGGGGGACCAGCGAAGAGGAAGTGCGGAGGCTCGTGGCGTCGCGGGTCAAGGGGCGGACCTTCGGCTGTCTCGGAGAGCCCAGGGTGAACGTCCTCGAGCTGAATCTCGCCCTGGATCGCGCGGTTCACTGACCTGAGAGCACCGGGAGCGAAGCATTTTGGACTTGTGCCATAATCGGTGCCAGCACGCGGCGGTCTATTCCAGGGGAACGCGATGGATCGACGGCCCAACCCGGACGAACTGCTGGCCCAGATCAAGGACGATGAGACGCGTCGGGGAAGGGGCCGGCTCAAGGTCTTCTTCGGCTCGGCGCCCGGCGTCGGCAAGACGTTCGCCATGCTCGAGGCGGCCCGCATCCAGAAGGGCGAGGGCGTGGACGTGGTCGTCGGATGGGCGGAGACCCACGGCAGGAGCGAGACGGCCGCCCTCCTCGAGGGCCAAGAAATCCTCCCTGCGCGCCTCCTCAGTTACAGGGGTCGCGAGCACAAGGAGTTCGACCTGGACGCCGCACTGGAGCGGCGGCCGGCCCTGATCCTCGTGGACGAACTCGCCCACACCAACGCTCCAGGGTCCAGGCACGCCAAACGGTGGCAGGACGTCCGAGAGCTCCTCGCCTCCGGCATCAGCGTGTACACGACCCTGAACGTTCAGCACATCGAGAGCCTCAACGGCGTGGTGGCGCAGATCACCGGCGTCTCCGTGGCCGAGCGCGTTCCCGACTCGGTTTTCGAGGAGGCTGACGAGGTGGAGCTCGTGGACCTCCCGGCGGATGAGCTCATCAAGCGCCTGAAGGAGGGAAAGGTCTACTTCCCCCAGCTCGCCGAGCAGGCCCTTGAGAACTTCTTTCGCGCGGGCAATCTGATTGCCCTCCGGGAACTGGCCCTCAGACAGACGGCCGACCGCGTGGACGTCCAGATGCAGCGCTACCGCAAGGACCACGCCGTGGGCCAGACCTGGCCCACGGCCGAGAGGGTCCTGGTGTGTCTTGGGGCAAGCCCTTACGGACAGCACCTCGTCCGGTCCGCCAAACGATTGGCGGACCGGCTGAGGGCGGAGTGGATCGCCCTGTACGTGGAGACTTCGGCTCAAGGCAGGATCGCCGAATCGGACCGGGAGCAGTTGGAGCGCACGCTGCGTCTGGTGGAACAGCTGGGGGGCAAGGCCGTGACCCTCCCCGGAGAGAACACGGCGGAGGAAATCCTGGCCTTCGCCAGCGCGCGCAACGTCACCAAGATCCTCCTGGGGAAGCCGCCCCGCGCGCCATGGTTCGGTCTCTCCCGACCGGGCTTTGTGGACTCGGTGATCCGGAACAGCGAGGGCATCGACGTCTACATCATCGGGGGCAACGCCGAGGAACGGCTCGCGAGGATCCGCAGCGCCCACAGGCCCTCTCGCCCCTGGGGCCCTTATCTTTATGGCCTGGCCGTGGTGGGGCTATCGAGCCTCGTGGCCGCGCTGCTCCATCCCTTCGTGGAGCCCGTGAACCTCGCCATGATCTACCTGCTCGGTGTGGTGTTCGTCGCCACCCGGTTGGGAGTGGGTCCGTCGGCGTTGGCCTCGGTGGTCAGCGTGGCCCTGTTCGACTTTCTTTTCGTCCCGCCTTATCTGACTTTCGCGGTCGGCGACTCTCAGTACCTCATCACCTTCATGGTCATGCTGGTGGTCGCGCTCCTGATCAGCAACCTCGCCGCGAGGGCCAGGCTCCAGGCCGACCGCGCCCGGGAGGCCCAGCGTCGGACGGAGGCCATGGTGGGTCTGACTCAGGACCTGGCCCGGGCCCGGGATTCCAAGGGCGTGGCCGGCGTGGCGGTGCGACACCTCTCCGATCTTTACGGCGCCCAGGCCGCCGTGTTTCTCTCCGACGGGCTGGGGGGCCTCGATCTCCTCGCCGAGCAGGATGCCTCGTTCGCTCTTCGCAGTGACGAGATGAGCGTGGCGCGCTGGGCCTTTCATCACCGCCAGCCGGCGGGGTTGGACACCGACACGCTCCCCGGGAGCGATGCCATATATTTTCCCATGGAGGCCTCGGAAGAGATTCTCGGCGTGGTGGGAATCCGTCCCCAGCGGCGCCCCGGGGAGAGCGCCTTCGAAGACCGCCACCGCATGGAGGCCGTGGCGAGTCAGACCGCCCTCGCCATGGAACGGGCCCTCCTGTCGGAGCGGGCCAGAAAGGCCCAGATGGAGGCCGAGGCCGAGCGCCTGCGAAGCGCCCTCCTCAGCTCCGTGTCCCACGACTTCAGGACGCCCCTGGCCTCCATCGTGGGCGCCTCCAGCGCCATGGCTTCTGGGGAGCTCAAGCCGGAAGAGATCCGGGAGCTGGCCCAGTCGGTCTACGAGGAGTCCCTCCGCCTGAGCCGCTTCGTGGCGAACCTCCTGGAGTTGACCCGCCTCGAGTCGGGCACCGTGGACGCCAAGCGCGAGCTCCAGCCCATCGAGGAGGTCGTGGGCCCCGCCCTGGAGCGGGTCAAGCCGCGCCTTGGAACGAGGGAGGTGGTGGTGGATCTGCCCGACTCCCTCCCCATGGTGGCCATCGACGCCAGGCTCATGGAGCAGCTCTTCATCAACCTGCTGGAGAACGTGGCTCGCCACACTCCCGATGGCACGCGCGTGGACATCCGCGCCTCTTCCAAGGACGGCATCCTGCGCGTGGCTGTGGAGGACCGGGGCCCAGGCCTTCCCCCGGGTTCCGAGGCGCGCGTCTTCGAGAAGTTCTACCGGGCCTCGGACCGGGTGGAGGGTGCGGGCCTGGGGCTGGCCATCTGCCACGCCATCGCAGCGGCCCACGGCGGCACCATCACCGCCTCCAATCGCCCTGGCGGCGGGGCTTCCTTCGTGGTGACCCTGGCGGCCGGCGCCTTGCCCGCAGAGCCCGGCGGAGGGGGCGCCCCTCCTGAGGCCCTGGGAGGCGTCCCATGAGTCCCGTGGCCCCCCTCATCCTCATCATTGAGGACGAGCCCGGAATCCGGCGCTTCCTCCGGGTCACGCTGGCCAGCAGCGGCTACAGGACCGTCGAGGCGTCCTGCGCCGAAGACGGGCTCAAGCGCGCCGCCCTGGAGAGACCGGACCTGGTGGTCCTGGACCTGGGACTTCCCGACCGCGACGGCATGGATGTCTTGCGGGACCTGCGCGAGTGGAGCTCGGTGCCCCTCCTGGTCCTCACCGCTCGCGAGTCGGAAACCTCCAAGGTGGAGGCCCTGGACGCCGGCGCCGACGACTACCTGACCAAACCCTTCGGGGCCGCCGAACTCCTGGCGCGGATCCGCGTGGCCCTGAGGCACGCGCTCCGGGCGAGCACGCCGCAGGATCCCGTGTTCGTCACCGGCGACCTGAGGGTGGACCTGGCGGCGCGGGTGGTCACCGTGGCCGGTCAGGAAGTGCACCTCACGCCCATCGAGTTTCGGCTCCTGGCCACCCTGGCCAAGCACGCCGGCAAGGTGCTGACTCACCGCCAGCTTCTCAACGCCGGGTGGGGGCCCGAATACGGGTTCGAAGCCCACTACCTCCGCGTGTACATGGCCCAGCTCAGGCGCAAGATCGAGGCCACTCCCGCGCAGCCCAGGTACCTTCGAACCGAGCCCGGCGTGGGCTACCGGCTCGTCGCGGAAGGCTGAGCGCGGACACCTCGCAGCTGGCGCGCAGAAGGAGTTCTGGCCGCAATCCGGTGCCCGCCGGAGCTCGATTGGTGCCTCATCCCCGATCCCGCGTACCTCATCCCACCTTCACCTCCGGAAGGTGCTTGAGCGACTCCTCGATGGCCTGGGCCGGGTAGGCGAAGTCTTCCAGCGTCCCGTTCAGAAACGCCTCGTAGGCCCCCATGTCGAAGAGCCCGTGACCGCTGAGGTTGAAGAGGATCGTCTTGGAGGTGCCCTCCTCCTTGAGCCGGGCCGCCTTTCGGATCACCGCGGCGATGGCGTGGCACGACTCGGGGGCGGGCACGATGCCCTCGGTCCTGGCAAAAAGCTGGGCCGCCTTGAAAATCTCCGTCTGCTCCACGGACTCCGCGGCCACGAGGCCCTGGTTGAGCAGCGCGCTCACGATGGGCGCTGCGCCGTGATAGCGAAGTCCGCCGGCGTGCACGGCGGGGGGCATGAAGTCGTGGCCCAGCGTGTACATCTGCATGATGGGCGTGAGCCTGGCCGTGTCCCCGTAGTCGAAAGCGAACTTGCCTCGCGTGAGGCTGGGGCAGGAGGCCGGCTCCACGGCGATGGCCGTCACGTCCTTGCCCGCGAATTTCTCCCGCAGGAAGGGGATGGCGATACCCCCGAAATTGGAGCCGCCCCCGTGGCATCCGTAGATGAAATCGGGGTAGTCGTCCACCAGGGCCATCTGCTTCATGGCCTCCTGGCCGATGACCGTCTGGTGCAGGAGGACGTGGTTCAGGACGGACCCGAGGGCGTAGTTGGTGTCGGACCGCCCCGCGGCCTCCTCCACGGCCTCGCTGATGGCGAGCCCGAGGCTGCCGGGAGTATCGGGGTGCGAAGCAAGCATGTCGCGCCCGGCCTGCGTCAGGTCGCTGGGGCTCGCCACCACCTCCGCGCCGAAGAGCCGCATGAAGGTCCGCCGGTAGGGTTTCTGGGTGAAGCTGATCCTCACCATGTAGACGCGCAGGTCCATGTCGAACTGCTGGCACGCGAAGGCCAGGGAGCTTCCCCACTGCCCCGCGCCCGTCTCCGTGGTGAGGCGGTTGATGCCGCTGATCTTGTTGTAATACGCCTGGGGCACGGCGGTGTTGGGCTTGTGGCTGCCCGCGGGCGAAACCCCCTCATACTTATAGTAGATCCGCGCCGGCGTGCCCAGGGCCTTCTCGAGCCGATGCGCCCGGATGAGGGGCGTGGGGCGCCACAGGGAGAGGATCTCCATCACCGGCTCGGGGATGTCGAAGAATCGCTGGGGGCTCATCTCCTGTTCAAGGAGCGGCCCGGGGAAGATGCGCAGCATCTCGTCGGGCGTCACGGGCGAGCCGGTGACGGGGCTGATGGGCGGTGCCATGGGGACGGGCATATCGGCCAGGATGTTGTACCACTGCTTGGGCATGTCTTTCTGGGATAGGAGAATCTTGTCCATGGGGCCTCCTCGTCAAACTTCGGACACCAACAAAAAAGCCCCCCGTCTCCGGAGGGCTCGCTTCTCGCCTGCGGTGCGGCTACGCCGCGTCTCCGCGCCCCCCAGATGTTCGAACGCACCACCACCCCCAGACCTGAACAGGGGCCCGTGCGGTGAGTGTCAGGAAGAACGTCGAATCGGTTCTCGCCATGGCCGACTCCAAGGCGTCATTTTCTGAGAGAGCCTCAGGCCTGTCAAGACCGCCGGCGAACGACAGGGGCGCGTGCCCACCCCATCTCTCAAGGCCCATCCGAGCCCTGCGGTTCCTCGAAAAGCCGCTCGAGAACCACGCGCTCCACGGGATCGATCTCGATGAACTCCACTCCCATGTCGAACTGGGGGCCGTGCGGTCGCTCGTAGACGACCCGGGCTTTGGCCTCGAGGACGCGACCCTGGACGGAGATGAACATGTTCAGGAGGGTCCCCGCTCCCCAGGCCTCGTCGCTGATGAACATGCACCCGCCCAAGCCGACTTCCCGGGTCTTGCTGAAAGCGCCGACGGTATCATCCTGGAGTTTTTTCACGAAGACTGGGTTCTCCGAGGGGATTCTGGGAAACCGGCGCTGGTTGGCATAAGTCTCGGGCATTTGGCCTCCGTTCTTGCCTAGAATCTAATCCTCGGCAGACCGCTCTGCAAGGGGCTCGGCCTTGGCGGGCGAGGCGAGTGGATGTCGTCCTCCGGGTCTGGGCGCACCGCTCCCAAGTTTCCCGACCTCAGAATCCGGACATGGGAGGCCTTCTTCCGCGACCCTCCCCCTCTCGGTCGCCCGAAACCTGGAGCCGCCTTCCTTCGTCTTAAGGGGGTGAAGGCGGCCGCTCAACGCAAACAAGGCCCGCCAGGAAGAGGAGAGGACCATGCGAGTGCATCGGACACTTTTGGCCGGGCTGTTCTTGGCGGCGGCCCTGGGCGCGGCGGGAGAGACGGCGACCTTCCACGGGACCAAGACGCTCGTCCCCAAACAGGGGGGTACATTGAAGGTGGAAGGGTCCTTTCAGGACATTTCCGTGACCCTGGCCCCCGGGACCTCCGTGGAGGTCACGGTGGACATGAAGCTCAGCGCTTGGCCCCAGGATTCCAAGGAGGCGCTCAAGGCCTACGAGCCGGTTTATTCGGAGGAGGGCAACACGCTTCTCATACGCTGCCGATCGCAGCACCAGCTCAGCGTGGGATTTCTCAACTCCTCGGGGACCATCGCCATCCGCATGCCCCCGGGAATGAACCTGGACCTGCATACGGGCTCGGGAGACCTCGAGGTCAGGGGAGACTTGGGCAGCTACGATCTGGTGGGTGACACGGGCTCGGGGGACGTGCGCATGGAGGGTGGGCTGAGGACCCTCTCGGCGGAGACGGGCTCCGGTGACGTGAAGGCCAAGCTCACGGCGCCGGCCACCTCCGCCAAAATCCACACGGGCTCGGGGGATGTGAACTTTTCCGGAGGCTGCGCGCGATTTGAAGCCAGCGCGGGATCCGGGAACATCACGGCCGACGGGCTTGTGGGCCCGGGCACCTTCGAGACGGGCTCGGGGGATATCGAGGCGCTTTGGACCCGGCTGGCCGACGGGACTGCGGTCAAGGCCGAATCGGGCTCGGGCAGGATCCACCTGGGCCTTCCCGCGGATGCGACACTCTCGGGTGACCTGGACACGGGCTCCGGAGACATCCGGAGTGACTTCCCCGGCAAGTCCAGCCAGAAGGGGCGCCACTGGTCCTTCCTGGGCGGCCCCGGCGCGTCTCGCTTCAGTGTGGAAACGGGCTCGGGGGACATTCACGTCGTCAAGGGGAGCTGAAGCGCGCCCCGAGAATATCCAGTGCCTGATCTCAGGAAGCGGTCGCCCCTCCTGGGGGGCGGCCGTTGCGCTATCCACGGGGAGAGGATCTTTGCCATGACACATCGGCCGGCCGGGTGGATTGAGGCCATCATTAGTCGCCGAAGGCCCGCTCCGCCTTGACTTTGGAGCCCGTAGGCGCTACAACCTGAGGTGCCCGGAGGGCGAGGAGCGCCGGTGCAGGAAGGAGTTTGATGTCCAGAAAAGAATGGGCCCTGGCCCTCCTGCTCGCGGTGCCGACCGCCGGGCTTGCTCAGCAGTTTGGCCCGCCCCTTCCCGGAACACCGGGCGGGGAATCCCGGCCGGCGGCCGAAGGATTTCGCCTGGCACCCGTGGTCATCACCGACCTCCTGGACGCGCCCATGGGTACGGGCTCCGCCGAACCTTCCTCCATCCTTCAAACTCGCCAGCGATTCAATTCCGGCCGGGACAAGGTCCTCGTGGACATCCTCCGGCCCAGGGCCCCGGGACGCTACCCCGCCGTCATCCTCCTCCACGGTGCCCACCCGACCCGCGGTGACGCAGTACTACTACGACATGGCCGAAGACCTCGCCCGAAAGGGCTACGTCTGCCTCTTCGTCCGTTACTACGACCGCGGGAGGAAGGGCCGGGGGAACCGCGCCGATTGGACCAGGACCGTGGGAGACGCCCTGACCTTCGCGACCACCCTCCCCGATGTCAATTCCTCGCGGATGGCGCTTCTGGGGTACTCTCTGGGCGCCTTCCTGTCTCTCACCTACGCCCCCACCGACCCTCGAGTTCAGGCGGTGGTTGCCTTCTACGGGGGCGTCTCTCCAGGAGACATGCCTAAGGCCATGGAGAACCTGCCTCCTACGCTCCTGCTCCACGGCACCTACGACCGGACGGTGCCCGTGCGACGCTCCATCGAGGCGTTTGAGCAACTCCGCCTGAAGGCCAAGCCGGTGGATGTGGTGATCTACCCCAAGGTGGGTCACGGATTCACGCTGCACACCCGCGGCGGATGGGACGAGATCGCTGGAGAGGATTCCTGGGAGCGCACCATCGCGTTTCTCAATTTCCACCTCAAGTACCCCGCCTGGACGCCCGAGGTTCCCCTGCCGGATCCGCAGGTCCCGGGAGACCCCCGGACCGCGGCTCCCCGCCGAGACCTCTTCCCGGGCCAGCCCGCGCTTGAGATGCCCTATCTCGAGCAGATCGACAGGGCGGGCGCGCACACGGTCCTGGTGAACCCCTCCCCCGAGGAGGCGAAGGCCCTCACCACGAGAGCCCCTTCCTCCTCCCGGAGCCGTTCTCACAAGAAGGCCACCCCCAAGGTCAAGGGCAAGGCGCCCGCCGCGAAGCCGGCCATTCCCAAGAAACCCTAGGGAAGATCTCGACGCCCGAGCGGTTGCATCGCCTCCCCCGCCACGATAAGGTATGAGCATGAGGCGCACGGGGATTCGGCGCCACCACCGATTTCGCCTCCCTGGCGCGATGATCTGCGGAGGATCCGGATGACCATCCCCTCGCGGTCGGCGGTCGCGGCAATCCTTTGGATCGCCCTTCTCGCATCGGCTTTGCCCCTCCATGCACTTGATCCCTCCAAAACGATCACCCAGTACGCCCGCGATTCGTGGACCACCCAGACCGGCCTTCCTCAAAACTCGGTGTGGGCCATCGCCGAGACCCGAGACGGGTACCTGTGGATCGGAACCCAGGAGGGCCTCGTCCGATTTGACGGCCTTCGGTTCACGGTCTACGACCGCGAGAACACGGAGGTATTCAAAAGCGCGGAAGTGACGGCCCTCGCCGATGGCAGGGACGGAAGCTTGTGGGTCGGGACCCGGGGCGCCGGAGTCCTCCACTACATGGCTGGGGAATTCCGGGCCTTCACCACCCAGGAGGGGCTCGCGGACAATGTGATCTTCTCGCTGTTGCTGGATTCCACCGGCACCCTCTGGGCGAACACCGACGGGGGCCTGAGCAGCATCAGAGACGGCCGTGTTCAATCCTACGCGAATGTGGCCGGGCTCTCGGGAAATCAGGTCCGGACGCGTGGTGGAGGACGACAAGGGAGCGCTCTGGGTCGGTACGGCCCTGGGGCTGTACGTCCTCCAGGCGGGCAGGTCGGTCGGACCGCCCCTCGTGGACGGCCTGTGCGGCACCAGCGTCCGGGCACTCTCGCCGGGACAAGGCGGGCGGGCTCTATGTCGTCACGGACGGGGGAATCAGCCGGTGGAGCGGGACGACCCTCGCCTGTGTCCTGAAGGAGCCGCTGGGGCCGGTGTCGGTCAAATCTGCCTTGACCGACTGCTGCGGGCGCACTGTGGATCGCCTCTCAGAAGGGCCTGATGCGCTTCGCGGACGGCAAGCTCCGGCGTTTCACGGCGGCGGACGGAGTCTCCAACGACGACATCCGCGTACTGCTCGAGGATAAGGACCGCAACTTGTGGATTGGCACGCTCGGCGGCGGGCTCCTCCGTTACAGGAGGGGCGTCTTCGATCGCCTGAGTTCGGCGGAGGGATTCCTGGGGGACCAGCTCGAGGTGCTTTTATGAAGACCACGAGGGGAGCCTTTGGGTGGGTACGGACGACGGGGGACTCCATCGCCTGAAGGATGGCAAGTTCACCGTCATCGGAAAGCCGGAGGGCCTCTCCCACGACCTGGTCTGGGCCATCTATGAGGACCGGAGTGGCGCGGTCTGGCTGGGCACCGACAACGGCCTCAACCGTCTCAGCGGTGGCAAGGTCACCTCCTACTTCAAGAAGGACGGCCTCTCCAACAACATCGTCCAGGCTTTCTACGAGGATGCGGCCGGCGACCTCTGGATCGGGACCTGGGGCGGCGGCCTGGACCGGATGCACCAGGGAAAATTCGTCTCCTTCCCCCATCAGAAGGAACTCTCCAGCGACTATGTCACGGTGATTCAGGGAGACCGCGCCGGAAACCTTTGGGTGGGGACCCTCGGCAACGGCTTGCGCTGCCTCAGGGGCGAAGAGCTGACGACCTACACCACCGAGAACGGGCTCTCCCACAACAAGGTCCGGGTGATCCACCAGGATCGCTCGGGAAACCTCTGGATCGGCACGAGCGGCGGGCTCAACCTCTTCAAGGACGGGAAATTCAAGGTGTTCACGACCAAGGACGGGCTCCCGAGCAAGGAGGTCTACGAGATCTTCGAGGACCGCGAGGGCGTCCTGTGGCTCGGGGTCGTGAACGGCGGGCTCAGCCGGTTTGACGGCCACTCGTTCAAGAATTACACGAGCAGGGACGGGCTCTTCAGCGACGGAGTCTTCGGCATCCAGGAGGACGGGCTGGGCAACTTCTGGATGACCTCCAACAAGGGCCTGTTTCGGGTATCCAGGAGACAGATTCAAGAGCTTGACGAGGGAAAGCGCAAGCGGCTGGAATGCAACTCTTACGGCCTGGCCGACGGCATGCGCAGTTTCGAGTGCAACGGGAGCGTCCAGCCCTGCACGTGGAAGACGAGGGATGGGAGCCTGTGGTTTGCCACGACCGGCGGCGCCGTGGTCCTCAAGCCCGGTCCCGTGCGGCAGAACCAGCTGCCGCCGCCCGTGGTCGTGGAAAGCGTCTCCTGCGATGGCAGGGACGTGGACATGGCTCATTTGCGGGACTTCCCGGCGAACGTCCGCGAGGTCGAAATCCGCTACACGGCCCCGAGCCTTCTCTGGCCCGACAAGGTGCGATTCCGCTACATCCTTGAGGGATATCAAGCCAATTGGGTGGATGTGGAACACGGCCGGGACCGGGTCGCGAGCTACACCAATCTGCCGCCCGGCGAATACACTTTCCGGGTCAAGGCCGCGAACAACGACGGCGTGTGGAATGAGACGGGCGCCTCTTGGAGCTTCAGGATCCAATCCCACTTCTACCAGACCGCCTGGTTTTATGTCCTCGCGCTCCTGGCCATGGCGGCGCTCGTGGTGGGCGGCTACCAGTGGCGCATGAGTGTCTTCTCGAAGCGGCAGCGGGAGCTGGCCCTGCTGGTGGAGGAGCGAACCCGCGAGCTGGATGACGCCCGGCTGCAGGCCGAGGGATCGAACCGCGCCAAGACGGAGTTCCTGGCCAACATGAGCCACGAGCTGCGAACGCCCATGAACGCCATCATCGGCTTCTCGGAAGTCCTGGAGGACCAGTACTTCGGGCCGCTCAGTCCCAAACAGCGGGAGCACGTGGCGAATATCCTCTCCAGCGCGCGCCACCTGCTCAGCCTGATCAACGACATCCTGGACCTGGCCAAGGTGGAGGCCGGACGGATGGAGCTGGAGTTGAACTCGTTCGTCCCGAGAGACTTGCTGATCTCGGCCATGACCATGGTCCGGGAGCGCGCCTACAAGCAGGGTATCGGCTTGGACATGAGCCCTGGAGCCGGTTCGGATCTCGTGGTGGAGGCGGACGAGCGAAAGATCAAGCAGGTCCTCTTCAACCTGTTGAGCAACGCCGTCAAGTTCACACCCAAGGGGAAATCGGTCCGCATCTCCTCATGGCTGACCAGGCCCCACCCCCGGGGGGACGGGAAACCGCGCCTCGTGCTTTGCGTGGAGGACGAAGGCATCGGCATCCAGGCGGAGGACCTCCCCCGGCTCTTCAAACCCTTCACCCAACTGGAGTCGGCCTACACCAAGCGGTTTGAGGGGACGGGTCTTGGGCTCGCCCTCACCCGGAAGCTCGTGGAACTTCACGGTGGTCAGATCCGGGTGGAGAGCGAAGTCGGGGTGGGCAGCAAATTCACCGTGGAGTTCCCGGTGCACCTGGCGACCGGGTGGCCGAAGGAGGACCCATGAGCCCTAAGATCCTGATCGTTGAGGACAACGTCCAGAACAGGCTCCTCATGGTGGACATCTTGAAAGTTCACGGGTTTGAAATCATCGAGGCGCGGGACGGCCAGGAGGGAATCCAGTTGGCCAGGGACCAGCAGCCGGACCTCATCCTCCTGGATATGCAGATGCCCGTGATGGACGGGTTGGAGGCCGCCAGGCGCCTCAAGGCGGACCCCGAGACCCGGGCCATCAAGATTCTCGCCATCACGTCGTTCGCCATGAAGGGCGACCGGGAGAGGATCCTCGCGGCGGGGTGCGACGAGTACATGGCCAAACCCATCGATACGCGGCAGCTGCCCGTCGTTGTTCGACACCTCCTCAATCTGGGCGATGGACATGGACCCTAGGCCGCGCATCCTGTGCGTGGACGACGAGGCCTTCAACCTCGGCCTCCTGGAAGCGCTCCTCGAGCCCCGCGGTTTCGAGGTACTCAAGGTCACCTGCGGCCCGGACGCCCTCAAGCTTCTGAGCACTGACCGCGTGGACCTGGTCCTGCTGGATGTCATGATGCCCGTCATGGACGGGTTTCAGGTTTGCCGGACCATCAAGGCGAACGAGCTCACCCGGGGCGTTCCCGTGGTTCTCCTCACCGCCCTGAGCGGGCGGGAGGACAGGATCCAGGGCATCGAAGCGGGGGCGGACGACTTCCTCATCAAACCTTTCGACAAAGGGGAGATTCTGGCGCGCATCAAGATGCTCCTGGGGGTCAAGGCACTGAACCAGCAGTTGCGCGGGGCTTACCAGAACATCCTGGGACTGGTGGCCGTGGGCGGTGATCTCATCAGGGCCTTCGACCCGCTGACCTTCAGCCTCCACAAGAGCGTGGACGCCTTCGCGGCCCAGTTGATCCGCGGCGCGCAGACGGACCTCGAGAAGCCCCGGATCGCCCTCGTCGGCCTGCCCGCCCCAGAGGGGCATTGGTCCTGGCGGCAGTACTCGGACCTGGAGAGCGGTGTTTCCAAGATTCCCGTCACCGTCGCCATCCCCGTGGAAGTGGTCCGGGCATCCGACTCACACCTCGTCTTTTTCAACTCACAGGACCTGTTGGCGCCCTCCGCGGCCTGGCTCCCCATGGCGGTCACCTCGCTGGGCGTCGAGCTGAAGAACGCCGTGTGCTACTTGAGCACCGATCTGATCGTCATGTTGCTCAATTTCGGCAAGGAGGTGACGGCCTACGACGCCGCGGTCCTCGAGAGCCTCGTCACCCAGAGCCTGTTCCTGCGCTCCCTGGCCCTGCAGATCAGCGAAACCGAAAACGCCTTCCTGTACACCGTGCAAGCTCTCGCCCGAGCCGCAGAGGCAAACGACGAGAACACGGGCAACCACATCCAGCGGCTGGGAGAATACTGCGCGGCCGTGGCCGAGCGCCTGGCCATGCCCTCATCTTTCGTCAGGGCGCTGAGAGTTCAGGCCCAGATGCATGACGTGGGTAAGATTCACATCCACCCGGACCTCCTTCGAAAGAGCGGGGGCCTGACCAGCGAGGAATGGGCGGAAGTGCACAAACACACGCTCTACGGCGCCATGATCCTGGGGGACCACCCCCGGTTGGCGATGGCCAAGAACGTGGCGCTGAGCCATCACGAGAAATGGGATGGAAGCGGGTATCCCTTCGGCCTCTCCGGGGAGGAGATTCCCATCGAGGGTCGCATCGTGTGCATCGCGGATCAGTACGATGCCCTGCGCAGCCTCAGAACCTACAAGCCCGCGCTCGATCACGCCACCACCGTGAGAATTATTACGGAAGGGGACGAACGGACCTCCCCCGCACACTTTGACCCGCAGGTCTTGGAGGCCTTCAGCGCCATCCACCCCCAGTTCCGAGAAATCTTCGGACGGCTATCCTAGCGGGCGGCTCCTGAACTCGGAAAGGGCGCCCTCCTTCAGTTCGACCCCCGCCGGACGTCGCGTCCGGCCTGCCTTACTTGCCCCGGGTGTCGATGCTCACCTGGACCGATAGCCCCACCCGGAGCTTGTGCCCTGGGTCGGAGGCAGGGTTGATTCGTATTTTCACAGGGACGCGCTGGACCACCTTCACCCAGTTCCCTGTGGCGTTCTCGGGCGGAAGCAGGGAGAAGGCGGCCCCCGTCCCTGCGCTGATGCTATCCACAGTGCCCCGGTACTCCGTGCCTTTGTCGACGTCGGCCCGGAGCGTGCACGGCTGTCCCGGCCGAACATTCTTGAGCTGAGTCTCCTTGAAGTTGGCTTCCACCCAGATGTCGTCCAGGGCCAAGGGCACCACGGCGAAGAGAGGCTGGCCCGGCGCCACCACGTTGCCCGCCTCCGCCATCTTACGGCTGACCACCCCCGTCACGGGAGCGACGACCGTGCAGTACGACCTCTGGAGCCTGGCCTGTTCGAGTTGCGCCTGGGCGGTCCCCACCTTCATCCTGCTTACGCCAAGCCCGGCGCTTCCCAGAGAAACGGTTTTCTCGATGGTGGCGAGCTGGGCCTTGGCCACGGCTTCCGCCGTTACGGCCTGGTCGTATTTCTGTTTGGGAATGGACTGCCGCTCGTAGAGAGCGCTGATGCGTGCCCGGTCAGCGCGCGCCAGGTCGAGCTGGCTTTGAGCCGCCGCGATCTGGGCCTTGGCCTGGGCGATGTTGGCTTCCTTCACGGCCACGTCCGCCGTGGATTCGTCGAGTTTGGCTTGGGCGTTGGCGAGGGCGGCGTCGTAATCGCGGGGGTCGATGGTGGCCACCGTCTGGCCCTTCTCCACCGCCTGGTTCTCCAGCACGTCGAGCGCCAGGAGCGTCCCCGGAATCCGGGAGGCCACCGAGTAGATGTGCCCCCTCACGTAGGCGTCCTCGGTCTCGATGTGCCACTGGGCGTGCCTCCATCTTCCGTAGCCGAAGACGGCAGCGGCGACCACGAAGATCCCCATCACGCTCAGCGCCACCCATTTCCGCCTCACGGCCATTTAATTCTCCTTCGCGGGAGCGCCGGGCCCCGCCTCATAGAAGGCCACCAGATCCTCGCCCATGGCCGCCAGCAGCACCGCCTGGCGGGCATAGGCTTCGTAGTGCATGTGCACCACGCCGTAACGGCTCTCGGCCAGCACCGACTCTGCGTCGAGCACGTCCGTGGTCCGGGCGAGGCCCTCCTTGTACTGGTCTTCGACGATGCGCAGGTTCTCCTCGGAGGCGGCCACGTTGGCCCGGGCCGTTTCCGCCTCTTTCAGCGCTTCCCCATAGTCTCTCAGCGCTTGGCCCACGGCCAGACTCACGCCCCTCTTGGCGTCCTCCAACTCCCGCCTCGCCTTCTCCACCTCGTCGGCGGCCTGGCGGATCCTGGCGGCTCGTGCGCCCCCGTCGAACACGTCCAGGGTGACCCCCAGGAACAGCGAGTTGACGTGCGGGTAGAGGAGGTAATCGTTCTGCTGGTAACTGTTGGAGAACTGGGCGACGAAATTCGGGTAGTAGTCCCGGCGTCTCAGTTCCACGGCCTGCTCCAGGCCCTTCACTTTCTGAGTCAGAGCCTTTACCGCATCGTTGTGGTCCACCGCGCGGGTCCGGCAGGCGGCCTCGTCCCACGGGACCGGCGGGGGTGGCGGGAGTCCTTCCGGGAGGGCCTGCGGGGTCGTTGGATCCATCCCCAAGTCCCTGTTCAAGGCCTCCAGGGAGGTGGCGCATGCGTTGTCCAGCGCGCGCGCCTGGTCGCCCACGGTGCGCAGGGCGACCTCCGTGCGAAGCAGGTCGTTCCGCGCCGTCATGCCCTCGTCGAAGAGGTCCTTGACGATGCGCAGATAGTCCCCGAGCGCTTTCTGCCGCAGCTGGAGGACGCCCCGCTGGTCACGCTGGGAGAGCAGAGCGACGTAGCGCCCCGCCACGACCGCCTGCATCCGGCGGACGTCCGAAGTGCCCTTGAGCTCCACCGCCGACTCCATGGCCCTGCTGGACGCCATGGCCGACTGGCGCCTGCCCCCGTCCCACAGCACCTGCTGAACGGTGATGCTGTACTGCCAGTAGGCCTGGTTCGAGGAGGGAAAGATGATCGGACCGCTCTTGAAGAAGGGCTGGTTGTCGAGGTTCATGTGCCCCCCGTCCAGGGTGATGAGCGGATAGTATCCGGCCTTCACGCGGGCCGTATCCTCCTTGGCGGAGGCCAGATCGAGGCGGGCCGATTCCGCGGGCAGGGAGGTTTGCGCCACGAGGCGGAGGGCCTCCGGGAGGGTCAGAAGAACCTGGGCGGGGGCCGACAGCGCGCTCAAAAAAACCGCGGCCGCCAGGGTCGCACGGCCGATCCTCACGATCCCGCCCCGAGGCCCGAGAGGAACGCTTCCATCGTTCGGTCCACGCACGCTTCGATCTCCTCTTCCGGACGGTGCCGGAAATGGTAGTGCAGGGAGGCTTCCCACGCATTGACACAGGCTTTCGCCAGAAAATCCAGGTCCAGGGGCTTGAGCTTTCCCGCCTTGATGCAATCCGCCAGAATGTCCCGTACACGCCGCTGCTCCTCACGGTAAACTTTGTGGAGCACCGGCCCGAAACGCGACGACAGGCCCCAGTCGTAGTGCAGGCGCTCCCGGACGAAGATCGTGAAAAAGGCGGGAGCCTCTGCGAAGGCCTCGGTCTGAATGCGCTCCATCATGCGGAGACGCTGAAGGGGATCGGAGATGGGCTTGAGGGCCTCCGCGATGCGCGCCTGGATCCGCTGGACCCGTCCCCGGATGAGGCTCTCGTAGAGATCCTGCTTGGATGAGAATTGCTCGTAGAGTCCCTGCATGCCGATCTGGGCCTCGGACGCCACCTCTTGCATGGTGGCCTCGTCGAAAGGTTTGCGGCCGAAGACCGACTCTGCCGCCGCGAGGAGCAGCTCCCGGCGCTGGGCTCTCTCCACCTCTTTTCGGGTCACCGCGGTCGCCATCTCGGGAGCTCCATATTCAAGATTCGGAATATAGAATCCATATTCTGATTTGTCAAGCCCTGCACAGCACTTCGGTGCGCCCGGGCTTGCCGATCGCGTTCCCGACCCCGGCCGAACGTGAGGCCGCCGCCGTGTCCCCTCGGGGTGTATGCTGAAAACGGCGTGGGAGTCTGAAAGCGGGAGGCCCAGGTGCAATTGACCGTTCTGGTAGACAACAACACCCTCATCGACCGCTACTTTCAAGGCGAACCGGGCATCTCGTTCTTCATCCGGGACGGCGAGCGGCGCATCCTTTTTGACACCGGCTATTCCGGCCTCTTCCTGGCCAACGCGCGAAAGATGGACATCGACCTCCGGCGCCTCGACTGGGTCGTCCTCTCCCACGGGCACCTGGACCACACCTGGGGGCTCGATCCCCTCATCAGGCTGTTCACGGAAGCGGCCATCGAGGGGCAATCGGTCGAGCGCCCCACCGTCCTGGGCCACCCGGCCGTCCTGGGTTCGAAGCGGATCGACGCCCTTCCGAACATCGGAAGCGCCCTCTCGGAAGAAAAGATCTCGCCGCACTTCCGCCTCCGGTTTAGCCGCGAGCCGGTCTGGCTGACGGAGCGTCTGGTCTTCCTCGGGGAAATTCCCAGGATTCTCGAATTCGAAGCAGCGCGCCCTCTGGGCGAGGTGATGACGAGGCAGGGACCGGAGCCAGACCCGCTGGCGGACGATTCGGCCCTGGCTTACCGGTCGCAAGGCGGCCTCGTCCTCATCACCGGCTGTGCGCACGCGGGGATCTGCAACACCATCGAGCACGCCCGCCGAGTCTGCGGCGAGGAGCGGGTTGCGGATGTCATCGGCGGGTTCCACCTGCTGGCGCCGCCGGCGGAGCGCATGGATGAGACCGTGAGGCGTTTGGAGGCCTCGGGGGTACGCATGCTGCACCCCTGCCACTGCACCGACCTATCCAGCAAGGTAGCTCTGGCCCGACGCCTTCCCGTCGAGGAGGTGGGCGTGGGGCTGCGCCTGGAATACTGCTAGCGGACTTGCCCGATGGCTTCTCTGGCGCCAAGTCGAGACACGTCGCCCGATGGACCGGCAAAGACCGCACCGGCGCATGGGCCAAGCCGCCTGCCCAGCGCTCCGGTTGAACCCGTCGGCTTTTCCCCCAACTCGCCCCAGGCTTTACAGAATCGCTTGACAGGTCTGCGGGGCGCGCCGCATACTTTCCCCTAGTTTCGGGGGATACCTTCCTTCTGGCATTGGGTCCAAGGATGGGCGGCCCGCGCGAGGTTCGCTCTTCAGGCATCCTCCAAAATGGGTTCGCACCGCGGGTCGGCCGCGTGGCGAATGGGGAGGACCGGGGGCCGACTCCCCCGGGCGGTCGCAACATTTGGAGGTGTCGGATGTCCAAGCTCAAAGAAACCCTTGCAAATCAAATCCCCGCCATGCGGAACGACATCAAGGCTTTCGTCAAGGAGCACGGCGCGAAGGTCATTGGCGAGCTCACCATCGGTGCCGCTTTCGGCGGCATGCGCGGGCTCAAGGCCATGGTCTGCGACACCTCCGAGGTGCCGCCGGATAAGGGTCTCATCATCCGCGGCATTCCCATCGCCGAGTTGACGGGCAAGCTGCCCGAAGAGATCTTCTGGCTCCTGTGCGTGGGCACGCTCCCCAACGCCGCCGAGCTCAAGGACCTCCAGGAGGACCTGAAAGCCCGCGCCAAGAAGATCCCCGCCTACGCATTCAGCGTCCTGGACGCCATGCCGAAGGACTCTCACCCCATGTGCCAGCTCGATACGGCCATCCTGGCGCTCGAGCGCGAGTCCGAGTTCCGCGCGCGCTACAGCGCAGGCATGAAGAAGGACGAGTACTGGGAGCCCATGCTCGAAGACTCCCTCAACATCCTGGCGTGGATGCCCGAGATCGCGGCCTACATCTACCGCAAGAGCTTCGACAAGGGCCCCCGCATTCCCGCGGATCCCAACCTCGACTGGGGCGGCAACTACGCTCACATGCTGGGCATTCCCGATCCCACGGGCGAGTTCAAGAACCTCATGCGCCTCTATCTGACCCTGCACAGCGACCACGAGGGCGGCAACGTTTCGGCCCACACCTGCCATTGCGTCGGGTCGGCCCTCTCCGATGCCTACTACTCCGTCTCCGCGGGCCTCAACGGCCTGGCGGGCCCCCTGCACGGCCTCGCCAACCAGGAGTGCCTGGCGTGGATCCTGGAGACCATGGAGAAGTTCCACGGCGCTCCCTCAGAAGAAGACCTCTCCAAGTACGCCCAGGACACGCTGAATTCCGGGAAGGTGGTGCCCGGGTACGGCCACGCCGTGCTGCGCATCACGGACCCGCGCTTCGACGCCTTCCACGCCTTCGGCGCCAGGGTCTGCCCCGATGACCCGGCCTACAAGACCATGGCCCGCGTCTTCACGGTGGTCCCCGAGGTCCTCAAGCAGGTCCAGAAGATCAAGGATCCCTGGCCGAACGTGGACGCCGCCTCCGGATGCCTCCTCTACCATTTCGGCATGAAGGAGTTCAGCTATTACACCGTGCTGTTCTCCGTGAGCCGCACCATGGGCATGGCCTCCCAGCTCGTGGTCGCCCGCGCATGGGGCGAGGCCATCGAGCGCCCCAAGTCCATGCCCACGGAGTGGTTCAAGAAGCAGGCAGCGAAGTAATCGAGCCAACGAGTCAACGAGTCAACGAGTCAACACACGAAGGGCGGGACGAAAGTCCCGCCCTTTCTGCGTCAGGTTGTCCCGCAGGGGCCGGTGGGCCTATATTTTCTCCAAGTCATTCCCAGGAGGTCCCCATTCGCTTCGCTTCCCTAACCTTCCTGCTGGTCGCGGTTCTCCTCGCCGCGGCGGCCTGCGCGACGCCCCGGCTCCAGGTGGCCGATCCATCCACCCTTCTCCACGGAGATCTCTCCTTCCTTTCCGATGGGGCCACAACGCTGGAGGAGGTTCTGCTCAAACTGGGGGAACCCTCGGCGCGGTTCGAATGCGACCGCATTCTGACCTATCCCATTCGCGCCGACGCCACCGGCGACTGGCACTTGGGGACGCTCCCTCCCGCTCCCTCCGGCGAATTCCGGGAGTGGTCCTCTGGCACAGGTAGCTTGGTCCTCGTCTTCGGGGCTGACGTCGTCCTCAAGCGCCATAGCCTAGTAGTGCCCAAATGACAGGGTGCCGCTCCCTGGGCACGGCTGCCACCCTGGCTGCGCTGCTCCTCCTGCCCGCCTCCGGGTGCCTATGGATTCCGACTCCCGAGCACGGGCTACTAGAGGGACGAGGAGCCATCGGCCCCCAGGAGACTGCCCTTCTGCAGGAAGGGACCACCACCCGCGAAGAGGTACTGCTGAAGTTCGGGGAGCCCGACGCCCGCCGAGACAGCGATCGCGTATTCGCCTACCACTGGACCGTGGCCCACGGCTACATCGCCGTGGGCGCCTATTACTCGGGCACGGTTGCCCCGGTACGTAAACACTACCTCCTGATGCTGGCCTTTGACGACACGGGGACCCTGCTCCGGTGGGAACTCCTCGAGTGCGTTTTCGCATCGGCGGAGGGCCTCCTCGATAAGTGGGCAAGGGGATCCCCTCCGCCGCCCTCTCCACCTCCCCCGGGCTGAGCTAAAATCGCACCGACGGCCCCGGCCAAGCGTCCGGGGCACCCTATTCCGAGCAGCCTCCGTCGCGGCCATTTCCCGTGTCAGATGGGCTCAAGGGAGATGGTCCAGCTCCGGCGGCGCCAGCCTCAGAACGCGTAACCGATGAAGAAATAGATCTGGTGGGGCGAGGCCATCGAGCGCCCCAAGTCCATGCCCACGGAGTGGTTCAAGAAGCAGGCAGCGAAGTAGTGGATGGTGGGATAGGGAGAGCGGGAGATGGGGAGGGAACCCTGAACTCCTCGCCCGCCGGTTCCTAATCCTTCCTCTTGCGACAAAGCATAAGGGCGGGGCGGTTGCCCCGCCCTTTTTCTGTTGGCGCTAACCGGCCCGTTCAGGCCGACGGGGGGTCGGCGTGCGGGATGGCGCTCAGATAGGCGTAAATGGCCTTGAGGTCCTTGTCGGTCAGCTTGCTGTAAGTGGGCCAGGGCATGACCTGCAAGAGTTGTCCGGGGTTGTCCGGATCGACGCCCGTCCGCATGACGCCGACGAACTCATCCAGCGTAAGATCCGCGGGCAGACCCGAGGTTGCATTGGGAGTGATGTTCCTGGAAACAAAGGGGCCGAACTGCTGCCCGCCTGCGAGGTAGTTGGTGGTGTTGATCTGCTCGGGTTGGCCTAAAAAGGGATTGCCGCCCGGCGCGTAAGAGGGCATGGAATGGCAGTCGTTGCAACCGCCCACGGCATTCACGAGGTAGCTGCCGTAGCCTACCCAGGCCCTGTCCTTCATCTGGTAGTTGAGGGCCACCGGGGCGATGGCCAGGCCCCGTTTTACGAGATGGTTGGGGAAAGCCAAGCCGTCCTCGTTCTTCCCGCCGCCGTCCTGGGCTGGAATTACAAGAGCGAAGGCCATCAGCATGACCGCGACGGCCGTCGCAAACACCACCGCCATAGACTTCTTGCTCACGCTATCTCCTTTCCCAGATGACCCGTCCGACACCCACGCCGGACCGGGGCCACCCGTTTCTTGCCGTCCGATGCTCCGGGTTGCCAGAACGTCCAAGACGACCCGTCCATTCCTCGGGAATGGGCGGCCTCCTTGGCGATCGGGTGAATGCGTGGGGGGTCACGGCGACAACCCCATGGAGCCGTTGGGCCGATCGGTGCACGCGAAAATGGTGGGCCTCGGCGCACTAGAACGCGTAGCCGATGAAGAAATAGATCTGGTAGGGCGACGGGTTCTTCGGATCCGCCCTCAGGCGCCAGGCCAGGTCCAACCCGATGGGTCCCACGGGCGTCTGGTACCGCACCCCCAATCCGGCCCCCGCGCGAAGTTCTTCGGACCTGATCTTGAAGGGTTTCGCGAAGGCGTTGCCCGCGTCGGCGAAGACCAGTCCCGTCAGTTCGCCTTTGAGGGGAAACCTCAGTTCGGTGGACGCTTCCAGAAGGCCGTCCCCGCCGACCAGGGCCCCGTTGGCATCCATGGGCCCCAGGCTGTTATACGCATAGCCCCGGATGCTGTTGGCGCCGCCGGCGTAGAATCGCCGGGACAGTGGCACCTCGTCCCTGGACGCGCCGGCGTAGATGGCCCCCGCCTTGAGCCTGAACCCCAGCACCCAGCCTTGCCCCAAACTCACGAACTGCCGCCCCTCCAAGATCGATTTGGTAAAGAACGGGCCGCTGTGGTCCAACACCTGGGTGGGTTCGACATAGAGGTTCAGGATGGTCCCGCGGGTGGGGTTGAGGGGCTCGTCGGTGGATCGGTACATGACTCCCACGGCCACGGAGGCCATGGTGGCGATGTCCCGGGCCCCGTTGTCGATGGCGTCTTCGAGGGCCTGGTCCGGAGTGAATTGGAGCACCCGCTCCAGAACGAGAAAGGAGCTCCCCTGCAGGTGCGGCGTGAACTGCCGCTGGAGACCCGCTTGGGCCTTCAGGTAGCCGTAGCGGAAGTCCGCTTCCACCCTCTGGCCGAAAGTCAGATCGGCCAGGCCGGTCGTCTTTCTATCCCAAAGATAGGGGCGGCGCAGGTAGGTCTGAAGTCGGCTGTCGATGGCCGACCCCTTGGCTTCGGCGCCCACCTAGCAGTGTGTGGTTGGCGAAGCGCAGGGTCTCCCATCGCACCAGGCCCCGGATTCGGTCCTCCGACCCATAACCCAGGCCCAGTCTTATGCGGTGAAGTTTCCCCTCCCTCAGTCTCACGCGGACATCCACCGTCCCTGGACCTGAGCCGGGTTGGTTCACGAACGTCACCGCATCGAAGAGCCCCAGCTTGTAAAGCGCGTCCCTGCTCTCCTCCACCTTGGATTGGCGGTAGAGATCCCCAGGGGCAAAGGCGAGCGCCCGCCGCAAGACGCGCTCCTCGGAGAGCTTCATACCCAGGAAGGTAATGGTGCCCACCGTGCAGCGCTCACCAGGCTTGACGGTGTAGCTCGCTGCAGCGGTATGGTCCGCCAAGTCCACGACGGCTTCGGGAATCACCTCGGCAAAGGGTCGTCCGTCCTCCCGAAGACGGAACAGGATCAGGGTGGCCGATGCTTCGTAGTCGTCCGCCGAAAAAACGGCCCCTTTTTTGAGGGGGAGGTCCTTGGCGAGGGCGGTCCGATCGATCTCATCGGGCGGCTCTCCCTCTCGCGCGCGAACGGACACGGACGCCACGCGGCACGGCGAGCCCTCCGACACGCGCAAAATGGCTGGCTCCGCGCCGCTGGGCGGAAGGATCTCGGTGGTCGCCTCAAAGTACCCCTGGCGCTGGTAGAAGAGACGCACGGCCTCGGCCTTGGCGTCCAGGTCCCGGCGTTCGGCTCTGGGCTTGCGCCCGAGGGTCTTGTCGAGGAGGGAACGATCCACCCCCGCGGCTTCAAACACTTGCGCTTGAGGAAATGCCGAAACGCCTTCAAGGCGAAGGGGAACGAGGTCCTTGGGGGGGCTCTTGGGCGCGGCGACGGACCGGGTGGACACGATCAGCGATCCCGTGAGCACCAGGGCGAGAAGGGCACGGCGGGACATCAGTACCGCCGTTCCCAGAAGAGGTCGATGCCCGTGGTGCCCTTGCTGTTGCTGCCCGTCTGGACGCTCCAGTTCTTGTCGATGCGGTACCGCAGGTTGACCCACCACTCGGGGAGGGCGCCGAAGGTCTGCTGGTATTCCAAGATGGCCTTGTCCCCCAAGTACTTGCTGAATCCCAATTGGGAATTCGCCCCCACCCCCACCACCACGGAATCGAGCCCCAGCGCCTCCTTGGCCGACTCCACCAGGGGTGAACTCCCGTAGAGGGTCACGGCCCCTGCTGCCGCCGAGTACTGCGCGCTGTCCCCCGAGCCCATCTCGTTGGCCCGGTGTCCCAGAACGAGCACGGAGAGGATGTCGGCCTGGTCCATGGGCGGCCGCGACGTGAGGCTGAGTTCGGGCTTGCTCGCCCGCCCCGTGAGGTGGACCTCCACATCCGTGTCCCGGGTCTGGTAGAGGGCCTTCACGTTGAGATAGGGCGTCAGGTCCGTGCCCCCGTCAAAGGAAACGCGGGATTCCTGAAGCTCGAATTTCTTGCCCTGGAAGAGGAATCGGCCCTGGAGTACCTCGAGGCTTCCCTCCAAGGTCGGCCCCCGTTCCGTGAAGCGGGCGGTGAGCGCACCGGAAAGCTCCGCCAGGAGGTTTCGGCTACTGATCCAGAGGCCTCCTTCGCTCCGAAGCTGGACTTTACCTCGGAGGGGACCGATGACGGACGCCTCTGCGTCTTCCGTCGGAGCATAAGGGGAACCGGGCGGGGCGTTGATGAACCGGACCGTATCGGGCAGGGGTTTTCGCCGTTCCAGCTCGGGAAGCTGGATGCGGCCCTTGGTCAATGTTGCGCTCCCCTCCAAAACCGGCCGGGCGAGGGTCCCCGAGAGGGTGGCCTTGAAGTCGGCCACTCCGTCCATGTCCCGTCCGACGACGAAGGGAATCGCGTGACCCTCCGCGACGAACCGGTACTCCTCGGGCCAGAACCCTTTGAATCGTACGAATCCGCTCCCCGTCGCCTCACCGCCCTTGGGTGTGGTGGCCCGGGCCTTCTCCACCACGAGGCGATCGCCCTCGGCCCTGAAGGAGGCGGTGATGGGGGTGATGACCTGGTCGCTGTTGACATAGCGGTAGAGCCCCTCCGCCAGAGTTCCGCCGCCGTGGAGAACCGGGGCGCTCACCTGCCCCGACCAGGTGAGATCGGCGTCCAGGAACCCCGCCACCGTCCCCACCGTGGAGGGAATGGGGAAGAGCGCCAGGGGGAAGTGCTTGGCCGTGAGGGTTCCCGCCAGCGGGGCCGAGCTGAGAGGTCCCTCCAGACCCAACTGACCCGAGGTGCTGACTCGGCTCTCCTTTTTGACCAGCGTGAACCCGGACCAGGCCACGGCCTTCGAGTTCCAGGTGAGTCGTGCCTGGCCCTCCTGGGTGAAGGTCCTGCCGAGAGCCTCCAGCTTCACCCCCTCCACCTCGAGGTCGAGGCCTCCGGGTCCCCACCCGCCCCTCGCCTGCAGGGCCACGCGCCGGTCCGCGCCGGCCTCCATCTCCAGTGCGCCTTGGACGGCCGACGGCTTCCCGCGAAGCGTGAGCTTCCCCGTCCCCCAAAGGTGGCCCTGGTGCGAGACCCCGGTCCAGGCCAAGACAAGGTCACTGCCGGGGCCCTCCGGGTTCCACCGGCCGCGAATTTCCACCCGGTCCAGCGCGAACCCGCCCCACGCCGCCGCGGAGAGGGTGGCTTGCCCTTCAGCGGCGAGGGCTCCCAGGCGTCCCGTGATCTGGACCGAGGACCTCAGAGCCCCCGAGGGCAGCCCTTCACCCAAGAGGGGGCGCAGGCTGGACAGGTTTTCCACCTCCAGGTCCAGTGGGCCTTCTACTCTGCCGTCGCGGTGAAAGGTCCCGGCCAGGCGGGCCGTTCCCGCGCTCGTATCGAGCGCCACGGGATCCAAAACGACGGCTTCCGGCGAAAAGCGGACGCGGGCACGCAGGGGATGTAAGGCGATTCCGGCCCAGCGGCTCTCGTTCAAGGCCAGGTCCAGGGTCCCCGATGAAGTTCCCTCGACGGTGTAGCGGGCTTCTCCTCCCAAGGTTCCAGGCTTGCCAGGAAGCAGGCCCCAGGCCGATGGGTCCACCCCATCAAACCGGATGGTGCACCCAGGGAAGTGAGTGCTCATGGGTCCCAGGGCGACATCCCACCGTCCGCCCACCGCGTCGGCGCCCTTCGCTTGGATGGAGAAGGTCGCGCCCTCGCCCCAGGCGGCGAAGTGCTCCATGGGCCACGGGCCCTCGGGCGGACGAATGGGGGCGGGCAGGGGTACATCCACGCCCAGGGCATGGAGTAGGTCGAACACTTGCACCCGGGGACCCGACGCCTCCGTGCGCCAGCCCCCGCGGCCCAGGTCCACTCGGACCGAGCCTCTGCATGGTCCTGACAGGGGGGCGTTCCAATCGCCCGAAGCCTCCAGGCGCTCGCCTGACCCCGACCCGGCGAGCGCGGCCGAGTCTACAGGGAGGCCCCACACCGTGGATCGAGCGAGGCGGGCTTTCGCCTCCCATCGTTGCAAGGCGCCCCGCCGCACCTGGACTCCCCAGGTTCCCTCGCCCGACACTTGGGTCTCGCGGCCCCTGGGCGCGGCCCAAAAGGGGGCGAGGTCGGCGCCCGTCGTGCGGCAATCGCCGGTTAGGTCAAGCCCCTCGGGGAGAAACTCCGCCTTCCCTTTCGAAGACACGGGACCCAATCCGGCGGCATGCATATCCGCTTGGTAGGCCAGCGAGCGTAGGTCTCCTTCCACCTGGACAGAGCCGTTGAGCTGCAGATCCGGCGCGCCCGTCCATGTGGAGCTGACCTCTCGGAGGGCCAGGGGCGCCAGCTGAACGGAGGCGTGGTACCGCGGGACCTGTCTCCCCACCCATCCATGCCCCGCGGGCCTTCACGCGGGAGCGTGGCGAGGCGACCGCCAGGTCGAAGCGGAGGTCCCCGGACTGCGCGATATCAAGGGTTCCGGAGGCGTTCAGGGGTGTGGGAAAGGGCGCCGGCGCCGTCAGCGCAATGGTTTCCAAGTGCACGGAAAGGCGCCCCATGAACCAGGAGCAGTCGCTCTTGGCGTCCACGCCCGACCAAATCACGGAGGAATGTTCGGTCCCGTCCTCCCGGTTCAGCACGAACGCGCCTCCCGAGATCACGACCTTGGGTGCGGAAACCCTCAGCCAGGAGGGAAGCGGTGCCGAAGCTCCTTGCGGACGCCCATCTTTCGTCGACAGGAGTTCCACGCGGGGCTCCACGATCCGGAGATCTTTAAGGAGTAGGGTCCCGGCGAGAAGAGCGGTGCGGGAGAGCCTCAGGTGGATGCGGCGGGCGGTGAATTTCAGGTTCGGAGGTACGTCGAGGCGAACGCCCTCCAGGTCCAGGCCTCCCGCGAGGGAGCCCGTCCTTGACGCTACGGTGAACGTTCCTCCGCTGCGTGTCAGGGCTTTTGACAAGTACCTCTCCGCCACGCGTTCCGAAAGAGGGGTGTGCAAGACGAGGGTCATCAGCGCCGCCACCACCAGGACGAGCGCCAGAAGACTCCAGAGGATCAACCGTCTGAACCGCCTCATCGCCCCCCTTTCGCGCGCCCATGGACACCGGCGCGAGCGTCTTTACCACTTTAACTCAACCCGCGCATCAGAAGCGCCCGTAATTACTACGCGGCCCACCCTTGGAGTATGCTCTCTGCCTGGAGCCGGCGCATGGATCAGGAGTGCATTTCCCGAGAGATTCTGGAGGCCCTGAACGACCTGGCGAGTGGCCGCATCCACCGTTCACGTCACGACTTGGTGTTGGACGGCCGCGACTGCACCATGGCATTCGAAGCGGCCCTGCAGGACGCTGGATTTGTCCAGGTCCGCGTGCGAGATCTCGACCTCCCCACCGGGAAGCGCTTCCCGGCTTTCTTGCTCCGGAACGGCGTGGCCCATTTCGGACACGCCTTCAGGGAGAAGTTCACCGAGGCCGAGGACCGGGTTCTCTTCGGCTCCGTGGTCCGCGACTGGCGCGGGGACTGGGAGATCATGCTCACCCGGCGAAGCGCCGAGTGGATTTGGGTCCATCTTGCGAAGGGTTCGCCCTTCGACGACGAGAGGCCCTCGGGGGGGATGTAGAGAATGAGCCGGAGAGCCGGAGAGCCGGAGAGCCGGGGCGAAAGAAGAAGCAAGAACCAAGGACAAGGCCCAGAATAAGGGCGAAGGTCATGAAAAAGGCAAAAGACATACCGGGCGAGTCGAAGTGGCCCAGGCCGGAGGCGCCCATGACGGCGCGGACGCTCTCCGGTTTCCTGACGACGGTGCGGGCCTGGAAGCAGGGACGAGTCGAACCGGTGGTGGGGCGGATCAAGGAGGACCAGGCCGATCCCTTCGCGGTGCTCGTGGCCACGGTGCTCTCCCTGCGAACCCGCGACGCGGTCACCGAGGTCGCCTTCGAGCGACTGTGGCCGAGGGCCTCCACGCCGCGCCATCTCCTGGAACTGCCGCTGAAGGACCTGGAGGAGGCCATCCGCCCCGTGGGCTTTTACAAGACCAAGGCCCGCGCGCTGCATGCCATCGCCGCGCAGCTTCTGGCGCGCCACGGCGGCGCGGTGCCCGCCGACCTAGAGGCGCTGCTCGCCCTGCCCGGCGTGGGACGCAAGACGGCCAACCTCGTGCTGACGGAGGGGTTTGGCAAGGAGGGCATCTGCGTGGACACCCACGTCCACCGGATTCTCAACTGGTGGGGATTCGTGGAGACGAAAACCCCCGAAGAAACGGAAATGGTCCTGAGGGAGACCCTTCCGCGTCCGTGGTGGATCCCCGTGAACGGCCTGCTCGTCTCCTTCGGTCAAACGACGTGCAAACCCGTGGGGCCCAGGTGCGCCGATTGTCCGTTGAGACCCCGGTGTCCTTACCCCGGGAAGAGATAAGGCGTGAGGGTTGCCCCAGCCGAGGCTTTCAAGTTCTGAATCCCAGTTGGGCCAGAATGGGTACGAGGCTGCCGCGGTGGTCGCCCTGAAGCTCGATCTCGCCCGTCTTTGGCCGTGCCGCCCGTACCGAGCCGGTTCTTGAGCTGCGACGCGAGCGCCTTGAGGTCCGCCTCGCTCAGCGTCAGGTGCGTGATGACGGTGACGGGCTTGCCGCGGCGCTTTTCCAGGCGAAACCGTGGGCGCTGTTTCCCAAAGGGCAGGCTGGCGATGGACTTGGGCGGGCAGGTGCAGCGCCCCTCCTCTCCCCCGCACACGGGGCAATGCCAGACGACGCCCCAGCCCTCCCCGCCGGTATATTTGCTCTCCCGTGCCATGGGACCTCCCCGAGACGGGAACTATACCGCGAGACTCGGGCCATGCGCATCGGCCGACGATGAAGGGCGCCTCCGGGGTAGAATCCCCTCTGGAAAAGGAGGGCGCCATGCCCCAGGACCCCGGAGAATGGGTGAAGGAATTTCCAGTGGCGGTGACCGTCACCGCCTCGGATGGCACGATCATCGGGATGAACGACCGGTCGGCCAAGGCTTTCGAGGAGGACGGCGGCGCGGCCCTCCTGGGAACGAGCGTCTTCGACTGCCACCCCGAACCCGCCCGCACCAAGACCTTGGAACTCTTCGATCGCAAAACCCCGAACCACTACACCATCCGGAAGAAGGGGCAGAAGAAGATCATCCACCAGATCCCCTGGACCAAGGACGGCGCCTTCGCAGGGTTCGTGGAGATCAGCATCCCCATCCCCGACGAACTGCCGCACTTCGACAGGGACTGACGACCGGCCCCGCCCGTGCGCGTGCGGGTCGGTGCGGCGAGAAGCCCACTTGCCACCTCGGGCCATGTGCCGTAGCGTGGAAGGAAGGACGGGACGGTGATGCCCCAGTACGACGCCATCATTCTAGGCGCGGGTGCGGCGGGAATGGCCGCGGCCAAGGCTCTCGGACATCTGGGCGCCAAGGTCCTCCTGGTAGAAAAGGAGGCCCTCGGCGGGGACTGCATCGCCTGGGGCTGCGTCCCCAGCAAGGCTTACCTCCACGTGGCACGGCGCCTTCGGGAGGCTCGAAACGACTCCCGGCTGGGTATCTCCGCCGGCGAGGTCACCTTCGATTTCGGGGCGGCCCGGCGCTACGTGGCCCAGGTGCAGGCCACCCTCACCCGCCAGGACACGCAGGACAGCCTCGCGGGCGAGGGCGTGAACATCGCCTTCGGATCGGCCCGCCTGCTGGGACCCCGCCGAATAAGCCTCGAAGGCGCGGTGCTGGAGACGCGCCACATCGTGCTCGCCACGGGCGCCCACGCCGTGGCCCCGCCCATCGAGGGACTCGCGGAAACGGGCTTTCTGGACAGCCGGACCGCCCTCCAGATGGAACACCTGCCCGCCTCCATGATCGTCCTGGGCGGAGGCCCCATCGGCAGCGAGTTCGCCCAGGCCTTCCAGCGCATGGGCGTGGCGGTGACGGTGGTGGAATCCAACCCGCGCCTGCTCCCCCGGGAGGAGCCCGAGGCCGGCGACTATCTGCTCAAGCTCATGGAGGCGGAGGGCGCGCGGTTCCTGGGCGAGCGCCGCGCCGTGAAGGCCATCAGAACAACGGCCGGCAAGGCGCTGATCCTGCGGGGCAAGGACGGACAGGAAGAGACGGTGGAGGCGGAGGAGATCCTCGTGGCCACGGGCCGTGCGCCCAACGTGGAGGGGCTGGACCTGGAGCGTGCTGGGGTGGCCTACGACCGCCAGGGTATCCAGGTGGACCACGCCATGCGGACCACGGCCCGCGGGGTATGGGCCATCGGGGACTGCAACGGCCTCTACCAGTTCACCCACATGGCCGAGCACGAGGCGGGCGTCTGCGCGAAGAACATCGTGCGAAGCCGGCTCCTCCCCTTCTGGCCCGAGCGCATGCACTTCCGCGCCGTGGCGTGGGTCACCTTCACCGACCCCGAGGTGGCCCACTGCGGCCTCACCGAAGCGGAGGCCGCGGAGCGCGGTATCGACCATCGCGTGCTGCGCTACGACTTCGACCACCTGGATCGGGCGGTCATCGAGGGCCAGCCTGGCGGCATGGCCAAGGTCATCACGGACCACCGCGGACGACTGCTGGGCGCGCACATGGTGGGCGCCCACGCGGGCGAACTCCTCCAGGAGCTCGTGCTGGGCGTGCGCATGGGCCTGAAGGTGATGGACATCTCGCAGACCGTGCACCCCTATCCGGCCTTCGTCCAGATGGCCCGCCGCGCCGCCAACGAGTACTACGTCCAGACCGTCTACGAGAACCCCCGCCGCGTGGCGTTCCTCAAGTGGCTCGGGGGCTTTGGGAAAAATTGAGGGAGAGCGGGAGCAGGGAGCGGGGAGCAGGAGGGAATCCTCGGCCTAGGTGCTCCTTAGGTCTTTTCTTCCTTGATTCTCAGTCTCTTCTCCGGCTGCCCGGCTCTCAGGCTCCCCTACTCCATCCTCCCCCAGCGGCTCGCACACGGCGGCCAGGGCGCCGGTCAAGGCCACGCCCAGAACGCTCGACAGAAGGCCCTGAACCAGGGTGAGCAGCAGCCGTGGGATGAGGGCCAGGAGTCCCACCAAAGGGAGGAGCGAGAGCGCCAGAAAGGGCAGGCTGATGAGCAGGAAGGCCATGGCCAGGATGTACTGCGCGGCGATGGCCCCTCCCATCACCGCAAGGAATGGGAGAAAGCGCGCCCTCAGGACCGCGTTCGCCGCGACGATGGCCTCGCGCCAGCCGCAGGCGCGCTGAACCGCGCACACCACGGCGAGGCGGTAGTGTGCGGACAACAAGATGGACACCAGGATAACGGGGAGCAGACCGAAGATGCCGGCGATGATGGCGACGACCATCTGCCGATGTCCCGTCATCCCGAGCCGCACACATCCCAGGGCCCACAGCGCGTAAAGGAAGAGGACCAGGGTCCCAGCCACGGAATAGGCCGTCGCCACCATCGTGACGCGCCATCCGTGGGCCCTCGATTGCTCCCACAGCAGGTCCAGGGAGAAGGCCTTGAAGGCCCGGCTCGAGCCCAGCCGGGGCTTGAGAGAACGGTCCGCGGTTGGAGCGGCTCGGTGGGCATTCACCACGCATCCGGTGACACCCGCCTGCAGGTAGAGATAGAAAAACAGAACGAGGCAGACCCAGGCCGTGGCGAGCAGGACCGCCCCCAGGACCATGGCCCAGTGTTGGAGCATCAGGTCCGACGCCAGGAGAAAGGCCTCCAGCCCTGAGGCGTCCTGAACCGCCGGTACCACCAAGGCCCCGGAGCCCAGCGCCAGCCCCAGGATGGGGACCACGACCAGCAGGCCCGTGGCGAGCCCGGCGGCCCAGGTCACGACCGCCAGTTCGAGGTTCGATACGCCGAGCTTGAGGCCGCGCACGAGGGCATAGCCTGGATCCATAAGGCCTCCACGTTCTGGAGTATACGCTGGAAGACGCGAGAGGCGAGACGCGAGAGGAGACCCCAAATTCCGCGATGGGTGCAGATCAACTGGATCGAAGGCCTGACTGGACAGGAGCTTGATGACCCCGCCCCGATCACCTGGCAGGTGACCGGGGCCGCCTCCGAGCCGGACGCCTTTCAGGCAGGAAAGCCCCAAGGGTGGGTGGGTCCCCAACGGGCTTTGCCCGTGGGGCGGGGATGGAATGGGCCCTCCCCGTCGCGGAGACAAGGCGATACGCACCCGAAATTGCCCCCCATTTCGAAGGCAAGAGCATTCAATCGCGGAGTTTGAGGAGACGAGGAAGAAACGGCGCTGGAGGGGGTTTATACTTCACATCGTACCCTAGGGGCGATGGGAGGAGAATGTCATGCTAAATGAGGGCAAGAAGATTCCGGCATTTGCCGTGCCGGACGAGACGGGCAAAGTGCGGAAGTTCGCCGACCTGACGGGCCCCAAGGGCCTGGTCCTCTATTTCTATCCCAAGGACAGCACGCCGGGGTGTACGCTCGAGGCGCAGGGCTTCCGCGACCGCTTGGCGGCGTTCAAGAAGCTGGGCTTCACCGTGGCGGGGGTTTCCAAGGACTCGCAGAAATCCCACTGCTCTTTCATCGAGAAGCAGGCCCTCACCTTCTCCCTCCTGAGCGACCCCGACGGCAAGCTCTGCGAGGCGGTGGGGGCCTGGGGCGAGAAGAAGAACTACGGGAAGACATACATGGGCATCATCCGCAGCACCTTCCTCATCGGCGCCGACGGCAAGGTCCTCAAGGTCTACCCCAAGGTCTCCGTGAAAGGGCACGTCGACAAGGTGCTGGAGGATGTGAAGGCGGTGTGAGAGCCCATTTAGGAGTTGGAATTTGGGATTTAGAAGCAGAGCGGGTGAAGGCGGAATGATGAACCCTGAGTGCAACAACCGCTATAGGGTCGCCTCCTACATGTGGTCGTCTTGCCTACATTCAACATTCCACATTCCACATTCCACATTTTGCCTTCGCCCTCTGCCATGAGAATCCAGAGCCCTCCCTTGGATGTGGGGCTCCAGTTCGCCCTGGGACCACTCCTCCTGGCCCAGGGACTCTACGTCCGCAAGACGATCCCCAAGCTCCCCGAGCCGCAGGGAGACCGCGCGGGCATCTGCGGTAGCGGGAGAGAGCTGCGTTTGCTCATCCTGGGCGACTCGGCGGCGGCGGGGGTGGGCGCGGCCTCGCAATCGGAGGCGCTGTCGGGGCAGGTGGTCTCCAGGCTCAGCGGCGCCTTCCGCGTGTCGTGGCGCCTGCTTGCTCACACGGGGTACACCACGCGGGCCACCCTCCGCCGGCTCGAGCAGGAGCCCCCAGCGCCTTTCGATGTGGCGCTGACCTCCTTGGGCGTGAACGATGTCACCTCGGGGAGGACTCTGAACGTGTGGCTGCGCGAACAATCCCGGCTCGCGGGCATACTCAGGCAGAAGTTCTCCGTCCGCCATTTCCTCCTGTCCGGGCTCCCGCCGGTGGGGCATTTCCCCTCCCTCCCCCACCCGCTCAGGTTCTGGCTGGGCCGCCGGGCGGAGCGCTTCGACGGGGCACTGGAGCGCTGGGCCGCCTCCCAGCCCGACTGCGACTACATGGGGGTGCGGTCTGGCGGAGAGGTTGAGGTGACCGGGGTCCACCAGATGGCCACCGACGGGTTCCACCCCGGGCCCGAGATCTACGCCATGTGGGGCGAAGCCGCCTCGAAGCGTATCCGGGCAAGGTGGGACAGTGCGGCCTCCCATTGAAAGGGAAAGGTGCGGGATTGGCTTATTGGCTCGTGAAGACCGAACCGGGGGCGTACGCGTGGGCAGACCTGCTGCGGGACAAGAAGACCGCCTGGACGGGGGTTCGGAACTTCCTGGCCCGCAACAACCTGCGGGCCATGGCCAAGGGCGACCTCTGTCTGGTCTACCACTCGGTCTCCGAAAAGGCCGTCGTCGGCGTTGCGCGCGTCACCAAAAAAGCCTATCCCGACCCGACGGCCCCCAACCCAAAAGAAAAAGGTGGCGACTGGTCCTGCGTGGACATCGCCCCCGCCTTCGCCCTGAAACGCCCCGTGACCCTCGCGCAGATCAAGGCCGACCCGGCGCTGCAGGACATGGCCCTCCTCCGCCAATCCCGCCTCAGCGTCTGTCCCGTCGCGCCGGCCGAGTTCCGCAGGATTCGCATCGTGGAGACTGAGGAGTGGATCCCCGGGCCCGAAGGCCCCCCGTCGCCTGCCGAAGTCCGAACCTCGCGGGGGCGGCTCCTCCAGTGACCTGCATGTGCGGCCACGGTGCTCGCGCGGTAAACCTCGCCGACAAGGACTTGGACCTCCGTCGCGTCACCATCCGAACCGAGGCCCTCATGTCGATCTCCCGGCACCCTCTCGTTCCTCCGACCAGTCCTGGACTTTCTCCGTTCGCCAGGATGACGCAGTGAGCATCCCGCCCAGGATGCCCCCGTCAGTTGGCGGGATGCGGGGAGGGCGACGGTCTTCCCGCGGCGACGGGCGGCAGGGTCCAGGTGAAACCGATGGCGGCGCGCTTCCCCTCGGTCAGTTTCTGGTAGAGTGAATCGGCGTCGGGAACCGCGAGGGTGGCCGAACCGTCGGGGTGCAGCGTGTACGCTATGGGCTTGCCCGAGAAGGGATCGGGAATCTTGGCGCCGGGGAAAGCAGACAAGTCAGTGGGATAAGCGCCTCGCTCCAGCCCCGCCCTTCGGACCTCTAATCCGAGAGCGGTCATCTGCCTCAGGGCCAAGGTTGCCTGCATCCGGCCAGCCGGACTCCCGAAGCTGCGCGCTTGTATGCTTCCAATCCCGGCCCAAGGGAGTACCCCAAGCGGATGAGGAGGCGCGGGAGACCTCAGCGCGTAGGGTTCCCGTGCCCAGGAAACGGTCTCAACCCACAGGCGAAGGTAGCGGGCATGATCGAGGTCGCCGGTCATCCAACTGATGAGCCGGGACCGCAGGCTTGGCCTGCCGGAAGAATCCTCCCCTTCGGCTGCCGCCCCCATCCGGGTCTCCAGGTCAGCCGCCTCCTTGCCCATTGCCCTTCGCCAAGCGTCCATCAAGTTCGCGCTCGGGATAAGGGCATCGAGCTTTGAGATAGCGGCCTCGTCTAGCGCCGGCGAGCCGGAGGCCTCATGGAGCACCGGCAGGAGAACACGCTCAGCGTAGGATCCCTAGCAGAAGCTTCAGCGTTTCGGGTTCCCGCTCCATGGCGGAGGGCGAGGTCCGATAGAGTCCTGACGTCGCTGGAGAAGCGATCCGCCTCATTCTGACTGAAGGGCGTCGCTGGCGTCCGCGGCAAGCAGCCGCGCGCTCGTCACCAAGGCAAGGTTCTGGCGTCCGTCGTCGCCCCTGAGGGCCTGAAGGTCACATCTCTTCATGCCCGAGGTCCGCCGGAGAAGAGCGAGAGCAGGAGCGTTTCGCACCTTGATCAGCTGTAAAACGATCCACCTGTTCCCTCGTCCATTGAGAGGACGGAGAGTCTGCCAGAAGCCCCAAAGTGGCGCGCTCCTGCTGAAACGTCACCACAGCCTGGGCACCGGCCAACAGCCAGACCGCGCCGTTGTCTTCTTCTGGTATCCAGCTTGGGCTTATAGGCCATCCGGGCTCCAAAGGCCCCACCTTGGCCTCGAACTCCTTACGCGCTTCGGCCAACTCATTGGCGCCACGCGAGCGATAGTAAAGCGTCACGGCGAGGAGGGCCAGGAGGAGCAGGGCCACGCACCGAACGGTCCACCGGAACCAGGATCGTTTCCACATCGTTGTCCCCCTTAGAGTCCCGCGACCACCGAATGGTCGCCTTGTAGAGTGATCACGCTGCATCCGCGAAGGCGGCGTGCACATCATTTGGTTGGTAATGCCCAGGGCCGCGAGGTCCGCATCCTGCATGGAGACAGGCCTGGCGGCCATCTCGCGCGGGGCGTGTTCCGGCGAAGCGAGGCCGAGCAAAGTATGGGCCAGAACCAGCAGCAACAGAGCGGCGGCCCAGGCCCAGTCCCAGGGTCCAAAGGCGCGCCGGGGAAGCGGAGCCGATTGGGCCGCCCGGGGAGCCCCCTCCGCGGCCCGCAACGCGCGCGCCTTCAGTTCAGAGGGCGGTTCGGGCGAGCGGAACGGATTCGAGCGGATGTTTGTTGGTCATGACGATTCTCCCGATCAATCGGCGCAACCGAGTCAGGGCCAGCCGGTGGCGGCTGGCGGCGGTGAAAAGTGAGATACCCAGGGTCATTCCGATCTCGGCGAAAGAGAGGTCGCAGAAGTGCCGCAGGTAAATGACCTCGCGATGCTCGGGCGTAAGCTTGGCCACGGCCAGAGACGCCTCCCGTGCGGCCAGCAGCTCCCGGGGACTTGAGCCGCCGTCCAAGAGAAGTGCCTCGTCCAGGGGCGCCGTCCGGCGGCGGGCGCGGAAGAGGTCCACCGCCGCCCGGTGGGTCATGCGCAGAAGATAGGCCTTGGGCTTGGACACTTCGCTCAAGGGGGAACCGGTCTGAGCTAGCCGCACAAACACCTCCTGCACCACGTCCGACGCGTCATCCGGGTTTCCGGTCTTCCAGAGCGCGAAGCCGTAGAGGTCTCTTCCGGCCGCATCGTAGATCACCGCCATGGCCTCCTGTTCCCCCCGGGCCAGGGATGAGAACGCCCCGGCTAGAACTCCATCGTCGGACATGGACCCCCCAAGATGCTTGCTTACTTCCGCCCGAGCAACCGGGAGGACGTCTCTCCTCCCACTCTATAGACGGCGCGGCGGAGCCATTTTGTCACATTGTCAGCGGCCGGCTTTTGACCTGCCTCTCCGCCCCGCGTAGAATAGCCTCCGTCGGCACCATATTCCCGGCCATCGAGGAAGACCATGCCCGTTCAATCCTTCGCTCCTGTCTCTCCGTACCCTCCCCCGCCGTGTCCCGGCTTTCTTGCTTTTCACTTTTCACTTTTCACTTCTCACCTTTCTCCTGGCCTGCGCGCCGCAGAGACCGCCCGAGGTGACGCCCTCTCCCGGCGCCACGAAAGAGGTCCCGCCCAAGGTGGGGCTCGCGTTGGGCGGCGGCGGCGCCCGCGGCTTCGCGGAGATCGGCGTGCTCCGAGTGCTGGAGCAGGAGAGGATCCCCGTGGACCTGGTGGTGGGAACCTCGGTGGGCAGCCTCATCGGCGCCCTGTATTGCGATACGGGCCGAGTTCTGGATGCGGAGTTCCAGGCGGTGGCCGTGACGGAGGAGGACATCTTCGACTACAAGGCGCTGGCCATCCTCTCCGGAGGCCTGGTGAAGGGCGAGCGCCTCGAAGCATTCCTCAACACGCACCTCAAGCACAAGACCATCGAGGCCATGACCGTGCCCTTCGCCGCGGTGGCCGTGGACCTCATGTCGGGACGGGCCGTGGCTTTCGAACGCGGGTCCGCGGCCCAGGCGGTCCACGCCTCCGCGGCCATCCCGGGGGTCTTCGTGCCCGTGGAGTTCGGGGGGCGCCTCTACGTGGACGGCGGCGTCTTGGATCCCGTTCCCGTGGATTTTGCAAGGCAGAAGGGGGCCGAAGTGGTCATCGCCGTGTCCATTCCGCCCGGACCTCCCGCGGCGCGGCCGGGCAATCCCGTGGAAGTGGCCCTCCAATCCATCGCCCTCATGTCCGCCGAGATGGGCGCCATCAAGGCCAAGGCCGCGGACGTGGTGATCACGCCCGACGTGGGCGGGGTGCCCTTCGACGATTTCACCCAGAAGAAGCGCCTCATCGACGCGGGCGAAGCCGCCGCGAGGCAGGCGATTCCCGCGATCCGCGCCGCCCTCGCCAACAAGACCAAACGCGTGCCCGCTGGAGGCGACACCATGAGCAAAAGTGAGGCCACGAATCCATGAGCCTGGGCGCTCGCGATTGTTTGCTCCTCACTTTTCACTCTTCTCTTTTCACTTTTTACTTTTCACTTTTCACCGTGTTTTCTGAGGTGACCTTGGCATGAGAACACTCCAGTTCGTCCTCGGGTTTCTGGCATGTTCCGCCATGGCGGCCTGCGGCGCCGTGAAAACCGCCCCCGATTCGGACCTGCGGGCTGCCGCGCAGGACGGCTCCTACACCCTGAGCGTCCGGAGCGACAACGCGGGCCTGGACGCCCTCCTTTACCCCATGGCCGTGGCGGAACTCGCCCCGCTCCTCCCCATCGGGACCGCCGCCCCCGTGAACGGGGAAGTCCAGGTGCTCTTCTCCACGACCCAGACCTTGAGCGACCCGAGCGTGGGCTTCGGCGTGGGATCCGCGGTGGGCACGTGGGGCTCGGGTGCCAGTTCGAGCGAGGGCGTGGCCTCCGGCGGGCCCAGGGCGTACCTCGACGGCTCGCTCCTGGTGGTGGTCAGAGACTCGGCGGGGCGCCAGCTCTGGTTCGCCGACTGCAAGCACAAGGGGCGTTTCTCCCTAGCGGCGACGCCTCAGGACGTGGCGCGCCTCTGCCTCCAACAGGTTGCCCATAAGCTCAGCGCCGACCTCAAAAAGGCGGGGATTTCGCCCGCCAAGAGACCGACCTCATGAAACGTGTCCCCCTCGACCGGCTCATCCTCAGGCCCTTCCACCTATTGGACCAAGAGTGGGCCCTCCTCGTGGCCGGGTCCCCCTCCCCCAACCCCATGACCGTGTCCTGGGGAGGACTGGGAACCCTGTGGAACCGTCCCGTGGTGACCCTCTACGTCCGCCCCACGCGATTCACCTACGGGCTCTTGAACGACCATCCGGAGTTCACCTTGAACATCCTCCCTCCTGCCATGCGCCCGGCCCTCGATCTCTGCGGCAGCCGCTCGGGCCGGGATACGGACAAGTGGACCGGTGCGCACCTTGTTCCCGAACCCTCGGAGACCGTGGCCGTGCCTCGCGTGGCGGGTGCCGATCTGGCCCTGGAGTGCCGCACGCTGCTCACCTTCGAGCTGGACCCGGCGCGATTCCTCGACCCCGCCATCGAAGGTCCTCTACCCGAACAAGGACTACCACCGGGCTTACATCGGCCAGGTCCTCGCCGCTTGGGCCTCGGACCGGTTTACGGCGCCCTGAGGAGTGGCGGTGCGCATCCTCGTCGTCCTCGCACATCCCGACCGTGAGAGCTTCAACGCGGCCCTGTGCCGGGAATTCTGCCGTGGCCTTCGTGACGCGGGCCACGAGCCCGACGTGGCCGACCTCTACGCCGAAGCCTTCGACCCGAGGCTGGAGACCGCCGAACTGCGCCGCATGGGCTCGGGCGCGACGGAGCCTGAGGTCAAGGCCTTCCAGGACCGCATCATAGCCGCCCGGGGGCTCGCCTTCTTTTTCCCCGTGTGGTGGTTCGGTCCACCCGCCATCCTCAAGGGCTTCGTGGACCGGGTGTTCCAGGAGAACTTCGCCTTCCGATTCTTGCCCGGAGGGCTCGTGGAAGGCCTCCTGAGCCATCCGAAGGCCCTGGTGATGAACACCACGGGGACGGGCGCGCTCCTCTACCGCACCTTCGGCTTCGACAAGCCCCTCCACAAAACCTTCTGCGAGTGGACCCTGCGGTTCTGCGGCGTGAAGGAGGTCAGGCAAGTCCTCCTCCACAACGCCGTGGAGGCGGACGACGCCACCCGCCGGGAGTACTTGGAGCAGGCCGGCAAGCTCGGCAGAGAATTCTTCGGATAGGAAGCGCTCGGAATCCCCATGACAGTGCCCCTCACCGATGGGGATGCAAGCCTGTCCGTCATCCCGAGACTTCCTTTGCGACGGGCAGCTTTCGAAGGATCTCGGCCGGCTTCGCTGCAGGTACGATGTGAGATCCTTCCTGGATTCGCTCTGGGGATGCCGTCAGGATGACCGCGAGGCGCGGGGGGCACCTTCCGCCTTGCCGGGTCACTTGAGCTCGTCCCACCGCTTGCCGGTGGAGAGGCTCACCGCGAGGGGAACGCGGAGCACCATGGCGGTCACCATGGCGTGCTTCAGCACCCGCCCGGCCTCCTCGGCCCGGTCCTCGGGCGCCTCCACGATGAGCTCGTCGTGGACCTGGAGGACGAGGCGGCATCCCGGGGGCAACTCGGGTTCCACGGCCACCATGGCCTTCTTGATGAGGTCCGCCGCGGAGCCCTGCACGGGGGTGTTCACGGCCTGGCGCAACAAGCGCCTGCTGGAGTGGCTTGGCGGCCTTGGCGATGCCGGGGAACCGGCGCCGGCGGCCCAGCAGGGTGGTCACTTCCTCCGTCTCCAGTGCCTGGGCCTGCACGCCGTCAAGGTAGCCCTTGACCTTGGGGAACCGGGCGAAGTAGCGCTCGATGAAGGCCTTGGCGTCCTTCTGGGAGACGCCCAATTCCCGGGCGAGGCCGAAGGGGCCCATGCCGTAAAGGATGCCGAAATTCACCGCCTTGGCCTGCCGGCGCATGTCGGAGGTGACGAACATGGGGCCCACGTCGAAGACCTCCGCGGCGGTGGTGGTGTGGATGTCCTCGCCCCGCTCGAAGACCCTGAGCAGGGAAGCGTCCCCGCACAGGTGCGCCAGGATGCGCAGCTCGATCTGAGAGTAATCGGCGCCCACGAAGAGATGCCCCTCCCCCGCGACGAACCCGTGCCTGATCTTGGGACCCCATCCGCCCTTCATGGGGATGTTCTGCAGGTTCGGATCGGAGGAGGACAAGCGCCCCGTGGCGGCCACCGTCTGGTTGAACCGGGCGTGGACGCGCCCCGTGGCGGGGTCCACCCAGGCCGGCAGCGGGTCCACGTAGGTGCCCTTGAGCTTGCTGAGAATACGATAGTCCAGAACCAGCGGAACGATGGGGTGGACTTCCCTCAAGCTCTCGAGGACCTCGTTGTCGGTGGAGAAGGATTTGGTCTTGCTCGTCTTCTTCAGGACGGGGAGGTTCAGCTTCTCGAAGAGGACCTCCCCGAGCTGTTTGGGGCTGGCCACGTTGAACGCCAGCCCCGCGGCCTCGTGGATCTGGTGCTCCAAGGATTTGAGGGTCGTCTCCAGTTCGCGCCCCAGCGCATGAAAGTAGGGCACGTCCACCCCGATGCCCGCGGCCTCCATGCGGGCCAAAATCGGGATGAGGGGACGCTCCACTTCCTGGAACAGCTCCGCCATTCCCGCGGCTTCGAGCTTGGATTCCAGGGGCACCTTGATCCGGGCGAGGGCGAGGGCCTCGGCGGCGCGATCTCCCGCCTGGGGCGCCGCGCCGGTGAGATCCTCCGAGAGCCTCGCCAGGGAGGGAACGGCCCCCGAGGGTTCGATGAGGTATCCCGCCACCGAGGCGTCCAGGCACGTCGGTGCAAGACCTGTCCCCTCGCCGACCCGATGCAGCAGGGACTTCAGATCGTAGGCGCAGAGCGCCCAGGAGGAGAGTCCCGCGCCGCACATGGCGCGCAGGTCTCCTTGCCACACGCGCTCTCCGTCGGAGACCCACGCCGAATCCCCGTCCCAGCACAGACCCACAGCCTTCGCGGCCAGAGCCGCCGCGGCACCCTCATCCATGGGAACGGCATCGGCGCCAAGCTTCTGAGCGGGCGGAGGTGGCGCCTCGGCGAGGGAGCCGAATTCCCAGCGGGTGTACAGCGCCTGCAGCGCCTCCCGGTCGGGAGCCTGCCGGTGAAAGTCGCCGGGCTCCTCCGTCAGGGGCGCGTCCTGCCGAACGGTAGCCAGCTCGCGGGAGAACCTCGCGGCGTCGGCGTGCTGTTCCAGTCCCTCCCGGTAGGCCTTGCGCGTGACCTCGCCGGCATGGGCCAGGACGCTCTCCAGGTCGCCGTACTGTCTCACCAGTTCCTTGGCGCCCTTCTCCCCGATGCCGGGCACTCCGGGGATGTTGTCCGTGGGGTCGCCCCACAGGGCCAACACATCCACGACGCGCTCCGGAGGCACGCCGAAGACCTCCTCCACCCCCTTGGCGTCCAGAAAGGCGTCCTCCTTTTTCGTGTGGAGGATGCGCACGCCGGGCCGCACCAGCTGGAAGAGGTCCTTGTCCGCCGTGACGATGACCACCTCCATCCCGTCGGCCACGGCCTTCTTGGCCAGGGTGGCGATGCAGTCGTCGGCCTCGTAGCCCTGAAGCTCCACCACGGGCAGGCCCATGGCGCGCAGGATCTCCTTGGCCGGGCCGAACTGGGCCGACAGGTCGGGGGGCGTCTCGGGGCGGTTGGCCTTGTAGGCTTCGAACGCTTCGTGCCTGAAGGTGGGACCCGGCAGGTCGAAGACCACGGCGATGTGCGACGGATCGCGCTCGCGCAGGAGCTTCTCCACCATCTTGAGCGTCCCGAAGATGGCATTGGTGGGCCGCCCGTCACGGGTGGAGAGGTGGCGGATCGCGAAAAACGCGCGGTAGAGGATCGAGGAGCCGTCGATGAGGTAGAGGGTGTCTGCCATGGACTGATTCTAGCAGAAGACCGGCTTACCGCAGAGAACGCAGAGATCGCGGAGGAAAAGCAAGGATTGAGGGCAACGCCCTTTCTCGCAAATGCCCGCCCTGAGGCAACACCGCAGAGGTCCTTAACCGAACGGGACGCAAAGCGCGCCAAGAAGGAAAAGCACCGACGGGTGAGGCTCCCTCGCCTAGATGTGGGGTGAAATGGCCTTCCTTATCCCAGCCGCTCCATGATGGCCTTGACCAGGCCGTCTGCGGTGGATTCGGCACAGAGCGGTGCGGGTGAGAGCCCGACCTGCTGGAGGGCGCGCGCGGTGGTGGGGCCGATGGGCTGGCAGACCGATTTTCGGAGAACGGCGCGCGCCGTCTCCGGGAGAGCCTCCCAAAGGGCCCTCACGGCGGAGGGGCTCGCGAAGAGGGCGGCGTCCACGCCCTGTTCGATGGCCCAGACGTGATCCGGGGTGATGGCCGCGGGCCGGGTCTCATAGAGCACCAGGGAGGTGAGCTCCCACCCGGTGGCCCGAAGGTGCGCCTCGAATTCTTCCCCGCCCGATGAGGCTCGCGGGAAGAGGAGGTGGCCGCGCAGGTGCTTCTCGGTCAGGAGCCTGGCGAGGTCCAGCCCCGTGAAGGTCTCGGGCTGGGCTTCGACCTTCAGATCGCGTGCCACCAGCCCCCGGCTCGTGGCAGGTCCCACCGAAGCCAGCCGCAGGTGCTTGGGGAGATCCAACCCCTCGCTCTCGAGTGCCTGGAAGAAGAATTTCACGGCGTTCTCGCTGGTGAAGGCCACCCAGCGGAAGCGCTCCAGGTTGGAGAGGATCTCTCGCCCGGCGTCGTCCAGGGGAAGCGCGGAGGTCGTGATGGCGGGAACCCACACCACCTGACCGCCCTGTTCCTCCACGGCCTGTGCGAGCTTGGCGCCCTGGGCGCGGGATCTCGTGATGAGGATGCGGCGACCCCTAAGACCCACCATGGCCACGCCTCCTGGCGGGTGGGATCCGCCTCACGGCTGTCCCATTAATGCCGCCGCGCCTTTGGCCCAGAACCGGCTCAGAAGATCGTCGGCAAGCCTGAGCGCATCGGCGGCCGAGCCGTCTAACCCGTCGCGGATCTGCGTGGACCCGTCCACGGAAGAGAGGAATCCGCGCAGCACCACCCGATCGTTCTGCACCTCCGCGTGGATGCCCAGGGGCGTGGTGCACGATCCGCCCAGACCCACCAGGAACCGCCGCTCGGCGTCGATTTCCCTGCGGGCTCTCTCGTCCTGCATCTTGGACAGGAGGGGGAGAATCCAGGCGTGGTCGCGCCGCGTTTCGATGGCGATGGCGCCCTGACCCACCGCGGGGACCATCTCGTCCCGCGAGAAGAGGCGCGTGATGCGCCCGCCGTGGCCCAGTCGGTTGAGGCCGGCGGCCGCGAGGATCACGGCGTCCAGTTCTCCCGAATCCACCTTGCGCAGTCGCGTGTCCACATTGCCCCGGAGCCCGCCGATGACCCAGCCCGGGAACGCGGCCTGGGCCTGGTGCTGGCGGCGCAGGCTCCCCGTGCCGACCCGGGGCGAGGCGGGCAGGTCTTTCTCCGTCTTGCCTTGGGGCAAGACCAGCGCATCGCGCGGGTCCTGCCGCTGAGGCACGCAGGCCAGGACAAGCTCCGCGGGGTTCTCCGCGGGGTAGTCCTTCAGGCTGTGGACCGCCAGGTCCACCTCGCCGGCCAGAAGAGCGACCTGGATCTCTTTCACGAAGAGGCCCTTGCCGCCCACCTCCAGGAGGGCTCGGTCCTGAATGAGGTCACCGCTGGTCTTGATGACCTGGATCTCCACGGCGGTCCCCGGCGCCAGCGCCTCGAGGCGGGATTTCACATAGCGCGCCTGCCAGAGCGCCAGCGCACTGCCCCGGGTTCCGATTCGGACGGTCTCGGCGGTCATCGATCCTCCCGGGATGTTTTGTGATCCGGCTCGTTTTCCGTGGGGAACAGCTCGCGGAAGATCTGGAGTGCGTTGGACGCCTCCTCCTCCAACACGAGCCGCTTGACCTGCGTGACGGGGGCGTGGAGCACCTTGTGCACCACGCGCCGTACGGTATTGCGTACGATCTCCTGCTGCTTGGGATTGAGGTCGCCGAGCTTCCGCAGGGCCTCCTCCAGCTCCGCGTCCTGGATCTTGGCCGCCCAGCCCATGACCCCGCCGATGACCTCCGAGAGGCCCTGGTGCTCCAGAAATCGCGCGTAGAGGTTCAGTTCGGAGGCGATCATGGCCTCCGCCAGCGTGGCCTTCTTCTGGCGCTCGGCGAGCCCCTCGTCCGCCACCTCCTGGAGGTCGTCGATGTCGTACAGGTAGACGCCGTCGAGCTTGCCCGCGGCCTCCTCGATGTCCCTCGGCACGGCGATGTCGATCATGAAGAGGCTCGCCCAGCGCCGCAGCTTCATGACCGTTTCCAGCATGGGCCGCAGGATGACGGGCTGGGACGCGCCCGTGGACGAGATGACGATGTCGCTGTGGATGAGCGCTTTCGGGAAGTCCTCCCAGCGCACGACCTCGGCTCCGAACTGCCGTGCAAACTCCACCCCGTGCTCGTAGGTCCGGTTGGATACGCGCACCTGCTTCACGCCGCTCTCCACGAAGTGCGTGGCCACGATCCGGCTCATCTCGCCGGCGCCCAGCAGAAGGATCCGCTTGGTGCCCAGGTCCTGAAAGATGCCTTGCGCCAGGTTGAATGCCGCGTAGCTGATGGTGACGGGGCGCTCCCCGATGCCCGTCTGCGTGCGCACCTGCTTGGCCACATGGAAGGCCTTCTGGAACAGGAGATTCAGCGGTGTCGTCACGGCTCCGCCATCCCGGGCCAGGAAGTAGGCATCCTTCACCTGCCCCAGGATCTGCGGCTCTCCCAGGACCATGGAGTCCAGGCCGGAGGCCACCCGGAAGAGGTGCTGGACGGCCTCCTTGTGCTGCTGCACGTAGAAGAGGTCGCGCCTCTCCCGCGGAAATTGGCGGGCCTCCATGACCGCCTCGATGATGTGGTCGGGGCTCGTCCCTTCGGCCGGGTCGGCATACAGCTCCACCCGGTTGCAGGTGGAGAGGAGCACGGCGCCCCTGGCCCGGCCCGATGCCCGCAGCTTCTCGATGAAGGGAAGCTTCTCCGCGTCCCCGAAGGCGAGGCATTCCCTCAGTTCCACGGGAGTGTTCTTGTGGTTGACGCCTACCAGGATGAGGTCGCTCAATGCCAGATGATCCCTATGATGATGAGCACGGAGAAGGCGGCCCCCGCCACCACCAGCCAGGACCGGCGTCTGGGGTGGACCTTGGCCGTAAGCCAGCCGTAGCCCGCCACTCCCAGGATCACCCACGCGAGCACGCTTGCCGCTTCCAGGACTCCGGGACGGTAGTTCTGCCCACTTCGGTGAAGGACGCCGTAAAGGATCGAGGAGAACATGCCCAGGCTGAAGAGCGGATAGCCCGCCAAAAGCAGTCGCGCCGACCACCGCTCGGCCTCCTCGAGGGAGGGGAGCGGCAGGTGCGAAGGGGCGCGGCGGTGGCGCAGGCTGTGGTCCTGCATGATGAAGATGGCGGCGTAGAGGAAGGACACGAAGAAGAACGAGATGCCGAATACCAGCAGGAAAATGTGCACGGCGAACCAGGTTGTAAAGAAGAAGGCCTTCGGCTCGGCGGCGGCCTCGTGCCCCGAGACGAGCATGCCGACCAGGTAGCACAGGTCCACCACCGGCATGAGAAAGAACGCCAGGATCTTGCTCCGCGTCATCGGGTACATGGCGAAATACAGGGCGAGCACGGCCCAGGCCGCAAGCTGGAAGAGCTCCATCAGATTCGTGGCGGGCGGGTACCCCCTGTGGAGCCAGACCTCCGTGATCTGCCAGGTCTGCAAGGCGAATCCGGCTCCCGCCGTGGCCATGGTCAGGACAAACAGGACCCTCTGTCGGAATCCGCCGTACAGCAATGCGAATGCCATGGCCGCGACATAGAAGAAAAGGGCGAAGTTGCCCGCCACCGTCATGTTCGTCCTCCGACGATCCAGCCGCCTCCCACCACCGTGTCCCCCGCGTAGGCCACTGCCGCCTGCCCAGGGGTCACGCACTGGGGCGTAGCGATCCATTCTATCATCACGCCGTCATCGTGCCCAAAGAGCTTGGCGGGACCTGGATCCTGACGGTAACGCACCTGCACCCACGCCTCGCCGGCGTGCTCGCCCTCTGGGGCGTGCCAGTTCCAGCCCTCGGCACGGAATTTCTTCGTTTGAAGCGCCGAACGGGGGCCCACCACGACCTCACCCGTTGCGGCGTCGATCTCCACCACGTAGAGGGCTTCCGAGAAGGGAATGCCCAGCCCCTTCCGCTGGCCGACGGTGAACCGGTGGACTCGCGACGGCCCAGACTTGCGGTTTGCCCGGTAGGGCCGCCAGCGTCTTGACCGCAAAATCGGCCACCACATCATTGAACTGGCCCACTAGTCCCTGATCTGAACCAAACACGACCGCGCCGATCACACCCGCAACTGTTTTTCCCTTGCTTTCCGCAAAATGTGGCGCAGACCCGCTTTCACGGAAGCATGCGCCCAACCCCAGTTCAACTGTGCGATAGTAGTCGGCCAATGCGCTCACCGATTTCTCATATTGTCCTATGCTGGAGGCAGCCGCAGCCTTCATCGTGCGGACGACGGATTGGAGATCTCCGGCTCCGGCGATCTTTCGACGCAGACTGACCGTGGTCTTGCTCATGACTTCCCCGCTCGGGTTCGCCCTTCGGCTCGGGTTTGTCTTTCGCTTGTAGGCTTGGGCCGGCTTGGCTTTGGCTTCACTGGCTTGGAGCATCCGGCTTGGGTTCAGGCTTGGGTTCGAAGCGAGCAAGCGATTTGCGGGCGATTTGGATAATCGTTTCACGATCCGAGTCGCTCAATTTTTCAGCGGTGTCCAATCGCTCGCGCACATCCGCAGGGATATCTGCCGTCGCCTCGCGTAGCACGTGCTCGGCCTCCGTCATCTGGTCAAGCGGCACTAGGTCGAAGAGTTCCGCGGTCAAGGCCAGCAGCACAACGATTTGCGCGGGCACGGGAACGGGAGCGAATTCCGGCTGTTTGAGACAGGCGCGGATTCGCCGTCCGTGTTCGATCGACTTGCGGGTGTTTTCATCCAGGCGGGCTCCAAACCGGGAAAAGGTTTCGAGTTCCTCAAACTGCGCATAGGCGAGCTTGAGGTCGCCCGCGACGGCGCGGTAGGCGGCACGTTGTGCTTGACCGCCAACGCGCGAAACGGATTTGCCGACATCGACGGCGGGCAGTACGCCCAATTCAAATAGCGACGGCGAGAGGTAAATCTGCCCATCCGTGATGGAAATAAGATTGGTCGGAATATAGGCGGAAATGTCCTGCGCTTCGGTTTCGATGATGGGCAGCGCGGTGAGGGAGCCGCCGCCGAGTTCGTTGCGCAAGTGCGTCGCACGTTCGAGCAGCCGCGAGTGGATATAAAAGATGTCGCCGGGAAACGCTTCGCGACCGGGGGGACGGCGCAGCAAGAGTGATAGTTCGCGGTAGCAGCGTGCGTGGTGTGTGAGGTCGTCGTAAACGATCAGCACATCTCGACCCGCTTCCATGAAAGATTCCGCAATGCTGGTCGCGGCGTAAGGAGCGATATAGGCAAGACCCGGCGGGTCGTTGCCTTCCGTGACGACGACCACGGTGTAATCCATCGCGCCATTTTCCCGCAGGGTCGCCACGGCCTTCGCGACGGCGGACGCGCGCTGACCGATGGCACAATAAACGCACAGGACATTTTGGCCGCGCTGGTTGAGGATGGTGTCAATCGCAATGGCGGTCTTACCCGTCTGGCGGTCGCCGAGGATCAACTCGCGCTGGCCGCGCCCAACGGGAATGAGCGCATCGATGACTTTGAGGCCCGTCTGGAGAGGCACCGTGACGGGCGCGCGGTCCATGATGGGCGGGGCGGGGCGTTCGACGGGCAGGCGCTTGCTGGAGGCCACTGGCCCGTTGCCATCGAGTGGCCGACCGAGCGGGTTGATGACGCGCCCAAGCAATCCATCGCCCACGGCCACGTCCATGACCCGGCCCGTGCGCTGGACTTCATCTCCTGCGTGAAGATGCCAGAATTCGCCGAGCAGTACGACGCCGATTTCATCCGCGTCCACATTGAACGCAATTCCGAGCACATCGCCGGGAAACGTCACCAATTCATCAAAGCCAACGCCAGGAAGACCTGACACTTTGGCGATGCCGGTGGCGACACTGGTGATCGTGCCCACCTCCCGTGGCGTCAGTTGCGGTGTGAATGTTTCCCGCACCTGGCTTATTTCAGCAAACGCGCTGTCGAAAACGTTTTTGAGGCTCTCAGGGTCCATGTTCATTGGCTCTTTGTTTCGGGCTTAGGCTTTTCAAGCTTTAGGCTTCGGGCTTGGCTTCAGGCTCTTGGCTTCAGGCTTGGCTTCGGGTCTTGGGTTCGGCCTTGGCTTCAGGTTTGGGTTCGGTCTTGGCTATAGGTTTGTCGTTCTCTTTCAGGAGTTCATCGACGCTTTTTTCCATCGACGTCAGATAATCCGCGATGCTCCACGCAACCTTTTGTCCATTCGTGGTGAGTTCAATGCCGCTGATCAGGTCCGGCGCGGTCTCGAAACGGACGTGGATTTCAGCCGAGAAGGTTTCGTTCAGCGCATTTTGTATCGCTGCGCGTTGCTGCGCGGGCAAGTCGAACGCGCTGCGCACGACTGCGGGGTCAGACGCTGTCTTAAGGGGCTGGGCGAGACCTGCTTTCGCCTGGGCGTCCATCTCTCGAAGACGGCGAGTGAATACTTCGCCCAGGCGTTCTTCCAGACTCACCGTGGCGAGATCTGTCAGCGTTTTTCGTGCGATGGCAAATACTTCCTGTTGCGTTCGTCGGCTGATCGCTTGATGTAGGGTATGCTCTTGGTCTCTCAGCGCCTCCTGTAATTTTGAACTCAAAGCCGCGGCGTCCTTCCGCGCTTCGTCGAGGAGCCGCTGACGTTCGGCCTTCGCCTCGTCGGTTGCCTTGCTCAAGAGCGCAGCGCGTTGCTTGTCAAACTCCTCGTTCTTGTGCTTGAAGTCGTCGCTCTCCTTTTGGGCTTCGGCCTTTTTTTTGTCGGCATTCGCCAGTTCCGTGGCGATCCGCTTCTCCCTCTCATCGATGGCATGGAGGATAGGCTTGTAAAGGAAGCGCTTCATCAACCACACCAGGATGAGGAAGTTGACCACCTGCGCGGCGACCGTGAACCAATCAATTAACATAGGTTTACTTTCCTGTTGCTTGGGCGATGACGTGGTTCCAGAAAGGGTTAGCGAAGATCAGAATCATCGAGACCACAAAGCAATAGATGGCCAGGGACTCGATCATCGCCAGGCCGACGAACAAGGTTCGCGTGATGGTCGCGGAGGCATCGGGCTGCTGGGCCAGAGAACTCAGCGCGGTCGCAACAGCCCGCCCTTCCGCCAGCGCGGGAATCATAGTCCCGATACCGATGGTGAAGCCGGCGATAACAATTGATGCCACCGCGATAATCGTCATGCTGTCCATGGGATCTCCTTCTGTTGTCGTAGTTCACGTTTCAATGTATCGCCTCGGGTTCCAGCTTGGGCTTACGGACTCGCGTGGCGGCCGCGATGTACACCGCTGCCAGGATGCTGAAAATGTAAGCCTGCACCATTCCGGTGAGCAGGCCGAGCGTCGTCATAAAGATCGGAAAGATGAAGGGCGTAATCGTGAGCAGGATGGCGACAATCATCGCCCCGCTCATCATGTTGCCGAACAGACGGACGGCCAGGGCCAGTGTGCGCGAAAGTTCACTAATAATGTTAAACGGCAGCATGATGAATGTCGGCTTCGTATAGGACTTGAGGTACTCGCCCAGCCCTTGCTCCTCGATGCCGAAGAACGGCACGGCCACAAACACGGACAGCGCGAGCGCCGCCGTGGTCGAAAGCGAGGCAGTCGGCGGCTGGAAGCCGGGAATGACGGTGCAAAGGCCGGCTGTCGCGACAAACAGGAAGAGCGTTCCCAGAAAGCCGAGATATTTCTGCGGCTGACTCAGGCCTACCTCTTGAATTTGTTTCTCGATGCCAGTGACAACGATTTCCAGAAGGTTCTGCCAGCGGGAACGCTCAAGACCTGTGGAAAGCTTGCGTGTAATGAGTCTTGAACCGACGGCGAGCAGGAGCATCAGCGCCCACGTGAACACAATGGTGCCGTTGAGTTTCAGAAACCCGTGTTGCCAGAAGATAATCTGATCGGGACTAAGGTGCATGGCTCACCTTCTGTGCTAAGTAAGCCGGCTTTTCCCCCGATTGGGTGAGCCGCGTCACGATAAGGCGCGCGACGACAAATCCAATGAGGCACACGATCAGCCTCTGCCAATGACCGCGCGCGATAAAATAAAAACCAGCCAGGGCTATGCTCGTTCGCACCAACAGGCTGCCGACAAACCAAAGCGCGGGCCGTTTGGACGAAACGCCCTTCTGAACCGTCCACCAAAGGCCGCCGAAGAACATCGCGCCGAGCAAGAGGCCCGTCACCAAAGCCACCATCAGACGGAAAGTTTCATTCATCTTTATCCTCCGGTTCCTCTCCTATTTCCTTGTTTTCCTTGGTGACCCAATGCCAGGCATTCAAACAGCCGATGGCCAGGCCGATGACCAGCAGCATCAGTGTCCAGGAATGGCTTCCTGGGTGGTGTTTGTCCAGCCAGATGCCAAGCGCCACGCCGGCCAGCGTCGGAACCACCACCGACCAGCCGATAAGCCCCGTCATGCCCAAGCCGAACCAAACGCCCTGCTTGGAGTTACGCGCCCTGAGCTTGCGTGCCGCCTTCTCGCCGATCTCCCTGCTGAACGCGGTCGGGTCTTTCGCGCTCCTGATTTCCGGTGTCTTACTCATGATGAAACTCCGCCAAGCGGCGTATGAGATCGCTCTCCATTTTCGCCATCACCGAGCGGACGCTCTGCTCCCCTTCGTTCAGGTTCAGAAACTCCCGCTCCACCGCCTCATGGAGTTTGCCAAGATCCGTTCCGCCAATTGCGTTGCGCACGGAGACGAGCACGTCCAAGCCAGTCTTTACCAGCACGCCTTCATCAACGGCTACGTAAACCTCGCCTTCCGCTTCGTTCTCGTAAATCAGAATCCCTGGCGCAAGCGCCGCGACGCAGTCTAGCCGGTGTGGCAAGAGTCCGAACGAGCCCTCGCGGCTCTGCGCAACGATACGCGAAACGCCAGTTTTATCGGCGAAAATTCGGAACGGCAGGAGAACCTTAAGATTCATGAGCGTCGGCTGCTGCATGTTCGGCCTCCGGTTTGGATTTCGGCGCGAGCATCGGTTGCGGTTCGGGCTTGGCTTTGGAATCGACGGCAGGCTTTGGAGTCGCCCTTCGCCGCAGGTTTGGTCTCGGGTTCGGCTCCGGATTTGGGCTTGGCTTCTGCTTTGTCGGGCGGGGCCTTTTTCTTCGCCTCGTCAATCGCCCCGATCATGTAGAGCGCACTCTCCGGGTAGTCTTTGAATTCATCGCGCAGGATTCGTTCGCAGCCATCGAGCGAGTCTTTGAGACTGACAAGTTTTCCCTTGATGCCGCTGAACTGTTCGGTGGCGAAAAACGGTTGGGTGAGGAACCTCTCCAGCCGCCGGGCGCGCGCGACTATGTTGCGATCCTCCGGCGCCAGTTGTTCCAGGCCGAGCATGGCGATGATGTCCTTGAGATCTTCGTACTGCGCCAGCGTCCGCCTGATTTCTTGCGCCAGGAGATAATGTCGTTCGCCGACGATGCCGGGCGTGGCCATCTTGGAGTTGGATTGCAGCAAATCGATAGCCGGGTAAAGTCCTTCACTCGCCCGCTTGCGCGAAAGCACGATGGATGTCGAGAGGTGCGAAAACGTGTGCACAGCCGCCGGGTCGGTCAAATCGTCCGCCGGCACATACACAGCCTGAATGGACGTGATGGCGCCGGTATCCGTATTGGCGATGCGCTCCTCCAACCTCGATAGCTCGGTGCCCATCGTGGGCTGATAGCCCAGACGCGACGGCATCTGGCCCATCAAACCGGACACTTCCATGCCGGCCTGGAGGAATCGGAAAATATTATCGATCAGCAGCAGAACGTCGCGATGCTCGTCGTCCCGGAAATATTCGGCCATCGTCAGCGCCGCGAGTCCCACGCGAAAACGGCTGCCCGGTGGTTCGTTCATCTGCCCGAACACCATCACCATGTTCGGCAGTACGCCCGCCGCCTTCATGTCACGGTAAAGTTCCTCGCCTTCACGACATCGCTCGCCTATCCCGCAAAAAATGCTCACGCCCTTCTGGTGCTCGATCATGTTGTGAATCATTTCGGTGAGCAATACGGTCTTGCCCACGCCCGCCCCACCGAACAGTCCCGCCTTGCCGCCGCGTTCGAGCGGCACGAGCACATCGATGACCTTGATCCCCGTCTCGAAGATCTCGGATTTGGTGGATCGCCGTGCTAACGACGGCGGGGCTCGATGAACTGTGCGCCATTGGACATCTGTCGGCGCGGCTTGGCGGTCGATGGCGTTCCCGAAAACATCGAACATTCGCGAGAGAATTCCTTTGCCGACCGGCGCCTTCAACGGCCCGCCCGTGTCTTCCACCGCGATGCCGCGGGCGAGGCCTTGGGTGGGGGTCAGCGCGATTCCACGCACGCGATGCGCGTCGAGTTGAGCTAACACCTCGATGGCAATTTTCCCGTCCTTCGCGTGCAGCAACGAGTAGATGGGCGGCAAATGTGAATCGAACCGTATATCCACGACACTGCCGCGCACCGAGACCACCGTGCCGAGATTCGAAGGATTGGCTTTGTTCGTCATGCTTGCTTTCGCCGATCCACTGTCAGTCTCATTTAGACACGCTTTTCCGCCAGCTTTCTTCTCTACGTTGCGTCCTGACTCCACTTCCAGTTGCGAATTTCCGGCATGTCTTGGCCGTGCTTGTCGATGTACTGCTTGTGCTCGATGAGCTTGTCTTGCATCTGCTGCTTCAGGTAGGCACCCTTGGAACCCAAATGCGGCAGTCGATCGACCACGTCTTGCACCAGGTGGAACCGGTCCAGGTCGTTCTGCACCCTCATGTCAAATGCCGTCGTGATGGTGCCCTCTTCCTTGTAGCCCCGAACGTGGAGGTTGTTGGTTCGTTCGGCGGTAGGTCAGCCGGTGGACCAGCCACGGGTATCCATGAAAGCCAAAGATGATGTGCTTGTCTTTCGTGAAGAGCGAATCGTAATCCGTTTCGCTCAGCCCGTGCGGGTGCTCGCTGTGCAGGACTGCAGCTTCATGAGATCGACGACGTTGATCACCCGGATTTTCAGATCGGGCAAATGTTCGCGAAGGATGGAAACGGCGGCCAGAATCTCCAGCGTGGGCGTGTCGCCGCAGCAGGCCATCACCACGTCCGGATCGGCGCCCTGGTCGTTGCTGGCCCATTGCCAGATGCCAATTCCTTCCGTGCAATGCACGACGGCCTCTTCCATGGTCAGCCATTGGGGCATAGCGTGTTTTCCCGCCACCACCACGTTGACGTAATGCCGGCTGCGCAGGCAGTGATCAAAAACCGACAACAGGCAGTTGGCGTCGGGCGGAAGATAAACGCGCACGATATCGGCCTTCTTGTTGATGACATGGTCGAGGAAACCGGGATCCTGGTGCGTGAAGCCGTTGTGATCCTGCTGCCAGACGTGGGAGGCGAGCAGATAGTTCAGCGAGGCGATCTTCCGGCGCCAGGGCAGTTCCGACGTTACTTTCAGCCACTTGGCGTGCTGGTTGAACATCGAATCGACGATGTGAATAAAGGCCTCGTAGCAGTTGAACAACCCGTGCCGTCCGGTGAGCAGATATCCTTCGAGCCAACCCTCGCACTGGTGCTCACTGAGCATCGAGTCCAGCACGCGTCCAGCGGGCGCGAGGAATTCATCGTTTTTCACTTCGCGGGCATCCCACTGACGGTTGGTGACTTCAAAAACCGCGCCCAGGAGATTCGAGAGTGTCTCATCGGGACCGAAGATACGGAAATTGCGCTGGTCCTGATTCAGCTTGGCCACGTCACGCAGGAACTTGCCCAGCACGAGCGTATCTTGGCCGTCAACGGCGCCGGGCGAAGGCACATTCACCGCGTGGACGTGGAAGTCCGGCATGCGCAGGTCGCGCAGCAGAATTCCGCCGTTGGTGTGCGGATTGGCGCCCATCCGCCGGTCGCCCTTCGGCGCCAGTTCGGCCAATTCCGGCATGAGTCGTCCATTTTCATCGAACAACTCCTCGGGCTTGTAGCTTTTCATCCAGCTTTCAAGCTGCTTGACATGATCGGGATGCTCGGAATCCACCAGGAGCGGCACCTGGTGCGCTCGGAACGTGCCCTCGATTTGCAGACCATCGACGACTTTCGGTCCCGTCCAGCCCTTGGGTGACTTGAGGACGATCATCGGCCAGCGCGGCCGAGTGGTGTCGTTCTTGTTCCGCGCATTGCTTTTGGATTTGCCGGATGTCCTCGATGGCCTTTTCCAAGGTGGTGGCCATGAGTTCATGCATCTTTTCCGGCTCATCGACCTTCCACAAAGTAGGGCGTCCAGCCGCAGCCTCGTAGAAATTGCTCCAATTCCTCATGCTCGATGCGGGCCAGGACGGTCGGATTGCTGATCTTGTAGCCATTGAGGTGCAGGATCGGCAGCACGGCTCCGTCGGTAATCGGGTTGAGAAACTTGTTGGACTGCCATGCGGTCGCCAAGGGGCCCGTTTCCGCTTCACCGTCGCCGATGACGCAGGCGACGATCAGATCGGGATTGTCGAACGCGGCCCCGAAGGCATGGCTGAGCGAATATCCCAACTCGCCACCTTCGTGAATCGACCCCGGCGTCGTCGGCGCAACGTGGCTGGAAATCCCGCCGGGAAACGAGAATTGCTTGAACAGCTTTTTCAGCCCGGCTTCGTCCTGGCTGACGTTCGGATAAATCTCACTGTAGGTGCCTTCGAGGTAAACATTGCCCACCAGCGCCGGGCCGCCGTGCCCGGGACCGGCGATGTAGAACATATCCAGGTCATACTTCTTGATGACCCGGTTCAAGTGCACGTAGATGAAGTTCTGGCCCGGCGTCGTGCCCCAGTGTCCGACCACCAGCGGCTTCACGTGCGACAGTTTCAGCGGCTCCTTCAGCAGCGGATTGTCGTAGAGATAAATCTGGCCGACCGACAGATAGTTGGCGGCGCGCCAGTAGGCATCCATCTTGTGGAGCAGATCCGGCGAAAGAGTTGGGGCAAGAGTTTCCGTCTTCATGATTCAATTCTCCTTTTTCAGCCAAGGCCGAGAACGCGGCAAACCGTCTTGGCGATCATGCGTTCTTCGTCCGTGCGAATGACGCGGACCGCAACCCGGCTGGCCGCCGCGGAAATCACGCCCTCATTCGCCGCGTTTCGCTTTTCTTCGAGTTCGATTCCAAGGAATCCCAGCCCATCGCAAATCCGGGCGCGGACTGCGGGCGCGTTCTCTCCGATGCCGCCAGCGAACACCAGCGTGTCCAGTCCGCCCAACGCCGCCGCGAATGCGCCGATCCATTTCTTGACCTGGTAGCAAAACAGCGCGACCGCTTCGGCCGCCCGCACGTCCTGCGTTTCACGGTCGAGCAAGTCACGCATGTCGGAACTGGTCTCGGATATGCCGAGCAGCCCGGACTGGAAATTGACCATCTCGTTGAATTGCTTCGCGCTCATTTTTTCAGTGCGCGCCAGATACCAAACCAGTCCGGGATCGAGATCGCCTGAGCGGGTGCTCATCGGCACCCCGGCTGTCGGGGTGAAACTCATGCTTGTGTCCACGGATTTGCCGTCACGCACCGCCGCCAGACTCGCGCCATTGCCGAGGTGGGCGAGGATGACCCGGCCGTTGTGCCGCCGGGTCGCCGAGGCGCGCCAGTTCTCCCATGAGAAACGCATACGACAACCCGTGAAACCCGTACCGCCGCACGCCCTGCGCTTCGTAGCGGCGCGGGATCGGCAACAACTGCGCCACGCGCGGCAGGTCATGGTGAAAAGCCGTGTCGAAACACGCCACTTGGGGCAGGTCAGGAAATCGGCGATGAAACGCCTCGGTCAACAGGATCTCCTCCGGCAGATGCTCAGGATCGAATGGACTGAGCCGGTGCAACTCCTCAACCATTTCCGCAGTGATTCGCTGCGGCTTGCTATACTTCGGCCCGCCATGCACCACGCGATGCCCCACCGCGGTCAATGCATCACGCCCGCTGCGTTCCTCGATCCAATCCATCAGAGCGCCCACCGCCACCGTGTGATCCGGCGCCGTCACTGACCGCGAAAAGTTGTCCGCCTGGTTCAAACCCTTCACCCGCAAGGTGGCCTCCGGCAGTCCAATCCGCTCAATCCCGCCCTCCAGAATCCGTCGGAGCGAGTCACCGGCCTCGAACAGCGCGAACTTGATGCTCGACGAGCCGCCATTGATCGTCAGGATGCGTGGGTTAGCTGGTTTCATGGATGACTCTTTCGTCATTCTGCAATCCGAACGAAGCCAGTTTCGCGCACGTGGACTTGTAATCCGTGTGAAGAATGCTTCGAATCCCCAAACCTTCCGCGATCTGGACGAACATCGGGGTGTTTTCGATATAGACTACCTGCCGGGCTGGCGCCTGGGCGATGTCCAGCGCAAGCCGAAAGATGTCCGCGTCGGGCTTGCGGACGTGGACGAAGCAGGAGGAAATAAAAGAATCCACAAACCTGTCCAGCTTGAACTTTCGAATCCGATACACATTCAGTTCGCGCGCTTCGTTGCTGACCACGGCGATCTTCAGCCCGTGCCGGACCTTGAGCTGAGCGACCAGCTCGATCATCTCGGGGTAAGGTTTCGATTGCGCGAACATGAAGCGCCGAAACTGAGCCCGGGTGAACGGTCGCTTTTGGTAGAAGACCACCCGGCCTAAATATTCTTCCAGCGTGAGCTTTCCCTCCTCGTAGGTGTCGAAGGTCAGGTGATGCCGATCCTCCATCTCGGCCAACTCCAGCTTGAAGTTCGTCGCCGCCCGTTTGCGGGCATGATGATCCCACCCGTCGGTGAGCAGGACACCGCCGATATCCAGAAACAACGTCGTGATCGGGATCGCTCTTTTCATTTGGCCTCCGTCAACGCCGTCTGCCACCTTTGACAGTTCGTTCATCGAGCCAGAAGTATGGCGCTGGATCGGGGGCTCAGGTGGTAAGTGTGTGGATCTTCCCAAAGCGGTTCCTCGCCCGCAGCAAACAGATCTTGTGGCGCTTCGCGAGAGGTGTCAACGGCCAGATGCCACCGAGCCCCCGGCGGTACGGGGGGCAAACCGAAATCGACCGCATCGGCGCCGGCATTGAACATCAGGCAAAGTGCGCTCTGCTCATCTTCATGGATCAGACAGGCAAACTGTTTTTCTTTCGGGTCGGTCCAGTTGGGCAATCCTCCTTGCGGGCCAAACCAATGGATCTCGGCGTCCGTGTAGAATTGTTCCTTACTCAGAATCGGATGGGCACGACGAAAGGCGATCATGCCACGGGCAAAGCGGAAAATTTCCTGATGCTGTTCCAGATAGCTCCAGTCAACCCAACTCGTTTCGTTGTCCTGGCAGTAGGCGTTGTTGTTGCCGCCTTGCGTGCGGCGAAATTCGTCCCCGCCGAGCAGCATCGGCACGCCGCGCGAGATCAGCAGGGTCAGAAGGAAGTTCTTGATCTGGCGTTTCCGCAAGGTCTCGATCCCGGCATCCTTCGTCTCGCCTTCAGAGCCGTAGTTCTCGCTGAAGTTGGCGTCGGTCCCGTCATGGTTGTTTTCTCCGTTTGCTTCATTGTGCTTTGAGCGATAGCTCACCAGGTCGTTCAGAGTGAAGCCGTCGTGGCAGGTGACGAAGTTGATGCTGCCCTCGGGGCCTTTGCCGGACTTGGTATAGATGTCGGCACTGCCGCAGATGCGGCTGGCAAACAAACCGAGCATCCCATCGTCGCCGCGCCAGAAACGCCGGACATCATCTCGGTACCGGCCGTTCCACTCCGCCCAGCGCCGCTCTGAAAAACTACCCACCTCATACGCTCCGGCGGCATCCCACGCCTCGGCGATGATCTTCACATCCCTTAAGATCGGGTCCTCGGCGATCCGCTCGAGAAGCGGGGGATTGGACAGCAAGTTGCCGGAACGGCCCCGACCGAGCACCGCGGCCAGGTCAAAACGAAATCCATCGACATGCATCTCCACCACCCAGTAGCGCAACGCGGTCAAGATGTGATCCCGCACCACGGGATGGTTGGCATTGATGGTGTTGCCGGTGCCCGTGTAGTCCTTGTAAGAACGTTTATCGTCCGCCAGCATGTAGAAGATCGTGTTATCAATCCCGCGGAAACAGAGTGTAGGCCCCTGTTCGTTTCCCTCGGCCGTGTGATTGAAGACCACGTCCAGGAATCACCTCGATGCCCGCCACATGGAAGGCCTGGACCATTTCCTTGAATTCCAGCTTCTGCTGACCCACGCCTCCCGAACTGCTATAGGAAGCTTTAGGCGCAAAGAAGGCCACGGGATCGTAGCCCCAGTAATTCCCGAGTGGCTGGCCTGTTTGCGGATTGATGCCTGTCACCTCGTGTTCATTGAATTCCTGCACGGGCATCAGTTCCACGGCCGTCACCCCCAGTTCTTTGAAATAGGGGATCTTTTCCATTAGGCCTCGGTACGTGCCGGGATGCTCCACACCGGAGCTGGGATGGATCGTGAAGCCACGCACGTGTGTTTCATAAATGACCGTCTTCGACCAGGGATGCCTGGGCGGACGGTCCTCATGCCAGTGAAAATGCTCGTGCGTGAATACGCATTTCGGCATGGCACCGGCATTATCGACCTTCGAACACACCGAGTCTCCGCTCGGGCACAGACGGATCGTATCCCCGAGCCGGGCCGAACTCCCAGGTGGGCAACCGCGAGATCGCCGTGGCGAAGGGATCGAGGAGAAGCTTGTTGAAATTGAAACGATGGCCGTCCTTGGGTTGATACGGGCCGTCCACGCGATAGGCATAGAGTTGACCAGGACCGAATCCCCTCAATCCAGACGTGCCACACGTCACCAGTGCGGTTGCGCGCGGGATCCAGATCAATCACCCTGGCGGCCGTGGCATCTTCGGGATGATCAAACAACTCCAGCCGAACGCGGCTGGCGTGTCGGCTGAAGAACGCAAAGTTCACTCCTTCGCCAAGCGCATAGGTTCCCAGAGGCAATGGCACACCAACTCGAACATCAGTCCGTTCCGATACCTCCGCGACATAATCATGCAGAGGGCGTTCGGACGCAGTCAGATCTGTGGTCGCGTCCGCCTTTTCGCGAGGCCTGGCCTGACACGGACAGCATCCGGCCTGTTGGCTGTCGCATTCTTTTCAGTCTTTTTGACTCTTTCATAGGTTGTCTTCTGTCGTCCTTCTCCCGTTCGAGGTTGATTCACCGCTGCCAGAGAATGGGACCGACTTCCAGGGGCACCGCAACGCCGTCGAAGTGCGGGATCACTCGCGCCGTATAGTCCGCTGGTGGACGGGCCGCAGACACAGCCGCGCTGTAAACGTAGCCGCCCGAATGCGGCCGGCGAATGCGCTTCATCTCCTGCCGCACGGGAGCACTGCCCATGACGCCGTCGGCGTAAAGCTCTACCCGCACCGCCTGAGGGTCGAGGTCATTGAGATAGACCTGCAATCTCAAATACGTGCTGTTCGCCACGAGTCTCAACCTTCACTTCGCCGAAGTGTAGCGCGGCCCATTTCTGTTCCAGACTGTGCCGCCAATCGACCATTTGCCTGCCGATTGCGCCTTTGTTCGCCGCGCGCTCACGGTAGGCGGTAGCAGCCGGGAGGTAGCGTTGCTCGGTGTATTCGCGCACCGTGCGGTGGGCGGAGAAGCGCGGTGTCAACCGCGCCATGCTTTCCCGCATCCGCGTTGACCCATGCGGTGGGAATGCCGTGTCTCGTCTCGGGTATAAAACTCCGGGATCACCTCCCGCTCGAGCAGGTCGTACAGGGCTTCCGCTTCGGCAGCGTCCCAGGCCGGATCGTCGCCATGTTCCTGGCCGTCCCCCAACGCCCACCCCACTTCAGGCGTGTATGCTTCCGCCCACCAGCCGTCCAACTCCGAGAGATTGATGCCGCCATTGACGAGCACTTTCATGCCGCTCGTCCCGCAAGCCTCCCAGGGCCGGCGTGGCGTGTTGATCCAGACATCCACGCCCTGCACCAGGTGCTCGGTCAAATGCATGTCGTAGTCGCTGAGGAAGATCACATGGGGGCGAGCCTCGGGCCGCCGGATGAAATGCATCCATTCCTGGATCAGGGCCTGCCCCGCCTGGTCCGCCGGATGCGCCTTTCCGGCGATGATGAGTTGCACCGGACGCTGGGAATTGCTCAATAGACGAAGCAGTCGCTCTGGGTCGTGCAGCAGCAGGTTCGGTCTCTTGTAGGTCGCGAAGCGGCGCGCAAAGCCCAGTGTCAATGCGTTGGGATCAAAAAGATGTTTCGCCTCGTCAATCGCCTCGGGCGACGCGCCGGAGGCGGCCAGTTGTCCGGACAATCGCTCGCGAGCGTATTCAACAAGAGACTTGCTGGCGACGGTGCGAAATTGCCAGAGCCTGGCGTCGGAGAGGCGGCGAATGTTCTGCTCCAGGTTTTCCGTCGGCCCCAGCCAGCGGTCTTTTCCACAGGCTTCCGTCCAGAGATCGTCGGCTGCCGCCGAGTCCCAGGTCGGCATGTGGACTCCGTTGGTCACGTGTCCGACGGGCACTTCGTCCTCTGGCCAGCGGGGGAAAAGAGGCTCAAAGAGGTGCCGGCTGACTTTCCCATGCAAGCGACTCACGCCATTCACCGCCCCGCTCCCCCGGATTGCCAGATAGGCCATGTTGAAACTCTCCGACGAGTCGTTCGGATTCTGGCGGCCCAGGGCCAGCAAATCGTGGAGTGTTATGCCGAGTTTCTTCTCTGCATACCCTCCGAGGTATTGTTCGATGAGAGCCGGAGCGAAAAGATCAAAGCCGGCGGCCACTGGCGTGTGGGTGGTGAAGAGGTTCCCCGCTCGCGTGACGGCCAGCGCGACTTCGAAGGGCTGCCCGGTTTCTTCCATGAAACTTCGGGCACGCTCCAACACGGCGAAGGCCGCATGCCCTTCATTCAAGTGACACACTTCCGGCTTGATGCCCAGCGCGCTGAGCAATCGCCAGCCGCCAATCCCGAGAAGCATTTCTTGCTTGAGGCGCAACTCCGGCCCGCCGCCGTACAGCTCGCTGGTGATCCCTCGATGAGCGGGAAAGTTCGCCGCGTCATTGCTATCCAGCAGGTAGAGCTTGACTCGACCGGCCTGGACCTGCCAGGCGCGCAGCCAGACCGAGTAACCAGGTAAGGCGATCTCCAACCGCAACCATTCGCCGTTCGGCTGGCGCAACGGCGTGATCGGCAACTGTCCGGGGTCGTTGTACGGGTAAAGAGCCTGTTGCGCTCCATTCTTGTCAATCACCTGGCGAAAATAGCCTTGCTGGTAGAGCAGCCCCACTCCGACCACCGGCACGCCCAAATCGCTGGCGGCTTTGAGTTGATCGCCGGCCACATTGCCAAGTCCGCCCGAATAGATCGGGAGCGCTTCGCTCAACATGAATTCCATGCAGAAATACGCGACGCAGGTCAAGGGAGCTTGCGGATGCTTTTGCTGAAACCATGCGGGCGTCTCCGCCGCCTGACGCTTGGCTCGCAGATGGTCATCAATGTTCTTACGGAAGGCAGGATCGGCCAGCACGCGCTCGAGTTGGTCCCGCGAGACCGTCTGCAGGACAACCCAAGGATTTTGCGTGAGGTTCCCACAGGATGGGATCAAGCGCGCGCCACACTCCGTCGGTGGCATGGTTCCACGACCAGCGCATGTCCAGGGCAAGCTCTGCCAGGGAATCGAACCCCTCGATTTCCGTGGGAAGAAGGCTGTATATCGGGTGGCTGACACGTGTTTGTTTGCTCATGATTTCTCTCTCGGAACTGGCACTGCCGCCAAAGCATCGCTGACAATCGTCTGGGCTTCTTCCAGGATGCGGCGCAGATGATCCGCTCCCCGGAAGCTCTCCGCATAAATCTTGTAGATATTCTCGGTCCCTGACGGACGCGCCGCGAACCATCCGCTTTCGGCCATCACTTTCAACCCGCCGATGGGAGCACCGTTGCCCGGCGCGTCAGTGAGGACAGTCTGGATTTTTTCGCCTGCCAACTCGGTGAGCTTGACCTGCTCGGGATGAAAGTTTCGCCAACAGTTCCTTTTGATCCGGAGTGGCTGGCGCCTCAACGCGGTCATAGACAGGCTCACCGAACTCGCGCGTGAGTTCGCGGTAGATTTCGCCGGGATCGCGGCCCATCCGGGCTGTGATCTCCGCCGCCAGCAAAGCCGGGACAATTCCATCTTTGTCCGTCGTCCAAACGGTGCCATCCAGACGAGCAAAGGAGGCCCCGGCGCTCTCTTCGCCGCCGAAGCCAAGCGAACCGTCGAGCAAGCCATCAACGAACCACTTGAAGCCCACCGGCACCTCGTAGAGCTTCCGGCCAAGCTTCGCGGTGACGCGATCGATCATCTGGCTGCTCACCACCGTCTTGCCGACCGCCGCTTCCTTGCGCCACTTCGGCCGGTGTTGGAAGAGGTAGAAGATGGCGACGGAAAGGTAATGGTTGGGCGGCAGCAATCCTTCGCTTTTGGTGACAATACCGTGCCGGTCGTGGTCGGTGTCGCAGGCGAAGGAAAGGTCAAAGCGGTCCTTCATCCCGATCAATCGCTGCATCGCATAGGATCGAGGATGGGTCCATGCGGATCTGGCCGTCCCAATCCACGGTCATGAAACCGAAAGGTCGGATCGACGGCCTCGTTGACAACCGTGAGGTTCAACCCGTATCGCTCGGCAATCGGCCCCCAGTAGTGGACTCCGGCGCCCCCAAGGGGATCAACACCCATGCGGAGCTTCGCGCCGCGAATGGCGTCCATGTCGAGCACGTTGGCGAGATCAGCAATGTAAGTATTGAGGTAGTCGTGCCGGTGCGTCGTGGAGGCGCGCAGAGCCTTCTCGAAAGGAATCCGTTTCACGCCCTGCAGCCCGGCTTCGAGAAATTCGTTTGCTTTCGCCTGAATCCAATCCGTGACGACGCCCTCCGCCGGCCCGCCGCTTGGCGGGTTGTATTTGAAGCCGCCGTCATGCGGCGGATTGTGCGACGGCGTGATGACGATGCCGTCGGCGAGTCCGGTCTTGCGCCCGCGGTTGTAAGTGAGAATCGCGTGGGAAATGGCGGGCGTAGGAGTATATTCGTCCCCTTCCGCGAGCATGACTTCCACGCCGTTGGCCGCCAACACCTCAAGCGCGCTCGCCAGCGCCGGCACCGAGAGCGCATGCGTGTCCATGCCAAGAAACAGCGGGCCATCAATCTGGTGCTGCTTTCGGTACAGGCAAATCGCCTGACTGATGGCGAGGATATGCCACTCATTGAAAGCCTTTTCGAATGAGGAACCACGATGTCCTGAGGTGCCGAAGGCAACCCTTTGTTCCGGCACGGAAGGATCAGGCGTCTCCGTATAGTAGGCCGTGACGAGTCTGGGTACGTTCACCAGCATTGCTTGCGGGGCCGGCTTTCCTGCAGTAGGACTTACTTTCATGACTGCTCTCGTCAAATGCCTCGTGGTGACCTTTGTGCCAAAGGTCTCCATCAGCTTGTCGAACGGCTGGTTGAATTTCTCGACTCTTCGTCCTCAAGTTGCCGCGCCAGATTGGCGACGCTGATTTCCAGTTCCTGACACAACGTCTGGCGATTCAATGATCGGATCGAATTCGAACGACTTCAACCGAGCATCGAGCATAACGCGCCACAGCCTCGGATACGCTTCCCATTAAGAATCGGTTCATGCCTTTTCGCCCGTGGGAGCCGACGACGATTAGGTCGGCGGGCCACTGTTCGGCGTAATCGAGGATGACTTCTCGAGGGTCGCCTTCATCCACGAATACGCTAGCCTTGAACCCAGCAGAACGAAAGCTCTCTTCGGTCTTGGCTAGTATTTATCTGGTCTGATCCCGAAGTTTCAGACGCGCGCCCGCAAAATCAGGAAAATCCTTGCTCCCCATCTTTTCCGCCAGAGCCACCGGAAATGGGTCGAGAACATGCAGCAGCCTGACTTCTGTACCGTTCGTTTTCACTTGGGCGATCACCGCGTTCGCTGCTGCCTCAGAGAATTTCGAGTCATCAATGGCAACGAGTATGTTCATAATTTCTCCAACATTGTCTTCATGGAATTCGTTGGCGTCATTGCCGCTCCTGATTCCGGGGAGTGCAGAGGCGCGAGTTGTTCAGCAAACCGCAGCAAGCTCGGAATCCGCGACGCCTCTTCCTTCAACTGAAATCTTCATATACCGAACGGTTCCATGTCGCGGGCAAGGGTGTTCACAATGTCCTTGCGAGTTATGATCCCTTGCACACTACTGGCTGACAAAATACCCTCATGCGCTGCGACCAGCGCGAAGGCGGAGTCGGTGGAGCGCATCGCAGCAACAACTTGCCACACGGAATCGCCCGGAGACACAACTACATAGTTGCGCTGTGCAACGTCCCCGATCACATCTGTTGGGTTGGCGTGGACGAGGGCGGTCAGACTCTCTCCTGTGACCACTCCCCCCACAGCGCCTGACCCGCCTATGACGACGAAGGCCTTATTCGTGCCGGACGGAAGATCTTGTAAACGTGTTGCTGCAGGAACGATCTCCAGCTGCGAATTCATAATGCTCGCGGCGCGACGGGTGAATTGAAGATCCGCTCGAAGGGACTCGGGCACCGGGTCCCCCCGCAAAACCAGCTTGCGGGTGTAAATGCTGTCTTTGGTCACGCTCCTCCGTAGGCCGTAGCTGATTGCAACTACCAAGGTCATTGGAATGATCACTGTGTAGTCGAGCGTCATCTCGAAAATCATTACGATCGCAGCCATGGCTGCCCCAGTCGCGCCACCTACAACTCCGGCCATTCCCGCGACGGCAAATGCGGGTGCGCTGATGTTAAGTGCGGGGAACAGTCGGTGAAGCGCGAGGCCATACGCGCCTCCAGCCGTCGCGCCCAGAAACAGTGACGGGGAAAATATGCCGCCCGACGCCCCCGAGCCGAGCGTCAGGGAAGTGGCGACCAGCTTCGCCACGAACAGGAGAATGAGAAGGTATAGTGGGAACTGCACGCTCGTGAGAACGTCCTGAATCGTGGCATATCCCACGCCTTCCACATAGTAGTGGCCAAATCGGGACATCAAGACATACAGCATAAGCCCCACCGTCAGCATTCCAGCGGCATGCTGCACGTAATACCCGCCTTTGACGCGAGTCTCGAAGAAGTGCTCGAATCCGTAAATCGAGTGAATGAACAGTGCGGAAATAAGACCGGTGATCGCACCAAGAACGGCGTAGGCGAGGAGCACGGTCGGATCCGTCAACTGAAAGTATGTCATTTCAAGGGCAGGGATGGAGAAAGATGGATGTGGGCCGAAGAAGAGTTGGCCGATGTAGGTGGCCGTCGCTGTAGCAATGACCACTGGCACCAACGTTCGCGCGCTCACTTCGTTCATGATGATCTCTACCGCGAACAGCACGCCGCCAACGGGAGTATTGAATGTGGCTGCGATTCCCCCACCTGCGCCAGCCGCGATGAGCGTAATACATTGCCATATAGGGAGACGCAAGAGCTGTCCCATGGTCGAACCAAAAGAAGAACCAATCTGAATGATGGGCCCCTCGCGGCCAACGGATCCGCCGCTCCCGATCGACAGTGCGGACGCCAGCGCTTTGATGACTGACACGACCGGACGAATGATTCCCTTGTGGTAGTAAACAGCGTCGATGACTTCCGGTACACCGTGACCTTTCGCCTCTGGAGCGAAGTTCTTCACCAGGAAAGTTACGCCCAGGGCTCCCACGACCGGCACAAGAATCACAAACGGCCCCCAGGGGCTTGCTGGCGTATGCGCGTTCGCGTCGTACGCCGCAGAGAACCTGCCGAGGAATAAGAAATTGTGAAAAATGCCAATGAGAGCTCGGAATGCCACGGATCCGAGACCTGCAACGATCCCCACTAGGAGCGAGAGCGCCCACAAGATGGATGCCCCGACCGTTCGGGCCGCAGGTGCTGTGCGGTCACTAGTCATTACAAGCTCTCCAATCATAGTCAACCACAAAGGCCAGCACTACGGACGCCAATGGGTTGTTTTAGGACGCCTCCCTCTTCAGGCAAGCCTGGAGGCTGGTATCCCGCGATCCAATTCAGGAAGAAGTGTTGGCAAATTCGCGGTGCGTACGCAAAGCATTGAGCCGCGAGCGCCCCGACGACTCCCAGAACGGCAGCCTCGGCAAGCAATCTCGGTTCGCTTTCCTTTACCAAGAAATCCTCTCGGTCTCACTTGGGTCGTCACTTGGGCGGAAGACGCACGATTTCCACCGAACAGTGGGCATGACGCATGACCGTTTCCGACACGCTTCCGAGCAGGAATCGCTGCAGCCCTTTTCGTCCGTGAGAGCCAAGTACAATTAGATCGGCACCCCACTCTTCGGCATTCTTGATGATTAGGGTCTTCGGGTCGCCTTGTACGATGTCTGTTGTCACGCTGATGCCGGCAGACCGCAATGCGTTCGCGGTCTTTGCAACCAGTGCTTTCGCGTCCTGCGCCGACTCCTCGGGAGGGATATATTCAGCCATTTCGGGGGCCGTAAACAGCGTCGGCGGCTCTGCCGCATGAAACACTCGCACTTCAAGATTTCGCACTTGATAACGTGCGATCAGCGCCTGCGCTGCTGCTTCGGAAAACTTGGAACCGTCGACTGCAAGAAGAATTCTCATGGTCCTATCCTTAGCTCTTGGGGATTCGCACCACCTCTACCGAACACGGCGCGTGGCGTGCCACCGCATCCGACACGCTTCCCATCGAAAAGCGTTCGAGCCCCGTCCGTCCGTGCGAGCCTAGGACGATTAAGTCGGCATGCCATTGTTGGGCGGCATCGAGGATCTTGGATTTTGGGTCTCCCCACTCGACAGCCGTCGTCGCCTTCAGGCCTTTCGCCTGGAGCAGTTCGGCTGTTGCTTCAACGAGCGCTTCGGCAGGCTTCCGTTGCACGTTCGGCGCGTGTTCAATTTCTGCATCAAATGCCGTCATCGCGGGGAAGGGATTTTCCATAATATCTACGACGTGTACGACTCGTACTTCGGCTTTCCCGGGGATGGCCTGTGCGATCACGGCATGCGTCGCTGCCTCTGAGAATTTAGAATCGTCGATCGCCAAAAGAATTCTCATCACGGAGTCCTTTCAATTCGTTGCCGAGCAACCCACCGTTTGCCGAAGAGCGATCGTTCGCCCTCGCGAACTCTTCAACTCTTAGGGATGCGAACGATTTCCACAGAGCAATTCGCATAGCGCATGACACTTTCCGCGACGCTTCCCATAAAAAATCGGTTGACCCCTTTCCGTCCATGTGACCCCATTACGATTAGCTCCGCTTTGCACTGCATGGCTTGGTCGATGATCTTGGACTTCGGGTCCCCCTCCTCGACCGTCGTCTGCACGGTATAACCCGCGCTTTTCAATGTCTGTTCAGCGCGCCGCACCACTTCCTGACCATGCTTTAGACTTTCCTCTCGGAAACCCGCCGCGTCGGACGTTGGGATGGGTATGGCCAGATCGACGACATTCAGTATTGTCACTTGCGTTCCTTGCGGTGGGAGTTGATCGGCCACGGCTCGCGTGGCAGCCTCTGAGAATTTGGAATCGTCGATTGCGAGCAGCAGTCTCATATATCGCTCCTTTTGCCTATCGCATGATTTGCAGAGGACATGGTCGCTTGCTTACTGCTTCGGCGGAATTCGAACGATCTCGACGGAGCAACCGGCATGGCGAGCCACAGCCTCCGAAACGCTTCCCAATAGAAAGTGTTCCAAGCCCTTTCGGCCATGTGATCCAACGACAATCAAGTCAGCGCGCCACTTTGAAGCCGCCTCGATGATTTTGGATTGTGGGTCACCCTGTTCCACCGTTGTGGTCACTTTCAGACCCTTAGAGCGCAACACATCTGCAACCTTCGTGACTAATGCCTGCGCCTGTTTTGTTTCCGCTTCCCATACAGCGTCGAGTGCCCGGTCATACCCACCCATCTCCCGAGCTACCAATAGCGATGGCGGTTCCACGACATGCAATACTTGAATTTCTGTACTGTCTGGACGGCCTTGCGTAATCACGGCCTGTGCAGCCGCCTCTGAAAATTTGGAACCATCGGTCGCAAGCATAATTTTCATGTTCGTCCCTTCTCCTCGCCGGTCATCTTAATCGGCCCACCACATTGGCTCTGTGACACAAATCACGCGTTCATGCGTTTCGAAAGCTGATTCCGCAACGGCAGAGACGCTGCAGGCTATTCGGTTCCGTGTTCCTTGTCTTCGTTGCGCACCGCGGATTCCGGCACCGGATAGACGATCTTGTCGCGCAAAGCCGGGATTTCGTTCGGATCAAAATCGGGAAATGGCAGTTCGTGGTGCTCTCGCCATTGCTTCACTTTCTGCTCGGTCTCCGCCGTCTTGCGAGGGTCCAGCCCAGGATCGCCGGTGAGATACACGGTGCGGGACGGAAGCGCAAATCCGGTGCCGGCGGCTTTGACGATTTCCAGGATGCGCAGGAGCAGGTCTTCACGAATGGCGAGATACTCGGTGTCGTTGGTGGTGAGCAGGTAACAGGAGAGTGCGACGCGCGAGCGCGTGGTCCTCGAAGCCTGAAAAGCGAATCCCCGCCGACTCCTGCTCAACTTTGGGGTGCTCGTAAAGCATGCGGCGGGTGTCGGCCAGGACGGCGCGCAGTTGGTCCGGCGTGGTCTCGTAGCGCAGGCCCAGCTTGGCCTCAAACAGCATCTTGTCGCGGCGCGTCAAGTTCTCGACGCTCATGGTCGCGAGCATACCGTTAGGAATGGAGAGTTCGGTGCGCTCGGCAGTGCGAATGCGAGTCGAGCGCAGACTGATGTCCTCGACGACGCCGGATTTGTCGCCGAAGCGGCAGAAGTCGCCAACGCGGATGACTTCGTCGCTTAACACCGCGATGCCGCCGATGAGGTTCTCCAGACTCTTCTGCGCTCCCAACGCAATGGCGATGCCGCCGATCCCCACGCCGGCCAGGGCAGTGGTCATATTGAATCCGAGGGCGCGGAAGACTAGCAGCACTGCGAAAAGAATTAGGAAGACGTTCGCGATGCGCTGGCCCAGGAGCACCAGCGATCCGATTCCCGCGCGGCCCGCCGCGATCGCTCTCTTCTCGACCGCTTCCATCGCGCTCCGCAAGATCCGCGAACAGAGCCAAGAAAACGCGACGATAAAAACGATCCAGGCGACGCGTACATAGTAGGCGCGCACCAGCACGGGAATAACCAGGTACCCGACTCCCACCCGGTGCAATATGGTTGCGACCACACCATAAAAGCGGCGTAGACACGCCGTGCAGCACGGGCTTTACCGGCTGCTTTCTCAACCGTTCCACGACCCATATCAAGTACAGAGCCAATCGGATGAAAAGCCACGCCACACCCAGCGCCAGAGGAATCAGCAGAATCATGGCCAGCCACTGCCACGCGGGCATGCCGAGAATGAGGAATCGCACCAGCGAGGGCGGAAGATGGGTCTCGAGTTGGTGAATCTGCGTCTGGCTGTACAGTTCGGGGAGCTTCGACAGTGTGTCCGAGGAAATCAGCCAGATCTTATTGCCGTCGGCGTCAGTTGCGCGAACCAAGTCGAGTGGGACCTCGGTGTCACCGAGGCCGAGCATCCCGATCTGTTCGTGGCCGGGCGGGACGCCGATCTGCTCGGTGCCTCCTGGCTGGTCGGTAATGCCGTTGACGTTGCCAGTGAACCCACGATTGATTACGACAAGCAACTGTTCGGCGAGCTGTTGCCCCTCGGTCCGGCGTTGCGAATTAGTCAATTGCAGGTACTGGGCCGCGGTGTCGTATTTCCCGAGCTGTGCAGATTGGAGGAAGCCGAAAACGGTGCCATGCGGCGTGCTTCGGCCGAGCGGATCAGAGTTGCCGGAAGCCGCGCTCGCACCCGTGCTGGGCGCACCGCTCGTTCCCATGACTTGATTTAGTATCTGTGAAGCCGAAGCTTGGCCGGACGCGCTCCGCACAGCGGTCAGGCAGGCCAGCAACAAGAGGAACAACTGAAGGCCACGAGTCAGATGCTTGTTCACTCTTCCCCCACTATTAGCCACAGCGAGCGCGCGTCACGATCGCGAGCCAATCATAACTCCGAAATGGTAAGCGATCCGCTCCCATGATTAGAATGAATGCAAGCTTTGGCAAGCAGCGTCGAGGACCCGGCCACGCCAACCCATCTCCCACGCCACCAATAGTGATGGCGGTTGCGCGACATGCGCGACTTGAATCTCTGTATCTTGCGATCGCGCTTGCTCGGTTACGGTGTGGATAGGCGCTCGGAGAATTTGGAACCATCATTCGCAAGTGCAATTTTCATGTTTCTTGCCCTCGGTCATTATTTTGATCGGCCCATCGCTGGGCCGCTGTGACTCGGCTCGCGCCAGCAACTATCCAGCCTTCGCGAGCTGCCGTGGTTTGGTCAAGCTTTGAGATGAGGAAGGAGATGGTGAGGCAAGCGACGCTGCCACCCGAGCTTTAGATAGCGTAACAGTGCTTCCCTCAGTGAGAGCCCGACGCAATACCCGGTCGAATTCACTCGGCCGCAAGGCAGATGCGCCCCAACAGACTTGTCCTCGTTCGACGATCGGTATCCAGAGGCAGCTATCCTGGATCGGGTGAAAACAAAATAGGCTGCTTGGGGAGCCCTCCAGCAGGGGGATCATCCGCTGGGCCGAGCCGTCCACCAGACGCATTCCGCTCATGACCAACTCAAAGGTCTGCTGCCCGAGCAGCGCACACACTTCCTTGTACGAAGTTGCGAATCGACACTCGGCACCCCAACTAGTCAAGCGCTGTGCAAGGTAGGAATACTGATTCAGGCTAGGCGTTCCACCCACGAGGAGAACATTAGGTATGCGCATGTGCGTGCCGCTTCTAAGTGCGGCGTGCAATCATCGGAGGACGGCCAACCCTGATGAACAACGTGCTTCGGAGGCTCGGCGGAGCAAGCCGCCGATTCCACCGGCTCTCCATTTTGAGAGGCTTCGTTCCTCGGCCAAAAGGGGAAGCCGAGGTAAGCTACTTAGACCTGCCCTGAGCGAAGTTCGCGCTCCGCTTGAAGCCAATCCTGTACCTCATCACCAGGTGCCCCGTTCCGAGAAGAATAGATTTCGTATGCCCGCTGGCGAATTTGTTCGGGCATTGGCTGGGTCTGTAAAGCCTGCTTTGGCGGTTCCGACGTAGTTGCAGTTTTGACTCCCGTTGCTTGGCTCACTTTCTTCCTCCTATTCGGGTTTTTATTTCCCTTAGGTAACATTCAGAGATCCGGATGAACGAGCTGCGATAAGTTCAGAGAAGATTTACTACGCTGATGGCTGATTTGACTGTGACTGGAGTCACAGTTTGAAATTATTCTCGTGTGTGCTCCGCTCCCTATTCGGAGCCAGCGATACGGCGAATATGGTCGACTTGAATTGAGTTGCCGCCTGCGCGCGAACTGTCGGTTCCCGGGCCTCTGCGCCAAGTTCGAGAACGATGCGGCCGCTCGACTGGCCCTTCTTCAGTCTGATGAAAAAGAAATGGCGCGAATCGATTAGTTCGCTGATCTGGGGGGTAACTCGTCTCAGGTCGATGGGACTCTATCTCCAACAGCAGTTCTGGCAAGACTCGTGACGGTCTCCGAGAAGTCAGCGAGCTTCTCCAGAGCGCTTTTGTCTAGAATGACAAGCCCCGAACGTTTCCAGTCCAATATTCGCATCCTCCGGAACCGGGACAGGTGCCGAGTGACGGTTTCTCGAGAAAGTCCAACCATTTGCGCGATAGTTTCCTGGCTTAGTTCCAGGTTGAGAGGTGTGTCGCCGCCCGAGCTTATATTGTGAGCGAGCAATCCAAGGAGGCACCGGGCAAGCTTTTGCCCCGCGGACTGCGAGAGATCGACTGCCCTCATCTTGCCCAGAATGAAATAGCAAGCCTCGCTCACCAATTCCGCTACTTGGCGAGCGACCGTGGAATCGCCCTGTATTTCTCTGAGGAGTTCCTTGCGAGACACAAAAACGACCTTGGTCGGCTGCAGGATTTCCGCAGTGGCCGCATGGGTACGTCCCAAGATTGTAGCCGCGAGTCCGAGGATCGTACCCGGACCAAAGAAACCAAGCAAAAGTGTCTTTCCCTGCGCAGAATTGATGGAGAGTTTGGCGCGCCCTTCCAGGACGACATAGACACCGGTGGGCTTCGCTCCTTCCTGGAATAAAATCGCCCCCTCGGAAAACGATGTGCCAACTTCCGACGCCTTGAGTTTCGCCACATAGTGTTCGTTCAAACGAGCGGGAAACGGATAGAGGGCGCTCAGATGTCCGAGTGGATGAATGATCGGCTCTCCGAACAGAGCCCTTCTCTCGCGAAACGGCGGCTCCTTGGAGCGTTTCCGCATGATCTCCTCCGCGGCATCTAAGACTCGCGCAGTCGTTCTACGAATCACGGTAATCTTCGTCACGGGTGAACAGTTACTGCGGTCACAGAACCGGGATAACTCGTCGCGCCACGCAAACCTGCGTCGCAACGGTTTTCGCCGAATCCCATCCGTGCCGAGCGGTCTGAATCTCGGGATTATTGCCCTCAGTATCGGCAAGAAGAATCAAATGCAGGGATACGACCGAAATCATCAAGATGGTCGTCATAATCTTGCGTTCCTCTACGTATGGTTTGCCCTATTACGGACGTGTACTAAAGCGAATCGCTATCCCTTCCTCACGTGCCTACCAGCTGGAGAGTGTGAAGATATTTGACGATGTCGCCCGTCGAAAGCAATCCGACGAGATTGTTCCCCAGCATGACGGGCATTTCATTGATTCCGTCTCGGCCCATCTTTTCCATTGCTGTCCACAATTCTGCTTTGGGATCGATGCTGATTTAGCTTCTCGACGGGTACCATGGCTTGGGCTGCAGTGGTCGTCGTCCATGAGGGTCGAGGAATCTCTTTCATGTTGTGCAGGGTCAGCAAACCGACCACGTGGTCTCCCCGGTCCACGAGAAAGCACTGTCGACCATGTGTCAAAACCTCCTCATCGACTAGCTTTTGTAGTGAGGTCTCTCCCGATACGTGGGTGCATGCATTTCCCATCGCCTCCGATACCTTGTGGCCAACCAATAGACCTTGCACCATTTGCTGCTGGACTTGAGCTCCGGCTGCGCTTTCGAGGAACCAGCCGATGAAGGCGATCCACAATCCATTGGCAACGTTCCCTCTCAGCGCTTGCCATACGCCCCAAACAATAAAAAGGAAGCCAAAGAATCGGCCTGTGCTGGCGGCGATCAGAGTCGCGCGGCGAAAGTTTTTGTTTATTCCCCAAACGATGGCGCGAAACACACGGCCTCCATCCAGGGGGAATCCTGGGATTAGGTTGAACAGTCCCAGGAGGCCGTTAATGAGCGCTAGATACTTGGCTACCGCCAGAGCCGGCGCGATGTTCACGAGCAACGGCTCCAAAAGGAAAAAGAGCGCCGCCAGCGCAAAGCTAGTGAGCGGCCCAACAACCGCAATTAAGAATTCGGCGCTGGCGCTCGGGGGTTCGCCTGCGATCTGGGATACACCGCCAAAGATGAACAGCGTGATCCGGCTGTACGGGAACTTTGTAGCGAAGGGCCACCCACGAGTGGGCCAACTCGTGCACAACGATGCTGCCAAAAAACAGGACTGCGGTCACCGCGCCCATCAGCCAGTATTCGGTGCTCGTGCCGCCCTTGAATTCAGCCGGATAGTAATTAACGGCCAACATCCACGTGATTAGGGCGGCGATCAAGAACCAGGAGTAGTCCAGATCGATAGGTATTCCAAGGACGCGTCCAATCGGAATCGTATGGCGAAACACAACTCACCTACCTTTTACTAGACAGCGATCCAAAGTTATCCCGGAGTGGGTCGTCCGCCGGAACTCCTCCACCTTTACGAATCTCGCTGGTAACTCGCAGTAAGGCTAAAGTGCTCCCGCTGTCTTTCCAACATCACTTTCTGGATGTGTTCTCGTTCGGGACGACCATCGTAGGCGTGAGCGCATCTTGCCATCATCGTGAGTCCGTGTGTGGTACGTATGTTCGAGTAACGAACACATTCTAGGCCTGCACGAAACTCTTGTCCACGATCAGAGGGCCATGCTAGATGCCGTTAGCTGTTCTGCCGCAAACCTTAGTCCGGTTTTGTTCCGCCTGTCGGAGTGTCACTATCGGGGCCATACAGCAAATCATCTCGCGTGATGATAGTTGTTTGGATAAAACGCAATCGTGGCTCCGGTCTCGATCCATTCGGTGCGGTGCGCAACTGATCTTCTAATGCCATCACCTGTTTGGCGGTGAATGGCACCGGACTTCGCACCACGGCTCTGATAAGAGGCTTACCTAGATCACCTTAGGTGCGCGTGAGCCTCCGAGCGCGTTACGAAGAATTCGAGGTGGAGAGGTCCAGCACGACGATCTTTCTTCCGGAACCCGCTGATCTCCCCGGTGCCTGTGACGGCAAAGTCTTTGCTTGGAGGATAAGAGAGGCATACGATGCACAAAGCAGAGTTCTAACTCAGCAAATCCGGTTAGACCGGAATGGATCGGCTAAAATGGAATGTCAGAGATATGATGGTGATGTTGTACACGCTTATTGACAATACGTCCCTGGCACATTTCGCGGAGAACGCGGATGCGTGCTTACGTCGCGAGGTGGACTCGCTGGGTGAGTCGCTCGGATGAAGGACCTGATCCAATTAAAAAGGAGGGCCCGGTGATCGAGAAACTGAAGGATCTCCCTCGTGGAATCGATGGTGTCAGGGCTATAGGAAAGATATCGAAGGAAGACTACGAGCAGGTGTTCGTGCCGCTTTTCGACGAGATACGACGAGAGGGACGTCGCATTCGCTTTCTGTATCAGCTTGGACCGGAGTTCGAGGGCTTCACTCCGGGTGCAGCCTGGGAAGATGCAAAAATCGGCCTGCATTCTATGCGACTTTTCGACGGCTGCGCCGTCGTGACTGAACTAGCTTGGATTCGAGAATCGACCCGGCTTGTGGGCTTCTTCATGCCGTGTCCCGTACGGGTATTCGGCAACAAAGAGTTTACCGAGGCCGTTGACTGGCTGCGCTCGCTCCCCGAAGGCCCCGCCGTTTCTCACCGGCTTCTCCCCGAATCTGGCGTGATCGTGGTTGAAGTCAAGCAGGCCCTGCGCGCGCAGGATTTCGACGCGCTGGCATTCACCGCCGACGCGTGGATCGAAGCGCACGGTGACCTGCAAGGACTCGTGATTCATGCCCGCGAGTTTCCCGGTTGGGAGAATCTGGGGAGCTTCTTTCGCCACGTGCGATTCGTTCGCGATCATCACCGGAAGGTAAAGCGGATTGCACTTGCGGCGGATACCAAGCTGGCCAGCCTGGGGCCCAAGATCGCCGAGCATTTCATTCAGGCTGAAGTGAAGAGCTTCAGATACGACGAGCTCGACACCGCAATTGCATGGGCAGCGGGACCTGCCACCCGCAGGGCCGCTGCGCAACGACCCGCGTCACACTAAGCAATCGCTCCAAAACTTATGACAAGGTTTCCTAAGTGCAGCTCGTTTTCAGTAGCTGCGCCAAGGTCGAACTTCCGTCACGAATGATACGCCATGACTCAATGTCGAAGGTAAAGTCCCCGGGAGTCTTTGATCTAAACCCGAAAATTCAATGTCAGGGCCGCGCCATCCGTCCGGCTCCGATAAGCAGCATGAGTTGAAGAGAGCTGCGGTTTGGCGTTCTGCAGGCCCGTGGCAGGAACTACTGAGAAATTGGCTGGAAGTCCAGTTCTGTTGTGATGTCGATCGCCTTATGAATGGACCGGTAGACAGGGCATCCGGAAGCATAAACGGCAATCACTCGCTCCGCCGTCTCGCGCTGCGACTCCGCGGCGCGGAGGTGCGCCAAAACTCGAATGCGGCGAATCACCAACACGCCATCTTCCACTTCGACTTCTCCGAAGGCTTCCGACATGAGGCGACCGCCATCCGTGGCAATCTTTCGCACTTGCAGCGCCCGGTTCAGAGTGCCCGTCAAGCACGCCGCCGCCGCGCCCACCACGTAGTCAAGTGCTGTGGCGTGCGGAGTATAAGTTCCCTCGGCCACTTTGTAATGTGCGGCCACCGCGCCAAACATTCCCATCGGGACGGGTTCCGTGTCCACCGGCATCTGGACGAGCTTTAGTCCACCGCTTCGCGGTTCCACTTGAACTCGGGAGACATACACCACCTCAGGCTTCACTTGGGATTGCAGTGTCGTGCTGGACATTAGGAACCTTCCTTAAGCAGGTTAATCTGTGATACCAGCTTTCGCACAAGTTTATCACGCCGACTCGTTGCCGGCCGCGGAATCTCCGATTTGGTCTAAAAGCTCACTGTTTGCGCCGGGTGTAACGCGAACCGTCCCGCAGACGCTCCACCAGCACGTAACCGATCAGCGCGGCAACAACCGCAACGAGGAAGCTTTTCCGCGTAATGATGTCGTGCAGATCCCACAACAGGCCTTTGTCGCGCCCATTGGCGGTGCGTTCCATCTCGCCCATCAGAAGGTTAGAATAAAACAGAAAAATGATGAAGCCGACTTCGACGACGGCTCTCCACACATTGCTCTTCATGTCGTAGTTACTCTTCGACGCCCATGGGCAAAGGCGAAGACACTTTCATCGCGGAAAAGTCCTCTGGCCTATTTCGCTCGCAGTCGGGTCGTCAGGTCTGAACTTTAGCGTCCCCGGCGAGGCCGGGCAAGGAAAACCGGTTGGATTAGGTAGCTATGGACTCGCGTGGCCATAATGCTCATATAGCCTCTCAGCCGCCAACTTTGGCCCGTCCCATCCCGCGATGGCCTCGGCAAAGGCGACTGCCTTCTCTTTGGCATCCTTGTCGCCCAGTAACTTCCGAATGGCTTCCTGAACCTTACGGGACGGGTTCCGCGACTTTCGGACTCGAATCGCGAATCCCAGCCTCTCCAGACAGGCCAGATTTGCGACCTGCTCCATCTGCATGCCAACGCCGACGACTGGCTTGCCGGCCAGCGCCGCTGTCATAACTGTCCCGATACCTCCGTGAATGACCGTCAGATCCGCCATCTTATTGACCTGCAGCGCCGGAACCCAATCGGTGACGAGAACATTGGAGGGAACATGCGCATTCCGAACCTGGGCAAGTTGAAACTTCACGGGAGCGATCACGCGGTACGGCTTCCCCTGAAAGCTCTCGATGATTTTAGCGATGATCTCGCGTGAGCCAGAGCTTCCCATTGCAAAGTAGATGAGCGGCTTGTCCCGCGGAATTTTCCTGATTTCCTCAGGTAGAGGAAACTCGTCTTGTGGAATGAGGGGACCCGTGAAGAAATGGTCAGGAGGCAGTTTGACCCCCGAGAATCCGGGCGGCTCGGCGACCAGAGTTATATCGCCGCGCCAATACTCGAAAATCGAGTTGTAGCCTGTAACACCGAAATGCTTCGCTGCATGGTTTACCGAGTTCAGGAAACCGTGCCTGATCCAGAAGTTGATGAACGCTAGGATGCACCGGTCGGCAACGGCCTTGATCGCATCGGGATGGACGCGGTCGGTCATGCCCGCGCCGTGCTCGAAGAAATCCGGGAGCCAAGTGGACTGCACGACCCAGACAAGAGGAACATTGAGCACGCGGCAGGTGACGGGAATCGACGGATACGACCCCGTAACGGTCGCAACGGGATCGAGCCGATTGAGGACGGCGACTTCGTTCTCGACGCGTTGGATCATTTCGGCGTCGGTGAAGGCGGGCGCGAACTTTTCGCCGCGATCCACCTTGGCGATATGCTCGATCTTCTCGGGCGTTAGGCGCGGCTCCATGCGCGTCAAAGCAAAACCATGCTTTTCAATCATGGATTCAAAGTCGCCGCCATCGGAGATGAAGTGAATGTCGAAGGTCTTGGCTGGCGGTTGGATGGCGCGCAATTCCCTTGGCGATCTCGACCATTCTGCTCGTTTCAGCAAGATTGAATGCACATGGAGCGAAGAGGAGAAGTTTTCTGTGATTCATGTTGCTTCTCACGAACTTACAAGCCACCGGAAGGCCCGCTCCACGAATGGCTTTGCATCTTTCTCGATGCACACGCCATGAGCGATGATCAGCTTGTCGAAATCCCAAGAAAGCAGCTTTTCGAGTGACTGCCGCGCGAGGTCACGATTCGTGAAGGACAGCCTGATGTCAAGCGGAACGCCGCCGTCCGGAGATGCGACGCCGCCAAGTTTCGAACAGTGCATTGCGAAAAGGCTTGCCCTTCACCATCGGATGAATCTGAATGAGATCATCCAGGATGACCGTGCGCGACTGCTTATGAAAGAAGAGAACTTCTTCAATGAGCGAGTTGCCCTTGAAGGCAAGCTGGTCGAAGTCATTCCTTCCAAGTTTGAGGCGGGTCGTCTCCCAGAATGCCGGTGAAGGGCAGGTGCCCTTTCTTCAACGTAAACGGAGTGGGGCGGGACGCCCATAGCTGCGCCTCGGGAAATAGGGTGTGCCACGCTTCGAGCCGCCAGACATGCCTCGGGGTCGCTGCAAGAAGATATCTAACAGGCCCCAATTCAGTGATGCGTTTGAGCGTATCGAACGGCACGGACACCGGAGAATTCACCCATAATGAACCGTCGGAAAGCTTCACGACGATCATGCGGGTCGTAAACATGACACCCATGTCGCGGACGGGTGGACCGTCGGCGATCAATACGTTCTTCGCGAATTCCTGAAATTCGGGCATTCGCATTCAGGCGAATGAGATTTCGTCGCCCGTGAGGCCGCGAGTGCCGCTGCGACACGCGCCACTTGGTCCGACGGAATAGCGAGGTCATTCGTCGTCCATTGGACCCGATCACGAACATAGCAGGAAAACTACCCGACCCTCGCGAAAAATCCAGTTCGGCAATATACATCGCTTAAATTGTTGTAATGTGACACGACAGCTCTCCACACATTGCTCTTCATGTCGTAGTTACTCTTCGACGCCCATGGGCAAAGGCGATGACACTTTCATCGCGGAAAAGTCGTCTAGCCTATTTCGCTCGCAGTCGGGCCGTCAGGTCTGAACTTTAGCGTCCCCGGCGAGGCCGGGCAAGGAAAACCGGTTGGACTCGGTAGCTATGGACTCGCGTGGCCATAATGCTCATATAGCCTCTCAGCCGCCAACTTTGGCCCGTCCCATCCCGCGATGGCCTCGGCAAAGGCGACTACCTTCTCTTTGGCATCTTTGTCGCCCAGCAACGGATGAACAAACGCAATAGCCATGCTTCCGTCGCGCACGCCGCTCGCGTCACCCGCGCAGAATATTCCAGGGCAGGTCGGTTTCAGCAGGAATGGCGTACGCTTCTGCGCATGTTCGCCGTGTGCTCGAAGGAAAGAGGAGCGCGTGAGCGGAAGACTGCCGAGATTGAGGGCTGGATTCTCGGAGCGCTGCAGCGTCCCCAAAATGTTAGGCGAAATGCCGACGATCTCGGTCTCAACGGAGCACACTCTTCGATCGTTGCGCTTGACAGTGTACCTGCCGAGAATGATACTTTGCCCGATGCCGTCCCGCCTGGCATTGACGGTGTTCGTCGCTGTGCTCGCCCTTGCGGTGTGCTGCTCTAGCATCTGCTTAATCCCCGCCGGACAGGGCCCCTTTGCCGCGGCTTATGGTCCCATCAGCATTTTCCAGGCCCAGCGCGCGGCTGCTCGATTGGTCTCATGCACATGCTCGGTGCTTTCCACTTCGCTCGGTGACTGCGGAAATCGGCTCATGCTGGGGCCGGCCGGTGGACTTCGCCTCCGCCCCAGAGCCTGCGATCCCCGACCCTCCGTCTTCGATCTGCATCCTCCAGCTCTGAGCCGCTCCAAACTCTCCTTCGAGAAAATTTCATAGTTAGCGTTCGACCCGAAAAAAGATAAGCAACAAGCCCGCGTTCCCACGCGTTGCCATCCTCATGCGTAGTGATTAGGAGATTTTATGAAAGGCTCTCAAGCAAGGCGAAGTACGATTCTGACGTTATTCGTGGCGGTTGTAGTGTCGTCCGGTTGCCACAGGCAAGTAGCGAAGGCGCCAACGGTTCCTCCGCCCACGTCGAAGCCCGAGGCTCCGACTGTCGCGTTACAAGCTTCCCCGGCGACCATCGCCCGCGGCGGAAGCTCGACCTTGACCTGGTCGTCGTCAAACGCTACTCAAGCGACGTTGTATCCCGCCGTGGGCAGCGTAGCCACGCAAGGATCGACTCGGGTTGGCCCGACCGACTCCACCGTGTACACCATTACCGCAACGGGCCCTGGCGGCACGGCGACCGCCACCGCCTCGATCGCGGTTACTGCTCCCTATTCGGCGCCCGCAGCGTCAGCGTCCGGGCCGACCCTGGAACAACTGTTTCAGCAAAACATCAGGGACGCGTTCTTCAATTATGACAAATCGGACATCCGTCCCGACGCAAGCGACGCCCTCACCCGCGACGCGGATTTCCTGCGCACGCGCTCCGAGGTCCGATTCACGATCGAGGGGCACTGCGACGAGCGGGGCGGCGAGGAGTACAACCTGGCGCTGGGAGACCGCCGCGCGGCGGCCACGAAACAGTTCCTGGTTTCGTTGGGCATTCCCGCCGATCGCATCCAAGTCGTGAGCCTCGGCAAGGAACGTCCGTTCTGTTCGTCAGAAAACGAAGCTTGCTATCAGCAGAACCGCCGGGGGCACTTCGTCCTGGCCCGGTAGCATCCGCCCGCATTCCCATCAGCTTCGGATGGGGAAATCCTAATGTGAAGGAGGGAACCAAAATGAATATGCAGCAAAGCAAACGTCTCGTGAGCGAGGCGCAGCCGAACGCCGTTTTGCAAGCTGATTGCCTCGCTGTCATGCGGTACTTCCGCAGTTGCAGCGCTGAGTTCGTGCTGACCCATCCGCCATATTTCGTGCACTGCCGCTCGCATGCCCACATCAGGCTCAACGGACCCGAGACCGCGAATCCGGGGTCGCGCATTTACGTTTTGGAGCCCCTTTGGTAGGCGAGGGACACGTTCTTGAGGCCGGGCCCAGGGAAAGTCGGTTAACTTCTATCAGCGCGTGAGCCATCGGAAGGCCTGCTGCACGAATGGCTTTGCATCTTTCTCGATGCACACGCCATGAGCGATGATCAGCTTGTCGAAATCCCACGAAAGCAGCTCTTCGAGCGATCGCCTTGCGAGATTTCGGTGAACGAAGGACAGCCTGATGTCGAGCGGGACGCCGCCATGCGGAGATGCGACGCCCGCCAGTCTGAACAGGGCATTGCGAAAGGGCTTATCCCGTCTACGTATGCGGCGCTCAACCCACTATCTACATCAACGGTCTCCTACCAAAATCAGATGGTTGCGGGCTTGTGGAAGTGATTGAAATAAAATCGATTCTGTTGCGAGGGCCTGATTTGAACTGACGACCTCCCGGTTATCGGTCAGAAAAGAAACCCTCCGGCAGGCGGCGCTGGCCCATTTGGCGTGACTGCACCGGGCGGTTTCGAAGTCGTGGCTTCGGTGGTTTGACGAGTTTCGTTCTTCACTTGCCGCTGTTGGCTATTGTCGCCGTTTCCCGC
>CAVYWK010000022.1:0-414272 GCA_963772255.1 uncultured Acidobacteriota bacterium
GTGATCGGGTGATTGGTAGATCGGGTGATCAGGTGAATGATGATTTGTAAGAACTATCCCTAACTACCGATCGTCCCCTCACGGGATGAGTTGATCACTTGATCACTTGATTACTTGATCACCCTGCTTTCAAGATCGCTTCCACGCCGGAGCGAATGCCCTCGGACCCCTGCAGCTCGGTGACCAGGAGGCCGTCCTCCGTCTCGATGACGGCCATGCCCTTCAGGTCTCGGACCAGTGCGCGCGGCGTGCGCGTGACCACCATGCACCCCCAGCAATCCTCCACGCGGCCCGGCCCCCAACCCGAATTCCCGCGGGCGTCCTTGGGGAGGAAGTCGTGGAGGGCCGAAAAGGTTCCCACGTCACTCCAGGGGAACCTCCCCGGGACCATGACCACCCGCGAGGACTTTTCCATGAGCGCGTAGTCCACGGAGATCTTCTCGGATGCCAGATAGGGCGTGGGATCGCCCCGATCCAGCCAGGCTTCGGAAGCCTCCCACAGCCCTGGCGCGTGGGCGGCCAATTCCTCCCGCAGTACCTGAAGAGGGTAGAGGAACATGCCCGAGTTCCAAAAGACACGGCCCTCCTCCAGCAAATCCTCGGCCCTCTTTCGGTCGGGCTTTTCGATGAAGCGCTTGACCTGGAAGGCTTCCCCTGCCGCGGCCCCCTGCTCGATGTAGCCGTAAGAGGTTTCCGGGCCCGAAGGCGCCATGCCCATGACGCCCAGAGCCCGTTCGGACACGACGGCCCGCGCCAGTTCGGCCACCGTCGCGGCGAAGGGCGCCAGTTCGGGAATGTGGTGGTCGGCGGGCAGGACGAGCAGGAGGCCCTGACCTCCCTTCTCTTTCCAGGCCCGCGCTCCGGCCAAGGCCACCGCGGGAGCCGTGTTGCGTGCCCCCGGCTCTTCCAGAAAGTCCACGCCAGGAGCTTGGCAGTACGTCCTGAGGGTGCCGGCCCCCACGGTGAAGACATGGGCCGCGCCCAGGGCCTTGGCCCGTTCCACGGTGCCCTCGTAGAGGGATCCCAAGGGACCGAGGGGCACGAAGGGCTTGGGGCAGGCGGGGGTGGACAGGGGCCAAAGGCGCGTGCCCGATCCGCCTGCCAGAATGGCTACACATAAATTACCAGTATTACCATTATTCATATTATTTTCACCATTTTGCGGATACAGCTCCGCCCATGAGGCTCAGAGACGCAAAGAATTCCCCTCACTCCAGGACCGACCGGTCCGCCTCCACGGGAACAACCATGCCCAAGTGCTCGAGGAGGATTCGCACGCGCTCCCGGGCGGGCAAGTTGCCGATGACCGTCCCCTCCAGCCCGATGAACGGGCCCTCCTTGAATCGAACTTGTTGTCCCACTTGGAACGCCGGGGGCGGCTCCGGTGTCAAGTAGCCTCGCCCGCCCTCCCGGGCCCGCCAGTTCTCCACGAGCTCCGGTTCCACACAGGCCACCTGATCCCCGAACGTCAGCGCCCGAGATACGCAGGGGAAGTGTCGTACGACGGGGAGTTCCACCTGCGGCGAGAGCCACACGAAGAAGTACCCGGGGAACAGGGGTTGCACGGCCCGGCTGCGGCGGGGATTCAACAGTTGAGGGCAGTAAGCCTCAAACCCCTCCTTCTCAAGAAAGGTGAGGGCCGGCCCCTCCTTGCGCGGCTTCGCGGTCAGCACCGCCCAGACCCTGCTGGCGCTGGAGAGGGCGGCGAACATCTACCTCGAGCCCGAGTAGAACGCCCTGATCGCCTCGCACACTTCGCCCACCTCTTCGCGCCTCAGCTCGGCAAAGACCGGCAGGGCCAGGACCTCCCGCGCGGCCTTTTCCGTATGAGGGAGATCCCCGTCGCGGTAGCCGAGGAACCGGAAGCAAACCTGCTGATGGAGCGGGATGGGGTAGTAGATCATGCTGCCGATGCCGCGCTCCTGCAGGAACGCCTTGAGGTCGTCCCGCCGCTCGGCCCGGATGACGTACTGGTGGTAGATGTGGGTGAATCCCTCGGGGGCCGACGGCGCCATCACCTGCGCCAACCCCGCCAGGCCTTCGCCGTACCAGCGGGCCACTTGGGCGCGCTGGGCATTCCATCCATCCACGCGAGGCAGCTTGACGCGGAGCACCGCGGCCTGGAGCTCATCCAGCCTGGAGTTGTACCCGATTTCATCGTGGACATAGCGCTCCTTGGAACCGTGGACGCGAAGCATTTTCAGGTGGTCGGCCATCGTGGCGTCGCCCGCCGTCATGAGGCCGCCGTCTCCTGCCCCACCGAGGTTTTTTGTGGGGAAGAAGGAGAAGGCCCCGAGGTGGCCGAGCGTGCCCGCGCGGCGGTCCTTGTAGCTGGCGCCGTAGGCTTGGCAGGCGTCTTCCAGTACCTTCAGTCCATGCTTCCGGGCGAGGTCGTTGAGGGCGTCCATGTCCGCGCAAAGGCCGTAGAGGTGCACGGGCATGAGCACCCGGATGGCCCGGCCCGTGATCTTGTGGACGGGCACCCCGCCGCCGCCCGGCGAGCACTCGTCCTCAAGAAAGCGCTTCACGGCCGCGGGGTCCAAATTGTAAGTGTCGGGCTCGATGTCGACGAAGAAGGGGTGCCCGCCAGCGTTGTGGATGGCTCCCGCCGTGGCGAAGAAGGTGAACGAGGTGGTCAAGACGCCCTCACCTGGCCGGAGCCCCAGGGCCCTGAGGCCCAGGAGGATGGCGTCCGTTCCCGAGGCGCACCCCACGGCGTGGGCCGCGCCCAAATGGGCGGCGCACTCCTTCTCTAGGGAGGCGCCGTTCTGGCCCAAGATGAAATGCTGGGTCTCGAAGACCTCGCGGACCGCTCCCTCCACCTCCTCACGGATGCTCGCGTACTGCCTGGTGAGGTCCAAGACCGGAACGCCCATGTCTTTTTCTCCTCTGCAAGCCTTTCTTTATAGCATGCTTGGGACCCCCGAGCCAAGGCGGGCTGGGGCTTCAAATCAAAGCGCGCTGGAAGTCTCCCGCCTCCGAAACGGGATTCACTTTTAGGCTATATGGACTCCGCCTCAACGACAGGGCGGGACATCTCTGGCGCTCTCAGCGGGCCATGCCCGTCAGATCCCGCCGTTGCACCATCCGGGTGGCTCCACGGCAGGGCTGGAGTTACCCGTTTGTGGCCCGGCGGGGCGGGGAGTGCTATCTTAAGGCGGACGGAGGGCGGCATGGATGTGACGGTCTTCCACAAGCTTTTGACGAGCGCCATCCAGAAGGGCGCATCGGACATCCACCTCCAGGTGGGATATCCGCCCCTCATGCGCGTCAACGGAGAACTCCTCGAGGTGAAATACCACCCGCTCACCCCCGAGGAGACCCTGGGGGTCGCCGAGGAGATCCTTTCCAACACCTACCGGCGCGAGAAGCTCGCCGACCTTTCCGAATTGGACGTCTCCTACGGCCTGGAGGGCCAGGGCAGGTTCCGGGTGAACCTCTTCCGCCAGCGCGGCTCAATCAGCGTGGTCCTGCGCGTCATCCCCATCTCCATCAAGACCTTCAAAGAACTCAGCCTGCCGCCGGTGCTGGACCAGATCACCAACCTGCGCCGGGGGCTCGTCCTCGTGGTGGGCGCCACGGGCAACGGCAAATCCACGACGCTGGCGGCCATGATCGAACACATCAACGAGACCCGGCGGGCGCACATCCTCACCATCGAGGACCCCATCGAGTTCCTCTTCAAGCACAAGATGTCGGTCATCAGCCAGCGCGAGCTGGGCTCTGACACGCCCTCCTTCGGCAAGGCCCTCCACGCCGCCCTCCGCCAGGACCCGGATGTGATCATGATCGGCGAGATGCGGGACGCGGAGACGGTGGAGATCGCCCTGAAGTCCGCCGAGACGGGGCACCTCGTCCTCTCGTCCCTGCACACCACCGACGCCGTAAAGACCATCGCGCGGCTCATCGGCTTCTGCACCCCCGACCAGGAGGCCACCGTGCGGGGCCGCCTGGCGGACAGCCTCATGGCCGTCATCTCGCTCCGCCTGCTGCCCATGAAGGGGCAGCTCGGTCGCATCCCCGCGGTGGAAATCCTGCGGGTGACCCGCACCATTCAGGAGTGCATCCGGGATCCGGCCAAGACCGGCGACATCCCTCAGCACATGGTCAAGGGCGCGGAGATGTACGGCATGCAGACCTTCGACCAGCACCTCCTGGCCCTGGTCAAGGATGGCAAGGTGGACCTGGACGCCGCCAAGCTGGCCTGCAACGACCCCGCCGAACTCGAGCGCGCCATCATGATGGAAGGGTAGAAGGAAGAAATTCGAATTTCGAATTTCGAATTTCGGAAATCGAAAGCAGGGAGCATTCCTTCGAAGTTAGACCCCAATCCTTACCCCCCTCGTCTCCCGGCAGGCTGCTGGAACACTCCAGAAAGTCGCGCGGGGTTCTCACCTGCGGCTGCCGTCTCGCCGATGGATCGGAAACCGAACGCTTGCTGGGGTCGGAGCCCATCTCTGCCAACATTGCCCTATTTTTGTGCAAGTTCCGCTGCCTTGCACGGTGGCAGGGAAGGCACTACATTTTGACCATCGGATGCCGGGGGGTGGACGAACGCCGCAGGTGGAGGGGGCGTTTTGTCTTCAGGAGCCGGTACCATGAACGACCAGCGATTCAACCCGCAAAGCGTAGGCTTGCTGGCAGAGGGCGTCCCCTTCCCCGGGGGGGCCAGCGCCGCGGACGACCCCAGGAGCGATGGCCCCGGCGCGTGCCTGTTCACGCGCTGCCCGAACAACCCCATCCTCACCAAGGAGGCCCTCCCCTACCCGTGCAGCGGCATCTTCAATCCCGCCGCCGTTTCCCTGGAGGGCGAGACGATCCTCCTGGCCCGCGTGGAGGACATGAGGGGCATCTCGCACCTCGCCCTCTGCCGGAGCCGGGACGGCGTCACGAACTGGAGCGTGGATCCCGTTCCGACCTTCGAGCCGGATCCCGTGAAGTACCCCGAAGAGCAATGGGGCTTCCACAATCCCCGTGTCACGTGGATCGAAGAACGGCGGGAGTTCGCCGTGGTCTACACCACGCACTCCCGGTGGGGTCCCCAGGTCTCTCTGGCCACGACCAAGGATTTCAAGGCCTTCGATCGCTGGGGATCCATCCTCCCGCCGGGACACAGGGATGCCGCGCTCTTCCCCCGGCGAGTGGGGGGCCGGATGGCCATCCTTCACCGCCCGGTCATCGAGGGGAGGGATTCCAGCATCTGGATCGCCTTCTCCAACGATCTGGGCCATTGGGGCGACCACCGGATGCTCCTGGAATCCCGCCAAGGGCCCTGGTGGGACGGCCACCATGTGGGCGTATGCCCCCCGCCCCTGGAGACGCCCGCGGGGTGGCTGATGCTGTTTTACGGCGCAGGACAACAAGCGGGACGGCATCCTCTGCGGCTGGGCCTGGCCCTGTTGGACTTGGACAACCCCCGGCGCGTTATCCGGAGAAGCATGGAGTGGGTCTTCGGCCCCCAGGAGCCGTACGAACGCGACGGGCATCGCATGGGAGTCATTTTCCCCTGCGGCTGGGTCCACGATAAGGCGGCAGGAAAGATCCGGCTGTACTACGGCGCCGCGAGGACGACGGTGTGCCTGGCCGAGGCCAGCTTCAAAGAGGTGGTGGACTACGCGCTCGGGTGCCCGCCCCCGAACTGAGGCGAGGGTCGCCGATCTATCAGCCGTCCCCGCTCCCGGGAGGGGCCGAGCATCTTCCAGGATACGCATTAATCGCAGCCCGGTGGGCCGTCCCAAGATCCGGGTAACAAGGTCCGGCTAAGTCGTGGCGCGCTCCTTGGGGACATAGCGGACGGCCATGAGCGTGATGTCGTCAAACTGTGGCGCCCCGGCGCTGAATTCGCGGACGGCGCCGAGAAGCGCCTCGACGGTCTCCCGGGCGCTTCGACCCGGCGCGCTCTGGAGGCACTCGAGGACGCGCTCGTCCCCGAAGGTCTCGGCCCGCATGTCGGCCGCATCCGTGACCCCGTCGGTGAAGAGGACCAGGGTGTCCCCCTGCTTGAGTTGCAGGTACTCGCAGGTGAAGGGCCGGTCCGGGAAGAGCCCGGCCACCATGCCCGTGGACGGGAAGACGGGACGGGACGTCTGGTCGGCCCGGAGGAGGACCAGGGGCCCGTGTCCGGCGCTCGCGCCGGTGACCTGGCCCGACCGGAGGTCGAAGACCAGGCAGGCGACCGTCACGAACATGCCCCGGGGGTTCTGGGCCGCGAGTTCGTCGTTGAGCCGCCTCAGGATCTCGTCGGGTTGCTTGAACTGGCGGGCCATGGTCCGGACCAGGGTCATGGTGACGGCCATGAAGAGGGCGGCGGGGATCCCCTTCCCCGAAACGTCCCCGACGATGACCGCCACGTGGTCTTCGTCCACGCGCAGCACCTCGTAGAGATCGCCCCCCACCTGTTTGGCCGGCTCCATCATGGCGAAGATGTCCAGCCCGGTGCCCTTGGTGCACGGGGTGAGATCGGCGGGGAGGATGCCCATCTGGATCTCCCTGGCGATGCTCAGATCCCGTTCCATGGCGGCCTTGATCGCGTCGGCATAGGACTTGGCCTTGAGGAGCGAGCGCACCCGCGCCTTCACCTCGAGGATCTCGAAGGGTTTGGTCAGATAGTCGTTCCCGCCCACCTCGAACCCCCTCGCCTTGTCCTGCACATCTTCCAGGGCGCTCAGGAACATGACGGGGATCTCGCGGGTGGCGGGCGCCTCCCGCAGCCGGCGGCACACTTCGTAGCCGTCGATGCCGGGCATCATGATGTCCAGAAGGATCAGGTCGGGCGGATTCTTTTCCACCTGCTTCAGCGCGTTGCCGCCGTCGAGGGCGACGCTGAGTTTGTACTCGTCCCTGAGCGCCTCAACCAGCACGTCCACGTTGGCCTTCACGTCGTCCACGATGAGGATGCGGCACTCGGAGAGATCCTTGATCTGCATGGTCTACACTCCCTTGTCCCGGGCGGCCCCGCGCAGGGCCTCCAGGGCGTCGTCGAAGGCGTAAGCGGTGATCAGCTTGGTGAAACGGGCGAAGCCCGCCGCGTCGAAGAGCGTACGGAGGGCGGGGCCATCCGCCTCCAGCAGGTCGATGGCGGCGGCGTCCGAATCGCTGAGGAGGGCCGACAGCTTCTCCACGGCCGATTTGAGCTGTGCGGGGTCCGCGGGGGATGAAGCTTCCGGAGGCCGTTCCTCTTCTGCGGGGCCCAGGAGCGAGCCGACGGCGGCCTTCAGGCCCGCCAACTCGCCGCCGAGTTTTTCCCGCAGGGCTTCCAGGCGGAGCGTACCCCCGTTGTTTCGCAGGGCCTTTTCCAGCTCCGCCGCGGCGGCCTGAACCGCCTTGGCGCCGATGTTGCCGGCCACGCCCTTGACGGTGTGGGCCAGGCGCTCGGCCACCTTGCGTTCTCCGGCGCGCAGCGATTGCGCGATCCGGTCCGCCGCCTCGGATTGCCCCTCCACAAACTGCCTCAGAAGACTGTGAAAGAGCTTGGCATTGCCTCCCACGCGCCGCAGGCCGTCCACGGCGTCGAGACCGTCGACGGCATCGAATTCCGGAGCGGATATCCCGCGAGTGTTTTTCGTGGGGTGCTCGCTGACCGTCGCTTGGGCCGGCCCGGCCACCCCTTTTCGGACATAGCGTGCCAGCGTCGCGTAGAGGGCGCTGGGGTCGATGGGCTTGGCCACGTGGTCGTTCATCCCGGCGTCCAGGCAGCGCTGGCGCTCCTCTACGGTGGCGTGGGCCGTCATGGCGATGATCGGGAGTTGCGCGAAGCGGGCCTCGGACCGGATCTTCGCCGTGGCCTGGTAGCCGTCCATCTCGGGCATCTGGACGTCCATGAGGACCAGGTCGTAGGGCGCCGCGTCCTGCGTCCTCCCAAGCGCATCCACTGCCTCGCGCCCGTTGTTGGCCACGTCGATGGTGGCCCCGACACCCTGCAGGAGCTCCACGGCGATCTGCTGGTTGATGTCGTTGTCCTCGGCCAGAAGGATCCGCACGCCATCGAGCCGGATCCCTTCCGCGTCCGCCTTCCGGGAGACCCTCGCCGTCTCCTGCTGCGCGGGGGCGAAGATGTTCACAAGGGCGTCCACGAGCATGGATTTGGTGACTGGCTTCACGAGGAAATCGTCGATGGCGAGCTTCTCGGCCTCCTCGCGGACCTCTTCCCGTCCGAAGGCCGTGACCATCACGATGGCGGGCTGCTTCTTCACCTGCCTGTCCTGTTTGATCTGCCGCGTGGCCTGCAGGCCGTCCATGCCCGGCATGCGCCAGTCCATGAACACGACATCGTAGGGGGCCGACTTGGAGTGGTCCCTCACGGCGGCCACGGCCTCGGCGCCGGAGCTCACGGCATCCACCTGCGCGGCCACCCCCTTGAGGGCGTCCACCAGGATGTCCCGGGCCGCCGAGTTGTCGTCCACCACCAGGACGCTCAGCCCGCCGAGCTGCTCGGGGACCACCTTGGCCACCGCCGAACCGATGCCCAGCCAGACGGTGAAGACGAAGGTGCTCCCCTGCCCCGGCTCGCTCTCCAGCCAGATCTGGCCTCCCATGAGTTCCACGAGGCGCTTCGAGATGGTCAGGCCCAGGCCCGTCCCGCCGTGCTTGCGCGTGGTGGACATGTCGGCCTGCGTGAAGGGCTGGAAGAGCCGGGCGGCCTGTTCCCTGGTCATGCCCATACCCGTGTCCCGGACGGAGAACTGGATCTTGGCCTTCTCGCCCGTGCGTTCCAGCTGCTCTGCCTTGACGTGGATCTCGCCTTTCTCGGTGAACTTGACGGCGTTGTTGATGAGGTTCGTGAGAATCTGCCCGAGGCGGAGCGGGTCTCCGATGAGGTTCTGCGGGATCTCCCCGGGCACCTCCACCAGAAACTCCAGGCCCTTGTCATGGGCCTTCTGACCCGTCACCACGGCCACCGACTGGATGACCTCGTCCAGCTTGAAGGTCGTGGACTCGATGTCCAGGCGGCCGGCCTCGATCTTGGAGAAGTCGAGGATGTCGTTGATCACCGTGAGCAGCGAGGTCCCGGCGTTGTGGACCTTGCTCACGTAATCCCGCTGCTTGGCCGACAGGTCGGTCTTGAGGGCCAGGTGCGAGAGCCCGATGATGGCGTTCATGGGCGTGCGGATCTCGTGGCTCATGTTCGCCAGGAACATGGACTTCATCTGCGTGGCCTCTTCCGCCTTCTGCATGGCCAACCGGAGCTCGTCCTCGAGGCGCTTGAAGTCGGTGATGTCCTGGGTGACGCCGTACATATCCCTCGGCCTGCCGCTTCCGTCCTTCACCACGTGCCCGAGGGCGTGGATCCAGACGACCCGGCCGTCCACGGGCCGTTTGTAGGCATAGATCGTGTCGTAGACGGGAACGTCCCCGCCACGGCGGCGGCGAAGTTCTCCGCGGCGATCTTGGCGGCGGTCTCGTCGCCTTCCCGGACGTGCTCTGCCCATTCGTCCAGGCGGTAGCGGTGTCCGGGACTCGGAAGGTCGCCAATGATCCGCGCGGTCCGCTCGGAGGAGATGTACCAGCCGGACCCGTCCAGGGGCACATGCCAATACCCGGCTTTCGTGAGGTCCAGCGCGCCGTCGGCCAGGAAGTTCTGATGCCGCACCTCCTGTTCCATCCGCTTGCGTTCGGTGATGTCCGCGAAGCTGATGACCGCGCCCATGAGGGTTTCGCCCTTGAACATGGGTGTGGCGCCATACTCCGCGGCGAAGCTCGTTCCGTCCTTGCGCCACAGGACCTCGTCGTCGATCCGGCTCGCCTTCCCGTGGGTGTACGCCACATACATGGGACATTCTTCTGGCGGATACGCGCTTCCATCCGGCCGCTTGTAGTGGAAGAGGGCGTGCGGTTTCTGTCCGATCATCTCGTGCGAGTCGTACCCCAGCATCCGGCACCCGGCGGGGTTCACGAATGTGATCTTTCCGTCGACATCCGTCCCGAAGATGCCCTCGTCCGTGGACTCCAGGATCAGCCGTGTCCGCTCCTCGGCCTCCAGGATGCTCTCCTGCTGGGCCTTGAGTTCCTCGGCCTGCTCCTGGGTCCACTCCAGGAGCTCCTGCGTCTTGAGGTTGCGCTGGAGGATCTCCAGGCTCATGGCCGCCACCGGCAACAGCTCTTCCAAGAGCGCCTCCTCGTTCGACTTGAGCGCCCGGAACGAGGCGAACTCGAACACTCCGAGGAGCGCGCCTTGAGAGACCAGCGGCCAGGCGGCCGCCTGAACGGGGGCGGCCCCGCCGAGACCGGAGGTGATCCGGAGATAATCCGGCGGCAGGCCGGGGAGGGAAACCCGGGCCCGCTCGCGCGCGCACTGGCCCACCAGGCCCTGGCCGAGGTTGACGGAATCCTCGGCCCCTGTGCTCGCTGTCAGTCCGTATCCGGCGGTGCGCCGCAAGCGATCGAGTCCGGTTTCGATGGAATAAAAGGCTGCGACCCCGCCGCCGAGCAGGGGTACGAGGCCGGAGAGCAGCCGCTCGCCGAACTCGGCGAGGGAGGCCGCGCCCTGCAGGTCGCCCGTGAGCTTGGCGGCGTTGGCCTTGACCCAGCGCTGTTCGTCCATGGCCGCCGCGCCCTGCTTCAGGACCTCAACCGAACGGGCCAGCGCCCCGGTCTCGTCGGCAGCGTTCCTGAAGGGAACCTCCTTCGCATAGTCGCCCTGGGCGATGGATTCGACCGATGTCTGTAGCGCGCGGACGGGGAGGGCGATCTTCCGGAAGGTCCACCAACCGAGAATGGCCGAGAGGGCCAAGGCGAGGACCAAGACGAGGAGCATCCTCACCTGGAACTTCTCGATGGCTTCTGCGATGTCTTGACCGGCCTTCGCGGCCAATTCCTCGTTGTACTGGATCCAATCGGCCGATGCTTTGCCGAGACGCTCGCCTATCCTGGCTTGCGAACCCAAAATGAGGGCTAGGGCCTCCTCCCTGCGTCCTTCATCGATCAACGCGACGATCCTGTCGGCCCCCTCGATCCACTGGCGGCTTGCGCTTTTGAAGTCGTCCAGCAGCCGCCGGTCCTTCTCGTCGCTGACCAGCTCGTCCCCGTATTTTTGAAGCCGCTGATTGAAGGCCGCCTTGTTCGCCTCGAGGGTCGCCTTAACCCTCTTCCTGCCGGCCTCGTCGGCTTCCAGAAGGTACCCTCGGAGACCGAGTCGGACTTCGGCGAGGTTCCGGGAAATGTTGCCGAGCAGCACGAGACTGACGGTCTGCTTCTCTACCACGTACCGGCTACGAGCCTGGATATGGTCCAACTGGAACCTGTTGTAGAGGCCCAGGGCGGCCAGGACCAGGAGCGGAACAGCCACCAGGATGAGCAGTCGCCGTGCGATCGTCATGTCACTGTCTCCTCGGACGCGTGCGGGGAATTGGGGCCTCTTCGACTCCATCGAACGGCTGCATCTTGGGATTGCACATCGGTCCCCTCCCCGTCCGCACCGCCCGGGGGCGGCGTTTGGCGCATTCCTAAGTCCTAGGATACACCCGCTCTTTGCAATTTGCCCACGAGAATCACTCGCAAAAAGGATCCGGCGCTCCGGGCACCCTCCTCTGAGGATGGACGGGTTGCGTGCTCATTCGGAAGGCTTGGATTCCTCGCATAGACCCTCTACCCGCTTTGTCTTGTGCGGGTCTGGTTCGCCAAAGCGGACACGACTTCATTGGCGTAAAATGGCCGAGAGGGTTCCTAGAGGGTTCTTGATGGCAGGTGATAGATGAGCTTGCGGTCTCTGATGTGACGAGGCACCGGAGGTCCTCCTTCGCCCGGTCTTGGCTAAGGTTCCTGGTCCTCTTCGGCGGTCCCCGGGAAATCCGGAGCTTACTCCGCACGCGTAGCCGCATCGCCATGCGATGGGTCGCGGCCTCCTGCATGGTCGGAGTGCTCGTTGGAGCAGGCGTCGCTCGAGAAATGGCAAGAGGTGCTGCTGCGGTGAAAAACAGGATTCAGGAAGAAGCGGTCCTCCTCACCAGTGTGACGAAATGGCTGGTTCTTGCCACGCTGACCGGCCTCGTGGTCGGTCTAGCCACCACGGGGTTCCTTGCCCTGCTGAGTTGGTCCATGAAGATCAGCAGCAGGTCCAATCACACCTATCTGTTGCTGCCGGTCGCGTTCTTTCTCAGCGCCCTCATCATCAGGTACCTCGCTCCCGACGCCGAAGGCCACGGCACCGAAAAGGTGATCGAGGCGGTGCATAAGCGAGCGGGCAAGATCGCCCCCCTCGTCGTCCCGGTCAAGTTGGTGGCGACGATCATTACCCTTGCGGTGGGCGGCTCGGCGGGCAAAGAGGGCCCCTGCGCTCAGATCGGCGCAGGGCTGTCCTCCCTTCTGGCGGACCTGTTCAAATTCAACGACCAGGATCGGAAGAAGTTGGTCATATGCGGTATCAGCGCGGGCTTTGCGTCCGTTTTCGGCACGCCCATCGCCGGCTCGCTGTTCGGAGTGGAGGTCCTGTTTATCGGAGGCATTCTCTACGACGTCCTGCTGCCCTCTTTCATCGCTGGGATCACCTCGTACCATGTCTCATCCTTGTTGGGAATGACCTATTTTCAGCACCCGGTGAAGATCACGCCGGTGTTCAGTGAAACCGTACTCTTCCAGGCCATCATGGCTGGAGTCTTCTTCGGGCTTTGTTCCGTGGTGCTTATCGAAACCCTTGATCTGGGCAAGAGCCTCTTTTCGAAGCTTAACGTCTGGCCGCCCCTAAAAGGGCTCCTCGGCGGACTTCTCCTTATCGGCCTGTCCTCAATCTCTTCCAAAGAGTACCTGGGTCTGGGCCTTGAGTCCATCGAATCCTGCCTCTCGGGCAACAGCCCCGGCTGGTACCCCTTCCTGTGGAAGTCCGTCTTCACATCCATCACGCTGAACTCGGGAGGCAGCGGAGGAATCGTCACGCCTATCTTTTTCATCGGCGCGACTTCCGGAGCTTTCTACGCGCAGCTATTGGGTCTCGACATTCCGACCTTCGCAGCGATAGGCCTGGTCAGCCTTCTCGCGGGTGCGGCCAACACGCCCATCGCGGCAAGCGTCATGGCCATCGAGATGTTCGGGCCCACCATCGCCCCCTACGCCAGTGTTGCCTGCATCATCAGCTTCCTGATGACGGGCCACCGTAGCGTTTACCCATCGCAGGTGCTCCAAGTCAGCAAATCCGCTTCGATTCACGTCCAACTCGGAGGGGAGATCCAGGACATTCACGCCACCTATGAAGGCCGAGAGAGCACCCTCATCAATCTGGTGAAAGGGGCTTATCAGAGGCTTTCCAGACATTTCTGGAGGAAGGACGACCGGCCTTAGCAGTGGCGGTTGGCCCCTCTCATAGGAATGATCGTCCTCGATTGATCTTCGGCCGCCTCAGTCCCTGCAGCTGTCGGAGATCTCCCGGAACAGACCTTCGACGGCGTCGAAGGCGTCCACCACCTCCGGGTCGAAGAAGGTGCCCCGGCCCGCCCGGATCTCCTGCGCCGCCTCGTCGTGCGAGAAGGCGCCCTTGTAGACGCGCCTGGAGACGAGGGCGTCGTACACGTCGGCCAGGGACATGAGCCGGGCCGCGATGGGGATCTCCTCGCCCTTGAGTCCGCGCGGGTAGCCCGTGCCGTCCCACTTCTCGTGGTGGCAGTAGGCGATCTCCCGGGCGAAGCTCAGGAACGAGGCCGCTGCGCTCGAAACGCCCTGGGAAGCGAGCGCCCCTTCTGTGGCCAAGATGGCGTCGTGGCCGTACTCCGCGTGGCGCTTCATCTCGTCGTACTCCTCGGCGGTGAGCTTGCCCGGCTTGCGCAGGATGCCGTCGGGCACGCCCACCTTCCCGATGTCGTGGAGCGGCGCCGACTTGAAGAGGAGGTCCACGGAGTGGGGGGCGATCTCTTCCGAGTACCGGGGGAGGGTTCTCAGTTGCTCCGCCAGAGCCCTGACGTAGCGCTGGGTGCGGCGGATGTGGTTGCCCGTCTCCTTGTCTCTCGTCTCCGCGAGGGTGGCCATGCTCAGGATGGTGGCGTCCTGAGTGGCGGCGAGCTCGCGCGTGCGCTCGGCCACCATCTCCTCGAGCACCCGGTTCCGGTCCTCGATCCAGTCCCGGGCCAGCTTGTTCTCGAGGTGCGCCCTCACGCGGGCCTGGAGGATGGGGGGCGAGATGGGCTTGGTGATGTAGTCCACCGCCCCGAGGGCGAACCCCTCCATCTCGTTGCCCACGTCGCTCATGGCCGTGACGAAGATGACGGGGATGGAGGCCGTCGCCTCGTCGGCCTTGAGCCGGCTGCAGACCTCGTGGCCGTCCATCTCGGGCATCATGACGTCCAGGAGGATGATGTCGGGGCGGGGCGTCCCGGCCGCCCGGCGCAGGGCCTGGCTCCCGTTCGTGGCCACGAGCGTCCGGTAGTCGTCCTTGAGCAGGCCCACCATCAGGTCGATGTTCGCGCGTTCGTCGTCGACGATGAGTACCGCGGGCTCCGTCTGGCTCATGGCCGTTCTCCTTGACGGGTTGCTACCCGGCCGAGAAGAGGGCCGGACCGCATCCCGTGGGTCACCAAGGCATCCTTTTTATTATACGTCGGTCGGTTGAACCCGCAAGGCGGGGCGCGAAGCAGAGGCGGTCCCTCCGTCGAAGGGAGGATCCGGCCGGGAGTTTTTCAAGAGGCCGTTCTGGGAATAACGGCCAAACCTAGAAAGGTGGGCTCAGGGCCTCCAGCGCGCGCTGCAGGTCGGACTCCGAGATGTCGTGGTGCGTCACGAACCGGATCTGCGTGGGCGAAATGACATGGCAGAGCACGCCGCGCGCCCTGAGGGCATCACCCACCCTGGCCCCGTCGTGGGGCGGGTGGACCTTGAGCATGACGATGTTGGTCTGAAGCGTCGGAAGGTCCACCTCGAATCCCGGAACGGCGGACAGGCGTTCCGCAAGCACCTTCGCCTTGCGATGGTCCTCGGGCAGTAGCGGCACCACCTCGTCCAGGGCCACGAGCCCCGCCGCGGCCAGGATGCCGGCCTGGCGCATGCCTCCGCCCATCATTTTCCGCACCTTGAGCGCCTTCTGGATAAACGCCTTGGAGCCGCAGAGCAGGGAGCCCACGGGGGCGCACAGCCCCTTGGAGATGCAGAACATGACGGAGTCGAAGGGCTCCGTCAGCGCCTTCACCTCCACGCCGAGTGCGGCGGCCGCGTTGAAAATCCGGGCCCCGTCGAGGTGCGAGGCCAACCCGCGTCGTTTCGCCATCTCTCCGAGCGCCCGGCTCTGCTCCGCGGTCATCACCGTGCCGCCGGCGAGGTTGTGCGTGTTCTCCGCGCAGAGAAGGGATGTGCGCGGCAGGTAGTATGCCCCGGGGCGGATGGCCGCCTCGGCGCGGTCTGGATCCAGGACGCCGTGCTTCCCTTCGACGGGGCGCGGAAGGACGCCCGAGAAGGCCGCCATGGTGCCCGTTTCGATGTTGTAGATGTGGCACGACGCCTCGCAGAGGACCTCCTCGCCGGGCTGCGTATGGGTCTTCACGGCCGCCTGGTTGGCCATGCTCCCCGAGGGCATGAACAGCGACGCCTCTTTCCCCGTGAGCGCCGCGGCCCGCTCCTGGAGGCGGTTGATGGTGGGGTCCTCGCCGTAGACGTCGTCCCCCACCTCCGCGCGGGCCATGGCCTCACGCATGGAGGGCGTGGGCTGGGTTACGGTGTCCGATCTGAAGTCCGCGTAGCGTTCGGCCATGGAAGTCCTCCCAAGAGCTATCAGTATAACGCCGGGCGCGCTCGGCGCGTTGAGGGTGCGGAGCACGGCGTCTCCTCTTGTGGCACCCCACCTCCTGAAGCTATGTTATCTTGGAGTTAAGGGGTCGGCATGGACGAAGCGCTCCGACTGAAAGGCGTGGAGAAGACTTTTCGCGGGCACCTCTCCATCGGGTCCCATCCCGTTCTTCGGGGCGTGACGCTCACCGTCCCGAAGGGGGTCATCTACGGGTTCCTCGGGCCCAACGGCGCGGGCAAGACGACCACGCTCAAGGTGGTCACGGGCCTCCTCTTCCACGACGCCGGCGAAGTGGCCGTCCTGGGTGAGACCATCGGGGAACGCTCGATCCGTTCGCGGGTGGGGTTTCTCCCCGAAACGCCCTACTTCTACGATTACCTCTCCGGGCTGGAACTCCTCGTCTTCATGGGCCGCCTCCTGGGCGTGCCCTCCCCCAAGCTCTGGTCCCGTATCCCGGTGCTGATCCGGGCCGTGGGGCTGGAGGGCAAGGAGCGTCTCCAACTGCGCAAGTACAGCAAGGGCATGCTGCAGCGCATCGGGCTGGCCCAGGCCCTGCTCAACGACCCGGATCTGGTCATCCTGGACGAGCCCATGAGCGGGCTGGACCCCATCGGCCGCCGGGAGATCCGGGATATCATCTTGTCGCTCAAGGAACAGGGCAAGACGGTCTTCTTCTCCTCCCACATCCTCGCCGACGCGGAGATGATCTGCGACCAGGTGGCGATCCTGGTGAAGGGCCGCGTGGTTCAGGAGGGTCCCCTCGAAAGCCTGCTGGGATCCGAGGTCCAGTTCTGGGATGTGACTCTCCGCGGCGCCCCGGGAATGGCCCCGCCCCCCGGATCCTCGGTCCTTGCGCGGCAGGGGAACCAGCTCCTCCTGCGCGTGGAGCGGGAGGAGGTCCTGCAAGATCTCCTGGACCGGGCCCGGTCGGACGGCGCGAGCATCCGGGGCGTGGTGCCCCACAAGATTTCCCTGGAAGACCTCTTCCTCTCTCAGATTCCCGGGGAGGTGCGCTGATGGTGGCCGACCGGTCCGATGTCCCTCGGCAGATCGCGGCCCTCGCGGCCAACACGTTCAAGGAGGCGACGCGAAGCCGGGTCTTCTACATCCTTCTCGCCTTCGCGGTTTGCCTGCTCGTGTTCTCCTCGGCCATGGGGTTCATGGCCATCGGGAGCATCCGCCGCGTCGTGCTCGACATGGGATTGGCCACCGTGTCGTATTTCTCGGCCATGACCGCCATCTTCGTGGGCATCGGGCTCATCTACCGGGAAATCGAGCGCAAGACCATCTACAACATCCTCTCCAAGCCCGTGTCCCGGGGCGTGTTCCTCGTGGGGCGGTACGCCGGACTCATGGCGGTGCTCCTGGTGAACCTCGCCGCCATGATCGCCGCCCTGTCCGTCGTGCTGGTGTTTTTCGGCGGGTTCACCCCTCGCATTTTCGCCGCGGCGGGGTATATCTACCTGGAGCTCCTCATCATCACGGCCGTGGCCCTGTTCTTCTCATCCATCACCTCACCCGTGGTGAGCGCCCTCTGCACGGCGGCCTTCTACCTCATCGGCCACACGAGCTCCGCCCTGCCCGAGCTGCTGGCGCCATCCCTCGATTCCGTCTGGGCCAAGCGCCTGGTCATCGCCCTGTACCACATCCTTCCGGACCTGAACCTGCTCAACATCAACAACCTGGTGGTCCACGACATCCCCGAGGCGCCTGGCTTCACGATCCGCGCCCTGGCCTACACCGTCCTCACGGTATGCATCCTGCTGGTGGCTTCGACCATGTGCTTCAAGCGCCGCGATCTGGTGTAGAGACATGTGGCGCACGCTGGCCGGAGTCCTCTTGCTGGCTCTTCTCATGACGGGGAGCGTGTCTCTCCACCAGGACCTGGTGGCGCTCAATCACACCTATCCGACCGAGTTCCGCTCCTACTACATCCCCTCCAGCGAATACCTCAAGGTGGCCAGCCTGGGACAGCGCAACTTCTGGGCCGACCTGGTCTTCATCTGGTCCATCCAGTACTTCGACCGCTATCGCGAGTCGGTGCGGGACACCTACCTCTTTCACACCTACGAGGTCATCACGGACCTGGACCCGCGGTTTCACGAGGCCTACGTCTTCGGCAACCTCTTCCTGTCGCTGGACGGACGCTTCGACCTCATCTACAAGCTCTCGGACAAGGGGCTGGGGCTCAATCCAAAAAATTGGCTTCTGGCCTGGGACGCGGGAACCTACGCGTTTTTCCAGCAGAAGAACTACACGCAGGCCCTGAAGTACTTCCGCATCGCGGCCGAGAGAAATCCCTCGGACCCCCGGCTCAAGGATCTCGTGGCCAACGCCTACAAGTACAGGGGAGACTACGAGGATTCGCTCCGGTATTGGCGGGAGCTGAAGGCGGACCACGAGAAGGACGAGACCGAACAGGGGCGGTTTCTGGTTTTCGCGGCGGACCGCAACATCTTCGACCTGACGACCAAGATCGATTTGAGGTCCCTCAAGGCGGCGGTGGACGCCTACCGCAGCAGCCGCGGCTCCCTGCCTCTGAACTTGGAAATTCTGGTGCGGCAGGGCTTCTTGAAGACCTTGCCCTCGGACCCCGACGGCAAGCCCTACCTCTATAACCGCGCCACGGGGGAGGTCACTTCCCAGACTCCCTTCAAATTCCGCGGGAAATTCGCCCAGTGGTAGCTGCGCTCCTCCTCCCCTTCTCGGCGGCCCTGGGACTCGTGTGCGGCTCCTTCGCCAACGTCCTGATCCACCGCCTCCCCCGCCGTGAGTCCATCGCCTTCCCGGGCTCCCACTGCCCCGCGTGCGGGACCCCCATCCCGTGGTACTTGAACGTGCCCGTCGTTTCGTGGCTGGCCCTCCGCGGGAAGTGCGCGTCGTGCCGCGCATCCATCAGCGTGCGGTACCCTCTGGTGGAATTGTCTTTGGGGCTCCTCTTCCTCGCCTGTGCCTGGACCTGGGGCGCCTCGGCGCGCGCGGCCTGGGGGAGCAGCTTCTGCCTGCTTTGCGTCTCCCTGGGACTCATCGACCTGGAACACCAGATCCTCCCGGACAAACTCACCTACCCGGGCATGGTCGCGGGGTTGGCCTTTGCCTTCGCCACGGTGGGCCCGCCTCTGCCGGAAGCCCTCGCGGGCATGTTGGCCGGAGCCCTCATCCCGGCGGCCGTCATCGGAACCTACTGGCTCATTCGAAGGGAGGAGGGCATGGGCTGGGGCGACGTGAAGCTGCTGGCCATGATGGGCGCCTTCTTGGGATGGAGGGGCATGCTGCTGACTCTGCTCGCGGGTGCTTTCCTGGGAAGCATCCTCGGAGGAGGGTACCTCCTGCTCTCGGGAAGAGGCCGCAAGACGCCTCTGCCCTTCGGGACCTTCCTCTGCGCGGCGGCCCTCGGCACCCTCTTTTTCGGGGAGGCAGCCTGGCGGTGGTACGCCGGGCTCCTCGTGCCCGGGCCGTGAATCCCGTGCGCGGCAGCCAGAAGCTCTTGCTCGGGTCGCTTCTCGGCCTCGGAGGCCTCGGCGTCATCCTGCTCGGCTGGCACCTTCTCTCCTTGGCCCAGGGCATGGCCCAACAGCGGCAGTGGGCCGAAGACCAGGTCTTCGCAAGGGGTCGGGCCCTCCGGCAGAGGTTGGAGGCTTCCGGTTTCAGCGCTTCCACCGGGGACCTTTTGGACCGGGGGGCCCTGCAGGGACCCGGCGCGATCGTCAACCAGGTGGCCCTGATCTTGGGAGAACACTGCCTGTGGTCGGTACCCCCCGGTTCTGCCCCCTCCCGCGAGGTCGGCATACCGCCCGCCTCGATGGATGCCGTGGAGCGCCTTGAGGGACGCTGGATCTATTCCTACGGCCTCCCCGATGGCAGGGTGCTTCAGGCCTCATGCGCCGTTCCGGCCTACCTTCGCCAAAGTTCGAGGGTCGCCCTCCTGGCCCTCTCGGAGGGGTCCCTCCTGGTCGCCCTGCTTCTCCTGATGGGCCTCGTGGCAAGAAAGGGGCTTCGCCCTCCAGGGGCGGGAGTGACCTCGGAGGGAACGATGGAAGGATCCTCGTCCGGGCGGGGTGGCCCCTCCACGCAGGCCGTGGTGGAGCTTTTCCAGCAGACCCTCAAGGAGCTGAGGAAACGAACCGAGCAATTGGAGGAGATGCACCGGCGCGAGCGAGACCGCGCCGAAGATGTGGAGCGCATGGCGGAAGCCCTGTGCGCGAACCTGGAAGCGGGGTACCTGATGTTCGGGGAGGACGGACGCCTGACGGGGGTCAACGCCGCGGCCCGGACTCTTTTGGGCCTGCAGGAATTCCCCCGATTGGGAGACGAGGCGGCGGCCCTCCTCCACGGGCGCGAGGGAGTGGCCCGGCTTCTCGAGGAGGTCCGATCCTCGAGGGCCCTGTCCCTCCGCGACGAGATTCCGGGGGCTTCGGGTGTCCTTCTCCAAGTCGTGGGCATCCCCCTCTTCAACCTCCTTCACCAGTTCAAGGGGTACCTGCTCATCCTTCGCGACCAAACGGGCGTCTATCAGATGAGGCGGACGCTTCGCGAGCGCGAAGCCCTGAGCCGGCTGGGCGAGGTGGCCGCGGGTGTGGCCCACGAAGTGCGGAACGCCTTGAGCACCTTCTCCGCGCGCCTGCGGCTCCTGGGGCAGGATGTGCCCGCGCTGGCTTCCAACCCCAGTTTTCTGGCGCTGGCGGAGGAGTCGCGAAATCTGGAAACGGTCATGCAGGATCTCCTCTTCTTCGCCCGTCCCCTGCCGGCAGACCGCGAGGTGGTGGACCTGGCCGACCTCATCCAGGAAGAGCGCGATTCCGTCGTCGCCATGGGTCAGGAGGGCCCCGCCGTGGTTCTGAACACCGTGGGAGCCCGAGTCCACGGCGACCCCGAAGCCCTCGCCCGCGCCTTGCGCAATCTCATCCGAAACGCCGTTGAGGCCGTGGCTTCCGCCCCTTCGGGCGGGCAAGAGCTTCGCCTCTCCTGCGATCTGAAGGACGAATGGGCGCTTCTGCGCGTGGAGGATTCGGGGCCGGGCCTGTCGGACGAAGCCCTGGGAAACCTCTTCACGCCCTTCTTCAGTCAGAAGCCGGGCGGTACGGGCCTCGGCCTTGCCATCGCGCGAAAAGTTGCCCGCGAGCATGGCGGTGATTTGGTATACTTCCCCTCCGACTTGGGCGGGGCGGGATTCGAATTGCGCCTGCCGCGCAAACTTCCGCTGGCGTGATGGCTCTGCCCGGCGGGTTACGGTCTTCCTCAGGAGGTGCCCATGAGAAAGTTCCTCGTGCTACTGCTGGTCCTCATCCCCTCGGGGCTCTGGGCGGGCGAGAAGCCTTGGTTCCAGGGTTCGCTGGACCAGGCCTTCGCTGCAGCCAAGGGCCAAAACAAGGCCCTCGTGCTCAAGTTCTACGCGGACTGGTGAGGGGCGTGCAAAAAACTGGACCGTGATGTCCTGACGCCCGAAGTCATGACCCGCCTTTCCCAAACCGCGATCCTAATGCACATGAACACCGACGAAGCGGCGACCAAGCCGCTGGCCAAGCAGTACCACCTGGGGGGGATCCCCACGGTGATCGTGATCGATCCCAAGGGCCAGGAGGTGGATCGGATCATCGGCTATGATGACGACCGCTCCGCGTGGCTCAAGACCCTTCTGGGCTATCTCTACGGGATCGATACCGTCCAGGATCTGCAGGAGCGGTTCGAGGCCAAGCCAGACGTGGTCATGGCCCACGACCTGGCGCAGAAGTACCTGGACCGCGGGGACGGGACCGACGCCTTGGTCTGGGTCGACAAGTCCCGCGCCCTGAAACCGGACGCCGGGACGAGCAACAAGCTCACCCTCATCCAGGGAGAGGCATGGCTCATCACCGATCCGGCCAAGGGCACCGAGTCCCTCCTGGGGTTGGCCACGGCCCCGGACAACGCACTGGGCATCGAAGCCTTCCAAGCCCTGTCCGCCTTCTACAAGCGGCAGGCGCGAAACGCCTCGGACCCGGACGAAAAGAAGAAGGCCAAAGCCGCCCGCCTGGACGTCTTCCACAAGGTGGTCGCCGCCCGCCCGTCCGACCCGGACGTCCTCTCCGAGTACGCCTGGTATTGCGCCGCCGAGGGCATCGAGCTGGAGCAGGCCCTGGCCGCGGCCCAGAAGGCCTCCGAGGTGAAGAAGGACGACGCCGAAACCCTCAGCGTCCTGGCGGAGGTGGCGTTCAAGGCCAACAAGAAGGACATGGCCCTCCAAACGATCGACCGGGCCATCGCGCTCAGTCCGGACGAGTCGTTCTACAAGGAGCAGAAGGAGAAGTTCTCCAAGAAGGATGAGGCCAAGCCTAAGAACTGAATCCGGGGATGTTTTCGAGGGAGGCCCTGGCACGGGAGTTGGACCCCGCGCCAGGGCCTCCGTCGTTTGGAGCGGTCCCGCCGGCCTGGAGAACGCGTGCGCCCGCCCCTGAGCCGCCCGGCGATGTTCTTGGCTTTCGCGGCGGGCGCCGCCTCTTCGGTTTGGATCACCGCCTCGCCATGGCTCGGAGTGCCAGCACTCCTGTTGTTTCTCGTCTCGCTGTGCCGGGGACGGAGTCGGGCGGGCACGCTCATTCTGCTCGCGGCTTTAGGCATCTGCTGGGGGGATCTGGGGCTTGGCCGAACCGCGCCGGGTCCGGACCCGCTCCAGAAAGCCGTCCACCAGGCGTCCGGGCCTTCTTTTTCATGGGTGCGCGGAACCGTGGAGGGCGCCGAGATCTGGGAGGAGGGATGTCGGGCCGACCTGCTGGCTCAAGCCTGGGAAGCGGAGGGCCGGTGGCGGCCGTGTTCCGCCCGGATTCGAGCCTACCTGCCCGTGCCCCCGCCCCTTCCTGGATCCACTTTCGAAGCGAGCCTCCGGTTGTCCGCCCCGCCCGGCCGAACCAATCCGGGGCAGTTTGACACCCGGGCCTACCTGGAACGCCAGGGCATCGTCCTGACCGCAACGGCGCGCGCCTCGGAGCTGGTTCGCCTCGCCGAGCCCAGCGGATGGCACCCTCTGGCCCGCTATCGGAGAGCGCTCGAGCAGAGGCTTCTGGAGGACGCCGGGGCCAGCGGTGGGGCGCTTCTGGCCGTGTTGCTGGGGGAGCGGGGCCTGCAGGATCCCGACGAAGTGGACGCGCTCACGGCTTCGGGTCTTTACCACCTGGTGGCCCTCTCGGGATTCAATGTGGCGCTGCTTCTCCTGGCCCTCTCCGGCGTCGCGCACCTCCTGGGCCTCCATCCCCGGACGAGAGATCTGGTTTCCCTGGCTCTGCTGCTGGCTTATGGGGCCCTCGTGGCGGACCAACCCTCCTTGAGCCGGGCGCTTGTGATGGCCGGCGTCTTCCTCGCGGCTCGAATCTTGGCCAGACCGCAGGGAGGCCTCCTGGCCTGGTCTGCAGCCCTGGCGTTGCTTCTGGCCTGGGAGCCGAGGTGGATCTTGGACTCGGGGTTTCAGCTGACGTTCGCCGCCACGCTGGGGATCCTGCTGCTGTGGGATGCTTACCCTGCGGCCGTGCCCAGGAAGGGTCTCGGCGGCGCCCTCTTCCGGTTGCACTGGGTGGGGCTGGCCGCCCTTGCGGCCACCCTGCCGCTGGTGGCCTTGACCTTCCACCGCGTGTCCCTGCTCGGCTGGATCGCCACGCCCCTGGCTTCGCTCCCCCTCATGGCCGTGCAGGCGCTAGGCACCGCCTACATGTTCGGCCTGGCTTTCGTCCCAGGCGTGCATCAGGTCCTCGGAAGCGCGCTCGACTGGCTCACGCGTCTCTTCCTTCTCCTCCCCTCCTGGCTGGGGGAGGGCCGCTGGGGATCTGTCTTCCTGCCCGTGCCGGGGTGGTTCTGGGTGGCCCTTTACGCCGTGGCCTTCGCCCTGCTATGCCAGCCCGGGCGAACAAGGAGGGCCGGCCTCACCGTGGCGTGCGCTGCGGTCGTGGGCGCCTGGGCTTGGGGCGCCGCCTTTCCGCCGGCCACGGCGTCATCCCTCGCCGTTCTGGATGTGGGTCAGGCCTCGTGTCAGGTCCTTCACTGGGGGGGGCGCACGCTTCTCGTGGATGCGGGCAACGGGGCCTTTCGAGGGCCCACATCCGGGCGCGCCGTGGTGGAGCCGTATTTGGCCTCAGTGGGGGTGAGACGCCTGGAGGGATTGGTTCTGACTCATTGGGATGTGGATCATGCCGGTTCGGCGCCGGACCTTCTCCAAGATCTGCCGACGGGATTTCTGGCCTTTCCCGCCACGGACCGGCCCGGGAGCGGGCTGTCCGGACGCGTGGCCCGTTTATGCAAGAAAAGAGGCATCCGGCTCGTACCGCTTTCGCGCGGCATGCGCACCACGCTGGACGGGCTCGACCTGGAAGTGCTCAACCCTCCCGACCCCTCTCCTTTGACCGACGAGAATGATCGGAGCCTGGTTTTCCGGGCGGCGTTTGGGGAGTTTCCGGTGGTGTTCTCGGGAGACTTGGGATCCCCCGGAGAGGCGGAGATGCTCCACGCGGGAGCCGTGCGGACGGGATATGCCCTCCTCGTACCCCACCACGGGGCGGCCACTTCCAGCTCCGCTGCCTGGGTGGAGGCCGTGGCTCCACGGATCGCCGTGGTGAGCTTGGGTCGCGGCAACCGCTTCGGGCATCCGTCCACTCAGGTTCTGGATCGGTATGGGGCACGCGGGGTCCGCCTGGCCAGGACGGATTGGGACGGGGCGCTTCTCCTGAGATTCGGCCCGCGGCCCTTACTTTTCAGGATGCGTGACGGGGATTGGGGGGCGCTCGTACGGCAGTAGATGGGGCATTTGGGATTTGGGATTCGCGGACAAGGCGCGAGACTCAGGGGTCGGTGAGATGCTCCTTGGCGCTTCCTGACCTCTTGACTTTTGACTTTTCGCGAAAAAGCCCCCGCTTGGGGGCGGGGGCAGAGTCATCGCGAGGTCGACGTTCTCAGGTCTTCTTGGATGTGTACTGGTCCAGCATCTGGATGAGGGCCGAGGAGATGTCGTTCCCGCGATAGCGAACGATGCCATCAGGATCCACCAGGACCAGGGAGGGAATGCCCGAGACGCAGTAGTGATCAGCGGCCATGTTGTCCGCGTCCCACAAGAGGGGGTACTGAATCCCGTTATCCTGCCCGAAGATGGCCACATCCTGCTCGGTCTGGCGGAAATTCACGGCCACTCCGAGCATGTTCAGCCTCGTCCCGTACTTGACGTAGAGTTCTTTGAGGACCGGAATTTCCCGGCGGCACGGTGGACACCACGTGGCCCAAAAAATCACAAGCGTGGGCTTGCCCTTCAGCGCCGTCAGGTTGACGGCCTTGCCTCCGCCCACGGGCTTGAGGCTGAAGTCTTCGGCGGGCCGGCCGCTTTCCGGACACCCGGAGGCCCCCACCAGGAGGCCCATGGTCATGATCACCGCCGCCGCCACCCGTTTCGCCTTAATCCCATAGTTCATGGTTCAAGTCCCTTTCCAACTTCATGTTAGCGCATCTTCCGGCATCCTGACAAGCCGGAATTTGCGCCTGAGCCGAGGACAAACCGTCCGCCCGGGATCCTCCATGCACCTGACGCAGAGAGCGATGTTCTCCTTGAGACCCTCGGGGGCTTCTTCCGCCGTCAAAAAGGAGGACCTCACCGCGGACCGCAGGGCCTTGAGGCTCCTCATGCTGCGGGCACAGGAGAGGCAGGAACCCACATGGGCTTCCAGCTCGGAACGCAGGGGCCCCGTGAGGCGGCCCGCGAGATAGGGGCCCTCGAGGGACAGGGCCCGCTTGCAGTCCAAGGCTCAGGCTCCCTGGGCGACGGCCGGAGCCACGGACCAGGGTCGCCCCTGGCTGTGGGCCGTGAGAGAGCGCTGCATGAGCTTTCTCGCGCGGTGAATCCGGGACATGACCGTACCGATGGGGCATCCCACCATCTCTGCGATTTCCCGGTAGGAAAATCCCTCTACCAGTGACAGGAAGAGCGCTTCCCGATAATCCGCGGGGAGCTTTTCAAGCGCTTGCCGGACATCCGTGCGCAGCATGTTGTTCATGAAGCTCTCCTCGGGGTCCCCGGGCTTGAGGCCCGTGTGTTTCACCTGGACCTCGTGAGTTTCTTCGATGGCGTCAAAATCCACCTCGTTGGGGCGCCGGTGCTGTTGCCGATAGCGGTTGATGAAGGTGTTTTTGAGGATGCGGTACAACCAGGCCTTGCAGTTGGTTCCCGGCTCGTACTTGTCGAAGAAGCGGAATGCCCGGAGGAAGGTCTCTTGCACCAAGTCCTGGGCGTCATCTTCGTTCCGCGTGATCTTGACAGCCACGTTGAACAGGAAGTCCAAGTGAACCAGGGCGGTCTGCTCAAAATAGGTTCGAGACACCATGGTCGTCGTCTCCTCGAGGTGGGGGCTCCGTCTGACCGTCACATTGCGCCGCCGGAAGCCTCTGTGGTATAGGTGATGGCCGCCTGAACCCAGGAGCCGGCCTCTATGCCTTATCTCTACAGTGCGTTAACACGCCTTTGTTCCGTCTCCTCCACTCGCCGCGCCGAACTCTTCACCGATCCCGACCTCTTGGAGCGTCTGAGCCGGGGAGAAGGATGCTCGGGCCTTCATCCTTCATTAAGCAAGGCGGTTGCCAAGTTGGACTGGCGGGGGTGCGAAGCGGAGGACCGGCAGGCCCAGAGGGCGGGCATGGAGATCGTGCCGTGGCCCGACCCGGACTATCCGGACGCCCTGCGGCAGATCCCCGACCCGCCACCGGCTCTCTATGTCCTGGGAAGGCGCGAGGCGCTGCGCGGGCTGGCCGTGGCCGTGGTGGGCTCTAGGCTGAGCACCGTCTACGGCCAAAATGTCGCCCGCATGTTTGGCCAGGACCTCGCCCAGGGGGGATTGACCGTGGTGAGCGGCCTCGCGCGAGGGGTGGACACGGCGGCCCATGAGGGCTCTCTTGCAGTGGCCGGGCATGCGGTCGCCGTCCTGGGAACGGGCCTCGATGTCCCCTACCCCCGCGAGAACGAACCCCTGATGCGGCGCATCGCCTCGGAGGGCGGGGCGGTCACCTCCGAATTCCCGCCCGGCACTCCTCCGGCCCCCCGGAATTTCCCCCTGCGCAACCGGGTTATAGCAGGTCTGAGCTGGGGTGTTTTGGTAGTCGAGGCCACGGAGCGATCCGGGGCTCTCATCACGGCACGTTTCGCAGCTGAAACAGACCGGGAAGTGTTCGCGGTTCCTCACAACATCACGAGCCGCACCGGGATCGGTCCCAATACGCTGATTCAAAAGGGTGCCAAGCTGGCCCAGCGGGCTCAGGACATCCTCGAAGAAGTCCCCATCTCGTTGCGTTGCAACTTGAAACCTGTCTTGGACGCCGCTGATAATCCCGCGATATCGACCCTTTCGGACGCTGGAAAGCGCCTGTTCGGGGCGCTTCAGCCCGATTCTGGACGCTCTCTGGACGCCCTTTGCGCGGACACCGGGCTTTCGGCTTCCGGCGCCCTCGCGGCGCTTTTCGACTTGCAAATGGCCGACCTGTGTGTAGAATTGCCCGGGGCCAGATACGCCTTGAAGCGCCCCCCCAAGGAGCCCTGATGCCGAACACCCTGGTCATCGTCGAGTCTCCCGCCAAAGCCAAAGCCATCCAGAAGTACCTCGGGAAAGGCTTTGCGGTGAAGGCCTGCATGGGTCACTTCAGGGATCTGCCCGAGAACAAGCTTGGGGTGGATCTGGAACACGGCCTCCAACCGACCTTCGTGATCCAGCCCAAGAAGAAAGCCATCGTCGCGGAACTCAAGTCCGCCTCGAAAAAAGCTGGGGACATCCTGCTCGCGGCCGACCCCGACCGAGAGGGCGAGGCCATCTGCTACCACCTCCACGAAATCCTCAAGGAGGAGGACAAGCCCATCGGCCGGGTCCTCTTCCACGAGATCACGCCATCGGCCATCAGGGAGGCCGTCTCCCACCCCACCGCCATCGACGAGAGGAAGGTCAACGCCCAGATCGCGAGGCGCATCATCGACCGTCTCGTGGGGTTCAAGATCTCCCGGGTGCTCTGGGACAAGCTCAAGCCCGGCCTGTCGGCAGGCCGTGTTCAGACCGTGGCGCTTCGGATGATCTGCGAGCGCGAGGCCCTCATCCGCGCATTCGTGCCCCAGGAGTACTGGACCTTTACCGCCTCGTTGGAAGGCGCCGCTCAGAAGCCCTTCCTCGCCAAGCTCACCCAATGGGAGGGCAAGAAGGCCGAGATCCGGAGCCAAGAAGAGGCGGATACCCTCCTGGCGGCCCTTCACGGCAAGCCGTGGTCCGTCGCCTCCGTGGAGAGGAAGAAGCAGAAGCGATCGCCGCTCCCGCCCTTCATCACGAGCAAGTTGCAGCAGGAGGCGGCACGCCTGCTCAAGTACCCCGTCCGCAAGACCATGTCGGTGGCCCAGCGCCTTTACGAAGGCGTGGACCTGGCGGGGGGCGAGACGGTGGGCCTCATCACTTACATGCGCACGGACTCCACGCGCCTTTCTCCGCAGGCCGTGGAGGCCGCCCGCGAGTACATCCCCACGGCTTTCGGCAGCGATTTTCTCCCTCCCAAACCGCGTCTTTACGCTCCCGCCTCGGCGGCACAGGATGCGCACGAGGCCATCCGGCCCACGGATGTCTCCCGCACGCCCGAGTCCATCAAATCCTTCCTCCAGAAGGACGAGTACGACCTGTACCGGCTGATCTGGCGGCGCTTCGTCGCCAGCCAGATGGCGGACGCGCTCTTCGATTCCACGAAGGCCCAGGCGGCCTGCGACAAGGCACTCTTCTCCGCCAGCGGGTTGGTCTGCACCTTCGAGGGGTTCCTCAAAGCCTACGAGGTGGAGAGCGACGAGGAGAAAGGGGCTCTGCCTCCCCTGCGCGAGGGCGAACCGCTGAAGCTACTCCACCTTGAACACGAGCAGAAGTTCACCGAACCGCCGCCCCGCTTCACCGAGGCTGCCCTCGTCAAGGCCCTGGAGGAGAACGGCATCGGCCGTCCCTCCACCTATGCCGATATCATCGCCACCATCCAGAAGCGAGAGTACGTCCAGAAGGACAAGGGCGCCTTCGTGCCCTCGGACCTGGGAATGACCGTCAACGAACTGCTCGTGAAGCACTTCCATGTCATCTTCGACATCAAGTACACGGCCACCCTTGAGGGTCATCTGGACAAGGTCGAGAACGGAACCGAAAAGCGCCAGGGCCTCCTGGAGCGATTCTGGGAGAAGCTCTCCGCGGAGCTGGAGGAAGCGCAGGGCTCCATGGCGGATCTCCGCAAGGATGGCATCCCCACGGACGAGATCTGCGAAAAGTGCGGCAAGCCCATGGTCATCAAGATGAGCCGGTTCGGACGCTTCCTCTCCTGCTCGGGCTACCCCGAATGCAAGACCAGCCGGCCCCTGGCGGACGAAAAGCCCGTAGAGGTCCCCGAGGAGGCCAAGATCTGCCCCGCGTGCGGCAGTCCCACGGTGGTCCGCCAGGGACGCTTCGGGGCCTTCGTCGCCTGCTCCCGCTACCCGGAGTGCAAGACCACGATCAAGGTCCGCAAGGCCAAGGACGGTACGGTGAGCGTGGCCAAGGACGAGATCCTCGACGAGAAGTGCCCCGAGTGCGGATCGCCCCTGGTGAAGAAGCAGGGCCGCTTCGGCCCCTTCGTCGCCTGCTCCAACTATCCCAAGTGCACTTACATCCAGCGGGAAACGGCACAGGTCCCGTGCCCCAAGTGCGGCAAGCCCCTGGCCAAGCGATTCACCAAGCGGCGCAAGGTGTTCTACGGATGCACCGGCTATCCCCAATGCGACTTCCTCACCTGGGACAAGCCCGTCCCGGGACCCTGCCCCTCCTGCAAATCGCCCTACCTCGTGGAGAAGTTCAAGGCAGGCCTCGTGACCAAAGCCTGCCCCAACAAGGAGTGCGGCTGGACGGAGTGAGAAGTGAAAGGTGAGAAGCAAGAAGTGAAAAGCAAGAGGTGCCGCAAGATGCGAGACGAGGGGGATGTGAAGGGCGAATCGGAAAAAGGGGCAGCGCGTGGCGTCGCTCTTGTTTTTCCGAATCCTCCAATCTTCTAACCCCCCGTCTCTTTTGGCATGTCCCCATGGGAACTATCGACTCATCTGCTCATGTCTTTGCTTCGTCTCGCGCCTCGCGTCTGGCCGTACCCGGAAGCTGCGAACGATGCATCCTCCTCCTGTTCCTAGTCCCCTAATCCCCCAGTCCCTTAATACTCTCTCCCACTCCTTCGCAACTTCCTGACTTCCTCTAACTTCCTAACTTCCTGACGCGCCTCCCTTCCTTACAAAAAAAGGAGGGCCGTTTTCCGGCCCTCAATGGTTGGAGGAAGGAAGTTGAGTAAGGAGGTTACGCCAGAGGATGGGCCAGTTCCTGCGGCGGGAACCAGCGCTCCTCGGAAGATTCGATCTCGTTCACGGCCAGCGATGTCTTGAGCAGCTTGGCCATTTCGGCGTGCAGATGGTGCCCGCCCTTGTAAACCATGACATGACCCTTGAGGAAAAACCCCGAGAGGGAGAGGTCGCCCAGTACGTCCAGCATCTTGTGCCGGACGAATTCGTTCACAAACCTCAGGTCGTTGTTCAACGCCTTGCTCTCGCCCAGAACCACGGCGTTGTCCACCGAGCCGCCCAGGGCGAGGCCGCGAACGCGAAGGGCTTCCACGTCCCGCATGAATCCGAAGGTCCGTGCCGGGGCAATCTGGTCCTCGAAGGTCGACTCGTTGACCGGAAGGGTGAGGGTCTGTTGGTGGATCAGCGGATGGTCGAAGGCGATGGTGTAGGTCACCCGAAGCTCCTCCGATGGGAGGACTTTGATCCAGCGGTCCCGCTCTTGGACTTCCAGGGGTCGCACGACCCGCAGATACCGGCGACTCCGGTTCTGGTTGATGAACCCCGCTTCGCGGATGAGGTAGACAAAGGGCGCCGCGGAGCCGTCCATGATGGGGACTTCCGAAGCATCCAGTTCCACGATGGCGTTGTCCACCCCCATCCCGTAAAACGCGCCCAGGAGGTGCTCCACCGTCTTGATCTGGACATCTCCCAGCCCGATGGTGGTCGCAAAATCCACGCGCCGGACGCCCGAGGCGTTGGCCGGGACCTCGAATCCGTCCTTGTCCGTCCGACGGAAGACGATGCCCGTGTCAGGCAGGGCCGGCAGGAGGCGCAGGTTCACCTTGCGCCCCGAATGAAGCCCGATCCCGGTGCATTCGATCCCCTGCCTCAGCGTTCTCTGATAATACACTGCGCCCCCTCAGCCGCGTTCTTTAAGCAAGCGGAATGCCATTAGGTAAGTCCTTATTTATCAATACTGGCGGCGGGTACGCTGTGTCTCTCCTGCCACAAAGATGTGACGCGCGTCACACGAGGCGGGCCGAATCGAGTCTCCGCCGCCGCCATCCAGACGGACGTTAAACCTTTTCCGGGGTAGCATGGTCAGGTGGGTGGAGCGTTCGATGCCGGAGGACGAGGCCGCATGGGTGGAGCAACTCAAGGCAGGAGACGAGGAGGCCGTCAGGGAGTTGGTCCGGACCCATGGAGGCGCCCTCGTGCGATTCCTGGGGGGCATGACCGGGGGCGCCGCGGAGGCTGAAGACCTGGCGCAGGAGGCACTCATACGCCTGTTGGAGCACGCGGGAGAGTTCCGCGGGGAGTCATCCTTGAAAACCTACCTCTTCAGGATCGCCCACAATCTGGCCCTCAACTTCTTGGCCTCGGCGCCTCGCCGTCACGAGGTGTTTCCGGAGGAGATGCCCGATCGACCCAGCGCCGAACCGGCGCCAGCGCAGCAGGTGGAAGCCTCCGAAGAGGCCGAACGGCTCAGATCGGCCATGGCGCGGCTGCCCCCGCAACAGAGGGCCGTCGTCATGCTACGGACATGGCAGGGTCTGTCCTTCAAGGAAATCGCCTCGGCCCTGTCCCTGGCCGAGGGAACCGCCAAGGCCCACTATTTCTTCGCCCTCAAGAACATGCGCCGCCTGATGGAGGCCGCACCATGACCTGCCAAGATGCGTTGCGCCACGGTCTCGCGGGAGGGCCCATGCCCGCCGAGGCCCGGGAGCACGTGCGCACTTGCCCCGCTTGCGCCCGAGAGCTGTCCGCGCTCCGCGCCATGGAGTCTCGCTTGGCCGGGGCGGCTCCGCCGGCTCTGCTGCCGGTGGACCTCGAGCGCCGGGTTCTGGCCCGCGTGAGACCCCGGCGCCAGTTCGGCTGGGCGGGTATCCCCGCCGCCGCGGCCCTCCTCACGGCATCGGCGCTGATGACGGCTTGGCTGTTGCTCTCCTCGCCTCCGCCCCCCTGCTCCCCCTCTGCCCCATGGCCGCAGGTCCCCACGGATCAATCCGCCCTACCCGCGGTGGAAGACACCACCGCGAACCTCCTCCAGGCCTACGACCCCCTGACCGCCCAGATGGGAGACGTGGAGCCGGAGGAGATCCAAGAGGTCCTTTCCCCGACCGAGCAAGGAGGATGGAATGGTTAAGCGGGTGGTGCTCGTCGCCCTTATGGTCGTGGCAACCCTTCATGGAAGAGCCCAGGCCCCCGACACACAACAGGAGGCCATCGCACCTAGGGCGGCCCCCTCGGTCTCGGGGCGCAGGGATACGGTTCGCCTCTTCATCGTCCACAAGATGAGGGAGAACCTTAGCCTCAGCGATGCCCAAACGCTGCAGGTATTGGATGTCCTGGAAGCCATCGACCAGGAGAGGGAAATCGAGGGGGCGGCCCGGCGGGGTCTCCTGAACCGGATGCAGGGAATGCTCGCGGACCCCGCCACTCCTGAAGCCGCCTTCAAGGAAGCAGCCGCGCAATTCCAGAAGAGCCAGGAGCAAAACGGCACCCGGATGAGGGACCTCGAGGCGAGACTCTTGAGCACCCTTTCTCCCAAGCAGCAGGTGCAGTTCATCATCCTGCGGCGTCAGCTCCTGGAGGAAGTCGCTCAAGACGGCTTTAGGGGTCGGACGGGACGCGCGCAAGGGCGGTTCCGACCATGAACGCTGGGGCCCACTCGCTCCCGATTCCCACCGTCGCTTCATGAGATTCCCCTTCGGCACGCGCATCCAGCGACTGTTGGCACGGTTGGGATGGGGGGCGGGGGAGACCCTGGGCGCCAGGGGCGAGCGAATCGCCTCCGGGTTCTTGGAGTCCCAGGGGTACCGCGTCCAGTGTCGCAACTTCAGGGTCAGGGGAGGCGAAGCCGATATCATCGCCTCTCGGGATGGGTTCGTGGTCGTGGTCGAGGTGAAAACGCGGTCCGTCGATCGGTTTGGATCCCCGGCCCAAGCTGTGAACGAGCGCAAGGTGCGACGGGTGATTCGTGCGGGCCAGGCGTTTTGCCGGGCGAAGGGTCTGTCACTTTCCAAGCTTCGTTTCGACGTGGTGGCGGTGGAGTTGCCCCGAAGGGGTGGGGAAGCCAAGATTCGGCACTATCTTGGAGCCATCTCCCACGGGGGATCCAAATGATTGTTACGCTCTTGCTCCGAGCTTCCACCCCATGGCATTTGTCATAAAACTTGACGATCACGCCTTCAACTGTCAAGTCTCCTGACACCAACTATCCTGCCATCTCCTTAATAATCTGTTGTTTAGCTATTCACACCCCATGGCACGGCCATTGCTAATCTCTCCCGCAGGGGAGCGACCTCCATGGTGAAGCGCCGATCCAGTACACTCTTTGAGAGATTGACCCACCTGGATCTCCTCCTGAAGTCCGACCGGAACATGACCCGATCGGTCCTCGCCCAGGAACTGGGTGTCAGCGAGCGGTCGATCCTTCGGTACCTGTGCCGCCATGAGATCGGCGCTGGGCCTGCCCGTGGCCCGCTCCCTTCGCGGCCACGGCGACTCTCCTGCCGCACCCATTCCTGTAGGGCCTGCCGACCCTCCCGGGGCGCGTTCCAAGCGCACGGAGAGCTTCGCCCGACCCGAGGATGTCTTGCGGCCTCTGCTGGACCATGTCCATGAGGGCCTCCTCCAGCACCGAAAGTTGCTCCTTCGCGCTCCCGATCTCCGCGTGGACGCCTTCGTGTTCCATCCCTTTTTTCTCTCTCGGGTGGCCGGCGAGGTCCGACTCTTCGGTCTCATGGCGGGCCTGGCGCAACTCGCGGACATCCCGGTGGCCGCCCTGGCGGAGGCCCGGTGTCTGCCCGAACCATTCGAGGATGCCATGGCCGCTGAGCCCAAAATCCGCCACGGCAGTGGATGGATCTCCTCGGGAACGCGCCATGAGGTCTGCCTGCGATTCCCCTCGGCATGCCGCTGGGTGATGGGGATGACGATTTGCACGGAGCAAACGGTCGAAGTTTCGGAGGAGAACATCCTGGTCCGCTTCACCACCGACGATTTGGGGGAAGTTCAACGGTTCGTCGGCGCGCTCGGACCCTCGGTCACGGTAGAAAAGCCCGGCGTGCTGCGGTCCCGGCTTCGAAGTTACCTCACCGATGCATGCCCGCCTTACAGCCCGCTTCCCCAGGACTTCGACAGGGCCCCGTCCTCCTGACGGGACTTCACGAATCCAACGAGGTAGAGGCTCCCCGCCACGACGATCAATCCATCGGGGCCGACCCAGGATCGGGCCGCTGCCAGCGCTGCCATGGGGTCATCTTCGCGTCGGGTCTCGATCGCCCCGGCCTCACGGGCTACCTCCTCCGAATTCATGCACCGGCCCATGGGGACCCGGGTGGCCCAGAGGGCGTCAAAGCTGGGGGTCAACGCCGCGAGCATGGAGCGCACAGGCTTGTCCCGCATGGCCGTGAAGACCAGTGCTTTTCGCCGATGGGGCAGGCCCGAGACGAAGGCGGCAAGCGCTTCACACCCATCCGTATTGTGGGCGCCGTCGAGATAGAGGTCCGGGTGTTCTCCCATTCGCTCCAGGCGGCCTGGCCACCGCGCGGACGCGACACCCTCCCGGACCGCCGCCGGGGAGACCCTCCATCCCAGATCCCCGAGGGTCCACGCCGCGCGAACGGCGAGCGCCGCATTTTGTAGCTGGTGGTCACCGGGCAGGGAGGGAAACGGCAGGTCGGCGGTCCGGCCCCCGCAGACGACACGCCACGAATCGGCGGACACCCGAATTTGGCACTCGCGACCTTCGCCCAGGGGCGCTCCCAGCTCGGAAGCCTTCTGCCGCAAGGTCTCCAACGCGGGGCCTTCCTTCGCGGCCGTAAGCGCAGGCACTCCGGCGCGAAAGATGCCCGCCTTCTCCCGTGCGATATTCTGCAGCCCCAGCCCGAGGTAGTCCTCGTGGTCGAGGGCGATGTTGGTCACGATGGAAAGAACCGGTTCCGACACATTGGTGCAGTCCAGCCGTCCCCCCAACCCCACTTCGAGCACCGCCACCGACACGGCCCGCCTCCGAAAGTGTTCGAAGGCGGTCAGAGTCAGCGCTTCGAAATAGGTGGGCGGAGAGGTCAGTTCGCCAGCAGAAACCGCCGTCTCGGCATGTTCCCGCACTCGAGACAGGGCGGAGGCAAATTCCATTTCCCCGATCAGGGTGCCGCCCGTTCGGATGCGCTCCCTCACATCGACCAGGTGCGGCGACGTGTAGAGCCCCACGTCGATCCCGGCGGACCCCAGGATGGCCGTCAGGAAACTGGCCGTCGATCCCTTCCCGTTGGTCCCCGCCACGAGGACGCATGGGTAGGCACCCTGGGGGTTGCCCAATCCTGAGGCCAAATGCCTCGTGTGGTCGAGACCCGTCTGGACGCCCAATCCGATGAGCGCTTCGAGGTAACCCAAGGACTCTTGAAAGTTCATCTCAGGGGGTCTTGCCGGTAAAGATCTGGATCAGCGAGATCAGGGTTGCACGCATCTGGCTCCGGTGCACCACCAGATCGACCATGCCCTTTTCCAGGAGAAACTCGGAACGCTGGAATCCCTCGGGCAGGGTCTGCCGAATCGTCTGCTCGATGACCCGGGGGCCGGCGAATCCGATGAGCGCCTTGGGTTCGGCGATGTTCACGTCCCCGAGCATGGCAAAGGAGGCGGTGACGCCGCCGGTGGTGGGGTCGGTCATGATGGAAATGTAGGGGATCCGTGCCTCGTGGAGTCGGGCCAGGGCGGCCGCCACCTTGCCCATCTGCATGAGCGAGAACACCGATTCCTGCATCCGGGCCCCGCCCGAACAGGAAACGACGATGAGCGGCGCTCCCAGGCGGAGGGAGGTCTCGGCGGCCCGCGTGATTTTCTCTCCTACGACGCTCCCCATGGATCCACCCATGAAGGCGTACTCCATGCAGGAGATGATCACCTGTGAGCCGCCCATGGTCCCCCGGGCGTTGATGATCGCGTCCTTGAGCCCGGTCTGCCGTTGGTAGGCGGTCAGGCGCTCGGCGTAGCGCTTGGTATCCTTGAATTCCAGCGGGTCCACGGAGGAGACCTCGGAGTCGAACTCCTCGTAGGCCCCCTCGTCGAAGAGGGATTCCAGTCGCTCCCTCGCGGAGATGCGGAAGTGGTAATTGCACTTCGGGCACACCTGCCCGTTCTCCGCGACGGTCTGAGAAAACATGATCTGCCCGCAGGATTCGCACTTGGTCCATAGGCCTTCCGGCACGCGCACGGCGCGCGCCTCTCCGTTCTGGGCCTCGGGTTTCTTCTTCTGCCTGAACCACATGGGCGTCTCTCCCGCGGGGGAAGTATACCCAAAGGAACCGATTCGGGCAAAGAAGGCGCCTGTGGTACACTTTCGCATCGGGAGGGACGGTTGAGGATCGTGCGCTGGCTCCTGTACACCTGCCTGTTCGGTCTGGGCGTGGTCGCCGGGACCTACTTGCTTATCCGCGTCTCCTTCAGCGGCACGAGCGCCGTGGTGCCGCCGGTCGTGGGCTTGACCCAGGAACAGGCGGAGTTTCAGGCCCGCCGGGCTCATCTGCTCTTCGCCGTTCAATCCGAGCGTTACGACCTGAGCGCTGCCAAGGGCAGCGTGGTCGCGCAAAATCCCCCGTCGGGAATGTCCGCCCGGAGGGGAAATACTCTCTCGGTCGTCGTGAGCAAGGGTGTGGAACGCATCGATACTCCCCAGTTCGTGGGCCAGCGCATCGACGAGGCCCAGATCGGCATCCGTCAGGGGGGCCTGCGTCTCGCTTCCACCTCTTTTCTGCGAGGCCGCCAGCCGGCCCAGACAGTGATCGCCCAGTCCCCGCCCGCCGGCACGGTGGTGCCCAGGGACTCGAGTGTGGCCCTGCTCGTGAGCGCGGGGCCAGTGGCCTACACCTTCGTGACGCCGGCTCTGGTGGGGACCTCGGCCCAGGCCGCCCAGCAGGAGATCGGCATCTACGGGATCCAGGTGGCGGCGTTCCGGAGCGAAAAGTCACCCGATGCGCCAGGCACGGTTTTGGGTCAGGCCCCCCTGCCGGGCATGCCTCTCGGCCGCAACGACGTGATCCAGCTCACGGTGAGCCAGCCGTGAGGACCCCGCAACGGCTCCTCGCGCCCAGCATCCTCTCAGCAGACTTCGCCCGCCTGGCCGAGGATGTAGCCCGCGTCGAACCCCACTGCGGGATGCTGCACGTGGATGTGATGGACGGACATTTCGTGCCGAATATCACCATCGGACCTCCCGTGGTAGCCAGCCTTAAGGCGGTCACCTCGCTGCCTCTGGATTGCCACCTCATGATCGAGCACCCGGACCGCTACCTGAAGGCCTTCGCCAAGGCCGGAGCCACTTTTCTCTCGGTGCACCAGGAGGCGTGTCCCCATCTCCACCGGACCGTGCAGGCCATCCGCGAGGAGGGCATGCGTCCGGGTGTGGCCATCAACCCCGCCACGCCCGTGGAATCCTTGGAAGTGATCCTGGCGGACCTGGATTTCGTCCTTGTGATGAGCGTGAACCCCGGCTTCGGAGGCCAAAGGTTCCTGCCCCTGGCGTTGGAAAAGGTCGCGACCCTCGGCAAGATGGCGCGGGACCGAGATGTTCACTTGGCCATTCAGGTGGATGGCGGGGTGAGCCGGGAGACCCTCCCTGCGCTGTTGGTTGCGGGCGCCCATTGGTTCGTGGCGGGAAGCGCGATTTTCGGGGCGCCCGACCCGGCCGCGGCGGCTCGAGAGTTGGCGGAAATGATACGTTCCGGGAGAGGCCCGAGTGCTTGAATCCAGTTCCTCTCTGCGAGTCCGCTACGTGGAGACCGACCAGATGGGCGTAGTGCACCACTCCGCTTATCTGGCCTGGATGGAGGTGGCCCGGACCGATTTCCTCCGCCAGAGGGGGCTTCCCTACAGGGAGTTGGAGGCGCGGGGGTTCCGCATGCCCGTCCTGGGAGTGGAGGTGCGGTATGTGCGGCCGGCCCTTTATGATGACGAGATCCTGGTGAAGGCCCGCCTCGCCGATGCAGGCGGCGTGCGATTCACCTTTGAGTATGAGGTGTCGAGGCCTTCGGATGGGCTGCTCCTGGCCCGCGGACGGACGGAGCACGCCTCCACCGACCATGCCGGACGTCCCAGACGCCTGCCCAGAGACCTGATGCAACAAATAGGAGGTCACCTTGAAGCGCGTTAAGCTGCTCGTCGCCGTCGGCCTGGCCTCGGCCCTGCTTCTCACGGCATGCCATCACCGGCGCGCCAACAAGCGAGAGTTGGACAAGGCGGTCACGGTGGTCCCTGTGGCCACGCTCTATGAGCAGGGACAGACCGCCATGAAAAAGAAGAAGCCCATCGCGGCCCGTCGCTACTTCGACCAGATCGCCCTCCGGGAGGACGCCGGAGAGTATAAGGACAAGGCCGCCATCGCCACGGCCGATTCGTACTACCAGGAACACACCTTCGAAGCCTATTCGGAGGCCATCAGCCGCTACCAGTCATTCCTGGCCTTCCATCCGACCCACCCCCAGGCCGCCTATTGCCAGTTCATGATCGGCGAGGCGTGGTACGGGGAGGTGAACTCCCCGGACCGGGACATGGGCGCCGCGCTGAACGCGAGACAGGCCTACCAGGCCGTCGTGGAAAACTACCCCTCGAGCCCTTACGCGGCCCAATCGGAAAAAAAGCTGGCCCGGGTGAGTGACCTTTTGGCCGCCCACGAAATCCGAATCGGGGACTGGTACCTGAAGAACGGCCACCCGAAGGGCGCCATCGCCCGCTATCGAGGCGTCATCGACAGATACACCAAGTACTGGAACATGCCCGCGGTCTACTTCCGACTCGGAGAGGCCCTTTACCGAGACGGACAGAACAAGGAGGCCCTCCTCTATTTCACGCGGATCACCCAGGAGGTGCCCGACACGGTCCTGGCCAAGAGCGCCCTGAAGCGCATCGACCGAATCCAGAAGAAGGAGGGCGCGCGCGGTGACCGGGACAAGGATGTCTTCAAGGAACCCATCGTGCAAAAAGAGAAGAAGGGAAAGAAGGACAAGCACTAGGACCAGTTTTTGAAGTGACCACGGCCCTCATGGGCCATGGTCGTCCCGAGGCCATCTTCAAGGGATTGCCCCCGAGGGATCTCAGTGATAGGCTCCCGTGCCGGTTGCGCGGATGGCCTGGTGGCGAGTGCGGAACCCCGTCTGGCGTAGCCCGGAGGATCGTGCATGGCTGACAGGAAGACCGAACAGGGGAAGCCCTTCGAACCGTTCATCCCGGCGTCTCAGAGCCCGCGCGAACTGACGGTTCGCGCGGTGACCATGGGCGCCGTTCTGGGCATCCTCTTCGCCGCCTCCTCCGTCTACCTGGCCCTCAAGGTGGGCATGACGGTCTCTGCATCCATCCCCATCGCCGTCATGTCCATCACGCTGTTCCGGCTCTTCACGAGGGCCACGATCCTGGAGAACAACATCGTCCAGACCACGGGCTCGGCGGGCGAGTCCATCGCCGCCGGCGTGGTCTTCACCATGCCGGCCATCCTCCTCATGGGGTATGACCTCCGCGCCATGTGGGTGCTCACCATCGCCCTCCTGGGAGGCGTGCTGGGCGTGCTCATGATGATCCCCCTGCGCCGGGGCCTCATCGTGGAGGAGCACGGCAAGCTGGTCTACCCCGAGGGCACGGCCTGCGCCGACGTGCTCATCGTGGGGGAGCAGGGCGGAACGAAAGCCAAGATGGTGTTCACCGGCTTCTTCGTGGGAGCGCTGTACAAATTCCTCTACGCGGGCCTGCGGCTGTGGAAGGAGACGCCCGAGCGCATCTTCCAGGTCTACAAAGGCGGCTCCATCTCGGGCGAGCTCAGCCCCGAGCTGCTGGGCGTGGGCTACATCATCGGGCCCCGCATCGCCTCCGTCATGATGGCGGGCGGCGTCCTGTCTTACCTGGTGCTCATCCCGGCCATCAAGATCTTCGGCAGCGGCCTCACGTCGCCCATGTTCCCGGCCACGGACCTCATCGCCAACATGACCCCCAAGGACATCCGCAACAACTACGTCCTCTACATCGGCGCGGGTGCCGTGGCGGCGGCGGGCATCATGAGCATGATTTCAAGCCTCCCCACCATCGTCAAGGCATTCAAGGGCGGCCTCCATAACCTGACTTCCAAGCGCAGCGGTGTGCCCCAGCTCCAGGTTCCCCGGACCGAGAAAGACCTCCCGCTGAGTGTGGTTCTGATCGGATCCTTGGGCCTGGTGCTCACCATGGTGCTCATGCCGAGCCTCCACGTGGGCATCCTTTCGGCCCTGCTCATCGTGGTATTCGGGTTCTTCTTCGTGACGGTTTCGTCGCGCATCACGGGAGAGATCGGCTCCTCCTCCAATCCCATCTCGGGCATGACCGTGGCCACGCTCCTCATGACCTGCCTCATCTTCGTGCTCATGGGGTGGACGGGGATCGACCACCGGGTCATGGCCCTCTCCATCGGGGCCATCGTCTGCATCGCGGCCAGCAACGGCGGAACGACCAGCCAGGATCTCAAGACGGGCTTTCTGGTGGGCGCCACCCCGCGCAGCCAGCAGATCTCCCTGATGGTGGGCGTGATCACCTCCGCCCTCGTCATCGGCTGGACGCTCCTGCTGCTCAACGGCTCCTACACCACCCAGACACCCGTGGACTACCCCGACTTCACGGCGGCCCAGATCTCCTCCGATCGCCTCGCCGGGCTGGACGGGAAAGAGTACCGAGTCGCCTTCCTCCACGACCCGGGCACGGGCGTCCCCGTGGGCAAGTATTTGGTGGACGACGGGCGGCAAGCTGATGTACCGCGTGGACCCGGGCATCGCCGGGACCTCGCCGAAGAAGTGGGTGCCCGCCACCTTCCCGGTGGTCATGCCGCCGGACGCGGGCGGCAAGGCCCTGGGACCGGACCGGAAGACCTACACGCGCACCGTCGTGGAAAAAGGCAAGGCGGGCGACAAGGCCGTGGCCCTCGCCGACGGGGTCTACTTCTCGGACGACGCCGGGGCCGTGAGGTTTGAAGAGAAGGCGGTGCCCAAGTTCGACGCCCCCCAGGCCCGCCTCATGAACATGATCATCGACGGGATCCTCACCCGGAAGCTCCCCTGGGGCTTCGTGCTCATCGGGGTCTTCATCGCCATCGTTCTCAAGCTGTGCGGCGTTTCCCCGCTGCCCTTCGCGGTGGGCGCCTATCTGCCCGTGTCCACCTCCACGCCCATCTTCGTCGGCGGCCTGATCCGGTGGTGGGTGGACCGGAAGGCCCACGCCGAGGGCATGGAGGCCGAGTTCTCACCGGGCGTGTTGCTCTCTTCGGGGTACATCGCCGGGGGGGCGCTCTGCGGTCTGCTCGTGGCGGGACTCACGGCCAAGGGCTGGGACACCAAGATCGACCTCTCCCCGATGATGGGGACCCTGTCCGAAGCCAACTGGCCCGCGTGCTTGATGTTCGGACTTCTCTCCGCGGTCGTGCTCTGGGTGTCCCTCAGGAAAGACAAGAAGTAGATCGGGAGCGGGGAGCAGGAAGCGTTTCAACCAGCGCTGGTGCAGTGTCTCGGAATGGTCTTGATCAGTCATCCCGAGGACCGCCTCAGAGGGCTCCACATGAAGGATCTCATACGGCGGCCTGGCAGAGTCAGCGCCTGAGATCCTTCCAGGGTGCAGCGTTGAGGGAGCCCTCAGGATGACTGCGCGAAGTTAGCGTCCCGCGTCTCGCCTCCTCCATCAGCTCCACTTTTTTAAAAGCTTCTGGGCTTCCGCCTTGATCGAGGGATGTTCGGGCTCCCACTGCGGGTCCGGCGTCATGGCGATAATGAATTTGACCTGTTCCAGCGCCTTGTCCTTCATGCCCTCGGATTTGAGGGTCTCGGCCAGATAGAGCCGCGTGAGCGCATTGGTGGGAGCGTCTTGAAGGGACTTCTCCAGATGCTCGATGGACTTCTTGTTGTCGCCGCCCTTGAATCCCGGAAGCTTGAAGTACAACCTTCCCAGGACCCGGTCGGGGCCGCCGCCCTCCACCGAGGGGTTGATGGCCGATGCCGCCGCCATCTCCTGCTTGATCTCGGGCACCATGGAGAGGGACTTGAAGATGCCCTTGGTTTCGCCGTAGACCCCGTCCAAAACCCCCAGCCAGAAGTGCCCCTCGGCGGCCTTGGGGTTGAGCGCAACGGCGGCCCTGGCCCTGTTGATCCCGTCCTGGAAGAGCGCCAGCAGTTCGGAGTCGGGCGCGTCGGGGAGACAGTAGTGACCGTAGTAGTAGCAGGCTCGCGCCCCCTCCCACGCGGCCTCATAGGACTTGGGGTCGGCCTTCAAGGCCTGGCCGAAAAGGTCCACGGCGGCTTTGGCTTGGGCCGAACTGGCCCGCTGTTGGTAGGCGGCCCGGGGTGCAGAGAGGGGGTCCTGAGTCGGCTCCTGCGCAGGAACGCCACTCCAGGCGAGACCGAACAGGACCGCCGCAAAAACCACCACTGTCTTCCTCATGTCGTCCTCCTTCCGACTATCTTACTTGAAATCGAGCATTTCTTTTCCGCAAAGAAGACGACGCGGGTGGGAAACACCTGCCCTTCCTAATAGTGTCCGATGAGTCGCCCTTAGATCGGAGGGGCGCCGAGAGAGGATTATCTTAAAGGAGGTGCGAAGTGAGGAAATGGATGAGGATGCTGTCGCTGGGGTGCCTTCTCACCCTGGCCGCCGGTCTGGCCGCCGTCGCCCAAGATGCGCCGGCCCTGGATCCCCTGCTGAAGATCCTGGTGGAGAACAAGGTCATCACTCTGGAACAGGCCCAGGCCGTGCAGGCGGAGTACGCCAAGCAGAAGGCGCAGGATACGACCGTCATCAAGGAGGACGTGAAGAACCAGGTGAGCGCGGACCTCAAGAAGTCCGGCCCCAAGCTGCCCTCGGCCCTGGAAGGTCTCAAGATCGGCGGCCTATGCCTACATCTCCTATCAGAACGGCGAAAAGTACTCGGGCGTCCAGGATCAGACGACGCAGTACAGCCCGTTCGTGCTCAAGCGGGGCTACATCGACATTCAGAAGGACATCACGCCCTACTTCACGGCCCGCGCTCACGCCGGATGTGACGCAGGACAGCACCGGCGACTACAAGGTGAGGATCAAGTACCTCTACGCCAAGTTCCACTGGAAGGGCAACGACATCTTCACCAAGCCCTACGTGGAGGTCGGCCAGGCCCACATGCCCTGGCTGGACTACGAGGAGAGCATCAACCTCTACCGCATGCAGGACACCATGTTCCTCGAGCGCAACGACGTATACAACTCCGCGGATGTGGGCGTCATGTTCGGCGACCGACTTCGGCGGCCAGATGCCGGACGAGTACAAGAAGAACGTCAGCAGCGCACTACGCCGGCAAGTACGGCTCCATGCAGGTGGGCCTCTACAACGGCGCGGGCTACCACGCGGCCGAGAAGAACAACAACAAGGTGCTCATGTACCGCGTGAGCGTCCGCCCCGTTCCCAGCGTGCTGCCCGGTCTCCAGCTCTCCTACTTTGGCATCAACGGCAAACCCAACGTCACCGAGCCCAAGCCGGGGCCGGGCGTCATCTATCCGGACTGGCGCCTCAACGAGTGGATGGTGAGCTACCAGCACCAGTACTTCACGCTGACCGGCCAGTGGGCCGACGGCAAGAACAACCAGGGCGGATCCGCCGTGTGGACCTACGGGCCTCACAAGGGCGATTCCCTGCCCTGGAAGGGCTACTCCTACTTCGGCGAATTGCGCTTGCCCTTCGAGCGGCTCGCAGGCGGCAAGTGGAGCGTCATCGCGCGCTACGACCACATGGACCCCAACGACGACGAACCCGACTCCACGACCATGAAGGACGTCCAGAAGCGCACCATCTTCGGCGTCGCCTACCAGTTCGCCAAGGGCAACTACTTCCTGCTCGACTACGAGACGCTGGACCACAGCAAGGCGTGGTCGGGGCAGCCCGCCGGACAGCACCAGGCCATCCCCGACGAGAAACGGCTCCAGCTCACGCTGCAGGTCAAGTTCTAGCAACACCCCATTCCCTCCTTCACCGAGCGCCCTCCCGGGGGCGCTCGTTTTTTGCTGTCGAGGCGCCCTGCGCACATGGGGTTGCGGCAAATTTGACGCGGCCGCCGCCGACTCTCTATAATTAAGGCCATCTCGTGGAGGTTCGGGCCTTGGCCAACCTGGAATTTCGTTGCCTGTCCTGTGGAAACGCCTTCGTCGTTCCCGCAGAGCGCATCCCCCCCGGCGGCGGCCGGGGCAAATGCTCCTCCTGCGGGACGCCGCTGGTCATCTACGCCGACGGGCGCATCGCCTCGGCCCCAGGCGTCCCCTTCGTGACGCCCGCCCAAGCCGCTCCCCTCGACGAACCCGTCTGGGAACTCCATCTCGCGACCCCCAACCCCGACTTCAGGCCTGGGCCCTACCGCCTCAAAGAGGTCAGGCAGATGGTCATCGAGGGCCATCTCTACGACAACGACGCGGCGCGCGTCATGGGGGGGGACTGGCTCCCCATCCGCTCCTACCCCGCCATCAACAATTTCTTCGCCGAGAAGGTGCAGATCGAGCGGGAGGTCCACGGGGACGACGAACACTGCGCGAACCACCGGGACCAGACGCCCGGCTGGCGGTGCACGAAGTGCCAGAATTACCTGTGCAAGCAGTGCGTCGTGAACCGTCCCGTCATCGCCGGCGGCTCCGCCAACTACCTGTGCGCCGCCTGCGAAGCCGCCACCGAAACCCTCAAGGGCAAGGGCGCCCTCAAGAGCCTGGGGGGGCTGTTTAAAAAAAGTGAAAAGTGAAAAGTGAAAAGTAAAAAGTGAGAAGTGAGAAGTGAAAAGCGAGGAGAGAGGCCGATTCGGACCTCACTACCTCTCCTACTTTTGACTTTTCACTTCTAACTTTTCACCCCATTGAAAAAGGCGGGCCCGGAGGCCCGCCTTTTTTGCGTTCGACTGGGGTGCGAGCCTACTTGAGCTCGATCCACGAACTCAAGGCGGGGGCTTCTCCCAGGGGGCTCGGCCCTTCGCCGGCCGCCTGCGGGGTCACCTGTCCGCCGCCCACGGCGCTCCGGGCGACGATGATCTTTCCCCCGGAGAAGGCGAAGCCCGAAGCCACGCCGGAACCCAGGGACATGCTCGATTTGGTGACGCTGTTCCTCCAGTTCGTGTTCGTCGCGAAGTCCAGCGGCAGGTCCAGCTCGATGAGATAGGAGTTGCCCACGCAGGTCCCCGCCGTGGGGTCGTAAACCAGGAAGAAGGCCTTGACCGGGTTGCCCGCGGAGGCGGGGATGAAGAGCACCGGGTCCGCGGTCACCTGGGCGCGGCTGCTCAAGTTGCGTGAGGTCGGAGGCGTGGTCGTGGCATCCGTCACGACGCTGATGGACGTCAGGGCGATGCTGTAGGTGTCCGTGGACAAGGCGGCGGAAGCATCCGCGCTCTTGGCCGTGATGTACAGGGTCGGCACGAAGGTGGAGGACGACCCGACGATGGCCGGAGCGGTCTCGTAGAGGTTGCCCGAGGCGAAGGCATAGATGTTCTTGTTGCTGTAATAGCCCACCGCCGGCGTGTAGTAGATGGGCTGGTTCGCCCCCACGTCGATGGCCTTCACCACGGCCCCCGTGGAGGGCACGTAGAACCAGACTCGTCCGTGCGTGTCGGAGATCACGCCGAGGTTTTGGACGTCGTAGACCTTGGGGACTGCGGCCGTGACGTTGTAGAACACGCCCGCGCCGTACGCCTGGTTGTAGACAAGAGATCCTGAGGAGGCGTTGGTCAGGTCATTGCCGCTGCTGACCCGGCTCGCCCCGTCCGCCATGTTGAGGGGGAAGAGTTTGGGGGTGTAGCCCGAGCAGCCGTAGTATCCGGATCCCGAGACGCAATCGAAATGGGTGGTGGAGGTGGCGCCCACGGCCGGGTACGCTCCAGGTCTGCTTGAGCCCGCTCAACGTGCTGGACGTCTGTGACCAGAGCAAGCTGATGGGCGCGGAGGAGCTGTAGTTGGCATCTGCCGGATAATCCTGCGTCTTGCTGGGAAGGTCGTAGGGGAGGACCACCCCCGTCCGGCCGGGGTAGGAGTGCGTGATGTCGATGGCGGCCATGGTGCTTCCGCCCCTGCCCTCCGTGAGGACCAGCGCGGTGTGATACTGACCCGAAATGTAGACATCCGCAAACCGAGGTGGAGAGGCGATGCCGTAGATATGGGCGGAGGTGTCGATGGGCTCCCCGGTGACCCGGCTGCCTCTGCTGGACTGGTAGCTGTTGTAGAGCAGGACCTGGTTGGCGAGCTGGTCGGGAGGAAGGATCGCGTAGACCTCGTAGCCGTCCGCCACGTCGAACACGTGCATCATGCCGTCGGAGGTCCCCACCATGACCATGGCGTGGCGCCGGGCGTAGGTCGTCTCGAAGGACTTGTGGTCGGGAAGCGTGTTGGTCTTCCAGGCCTCGGGCGCCGAGAAGACCGCCGCCGTGGAGTTCAGGATGGGGCCGAGCACCCAGGACCGCTGGGTGCCGGATCGGGTCCCGTCGAAGCCCTTGAGGTAGTCCAGGACGCGGTTGTCGAAGCCCGACGGGAGGGTCAAGCTCGAGGGAATGGAACTCACGGTGCTGTACGCCCCAAGATTGACGAGCGTGCCGGAGCTGTCCCAGGTATAGATCGCCCGCGGGGCGGCAGTCAGGTTCCTCCCCCGGGTCGCGCCCTGGGAGTCGGTCCACGGCGGGGTGAGCATCTTGCCCCCATCCCAGTTCAGGACGGGAGCGGCCGTGTTGTGCACGTCGTAGGCGTAGAAGTGCCCCTTCCAGCCGGGCGCTTCGGCGCTCGCCAGGTAGGCGATGTCGGTGCCACCCGAGATGGCCGTGCTGACCACCGGGGCGGCCGTGCTGAAGTCTCCGATGCCCGCGGACGCCACGATGGACGAGAAGGCGTAGGCGAGCGCCGTGGCGGAGGTCGCGAAGAAGGCGTAGTCTCCGTGGCCTCCCGAGTTGGGCTGGTAGTGGGCTATATCCCCCGTGCCCTGGGGAAGGTACGGGTCGCTCGCCGTAAAGAACCCGGTGTCCCCGTTGGGGCTGCTGGCGTCGGTGCGGCCCATGTAGGCGGTCATGTTCAGCTCGCACCGACCCACCGCGTAGCTGATGCCGATGGCCCAAGTGCGGGAGTTGAGCCGAGCGCGTCCCGCGGTCTGATTCCACAGATCTTCGGCCGCGCCTGCGGCGAAAAGTTTGTAGCTAGTCGAGTCATAAATTCCAGCTGAGGTATGGTCGGGGCACGTATAGCCAGACGAGCCGCCGTCCGGACATCCGTGTCCGCAGGACAGGCAGACCCGGTTCAGCCCAGTTTCCGTCGTCTGGGTTGCGTTAGTTCGACAGGCCGTCCGTCACGAGGACGACGCCGTAGGACCGCCCGCAGGACACCTTGGGATCCCTTTCGTGAGATGTCCGAAAGAGCGGTCGCCGCATTGGTGAGGGCGATCTTTGTCGGCGTGTATCCATCCGCGCCGAGACCCGCATGCTGAATTGAGCTTCAAGTGGTTTCGATGGCCGTGACATTGGTCTGGTCGCCCGTAAGGGAGTCGAACATGATGTCGGCGACCAAGGTGCTACTGGTATTTGAGAAGGTCTCCAGCCCCCAGTTCACCCGGTCCGCGGTCTTGCCCACGATGTCCTGGGCCGGCAGGGCGACGCCCCCCGAACCCACCGTGGGGAAGCCGCCACTTACGCTGTAGGCCGTGAAGGGGACTCCAGGCGCGGTGCGGGCCGATGACGTAGGTGACATCCCAGACGTAGCTATGAGCCGTGGCTGTGTCGCAACCGTGGGTCCCGATTTCGTGCCCCCGGCCCAGACACCATTCGTGATGTAGGTGAAGGTCGTATCGGAGGTCCAGGTGCCGGGCGGCTGCCAGGGTGTGATGATGTCCACCCACTTTCCCAGCGCGTTTTTCACCGTGGCCATGCGGCTGGGGAACGTCTGGGTGACCGTGAGGGTGTACCTCCACTGCTTGGCCGTCGTCGAGCAGCCGCTGCAGGTTTTCCATGTGCTGGTGCCAGTATCCCAGTATTGGGCCGTCCAGGCGGCGGTGGGGCTCGTTCCCCTGGAGTCCACGCCGACGGGACAACAACTGCCGTTGATATCCCAGGCCATGGAGCCGCTGACGTCCAGGACGATGAGGAGATTGGGCCGGAGGATCTGTTGGGTCACCTGCTTGAGCGGGTCCCACGCCCCCACGGTGTTGTCCGCGGCGACGAAATTCACTCCCGAAACGCTCGCCCTCACCACGGGCACGGCCAGGTTCCCCGGCGTGAAGGTGTAGCCGGTGAGGCTGGGGATCACCACGTAGGTGGTGCAACCGGCCAGGCCGGTGATGGTGTAGTTCCCGCCGGAATCCGTCACGGTAAACATTCCCGTGTCCGTGCTGACGCTCACTCCGGCCAGGGCCGCCCCGCACTTCGTGACGGTCCCCGAGATGGTGAAGGCGGAGGTGGGCGGATTCTCCTTGAAGTTCACGTTGGTCAGCGATTGACCGGTGAGGACCACGGCCTGGCTCGCGGGCAGGAAGACGTACCCCGTCAGCGTGGGGGTCACGGTCCAGGTGGTGGGCGTGCAGCTGCCGCTGAACCCCGTGAGGGTATAGGTTCCATCGGCGCCCGTGGTGGCGGTTCTCGTGGTGCCTCCGCTCGTGGCGGTAATCGTGGCCCCCGCGAGGGCCGATCCGTCGCAGGCGGTCACCCGGCCCGAGATCGTGAGGTGGGCGGGAACTCCCACGAAGTCGGGCACCGTCACGTCGGAGCCCGAAACGGTGGCGGTCTGGCTGGTCGGCGTGAAGGAGTAGTCCGTCAGCGTGGGGGTCAGAGTGAAGGTGAGCGTGCCGCAGACTCTGACCCAGGGGGATCGTGTAGTTCCCGCCGGCATCGGTGGTGGCGGTGACCGTGGTGCCGCCGATCGGCTCGTGGCCGTGACGGTCACCCCGCCGATGCCCGCTCCGTAACAGTCCACCACCTGGCCCGAGATGGACACATCGGGTAGCGTTGGCGATGAAATTGATGCCGCGAGACGTTTACCGCACTGACCTGTCACACTCTGGTTGGCCGGAGCGTAGGTGTAGCCGAACCCGGAGGGAGTCACCGTATAGTTCGTGCAGCTCGCCGGGACGTTCAAGATGGTGTAGGAGCCGTCCCGATCCGGTGGGGAGGCTCGTGTAGGTTCCCGGTCCCGTCGCCCTGACTGTTACGCCTCCAAGCCCCGCGCCACCGCAAGTGACCACGCCCGAGATGGAATACTTTATCGTGCCGTTGTAGGCAGCAGTGAAATTGATGTTTACTTTGTTGCTGGTCTTGATGGTCACATCCGTACTGGCAGGCGTGAAGGTGAAGCCGTTCAGTGTGGGCTTTACCGTGTAGGTAATACCCTTTGCACTGCCGGGGACACCCGTGATGACGTAACTGCCGTTGTCGGAGGTCGTGGCCGAGTAGGCGCCCGCTGTCACCGTCACGCCTCCAAGCCCTTGGCCACTGCAGTAAGTTACGGTTCCCGAAATATCATAGGCGATCGCCCCGACCGAAGAGAGGACGGTCGCGACAAACACCAGTGCCGCCAACCGTAGCCACCGGGATAATCTTTCGCTGGACATTTTTAAGGTCATCATGGCAGTCGCCTCCACCCTTCTTTGGACTTCTTGAGGGTCAATACAGTGCCGCGGACGTCCCGAGCTGGCCGAAACGGAATTGCCCCGGTTTCACGGTGGAAATCCCGAAGTAGACCTGCTCGGTGAGAATCTTCACCGCCACCTCGTTGCCGTTGGTGTCGATCACCGAACCGCGGCTGATGAGGTTCACCCGCCCGTTGTTGTCTATGTAGAACTTGTCCAATTGTCCCGTTTTCGTGGGGTCGTAGTCGTTGGCGTCGTTCCGCAGGTAGATCGTGTAGCGCGCCTGGAAACCCGTGACGCCCGCGCCGCCCACGGAGATGTTGTAGAAGGGACTGCCCCCGGACATGGAGTCGAAGAGGACGGTGCCCAGATGGGTCGCTTTCGTGAGGTCCGCCTGAGCCGTGGGTATATCGTTGCCCGCGTAGTTGCTGTGGGTGGCAGGGTTGAGCGCCGTGTTCAGGGTGGTGTCGGAGAGGGTCTTGGAGATGATCTGCTCCCCCTCCTTCAGCCCCGCCTGGGCGGCCTGGAACGCCGCCTGGAAGAGCTTGTCGTTCTGCGAGAGGCGGTCCTCCATGGACATGTAGAAGGTCGCCGCGAGCCCCACCATGGTGAGCACCACCACCACCAGGAGGACCATGATCAGTGCCGATCCCTTTTCGCTTCTCATGGCTAGTTCCCCAAGACCCGGTTCTGGATCATGATCGTGGACGTGAGCCTGTAGTGGTAATACCCCTGGCGCGTAGACCGCCGCGGAGTCTTCGGGCGGCGTCGCGGGCGCCGACCTCGCGGTGGCACCACCGAGGAACGTGGGGATGGGCGCGGCAGACCGCGCCACGACGGAGATTCTGACGCCTCTTACGTTCACGGCGTCGTAGGGGTTGGGATTCGCCACGCTTCCTGCTGCATGTAGGGGACATCATTCGGGAGTACTGACGCTGTCGGGTAGCGGTTCGCCAGGTCGCGTCCGGCGACCCCCGAGTTCCAGATGGTGCCGTCACCGTAGATGTAGGCCAGCTGGAGGTCCTCCACGTTGTCCAGAAGAGGAGTGAAGCTGTTGCCGGGATCGTCCTGGGCCGCATCGAAAAGCCGTCCCGGACAGCGCGAGTTGCTCCAGCCGGGGCGTCCCGTTCACCGTGCGGACCCGGAAGGTGATGAACTGCATGCCCGCGGTCATGTAGCACGGATCGCCGTCCGTGCAGTTCAGGGCCACGGGTGTGGTCTCTCCCGGCGGGTTGAGGTTCAGGCTCCCCGCCCCCCCTGCCGCCAGGGTCAAGCCGATGACGGAGGGTGACGAATTCAGGTTGGCGCAGTTGCAGGTGGGCACTGCGGTGATCTGGTAGTACTGCCAGGCTCCCACCGGATTATAGATCAGGAAGAGGGGGCTCGTTTGGGTGGTGGCATCGTAGCCCACGGCCTGCTTGAACAGGCTCAGGTTCGTCGTGTCGTCGTTGCTGTTCCCGCATCCCTGGGTGAAGAGGGCCGAGGCGCTCGTGCTCGTGATGAAGTTCTGAATCTTCATGGGGGAGGACCCGGGGAGCGGCTTGGCCACGGTGATCAAGTCCGTGCCCACATCGGCCAAGGTGGCGCTCGCCACGTTGTTGTAGGTGGCCTGCTTCCGCGCGCCGTTCAGCTCATAGTAGGTCACCAGCGCGTTGGGCATGGGGGCCTCCCCATCGGCCATGTTCATGTCCGAGGCCCCGCGCACGTAGTAGGCGAGGTAGTTCATGGCCCGTCTGGCGGTCTGCCGCGGCTCCGCGAAGGATTGTTGCTTCTGCGCGAAGGACTTCATGGAGTAGAGCAGGGTCCCCGACATGGCGAGGATCAGCACGAGAACGGTCATGGCGACCGTGACTTCGATGAGGGTGAACCCGCCTTCGCCGCGGTCACGGGGGCAGCTGCGTGACATAGTCCACCTCCTTCCATTTCATGTTCTTGCCTAAGTAGCGCTGTCCGGAAGGGTTCGACGCGGCCGTGTTGGGCACCACCGCGACGGTCACCGTTACGACGCCCGCCGCGTCGGGGCCCGCGATGCCCACGGTGATGGCGTACCGCATGTCGTCGGGATCCACGATGCCGGCGGCGTCCGAGATGGTGCTGCTGGGCAGCCCCCAATAGGCGTATTGGAGATTGGAGCCGCTCAGGGCGGTGATGGTGACGGGCGAGGCGGCCGTCAGGGGAAAGGTCAGGCCCGTGTTGGCGGAGGAGGGCAAGGCCGTCGGGTTGGAGCGCTGGAGGAGATTGAGGTATCGCACCACATCGGCCACCTGCTGGGCCTTGTAAGTCATCTCCGTGCGGGCCGCTGCGCCGACGTTCATGAGGTAGGCCATGGAGAACATGGAGAGGACGCCCACCATGAGGATGAGCAGGATGGCCATGGCGATGAGAACCTCGAGCAGGCTGCTCCCTTCCTCTCGGCGCGCCCTTCTCACCGGTTTTTCCTCCGGCGTCTGCGGATGTCGGCTGATGTTCCATGTCAGTACTTCCTCCCTGCGAACACGGCGTGCCAAATGGGGGACACCTGGAGGTCGTAGGCCCATTTCGGTCCGAGGTCCCCCGAGAGCATGGCGGCGTGCGTCATGGAGAGCGTCACGGGGCCTTGAATCTGAACGTCAGGGCCCGCGGGCGTCTGCGGGGTCGTGGCCAGCGTATCGCCCGTGGGGTTGAGCGCCCTTCCCATGGGGTCGCAGTAGAGCTGGAGGACCTTGCTGGAGCCGCTCCCGCTGAAGGGCAGCGTGTTGACTCCGAAGGCGGAGTAGCTGCCGAGCGTAAGCCCCTGGATCACCGTGTCGTTGGGCACCAATTGGGTGGCGAGAAGCGTGTCGGCGGTGTCGTCGAAGGTCCCGCTGTTGTCCGTGTCGGCGTAGAGCCGGAATGTGCAGGAACCATCCGCGTTGGGCACGCCCGTGACGATGACCCCCACGCCCGCGCTCTGTGCCCGAACGAAGCCGTTTTCGATGAAGCCCGCGAGCTGCTGGGTCGCCACCTCCAGCCGCTGGCGCTTGATGGCCTTGCTGACCGCCACGGTGGCGATGACGGCGAGCAGGCCCAGGATGGCCACGACGATGAGCACCTCGATGAGCGAGAAGCCCCGCCTGGCCCGGTCCGGGTCTGCCCGATGGCCGTAGTGAGCAGGATCATGGACGACTTGTCTCACCGAACCCCTCCTCGCGCTTAATGGGTGTTGCAAAGTGCGTTCCACTCAGAATCACCTTATCCTACAAGTCTTTATCTGTTCTGGCCCAGCCGGGCGAGGCCTAAAGTGTTTCCTTTGGAAACAAATCAAGGCTCTTCAAACGCCTAACGCCTCCAGTGCTGCCCATTCGGCGGTTGACAGCAGTATACCCCTCTTCTATGCTCGGAGCGTGGAGGGAGGGGACCCCGTGATCAACCAGGAAGCCCTAGGGATGATCGAAACGCGCGGTCTGGTGGCGGCCATCGAGGCCGCGGACGCCATGGTGAAGGCCGCCAAGGTCCTCCTCGTGGGGAAGGAAAACATCGGGAGCGCCTACGTCACCGTCATGGTCCGGGGCGACGTGGGGGCCGTGAAGGCCGCCGTGGACGCGGGCGCCGCCGCCGCGCGCCGCATCGGCGACCTGGTCTCCGTCCATGTGATCCCCATGCCCTACGAGCAGGTGGAGGGGATCTTGCCCCAAGTCCCCGCTCCGCGGGGAGCGAGGGGCAAGAAGTGAAAAGTTAGAAGTCAAAAGTGAAAAGCAAGAGCTAAAGATAAGAGACGACAAAGGATAACCCGGGGCGATTGATGTGAATAAGCCGCACAGGACTCTGGAGGTTTGGAAACAGGCCATGGATCTGGTCGTGGATGTTTATCGCGCCACCGGCAAGTTTCCTGCTGAGGAGCGCTTTGGGCTTGTGAGTCAGATGCGGCGATGTTCAGTTTCTATTCCATCCAACATCGCCGAGGGAATGGCCCGCCATGCGCCCAAGGAAACCATCCAGTTCCTCTTTGTGGCGATTGGATCAGCGAGTGAGCTAGATACGCAACTGGAACTCTCCAAACGGCTCGGCTTCCTTTCCGACGCCCAGTGGAACCCACTAAGTCAGCGGCTCACCGATGTGGACAGGATGCTCGCCGGCTTGAAACGCCACATGGCGCGCAAACCTGTGACTCGCCCAGGAGCCACCCCATGAACGTTCCACGCGCAGTCTCATCTCTTCCTTTTCACTTTTCACTTTTCACTTTTCACTCCCCCCAAAGGTCATCTCCCATGAGTACAGCCGACGTAGACCGCGCGGTAACCCAAGTCCGGCAGGCGCAAGCCCAATTCGCCGAGTTCTCCCAGGAACAGGTGGACAAGGTCATCTCCGCCATGCACCAGGCGTGCATGGTGAACCTGGAGAAGTGGGCGCGCATGGCCCACGAGGAGACGGGCTACGGGGTCATCGCCGACAAAATCGTGAAGAACCGGTTCGGCGCGGACGACGTGTACCGCTACATCCGTCCCATGAAGACCGTGGGGTTCATCTCCGCGGACCCCGCCCAGGGTATCTACGAGGTGGCCTCGCCCATGGGCGTGGTGGCGGCCGTGATCCCCAGCACCAACCCCACCTCCACGGCCATCTACAAGGTGCTCATCTCCCTCAAGGCCCGGAACGGCATCGTGCTCTCGCCGCACCCCAGCGCCAAAAACTGCATCAAGGCCGTGGCGGATGCCATGCACGACGCGGCGGTGGCGGCGGGGGCGCCCCGCGGCATCATCGCGTGCCTGCCCAGCCCCTCCATCGCCGACACGCAGGCCCTCATGAGGCACGCGGGCACCAACGTGATCCTGGCCACGGGCGGGATGGGGCTGGTGAACGCCGCCTACTCCTCGGGCAAGCCCGCCTACGGCGTGGGGCCCGGCAACGTCCCGGCCTTCATCGAGCGCACCGCGGCCCTCCGCAAGGCCGTGAAGGATGTCCTCGCCGGCAAGTCCTTCGACTGGGGCACCATCTGCGCCAGCGAACAGTCGGTCATCGTGGACGCGCCCCTGGCGGAGCGCGCCAAGGACGAGTTCGTGCGGTGGGGCGGCCACTTCGTGGGCGAGCGGGAGAAGGCCCTGCTCGAAGCCCTGGTGGTGGACAAGAACGGCGTCCTCAACCCCAAGGTCGTGGGGCGGTCCCCGCAGGTCATCGCCCAGATGGCGGGATTCTCCGTACCGGAGGGGGTGCGGGCGCTGCTCGTGCCCGAGGAGGGCGTGGGCCGCGACTACCCGCTCTCCCTGGAGAAGCTCTCTCCCATCCTGACCTACTACGTGGCGGACGGCTGGGAGGCGGGGTGCCTGAGGTGCATCGAGGTCCTCAAGTACGGCGGCCTGGGGCACACCCTGTGCCTGCACACCCAGGACCTGGAGGTGATCCGCCAGTTCGCCCTCCGCAAGCCCGTCTTCAGGATCCTGATCAACACGCCCGGGACCCACGGGGCCGTGGGCTTCACGACGAACCTGCCGCCCGCCATGACCCTGGGCTGCGGCGCGCTGGGCAACAACATCACGAGCGACAACATCACGCCCCTGCACCTTCTGGACCGGAAGCGCGTGGCCTACGAGGCGAGGCCCGTCACGGACGAGAAGGCCGTCCCCCTCAAGCCCCTGGTGCCCGCCATGGGAGCCGGCGCCGATGCAGATGCCGCCGCTGCCCAGTTCGTGGCCCGGAAGTTTGGAGCCTTCGAATTGGCCGCCGATGGGGGCTGGCGCTCCCGCACCTCCCGCGCCTCGCCCGGGGGCCAATGCGGTCGCCGCCCCCGCCAATGCCCCCCGCCAGGAGACGCTGGACTTCGTGAGCGAGGCCGAGGTCCGGGCCGCCATGCGCGCCGGCACCCGCCTGCGCATCAACGGCAAAACCCTCATCACCCCCAGCGCCCGGGAACTGGGCGAGGCAGAGCGGATCTTCGAGCGGGTTTAGGCCGGCCAAAGAGCTGCATTGAACCGGGAGGACGAGAGGGGGCATGCTTCAAGGGGCTGGGAACCCGCGAGTTTCCGTGGACGGGGAGTCTGAGGGAAGCGCCCGCCGTCTAGGTTCTCTGGTTGTTGCCCGTCCTCCCCTCCGTTCTCTTCCTCTCTGTGAAATCACCTTGCTATTACAGGAAAAAATCCTGCATGAGCTCGCCGCCGGGGGTGATGGCGTAGGGCTCGAAGTCGGTGACGCCCTCGGCCCTGAGGACCTCCTCGTCGATGAAGCAGTTGCCGGTGCACTCCCGGCTGGGCCGGGTGAGGATGGCGTGCGCCGCATCGGCCATGACCTCCGTCGTGCGCCCCTTCCTGATGGTCTCCTCGCCCCCCAGGAGGTTCATGACCGCCGCCGTGGCGATGACGGTCTTGGGCCAGAGGGCGTTGCACGCCAGGCCCTGCTTGCGGAACTCCCCGGCCATCCCGAGGGCGAGCATGGTCATGCCGTACTTGGTCATGGTGTAGGGCGCGATGCCCGCGAACCATTTCGGGTGGGTGTTCAGGGGCGGGGAGATGTTGAGGATGTGGGGATTGGCCGCCTGGAGCAGGTGCGGGATGCACGCCTTGGAGCACGAAAAGGTGGCGCGGGCGTTCACCTGGAACATGAGGTCGAAGCGGGCCAGGGGCAGTTCGAGCGTCCCGCGCAGGTTGATGGCGCTGGCGTTGTTCACCAGCGCGTCGATGCCGCCGAAGGTCTCCACGGCTTTCTGGACCGCGGCCTTCACCTGCTCCTCGTCCCGGACGTCCACCTGGACCGGCAGCGCCTTGCCGCCGGCGGCCTCCATCTCTTCGGCGGCGGTGAAGATGGTGCCCGGGAGTTTGGGATCGAGCTCCGCGGTCTTGGCGGCGATGACGATGTTGGCCCCGTCTCGCGCGGCCCGGAGACCGATGGCCTTCCCGATGCCCCTCGACGCCCCCGTGATGAAAATCGTCTTGCCCTTCAGGTCAGCCATGGTCTCTCCGATTAAAGTTTCGCGCCTGCCGATGCCGCCGAACCTTCTCGATCATATCGGGAGCAGGGAGCAGGCAGCGGGGAGCGGAAGAAAAATACCCGTCGCACCATGCGCTCTTCGCTTTGATTCTCCGGCTCCCTACGTGCCCGCTCTCCGTCTTTCTTACTCCTTCTGCTCCCTGCTCCCTGCTCCCCGCTCCCGGTTTTCTCAATCCACGGTGAGGGTCTTGCTGAGGTTCCTGGGAAAATCCGGGTTGTGCCCCCGGGCCACGCTCAGCCGGTAGGAGAGGAGCTGGAGGGGGATGACCGCCAGGATGGGCGCCAGGAGGGCGTCGGATTCGGGCAGGACGAGCATGTGGTGGGCGTTGGCCCGCAGCCTCGAATCCTCCTGGGCGATGACGATGGTCTCGGCGCCCCGGCAGGCGCTCTCGTTGATGCCGCTCACGAGCAGGCCCACGTCCTCCGGGCCGCCTATAAAAAGGATGGGGAACCCCTCGTCCACCGCCGAGAGCGGCCCGTGCTTGAACTCCGTGGAGAGCATGCCCTCGCAGTGCGCGTAGGTGACCTCCTTGAGCTTGAGCGCCCCCTCCAGCGCGATGGGATAGGTCAGGCCGTAGCCCAGGCAGTAGAAGTCTTCGCACGCCTGCAACGACGGGGCCAGGTCGTGCACGGGGCCGTCCACCGCCGCGATGGTGCTCTCGATGAGTCCGGGCAGTTGTCTCAGGAGCGCGTCGTCCCGGCCGCCCGCGCGCAGGGCCAGGGCCAGGAAGGCCGCGCACTGGTTCACGAAGGTCTTGGTGGCGGGGACCGAGATCTCGTACCCGCAGGCCAGGGGCAGGTACACCTCGCTGGCGTGCATGAGGGTGGACCCGAGCACGTTCACCAGGCCCAGGATGCCCGCTCCGCGGGCCTTGGCCGCCTCGAGGGCGTTGAGCACATCCTTGGTCTCCCCGCTCTGGCTCACGAAGACGCCCACGTCCTCGGGGCCGAGGGCCGGCGCGTACTGGGCGAGAAACTGTGGGGCGAGGACGGGCACCGCGGGGCGGCCCGCCAGCCGCGCGAGGTAGACCGAGCCGAGCACGCACGCGTGGTAGCTCGTGCCGCATCCCACGAAGTAGAGGTGCCGCGCGGCTTTCATCCGGTCCACGAACCGCCCGGCGTGCTTGGAGGCGGAGAGGAGGTGCACGAGGTCCTGGGCCACCTTGGGCTGTTCGTGGATCTCCTTGAGCATGAAGTGCGCGTAGCCGCCCTTCTGGGCCGCCTCCATGGACTCGTTGTCTTCCTCCACCGCCGGCTCGACCCGGGTTCCGTCCGTGACATTGAGGATTTCCAGGCCCGCGCCCCGAAGGATGACGAGTTCCCCGTCCTTCAGGCGGACGATCCGTCGGGTGAAGGCGAGGAGGCACGGCAGGTCCGAGCCGACGCAGGTGAAGTCGTCCCCCATGCCCGCCACGAGCCCCGATCCCTTCTTGAAGGCGTAAAGGCAGTCCTCGCCCTGGCGGCCGATGACGAAGGCGTAGTCGCCTTCGAGGTCGTCGTAGGCCCGGCGGATCGCATCAACCATGGAAAGGCCGCGCCTGACGTAGCGCTCCACCGCGTGCACGCAAGACTCGCCGTCGTTCGTGGACCGGACGGTCATCCCTTCGGCACTGAACTGGGCCCGCAGCTCCACGTTGTTGACCACGTTGCCGTTGTGGGCGCCCACCATGTCCCCGCCGGAGTCCAGGTGGGGCTGGGCGTTCACGAGGGACGGCGCGCCAAAGGTGGCCCACCTCAGCTGGGTCATGCCCCGGAGCCCGGCCATCTCGGCCACCGCGTGGCGCTCGGCCACGGCCTCCACCTTGCCCACGTCCTTGCGCAGATCGATGTCGCGTCCGGCCGACAGGGTGGCGAAGCCGACCGAGTCGTAGCCCCGGTAGGAGAGCCGCTTGCCGGCCTCGATCAAGATCGGTCCCAGATTCCGTTCACTCTCGGTGACGATGCCGAAAATTCCGCACATGGGGTCCCCTTGCTGCGCACCGGATTCATCTCCCACCGATGCGGTCATGAAGTTTACCCCAGCGAGGCGCCCATCCCAAATCCCGCGATGAATTTCATCGGCCCATTGCATCGGCGCCTCCCCTCTGCCACTCTATGACCGGTGCATTCTTGCGGAGGCGGAGGATATGGGGAACGGATCGGAATCCGGACGGTACGACTACATCGTGGTGGGGTCGGGCTTCGGCGGCTCCGTGGCCGCCCTGCGCCTCTCCGAAAAGGGATTCCGCGTCCTCGTGGTAGAGATGGGGAAACGGTGGCGGCCCGAAGATTTCCCCAAGAGCAACTGGCGGCTGCGCAAGGCATTCTGGATGTCGGGCCTCATGTGCTACGGCATCCAGCGGCTCACGCTCCTGCGCGACGTGCTCGTACTCCACGGAACCGGCGTGGGCGGAGGAAGTCTGGTGTACGCCAACACCCTCATGGTCCCCAACCGCCAGGCCTTCCAGGATCCCAAATGGAGGGACCTGAACGACTGGGAGCAGACCCTCGCCCCGCATTACGAAACGGCCCGGCGGATGCTCGGCGTCACCGTGAACCCGAAACTGACCCCCGCGGACGAGGCCCTTCGCGAGATCGCCGCGGAGATGGGATGCGCCAAGACCTTCCACCCCACGGATGTGGCGGTCTTCTTCGGGGAGGCGGGCAAGGAAGTCCCCGATCCCTACTTCGGCGGTGAAGGCCCCGCCCGGACCGGCTGCAACTTCTGCGGCGGGTGCATGGTGGGGTGCAGGTACAACGCCAAGAACACGCTGGACAAGAATTACCTCTACTTCGCCGAGAAGCTCGGGGCGACCATCTTGCCCGAGACGCTCGTCCGGTTCATGGAACCCCTGCCGGAGGGAGGCTACCGCCTCCACGTGGAGCGCAGCACGGCCACGGTCTTCAAAGGCCGCCGGACCCTAGAAGCCACGGGAGTGGTCCTGGCGGGAGGCGCGCTGGGGACCGTCCCGCTCTTGCTGGAGTGCAAGCGCCGCGGAACGCTCCCCCGTCTGTCGGAGCAGCTCGGCAACTACACCCGGACCAACAGCGAGGCGCTCCTGGGGGTGACGGCATGGAAGGACGAGCCGGAGCACAGCACGGGCATCGCCATCGCGTCCCACTTCTTCCTGGAGGACGGCACCCGCGTGGAACCCGTGCGCTACTCCAAGGGTTCGGACGCCATGTGCATGCTCGCCACGCCCCTCACGGACGGCGGCACCCGCCTCACGCGACCCCTCAAGTGGATCGGCAACTGCATCCGCCGCCCCCACCACTTCTTGCGCACGCTCTGGCCCCTGGGCCGTGCGCGAAAGACCATCATCCTGCTGTTCATGCAGACCGACGACAACCGAACGCGCATGGTACTCAGGCGCCGATGGTGGTGGCCCCTCTCCCTCGCGGTCACGTCTCGGACACCGGAGGACCACCCGCCCGTCCCGCCCTACCTCCCCGTGGCCAACGACATCGCCAGGCGCATGGCCAAGAGGCTGGGGGGATTCGCGCAAAGCTCCATCAACGAGGTGCTCCTGAACGTTTCCACCACCGCCCACATCCTCGGTGGATGCCCCATGGGGACGGGACCGGAGGAGGGCGTCGTGGACAAGGACGGGCGCGTCTTCGGCTATGACAACCTGATCGTGGCGGACGGCTCCATCATCGGCGCCAACCTGGGGGTCAACCCCTCCTTCACCATCACCGCCCTCGCCGAGCACGTCATGAGCGGCGTGGAGAAGAAGGGTAACCTGGGACGGGACCAGGGGTCAGGGGTCAGGGGTTAAGGGTTAAGGGTTAAGGGTTAGGGGTCAGGGGCCGAGGGTTCTTTTCTCCTCACTTCTCACTCCTCGCTCCTCACTTTCTCACTTCCCGGCCGCCTCGGCACGAACATGGGCACTCGGCGCTGGTATTCGCGGTAAGTGTCTCCGAACTGGGAGACCAACTTGCGCTCCTCGAGCCATGTCCCTACGAACAGGTAGGCCGTGAGGACGAGGCTCGCGGCTAGTCCCGCCGCGTCCAGATCGTGACCCCACAGTAATAGGAAGGACCCCGTGTACCAGGGGTGGCGCACCCAGCGCAGGATGCCGCGCGTGGCAAAGGACTCGTCCGCCGGGGCGGGCTTGCCTGCCCAAGGCCGCCCGAAGGCTGGCCATGCCCAGAAAATCGCTCGGCCCGTAGGCTGCGGCACCGAGGACGACCAGCACCAGGGCCGAGAGGTTCGAGGAGCCACGGGTACCGCGAGCCAGAGACCCGCCCACTCCACGATCCACGGTCCTCGCAGGCGGAGGTGCCAAAACACCAGGGGCAGGAGCGCGACCAGGCTGAACATGTTGAAACAGAACCGGTAGGCACCGGCCCGGGTTCCCAGCCAGCCCTGCAGGCGCCGCGCCACGGGGGATGGATCAGGAGGCTGTGCAGGGTGCAGTAGGCGGTCCAGCCCAGGGCAAGGCCCGCGAGCTCCATGGGGCACCTCCGGGCGAATTGTACCAGGGGCGGGTTCGCGGAGGCGAGACCGCGGATCTGCACCCGCCGTATTGACGCCGAGGCGCGAAAGGCGTATAGGGGTGGGAGCCGAACGCTCCGCCCGAACGGGGGGCACCGGGGACCCGATTTGGGGGGCGAATCGCATCGGCGTAGGGCGCTGCCCCGCCCGAGCCCGGCAGCTAACCCGGCAGGCGCACGAGGGCCCATGCCTGACTCCAACCCAGTGGCACCGTCGGCTGAAATCGGGTCGACGGACAAGGTTTGCGCTCTCCCATGAGGCCCCTCAAGGAACTGCTGTTCGGGAAACCGCGGGATCCCACCGATCCCACCGTGTTCCACAAAATATCCCTGGTCGCGTTCCTGGCGTGGGTGGGACTGGGATCGGACGGCCTGAGTTCCTCCTGTTACGGCCCGGACGAGGCTTTCCGGGCCATCCAGGGCCACGAATACCTGGCCTTCTACCTCGCCATTCTCATGGCCTTCACCGTGGCCATCATCTCCTTTGCCTACAGCCTGCTCATCGAGCATTTCCCCAGCGGCGGCGGCGGGTATCTGGTCTCCACCAAGCTGCTGGGGCCCAGGGCCGGCGTGGTTTCGGGTTCCGCGCTGGTGGTGGACTACGTCCTGACCATCGCCATCTCCATCGCCTCGGGCATGGACGCCCTCTTCAGCTTCCTGCCCGTGGGGTTCCAGGGCTACAAGGTGCCCGCGGACCTCGCCGTCCTCACCGCGCTCCTGATCATGAACCTCCGTGGCGTCAAGGAATCGGTGAAGGCCTTGCTCCCCATTTTTCTGGTCTTCGTAGGGACCCACGTCCTCCTGATCTCCTACGGGATCCTGAGCCACCTCTGGGCCCTGCCCGAGGTCCTACACACGACCCACACTGAGATCTCACGGGATGCCAGCAGCCTCGGGTGGATCGCCCTTTTCCTCATCCTATTCAGGGCCTACTCCCTCGGGGGCGGCACCTACACGGGCATCGAGGCCGTGTCCAACGGCATGCCCATCCTCCGCGAGCCCAAGGTGGCCACCGCCAAGCACACCATGATCTACATGGCCGTGTCCCTGGCCTTCACGGCGGGCGGCATCCTCTTCTGCTACCTCCTCTGGCATGCGGTTCCCGAGGAGGGGAAGACCATGAACGCGGTGCTCCTGGACCGGGTCTTCTCGAGCTGGTCCCTGGGAGGCCTGCCCGTGGGCCACTGGCTCGTGGTCCTCACGCTCGTCTCGGAGGGCGCCCTGCTCTTCGTGGCGGCCCAGACGGGCTTCATCGACGGCCCCCGCGTGCTCTCCAACATGGCCGTGGATTCCTGGGTTCCCCACCGCTTCGCCCAGTTGAGCGACCGGCTCGTGACCAAACACGGCATCCTCATCATGGGCGTTTCCTCCGCCATCCTGCTCCTCTACACGGGGGGAAGCGTCCGCTTCCTGGTGGTGCTCTACGCGATCAACGTCTTTCTGACGTTCAGTCTGAGCCAGCTCGGCATGTTTCGCTACTGGCTCGGGGAGGGGCGCCGCCACACGCACAAGTGGTTCCGGTACCTCTTCGTCCACGGCATCGCCCTCATCCTGTGCGTCACCATCCTCGTTCTCACCACGGTGGAGAAGTTCACCGAGGGCGGATGGCTCACGCTCGTCATCACCACCTCCCTCATCCTGCTCTGCCTGGCCATCCACAAGCATTACGAGGGGATCAGGGGGCAGATCCGGGAGTTGGATACCATCTTGAGCGCCCTGCCAGCCGGTCCCGGCCCCAGTGGTGGAACCCGGCTCGACCCGGGCGAGCCTGTGGCAGCGCTGCTCGTATCGGGCTACGGAGGCCTGGGCATCCACTCCATCCTCTCGATCCAGCGCCTCTTCCCGGGCTACTATAAAAACATCATGTTCATCTCGCTGGGCGTGGTGGATTCGGGACGGTTCAAGGGGGGGGACGAGATGGAGGCACTGCGGGCAGAGACCGAGGCCAACCTCCGCCGTTACGTTGACTTCGCAAACGGTCTTGGCCTCAACGCCGACTACCGTTACAGCATCGGGACGGACGTCCTGGAGGAGGGGGAAACGCTGTGCACGGCCATCGCCAGGGAATACCCGCGCGCCGTTTTCTACCTCGGCAAGCTCGTCTTCGCCAAGGAGAAGCTGTACTACCGCATCCTGCACAACGACACGGCCTACGCGCTCCAGCGGCAGCTGCAGTTCGGCGGAATGCAGACGGTGGTGCTCCCCATCCGCATCACCCTGGGATGAAGATCGTGCCGGAGCACCAGCCATGAGACACACGAAGATCGTCTGCACCCTCGGTCCCGCCAGCCAATCCCCCGAGGTCGTCATGGCCTTGACGGAAGCGGGGATGGACGTGGCCCGGCTCAACTTTTCCCACGGGACGCGCGCCGACCACGGCCGGCGCCTCGGCGCGGTCCGCGCCGTGGCGCGCGAGACGGGCCGGCACCTGGCGGTCTTGCAAGACCTGCAAGGGCCGAAAATCCGTCTGGGCAGTTTCGCGAGGGAGTCCGCCACCCTCGTGGAGGGGCACGCCTTCACCCTCACGACGAAAGTGGTGCAGGGCACGCAGAGCCGCGCGAGTACGACCTATGAGCGCCTCCCCCGCGATGTCAAGCGCGGGGACCGGATCTTCCTCGCCGACGGCACCCTCGAACTGGAGGTGGAGAAGCTCACCGCCTCGGAGGTGGGGACGACCGTGGTCCGGGGTGGGCCGATCCGCTCGCACCAGGGGATCAACTTGCCGGGAGTGGCCGTGAGCGCCCCCTCCCTCACGCGCAAGGACCGCGAGGATCTGGCCTTCGGCTTGCAAGCCGGCGTGGACCTGGTGGCCCTTTCCTTCGTGCGGAGGGCATCGGACGTGCGTGCCCTCAAGCGGCTGCTGGCGGGGGCGCCGTCGGCCCCCTGGGTGGTGGCCAAGATCGAGAAGCCCGAGGCGCTGGACAATCTGCCCGCCATCTTGGACGAGGTGGACGGCGTGATGGTCGCGCGGGGGGACCTGGGCGTGGAGATCGGGCTAGAACTGGTGCCGCAGGCCCAGAAGGCTGTCATTTCCGAGGCCAACCGCCGGGGCAAATTCGTCATCACGGCCACGCAGATGCTGGAGACGATGATCGACCACCCCCGGCCCACCCGGGCTGAAGTGTCGGATGTGGCCAACGCCATCTACGACGGCACCGACGCCGTCATGCTCTCGGGGGAATCGGCCGCCGGCAAGTTTCCGGTCGAGGCCACGGCCATGCTGGCGCGCATCGCGCTGGAGGCCGAGTCCAGCCCTTACTACCACCCGGAGCGCGCCCCCTTTACCGGGGTCACCGATTTCCACCAGGCCGCGAGCCACGCGGCCGCGTCCGCCGCCAGGGATCTTCGGGCCTCCGCCGTTCTCTCCATCACTCCCACCGGGCGCATGCCCCGGCTCCTCTCCAAGTTCCACATGCCCCAGCCCGTCATCGCCTGCAGCGCCCACGAGGAGGTTCTCCGACGGCTGGCCGTCGTCTGGGGCGTGGCGCCCCTGAGCGTGGACCCTTCCTACGACGTGGAGCGCGCCGTCACCCAGGCGCTCCAGGCGGCGGGGGGTGCCGGGCTCATCCGCGCCGGCCAAACGGTGCTCTTGACCCTCTCCATGCTCGCGGGGGATTCCGAGGTCACCAACGTGATCAAGCTGCACAAGGTCTAGGGACGGGAGCCGGGAGCGGGGAGCAGGAAGCGGGAGGTCGGCCTGATCGGCGTATCGTCCTCGCCTTCGCTGTCCCCCAGTCCCTTAGTCCCTCATGCCCTTAGTCCTCTACTTCACGCCCATCCCGAGCGCCTTGACGATGAAGGCGTAGCGGTCCGCGGCCTCCTCGATGCGTTTGGAGGTGGGCTTGCCCTGGCCGTGGCCCGCCTTGCTTTCCACGCGAAGGAGGATGGGCGCCGTGCCTGTGGTCTTCGCCTGCATCAGGGCGGCCATCTTGCGGGCGTGCAGGGGATCCACGCGGCTGTCGCTGGCGCCCGCCATGAACAGAGTGGGCGGATAGGCCGTGCCCTCCTTCACGTTCTGGTAGGGCGAGTACTTCAGCAGGTAGGGGAATTGGGCCGGGTTCTCCGAGGAACCGTATTCGGGTATCCAGTACCTTGCGATGCTGAAGTTCTGGTAGCGGAGCATGTCGAGGAGGGGCACCTCCACCAGCACGCACCCGAAAAGGTCGGGGCGCTGAACGAGGCAGGCACCCGTGAGAAGTCCGCCGTTGGACCCGCCCTCGATGACCAGCTTGGGAGTCGAAGTGACCTTGTTGTCGATAAGCCACTGGGCTGACGCGATGAAATCGTCGAAGACGTTCTGCTTCTTGTCCAACATGCCGGCCTTGTGCCAGGCTTCCCCGTACTCGCCCCCGCCGCGCAGGTTGGGCAGCGCCCAGACGCCGCCCTGTGCGAGCCACCACGCCGTGACGGGTGAATAGCGGGGCATCTCCGAGATCGAAAATCCGCCGTACCCCGTGAGGAAGCACGGGGCGCTCCCGTTTCTGACGAGGCCCTTCTTATGGACCAGGAACATGGAGATCCGGGTGCCATCCTTGCTCGGAACCCAGACCTGTTCCGTCACCACGTCGCCGAGATTCACCGAAACTTTGGGTTGGAAAAAGGGTACCAGGTCGTTCCTCGCGAAGTCGTAACGGTAGACCGAGGGCGGGGTCGCGAAGGATGTGAAGGGGAGGAACACAAGGTCGCTGTTCCACCGGCCCGACACGCCCGAGACCGTGCCCAGCGAAGGGAGGGGAATTTCCTGCTGGAGCTCGCCGTCCAGGCCGTAGAGCCTGAGCTGGGACGTGGCGTCGTGGAGCATCTGCACGAGCAGCCGGCCGTTCATGACGCCGATGCTCTGGATGGCGTCCTTGCTCTCCGGGATGAGAAGCTCCCAGGCGTCGCGCTGGGGCTTTTTGAGGTCCACGGCGAACACCTGGCCGTTGGGAGCCCCTTCGGTGGTCCGGCAGAAGAAGACATCCCCCAGGATCTCTCCGTCATAGGCGTCGTGGGACCCCTTGGCGAGCTGCATGAGGGCTCCCGTCTGAAGATCCTTCACGTAGATTTCCGTGTTGCGGTCGCTCCCCTCCGCCGCGGTGATGAGGAGGTAGCGGTTCGTGCTCGACAGGCCCAGCTCAAAACCTACTTCCTTCTTGGCGGGTATGGAGAATACGAGAGTGTCCTGCTCGGGATCCGTGCCCAGCTTGTGGAAGAGGATTCGCTGGTTGTAGTTGATCTCGTTGGGGGAAACGGTCCCCGGCCTGGGAAATCGGGTGTAGTAAAAGCCGCTTTCGTCCCGGAGCCAGGCGATGGAGCACGAGCGGCAGCCGTCCATCACATCGGGGCGGTCCTTGCCCGTAGCCGTTTCGCGCACGCGAAGAACGCTCTGCTCATCCCCGTTGGTGGAAGCTCCGTAAGCGACGAAGGCGCCCTTTTCGCTGGGGTACCACCAGTCCAGGGCCACGGTGCCGTCGGAGGAGAGCGCATTGGGGTCGATGAGCACCCTCGGCGTACCCGCCAGCCCCTCCTGGACATAGACGGGTGACTGGTTCTGCAATCCGTCGTTTTTGGAATAGAAGAGATAGGGGCCGGCCTGGGCGGGCGTCCCGTGGCGGGGGTAGTCCCAAAGCGTTTTGAGCTGGCGTGCGATGAGGGCCCTTTCGGGGAGCGCGTCCAGGAACTTGCGGGTGAGCGCGTTCTGGGCCTCGGTCCACGCCAGTACCTCCGGATTGTCGCCCTGCTCCAACCATCGATAGGGATCCTCCACCTTGGTGCCGAAGTAGTCGTCCGTCACCGTCCGGATCGGCGTAGGGGGATAGGCGGGCCTGGTGGGAGGTGCCGCCGAAGCGGCGAGGAGCGCGGACGCGGCACCGAATAGGAGGCACAGGGTAATGAGTTTTTTAGGCACGAGATTCTCCTTAATCCATGGCGAGGCGGGCCCGGCGGTCCGGGCCAGGGTTTAGTTTAGCCGCTTGGCCCTCCGGAGCCAAACGCCTGCCGTGATAAGATAGTTGTCATGGAGGTGCAGGACATGGACCCTCGCAAGCTCTGGGCGCTCGTGCTGGGAAGCTGCACGCTGGTGATCCAGGGCGTGTCGCTGCTGCTCGCCTGGGGACCCTTCGATGCAGAAGGCGCCGGCGCTCCCTATTTCCTCATGGTCCTGATCGGCGGTCCGGTGTGCCTTCTGGCCGGACTTGTTCTCGGACTGCGTTGGAGCCGAACGGCGGGAGTGGCCCTGTGGATGGGCGGGGCTCTGGAGGCCTTGGGCATCGCGCTGAGGAGCGGGTCCATGGTGGGCCGTTACTTCCTGGGCTTGGTTCTCTTCGTCGTGCCGCAGGTCATCGTTGCCAGCCTCCTCTTGCTGTACGCCCGGGATTCCCAAAAGAGCTCCCGATCCCGCTGACGGTTTGCCGCGAGGGGCGGACCTTGACTTGCCTGGAGGAATGCATGCCCCACGACCACTCCAAAGAAGCCGACGCCCTGCTGGACCAGGAGTTCCCCGTCCTCGACAAGGGGTTCGTTCGCCTCGTGGATTACATGGGCGGCGATGGACGGATCGTGGCCTCGGCCCGAGTCTCCTACGGCAAGGGCACCAAGACCCTTCGCGAGGACGAGGTGCTCATCAACTACCTCATGCGGCACGAGCACACGTCGCCCTTCGAGCAGGTGGTTCTGACCTTTCACGTGAAGTTGCCCATCTTTGTGGCGCGGCAGTGGATCCGCCACCGCACGGCGCGCGTGAACGAGATTTCCGGGCGCTATTCAGTGATGAAAGATGAGTGTTACATGCCCGACCGGGAGACCCTCCGGACCCAGAGCGACATCAACAAGCAGGGGCGTGCTGAGGTGCCGGTCTCACCGGAGGCCGCCCGGCGCATCCTCTCGGAGCTCGAGACCGGCCAGCGCGAGGCCTACGGCCGATACGAGGCCATGCTCGGGGACGACCTTGCCCGCGAGGTGGCTCGCGTGGCGCTGCCGCTCAGCCTCTACACGGAATGGTACTGGCAGATCGATCTGCACAACCTCTTCCACTTCCTCAAACTCAGGCTTGATGCCCACGCCCAGTGGGAGATCCAGCAGTACGCCAAAGTCATGGCTCAGATCACCAAGGCCGTGGCCCCGCTCGCCTACGCGGCCTTCGAGCGTTACGAACTGAGAGAAGTGAAATTCAGCCTGGAGACGCTGGAGTGGCTGCGGAAGCACGTCTCGCGTGACCAGGACTTACCCCTGGAGCTCCGCGAGCGGCTGGATGTGAAGTAGGACCCCGCGCCGTCCCGGGAGCACGCATAACGAGACATCCATGAGGGTCGGATTGGAGAACTGGCGTGTCCTTTGACCCCACTTGGTTATTTCTGTCCGTCATCATCAGCGGCGTGGGCCTGGCCCTGTTCATCTACGGCAAGAAGCAGGCGCGCATCCCGCATCTCGTGGCAGGCCTGATCCTCATGGTCTACACCTACGTCGTGACGGGCACCCTGTGGATGCTTATCATCGCTGCGGTCGTCCTGCTTGCCCTTTGGTGGGCCGTGAGGCAGGGGTGGTAGAAGGGATAGTGAAAAGTAAAGAGTGAAAAGTGAGAAGTAGGAGAAAGTGCCAACCCGGAGAAGAGTCGAGATGGTCGCGAGCCGGTGGGACAGGGGACATAAGAGAGGCCGTTACCAGCGGTAGCTTCTGACGGGTATCGCACCATTTTCAGTTCAAGATCCGTCTGGCCTACTTCTGTCCCCCGCCCCCATGCTCCTCCGTCTTTTCACTTCGCCGCTTCCCCTTCCGCTCCTCCACGGCCCGCTTGAGGACATATTCGATCTGCCCGTTCACGCTGCGCAGTTCGTCCGAGGCCCAGCGGTTCAGCTCGGCCCAAAGTTCGGGAGAGATCCTAAGGAGGAAGGCCTTCTTTTCCACAGAGTCCTCCCACTTTCCGCCCTGCCTGTTCCCACCTCAGGGGGTGCCTCTCCCGCTCCCTGCTCCCGGCTCCCAGATTTCGCCTAGTACAGGCTTCCGGTGTTCACCACGGGATGGGGGTCCCGGTTCCCGCAGAGCACCACGAGGAGGTTGCTGATCATGGCGGCCTTGCGCTCCTCGTCCAGCTCCACCACGTGCTCCTCGCTCAGTTTGGCCAGGGCCATCTGGACCATGCTCACGGCGCCCTCCACGATCTTCCGGCGCGCTGCGATGATGGCTGAAGCTTGCTGGCGCTGGAGCATGGCGCCGGCGATCTCCGCGGCATAGGCAAGATGGCTCAGCCGGGCCTCCTCGACCTTGACGCCCGCCTTGGTGAGGCGCTCGTGCAGCTCCTTTTCCAGCGCCACGGACACCTCGTCGATGTTGGCGCGAAGGGAGATGGCCCGATCGTCCCCCTCCTCCCACGAATCGTAGGGGTAGGTGCTGGCCAGGTGCCGCAGGGCCGACTCGCTTTGGACCTTGACGAAATCCGCGTAGTTCACCACATCGAAGCACGCGGCGAAAGTATCCTGGACTTTCCACACCACCACCGCGGCGATCTCGATGGGATTGCCGGCCTTGTCGTTGACCTTCAGCTTGTCTCCGTTGAGGTTGTAGGAGCGCAGGGAGATTTTGCGCTTCACCGAGAAGGGGTTCACCCACCAGAATCCGTAGGCCTTCACCGTGCCCGTGTAGCGGCCGAAGAGCGTCAGGACTCCCGCCTCGTTGGGGAGGAGGATGAAGAACCCCTTGGTGGTGATGGCCCCCGCGGCCACCAGCAGGCCACCGCAGACCATGAGCGCGATCCCCAACACGGGGACTCTGCCGGCGCTCTTTTCCAAATGGGTGGCGCCGTTGATGAGCAAGACGGGCGCCGCCAAGAATAGAAGGACATTGACGAACACCATGGGCCAGCCGTTGATTGCGGAAGTGATCTTTTCCTGGTACATGAGAACCCTCCAATTGATACCTATATGATATCACTATGATTTCACTTTGTCAAGGGGGGGTGGCCACCGCCCAACCGCGGGGTGACTTGCGCGTCACCGCAAGAATGGCTAATCTTCCAAAGGGCGATGGCGACCCGCCCCGCCCGGAGGCGTGCTCGGTGCGTAAACGGACTCGGCTGGCTTTGTTTCTGATCTTGAACGCCCTCCTCGTCTCGGGAGGGTTGGCCTGGCATATCGTCCCACCGCGTCGTTCGCTCTCGCCATCGTTGCCTTCGCCTCCTCCTCACGATGAGCATGGAAGGGCACCGCGCCGTGAGTGGGCGGGGCTGGACCGGACCCGCCTGGCCCTCCGGTCGAGCGCCGCTCTGGTGGCCGACCAGGGCACGGGTGAACTGCTCTACGAGAAGGATGCGGAACGCGTGACCTCCATCGCCTCCATCACCAAACTCATGACGGCCATGGTGATTCTCGACGCGCGGTTGCCCATGGGCGAGCCGGTGACGGTGACCCAGGACGATGTGGACACTCTTCGCAACTCCCTCTCTCGCCTTCCCGTGGGCTGGACGCTGACCCGCGAGGAGATGCTTCGCCTAGCCCTCATGGCCTCGGAAAACCGTGCCGCATCGGCCCTGGCCCGAACCTTCCCGGGCGGGACCGAAGCCTTCGTCGCCGCCATGAATGCCAAGGCCCTGGCCCTGGGAATGGGGCATACCCGCTTCGTGGATCCGCACGGACTCCACGCCGACAACGCCTCCACGGCGAGGGATCTCCTCCTCATGGCCAACGCCGCCTACGGTTACCCGACGATCCGGCGGATGACCACGACGCCAAGCTATACCGTCGTCTCTCTGGGCTCGGGCCGAAGCCGTACCTTCGGCAACTCGGACTACCTCGTGGCGAGCGACCGCTGGGTGGTGGGATTGAGCAAGACCGGGTTCATCAACGAGTCGGGCTACTGCCTCGTCCTCCAGGCCACCATCAAGGAGCGGCCCGTGGTCATGGTCTTTCTGGACAGTGTCGGCAAGCACTCCCGTCAGGGAGATGCGGCGCGCGTCCGGGCCTGGCTGGAGACGGGTTCCGGAGACATGGCACTGGGCAGGAGAAGCCTCGACAGACAGCCTGCGGGGTAGGGGCGGACTCCACCCGGTCTGACCAGATCACGCCTCATCACGGTGTCGACATTCCCGCGCCAAACCTTGGGCCAGCGCAGAGATGTGGGCCGCATCCGTGCCACAGCACCCGCCGAGCACCCGCAGGCCGAACCGGTCGCGCAGGGCGCACATGCCCGAAGCGAACGCCTCCGGTGCCTCCCCCTCCAGTTCCTCGGCGCCGTCCAGCTCTTCGGGGCTCTTGGGGGACGTATTGGCTTGGAGGCCCAGGAGCCTGCCCGTGTTCAGGGCGCGGCGGCCGGCCGGTGCGCACAGGGCCGAGCTCAAAGCCGAGCTGTGCACGCAGTTCACCAGGTAGCCTAGAGGACGTGGAGACACCTCTTCGTCCATGCGCCACATGGCCTCATCCATGGGTGTGCCATCCAGCAGCCGGCCCGAAGGGCGCACGATGAAGCTCACCAGATAGGGACACCCGGTGGACGCGAGCGCCTCCGCCATGCCCAGCGCCTCGTGGATCTCGGGCATGGTGGAGGCCATGAGGACGTCGGCCCCCGCTCCGGCCAAGGCCCTCGCCTGGTCTTTGTGAAATACGCTCGCCACTTCCCTGGGGAGGGCCTCCTCGGGCTTGTACGCATCGCCACGACAGCCCATGAGTCCACCGATGTAGACCTGTGCGGCATAGTCGCCGAAGGCCGTCCGAATTTCCTGGAGAAACCGGACCGCGTCCCCGTTGAGATCGCGCCCCGCAAAGGCCGACGCGGCGACCCGTTCCGGATTGGCCCGCCACGTGGGCGTCAGGCTGAGGAGCGGCAGGTCGTTGGAGCGCCCGATCTCCATGTATTCGCTATAGATTTGCCGAAGAAGAACGCGCCCCGCCTCCATGTAGATCAAGGGCGCGTTCATGAGGAGAGGATCTAGCAGGCTCGGCGCGCCCCGGCGGATGCGCTCCACCACCGCGCCTTCCATGAGCACGGGCATCGAGGCCGAGAAGAGTTCGGCCAAGGACCGCTGCCTTGCCGACGCGGGCATTCTAGACACGCCCCATCAGTCGGAGACTTCGACGAATTTGCCCTGGTTCACCTGCCAGACGGTGTATCGCACCTCTGTGCGGTCGCCCTTGTCGTTGAAGCGGATGGGCCCGTAAACCGTCGGAAAGACCTCCCGGTGGAGGGCGTCGCGGATGGTGCGTGCAGAGATGGGCGTCACCGCCTTGGAGACCGCCGCCAAGCCCACCTGGGCCGCCATGTAGCCGTAAACCCCGAAAGGCCCCGGTTCGGCTCCGTACTTCTGGAGGTAGGCCGCTCGAAAAGCCATGACGTCGGCGCTCGATGACTTTGCGGGGTCCGGGTAGAAGGTGACCAGCGTCCCTTCGGCGGCTTCCGGACCCGCCGCGGTGATAAAGGCGGGACCGAAGCACCCATCCCCCGACATGAACTGGGCCCCGATGCCCGCCGCCCGCAGCGTCTTCAAGAGTCCTCCGCCCTCGGCTTCGACCCCCCCGAAGTAGATGATCTCGGGGCGCGCCGCCTTGACCTTGGCCACCAGGTCCTCCACCTTGGAGACGCTCCCGGGAAGCTCCTCGTGGAGCACCACTGCGGCGCCGGAGAGGAACTCCAGGGCTTTGGTGAATTCGTCCCCGAGGCCTCGCCCGTAGTCCGAGGGGGCGTAGATGACCGCGATCCTGTGTCCGGGCGCGTGCGCCGTGAGCCATACGGCCGCGGCCTTTCCCTGCGCATCATCCCGTCCGCAAACCCGGAAGGCCCCCGTGTCGCCGCTGTCCGTCAGGCGGGTGTTGGTGGCCGTCGGCGAGATCATGACGACCCCGTGAGCCTTGTAGATGGGGAAGGTGGCGAGGGAGCACCCCGAATCCACATGACCCACCACAAAGAGGGGATGGCGCGCCACGAGGATCTCGGCCACCTCAGCGGCCTTCAGGGGAGAATCCAAATCGTCTTCCGAAAACACTTCGATCTTTCGCCCCCGGACGCCGCCCAAGGCGTTCCATTCGTCGGCCGCCAGGGTGGCACCGTTGAGGACCTCCCGCCCGATGGTCGATTGGGGCCCCGTGAGGGGTCCCGCCACCGCCATGCGGACCTCCCTGGGGCGGTCGCAAGAAAGCAAACCAAGCAAGAACAGCCCTGCGCTGATTCCGGCGAAGAACTTTGCCCGCTTATTCATGGCCCCCCTCCAAGCTTTGCATATAATATAGGCCGAATTTCACATTTGGGCACTGTTGGTTGCGGCAGATTGTTTGCGGGGTCCTTCGGCAGTGCCCTTCAGCCCTCCCAGGCGTGTCCGCACGAGGCGCACCTGAGCCATCCGCGTCCCGTGGCCGCTGAAACGAGGCTCTCGAAGAGGCTTTCTCGGATACCCTCGGGGGGCGTGGTGGATTCTACCTCTTCCGCCCCACAGGAGGGACATTGGGGCGCACGGTTGGGGACGGGGCAGAGGTCGTGGGGATCGATGGCCTTCACGCCGTCCGCTTCCTGCACTTCTCCCTCGCCCGCCTGTGACTCCTGGCCCTCGTCTCGTTCTGGGTCTTCTGGCCCGCCAAAGGGCTTCCGGTGCATCTCCATGGCGCAGAGAATCTCCTCGGCATCTGCGGCCTTCGACGCCGGTACCTGCACGCGGACGGGACTGGGAAACGGAGCGAGGGTGTTCGCGTTGCGGTCGGGAATGAAGCAGCAAATCCCGGCCGCCGCCAAGATGTTTTGCGCCCAGTCGGCTTCCATGGGCACGGAGTATTCGCGGATGGTCACGATGGCTTCGTCGTGCGGGTTTCTGTCCATATCGGAACAATAGGCTTCTCAAGCCTGTCGCGCAAGCGGGGAGGCGGGACACGGGCGTTCCACCGCGGTCTGACCCGATGCGAGGAAGGCGAGCCGGATGAGCCGAGGCATGCTTTAGCCTGCGTCGCAGGCCCGGACGGCGAGCCTGACAAAGCAGGCGGCCTGGCCCCGGCAGTGCCTCCCTATTGCGCCCATCGTTCGATGGACCCCAGCCCCGCCGCCCCCCCCACCGCCCCCAGCAGGATGCCGGCGCCTATGAGCAGCCCCTGGTCGCCCAACTCCAAAAATCCGTGGGAGACCCAATCCAACAGGAGCGCATCGGAGCCCCCGAACCGCTGGAGACAAAAGTGCACGGCGAGCAGAACCGAGAGGGCGCCCACGGCGGCCAGGGCGCCCATCATGAGGCCGCCGACTACGAAGGGCCCGCGGATGCTCGATCCGGTGGCGCCCACGAAGTGCAGGATGACGATCTCCTCCCTCCGGTTCAGTGCGATGATCCGGCAAATGGCGGCCACGGTGAAGACCGCCGCCAGACCGAGTGCACCGAAAAGCACCCATCCGAGCAACCCCACGAAGCGTGAATAGACCCTCAGCCGGTCAACCCAGTCCCAGTCGAAGAGAACCTGGGCCACTCCCGGCTCCTTTGCCGCGCGGGCGACGAGGGACCGGACCCGCGCCAGATCCAGGGGCGCCTTGAGCTTGAGGGAGAGGGACGGAGGGAGGGGGCTCGCGCCCGGGGTGGAACCCGCGGCCTGAAACGCCGGGGCGAGCCGCGCCAGAACCTTGAGGGCCTCCTCCGGCGAGATGTACTCCACCGAGCCTACGCAGGGATCCTGGCCGAAGATTTGCTCCAGCGCCTTCAGCCTTGAGGAACCCAGGTCGTCATCGAGGAAGACGCGCACCTCCAGGTCTTTCTCCCACGTGCGGAGCAGGGCGTTCACGTTTCCGGTGATGTAACGAGAGAAGCCCAGCACGAACAGGGAGAGCGCCATGACGAACCACGCGAAACCGTAGAGCGCCTTGTTCCTCCTCAGATCCAGCAGGGCCTCCTGAAAAAAATAGATGAGGGTCCGCAGGAGGGTCATGGGGAGGAGGCCTCCGCGGAGAATGTGGAATGTGGAATGTGGAATGTGCGAATGTGGGAAGGGACATGCGCGAGGCCTCCTTGAGGGGAAGACGCCGCACATTCGCCATTCGCCCTTCGCCATTCGCCATTCGAGTCATCTACTCCCCATCGTCCACCAACCGGCCCTTGTCGAGGAGGATCACGCGGCCGCCCGATTCGGCGATGAGCTGCCGGTCGTGGGTGGCCACCACCACCGTGGTGCCCGCGGCGTTCACCTCGCGAAAGAGCGCGAGGATCTCCCTGGCCAGCTCCGGGTCCAGGTTCCCCGTGGGCTCGTCGGCAAGGAGGATCACGGGGCGGTTGATGAGGGCGCGCGCGATGGCCACCCGCTGCTGCTCTCCTCCCGAGAGCTGCTCGGGGAACGAGGACATGCGATTCTGCAGGCCTACCCAGCGCAGGGCCTCAAACCCCCGGCGCTTGCGCTCCTTGGCGGGCACGCCCTGGATGGTGAGCACGAGGGCCACGTTTTCGTAGACCGTGCGGGTGGGAATGAGGCGGAAGTCCTGGAACACCACGCCCACCCGGCGCCTGAAGGCCGGCATCTGGGTCCGTGTGAGGGCCTCCAGGTTCCTTCCGTTCACGAGGATTTGGCCGGCTGTGGGCCGGGCCTCCCGGATGACCAGCTTGAGCAGGGTGCTCTTCCCGGCGCCGGAGGATCCCGTGATGAAGCAGAACTGGCGCGGGTGGATCGTCAGGGACACTTCGCTGAGAGCGTGGTGCTCACCGCGGTAGGTCTTGTCCACATTGTAGAAGCGGATCATGGTTGTGGCCAAGCCGGGAGCGGGTAGGCGGACATGCTTCGATGGCCCTCCTCCCTCTCGACCCATGAGCCACTGAAAAGGTCCCCCACGGGACGCCGCCGCTTTGTGGGAGCGCTCTCCAGCGCGCGATCCTCTCTCAGCCCGCCTTGCGCTTCATCAGCTGCCTCGCCTGTTCGGCGATGGATGCGGCGTCGAGGCCGAAGTGCCTGAGGAGCTCCCCGGGCTTGCCGGAGAAGCCGAATGCATCGCGAACGCCCACGCGGTAAACGGGCACGGGGAAGCGCTCGGAGAGGGTCTCGCACACCGACGAGCCCAGGCCTCCGTAAACGGAGTGCTCCTCGGCGGTGAGGATGGCGCCCGTCTTGCGGGCCAGCGCCTCCACGGCATCGGCATCGAAGGGTTTGAGGGTGGAGACGTTCAGGACCTCCGCCTCGATACGCTCCTGGGCCAACAGATCCGCGGCCTCCAGGGCGGCGTGGACCATGAGGCCGCAGGCCACCATGCCGATGTCCTTTCCCTGGCGCACGGTGTGGGCCTTGCCGAAGGTGAAGGGGCAGGCGTCTTCGGGGTAGAGGACGGGGAACTTCTCGCGGCTCAGGCGGACGAAGAAGGGACCCTGCGCGCCCGCCACGAAGCGCACGGCGGCCACCGTCTCGGCGTAGTCGCAGGGCACGATGACGCTCATGTGCGGCAGGCCGCGCATGAGCGAGATGTCCTCGAGCATCTGGTGCGACCCGCCGTCCTCGCCCACGGTGACTCCCGCGTGCGTCACGACGATCTTGACGTTGGCCTCGCTCAGGCAGACGGACTGGCGGATCTGGTCGTAGCACCGCCCCGTGCCGAAGACCGCGAAGGTGCTGGCGAAGGGGATGAGCCCCACGGCGGCGAGCCCCGCGGCCGTGCCGATCATGTCCGCCTCCGCCACGCCGGCGTTGAAAAACCGATCGGGGAACTCCTTGGCGAACCAGTTGGACCGGGTGGAGGAGCTCAGGTCGGCATCGAGGGCGACGATGAGCGGGTTCTCCTTCCCGAGGGCCAGGAGGGTCTTGCCGTAGGCGTCGCGCAGGGCCTTTTTCTCGGTCTTCGCCTCGCTCATACCGCACCTCCCAGGCCGCAGAGGATCTGGTCGAGCTCCGCGAGTCCCACCCGGAGTTCCTCGTCGTTGGGGGCGCTTGCCGTGGAAGTTCACGTTGTTCTCCATGTAGGACACGTCCTTGCCCTTGACCGTTTCGGCCACGATGACCGTGGGGGCGCCCTTGGTCTCGCGGGCTTCCTCCAGCGCGCCGAGGATGGCGTCGTAGTCGTGCCCGTCGATGTGGTGAGCGGCCCAGCCGAAGGCGGCAAACTTTTCGGGGACGGGCTCCTCGTTCTTGATCTCCTCCACCACGCCGTCGATCTGGAGGTGGTTGTGATCCAGGAGGACGCAGAGGTTGTCGGTCTTCCGGTGGCCAGCGGCCATGATGGCCTCCCAGGTCTGGCCCTCCTGGAGTTCGCCGTCCCCCACCACGCAGTAGACCCGCTGGCTCCCGCCCCGAAGCTTCAATCCCAGGGCCATGCCGTGGGCCACGCTCAGGCCCTGCCCCAGGCTGCCCGTGGAGATCTCCACGCCGGGCAGGTACTTGCACTCGGGGTGGCCCTGCAACCTGGACTTGAACTTGCGGAAGGTCAGGAGCTCCTCGTGGGGGAAGTACCCGACTTGGGCGAGGACCCCGTATAGCGCGGGGCTGGCGTGGCCCTTGGACAGGACGAAGCGGTCCCGCCCCTCCCACTCGGGATCCTTGGGATCCAGGTTCATGTCGTGAAAGTAGAGGCAGGTCATGAGGTCGATGGCGGAGAGGGACCCGCCGGGATGACCCGATTGGGCCGCGTGGGTCATGACCAAGATGTCCTTCCGGATCGAGGTCGCGATCTGCTTGAGGCGTCTGATTTCGGGGTCCATTGTCCCTCCGGGATGATGCAAGGCTTCATCTTAGCGGAGGGGGGGCGCCGGGGCAAGGCGGGGGACGGGATGCGGAATTGGCCTTGGTGATGGCGGAAAAGTGGAGATCAGCGCTGAGGGCGTCGGAGGTGGCCATAGGGTGGCAGGGTGGTGAGGCGCGGGTCGTCCAGGGGGCTTCCGACGGTGAAGTGGTAGAGGGACTGAAAGGTCTCGTCTCGGAGCCCGAGGAGACGGTGGACCTCGTCGTCGAAATAGCATCCGATGCCCGTTCCACGAAAGCCCCAGGCCTCGCTTTCCAGGTAGAGCACCTGCCCGAGGGCGCCCGCCTCCCAGAACAGGTGGCGGTAGGCCCACGGACCCTCTGCCAGCGCTCCCTCGACCTGCGCGATCATGCCCAGCGAGAACGCCGAATCGGCGGCGATGTCCTGGTGGCAGGAGACGATGCGAGCCACCTGGGACACATCCCCGGCCAGGAGGAGGCTCAGCCGAATGTGCTGCGGGCAGCCCGGCACGCGGCTCCAGGCCCACCTCGTCCCCATGTGTTCCCGGAGCGCCTCCTCTCCCTCCTCGGACCGCGCCATGAGATAGAGACCCGGGGCGAGGCCCTGCACGCGGTGAACGAAGAGGGCGAAGTGGACGCGGGGCGGCCACGGAAGGGCGTCCAACGGGGGTACGAGGGGGCGGGGCAAGCACGCGTCGAGCACGGCGAAGAACGCGTCCGCCGGCATGGCCGTCTCCCCGTCGAAGGCCTGGGCGCTCCGGCGCTGGCGGAACAGGTCGGCCGCCGAGAGACCCGCGGGGGGAGACAGGGCCTCGGGGAGAAGGGTCGGAGGAGGTGTATCGTGCTGGTTCGGTCGCGCGGTTTGCGGCAAGCACGTTCGGCGGCGTTGATGACCTCCCATCGGACATTTCGTGGACTCAACCGGTTGGCGCGCCCCGACCAGGACGAGTTGGCCACCGCCGCGAGCAGTGCATCGGGATCGGGGGGCTCCGTCCCTGGGCCCGACCCAGAGGATGAGGTCAGGGGTCTCGGGTTCCGCACCTTCAAAATCCTCTTTCCGGTCCAGGCCCAGCAAGCGGGCCAACTCCTCGTCGCCCCAGTGATCGAGGAGGCGGGCCCGCCACCCCAGCGCCGCCCCTGCATAGCGAAGGGCGGCGAGGGCGTGGCCCGGCATCGTGCTGGCAGTAGCGGTAGGCTCGCTCTCCGTATTTCCAAGCCTCCCGCCAGTGGATCGAGGAGAGCCCCACGAGAACCCCGCCGGGCGGGAAGGCACCATTCCACTCCGTGCCCGGTTCGGCGCGGCGCTCGAGGGCGTGATCCCCCGGCGCGTAGTGGTAGATCCCACGGCCCAGCCCGGGCAGGTCGGGGCAGAGGAGATAGCCTTCGGTGGGGTGCAGGTTTCCGCTGGACGGGTTGCAGCGTAGCGCCCACGAGGACCCGCCGTAGGCCTTCCACGCCGAAAGGCCGAGGGAGACCTCGAAGAGCACTCCAAGGTTTTCCCCGGTGAGGGGAGCCGTCGGGGTGGTTCCGGGGCGGCGCAGCAGGGCGTACGGCGCATGAAGTCCATCGGCGGCCAGTGCCCAGTCGTGCCTGGGGGCGCCTGCAAAGATGCGGAAAGGATCGGGCTGGTTCGCCCAATCGAGCCCGTTGGGGCCCCGAGCATAATGGGTCAGGGCGTGCTTGGTCCGCCGGTGATATTCGCGCACGAGGTCTTCCGGCCGGTCCACCATTTTCCACTACCCTCGGAGGTGTTAATGTAACTTATGTGAGCGAGCCCGCATTCCCGGAGTTCCCTGGCATGAACCACGCGATGGCGTTGTTGAGTGGGCAAAGGAGGTTTTCATGCAGAAAGTGACGGTCCCTTTCTTGGTCGGGATAGTACTGATCGCAGCCGGAGCCTTGGCGCAGGGGGTGGCACCCAGCTTTGTCGAGGGCGTGCAGCCCATATTTGACCGGGAATGCGTGAAGTGCCACGGAGCCAAGGAAAGAAAGGGCAAGCTCGACTTGAGCGCTCCGGATTCATACAAAGCCCTGGTGAACGTCCCCTCCCGGGAAGCCCCGGCCACCCTCCGCGTGAAGCCGGGTGACCCCGAGCAGTCTTACCTCTGGCTGAAACTGGAGCACCGCACCGAAGAGGGAAGCGGAATGCCCAAAGGTTTCTTCTCCGCCAAGAGGCTTGCCCAAAAGGACCTGGATGTCGTGAAGGCCTGGATCGCCGCGGGAGCCCAACCCTGAACCCATCGTTTCGGTCCCCAACCCGATAAGCGCCGTTTGCCCCACTCTCGGGGCGCGATGGCCTTTTAGAAGAGGCTGCGGAAGAACCCTTTCCGTTTCCGTGCTAGCCAGTAATTAGTCATTAATTTATAGCCATTTTTGCCAACAAGCCGCCATCGATACAAATTCAAAACTGGGTGATATGCCTCTATTTTCTGGTGAATCCATCGGGGGCCCTTCTGTTTTTCTTTCAAATCGGGCGGAGTTTCACTACAGTACCCTCTAACTGCAGCGGAGTGAACCGCTGCCGAGGAGGGACGGATCGTGGCGCAAAAGGGGCAAGGGCTATACCGCAATACTACGAGCTATTTTGGCGGGCTGATCGTCCTGTTCAGCGCCGCCCTGATGATCGCCACCATGCTCTGGGAACTGGGGCTCAAATCTCCGAGCCCCTACCTGGGCATTTTCACCTACATGATTTTCCCGGGGGTGCTTTCCTTCGGCGCGCTCCTCTTTTTCTACGGCATGCGCCGCGAGAGCCTGAGGCGCCGCAGGGCGGGATCCGACGAGGCCCTTCCTTACCCGAGCCTGGATCTCAATGACCCATATCAGCGCAAGCGCTTCGGCATCATCCTGGTGGGCGGCTCCCTGCTCGCCATTCTCATGGCCTTCGTGGGGTACAACGCGTTCATCTTCACCGAATCGGTGACCTTCTGCGGGAGGGTCTGCCACACGGTGATGCAGCCCGAGTACGTGGCCTACCTCAACTCGCCGCACGCCAAGGTGCGTTGCGTGGAGTGCCACGTGGGTTCCGGCGCCCAGTGGTACGTGAAGTCCAAGATGTCGGGTCTCTACCAGGTCTACGCGGTCCTCACGCACAGCTACGAGACCCCCATCCCCACCCCCGTCAAGAACCTGCGCCCCGCCCGCGAGACCTGCGAGGAATGTCACTGGCCCCAGAAGTTCTTCGGCGCCCAGCTCATGCAGATCCCCCATTTCCGGTACGACGAGAAGAACACCCCCGAGCAGATCAGCCTCGTGGTCAAAACGGGCGGAGGTAGCCCCAAGCTGGGCCTGAACGCGGGCATCCACTGGCACATGATCATCAACAACACCGTGACCTTCGCGCCCGAGGACGAGCACTACCAGAAGATCCCCTGGGTCCAGGTGAAGCACGCCGACGGCAGGGTGACGGTTTACACGGACAAGGCCTCGCCGCCCACCGCCGAAGCGCTGGCCGCCATGCCCCGCCACGTCATGGACTGCATGGACTGCCACAACCGCCCCTCTCACATCTATCCCGCGCCCGAAACGGCCGTGGACAAGGCCATGGCGGGCGGCGGCATCTCTCCCGACCCTTCCGTGGATCAAGAAGCTGGCCGTGGACGCGCTGGTCAAGGATTACAAGACCCGCGAGGAGGCCCGCGAAGGCATCCGAAAGGCCGTGGGCGATTTCTATCTGAAGAATTACCCGGAGGTCATGAGGACCCGGAAGTCCGACGTGGAGGCGGCCGCCCAGGCGGCCTGCGACATCTACGACCACAGCGTCTTCCCCGATATGAACGTGAACTGGACGAGCTACGCCATGAACATCGGCCACCGCAACTGGCCGGGGTGCTTCCGGTGCCACGACGGCAACCACGTGAGTGCGGACGGCAAGGTGCTGAGCAAGGAATGCACGACCTGCCACACCATGCCCCAGCGTGGTCCCCTCGGACCTCTGGGCAGCGCCGTACCCACCAGCAGCGAGAACTGGCACCCCCTGCCCCTCCAGGGCAAGCACGCCGACCTGCTTTGCAACCGGTGCCACGCCGCGGGCTTCCGCCCTACCATGGACTGCGCCGGGTGCCACAAGCTCAAGGCCGATGCCCCCATGATGGGCGACTGCACGACTTGCCACAGCGCCCCGGGCGTCAAGCTCCCCCTGGCCGACTGCAAGACCTGCCACGACACGCTGGGGGGGCTCCACAAGAAGGGCGGCCACCCCGACGCCTCCTGCATCGACTGCCACGCCAAACACGTCTGGACCGTCACCTCGCGCGAGGCTTGCCTCGCCTGTCACGACGACAAGAAGGACCACAACGCTCCCACGTTTTGCGGCGATTGCCACGAGTTCAAGGGGAAGGTCTGATGACGGCGGGCTGCCCTCCTTCAAGAAGGGTCCGGCGGTGGGCGTCTGAGAGGGGATGTTCATGAACGCCAGGTTCAAGGACAAGGAGCACCTCATCCGCATGGGCGCTCTCTTCGTGGGCGCCTTCGTCCTCTTTCTCATCCTGAGGGCCGTTTTCGTGCCGAAGGGGTTCGGCGCCTACGGCCACTACCGCGCCGGAGCGCTCGCGGACAACAGGGACCATGCCCTCGCATTCGCGGGACGGCGGGCGTGCGAGGATTGCCATTCCGATGTGGCCCTCGTCAGGAAGGGAAGCAAGCACGAACGGATCGCCTGCGAAGCCTGCCACGGAGCCCAATCCGCGCACGCCTCCGCCGACGACCCCGCCGCGACCAAACCCAAACTGCCCGACGCCAAGACCCTCTGCCTCGTGTGCCACCAGGACAACGTGGCCAAGCCCAAGGGATTCCCTCAGGTCAATCCGAAGGAGCACGGCGACGGTGGGCCGTGCACCTCGTGCCACAAACCTCACCACCCCGAAGTCTCATAGGAGCCAGAGCATGGCCATCGGACCGCCGGGAATTCCTGAAGACCACGGGGACTTTCCTGATCCTCACGGGGGCGGCCTCCCTCGCCTGGGACCAAATCCTGGCGGGAGAGCCTGAGAAAGCCCCCAACTACAACATGGCCGACCACTGGTGGGCCATGGCCATCGACATCGAGAAGTGCATCGGATGCGGCAACTGCGTGCGCGCCTGCAAAGCGGAAAACGGCGTCCTGCTGGAGCCTTTCTACTTCAGGACCTGGGTGGAGCGCTACCACGTCCCCGAGGGCGAACTCGAACACCCCCAGGTGGACTCGCCCGACGGCGGCTACGACGGATTCCCGGAGAAGTACAGGCCCGGCGACGGGTCCAAGAACTTCTTCGTCCCGAAGCTCTGCAACCACTGTGCGCACAGCCCGTGCGTGCAGGTGTGCCCGGTGGGCGCCACCTTCGAGAGCCCCGACGGCGTGGTCCTCGTGGACAAGAGCTACTGCCTGGGCTGCCGCTACTGCGTCCAGGCCTGCCCTTACGGATGCCGCTACATCGACCCGCGCACCAGCACGGTGGACAAGTGCTCCCTCTGCTACCACCGGATCACGAAGGGCCTCACCACGGCCTGCTGCGAGACCTGCCCCACGAGTGCCCGCGATGCTGGGCGATCTCAAGGACCCGCTGGACCCCATCCACGAGTTCCTCAGAACGCACAAGGTGCAGGTCCTGAAGCCGCAGATGGCCACCGGCTCCAAGACTTACTACAACGGCCTCGACGGCTCGGTCAGGTAGGGGGGCGACCATGGAATCCATCCTCTACCACGTCCAGGGCTTCATGTACCCCAACGAAGTGGAGCTCCAGTGGAGCATCCTCATCGTCCTCTACCCCTTCATCACGGGCCTCGTGGCGGGCGCCTTCATCCTCGCGTCGCTGGAGCGGGTCTTCAATGTGGAGGCGGTGAAGCCCACCTACCGGCTCGCCCTTCTCACGGCCCTCTCGTTCATGCTGGTGGCGCCCCTGCCCCTCCAACTCCACCTGGGACACCCCGAGCGCTCCCTCGAGATGTACCTCACGCCCCACACCTCCTCGGCCATGGCCATGTTCGGCTTCGTCTACCTCTGGTACCTCATGGTCGTGCTCGTCCTGGAAATCTGGCTCGACTACCGAAAGGACATCGTCCTGCAGGCGCGCGCCACCACGGGCTGGACCCGGAAGCTCTACCGCGCCATGGCGCTCTGGTCCGACAACATCAGCGAGCGCTCCCTCGAAATCGACGACAAGGTGGGACGGTTCATCACCATCGTGGGCATCCCCTCCGCCTTCCTGCTCCACGGGTACGTGGGATTCATCTTCGGGTCCATCAAGGCGAACCCCTGGTGGTCCACGCCCCTCATGCCCATCGTCTTCCTCTTCTCGGCCATCGTGTCGGGCATCGTGCTCGTGATGCTGATGTACATGGTCGTCTCGTGGGTCCGGAGGACGCCGATCGACATGCGGTGCCTGGACACCATCGGGCGTTACTTCATGTACGCCTTCATCATCGACTTCTCCCTGGAAATGCTGGACCTGATCCACCGGATCTACGAGGCGGACGAGTCCTTCAAGAGCCTCAACTTCATGGTGCACACCAAGCTCTACACCTCTCAGGTCATCATCCAGATCGTCATGGGGACGGTGGTGCCCATCGGGGTCCTGGCCCTCATCCAGCTCGTGAGGCTGTCCGACACGGCGCGGAAGGGCCTCTACGCGCTCGCGGGCGGGCTGGCCATGATGGGCATCTTCGCCATGCGGTGGAACGTGGTCATCGGCGGCCAGCTCTTCTCTAAGAGTCTCCTGGGGTACACCACCTACAAAATGGCCTTCGCCACGCGGGAGGGGCTCTTGGCCACCGTCATCCTCCTCACGCTGCCCTTCGTGATCCTCTGGGTTCTCGTCAAGCTCCTGCCCCCTTGGCCGGAGAAGGCCGGGGGCGAAACCCGCTAGCGCCCGACAGAGCGGGAGGCGCGGGGCCCACCCGCGGGATGGGGTCTTCCCGCATCAGATGGAGGTAGGACGTGGCCGAGAAGGCTCCGCATGCTCAGGCGGGCGGATTCGTATCGCGGAAGGCGCGCCCCGGGGTCTCCCTGCTCCTTTGCGCCGCCGTCGCCACTGTGACCGCCGCCGGCTATTCCTGGGCCCAGGCCCCACCCCCTCTTCGCCCAGAGGCCAAAATCCCTCAGGCTAAGGACCCGCAGGTCGCGGCGAGCGTAGGATCTTCGGGGGGGCAGGATATCCAGGTGCCGCCTCCCCCGTTCACGGAGGGGATTTTCCCCTGCACCCAATGCCACGACGGCAAGACGGTCAAGCTGAATACCACGCCGCGAAAGCTCGTGGACATGCACGACGACATCGTCCTCAAGCACGGACCAAACCGGTGGTGCCTCGACTGCCACAGCGCGGAGCACCGGGACCAGTTGCACCTCGTGGACGGCCAGCTCATCGACTTTTCCAAGTCCTATCTCCTTTGCGGGCAGTGCCACGGGGACAAGCTGCGCGACTGGAGATTGGGGGTCCACGGCAAGCGGACGGGAGAGTGGAACGGCAAGAAGCAGTACCTGCTCTGCGTCAACTGCCATAACCCACACTCGCCCCATTTCAAGCCCCTCAAGCCCCTGCCCCCGCCCCTCCATCCAACGGAGATCAACATCCAGCAAGGAGGCCGGCCATGAGCGACGAGCGCCGCCTCGACCCTCCGTCCGAGAGGCTCCCCGCCCGGGACCGCCCCGCCTCCGATTCACGCCGCAAGTTCCTGCAGGCCGCCGGCTGCGCCGCCGTGGCCACCGCCCTCACGGGGTGCAAGCACCTGACCATGGAGGAGTTTCTCCAGCACAACTTCAGGGAACTGAACAAGGAGGAGCTGCGGCAGATCATCGCGCGCCTGGAAAAGGAATACTCGGCCAAGTTCGGTAAGGCGGTGACGGTGGGGACCGAGCCTCCCATGAAGGGCGTGGTCTTCGGATACGCTCTGGACCTCTCGCGGTGCATCGGGTGCCGGCGGTGCGTGTACGCCTGCGTGAAGGAGAACAACCAATCGCGGGACCCGCAGATCCAGTGGATCCGAGTCCTTCAGATGGACAAGGCGGAAGGCGTCAACATCCGCCACGCGGACCCCTACTACGATCCGCCCCTCGTCCCCCAGGAGGGCCACTTCTACATGCCCGTCCAGTGCCACCAGTGCAAGAACCCGCCCTGCGTGAAGGTCTGCCCGGTGAAGGCCACGTGGCAGGAGCCCGACGGCATCACGGTGGTGGATTACAACTGGTGCATCGGGTGCCGCTACTGCATGGCCGCGTGCCCTTACGGCGCGCGCCACTTGAACTGGGGCGAACCGAACCTCCCCAAGGAAGAGATGAACCCCGTCACCCACTACCTGGGAAACCGGCCCAGGGCCAAGGGGGTGGTGGAGAAGTGCACGTTCTGCATCCAGCGGACGCGCAAGGGCCTCTATCCCGCCTGCGTGGAGGCGTGTCCCACGGGGACTCGCAAGTTCGGCAACCTCCTGGATCCCCAGAGCGAGATACGGTACATCATCGAGAACAAGCGGGTCTTCCTCTTCAAGGAGGATCTCAACACCCAGCCCAAGTTCTACTACTTCTACGGAGTCTGAGGTGAGAGAGACCGTGCGGTCGTTCTGGCACTTCTGTCTCGAAAGCCCCAGGCTCCTCGTGGTGGGCAACCGGTACTACTACGGCTGGGTGGCCTTCCTCCTGGCCCTCATCGGGGCGGGGATCTTCGCCTACATGGGACAGGTCCAGGAGGGCCTCATCCAAACCCACATGCGGGACCAGGTCTCGTGGGGCTTCTACATCGGCAACTTCACCTTCCTCGTGGGGATCGCGGCGGCGGCCATCATGCTGGTGATCCCCGCCTACGTCTACGAGTGGAAGCCCATCAAGGAGGTCGCCATCCTGGGCGAGCTCCTCGCCATCAGCGCCCTCGTCATGTGCCTCTGCTTCGTCCTGGTGGACATCGGCCGGCCCGACCGGTTCTGGCACATCACCCCCATCGTGGGGCTCCTGAACTTCCCGAGCTCCCTCCTGGCCTGGGATGTCCTGGCGCTCAACGGCTACCTGCTCCTCAACTGGTTCGTCGTCACCTACCTGCTCTACTGCGCCTACACGGACCGGCACTACATCAAGAACCTCGTCTACCCGCTGGTGTTCCTCTCCATCCCCATGGCCGTGAGCATCCACACGGTAACGGCCTATCTGTACAACGGCCTGGGGGCGAGGCCCTACTGGAACTCCGCCATCCTGGCGCCGCGCTTCCTCGCCTCGGCCTTCTGCTCGGGGCCAGCCATCCTCCTCATCCTTTTGCAGATCCTGCGCAAGACCACGCGGCTGGAAATCAAGGACGAGGCCATTTTCAAGATCGCCGAGCTCATGGCGTACACCATGGGGTTCAACCTCTTCCTCACCGCTGCGGAGGCCTTCAAGGAGTTCTACACGAACAGCGAGGACGTGGTTTTCATCCGGTACCTCTACCTGGGGCTCGAGGGCCACCACACCCTGGTGCCTTACGCATGGGCGTCCGTGGGCTGCGGCCTGGTGGCCTTTCTCCTGTTCCTCGTGCCCAGGACCCGCAAAAACTGGATCACGCTCAACATCGGGTGCGTCCTGATCTACGCCAGCGTCTACATCGAGAAGGGCATGGGACTCATCATCCCGGGGCTCACGCCGGACACCCTGGGCGAAATTTACACCTACAGGCCTTCGGCGACGGAGATCTTCGTGGCCGCGGGCATTTTCGCCCTGGGGTTCCTGGTCTTCACCCTCATGCTGAAGATCGCCGTACCTCTCATGCTGGGCGAGTTCACCGCCACCAAACGATGCCCTTCCGTTTGACAGCCCCCGAACCGGGCTGATAGGCTCAGTCTTCGGCGGGGCCTGCGGTTGCCTCCGCTATCCGGTCCGGGGGGCCCTGGTGATACGCCGTCTTCGCATTCTCTTCCAGGTTGTGATGGTGGTGGCTGCAGCGGCGGTCGGTATCCGTTACGCCATGGGCTGGGCGCTCACTTCGGTGGAGAAATACTGCCCCTTCGGAGGCCTGGAGACGGCCTACGCCCTCATCGCGCGAAAGCGATTCACCTGCGCCGCGGGGGAGCTGAACCTGGCCCTCTTCATCGCCCTCATCGCCCTCACGCTCCTGGCGAGGAAAGCCTTTTGCGGGTGGGCCTGCCCCCTGGGGGCCGTCTTCGAATGGACGGGGCGCCTGGGCAGGCGTCTGTTCAAGCGTGAGACGTTCCAGGGGCTCTGGATCATTCCTCCCAAGGTGGACGCGGCGCTCAAGATCGCCCTCCGATGCATCGTGACGGCCGTCATCCTCGCGGCCACCTGGGCCACGGGAGAGCTGGTCTTCCGGGGGTACGACCCCTACTACATCCTCTTCAGCGCCCACGGACACGATGTGCGGATGTGGAGCTACGGCATACTGGGGGCGCTGGTCCTCCTGGGATTGCTGGTCCCTCTGTCCTGGTGTAAATACCTCTGCCCGCTGGGAGCCGTCCTCTGGCCCTTCTCCGCCGCGGGGCGCCTCCGCCTGGAACGCTCGGAGGACCACTGCACGGGATGCGGATCGTGCGACGATGCCTGTCCTCAGGCGCTGGATGTGTCGGAGGTCTTGGGCGTACGCTCCGGAGAGTGCACGCTCTGCCTGGAATGCACGGCTGCATGCCCCGCGCAGGGCGCGTTGGAGCTGCGATGGAAGGGCGTGGCCCCATGAAGACGCCCCAGTGGGTCGTGCCCGCGCTCGTCGTTCTCTTCGCCGCCCTGGGCATCGGAGGAGCGAGGCTCCTCGCCATCCCGAGCGTGGTGAGAGACTTCGCCCCCGCCGGATCGGGACCCCTGCGGACGACGCTCCTGGTCGTGGACGGCGTGAAGTGCGTGGACACGGCCGAGCGCGCTGCGAACCAATTCAAAGAAGTGCCGGGGGTCGTGCGCCTCGTGGCCTACGCCTCGCGCAACCGCGTCGAGGTGACCTTTCGGCCCGAGGTCACCGATGTGACGAAGATCAAGGACGCCATCGAGGGACCGGTGTATGATGAGACCTCGAAGGAGTATCTCTTCGGCGTCTACAAGGTCGTCGAAGTGGATGGGGTGGAAGTCCAACGCTAATACCGTGTTCCCCGCCGGGAAACGGCCGGGGCTACTTCAGTCAGCGAAACGCGCTGAACCACACAGGAGGATCGGAATGTCGTTCAAGAAGCTCGCCGTCATCGCCCTCGCCTCGCTCGTCCTCGCCGCCCTTCCCCTCTTGGCCGGGGACGCCGTTCCCGCCGGAAACGCAACGACGAAGGTCGAAGCAGCCAAGGGCCCAGAAACGGCCGTCTTCGCCATCCCCGGCCTGAAAGATGAAGCCCTCGTCAAGAACCTCAACTCGGCCCTCGCCAAGGAGGTCGGCATCATGGCGGCCAAGGCCGACGCCGAGAATGGCAAGTTCATGGTCACCTTCGAGCCGGGCAAGACCAATCCCGAAACCCTCGGCAAGGCCCTCGCCAAGGTCTCCCCCGAAGCCAAGTTCGAGAAGGTCCAGGCCGCTGACCCGGCGGCCGCCAAGCACGACTGCTCCAAGTGCCCGAGCAAGTCCACCTGCGGCAAGCACAAGTAGAAAGTGAAAGGTTAGAAGTGAGAAGTGAAAAGTCAGCAGGGAAACGGGGGTGAGTATCTGGATTCGCTCTTGCTTTTCACTTCTTACTTTTCACTTTTTACTGTTAACTAACAGCTAACCCTTCTCCAGTTTGAGGAGTTGCTTTTTCATCTTCGGCCCGCCGCCGAACCCGCCGAGCCCCTCTTTGGCCACGACCCTATGGCACGGGATGATGACGGGGATGCGGTTGGCCCCGCAGGCCCCGCCGACGGCGCGCACGGCCTTGGGGCGACCGGCCCAGCGGGCCAAGTCGCCGTAGCTGACGACCTCTCCGTAGGGCACCTCGCGCAGGGCGGCCCACACATTGCTTTGGAAGGCCGTGCCGGGAGGATCCGGGTCGAGGGGCAGGTCAAAAGCCTGGCGGCGCCCTTGGAAGTACTCCTCAAGCTCCTTCTTGACCCTTTTGAAGAGCGGCGCCACGGGCCTGGGGACGGGACCGTCGGGCGCCACGCCCCCGAAGTCGATGCGATGCACGGCGTCCTCGGAGAGGGTCACGTCGAGGCGTCCGATGGGGCTCTCCAGCCCCAGGGTGATCTTGCCCTTCATGATCCGAACCCCCCTTTCTTGGCGTAGGTGGCCACCACGGAAGCGCTCAGCCCGCCGCGCGCGTTGAACACGCCCGTGAGGCTCGCCTGCTCGGGCTTGCACGCGGCCACCACGTCACGAAGCACGCGGTTCACCGCGTTCTCGTAAAAAATGCCCAGGCTCCGGTAGGCGAGAAGGTACTCCTTGTACGACTTGAGTTCCAGGCAGGCCTTCCCCGGCGTGTACCGCAGGACGAGGAGGCCGAAGTCGGGCAGGCCCGTTTTGGGACAGACGGACGTGAACTCGGGGGACTCGATGGTGATCTCGTAGCTCGGAAACTGGTTGGGCCAGGTCTCGATGGCCGGGAGTCTTTCGTCCAGACCCTTCTTCGCGTGCTCCTTCGTATAGCCGTTCATGGGGGCAGCCCTCCGCAGGGTAAAGGTGATCAAGGGATCGGGTGATCGGGTGATGCGGTGATCACTGGGCCACTCGATCACTTGGTCACCTGGTCACTCGATCACCTCTTTAATCAGCTTCTCCAACTCGCCGCTCCTGTTCAACGCCTCCAGGTCGTCACAGCCTCCGATGTGCTTGTCTCCGAAGAAAATCTGGGGTACCGTCTGTCGCCCCGAACGCCTCTCGCACTCCCCCCAACGCTCCGGGTGGTGGTCCAGGTTCACTTCCTCGAAGGCCACCCCCTTCTTCTTGAGCATCTTCTTCGCGGCGATGCAATAGGGACAGATGGTCATGGTGTAGATGATCACGTTCGCCGACATGGTTCCTCCATCTCACCCGGCCACGGTAGCATCGAGCGGTACGGGAGGCAAAGGCGAAGGAGCCGGGAGCAGGGAGTGGGAAGCAGGGAGCCGAACCTAAATCCCATGGCCGGCGTATTCTCAGTTCCCCGGTTTCCTAGCCCCGAAGTCCACAATCACCCAATCACGAACTTTGGATGGCGATCAGAGTGGAGCGGCCCAACGGGACCCATGCTTTCCCCTGCTCCGTTCTCCCTACTCCCTGCTCCCTGCTCCCTGATAGCGTCTTATCATTTGACTTTCCCGGCCTCATCTTGCATCCTCAGGATTCGCTTTAGGGGGACCGCAAGCATGGAACTGCTGAAGGAACTGCTGGGCGCGCTGCACGACCCCGACAAGCTCCGGGCCCTCATCCTCTGGGGGAGCTACCCCGTCCTCTTCGGCATCGTCTATTCGGAAACGGGGCTCATGGTGGGGTTTTTCCTGCCCGGCGATTCCCTGCTGGTGACGGCGGGGATCCTGGCGGGTCAAGGGTATTTGAACCCCTGGACCCTGTGCGGGCTGCTCATCGCCGCCGCCGTGCTGGGAGACAACACGGGCTACTGGATCGGTCGGAAGACCGGGCCCCTCCTGTTCACCCGGCCCAAGTCGCTCCTCTTCAACCCCTCCCACGTGAAGCGCGCCCAGGGCTTTTACGACAAATACGGAGCCAAGACCGTGGTGCTCTGCCGCTTCGTGCCCATCGTGCGGACCTTCGCCCCGGTGGTGGCCGGCGTGGGCAAGATGGTTTACCGGCGGTACGTGGCCTTCAGTATCATGGGGGGCATCGCCTGGATTTCGAGCATGATCCTCACGGGTTACTTTCTGGGGAGCATCCCGGGAGTGAACCGCTATCTCCACCTCATCATCCTCTCGGTCATCTTCCTTTCCATCCTGCCCGCCATCATCGAAATCTGGCGCGAGAGGAAAAAGCGACCGACAGGGAGCGGGGAGCGGGGAGCAGGAGTGGGGGACGAAAACCCCTGACAACCAAGGATGGCCTCTGGCTGGCATCGCGCGGCCCATGCGGGTTTACTCGGCGGTCTTTTAGCTACGAACGAAATTTCCCTAATGACCTCGTAGCACGGCAGCGGCGCCCGCAGCCCCTTCACCTTCACATCGCCGATCTTGCGGCACTCGAATTTCCCGCCCAGGTGCTGGCGGGTGTGTTCGCCGACGATGATCTGGCCCGGTTCGGCCACCTGGGACTGGAGGCGCGACGCGGCGTTCACGGTGGTGCCCAGGACGCTGTACTCCATGCGCCGGGGGCTTCCGATGTCTCCCGCCACCACGGACCCCGTGTTCACGCCGATGCGAAAATTGAGCGGCGCCACACCGGGCCGGCTCGCGTTGAAGTCCGACAGGGCAACTCTCATCTCCAGGGCCGCGCGCACAGCCCTGCACGGCGTGGTCCCCCGAGGCCAGGGGCGCTCCGAAAATGGCCATGATGCAGTCGCCGATGAACTTGTCCAGCGTGCCCTCGTGGGCGAAGATCACATCGGTCATGGTGGCGAAGTACGCGTTGAGGAGCGTGGCCACATCCCGGGGCGACATGGCCTCGGACATGGAGGTGAATCCCACCAGGTCCGCGAAGAGCACCGTCGCGTCCAGCTCCCGCACCTCGAGGGTGAAGTCCTCCCGCGGTACCGCTCCCGACGATCCGCTCCACCACGGACGGGGAGTGGTAGCGCTCCAGGCGGCTCTTGGCGATGCGCTCCGCCTCGAGGACCGCGCGGAGATCGGCCTGCTGGATGCCCACCGCCGCATACCCTCCCAGAGCGGTGAGAAGGTCCAGGTCCAACTCTTCGTAGGCCTTCACCTTCATGGGGGTGTCCACATAGATGAGGCCCAGGACCTTGTCCTCCGCCTTGAGGGGAACGCACAGCGCCGACCGGATGCCCAGGAAGCGGATGGACTCGCCCGCCTCGAATCTCGGGTCCACCTGGGCGTCCTGGCTCAGGATCGCCACGCCTTCCTTGAAGACCTTGTGGGCGATGGTGCGGCTGATCTGGATGGTGCCCTTGGATTCTCCCAGCTGGCGCACGCACCGGGGTTGCAGCTCGCCCGACACCGGGTCGGACAGGAGGATCGCGGCCCGCTGAGCTTGAACGTGCTGAAAGATCACATCCATGATCTTCTCGAGGACCTGTTCCACGGTGGCCGCGGAGAGGAGCGTCCGGCTCACCTCCGAGAGGACCACGAGGATGCGGCTGGCCCTCGCGAGGCGGTCGATGCCCTTCTGGTCCGAGGACCCGCCGCTCGGCGGCGGGCGCCGCGGAGAGCATGTCCCTCACCTCCTCGGGGGAACGAATGATGGTCCCCTCGCCGATGGGCGTGTCCAGTCCCCCACCCCCGGGCTCGATGCGCACTTCGGAGTTCAGCTCCTCCTCGAACCGCACCTCGAACCGCCCGAAGACCAGCGTGCTTCCGGGCATCAGCCTGGACTCCTGGACGAGAAGCGCCGTTGACCTGCGTCCCGTTTCGGGAACCCAGGTCGCGAAGGCTCCACCCCGACGCGGTGCGGACCAGCTCGGCGTGGTTCCGGGAGACGGTGTGATCGGCCAGGACCAAGTCGTTGTCGGCCATGCGCCCGATGGTCACCCGGTCCTTCTTCAGAGGAACGGAGCGGGTCTCATCGTTGAGCGTATAAACGAGCCTGAACATGGAGACCTCGATTCTTGGGGCTGAACCCGCAATATTCTCCCAAATATCCGCGGGGCGCACAATGGGGGGAGATCATCCTAATTCCGCGATTGAATTCACTTGCCTTCGAATCGTGGGTGGTTTCGGATGCGTGCGGCTCGACCTCCGGGACGGGGAAGGCCCATTCCCTCCACGCCCCGCGGGCAAAGCCCGACGGAGCGCTCAGTCACCCTTTGGGGCCCTCCACGCCCCGCGGGCAAAGCCCGACGGAGGACCCCAACCCACCCTTGGGGCTTTCCCGCCAGAAAGCATCTCGAGCGGAGGTGGCCCCGCTCACCTGCCCGGTGAACGGAGCATGTCGGCAAAGGTGCTTTAGGCCCATTCTGGCCGCCCTCATCGCGGAACCTGGGAGATCAATGCACTCTGCTCTCTTGGCGGCCTTCCATGCCTGAGGGCCGTCCGCGCGCCTTGGAGATTTCGGCGCACAGCCGGGCCACCTCCCCAAGCTAGACAAACGGCTGCCGCAGGCGTCTATTAGTAAGGAGCGCACGGGCGGAACCCGGCGTGCGAAGGAGCGGTTCATGACGAGTCTCGGATTGAAGCGGGGATGCCTTGCGGCGATCCTCTTCGGGTTTTCTTGCGCGCTTTGGGCCGCGGGAAACCTCGTGCCCAAGTGGAACTACTACGCGCCGGCGGCCATCCTCTTCACCCCGACGGTGGGCTGGGACGGTTCGGTCTACATGGCCACGGACGACAGCCTGATCCGGGCCGTGTCCCCCGATGGACAGACGCTATGGGCGGTGGACCCGGGCGGTCGGCCTTCGGCGGCCATGGCGCTCCAGGGCAATCTGCTCTATTTCCCCACGAGCCAGGGAGATCTGGCGGCATACGGTGTGGACGGAAGGCTCGCATGGCGAACGCACCTTGGCGGCGCGCTGAGCACCACGCCGGCCGTTGCGGCCGATGGGACGGTCTATGTGGGCGCCATTTCTGGGCGCGTATACGCCATCGGGCAGCACGGGGTGATTCAGTGGTCCTTCAACACCGGCGATCCCATCATCACCAGCCCGGTCATCGGCAGTTCGGGGTGGATATTCGTGGCGTCCACGCACAACCTGTACGCCCTGAACTCGCACGGAGTTCCCCAGGCCATCACCCGGCTCCCCGACATGGTCACCTCCCCCCTTGCCCTCGACGCCGACGACAACCTCTTCTACGTGGACGCCGCGGGGTCCGCCTGGTCCCGCGCGCCGAACGGGGGCGAGCGCTGGCATTCGACGGGAAGCACCACCCTCATCACCACCGCCGCCTCGCCGGTGATTTCTGCGGGGTCCGTGGTCCTCTCGGCCTCCTTCTCCACGCCGCCCGCGGCCACCTACTCCATCTCGGGAACCGTGACCCTGACGGACAACATCACCCCCGTACCCAACGTCTCGATCTCCACGGGAACCGTTTCCGCCCTCACGGATGCCACCGGAAAGTACACCCTCAACGGGCTGATCAGCGGGACCTACACGCTCACGCCCACGCTGTTGGATTTCGGCTTCACACCTTCCTCCATGAGCGTCATTGTGAACGGCGCCAACGAGACGGGAAAGGATTTCACCGCCCGGGCAGGGCGAAGCATCTCGGGGACGATCCTGGTCGGGTCCACCGGCCTCCCCGGGGTGACGGTCACCGAAACGACCTACGGCACCACGGCCCTCACCGACACGGCGGGCGCCTACTCCCTCAAGGGCCTCGCGGACGGAGTCTACACGGTCACGCCCAGTTTAGCCTCCTATACCTTCGAGCCCATTTCGCAGGTCATCACCCTCCAGGGATTGAGCGTGGGGGGGGTGGATTTCTCGGCGACGCACACCACATCCTCCGCGGAGACGCCCGCCGCGGCCGGGGTGGCCGGCGTTGCGGAGGATGCCACGACCTACAAAGTGGGCTCCTACGACCGGTTCACCGGTGATCAGGACTGGACCCCGTTGAACATCGGGAGCCAATTCGGCCCCGCGATGTCTGCCGACGGTTTGCTCTTCGTACCCAGCACCGGCGACACGAAGGTCTATGTCCTTGACCGAGTTACGGGCAGCACGGAGGGCACCCTCATCCTCTCCGACGCCCCGGGTGACATGGTGCTGGCCGACACGGCTCCGGGGCCTCGACTCTACCTCATCTCGGGTACGCGGCTTCTGCTCTGCTACGGGGCCCTCTCCGGACCCGATCCCTCCGCCCCCTGGTCCCAGATCGGCGCCGGTCCCCGGCACCTCTACCGCCGCGATGACCCGCCCAGCGTCACACTCACCGCACCCAGCGCTGGACATGTTTCGGGCACGGTGCCCCTTGCCGCTACGGTCTCGGACGACCTCAGCCCCGATCTTCAGGTGCGGTATCTGGTGGATGGCATTTCCATCGGCTCGGCGGAACCGCCGACCTACGCATCCACCTGGAACACCCTGCTCTACCTCAACGGCTCTCACGTGGTGTCGGCGCAGGTGCGGGACTCGGCGGGCAGCGTCTCCGAGGACCATGTCACCGTCCTGGTGGCGAACTCCGGGACGCCGGTCACGGTGTACGCCGATTCTCCGCCCATGACCTTCTCCTGGGCCGCGGGAACCGAGACCCAATTCCGCGTGGATGTGGCCTCCGACGGCGGCTTTCAGAACATCCTCGCAACGTCCAAGACTTCAGGGCACAACTGGCTGGCAGACACGACCTGGACGCCCGGCGCGGGCGCCTGGAAAAATATTTTGTCATCGGCCAAGACGGCGGGATCCGACGATGCGTCCTTCTCCTGGCGCGTCGTGGGCAAATCCTCCAAGGCCTCCCTTCCGGGAGAGGGCGGGGTCGTCAGGATTGCCGGGCAGGTCCCGCCGACAGACCTGACACCGGACAACGGGACCCCTGTCTCGCCAGAGACTCCCCCCGTGTTCACCTGGACCGCCCAGCACAACTCGTCCTTTCAAGTCCGGCTGAGCGAAACGCGGGAATTCAATGTGGTTCGCCTCAAGAGCAAGGGCAAGAACGGGAAGTGGATCGCCGAGTCCACCTGGACCCCCGACGCGAAGGACTGGAAGAAGCTCGCGGGGAAGTACAGCCTTCTCTTCTGGGAGGTGGTGGGCGAGGATACCATCGGGCGAAAGAGCGCCAGCGTCGTCAACTCCCTCACCGTGGGGCCGTAAACGGTGCCTCCGGGAGATCCCGCGATTTCCTAGCGGTTTTCGGCCCGCGTGAGGACGGCGAAAAACGCAAGCGGTGCCGTCCCTGGGTTCGCCAACCCATGGGTGTGCCCCGCCTTGCACAGCCAGACATCGCCGGGGCCCACATCGAAGGACTCACCGTCCAGAAGCCCTACACCCTGGCCCTCCAGGACCAGATAGAGTTCCTCCGTCTCGGGGTGCAGGTGTTCGCCCACGGAGGCGCCCGGTTCCAGCGCGATCCGGCTCGCCATGAGGACCCCCGCCATCTCGTCAGGAGTCAGGTAGTCCACCGCCAGGGCTTTCCCCAATCCCCCGCGGATCTTCTCTTTGACCTGCGTAGGCAGGCTCTCAAGCCTCTTGATCATTTCCATTCTCCCTGCTCCCCGCTCCCCGCTCCCGGTCCTACCCTTCCAGCGCCAAGAGCATGGGCTCCTCCAGGGCCTGGCAGACCCACCGGAGAAAGCGCGCGCCGTTGGCGCCGGCCGGTCCAAGGCTTCAACGATAGCACGGGTCTCCCCGAGCCTCTCTTCCTTCACCCTGCGCTATACTGGCAAGTGAGGGTGCCATGACCGTACCGGCCCGCGTCGACAGAGACACCGACCCCGCCCTGTGGGCACTGCGCGAGCGAGTCAAGGAGCTCACCTGCCTCTATGGTATTGCCCAGATTGTGGACAGGACGGACATCTCCATGCAGGAGGTGGCCGAGCGCGTGGCTTCCCTCCTGCCTCCGGCCTGGCAGTATCCAGAATGCACCTGTGCCAGGGTGACTCTCAACGGCGAAGCCTTCCCATCCAAGCCCTTCCAAGAGAGCACTCAGCGCCTCGCTGCGGCGGTCGTGGTCGCCGATCACGCTCTTGGGCAAGTCGAGGTCTTTTACTCGGAAATCCGGCCGGCAGCGGACGAAGGCCCCTTTCTCAAGGAGGAGCGAAGCCTCATCAACGAAGTGGCCCGGCAGTTGTCCCTCATGGTGGAACGCCGCCAGGTGATGGAAGAAAATATCCGGCTCGAGGATCAGCTCAGACACGCGGACCGGCTGGCCACCATCGGCCGACTTGCCGCCGGTGTAGCCCACGAACTCAACGAACCCCTTGGTGCCATCCTTGGGTTTGCCCAGCTTACCCAAAGCAATTTCGGCATACCCGACCAGACGGCTCGGGACCTGGACAAGATCGTGAAGGCCTCGTTGAGGGCCAGGGAAATCGTCAAGAGACTGTTGATCTTCGCGCGCCAGACGCCCGCCCAGCGAGTACCCGTCGACCTCACCATGGTCGTGAAGGAGGGCATCTATCTTTTGAGGGCAAGGTGCGCTAAGGCGGGGATCTCCATCAAGCTGCATTTGGCGGCGGACCTCCCGGCCGTAGAAGGCGATGCGAACCTGTTGCAACAAGTGATCGTGAATCTGGCCGTGAACAGTATCCAGTCCATGCCCGGCGGAGGTGTGCTGGACATTACCGCCGGGGTGCATGAAGAATCCGTCGTGCTGAAAATCGAAGATTCCGGGGAGGGGATGACGGAGGAGGTGATGCGCCACGTGTTCACCCCCTTTTACACCACCAAGGATGTGGGTCAAGGAACCGGGCTCGGCCTTTCGGTCGTTCACGGCATCGTGACTTCGCACGGGGGACGGATCGAACTGGAAAGCGCCGTTGGAAAGGGAACGCGGGTAAGTATTCTCCTGCCTCGTGCGCATGAACCGGTCTGCGAAAAGAGGAGATCTCCATGACGGCTGTCCAGCGGACCGCGCGAATTCTCCTTGTCGACGATTCGCCGGACACCCTGGAAGTGTTGGAGCGGAATCTGGCCAAGCACGGATTTACGGTCATGACCGCGCTGGATGCGCGGGAGGCCATGGCCATTCTTGAGCGAAGCTCCGTGGATCTGCTCATTACCGACGTGCGGATGCCGGGAATGAACGGTCTGGAACTTCTTCGCCACGTCCGGGAAACGTTTCCCGATACGCAAGTCATGCTGATCACCGGCTACGCCACCATCGAGGGTGCCGTAGAAGCGATGAAAACGGGCGCCGAAGAATACCTCTCCAAGCCGTTCACAACGGAGGAGCTTCTCGCCGCCGTGGGCCGGGTGCTCGAGAAACTCCGTACGATCCGCTCACGAAGGGCGGGAAGGTCCCCCGATCATTGGGGACTGGTCGGATCGTCCGAGGTCATGAGGCTCCTGTTTGACGCCGCGGATCGGGCCGCCCCGTCGCACACTCCCTTGCTCATGTTGGGGGAGGATGGGACCGGGCGGGAGAGCCTCGCGCGTGCGCTTTGTAATGCTGGCCCCCGCGCCGATCAGCCCTTTCTGGTCTTGAACGGGGAGACGACTCCCCCGGATACGCAGGGCAGGGAAATTGAGCACGGCCTAACTTTCACCCAAGGAGGCACACTGTTTCTCCGGGCTATTGAGTGCTGGTCGCCCGAGCTGGTGGAAGGGGTCGCTAAGCGTGCCGCAGATACCGCGCCTGGCTGCCGGTTCATGGTCTGTGCGGGATCGCAATTCCGGTTTCTGGTGGAACGCGGCGCCCTGCCCGGACAGATGGGCCCGCTCCTCAGCTGGGAGACCCTTCGGCTGCCTCCTCTGCGAGAGCGCGGGATGGATGTCCTCCTGCTTGCCGAGAGCTTCGCACGGTCCATTGCAACAAACTGCGGCCTCAGGGTACCTGGGATGACGCCGCTTTTCCGTCAGGCGCTCCTGGCCTACCCCTGGCCCGGCAATGTGAGGGAACTCCGATCTGCGATCTCGGCAGCGGTTCGGGATGGCGCTTCCGATCCGCTGGATCTTCCGGATCTGCCCTCCACGATCAGGTCATGGAGCCCTTCCGGCGCGCCCGCGACGCGCCCGCTGGGCGAGGTGGAAGCGGAGTATATCCGCGTGGTATTGTCGAGCGTGCAAGGCAACAAGAGCCGCGCCGCCGAGATCCTCGGCATCGACCGCAAGACCCTCCGCGAAAAACTAAAGTCGGATACATCCTAGGAACCCAAAGAAAACTCTTGACCGCAAAGGACGCTAAGGGCACGAAGAAGAAAGGAACACCTTTGGGCGTCCTTTGCGCTCTTCGCGGTTCGATGTTGCCTTCAGAACTCTTAGAAAATGACCAGCAGGTTCAGGGCCGCGGTGAACTGGCGGTCCGTGAACCCTCCGCCCTTCTGGAACACGGGCCGATTGGACCAGTCCTGGCGGAAATCGGCGCGCACGAGCAAATGCCCGCCGATTTTGTAGGACGGGGTGAGCGTGATCTCTTCAAGGCGCTGCGGCGTGCCCGTTCTCGCCCCGTCGCAATCGTCGAGGCGTTCCGCGCGCAAGGCCAAACCGAATCGGTCCGTAAACCCGTACACCGCGTACAACGCGGCGCCATACCATCGCGCGCTCGCCCCCGATGCCAAGGCGCCCCGCTCGTACCCGTCGTCCACGTTGAGTCCGAGGGTCAGCGCGTTCGTGGCTTTCCACGTGGCGCAGAAGTCGATCACGTTTCGCCAATTGGAGTTGTTGCTGTCCTGCTCGGGGCCACCGATGTAGTTCAGGGTCAAGGCGAGCGGGTCGACGGGTGTCACCACTACCTGTGCGCCGATGGTCTTCCCCGTGTTGTTGTCGCAGACATTGTCCCAGCCCTGCACGACCATGACGGAGCCCGAGACCTGGTCGGAGAAGGGGTAGGAGATCCTCAGACCTGTATTGGTGAAGGGGGCTGAGAAACCGAAGAGGAAGGAGCGGCTGAAGTTGTCGTTGTAGGCATCGTAGCGGTCGATGGACTCGTACCCCACCGGCGCAAAGAACTTGCCAAGGTCAAAGCGTAGCCCGCGGCCGGCTTTGGCGACGTAGCTCACGTAGGCCTGCTCTATATCGAAGTGGCTCGCCTCGCCCGTCTCCACGTTCCTGAACAGACCGCTCGCCGCCGTGATCTCCGGCAGGGACTGCCCTCCGGCGAGATCCATGCGGAACCCGAATTCCCCCTGGGAGGCCGCGGCCTTCTGGACGGCGAGAGACAGCACATCGAGTTTCGCCGCATCGCTCTCGAAGTCGAAGATCCTGTAGCCATTGAGATCCGAATCGGGGTGGTTGTCGTTGTAGGTGTAGGAAAGGGAGGCGAAGAGATCCACCTGGATTTTCTTGGTCCAGGGTCCGCTTTCGTCAGGCTTGAGGAGCGCCTGGGATCGGGCGGACAGGGGGGCGGCCAGCGCCGCCACCCCTGCCAGAACCCAGATGGCCGCCCGCCTAGCGGAGCTAAGGCTGGGAGGAGTCATGGCTCAGACGCCCTCTAGGTAGGCCTGTTCGCCATGTAGTCCCTCGTCCAATCCCACCGTTTCGTGGGCTTCCTCAACCCTGACCTTCGTGATCTTGTTGATAACCCAGAGCATGGCCAGGGTGAAAACGAAAGCCCATATCGAGGAGAAAACAACGGCCCACAACTCCACCAAGAAGAAATGGACGTTGCCCCTGAGCAGGCCGTCCACGCCGCCCGACGAGGCTGGATTAAATGCCGTGGTCGCGAAGATGCCACACAGCACGATGCCCAGGAATCCGCCCACTCCGTGGACGCCCCAGACATCCAATGCATCGTCCCACTCCAACTTGTTTTTTAGGGCTACGGCATAGAAACAGACCACGCCCGCGATGATACCGATGAGGGCGGCGGTGGTGGGCGAGACGTAGCCCGCGGCCGGAGTGATGGTGGCCAGGCCCGCCACGGCGCCCGTGAGGAGGCCGAGAAACTTGGGCTTCTTGGAGGTCATCCAGTCCATCACCAACCACGCGATGGCGGCGAAGGAAGCGGAGATGTCCGTGTTGAGGAAGGCCACCGCCGTAACCGAGTCCACGCGAAACTCCGAACCGGCGTTGAACCCGTACCACCCGAACCACAGCAGTCCCGTCCCCAGGGCCACGAGGGGGATGCTGTGCGGCCCGCGGTCGAGGACCTTGCGCTTGCCCACATAGAGGATGGAGGCGAGGGCGGCGATGCCCGCGATGTTATGCACCACGATGCCGCCCGCAAAGTCCTTCACTCCCCAAGCGGCCATGATGCCGCCGCCCCACACCATATGGACGAAGGGGAAATAGACGAACAGCAGCCAACCCGTGAGGAAGAGCATATAGGCCTTGAATGTGACTCGGTTGGTGAAGGCCCCCGTGATGAGGGCCGGCGTGATGATGGCGAACATCATCTGGTAGGCGCAGAAGACGATCATGGGAATGGTGTCATTGGGAGAGGGCATATCGAGGGTAATGCCCCGAAGAAAGGCCCAGTGGAAATTCCCGACGATCCCGGCGAAGTCAGTTCCGCTCTGCAGGTCGCCCGAGAAGCACATGGAGAACCCCACGGCCCACCAGAGGACCGTCGTCCAACCCATGGAGACGAAGCTCTGGATCATGATGGCGAGCACGTTCTTCCGGCCCACCAGCCCCCCGTAGAAAAACGCCAGCCCGGGGGTCATGAGCATGACCAGGCTGGAGCACAACAACATGAACGCGGTATTTCCCGTGTCGAGATGGAGCATCGTCCCCCCCTTTCATTCCGTTTTCCCGGGGCACGCCCCGGACCCAACCTGCCCCTCGGTCATCAGGCACCGGTGGGCGAACACCGAAAATGCGGGGGCTTTCTCCCCACAATACGATTCAAGATGCTCCGGACTCGTAGGGTTGAGAAGTCGTGCGGAAAAGACACGACAAAATAGGGCGATATACCCCGATTAGTGGGTATTATTTCCTCAGGTAGCCAGGTGGGAGGTTTGCATTTTGGGCACGGCTTCTAGCAGGAGCCACGGGCTTTGGCTCCGTGTTCCGGAGCACTGCCGCGGACGGAGCGCAGTCCAGCCAGTTCACCCGGACAAAGTCACCGCGGGAAGGGGTGCGCTCCACCCCTCAACGAGTCGCCTCCTGCTTTTCCGAGGCAGGAGGCCGGGGTTCTTCACGGGTCCCCTGCTCACCAACTCTCCTACTCACCTGCGTTCCTTAATCTCAATCCCCAACGTTCACCCTTCCAGCGCCAAGAGCATGGGCTCCTCAAGGGCCTGGCAGACCCACCGGAGAAAGCGCGCGCCGTCGGCGCCGTCGATGAGGCGGTGGTCGTAGGAGAGGGAGAGGGGCAGGATCGTGCGCGGCTGGAATTGGCCCTCCCTCCAGACCGGCTGAATCTCGGACCGCGACACGCCCAGGATGGCCACCTGGGGCCAGTAGACGATGGGCGAGAACCCCACGCCCCCGATGCCGCCGAGGTTCGAGAGCGTAAAGGTGCCACCCTCCATGTCCTCGGGCGAAATGCGCTTCGTCCTGGCCTTTTCGGCGAGGGCGGCGATCTCCGCGGAGAGCGCGGTGATGTTCTTTTTGTCCGCGTCGCGCACCACGGGAACGAGGAGGCCTCGGTCCGTGTCCACGGCCACGCCCAGGTTCACGAACTCCTTGAAGACGATCTCGCCGTGCTCCACATCCAAGCTCGCGTTGAACTGCGGGAAGGCCCTGAGCGCGCCCGCCAGGACCTTCACGAGGATGGCCGTCATGGTGAGTTTGCCGCCCGCCGCTTCGACCCTCTTGGCGTGCTTGGCCCGGAAAACCTCCAGGTCGGTGATGTCGGCCTTGTCGTACTGGGTGACCGTGGGCACGGTGGCCCAGGCGTGGGCCATGCTCTCGGCGGTGATCCTGCGCACCTTGCTCATGGCCTCCCGGCGAACCGGGCCAAACCGGGCGGGATCGGGCAAGGCCTTGGACGGGACGGCGGCCCCGGGCACCGCGGGCACCCCCGCGCCCATGACGAGCTTGGCGTGGATCTTCACATCGTCCGCCGAGACGCGCCCTCGCGGGCCCGTCCCCGTGACCTGGGTGATGTCCACGCCGAGTTCCCGGGCGAGCCTGCGCACCGACGGCGCCGCCGGCGTGGAGGGCTTGGGCATGGAGGCATCCGGGCCGGCCATGGGCCTGGCGGGTTGAACGGCGGGTGGCGGGGTGGCGCGTGCCGGGCGCGAGGGCTCGGGAGCTGGTGACGGGTTCGGAGGAGGATTGTTTGGGAGCGGCGCGGGAGCCGCAGTGGCCTTGGCGGCGGCGGGCGCGGCGGGCGTGGCTGCCCCGGCCTCAGCGCCCGCGGCTTCCACCCGCACCACGACCTGCCCCACCTTGATGCTCGTTCCCTTCTGGGCCAGCACCTCCACCACGGTCCCCGCCTCGGTGGATGGCATCTCGAAGACGGCCTTGTCGGTCTCCAGCTCCAGGAGGGGCTGGTCCAGGACCACCGCGTCGCCCACTTTGACGAGCACTTTCACCACGTCCGCGGCGTTGGTGCTCTCCGACAGTTCGGGAAGCTTGATGTCTTTGATCATTTAAACCCCTTTTCGGGAGCGGGGAGCGGGGAGCGGGAGCGGGAAAAGCAGGAGGCGAAGAAGTGGCAAAAGCTGCTCCGTGTGTCCCTTCAGCTCCCCGCTCCCTGCTCCCGGCTTCCGCCCTTTTTTCGTAAGCGGTGAGCAGTGAGCGGAATAAGATAAAGACGATGCTTCGCGTTCATTCTCGGCTCCCTGCTCCCCGCTCCCTGCTCCCGGCTTCACGAAAACACCGGGTTGGGCTTCTCGGGCGGAATCCCCAACTCTTCCATGGCGCGTTTCACGGTACCCTCGTCCACTTCGCCCCGCCGGGCGAGCTGGTGGAGGGCCGCCAGGGCGATGAACCGGGCGTCCACCTCGAAGAAGTCCCGGAGGGCGGCGCGGTTGTCGCTCCGTCCGAAGCCGTCGGTCCCCAGCGCGTGCAGCGGCCCGGGGAACCACTTGGCCACGCCCAGGGGCAGGACCTTGAGATAGTCGCTCGCCGCCACGAACACGCCCGACTCGCCCGCCAGGGCCTTGGCCACGAAGGGCTCCTGCCGGGGCTCCCCGGGGTGGAGGGCGTTCCAGCGCTCCGCGTCGGCGGCGTCGCGGTAGAGCTCCTTGTAGCTCGTCACGCTCCAGACGTCGGCGGAAACGCCGAAGCGTTCGGCCAGGAGCGCCTGGGCTTTGACGGCCTCGTTGAGGATGGTGCCGCTTCCGAGCAGGTGCGCCTTGGGACCCTTCGCCGCTGAGGCGCTGAACTTGTACATCCCCCGGAGGATCCCGTCCTCCGTGGAGAAGGGGTGCCCCGCGGGAGCCGCCGGCATGGGCGGCTGGGCGTAGAACTCGTTCATGACGGTGATGTAGTAGAACGCGTTCTCCTGGTTCACGCACATGCGGCGGATGCCGTCGCGGATGATCACCGCCAGCTCGTAGCCGTAGGCCGGATCGTAGGCCCGCAGGTTGGGGACGGTGAGCGCCAGGGCGTGGCTGTTGCCGTCCTGGTGCTGGAGGCCCTCGCCCGCGAGGGTCGTCCTGCCCGCCGTGCCGCCCAGGAGGAAGCCGCGCGCCCGCATGTCCCCCGCGGCCCAGATCAGGTCGCCGATGCGCTGGAAACCGAACATGGAGTAGAAGATGAAGAAGGGGATCGTGTGGAGACCGTGGGTGGCGTAGGCCGTGGCGGCCGCCACGAAGGAGGACATGGCGCCCGCCTCGGTGATGCCCTCCTCCAGGATGGCCCCGTCCTTGGCCTCCTTGTAGTAGAGGAGGATGTCCTTGTCCACCGGGTCGTAGAGCTGTCCCGGGTGGGCGTAGATACCCACCTGGCGGAAGAGGCTCTCCATGCCGAAGGTGCGCGCCTCGTCGGGCACGATGGGGACGATGAGCTTGCCCAGGTTCGGGTCCTTCAGGAGCTTGGCGAGGAGGTGGACGAAGACCATGGTGGTGGCCACCTCGCGGCCGCCGCTCCCCTCGTAGAACTCCTGGTAAATCTCGTCCGGTGGGGCCTCGATGGGGTCCACGGCGGTGGTCCGGCGGGGCACGAAGCCGCCCAGCTGACGCCGTTTTTCGAGCAGGTATTTCATCTCCTCGCTGCCCTCGGGCGGCCGGTAGAAGGGCACCTCGTTCAGGTCCTCGTCGGAGACGGGGATGCCGAAGCGGCTGCGGAACTCCCTCAGCTCCTGCTCGTTGAGCTTCTTCTGCTGGTGGGTGATGTTCTTGCCCTCGCCCGCCTCGCCCAGGCCGTAGCCCTTGATGGTCTGCGCCAGGACCACCGTGGGCGAGCCCCGGTGCTCCACGGCGGCCTTGTAGGCCGCGTAGACCTTCTCCGGGTCGTGTCCACCCCGGCGCATCTTGCGGATCTGCTCGTCCGAGTAGTTCTCCACCATGGCGAGCAGCTCGGGAGACTTGCCGAAGACATCCTGGCGGATGTAAGCCCCGTCCGAGACGGTGTAGCGCTGCATCTGCCCGTCCACGAGCTCGCCCAGCCGCCGCGCCAGGAGCCCGTCCGCGTCCTTCTCCAGGAGGGGGTCCCAGTCGTCGCCCCAGAGGACTTTGAGCACGTTCCACCCCGCGCCCCGGAAGGCCGCCTCCAGCTCCTGGACGATCTTGCCGTTGCCGCGCACGGGGCCGTCGAGGCGCTGGAGGTTGCAGTTCACCACGAAGATGAGGTGCTCGAGCTGCTCCCGGGAGGCCAGCGTGATGGCGCCCAGGCTTTCGGGCTCGTCCATCTCGCCGTCGCCCATGAAGGCCCACACCTTCTGGTCCGAAGCGGGCTTGAGACCCCGATCCACGAGGTACTGGTTGAAGCGCGCCTGGTAGATGGCCATGATGCTCGTGAGGCCCATGGACACCGTGGGGAACTCCCAGAAGTCGGGCATGAGGTAGGGGTGCGGGTAGGAGGAGAGGCCTCCCCCGGGCTGGAGCTCCCGCCGGAAGCGCCGCAGGTCCGCCTCGCTCAGGCGCCCCTCTAAAAAGGCTCGCGCATAGATGCCGGGCGACGCGTGGCCCTGGAAGTAGACGATGTCACCCTCCCGGCCCTCCGTCTTCCCCCTGAAAAAGTGGTTGAAGCCCACTTCCAGAAGTGTCGCCGCCGAAGCGTAGGTGGAGATATGCCCGCCGATGCCGTGGTCCTCCCGGTTGGCCCGCACCACCATGGCCATGGCGTTCCATCTCAGGATGCTCTTGATGCGGCGCTCGATCTCCCGGTTGCCCGGAAAGGGCGGCTGGAGGTCCCGCGGGATCGTGTTCAGGTAGGGCGTGTTGGCCGTGAAGTGGGGACGGACGCCGTAGTGCGATGCGCGGATATGGAGGTGCCACAGGAGCTCCCGCACCCGCTCGGGGCCCTGCTCCTGGAACACGTCGTCCAGCGACTGCACCCACTCCCGGTTCTCGATTTCCTTCGCCACCCCCGGCTGCGGTTTCTTGGTTTCGCTCATAGATTTCCCCTCGCGACTGAGCCGTCCTTCAATTGTTTTTAATTATACTCTCATGAGAAGAGTCAACGCCCTGGGACACCCCTCCAATTCCACCCCGGCGGCACTCCCAGGGCGCCTTAGCAAATGGTTTTCCGCCCGCCCTCGTGGTTCCTCGGGATATCGGGCTCGCGGGGTCATGGGGTTGGGGATTTGCTTTTACCCCATCCCCCCATTTCCCTACCTCCCCCTCTATCTCTCCGGTACCACCTTGTACCCGTACGCGACGACGCCGGACTCCCCGGCCTCCTAATCTTGCGGATCTCCAGAGCGACTTTGAGGCCGATGGCCAGGCGCTCGGGCTCGCAGTCGGCGAAAGGCTTGAACCTTTTCCGCGGGGTGGTAGCATGGCCGCACATCGGGTGACATCGTCTGGAGAGGTTTCGGGGGGCCGTCAATCTGAGATGTGGGCGTTACAAAGAACAGGGACAAGATCAGAGGGGAGGGACCGATGGAACATCCTGTATGGGATACCGTGAACAAGGCTTTCAGGTGGACGGCTCTAGGCAGCCTGCTGGCGGCGGCCACGATCCTGTGCGCCGCTCAGGGGGCGGCCCCGGGCAAGGCGGAAGCGGCGCCAAAGGCGGCAAAGAAACCCAACATCGTGGTCATCATGACCGACGACGTGGGCTGGGGCGACCTGGGATGCTACGGCGGCGGGGAGACCCGCGGGGCGCCGACCCCCCATCTGGACCGCATGGCCGCGGAGGGCATGCGCTTCACCAACTACTACGGCCAGGCGAGCTGCACCGCTGGACGGGCGTCCTTCATCACGGGGCGCATCCCCCTGCGGACGGCCCTGTCCGTCGTGCTGGCCCCCGGCGACCTGAATGGGATCAGGGCGGAGGACCCCACCGTGGCCGAGGCCATGAAGCAGCTCGGCTACCGCACGGTGCAGTTCGGCAAGTGGCACCTGGGCGACCGGCCGGACACCTTCCCCACCGCGCACGGGTTCGACGAGATGCACCACATGCTGCCCTACTACGCCGGGGTCTACGCCTACGACCACCTGGCCCTCCAGCCCGATTTCCCCATCCACAACAAAAAGATGATGGCGATGTGGGAGAGCTACAACCGCAGCGAATGGTCGGGGAAGGCGGGGCAGCCCCCGGAGGTCACCAAGAAGAGGTTCGGCTACGACGATCTGGCCACCGCCGACGACATCATGCGTGCCGATGCGATCCAGTACATCCAGGCGCACGCCAAGGACGATCAACCCTTCTTCATGTACCTCTGCTTCATGAAGGTGCACAACCCCAACAACCCGTCGCCGCGCTTCAAGGGAAAATCCCCCGGCGGCGGCAACTATCTCGATGCCCTGATGGAGCTGGATGACAACTCGGGTCAGGTCCTTCAGGCGATCCGCGATGCGGGCATCGGGGAGGACACCCTGGTCGTCTGGACCACGGACAACGGCGCGTGGATCGACGCGTGGCCCGACGCCGGCTACACGCCCTTCCGCGGCACGAAGGGAACGAGCTTCGAGGGCGGCTTCCGGGTGCCGGCCATCGTCTGGTGGCCCGGCCACGTGAAGCCGGGCACCGTCGCCAACGGCATGATGTGTCACATGGACTGGTGGCCCACCTTCGTGAAGCTGGCCGGCGGCACGCCGCCGACCCACATCTGGAAGGACAACAACGGCAAGGGCATCGTCTTCGACGGCATCGAGAACAGCGACTACGTTCTGGGCAACGGGCCCTCGAACCGGGACCATTTCTTCTACATCAACGACCTGTCCTTCGGCGGCGTCAGGGTCGAGAACTTCAAGATGCTGTTCACCTCCAAGGACACTTGGCTGGGACCCGAGCTCAACCTGGATTTCCCGGCGGTCTACAACCTCTACTGGGATCCGGGCGAGCAGTACGACATGATGTTCCGAGGTGCGGCTCCCACCCGGGGCGACCTGCGGACCTCTCCCGGCCGGTACTCGGGAGAGGACCACGGCTGGATGAGCATCGTCATCGGGCCCTACACGAGCCAGTTCTTTGGTGAGCTCGCGAAGTATCCCAACCGGCCCACCATCCCCTCGGCGGGGTCCATGGATCAGTTGGCACGTGCGGTGAACGATCCGCCGGAGCTCATGCGCCTATTGGAAATTCATCCACCCGAGCCACAGGGGAAGTAGGACCCGAAGCGCCATGAGTCGCACAAAAAGGGCGGGCACGATGCCCGCCCTTTCTTTTCGCTTTGCCGCTTTGCTTCTTTGCTTCTTGCTTCTTTGCTTTCCTTGCTTCTTCTTTGTATCTCTTCGTGGCCTCGTGGTCCCGTGGGCTCGTGGATCTCTATCTCTCCGGTACCGCCTTATACCCGTACGCAATAACTCCCGACTCCCCGGCCTCCTGGATCTTGCGGAACTCCAGGGAGACCTTGAGGCCGATGGCCAGGCGCTCGGGCTCGCAGTCGGCGATCTGGCACAGGAGGCGCGTGCCGTCGCTCAGCTCCACGACGCCCATGCAGTAGGGGGCCTCATCCGAGAAACCCCTGGGGGGCGTTCTGATAACGGTATGTGAGATGACCTGACCCTCTTCGGGCAGAGTGTAGGCCTTGAACTTGCGGCTTTGGCAATCATCGCAGATCAGGCGCGGGGGGAAGAAGACCTTGCCGCACTTGGCGCACTTGGCCGCTTCCATGCGGTAGCGCTGGGGGGTGTTCCTGCGGACGATGGCTGGCGTGAGCATCACAGCACCTCCAGGATGTGGACGACGGCGCTGCCGCCGGAACCGCCCATGTTCTGGGCGAGGCCGCGGCGCACGTTCTTGAGCTGGCGCTTGCCGGCCTCGCCGCGGAGCTGGGTGACGATCTCGTGGATCTGGGCGATGCCCGTGGCGCCCACGGGGTGCCCCTTGGACTTGAGGCCGCCGGAGGGGTTCACGGGGTACTTGCCGTCGCGCGCCGTGAAGCCTTCGCGCGTGGCCTTGCCGCCCTGGCCCTTCTTCACGACGCCCAGGGCTTCGAGCACGCAGATCTCGGCGATGGTGAAGCAGTCGTGGACCTCGGCGAAGTCGATGTCCAGGGGTTTCACGCCGGCCATCTTGTAGGCGCGGGCGGCGGCGTCGGCGGTGGACCTGAGCCAGGTCATGTCGGCGCGCTGGTGGAGGGCGATGGTGTCCGTGGCGTGGGCCGATGCGGCGATCTTGACGAGGGGTTTCTTCTTGAGCTTTTTGGCCATCTCCAGGGGGCAGATGATGACCGCCGCCGCGCCGTCCGTAATAGGCGAGCAGTCCAGGATGTTGAGGGGATCGGCCACCTTCACGCTGTTGATGACCTGGTCCACCGTGATCTTCATGCGGTACTGGGCGTGGGGGTTGAGCAGGCCGTTGTCGTGATTCTTCACGGCCACCTGGGCCAGGTCTTCCCGCTTGGTGCCGTACTTGTGCATGTGGGCGGTGGCCATGAGGGCGTAGAGCCCCGGGAAGGTGGCGCCGTGGAAGGCCTCGTAGTCCTGGTCCGCGGCCGTGGCCAGGGCGTAGGTGGCCTGGGCGCCGCTCACGTCGGTCATCTTCTCCACGCCGCCGCACAGGACGATGTCATGCATTCCCGAGGCGACGTAGGCGATGCCCGTCCTCAAGGCCATGCCGCCGGAGGCGCAGGCCGATTCCACGCGCACGCCGGGGATGGGCGCCTGGCCGAGGTAGTCCGCGAGCAGGGAGCCGATGTGCTCCTGGCCGGCGAAGAGCCCCGGGCTCATGCAGCCCGCCACGAGGCCGTCGATGTGGTCCACGCCGGCGTCGTCCATGGCCTCCAGGGCCGCCTTCACGAATAGGTCCCTCAGGGAGTCGTTCCAGAGCTCCCCGAAGTCCGTCATGCCGATGCCGATGATGGCGATGTCGCGCATGGCCTCAGTCCTCCACGTTCTTCCGGATCTTGCGGCGGAATTTCACGTACGTGCCGTAGTCCAGATAGAAGGGGTTGTTGTCGAGATAGTCCCGGGTCTTTTTCGCCTTGCCCTGGACCTTGGGAAGGGCCTTGGTGGCGGTGAAGATGAAGCCGTCCGAACCCGCGCCCGAGCCGAAGGAGCACATGAGGATGGCGTCGCCCGGCTTGGCCTCGTCCAGGATGGCCGAGAGGCCCAGGGGCGAGGCGCCCGAGTAGGTGTTGCCCAGCGTCGGCACGAGCAGGCCCGTCTTCACCTGGTCCTCGGTGAAGCCCAGGTCCTTGGCCATGCGCACGGGGAACTTGCCGTTGGGCTGGTGGAAGACGATGTACTTGAAGTCCTTGGGCTTGGCGCCCGCCTTCTTGAGGAGGCCCTCCACGCCGCCGCGCACGTGTTTGAAGTAGGCCATGTCGCCCGTGAAGCGGCCCGCGTGGCGCGGGTAGTGCATGTACTCCCGGCGCCAGAAATCGGGGGTGTCGCTCATGTAGGAGAACTGGCAGTCCAGGCTGGCCACCACGTTCGTCTTGCCCATGATGAAGGCCGCGCCGCCCGCCGCCGCCGAGTACTCCAGCGCGTCTCCGGGCGCTCCCTGGGAGGTGTCCGAGCCGATGCCGAGGGCGTACTCCACCTCGCCCGACTTGACCAGGCCGAAGGCCAGGAACATGCCCTCCGAACCGGCCTTGCACGCGAAGGAGAGATCCGCGCAGTGGCAGTCGTTCACGGCCCCGAGGACCTCCGCCACGGCCGTGCCCGAAGGCTTCACGGCGTAGGGGTGCGACTCGGAACCCACGTAGATCGCCCCGATCTTGGCGGCGTCGATGCCCGCCCGGCGGAGGGCGTTCTTGGCCGCCTCCACCGAGATGGTGATGGTGTCCTGGTCCGGACCGGGGACCGATTTTTCTCTCAGCATCAGACCCTTTTTGTAGCTGGGCGCATCCGCTCCCCAGACCTTGGCGATCTCCTCCACCTTGATCCGGTAGCGGGGAATGTACGCCCCGTATCCCACGATTCCTACCATGAAGACCTCCTCAGTCGAGCGCTTGGCATGGCGAAACGAGAAAGAGGGTAATGTACTGGTTTTCTCGTGTGGAGGCAAGGCCGGAGGGTGGAGCAAACGGTCCTAAGCCGAGTCCCGTCCCCATTCTTGAAGGGAGGAATCGGGAGGGTGCGCCGTGTCCTGTCTTTGTTGCCTATGGACTCTGAGCGGGTCGCTCGAAGCCTCAATCTTCAGGGTGTTCGCGGTTCAGGGTGCCTTCCCCTCAGCGGCCGCCTCGACCGCCTCCGGCTCCGCCGCCTCCGGGGCCGCCGCCAGAGCCACCGGAGCCACCCGATCCCCCGGCGCCGCCGGAACCGCTGCCCCCGCTGCCCCCGCTCCCTGCCCCAGAAGATCCCGCGCCAGGCGGACCCCAGCCTCTGCCGGGACCTCCCTGCTGGCGGCCCCAGCCCTGTCCCCGACCCGCGCCCGGGCCCCGAAGACCCGCCTCCTCCGCCCACTGCCGCATGAGCGCCGAAGGCAATGCTCCAGCTCCCACCTGGCGGAACATCGCTTGAAGGACATCCGCATCGGCCATGCCGCAGCGACGTCCCACGAAGAACGCCGACGGGATGCGCCGGATCTCTTTGTCGTCCAGGGACGCGGGCACGGCACCGAGCACCATCAGGGTGGCTTTGTCCCCCACTTTCAGGACCCTCAGATGGGCGAGGGCTTCGCTTCCCGCCAGGACGCGTGGGAGCAGGTCGGTTCGGAGCGCTTTCTGGACCGCATCCAGGTCGGAGGAGGTCACTTCCCCCGTTTCCAGCGTGTCGGCCAGATCTTCCACGGCGCTCCATTCATACCCCGATGGGGAGTCCTTCAACCCCCGCGCCTTCATCCCGTCCACCAGGAGGCGTGCGGCGCGCGTGTCTTCCACCGCGCCCTCGGCCCGGGCTCGCAGGCCTTCCGACGAGGCGCCCTTCGAAATGCACTCCACCATGCGCTCCACGAAGCGCTCCGTGGGAAGCCCTTCGGCCTCGAGCACGTCCAGGCTCGACAGGGCCGGGATGAGGGCGGACTCGGGCGTGGAGGCGCGCTGGGCCGCGGCCAGGATGCGGCCCATGCCGGTCTGGGGAACCTCGGCGGGCTGGGCGAGCGGCGCGGTGACCTGGGCCAAGCCGAGGAAAACAGCGGCGGTGAACATCCATAGCTTTTTCATGTCAGAGCCTCAACACGGCATTTTCGTTGCCCATGCCGTCCTGCCTCAGCTCGAGGGCGTTGGGATCCGATTCATATCGCGACCCATCCACCAGAAACAGGTATTCGTGCCGGCCCTGAGGAAGGCTCACCTGGATCGTCCAGATCCCATCCTTGCCACGGTTCATGGGTGCCTTTTCCGGGTTCCAGTCGTTGAAGGTTCCCACGAGGGAGACGGACTTGGCCTTGGGCGCGTAGAAGACGAAGGTGACGGGCGCCAGTGGCCCGAGGGCGGCCTGGGGACGGGAGACCATCTTGGCTTTCATGGACGCCGTGTCGCCGGGAGAAGGGACCGCGTGTTGCCCCGCATGGCGCCAGATTCCCCCGAGAATGCCCAGCAGGACGACAAAAATCGCCGCCCTGTAGGCCCACACCGTTCGAGGCTGCTGCGGGTTGGCCCAGAGGCGGCGCCATTTGGACCTGTGGGGCGGAGGGAGCTTGGCAAGCCCGGAGGCGACGGTCGAGGCCAGGCTCTCCGGAGGGAGATCCTGCCTCAAGTTGCGGAGGGATTCGCCCAGGGCCCGCAACCCGGGTTCCTCGGATTCGGATGGTTCCTTGAAGCTCATGTCGCCTCTCCCGATTCCCCGCCCGCCATGCAGTCGCGTAGCAGGGTCAAGCCTCGCTGTATCCTCATCTTCGCCGCGGAGAGCCCGATGCGGAGCTGGTCCGCCACCTCCTGGAGAGAGAGGTCCTCCTGGTAGCGAAGGAGGAGGGCCGCCCGCAGGGTGCTGGGCACCCGGCCGAGACATCCCCTCACCTGGGCCTCGTCCTGGGCCGCCATGAGGGTGTCCACCGCGGTGGGCTGGTCAGACGCCATCACGGCCTCCGCATCATCCGAAAGCGGCCGCTCCCGCTCCCATGCACGCCGGCGCCGCTTGCCCGCATCGTAGCAGACGTTCACGGCGATGCCGCACAGCCAGCTGTAGAAACGCGTCCGCCCGTCGAATTTGCCCAGGTCCCTGTACGCCCTGAAGAAGGTCTCCTGTACCACATCCGATGCCTCCGAGGGGCCGCCCATCATTTTGAAGGCCAGGTTGTAAAGGGCCGGAGTGTACGCGTCTACGATGGGCGTGAAGCGGTCCGGTTCCCCGTCCAGCACCCGATCGAGCAACGCCGTCACCACCCGCTCCTCCATCAGCCCTCCCCCTCCCCCTCATTATTTCCCTTAATCCCCGAAAGGTCACGCTCGCCCGATTCTCGCCGGCCCCTGAGGAAAGAACGGCGGGGGCCCGTGCATAATGCCCCGGGCTCCCGCCTTAGGAAGAGGCGAAAGCTGAAAGGAAGAAAGGTCAGTCCAGCCAGAGGGGAACACCCTGGTCGTCGCGGAGCTGGAGCACCTCGCCCGTGGGCCGGGTCACCGAGAAGGCGACCCATTTGCCCTGGCAGAGGGCCATGCGGATCCGGACCGTCTCGCCCACCTGGAAGGTGAAGCCGTTCTGCGTCATGTACCAGTAGGGCCCCACGGACACGGTGTAGGAGATTCCCGCGCCCGTCTGCAAGGTCAGGGTGTTGTTGTGTGTGCCCAGCCCGCAGTTCACGGCCGCGAGAGGGCCTTCCACCTCCATGAGGGTGGAAAGGTCCACGCTGAGGCCGGCGCCGTATCCGCCCATGCGGTGCCCGTTGCCGTTGTGGCCGCCGCCGTAGCCGTTCCCTCGCCCGTTCCCGCCCGTCCAGAGCGGGAGACCGTCGTCGCTCCGCAAGCTGATCTGTTTGCCCGTAGTCAGGTCGGTCACCTCGAAGGCCACCACTCCCATGGCACAGTTCGCCACCTTGGCGCTCACCTGGTCACCCACGGCCAGCGAGAAGTTGTTGGCCACCAGGTAGAAGTAGGGGCCCAGATTGACCGTGAGCGCTCCTTCCTGGGTGGAATTCATGGTGAAGCCCGGATGGCTCAGGCCGTAGTCCATCGCCACCGCCGTCACTTCGCCGGTCACCGTCCTCACCGTGGAGAGGTCCACCTTGTTGCCACCCTTTTTCTTGGCTCCCGCAAACGCAACCGCCGTCGCCATGATCAGCACCATCGCAATTATTGCCGCTCGTTTCATGCGATCCTCCTTGCCGTCTGGTCCCTCTCGGCGACCGCCCAAGGGCCGCCTCCACCCCGATATTTCCGGCACCGGGGTCGGGGTCACATCGGGCGGCTTTTCCCCCACCCCGCGATTCGGGGGTTAGCCCCCAATTCCGCGATTCGAGCAGGTCAAACGGGTTGAAGGCCTTGCTGGACATGAGCTTGATCACCATGCCCCATTCACCAAGCAGGTGAATGGGGCGGTCTCCGAGCCGCATGCTTGCCGAGCAGAAAAGTCCCAAGGGCGGGGTGGGGTCCCCGGCGGGCTTCGCCCGCGGGGCGGGGAACCCGGAGGGCAACATCCCGGACCGTCTGGCTTCGCCAGCGGTTCGGGAAGTAAACGCATGGGCCCTCCCCGTCTCGGAGACCGAGCGGAATACACCCGGGACCACCCCTTTTTCCGAAGGCAGAAAATTCAATCGCGGAATTAGGCTTTGCCCCAAGCCTTGCCCCCGAGCGAGCGCCTCTGACATAATGAACGCATGCCTGACCTCCACCTGGAAAACCTTTTCGATGGCTCTCCGTCGCATCTCCCGTCCGATCTGTTCGACCGCATGGCTCCCGCCATGGAGGGCCTGCGCCACGCACTGCTCTCCCTGTCGAAGGATCCCGGCCATCCCTTTCACCACATGCCCCCGTCCCCGGGGGTCGTGCACGCCGTAAGGAGCCAGGCCAAGGCCCTTCGGAGGGAGGCCAAAATCCTTGTGGTGGTGGGGATCGGTGGGTCGTCGCTGGGGTCCAGGGTCCTGTGCGAACGCCCCGGCGGGGGCGTCCGGTTCTTCGAGGGTCTGGACCCCCAGAACATCTCCGCGCGACTCGGTGATATTCCGTGGGATCAGGCCGCGCTCAACATCGTTTCAAAGTCCGGGGGAACGCTCGAGACTCTCGCCAATTCGGCTCTGGCGCTGGAACGGCTCAAGCGGGCCGCTCCCGATCGGTGGCGGCACCGCGTGGTGGTGACGGCGTCTCCGGGAGAAGGCCGTCTTCAGAAGTGGGCACTGGAGGAGGGCATTCCCACTCTGGACATCCCCCCGGGCGTGGGCGGGCGCTATTCCGTGCTGACGCCGGTGGGGCTGCTTCCGGCCGCCTTTGATGGCATCGATCCGGCGGCCCTCGTCACGGGAGCGCGGGCGGGCGCCGACAAGGCCCTGCTGCTCCAGGGAGCCGCCAACCCGGCCCTCACGCTGGCGCTCACGCTCTTTTCTCTTTACTCCCAGGGCAAGCTCGAGGTGGACCTCTGGGGCTATGGGGCCAGGTGTCACCTGCTCGCCCTGTGGCTCCAACAGCTCTGGGGGGAATCCCTCGGCCGCAGATTGGGCGAGGGCGCCGGAGCGCCGAAGGTCGGCCCCTCTCCGCTGGCATGCCTGGGGAGCGAGGATCAGCACTCCCTGCTTCAGCTCTTCGTGGATGGTCCGCCCCACCGGTGGGTGCTCCTGCTCACGGCGGACTCGGCGGGGCCAGCGTTCTCGGCAAGGGCCCGGAGCTTCATCGGCCTCCCCGAGCGAGCGCTCAACGCGGGCTCGGTTCAGCGGGCTCTCTGGCAAGGCACCGGGCGGGCGCTGACGGAGGCGGGCGTCCCAACGGTGCGTTATGACCTGGGTGAAGCCGACGCTTCGTCCCTCGGGGAGGCGTTCTTCGTCCTCATGGCCGCCACGATTTACACCGCTGCCCTGTTCGAGATCGACCCCTTCGGCCAACCCGGGGTCGAGGCCGGCAAGCGATTCACCAGGGACTTCCTGGAGTCCGGAGCCTAGGCGGACCCATTGGCGGGTTCAGCCTCGGGTGACCACCGCATCCCAGACGCCGACCACCGCCTCCCGATGGCCCATCCAGAGCCTCTCCAAAGTATCGGCGCTCTGGGGTTCCAAGGCCCCCGAGGGCCGAGGAAGCCAGAGCGCATCCAATTCGGCCAACAGCCCTCTGGGCCAGCCACGGCGGGGGGAGTGCGCGAAGCGGAGGCGGGACCGATGCAGGAATCCCTCCATGAATGAGCGGGCCCGGTAGAGAATCTCCCGGTGCTCGGAGGATAGGATGCCGGCCGATTCCAACCTCGCGAGAATCTCCCCGAATCCTCCTCCCGCCGGAACGAGCCCCGCCCTGAGTTGGAGAGAGAGGGCGAGGAGGTCCTGGTGGAGCAGCCCCCCCGGCCGAAACTTGAGGGCGCTCTCAAAATCGGAGGATCCCGATTCGAGGCCTTGGCGCAAACCCAAGAGTTCTTCCATCTCAGGAGGCGTCGCGCGCCGCGGAAGACTCGTCGCCCACACCGCCTCCAGCGCCTCTCGACCAAGATCCCCGTTGCCCGCCACGGGCCTCGCTTTGAGATAGGAGAGCCGCTCCCAGAGTTGGGCCGGCCCCGCGAAGTAATCCCGAAGGGCTTGAAGGGACTGGAGGGGCGATCCCGACGCGCCGTAGGGGCGAAGGCGAAAGTCGGTCTCGTAGAGGGAACCGTGCCGGGTGACCGCCGCCAGGGCGCCGGCCATTTCGCGGAGCAACTGGGCCTCCACCCGGGCCGAGCGCTCCGGGTCATCGTGCAGGACCCAAGCGTTGCGCTTGACGAAGACCAGGTCCAGGTCGGAGCGGGGGTGCATCTCCCGGAGGCCCAGGCGCCCCAAGCCCAGCAATCCTACGGACTGGACGAGCAACCCGGGCTCCAGTCCCTCTCGGGCCTCCACCGAAGCGCAGGCCGCGGTGAGCACGGCGGCGCAGGCGCGCTCGGCCAACCCGGAATGGATCTCCTGGGACCAGGCCACCGATTCGCCCAGGACGATCTCCCGGGCCTGGACCAGTACCATGATCTCCTTCTGCCATCGACGAAGGGCATCGGGGCCCTCCTCCGGGAGTGGCACTCGGCCCAGACGATCGGTGATCTCCCGCATGGCATCGAACCCGATGAGGCCCACGAGGGCCGGCATCCGGATGAGCGTCTCGGTCAAAGCCTCGCTCTGGTGGGCCAGGCGGAAGAGCATGCGGGGCAGGCGCGGGCGGTCCAGGAGCGCTTCCAGGGAACCGGGCTCACCGGCCAGAGCCCGGGCGAGCTTGTGCAAGGCCGCCAGTCCCTTGTAGGGGTCCGCGGTTCGGGCGAATTCTCCCCGCAGCGAATAGTGGATTCGGACCAAGTTCTCCTTCCGCTGGGGCGTGGTGAGGTGAGGCGTGAGCGTGGCGTAGATTCCCGAGAGCAGGGGTAGAGCCCGCACGGGATCTTGAAACCGCCCCTGCTGCAAGACCGAATACATGCCGTCGGGGGTGAGTATGGACGCCATGCCGTCCCGGTCCGCGTCCTTGCTCTCCAGTTCCTCCAGGGTGCGCAAGAAGAGGTGGCGCAGTTCCTTCCGGGCCTGGCCCACGGCCGCGAGGGCTTCTCCGGCGGTGGAAAGATGAAGGAACCGGGAGAGCGGCCCCCAGGACCCCTCCTCCTCGGGCAGCTTGTGGGCCTGCCGCATGTGCTGTACCTGAACCCAGTGTTCGGCCTGACGGAGCAGGGTGTAGTGCTGGGCAAAGGACGCCTGGCGGGTGGTGGAAACGAGCCCCTTCTGCGCGAGTTTGCTCAGGGCAAGAAGCGTCTGCCCCTCCCGAACCCATCGGTCCTCGGGGCCGTGGGCAAGCTGGAGGGCCTGGACGGAGAACTCGGCGTCCCTGATTCCGCCGGGGCCCTCTTTCACATCCTCCTTGGCGGCATGTCCGAGCTTGGCTTCGGCCCTCTGCCTCATGCGGCGGACCTGCTTGGCGATTCCCTCCCACGAGTAGGGCTGGTAGACCACGGGCTCCATGAGCTTCAGAAAGCGCGCGCCAAGCTCTGGGTCCCCGGCGCAGGGGCGGGCCTTGATCCACGCCTGCCGCTCCCAGAGGTCCGCCCATTCTCGGTAGTAGGCCAGGGCCCCATCGGCGGCCAGGGTCAACTCTCCGTCACGGCCCCTGGGGCGGAGGTTCAAGTCCACGCGCAGGCACGGCCCATCGGGAGTCATGGTCGTCAGAAGGGCCACGGCGGCCTGCACCCAGGCGTTGAAGAATGCCCCGTTGGGCCGGCCGAGATCGGTGACGCCCTCGGCCCCGTAGAGGGCGATCAAATCCACATCGGAGGCATAGTTCAGTTCCCGCGCTCCGAGCTTGCCGAGGGCGAAGAGGGTCATGCCGCATGGCGCCGGCCGGCCCTCCGGGGTCATGGCCATGGGGAGGCCCATGCCCTCGCGCAGGGGTTGGTAGGTGAGCGCCAGGCTGCGCTGGATGAGCACATCGGCCAGAGCACTCAGCTCCCGGGTGACCGACTCGAAGGGTAGGATGCCCAAAACATCTTGCAGAAGGATGCGCGCCGTCTGGAGCGCGCGGAAGGCCGCCAGCGCCGACGCCGTCGAGGGCCAGCGCCCCAGCAGGAGAAAGCGGGCCAAGGCCTCATCCATGCCCTCGAGCCCCTGTCCATCCGCTGCGCTCACCTGGAAAGACAGGCTGCCCAGCTGTCCCGGGTGACGCAAGAGCGCAAGAAAGAGGGCCTCACTCGTCCCTGCCAGGTAGAGCAGATGGAGGAAGGACCCGTCGTTCTCCGGTGGCGCCGCGGTGTCAAACCATCTGCCCATGAGGCTCTTCGCCGCATCCCCATGGGGGAGGCGCTCGCGGTGAGCCATCCACAGCCGCCTCTGGGACGGGGTCCATCGTGGATCGGCGTCGGAGAGGGGAGAGCGGTGTGGCATGGTTCCAGTGTAATACGACTCGCCCGCCGCGCGGGGCGGGGGCCTTTCACCCAATGTCTTGACGAGGCCCCCGTTCCTTGACAGTGGACCGACGCGACCCCTATGCTGGGGTTCCCGGGGGAGGAGAGGATGCCAGCCATTGAACCCGTCGTCCTGGTGCTCACGACCACAGGCTCGGAGGAGCAGGGCATCAACATCGCGGAGGCGCTTGTAGAGCGCGGCCAATCCGCATGCGTGAACATCGTCAAGAAGATCCGCTCCATCTACCGCTGGAAGGGCGAGATCTGGGACGATGAGGAATACCTTCTCGTCATCAAGACCCGGGAGAGCTGTTTCGCGCAGGTGCGGGAAACGATCCGCGAACTACACAGCTACGAACTTCCCGAAGTGCTGTGCGTCCCCGTGACGCTGGCCGATGAGAAGGTCCAGGCCTGGATCGTCGGTGCCACCGGCGGCCATCCCGCCCGCACCGAAAAAGCCGCCGAGTAATTTACGCGGATTCTTTAGAATGGACAGCGGGCCGGGAGAAAACTCCCGGCCCGTTTAGTCTTCACCGTTCCTTATTCCCACCTACGTACCTACTCACCTACTCACGCCCTTCACACCGCTTCTACCGCCATGGCGACCCCATTTCCTCCCCCCAGGTCGCGCCTCACGCGCTCCCCCAGGGGGCCTCAGCCGGCCCCCTAGGGCGGGCCCTTCGTGCCCTGTGACCCCCTGCCCTCATGCGGGAAGCCCTTCGCTCGGGGGAACCTCCTCGTTCCCCCGCACCCCCTCGCCGCCTCGGCGGCAAATCGCCAAGGTCCGCCCGCTGAACTACATCGATTCGATGGCCATGGCGACGCCGTTCCCGCCGCCCAGGCGTCGCGCGCAAGCACGCTCCCCCCAGGGGGGCTCTGCCGCCCCCCTAGGGCGGATGCTTCGCATCCTGTGACCCCGGGCCCTCCCGTCAGGAGACCTCTGCTCGGGGGAACCTCCTCGTTCCCCCGCACCCCCTCGCCGCCTCGGCGGCAAATCGCCAAGGTCTGCCCGCTGAACTACATCGATTCGATGGCCATGGCGACGCCGTTCCCGCCGCCGAGGCACAGGCTCACAATCCCCCTCCGGGCGCCCCGGTCCTTCATGGCGTAGAGGAGGGTGAGCAGGCAACGGGTGCCCGATGCGCCGATGGGGTGCCCCAGGGCCACGGCACCGCCGTTCACGTTCACCTTTTCGGCGGGAGGCCCAGGACCTTGAGGAGGGCGCAGGACTGGGCTGCGAAGGCCTCGTTGAGCTCGAAGAGGTCCACGCTTTTCAGGTCCCAGCCCGCCTTGGTTGCCGCGGCCCGCACGGCGGGTTCAGGGGTCATCATGACCCACCGGGGTTCGAGCCCAGAAGTGGCGTAGGCCACGATGCGCCCCAGCGGAGCCACGCCCTTCTTCTCCGCCACAGACGCCGTGGTCACCACCACCGCCGCCCCGCCGTCGTTGATTTGGCTCGCGTTCCCCGCGGTCACTACGCCGTCCTTCTTGAAGGCCGGGCGGAGCTTGGCCAGGCCCTCGAGGGAGACATCGGCGCGGATACCCTCGTCCGCGCGGAACTGGACGGGGTCCCCCTTCTTCTGCGGGATGGGCACGGCGAAGGTCTCCCCGTCGAACCTGCCCGCAGCCCACGCGGCGGCGGCCCGGCGGTGGCTCTCCACGGAATAGGCGTCCATCTCCTGGCGGGAGATCTGATGCTCGCCGGCCACGAGCTCGGCGGTGAGTCCCATGTGCTGGCCATCGTATGCGTCGGTGAGGCCGTCGGCCACCAGGGAGTCGGTCACCTCCCCGTGTCCCAAGCGGAAGCCCGTGCGCCCCTGCCTCAGCAGGTAGGGCGCGTTGGACATGGACTCCATGCCGCCCGCCAGGATCAACGCCGCGTCTCCCGCCCTGATGGCCTGGGCCGCCAGCATGACCGCCTTGAGCCCCGAACCGCAGACCTTGTTCACGGTGAAGGCGGCCACCGAGACGGGCAAGCCGGCCTTGAGGGCCGCCTGCCGCGCCGGGTTCTGTCCCACTCCCGCCTGGAGGACGTTGCCCAGGATGACCTCTTCTACCTCTGCGGGATCCACCTTGCCGCGCGAGAGGGCCTCCCGGACGGCCACCGAACCGATTTCAGGTGCGGTCATGGCCGCCAGCGGGCCCTGGAATTTGGCGATGCCCGTTCGGGCTCCTGCGAGAATGACGATGGGATCCGACATGGTGTCCTCCTGGGGTGATGGGTGGGGGTTAGAAGCCTTCCTCATGCCACGGTGCGACCATGTCCCGTGAGCGGAACGCTAAGTCATGAACTGTTTGAGGGCGGGGCCCAGAACGATGAGGGAGTCGCCCGCATGGATCGGTGTGGACCCCTCCGGGTTGAACGCCATGGTCCCGTCCGTGCGCTTGATGGCCACCACGAGAATCTTGTGCTTGCGGAGGAGGCCCGTTTCGGTCAGGGTCTTCCCCGCCAGCGAGCTCGTGGCCTTGACCGTGAATTCCTCCATCTGAAGCTGCAGGTTCTGCTTCTCCGTGGCCATTTCGATGAAGTCCGTCACGTGGGGGTTGAGGATCATTCGCGCGATGCGTTTGCCTCCCTCCCGGTGGGGGCTGATGACGTGGCTCGCGCCGGCATTCTGTAGGCGCTTGTCGGCGGAGGGGTCGTTGGCCCTGGCGATGATGTTCAGATTTGGGTTCATGTCCCGGGCGGCGAGGATGAGGTAGAGGTTGTCCGCGTCCGCGGGCAGGAGCGCGATGAGGCCCCTGGCGCGCTCCACGCCGGCCTGCCTCAGGACGCTCTCCTCCCTGGCATCGGCTTGCATGGCCAGCACGCCACCGGCCTCCAATTCGGCCACCGTCTTGGGGTCGGACTCCACGACCACCAGAGGCGTTCCCTTCTTGATCAGCTCCGCGGTGACGATGGAGCCGATGCGGCCGTGCCCGCAGACGATGTAATGGTCCTGGAGTTCTCCGATTTTCCTGGTCATGCGACGCGCTCCGAAGGTCTCGATGAAGCCCTTCTCGAGGAGGACCCCGAACAGCTGGGTCAGGTGGTAGGAGAAGGTCGCCACGCCCACCACGATGAATGCGATGGTGAACAGTTTACCTTCCACGCTCAGAGGCTTCAACGTCCCGTACCCCACCGTCGACAGCGTGATCACGGTGAGGAAGAGCGCGTCCAGGAAAGGCATCCGCTCGATGAGCGCGAAGCCGAACGTGCCCACGGCCAGAAGGACCACCAGGCTGGCGACCAGCGTGATGAGCTTGTACCGCGATCGGGTCACGACGCCCCCTTCTGTGCCGATTATAGCAGGCCGCAGGCGGAAGGTTGGGGGGAGGGGGGATGGCAAGGGGGTGCGGGAGATCTCGGAGAGAAGGACCCTCGATCCGAACGGGCCAGGGAGCCCTCTCAGGCCGAGTCGGACATGACCGGAGAGCTGCCCACGAGCCTGCGCGCCTCTTCGATCACCGCCTCCTGGGCCTCGCCAAGGGGCGACTGGACGCAGAATCCGGAAGCGAGGGGGTGGCCGCCTCCGCCGAAACGGTGGGCCAGGGCGTTGGCCCTCACGCGTCCCTTGCTTCGGGCGGAAACCTTGACGCTACCGGGCGTCACTTCCACGAAGAGGAGCGCCAGCTCCACCCCGGCCAGGGAGAGCGGGATGTTCACGACGGCGGAAAGGTCCATGGGATCGACCCGGTTCCTGCGGAGCATTTCTGCGGTGACCTCCGAGTAGGCCACCTCTCCCGAGGGGTCCAGGCGCATGCGGGCGATGACTTCGCCCTCCATTCGGACCTCCTCCAAGGAGCGCTGCCAGTTCAACGCCATGTGGATCTTGTAGGGCTCCGCCCCGGCGGCCACGAGCTCCGAAGCATACTGGAAGGTTCGGGGAGAGCACCGCTCGTAGGAGAAGGAGCCGGTGTCGACGCTGATGGCCGCGAAGAGCGGCGCGGCCACTCGCGGGTCCATGCGGATCCCCGCGACCTTCAGGAGGCGGTAGAGAATTTCCCCCGTGGACCCCGAGGAGGAGTCCGAAAGGGAGTGTGCAAACGCCGGGTCCGCGTCCAAGTGGTGGTCCAGGCAAATCTTTGTGGCACCACTCTTCAGGAAGACCTCCTCCAGCCGGCCCAGGCGATAGGTGAGGCCCACGTCCAGCACCACGATGGCATCGGCGCGGGAGAGGAACTCCCCGTCTCGCGCGGGGTCATAGACCAGGATCTCGTCGGGATCCTCTTCCAGAAATCGGAGCGGTCGGGGCACGGCCGTGTCGTTGATGATCCGCGCCTCCTTTCCCATAGCCCTCAGCGCCCGCAGCAGGGCGAGTTCGCACCCGATGCCGTCACCGTCGCTCTTCACGTGGGTGGTCAGCCAGAGGACGCGCGCGCCCAAGAGGGCACGGGCGGGTGCAACGAAGTCGCTCTCGGTGAGTTTCAAGTCCTGCTCCCCTTCACGATGGCGTAGACTTCCCTGCGCGGCACGCCCATCTCCCGGGCGACCCTGCGGAGGGCCTCCTTTTCCTCGATCCCCTCGTCGACGAATTGCCCCACGCGTCTCGCCGCTTCCTCGGGCGAACAGGGCACTGCTACCGGAGTGGGCGGAGGTCCGAACAGGACCACGAACTCGCCGCGCTCCGGAATCTGTTCCGGGTCCGACACGGGCCCCACCCACTCGAAGCGCTTGGTGAGCTCCCGCCCGACCACGCACTCCCTGCCGCCAAAGGCCGTCAGCGCCTCTTTCAGAAAGGACCTGACGCGGTGGGGCGCCTCATAAAAAACCAGGGTGGACGGATCTCCAGCCAGGCTCGAAAGAAACCTGGCGCGCTCCTGGGTTTTCCGGGGTGGAAATCCCAGGAATAGCACCCTCTGCGCCGGCAGGCCGCTCACCGAGAGCGCGGTGGCCAGGGCGGACGGTCCGGGGATGGGCACCACCGGAATCCCCGCCTGCCTGCATGCCCTGACGAGAAGGTATCCCGGGTCCGAAACGCCCGGTGTGCCGGCATCGGTCACGAGGGCGATGGAGTCCGTTCCCTTGAGGCGCTCGAGAATGGGCCCCAGCCGGCGCTCTTCATTTCCTGCGAAGTACGATTTCAGAGGCTTTTGGATGCCGTAACGGGCCGTGAGGGTTCGCGTGACCCGGGTGTCCTCGCAGAGGATGAGGTCCACGGATTTCAAGGTTTCCAGGGCACGCAGAGTGATATCTTCCAGATGCCCGATCGGTGTCGCCACCATGTAGAGTGTTCCCATGCTGTTTACCCACCCCAGGGTCGGCGGATTATAGCACAAACGGGCTGAGCACAAAATGACGGAGACGGGATGCCCAGCCATGACGAGATCCCTGGCCCGCGGCTTCGGGGCAGAAACCCATGCGCAATTTGCTCCGTTTGAACATGCCGGTGGCGGACCGGGAGCAAAAGTGCATCGTCCTTTCGAGACAGCAGCCGCCGGACGCCCATCCCATGTGCACACCGATTTGTACGGGAGTCCCTTTCAGGCAAAGACCCCGGCGAGCGGACATGAACCTGCAATAGATTCTTTGCCGCTTGGGACCCCAGTCAGTGCTCGCCCGGTTCGGCCCGATCCGAATCCCCATCGGGGACCTTCATGGAGCCGCCCTGGGAAAGACCGCAGGCTTCCTCCCACGTCTGGATTTGATCCTCAGGGCGAAGTGGAGTGGAATAAGATCTTTGCTGTGTTACAATTATCTCTGAATCATAAGTGAGGTTGAGATGGCTCAGGATTCCAAAGAAACGGAGATCACCGTCACCATCGGACGGGTATCCGTGGAGACGGGACTACCCATCAGCACCATCCGTTATTACGAAAAGGAATTCGGGAGTTACCTCCAGTTGCCCAAGACCCCCGGAGGTCACCGCAGGTTCCGCACCGAGGATGTGGAGAAACTAAAGCGCATTCACTATCTGATTCACACCCAGGGACTCTCCCTCAAGGACGCCAAAACCAAACTCGTTTCGGATCGAGATCCGGTGTTGATGAGGCGAGACCTCGATCTACTCCTGGAGGTTTTTGAAACCCTGGTGAGCGAAAACATCAAATTGCATCGAGCCATCGAGGACATGACGGCCCGTCTGCTCGCTCTGGAGGAGCAGGCCAAGAAGAAAAAATTCAAGCTTTTTTAGGGACGAACCTCAGGCGCGCCACCCAGCCGTCGCCCGACCTCATGAGCTGGCCCGCTTCCGCCAGCACCCCGCCAGGGATGGCGTGGCGCTTCTGCCCGCTGACGACTTGCAGGGCGATGTGGATCCCCTCCAGATCCTGAAGGAACTCGGCGGGCACCTCCACGACGATGTCCGCCTCCACTCGCTTGGCTTGTTCCGCCACCAGGGCCAGGTCGTCCAGGGCCGGTTTCAGATCTCTGACCTTCGGCGCGCTGGGCGCCAAAATGGGACCTAAAAGGCTTTCCCGGATCCGATCCAGCTCGGAGGCGACGCGGCGTGCAGTCACCGAGACGGTTTTGACCTTGGGTGCCGTGGTGGCCAGCTCCTTCTCGTCCCCCTTGGTCTGGCGGGTGTCGAACTCGACGACCGGAACGGGAACCGGCGGCTGGGGCACAGGCGCCACCGCGGCGGAAGCGGACGCCACCTGAACCGGAGGCACAGGCGCAGGCGCAGGCGGAGTGAGCGGGGCCATCGCGGGGCGTGGAGCCGTCACAGCGGAGGCGGGGCTTGGGGCTGCCACTGCCGGCTCCGGCTTGGATAGCTTGTGCTTGAGGCTCCCGAGCGTGAGGCGGCTGATGGACTTGAGGGTGTCGAAAACCCCCATGCCGTTCACCGCGCTCGATTCGACCCGGGGCCACCCGTGCCAGTTCAGGTCTCTGTCCAGTTCCTCCGGGGTCAGGAGGTTGGTCAGGTCGCGCTTGTTGTACTGAAGGACGAGGGGGATGTTCTTGATCTGGAGGCTCATTTCCTGGAGGTTTTTCTCCAGGTCCTTCAGGCTTTCGATGTTGGCCTCGCGCATGGGCCGCTGGGAATCCGCCACGAAGACCACGCCGTCCACGCCCCGCAGGACCATGCGGCGGGTCTCTCCGTAAAAGACCTGGCCAGGCACGGTGTAAAGCTGGAACCGGGTCTTGAATCCGGCGATGACTCCCACCTCGAGCGGGAGGAGGTCGAAGAAGAGCGTCCGGTCCGACTCCGTCTCGAGCGAGACCATCTCCCCCCGGGACTTGGCGGAGGTCTTGTTGTAGATGTACTGGAGGTTGGTGGTCTTCCCGCACAGGCCGGGGCCGTAGTACACGATCTTGGCCGCCATCTGCATGGTCGCGTAGTTGAAAAATGCCATGGTTCCCCGCTCCAGAACTATTTACTTTGCCATTCCGAGAGAAGCTTTGCAAGCGCGTCGTACGCTTCGGTCCGCTCCGGGTTTCTGCGCCGAGATAGGTCCAGGGCTCCGAGGGCGAGAACCCGATAGCGCTCTCTCACCTGTGGCCAGCGCTTCAGGGCCTGGAGGTGGTTCTTCACGGTCCGCGCGTCCCCTCTTTCCACGGGCCCAGTGATGGCGGCCACCGCCCCGCCAGCATAGAAATTTTCCACCGTTCCATCCACGAGTTGGTGAAAGGCCTCGTGGGCCGAAGCCGGATCCACTCCGGCCTTCACGAGCATGTCCTGGCTGTCGGCGAGCAGGGTCAGGACATGATTGGAGGCCATGACGGCGGCGGCGTGGTACAGGGTTTTGCCCCGGGGGGAGAGGATGAAGCTCTTTCCCGCCAGGGACTGGGCCATGGCCCTCATGACCTCCACCGCGGCGGGACGGCCCTCGATGGCGAAGGTGGCACCCCTCAGGCGGCGTGCACCCGTCAGCGGATCGGGCAGGGTCATGATGGGATGGAAGGAACCCACGCTGGCACCCCGGAGACGGCAGATTTCGAGCGCGCGCGACGGCAGAGCGCCACTGAGGTGCAGGATCACCCGGCCCTCAAGGTGCTGGTCCTCCACGGCGATCCTCCGGTCCACCTCCGTGAAGGCGCCCTCGGGAACTCCCAGGATGATCACCACGCCCGGCGGCACCTCCGCCACGGATTGCAGGATCTGGCAGGCCAGCCACTGGGCGCCCTGCTCGGCGGATTGGGAGGTGATGCACAGGCACCCGGCCACCTCCCATCCGGCGCTTTTCAGCGCCAGGGAGAGCGAGAGTCCCGCCTTCCCGCATCCGAGGAGAGCCAGCCGCTTGTTCGAGGGCGAGACGGCAAAGTCAGCCATGGGTTCGGAAGGCCTCCATGATCGACAAAAACTCTTCGGGCAGGGGCGATTCCACGACCACCTCACCCGCCGCCGGACTGCGAAAGGAGAGCCGATGGGCGTGGAGGAAGAAGCGTCCCGCCGAGCGCACCCTCTCCTGAAGGATCTTGGATGGCAGACCGTTTTCGGGGTGGCCCCCGTACAGCGCATCCCCGAGCACGGGATGGCGGAGCAGGGCCAGGTGGAGCCGGACCTGGTGCGTGCGACCCGTACGGGGTTCGGCCTCCAGGAGGCTCACGTGCGGCAGGCGCTCCCGCGTGGTCACCCGGGTCTGCGCGGGACGGCCGTCCTCCCTGATCGCCATCTTCTTCCGGTTCACCGCATGGCGGCCGATGGGGGCGTCCACCTCCACGGGTTCCCGGTCCAGGCTTCCCCAGGCGATGGCGAGGTACAGCTTGTGCACGGTCCGATCCCGAAACTGCTCCGAGAGTGCGGCGTGGGCCCGATCCGTCTTGGCCACGAGCAGGACCCCCGAAGTCTCCTTGTCCAGCCGGTGGAGGATGCCGGGGCGGTCGGGGGCCGACCCCGACGAGAAAACCCGCCCGCTCCCCACGAGGGCGTTCACGAGGGTGTCGTCCCAGTGGCCCTTGGCCGGGTGGGTGACGAGCCCGGAAGGCTTGTCCACCGCGATGCAGGCTTCGTCCTCGTAGAGGAGGGTCAGGGGGAGGTCCATGGCCACGATTCCCGAGGGACGGGGTTCGGGCAGTTCCAGGATCACCACCTCTCCCTGTCGGGCCTCCGCGGAGGCCTTGGCGGGCGAGCCGCCCGCAGTAACCAACCCTTCGTCCATGAGCCTGCGGATTTGGGAGCGGGTCAGTCCCTGGTCTCTGAGCAGCCGAGCGAGGAGGGCGTCGAGCCGGCGCCCGCCCTCGGGCAATGTCACCGTGAGGCGCCGATACCGCGATGGCGGCACCGAAAGGGGCGGAATTTGAGTGCGCCGGGACATGGTCACCGGGTGATGGCGGCCTTCCGCCGCCAGAGGTAGACACCCGCGGCCGCGCCGAAAGCCACCACCGCCACGATCTGGGAAAGGGAGACGGCGCCGCCGAAGTAGAGGCCGCGCACGTCGTCGCCCCGCAGGAACTCCAGCAGGCCCCGGGCCACGGCGTAGGTCATCACATAGACGAGGAAGACCTGGCCGGAAAACGCGCGCCGCCTGAAGAGCCAGAACAGGAGCGCGAAGATGGCCCAGTCCGCCAGGCTCTCGTAAAGGGGCCACGGGTGGATGTGGGTCCCGTCCGCGCAGATCGGCACCGCGGGGAACACCATCCCCCAGGGCAGCTGGGTCGGCTTCCCGTAGCAGCACCCCGCGAAGAAGCATCCCCACCGGCCCATGGCCTGCCCCATGGCGAGACACACCACCGTCACGTCCGCCGCGTCGTAGAAGCGGATCTTGTGCTTGCGCAGGTAGTAGACGGCCACGAGGACGCCGGCGATAAACCCGCCGTAGAACGCCCCGAAAGATCGCAGGTTCTCGATCATGAACTGCACGGGGTGATCCGCGAAGGCGCTGAAGTCCCCGATGATGAGGGCCACCTTGGCTCCCACGAAAGCGCCCAGGAGGCTGAAGACGAACAGGTCCACGAGCTTCTCGGGGTCCAGTCCGGCCTGGGGGGCCAGCATCCGGCCCAGGGCGATGGCCGCCAGGGCCGCGATGGCCAGGAGCACGCCGTACGTGCCCACGGGAAAACTACCGATGGTGAACAGGATCGGGTGCATGGTCACCCTCCGGAGTGGGGCGGAGCAGGGTCAGGGCCAGCAGGGCCAGGATGCCCGTGGACAGGCAGGCGTCGGCCACGTTGAAGGAAGGCCACCCCGGACCGTCGGGGAGGTGGAAGTAGAGGAAGTCGACGACGGCCCCGAACCGCAGGCGGTCCACCACATTTCCGGCGGCCCCGCCCAGGATCGCGGCCAGCAGCACGAGTTCCAGGCGCCGCTGGGACTTGACAGAAGAGCCAGCCCAGGAACGCCATGCCCGCCAGGGGAAGAACCAGGAAGATGGCAAGCGCCGCCTTGGGCGGAATGTTGCTGAGGAAGCCGAAGAGGCTCCCGGGGTTGCGCCAGTGGGTGAGCATGAACCACGAGGTGACGGGCCGGTCATGACCCTCGGGGATGGTAGCCACGATCCAGGCCTTGGTGGCCTGGTCCAGGACGAGGACGCCCAGCGAGAGCAGGAGGTATCGCCAGCGCTTCATGGCCGGCTCAGCCCACCACGGCCGCGCAGCGCGGGCAGAGCGGCGCGTCCTGCACAACGACCGGTGCCTCGGTCACCGTCCAACACCGCGAGCACTTCTCTCCGGCGGCCTTGGCCACTTCCACCTCCGCCTCGCCGGCGGGGAGCACCTCCACCGCCGACACGATGAACAGCTCCGGAAGACTTTGGACGATAGCGCCTTGAGCAGATCGGCCTGGTCCTGCGTCCCCGGGCGTGATGCGGAGCGAAGCCTCCAGGGACTTGCCGATGGTCCCCTCCTTGCGGGCCTCTTCGAGCGCCTTGTTCACCCCGTCCCGCACCGAGCGCAACGCCTCCCAGCGGGCCATGAGGCCTTCGTCCGCAAGACCCGAGGGCTCGGGGAACAGGGCCATGTGGACCGAGGGCGTTTCCCGCTGGGGGAGTTGTGCCCAGATCTCTTCGGCGGTGAAGGGCAGGACCGGGGCCATGAGGCGCACGAGGGAGTCGGCCAGGCGGTAGAGCACCGTCTGCGCGGCCCTGCGCTCCGGGGACGCGGCCCCGCTGCAGTAGAGGCGGTCCTTGAGGATGTCGAGGTAGAAGGCCGAGAGGTCCACGGTGCAGAACCCGAGGAGCTCGTGGTAGACGAGGTGGAAGGCGAAATCTTTGTAGGCCTTCGTCACGCGGCCCACGACGCGGTCCAGGAGCATGAGGGCGTAGCGGTCCAGCTCGGGAAGCGACTCCAGAGGCACGGCGTCCTCGGGGCAGAAGTCGTAGAGGTTGCCGAGCAGGTAGCGCAGCGTGTTGCGGATTTTGAGGTAGGCCTCCGAGTTGCGGCTGATGAGGTCCCACGAGAAGCGCACGTCGTCCCGGTAGTCCACCATGGAGACCCACAGGCGCAGGATCTCGGCGCCCGCCTTCTTCACGACCTCCTCCGGGGCGATGACGTTGCCCTGCGACTTGGACATGGCCCGCCCCTCGCCGTCCAGGACGAACCCGTGGGTCACCACCTGCTTGTAGGGCGGCGCGCCCTCCAGCATGAGGGCCGTGAGGAGCGAGGTGTGGAACCATCCGCGGTGCTGGTCGCTGCCCTCCAGGTAGATCTCGGAGGGCCACGGGTGATCGGCGTCGTGGCCCAGGATGGCCCGGTGGCTCACCCCCGAGTCGAACCAGACGTCGAGGATGTCCGTCTCCTGGGTGAAGGACTGGCCGCCGCACTTGGAGCACGCGAACCCCGCGGGCAGGAAGCGCGACGCGTCGCCCTCCCACCAGATGCCCGCGCCGCGCTCGGTGATCTCCTTCACCACCGCATCGAAGAAGGCCGGTTCGCGCACGGGCTCCCCGCACGCCGCGCAGGTCACGATCGTGATGGGCACTCCCCACCGGCGCTGGCGCGAGACGCACCAGTCGGGGCGCCCCTCCATCATGCTGTAGATGCGGTTCCGGCCCCACGGCGGCACCCACTCCACGGAGTCGATGGCCGCCAGCGCCCGGCCCCGGAGCCCGTCGTGGGACATGGCCATGAACCACTGCTCGGTGGCGCGGAAGATGAGCGGGTTCTTGCAGCGCCAGCAGTGCGGGTAGCTGTGCTTGAGAGAACCGCTGGCCAGCAGGGCGCCCCTCGCCCGGAGCAGATCGATGACCTTGGGGTTGGCGTCGAAGACGCGCTGGCCCGCGAAGTGCTCCACATCGGCCGTGAACACCCCGCGTGCATCCACGGGGGAGAGGATGGGCAGGCCGTGCTTCACGCCGGAGATGTAGTCCTCCTGGCCGTGGCCCGGCGCCGTGTGAACGCACCCCGTGCCCGTGTCGTTCGTCACATAGTCCGCCAGGATTCCCAAGGATTCCCGGTCGATGAAGGGGTGGCGAAACCGCAGGCCGTCGAGCTGGGCGCCCTTGAACTTGGCCACCACCTCGCCCTGGAGTCCCGTGTCCGCAAGGAAGGGGGCCAGAAGATCCTCGGCCACGATGTAGTGGGCCCCCCCGCATTTCACGGCGACATAGACGAAGGACGGGTGGAAGGCGATGGCGAGGTTGGCGGGCAGCGTCCAGGGCGTGGTGGTCCAGATGACCGCGAAGGTGTTCTCGGGCGGCAGCCCGGCGGGAAGCTTGCCGTCCTGGCCCGGGGCCAGGGCGAAGGCCACGTGGACGGTGGGCGAGGTGTGCTCGTGGTACTCCACCTCCGCCTCGGCCAGGGCCGTCTCGCAGTGGATGCACCACTGCACCGACTTCATGCCCTTGTAGGCGTAGCCCTTCTGGAAACATTCCGTGAAGGACCGGGCGATGGCCGCCTCGTAGGCGTAGTCCATCGTCTTGTAGGGGTGCTCCCAGTCGCCGAACACGCCGAGCCGGACGAACTCCTGCTTCTGCGCCGCGATGAACTTCTCGGCGTAGGCGCGGCAGGCCTTTCGGAACGCGTGGATCTCCATGTCACGGACCTTGCGCCCCTGCTCCTTCTCGATCTGGAGCTCGATGGGGAGCCCGTGGCAGTCCCAGCCCGGGCGGTAGGTGACGCGAAACCCCGCCATGGTCCGGGATTTGACGACGAAGTCTTTAAGGATCTTGTTCAGCGCGTGCCCCAGGTGGATGTGCCCGTTGGCGTAGGGCGGGCCGTCGTGGAAGGAGAACACCGGCGCGCCCCGGCGGGACTCCAGAATCTGGCCGTAGATCCCCTGCTCGGTCCAGGCCGCGATCTGAGCCGGCTCGCGCTGGGTCAGATTGGCTTTCATGGGGAAGGGGGTCTTGGGCAGATTCAGGGTCTCTTTCCAGTCCGCGCTCACGGGACACCTCCAAAACCATAGATTTTACAATGACTTCGGAGAAAATTCAACGAGCGGGCCTGGCATGCCCACGCAGGGAGGATAGAAGAATTCACCACAGGGGCACCAAGGGCACAAGGTTTCAAAAGAAAGGATTTACCACAGAGGCACAGAGGCGATGAGGAATAGGAGTGGCAATGTAAAAGGAAAGGAGGGCAGAAGGATAAACTATTGATTGGAGAAGCGAAACATCGATTACCTGTCTTGTTGTCCTTCCCTTGAGATCTCCTCTTTGTCCTCTGTGCCTCTGTGCCTCTGTGGTGAAGTCCTTCCCTGTTTTCTCGGTGTCTCTATCGGCACCATCGGCACAGCCGGAGAAAGACCCGTCGCAGCAAAGTCCCCGGCAGTTTCTCGGCGAAGATGGCCGCCCGGTGTGCACGAAGATGGGTTCGCCCCAACGACGCCATGCGGCAGGGCCATGGGTCCACGGTGAAGTCGAGGCGTTCCTCCGCTTTCCGCAGGGCCACGACCCGGCCGAGGGCGTCGGGCCACGGCGCCCAGTTGCCCCGGCCTTGGCCGTCGCCCTTCTCCAGGAAGAGGCCGCCCCTTACCGCGAGGAACCGGTGGACCACCACTTCCCCGCTGCGCAGAAAGACGATGAGGTCGCCGGCCTTCAAGTCCCCGGGAGCGACTCGCACCACCTCCACCCGATCGCCCTCTTTAAAAAAGGGCGCCATGGAGATGCCCTTCACGGAGATCGTGACGGGCTGGTCCGAGAGCCAGAGGGAGGGGTCGAGATGGGGGGGGATCGAATCGGCCATCATCGCGTTTGCCCCGCCCGGCATCGTGGGGAAATGGGTCGGGCACGGGTCATGCGCATCACCCGTTTACCGGCTCAGATCATTCACAGGAACGGCTCCGGGATGAGCTGGGCCATGAGGGGCGAGGCCTCCTTGCAGAGGGCCACCAGGGCCTGGGCATCCTCGGGCGTGAAGTTGGGTCCCGCTTCTTCGGGTGTCTTGCCCTTGCGCGAGACCTCCACGACCCCCAGCTTTCTGTCCCCGGAAAAGAGCGGCAGCGCCACCATCTTCTGGATCGGAAGCTTGCTGGTCTGCATGCCCGTCACGCTCTCGTAAAATTTGAGGTGTTTGCTCTCGGCGATCTTGTTGTCCACCCGGCCCTTGAGCGTGGCCAGCACGCCGCTCGCGATGGCCGTCTTGTGGTTGGCGGGGAAGGCTGCCCCCCCGCGAAGAGAGGCGGCGGCCACACGAACATGAGGGTCTGCCCCGTGGCGTTAAGGAGCATGATGGCCACCTCGTCGGGCTTGACCTGGAGCCGCACCGCGATGGCCTCGGCCAGCGCCTTCGCTCCATCCTTCAGACCCTCCCTGCCGGGGCCCTTCGCCTTCACGATGGCCTGAAGCTGCTCCCCGATCGCCATGGCCGGCCTCCTCATTACGCGCTGGGCATAGCCTAGCACGACTTCGCGCCGACACCCAAGGGCGAAGGAGCCGCGGCGCTCATTCGGGAAGGTGTGCGTTTCGGGCTCTGGTGGAAGGGGGAAGGACCCGGGGCGCGCCGGGCCAAAATGTTGAAATACAAGACCTGACCCCGGCGTGGTTATTTCCCCACGGCGCGGTGGCAGGCCTCGGCCACCTCTTTGGAGCGCGGGACCAGGTCTCCCTGAATCAGACCGTAGATCCGGAAGATGGCCACGCGGATGATCCCCCCGATGACCATGGCCCCGAGAAGTTCCAGGTCACCCTCGCGGACCTCGCCCGAGGCGCGGCCGTCGTTGAGCACGTCGCGGACCAGGTGCCGGATGTGCCGCACGCGGCGGGTGGTCCGCCCCAGCTCGTTATGCTCGCTCAGGATGAGATAGGTGAAGAGGGTACGGTCCTCGTCGAAGAACCGGAAGCACCCCAGGACCAGCGCCTCGAGGCGATCTTTGAACGCCCGGTGCGGCAGGACGCTCTTGTCGAGCAGGGCGGTGAAATGGGAGAGGTGGGTGAGGTACAGGTCCTCCGCCAACTCCTGCTTGCTCGAGAAGTGGCGGTAGAGGGCGCCCTCGGAGACCCCGGCGCGGCGGGCGATGTCCTTGGTGGTGGTGGCGTGGATGCCTTTCTCCGTGAACAGCTCCAGGGCCGACCGGAGGATGGCCGGCAGCTTGGTGTCCCGCTTTCGATCGTCGATGATGAGTTCCATCGGGGCCTCCGAGAGTGTAATCACTCACTCTAGGGTCTGACACTACAACGCCGCTCCTTAACTGTCAAGCTTGGGCTCTTGCATCTTGCCCGATAGCTTTTACTCACATCCTTTTTGGACTATACTCCAATTCTAGTTGGAGGTGTTGCCCATGAGAGAGGTGGTGGTCGTCGGCGGTGCCAGAACACCGAACATCCGGTTCAACACGCTCTTCAAGGAGATCCCGGCCCAGGAGCTGGGGCGCATCGCCCTGACGGAGGCCCTCTACCGGGCCGGCGTGAGGCCCGACCAGTTGGACGAGGTCATCTTCGGGTGCATCGGAAACCCGCCCGAGGCGGCCAACGTGGGCCGGGTGATCGCCCTGCTGGCCCAGGTCCCCGAGCGCGTGCCCGCGTTCACCGTGGCGCGCAACTGCGCCTCCGGTATCGAGTCCATCATGGAGGGCTGCTACCGGATCGCCACCGGTGACGCCGACTTCATCGCCGCCGGAGGCGTGGAGTCCATGAGCAATATCCCCCTGTTCTTCAAGCGCTCGGCCCAGGACAAGTTCACGGCCCTGGGCATGGCCAAGGGGCTTGGCAAGAAGCTCGGGGCCATGGCCTCCTTCCGCCCCTCCGACTTCGGGCCCATCATCGGCCTCATCCAGGGCCTCACGGACTACAACACGGGGATCAACATGGGCCAGACGGCGGAGACCCTCGCTAGGGAGTTCGGCATCACGAGGAAGGAGCAGGACGAACTGGCCATGCTCAGCCACAACCGGGCCGAGGCGGCCACCAAACGCGGGCGCCTCCAAAAAGAGATGGCCTTCGTGCCGTTGCCGCCCAAGTTCACGCAGTGGGCGAAGGAAGACAACGGCATCCGGAACGGCCAGAACATGGAGGCCCTGGGCAAGCTGAAGCCGGCCTTCGACCGCCGCTACGGCACGGTCACCGCGGGGAACGCCTCGCAGATTACGGACGGGGGGTGCTGCCTCATCCTGGCCAGCGCCGAGAAGGCGAAGGCCGAAGGCCTCAAGGTGATGGGCCGCATCAAGGGGTTCACCACCGTGGGCCTGGACCCGGCCCGCATGGGCCTGGGACCGGCCTTCGCCGTCCCCAAGCTGCTCAAAAAAGCCGGCATGTCCTACCGGGATGTGGATCTTTACGAGATCAACGAGGCCTTCGCGGCCCAGTTCATCGGCTGCGAGAAGGCCTTGGATTCGGAGTCCTGGTGCCAGGCGAACCTGGGCTCGCCGCGGTTCGGCCAGGTGGACCGGGCCATCACCAACGTGAACGGCAGCGGCATCGCCCTGGGGCACCCCGTGGGGCAGACGGCCAACCGCCTCGTGCTCACCCTCCTCCACGAATTGGAGGAGCGGGGCCTGGGGATGGGCATGGCGTCCCTCTGCGTGGGCGGCGGCCAGGGCGCGGCCATGCTCGTGGAGAGGAGGTAGCCATGGGAGCGCTCAACCTGGAAATCCGCCCCGACTGGATCGGCATCCTGTGGTTCGACCTGCCCGGGGAGAAGGTGAACAAGCTCTCCTCCTGGGTCATGGAGGAGCTGGACCGCACCCTGGACGAGGTGGCCAAGGACACGCGCCTGCGCGGCCTGGTCATCGCCAGCAAGAAGAAGGACGTCTTCATCGCCGGCGCCGACGTGGACGAGATCAAGGGCGTCACCGATCCCAAGCTCGCCTTCGACGCGGGGCGGCGCGGCCAGCTCATCCTCCACAAGATCGCCAAGCTTTCCATCCCTTCCGTGGCGGCCATCGACGGCGTGTGCCTGGGGGGCGGCCTGGAGCTGGCCCTGGCGTGCACCCACCGCATCGCCACGGACAACCCCAAGACGAGCATCGGCCTGGTGGAGGTGAAGCTCGGCATCATCCCCGGCTTCGGCGGCACCCAGCGCCTGCCCAAGGCCGTGGGACTCCAGGAGTCGCTCAAAATGATCCTCAACGGCTCCACGGTGGACGGCAAAAAGGCCCTCAAGTCGGGTCTCGTCTCGGCTTGCGTCCCGCCGGGCCTCCTCATCGAGGAGGCGGCAGCCCTGGCCCTGAAAGCCTCCCACCACTCGGCCAAGCCTCCCCGGTTCAAGCCCAAGGGCGCCATGAACTGGGTCCTGGAAAAGACCCCCTTCGGGCGCGGCCTGGTGTTCAAGAAGTCCCGCGAAGCCGTGCTCAAGGCCACCAAAGGCCAATACCCTGCGCCCCTGACGGCCCTGGAGGTCATCAAGAAGACGCACGGCATGGGCGTGGAGCAGGGCCTGGAAGTGGAAGCCCGCGAGAACGTCCCGCTCATCACCTCCGATGTGAGCAAGAGCCTGATCCACCTCTTCTTCCTCATGGAAGGCGTCAAGAAGGCGACGGGCGTGGCCAGCCGAGACCAAGCCGTTGCCGGTGAAGCGCATCGGGGTCCTGGGCGCGGGCGTCATGGGCGGTGGCATCGCCCAACTCGCCGCGGACAGGGGCCTGAGCGTCCGCATGAAGGACATCCAGGAGGACGCGCTGGGCAAGGGGCTGGCGGAGGCCAACCGGCTCTTCCAGGCCAAGGTGAAGCGCCGGCGCCTCAAGAAGAACGAGGCGCAGTTCCGCATGGACCGCATCAGCCCCACCCTCACCTACGACGGCCTTCAGACCCTCGATGTGGTCATCGAGGCAGTGGTGGAGAAGCTCCCCGTGAAACGCATGGTCCTGAAGGAGGTGGAGGAGAGGGCGGCGGGCAAGGTCATCTTCGCCACCAACACCTCGTCCCTGCCCATCACGGACATCGCCGCCGAGTGCAAGCGCCCGGACCAGGTCGTGGGTATGCACTTCTTCAACCCCGTGAACCGCATGCCCCTGGTGGAAATCATCCGGGGAAAGAAGACCAGCGACGAGGCGGTGGCCACGGTCTTCGCCCTGGCCAAGGCCATGGGCAAGGTGCCCGTCTCCTGTGAGGACGGCCCGGGCTTCCTCGTGAACCGGCTCCTCATGCCCTACATGAACGAGGCCGCCTACCTGCTCCTGGAGGGCGTTCCCGTGGAGGTCGTGGACAAGGCCATGGTGTCCTTCGGCATGCCCATGGGCCCCGTGCGGCTCATGGACGAGGTGGGCCTGGATGTGGCCTACCACGTGGGCACCTTCCTGGAATCCAAGTTCCCCGAGCGCATGAAGGGCGCGCCGCTCCTCAAGGCCATCTCCGAGACGGACCTCCTGGGCAAGAAGGGCGGCGCCGGATTCTACCTCTACGACGAGAAGGGCAAGGAGACGGCCGTCAACTCCCGGGCCCTGGCGCTTCTGCCTCCCCCCAAGACCGCGCCCCCCGAGTGCGGTCCTCCAGGAGCGCATGGTCCTCCCCATGATCAACGAGGCCAGCCGCATCCTCGCCGAGGGCATCGTCAAAACCGCCGGGGATGTGGATCTGGGCATGATCATGGGCACGGGGTTCCCGCCCTTCCGCGGGGGACTCATGAGGTACGCCGACTCCATCGGCTCCGCGAACCTGGCCGAGCGATTGGGCGCGCTCGCGCAGTCGGTGGACTCGCGCTTCGCCCCCTCGCCGCAGATCCTGGACCTCGCCAAGAGCAACACCCCCTTCTACACCGCTTTCGGAAGCAAGGAGGCCTGACATGAGCGCATCCCCAAAGACTGAAAAGCTCGGCATCATGCCGCAGATCTTCGCCGGCCACTTCGACCACGACCTCATCTTCCCCTATCCCAAGATGAGCGCCGACGAGGCCGAGACCGTGGAGATGCTGCTCGATTCCTTCGGCGAGTTCGCCAAGCGCAAGGTGGACCCCGTCAAGATGGACGAGGCGCACGAAACCTCCCCGGAAATCCTGAAGGGCCTCTTCGACCTGGGCCTCATGGGCCTGGCCATCCCCGAGCAGTACGGAGGCGCCGGCCTCTCCATGACCGCCTACTGCAAGGTCATGGAAGCCGTGGGCCGCCACGACGCCTCCCTGGCCGTGACGGTGGGCGGGCATCAGTCCATCGGCATGAAGGCCATCCTCCTGTCGGGCAACGACGAGCAGAAGGACAAGTACCTGCCCCAGTGCGCCGATGGCCGCCGCATCGCCGCCTACGCGCTCACGGAGCCGGAAGCGGGCTCGGACGCGGGCTCCGTCAAGACACGCGCCGTCTACAACCCCGAGAAGAAGAGCTTCACCCTCAACGGGTCCAAGCTCTGGATCACCAACGGGGCCATCGCGGGACTCATGACCGTCTTCGCCAAGGAAGAGCTGAACGGCAAGGACGCCATGACCGCGTTCATCGTGGAAGGCGAGGCGCCGGGCCTGACCCGCGGCAAGCCCGAGATGAAGATGGGCATCCGCGCCTCCAATACCACGGAACTGCACTTCGAGAACGTGGAGGTGCCCGAGGCCAACGTCCTGGGCGAGCGGGGCAAGGGGTTCAAGGTCGCCCTCGAGGTCCTGGACTACGGCCGTCTCTCTCTGGGCGCGGGCTGCGCCGGAGGGATCAAGGAACTCATGCGGCTCGCCATCGGCCACGCCAAGCAGCGCCGCCAGTTCGGCGCCCCCATCAGCGACCTGGAGATGATCCGGGGCAAGATCGCCGACATGGCCGTGGCGGCGTGGGTCTGCGACTCCATGGTCTACCTTTCGACTTCGCTGGTGGACCGCGGCGTCACCGACTTCTCCATCGAGAGCGCCTGCTGCAAGGCCTACTGCAGCGAGCGGCTCTGGGATTCGGTGAACAACGCCATGCAGATCGTGGGCGGCATCGGCTACATGACCGAGTACCCCTACGAGCGCCTCATGCGGGACAGCCGCATCAACATGATCTTCGAGGGCACCAACGAGATCCAGCGCCTCTACATCACCCTGGCCGGCATGAAGCGGCCCGGCGATATGCTCAAGGCGATCCAGAAACGAGGCGGCGTGGGCGCCCTGGTGGGCTACGGGACGCACACCATGAAAATGCGCCTCTCCGCCAACCACCTCGACGGGGCCCATACTTCCCTGGCGTGGTTCGTGGAGCGCCTGGACGAGGGGGTCAAGGCCTTCTCCCTGGCCATCGAGAAGCTCCTCGTGGCCCACGGCAAGAAGGTCGTCAGCATGGGGTTCCTGCAGGAGCGCGTGGCCAACACGGCCATCAGCCTCTACGGCATGGTGGCGAGCCTCTCGCGGCTGGACACCCTGGTCAAGGCCCGGGGCCCCGAGGCCTGCGCCTACGAGATGGATCTCACCAAGGCTTTCTACGCCAAGGCCTGGCGCACGATCCGGGAGCAGCTCACCCTCTTGGAGCGCAACGGTGACAAGCGCACCCTCCGCATCGCGGTTCAGGCCATTGAGCGCGAGGGATTCAAAGTGCTAGAATGAGCGACTCGCCCGGTTTTTTGAACCCCGGGCGGACCGTGGGCATACGAGGGGTAGGGGATGGCGGACCTGGAAATTACCGACATGCCGCAACGCCTCAAGGAGGGCGTCCTCCTGGCCGAGCGTGGCGGGCTGGACAAGGCCCAGACCCTTTTTGAGAACTACCTGGAGACCCATCCCGACAGCGCCCTGGCCCTCTCCTATGCGGGCATGATTCGGGCGGCGAAGGATGGGATCCTGCACAAGGGTCTGGACATGTGCCAGGAGGCGGCCCGGAAGGACCCCCGGGAGGCCCTGTGCTTCCTGAATCTGGCCCGCGTCCACCTGACCCTGGGCGACCGCTTCCAGTGCGTGCGCGCCATCCACAAGGGCCTCAAGCTCCGAACTCCCTACCGGGATTTCCTGGTGATCTTTTACAACTCCATCGGCCGCCGGCGGAACCCACCGCTCAAGTTTCTCTCCAGGAACAACCCCATCAACAATTTCCTCGGCAAGCTGAGCTGGAGGTTGGGGCTCAAGGGCTGACGGAGTCGCGCAGGTTTGGCAAGTTTGAAGGGCCGCCGGATGGCGGCCCTTTTTTCGTGACAGGATGATGATGAGCGAGGGGTGAGGCCCGGCCCGACCTTCGCAGGCCTGCCACCCCCCACTTCCCTGCCCCCCTACTCACCTACTCACCTACTCCCCCACTCACCTGCCCTCGAAGGCCTTCCCGCGGCGACGGGCTCATCCCGCGAAGAGCTTGCGGTCGAGAGTCCGGTACTGAACCGCCTCGGCGATGTGGGGCGCGGCGATGTCCTCGCGGCCGTCCAGGTCGGCGATGGTGCGGGCCACCTTGAGGATGCGGTGGTGGCCGCGGGCCGTGATGCCCAGCGCCCTCATGGCGTTCATGAGGAAGGTCTCGGCCTCGGGGTTCAAGGCGCAGAAGCGGTCCACGAGCCGCTCGCTCATCTGGGCGTTGGCGTGGGCGCCCGACCCCTCGAATCGGGTCCATTGGGCCTCGCGGGCCTTGACCACCCGCTCCCTCACGGAGGCCGAGGGCTCACCGACGGGCGCTTGGCGGAGGTCCTCCGGAGGGATGGCGCCCACCTCCACCTGGATGTCGATGCGGTCCAGTAGCGGGTCCGGAGAGCTTGCTCAGGTATCTGGCGATCTGGGGCGGCGTGCATCGGCACTGCCGGGTGGGATCGCCGTAGTACCCGCAGGGGCAGGGATTGGTGGCGGCCAGGAGGGTAAACGCCGCGGGGAAGGTGAGGTTCCCCTTGACCCTCGAAATGCTGATGACCCTGTCCTCCAGGGGCTGGCGGAGGCTTTCCAGGACATCCCTCTTGAATTCGGTCAGTTCGTCCAGAAAGAGCACGCCATTGTGCGCCAGCGAGATCTCCCCGGGCTGGATCACGGCGCCGCCACCCACCATGGCCGCGTAGGAGATCGTGTGGTGGGGGGATCGGAAGGGCCGCCGCGTGAGCACGGGGGAGCCATCTCGCCGGCGCTCTCCCCGCACCGAATGGATGCGAGTGGTCTCCAGGGCCTCCTTGAAGGACATGGGGGGGAGGATCGTGGGATAGCGCTTGGCCAGCATGCTCTTGCCCGAACCCGGCGGCCCGAGCATGAGCAGGTTGTGCCCTCCGGCGGCGGCCACCTCCAGCGCCCGCTTGACGAGCGCTTGACCGCGGACCTCGGCGAAGTCCAGGTGATCCGGTGGAGAGGTGCGGAGCGCGTCGTAGGACCGGTGGGGCTCGGGCGCGATGACCTCCTCGTTGCGCAACAGGCGGACGGCCTGGGCGAGAGTCCCCACGGGCAAGACGGTGCACCCCTGGATGAGGGCCGCCTCGGGGGCGTCTTCCGCAGGACATACAAGGGACCGGCCCAGTGCCTTCGCCAGGAGCCCCATGGCCAGGGCGCCGCGCACGGGCCTCAAGGCGCCCCCCAGGGCGAGTTCGCCGACGAAGAGGAATCCCGCGTGGCCCGGGTCGTGGGGAATCTGGCCCGTGGTCGCCAGGAGCGCCAGGGCGATGGGCAGGTCGAGCTGGGAACCCTCTTTGCGGATGTCGGCGGGCGCCAGGTTGACGGTGACGCTTTCGAGGGGAAACTGGTAGCCCGAGTTGAGCACGGCGCCTCGCACGCGCTCGCGGCTCTCCTTGATGGCGGCGTCGGGGAGCCCTACGGTGACGTAGCTGGGCATGCCCGGCTGCACATCGACCTCCACCTCCACCGGAACGGCTTCGATACCGTTCAGGTCGGCCGAGTGGAGGCGGACCATCACGGGGCCGGATCCTCCGCGGGCAGCTCGGCGGAGTAGGCCCCTCCCGCCAGGGTCCTGCAGGAGAGCCGGAAGCCGCTTCCCGCCTTGAGCGGGATGGGGAGGCGGTAGATGTGTTCGCCCTCGCCCTCGGAGGGGAACGTGGCCACGGGGGAGGACTCCTTTGAATCTTCGGTGGGCGCCCACAGACAATAGTCGGCGATCCCCGCCTCTTCTTGCAGGTGAAGGTCCAGCACCCCGGCCCTCACGACGGACTCCGTCACCTGGAAGGGGGCCTCGTAACTGGACCACAGCGTCAGGGCCGTGCCCGCGCCGGTCTCCGAACCCGAGGTGTTCCACAGGAAGATCCACAACCACTTCCCCGCTTTGGGCAGGGTCATGGTCCCTGGCTTCATGTCGCACAGGCCCGAACCGGTCACGCGCCCGAGGTCGTCCGTGGAGACATGGAAGAGGCGGAGTCCAGGCGTCGCCTCCCCGGAAAATTCCAGATTGAGCCCCGCGGAGAGGTCCGCCAGGGGGAACTTCCACCCGGACATTTCGCCAGGAGCCAGGGGAGCGTCCAACATCCACACCGCGGGCAGCGTGCCGGAGGCGGGAGTCATCAATCCCCATTCCACGGCGTGGGCCAGGAGCCATGAGGCGTATTGGTTCCAGAATCGCTCCCAGGAGATGCCCCTCTTCGACAGCGCGGCCCTGAGCCGTTCGTCCCCGAGCCCCGGCGGCAGGGCCTCGCGGAGAAAAGCTGGCTCGGTCACCTCCTCCATCAAAAAGACATAGAGGGGCACGCCGCTCGCCAGGGAAGCGTCCCAACGGACCGAGGCTGCGGTCTTTGCGAGGGGGCCCATGACTCCGGAGGGATCCTCCAGGACGACCCAGCGAAGGGCGCCGAGCACGGCGGGGCGTTCGTCCGGGGCGATGGATGGGGCGGCCTGTTGCCAAAGGGTTCCGAAGAGGGTTTCTTCCAGAGTGCCACCGGCGGGAATTTCTAGGGGATCGGACAGATCAGGCTCTTGGCCGAACAGCAGCCTCCAGGTCCGTCGGAATCGCGTCACCTCCTCGACGGCGCCCACCTGGTCCTCCTGCTCCACACCGGCCGGAAGCCAGAGCGTGGGACCGGGCTCCGAGGAGACGGACACCACCTTGGTGGACGCGGCCCAACTGGGCAGCCCCGCCATGAGTGCCACGATGAGAAGTGCCCAGCCCATCCAAGTTCGGCGCACCTGATCCTCCGAATCTGAGTATTTTCAGGCATGGCGGGGCTTCCTGTCAAGGAAAAAGGGCGGCCGCTGGGGTGAGTCGGGAGAAAAGGAACCCCGATCGAAGTTCCAGGCCCGCCGGCCGGCGCCCCGCAAGGGAGGCCGGAAGGGATCGAGACCGCTCCGGACAGGTTGACCCCCCTCCCGTCTTGCTCCTAGAATGAGAAACAGGAGGTTCCCGTGATCAAGGACTCCGCGCCGCCCCAGGGGGTGGTCCTCAACATCACCCTCGAGGACCTCTGTTCCATCGCCAGCAAATTCGCCGAGCAGGGCCGATACGAGGACGCGGTGGAACTCTATGAGCGCGGCATCAGGCTCTTCCCGGGTAGCCTGGCCCTGAAGATCAATCTGGGCAAGGTGCGCAACCTTCTGAAAGAGAAGGACGAGCAGGAAAAGCACCGGATGATGGGCAAGTTCGCGGAGGAGCGGGCCCGGCGCGACCGGCTCTCGGCCCAGGTGGCCTCCATCGGCAAGGTCTTCGAGAAGAAGGGGCAGGAAGACAAGGCCATCGAGTGCTATCACCTGTCCCTTCTCCACAACCCCTCCAACGAGCAGGCCCACCTGAACTTGGCCCACGTCTTCTACCGGGCCAACGACTTCGCCTCGGCCCTCAAGGAACTCCGCGCCGCCATCACCATCAACCCGTTCAACTCAGAAGCGCACGCCCTCATGGGCCGTGCGCTCTTCTATCTCAAGAACTACAAGGCCGCCCTCAACAGCATCGTGGACGCCATGATCCTGGAAAACGCCTCGGGGCGACGGTCCAGCCAGGAGCTGCAGGAGAAGTTCAAGTACCTGCTCGAAAAACAGGGGCTCCTGAGCAAGATTGCCCGGGGGGAGCTCGTCAAGACCCGCCTGGCCCTATTCAACCAGTGCGTGAACCAGCTCGACATGCAGAAGGAGATCGCTCTGGGCAAGGGGGCCGTGCAGGGGCTCCACGAGATGGCGAGGGCGGGGGCGGGCGATCAGGTCCGCCAGGACCTCCTCCGGTTGGCCCTCCGTTTGCGGGCCTTCGAACTCATGGCCGACCTGAGCGACGAGAACCTCTTCGTCATCGCCAAGTTCGCCAAGGAGGAGCGTTTCACCCAGGGCCAGAAAGTGTTCGACGAGGCCGACGAGGGCGACGCCCTCCTGCTGGTGGAGAAGGGCGAGGTCCACCTGAGCAAACAGACGCCCTTCGGAGAGCAGATCCTCACCATCGCCCGGCGCGGCGAATTCTTCGGGGAGATGAACTTCATCGACCCCTCCCAGCGCAGCGCGGACGCGGTGGCCCACACGGACTGCGGGCTCTTCTCGCTCAAGATGGGAGAGCTCCGGGGGTTCTTCGACACCCACAAGGATGTGGCCGTGCACTTCTACTGGCATTTCTGGAAGTCCCTGAGCCAGAGGACGCGCGAAGCCAACAACATGCTCAAGACCTTCTTCAGCGACGCCGAGTCGGGGGCGAAGCTGCCCCTGAACCCTCAGGAGGCCAGCCTCTCCAAGGCCATCTCCATCGACCTGGACCGGAAGATCAAGATCCTCCAGGAGCGCGGGCTCTCCGCCAGGGAGCTCCGGCTCCTGGCGGCGTTTTCGGGGGAGGAGCTCTACAACCGCGACGAGGTGATCTTCCGGGAGGGGGCCAAGGGCGACAAGCTGTACATCATCCTGGACGGCAAGGTGCGCATCAGCAAGAACATCCCGGGCGTGGGCGAGGAGGCCCTGGCCATCCTGGAGAAGGGCGACTTCTTCGGCGAGATGGCGCTGGTGGACAACGAGCCGCGCTCCGCGGACGCCAAGGCCCACGCCAACGGCACCACCGTCCTGACGATCTCCCGGTCGGTGCTCAACGAGATCCTCTCGGTGGATGTGGAATCCGCCTACCAGTTCCTCTTCATCCTATGCCGCATCCTCACCCGTCGCCTGCGCGAGATCAACCTCAAGATCATCCAGTGGCGTCTCATGGCGGGGGGATTTTAGTCCTCGCGTCTGTGCAAGCGGAGCGGCGGGCCTCCACGAACCTCTCGTCACGGAACGCATGAGCCCATGAGCCCACGAGCCCAGGAGCCCACGAATAAAGACCCCTGGGATTTCAGAGGGGGCAGCGCGAAATGAGACTCTATTTTGCCAAGGACATTCGCGAGGCCGACCGGATCGCCATCGAGGAGATGGGCATCCCGTCGCTGGCGCTCATGGAAAGCGCGGCGCGGGCCATCGCGCGGGCGCTCCTCGAGCGTGTGCCGGAGCTCCTCGCCGGGCGCGTGGCCATCCTGTGCGGAAGGGGCAACAACGGCGGGGATGGCCTGGCCGTGGCCCGTCTGCTGAAGACCGCGGGGTACATGCCCGAAGTCCTCCTCCTGGCCGATCCGCAACGGCTCTCTCCAGACGCGCGCGCGCAGTTCGAGCGCGCTGCGACTTGCGGCGTCCCCTGCGCGGTTCTTGCCGAGAAGGATCTTCCGCTGCTGCAACGCCGCCTGGGGTCGGCGGACCTGGTGCTCGACGCCCTGTTGGGCACAGGTCTTGGGAGGCCCGGTCAGCGGGTTTTACGCCGACGCCATCCACGCCGTCAACGGGAGCGGCGCCTTCGTGGCCGCGGTGGACATCCCCTCGGGACTCTCCGGGGACGCCTTGGCCCCCGAAGGCCCCGCCGTCCGAGCCGACCTCACGCTGACCCTCGCTCTTCCCAAGCCCGTTCTGTACACCCCGGAAGGGGCAGGGCATTGCGGCGAGGTGTGCGTTCTGGACATCGGCATCCCCGGGGGAGCCGTGGAGGGACTCCCATGCGCCGCGGAACTCTTGGACCAGGATTGGGCCCGGCCCTTTTTCGAACATCGGGGGAGCACGGCCCACAAGGGGGATCTGGGCCGCCTCTTGCTCATCGCGGGAAGCCGCGGGAAATCAGGCGCCGCCCTGCTCGCCGCCCGGGGCGCCCTGCGTGCCGGGGCGGGCCTCGTGACGGTGGCCTGCCCGGTTTCGAGCCACCCCGCGGTGGCCGGAAGCCTCCCTGAGGCCATGACCCTGCCCCTGCCCGAGACCGAGGAGGGGACTCTGAGCATGGATGCGCTCATGCCCCTTCTCGACGCCTGCGAGGGCATGGACGCGGTGGGCATGGGACCGGGGCTCGGGCAGATTCCCGAGACGGCGGCCTTGTGCCGGGAGCTGCACCGGCGGATACCCTGTCCGGCGGTTCTGGACGCGGATGCGCTCAACGCTTTCGCCGGACGCGAAAGAGACCTGCCCGATCATTCCGGACCCCGGGTCCTCACCCCGCACCCGGGGGAAATGGCACGGCTTGGCGGGTGGACCGCGGACCAGGTCATCAAAGAGCGGTATGCCTTGGCGCCGGATAGGGCCCGGGCATGGAACGCCGTGGTCTTGCTGAAGGGCTACCGCACGCTGTTGGCCGCGCCGGACCGGCCCTGGCGCATGAACCTGTCGGGAGGTCCCCACATGGCGGGGCCCGGATTCGGCGATGTGTTGACGGGAGTCGTGGCGGCGCTCCTCGCCCGGAGGATGGACCCCTTGGACGCGGCCAGCCTGGCCGCGTGGTGGCACGGCGCGTCGGGGGATCGAGCCGCGGTGCGCCTGGGCGGATACGGCCTGCTCGCCTCGGAGTGCGCCGACGCGCTCCCCGCCGTGGAAGGGGAGACGCGCGCTTGAGTGCGGTCCCCCTGGCGAGCCTGAACGCCACACGGGCCCTGGCAGCCCGAACGGCCAAGACCCTTTCCGCAGGCGACCTTCTCCTCCTCTCCGGCGACCTGGGGGCGGGCAAGACCACCTTCGTGCGGTACCTCGCCCGGGCGCTCGGCATGGATCCCGCGTGGGTCTCCAGCCCCTCCTTCACCCTCGTCCAGAGATACCCCGCGGGAACCCGCGGGTTGGCCGTGACCCATGTGGACCTTTACCGCGTCACCGGCGCCGCGGACCTGGAGGGCTTGGGCCTGGAAGATCTCCTGGCCTCCTCCGACCTCTTGGTGGTGGAGTGGCCCCGTGCCGCCGAGGCCCTGTGGGAGCACTCGGGGCGGAGGATCCTTCGAATCGAGTTCAGGCGGGATGCCGAGGGTCATCGCGAGGCCGTCGTGGCGGAGGAAGAACGGGATGAGGCGATGAGACCTCCGGCTTTGCTGGCCTGGACCAAGGACGGCCAAGGAACCCGGTGGCTTAGCAAGGTGCATACCCTATTAGGGGATGAGGGATGGCGGTGGGACCGCATGGTCCCCGCTCCCGCTCCCCGCTCCCCGCTCCCTGCTCCCCGCTCCCCGCTCTTAACTCAGCGTCACTCCCAGCAACCGCCCCAGCAGATTCGTGACCAACGCCACCATCGCTCCGATCCCGAGCATGCGCAGACCGCTCAAGAGCCAGCTCCGGCCCGTAAAGAGCGAGAGCGTGGCGCCGATGGCAAAGAGGGCCACGCCGCTCATGGCCGCCGAAGTGAATACTCCCGCTGTCCCCTTGAGGAAAAAGAACGGCAGGAGGGGGATGATGGCCCCCGCCATGAAGGCCGCGAAGGAGCTGAACGCCACCCGCCAGGGTGAACCCAGATCGCCCGGATCGAGCCCCAGCTCCTCCCGGGCCAGGGTGTCGATGGCTGAGCCGGGGTTGTCCAGAATGGAGGCCGCGAGTTGGGCGGCAGCTTCTCGGGGGATGCCCTTGGCGCGGTAGATGAGCGCCAGCTCCTGCATCTCCTCCTGGGGAGAGGCGCGCAACTCCTCCTCCTCCTTGCGGATCTCGTGCTCGAAAAGCTCCTTCTGGGAGCGCACCGACACATACTCGCCCGAACCCATGGAGAAGGCCCCCGCGAGCATCCCAGCCACGCCCGCGATGAGGATGCTCTTCAGGTCCTGGCTGGCGCCCGCCACGCCCATGATGAGGGAGAAGTTGGACACCAGGCCGTCGTTGATGCCGAAGACGGCGGCACGCAGGGAGCCCCCCGAGTCCCGCCGGTGCCAGGACTCGCCCACCAGGATCGAGGCCCCGCCCCCGTCCATGTTCTCGAAGACCTTGGTGTGCACCTTCTCCTGGCGGTCCATGCCCAGGGCCTTGGCGTCCGCCTGGCGGGCGTAGCCCCCGTCGGCGTTCTTCTCGATGCCCTGAAGGATGGGGACGATGCTCCCGGGCCCGAAGCGCCGCGCGAGCAGGCTGAGCAACCGGGTTCTCATGCTCGATTTCGGCGGCCCCACCGTCTCCCCCGCGGCCTTGAGTTTCTTGATCCAGACCTGGGCGTGGGCGCGCTCCACCTCCGCCAGCTCCTTGAAGATCGAGGCCCTCTCCTCGTCCTTCTCCGCGACGGCCATGGTCTCGTACAGGCCCGCCGCCTCCAGCTCGTCCTTCAGGTTCGCCCGGAAGCGCGCCATGTCCGCCTTGGAGACCTTGGCCTGCGTTTCACCTCGATCGTCGTCCGCCACGGTTCCCTCCCCTTTTCGGCGTTGGCAGTGTAACGCGCGTCCGCGGCAGGGTCTACGCCAAGCGAGGGTCGAGGCGGTCTGCCGCGCGAAAGAACCGGTCGCCCGCCGGGCCCGCAACGCTCCATCGAGAGATTTATAGGGTGTCTCGGCCGCGCCCACATGCTCCAGAAACCCGAAAGAAAGAAGAAGGAAGAAGAGAAATGAATATTCTGCCCCGAATGGCCCTAACTTGAGCGAATTTACCCTGTCCAGGGTGAATGCCGAGACACCCTCCATCGAATTCGCGCTTTGCGGGGACATGACCCGATTCGTCTTTGTTGAATCGGGATCGTGTCCCCAAGCAAAGGGCACACCGTAGTGCACCTTAAGTTAGTGCCGTTCTCTTCTGTCCCTCGATTGCAGGTTAAAGGAGATCGGCGACCATTTCGGATTGCTTTACGCTTCCACAAGCAGGATCATCAAGGAGCGGGGGCATTCATCGGGTATGTTGAAATACAAGACCTGACGCCACTCTCCCGTGTTCAAGTCCGACGAAACGCTAGACTTCTGGAAGTACTCTTGGTGAGGTGCAAAATGACCCGCAGACTGCCCTACTTACTAATCGTGTTCGCGATTCTGGCTCTACCGCTATCGAGAGAAGGTGCCACCAAGAGACCCTGCAAGGGTGCGGAACTGCGAATGATCTCCGACGATGATGCATTCCACAACGGCCAGGCCTTAACAGTGATGACTTCCGGGAAGAGACGCCTGACCATTCGGTTGGAATCATTCACAGACAAAGAAATTCGTTACAGGCTTTCCCTTGAACCCGACAGCACCATATCGGAAAAACCGATAGAGGGAAGGCTTGGCGAAGTCCTGCTAAAAGACGACGCATATACCATCTTCAAAGAGGCTTCCACAAAGACTGAGTTTAGCTTTGCGTTCGCGATTGTCGCTAAGGACAAAACAAGGGTTGAGGTCTATTGTCAGAGAGAGTTCGTCCAACACAGTAGGCTAGAAAAGGGCGATAAAGGTGTCTATTACATTAGAACAATTAGCGACGCAACTAGGCAGCAGCTGAGGTATTATGGCACTAACGCTGCCGTGAAATTTGGAGAGTGCATCATTAGGGTGTTTGAAGGGGACTGTCTGTACCGCTTCCATGCCTCTCTACCGTGGCCTGATTTGGCTTTTTAGCTAGCGGAAGACCGGGGTCTTGGGAGAGGCCGGGCTGAGAGTCAAGACCGGGCTGATTATCACATCTAGCACCTCAGCAATTGAGCGCGCGTCGGGGTCGCGGAGGTTACGGACTACGCGCGCGTAACCAGAAAGCCCGCGTGGTGCGGGCTTTTGAGGTGGTGCCGGAGCCGGGGGTCGAACCCGGACAGCCTTTCGGCCGAGGGATTTTAAGTCCCTTGCGTCTGCCAGTTCCGCCACTCCGGCTGGGGCCAGTATATCGCAGGCCCTGGCGGGGCGTGAGCCGGTGAGGCCCCCTGCGTCCCCCATCAGCCCTGGGGAATCTTCGCGATGTCCTCGGGCTTGAGGCCGAAGAGCTGCAGTTCGAATTTGGACTCCAGGTGGCCTTGCTTGGCGGCCTTGATGGTGAGCGCCTTGGCCGCCTCCTTGTCGAGGGGAACACCCATTCCCGTGGCGTAGCACTTGGCGAGCTGGCGCTGGGCCGGGGCGTACCCCGCGTCCGCGGCCTTCTTCAGGAGGCGCGCTCCCTCCTCGGGGGACTTCTCCACGCCGTCTCCCTCGAGGAAGACCATGGCGACGAGGACGAGGGAGGCCAGGTCCCCGCGGGCCGCCCCGGCCTGGAGGTCCTTCACGGTCGGCGCCGGCGCAGAGGGGTCACGGTATTCGGGGTAGAGCTGTCGGCAGCGGGCGAAGATCCGGGAGGCGACGGGAATGTCGGCGGAGGTGATGCGCCCGTCGGCGTAGCGCCGGGCGAAGAAGTACATGGCGTCGCCATGGCCTTGAGAGGCGGCCCGCGCGAGCCAGTAGAGGGCCTTGGTGGGATCCTTCGCGACGCCCCGCCCCTGCTCGAAGAGGTTGTAGAGGGCGAACTGCGCGTCGGCGTGGTTCCCCTTCGCCGCCAGGTCCAGGTAATAGGCCACCTTCGCGAAGTCGGGGGGCTCGAAATCCCCGCGGGCGTAGCGCATGGCCAGATCGTACTGGGCATTGGGGTCGCCCGCGTCGGCCGCGGCCCGGACGGGCTGGGAGTCGGCGAGCGCCTGACGGATGGTCCCGTCGATGGCGGCGAGGATCTGGCGGGACTTCTCGTGGCCCTGCCGGGCGGCCCGGGCGGCAAGGTCTCGCGCCTTGTACTGGTCCGCGGTCACGCCCTCTCCCTTGAGGTAGCACCCGCAGAGGAGGTACTGCGCCTCGGGCGCGCCCGCATCGGCGGCCCTGATCAGCCACGATGCCGCACCCTGGAGGTTTCCCTCCTTCTTCAACTCCGCGGCCAGCTCGATCTGGGCCGCGGTCTCGCCCCCCTCGGCCCGAGCGGTCAATCGCTCCCGCGGCGTGGGCTCGGGCTTCGGGGGCGGCGGGGGCGCCGCGGGGCGTCGCGGGCCATCTCCCGCCCCTCCCGCATGATCGACTCCACCTGCTGGTTCATGAGGCCGCGCATGAGGTCGGCGGCCTCCCTGCTCGTGAGGTTGACCGTGATCTTCTCCGGCTCGCCCAGCTCGCGACGGATGCCCGCCGCCAGGGGTTCGCCCCTCGGGTCGCCCGAGGCCCCGCACCGTTCGGCCCAGGGGAGGGCCGCGGCGAGATCGCGCGTCGTCCCGAGACCCTTCCCGTAGCACAGGGCGAGGTTGTACATGGAGTTGGGGTCTCCCAGCTCGGCTCCGCGCTTGAAGCAGCCGAACGCCTTGACGGGATCGGGGGGCACGCCCGAACCCTGCAGGTACATGACCCCCAGGTTGTAGATGCAGGCGGCGTGGTCCAGCTTCGCGCCGAGGGTCAAGAGGGCGTGAGCCTTGGTGAAGTCCTGCGGGATGATCTCCCCTTCGAGGCATATGAAGGCGAGTTCCCAGCAGGCGTCACCCGAGCCGTTCTGGGCGGCCATGCCGAGCCAGCGGGCGAACTCGCCGGTCTCGCCAAGATCGGGGTGGGCGCGGTAGAAGACCCCCAGTTTGTACTGGAGCTCCACGTTCCCCGCCGAGGCCATCTGCCGCAGCGCGGCCAACTCTTCGGGGGTCATCTGCTCTGGCATGAAGCCTCCACGTACCGGCCAATGTCCGATTCCCGTTCCGTCGCCTGGGAAAAGTAGAACACACGTCGAGAGCCTCATCCAGCGGATAGGGGTTCGGAGGTGGCGCCGCCGCGACGGGAAGAGATGAGATGCTGACCATGGCCACGGCCGGATGATGGCCCATGCGAAGAACCGGGTCAGGGGCCGTGCGAGCAGAAATTCGCCCGGCTCCGCCCGCGACCTCGCAGGCGGATTGCAAGCTCGCCCGAAAGTGTTACCTTGATGGCAGGATCGGACGGACCGGTGAGCCCATAGCCCGATGGCCGTCCAACTTTTCCGCCGGAGTTTGCGGCATCCCGGGGGGGTAACATGCCAAAGGATCCTTTCGACGAATCCCAGCTTGGAGATGTCGACATCGGCCGCCGGAAGTTTCTGCAAGAAGGGCGGCGCCGCGCTGGCCGCGGGAGTCACGCTGGCCTCCCTCCCAGCAGTTGCGGTCTCGGGCGGAGACCTCCCGTCGGATGCGGGACAGGAACCGGAGTCGGCGGAGGCCGCGGACCGGCCGTGGCGGCGCCCGAACCTCCTCTTCCTCATCACGGACCAGGAGCGCTATCCGCAGCACTGGCCGGAACACTGGGCCGATGTGAATCTGCCCAACCGCAGGCGGCTCGCCGATCACGGACTGACCTTCACGCGCAACTTCTGCAACGCCGCCATGTGCTCGCCCAGCCGGGCCACGCTCTTCACGGGCCTCTACGCTTCGCAGCACCGCGTGACCCAGGTCCTGCAGTACGGCGGCCCCGATGACTGCGACGGGGACAACACCGGGCAGACGACGCTCCAGCCCGGGCTCCAGACCATCGGCCGAATGCTCCTGGACGCGGGCTACGACGTGCAGTACCGCGGCAAGTGGCACATCAACAAGGACCCCACCGGCACCATGCCCATCCAGAGCCCGGCGGACCTGGAACGGCACGGCTTCCCCGGCTGGATCCCGCCGGAGGCCGGAACCGATCAGAGCCCGACCGTGTTCGGCGGAGGGGACACCAACTACGACGCCCAGTACGCCTCCCAGGCGGCGGACTTTCTGAAGAGCGTCAACCCGGGGTCCTCCAAGCCCTTCGCGCTCTTCGTCTGTTTGGCCAACCCGCACGACCTCATGGGCTACCCGAGCACCTGGGACCAGCAGAGCTACAGCGACATCCCCCCGTTCGAGGGATCCCACAACTACCTCAAGGACGTGCCCCGCTGCTTCGAGCAGAACATCGATCTCCCGCCCACCGCCGGCGAGCCCCCCTTCGGGAACTTCAAGCCCCCGGCGCAGGGCGAATCCACGATCATGTGGGCCTCCGGGCTGGGGACCCTCCTGAGAGAACAGGAGAAGCTGAACTACGTGAACTTCTACGCCTACCTGCACAAGCTGTCGGACGAACACTTCGGCACCGTTCTGGACGCGCTGGAGTCCAGGCATGCGTTGAGGAAACAGACCCTCGTCTTCGCCCTCTCCGATCACGGGGAGATGGGGCTGGCCCACGGCGGCATGCGCGAGAAGGCCTACAACGCCTACGAGGAGACCATCCACGTGCCCCTCGTGGTCTCCAACCCCAAGCTCTTCCCCGGCCCCGTGCGGACCCAGGCTCTGGCGTCGCTCATCGATCTGATGCCCACCGTGGCCAACCTCGCGGGCGTGCAGAATCATGGGCGGTACACGTTCATGGGGCAAGACCTGACCCCCATCATCCAGGACGCCGTGGACCATCCGGCCAATCCCACCAAGACCGTGCAGGATTCCATCTACTTCACCACGGACGAGGTCCTCGGCGCGGAGATCGTGAGGTCGCCCAGCCACATCCGCTGCCTGCGCGAGGCGGGCTGGAAGGTCGCCGAGTATTTCGACCTGACGGCCGGAAATCCATCCCAGTTCGAGCTGTACGACCTGGTCAACGACCCCCTCGAATCGCACAACATGGGCGACCCCGCCAACACCGCCTACTTCAACCCCGCCAAGCTGGCCGAGATGGTGGAGAAACTGCATCGCAAGATGGAGGAGATCGATAACCACCCGTTCAGCGCGGTTGCGAAGCAGCGTGCGCCCCAGGCCAGGAAGCGGGGTTCCGTGCCGACCGGTACGGAATGACCGCGGCGGCCAAGCGCCATAGGGTGGCCACGCCATGATGGACACGCCAGGCAGTCCACCCGCCGGCTGCACGCGAGTCCCGACGCCTCCCCCCGCATTCCACGTGATGGCCAAGCCGCGCGGGGCGGTGTGCAACTTGGACTGCGCCTATTGCTTCTACCTCCCCAAGGAGAAGCTTTACCCTGGCAGTGGTTTCCGGATGTCTGACGCGCTGCTGGAGGAGTACGTCCGCCAGCACATCGAGTCGCACCAAACGCCCGAAGTCACCTTCACCTGGCAGGGTGGCGAGCCCACGCTCATGGGGCTCGACTTCTTCCGGCGGGCTCTGGAGCTGCAACGGAAATACCGCAAGCCGGAAACGCAGATCCACAACGCGCTCCAGACGAACGCCACCACGCTGGACGACGAATGGTGCCGGTTCTTCAGGGAAAATGGTTTCCTCGTCGGCGTCAGCCTCGACGGCCCGCGCCCGGTCCACGACGCCTACCGCGTGGACCGGGGCGGCGCGCCGACCTTCGACAGGGTGATGGCCGGCCTCGCTCTCCTGCAGGTGCACGGGGTGGAGTTCAACGTCCTCGCCTGCGTCCATGCCGCGAGCGCCGGCCGCGGCCTGCAGGTCTACCGCTTCCTGCGCGACGACGTCGGGGCACCGATGATCCAGTTCATCCCCATCGTAGAGCGCGACAACACCACCGGATTCCAAGAAGGCGACACGGTGGCGGCCCGCTCGGTCACCGGCAAGCAATACGGTGAGTTCCTGATCGCGGTCTTCGACGAGTGGGTGCGCCGCGATGTGGGCCGCGTGTTCGTACAGATCTTCGATGTGGCGCTGGGCGTCTGGTTCGGCCAGCCCTCCACGCTGTGCGTTCACGCCGAAACCTGCGGGGACGCACTGGCGCTGGAGCACAACGGCGATCTGTTCTCCTGCGACCACTTCGTGGAGCCCCGCCACAGGCTGGGGAACATCACGGAAACGCCCCTCGCCGACCTGGTCGCCTCGCCGCAGCAGCGCAAATTCGGGCTGGACAAGCGAAACTCGTTGCCACGGACCTGCCGTCAGTGTGAAGTTCGCTTCGTGTGCAACGGGGGCTGCCCGAAGGACCGCATCCTCACCGCCCCCGACGGCGAGCCGGGGCTCAACATTTTGTGCGAGGGGCTCAAGGCGTTCTTCACCCACATCGACCGCCCCATGAGCATCATGGCGGACCTCCTCCGCCAGCGGCGCTCGCCGGCAGCCGTCATGCACCTCGCCGGTATGCCCGACCATTCGCGTCCGCCCGCGCCCTGAAAACCTCGGCGCATCACCCGCCGGCCCGTCGGCCTCGGGGAGGGTTCCGCGGTATGATCGCCCCATGAGTGAAGTCCTGCCCGGCATTCTCGCGCGGTCCCGACGGGGGCTCTGCCCGACCTGTGGCGCCGCGCTCCAACTCAAGGACTCCGAACGCCTCGTGACGTGCGGCTTCTGCGGAGCCCGGTCGAGCCTCGAGCGTCGCCTGCGGAAGCAGGACGCCGATGTGGACCTTCCCGAACTGGGCCCGGGCGAAGGCGGGGAACAGGACACGCGATGGCTCGCGGCCGCCATGGGCGAGAGTCGCCCCGAGAAGGTCACCTGCCCCGGTTGCGGCGATAAACTCGAGGGCGATCTCGCCCACGAGATCCTCACCTGCGCATCCTGCGGCACGCAGTGCAAGGTGGAGCGGCGCATGGTGCGCCCCCGGGCCGAGGCGCCCGTGGCGCCGGAGCGCCGCACCCGCGCGGACTTCGAGCTCCAGCGACGGGGTGGATCGACGCTCAAATGGGATGTGGAGACCGAGCAGCTCATCTGGCGGATCCTCAACGAGCCCGACCTGGCGCGCCAGGTCGCCTACGCCCTCAAGTTCGAGGACTGGGCGTATCATCAACGCCACGACGGTCTACTTCCTGCCGTTCCTGCTGGCCCTCGCGAAGCGGAGCGACCTGCGCCTGAGTGGCCCCCTCTGCGAGTGCGTCGGCAAGCTGCTGTGCCAGGAGGACGCCCGGCTCTTTGCGCCTACGCTCGAGGCCTGCGAGCCCTTCGCCCGGGACCCGCAGGGCTGCACCGAGCTCCTTCACCAGATCGGGCTCGGCAACGCGCGGGGCATGAAGCTCCTGCTCGACGCGGCCGACGCGGCGGCCCGGGCGGGCGCCATGGACTATGCGGCCAACGCGCTCTGGGCGGCGCACTACATCGTGGAGCGGAACTACGACGAGCACCCGGTCATCTCCGAGATCATGCTCTACCGGCTCTTCTATCTCTCTCCCACGGTGATGGGATGGGTGTTGTACGTCATTCAGAGCGGCGAGGGCGGATACGTCTTCAGCGATCCCTATGCCCTGCTCGAGTTCATGGACGACTGCGCCTTCGAGCGGCCGGAACTGGTGAGCTTCCTGGCCACGCGCCCCTACGCGCCCGACGTCACCACCCTCACGGAATTGGCGGAACGCCTGGCGTTCATCGACGCGCGGCTCAGCAAACCGGCCAAGGCTGCCGCCCTGACGGCGCTGGCGAATATCGCCGACCAGGCGCCCGCCGACGTGCTCGCCTCGGCCGTGGCGTTCATGGATCCCTGGCTCGACGACCCCGAATTATGCCCGGCGGCCACGACCCAGCTGCGGCGCTACATTAAGGCGGGAGACGACATTGCGCCGCCGCTGGTGGAGCTCATTCACCGACGAGGCCACTCCCTGCCCGAGATCGTGCAGCGTGAGGTGCACTGGAAGGCGCCTGAAAACACCCTCCTGGACCGCGGGAGGATTCCGCCCTACTACGACGGCGAGCCCGCGGCCACGATGGAGCCCGAGGTCGCGCAGGCGCTCGAGGCTTACGACACCGCCATCCGGCAGGCCGTGGACAGACGGGACGAGGAGAGGGAGGCGGCCAGGGCTTTCTGGCAAGAAGCGCGCGACCTGGAGGTCGATCTGTTCGGCGAAAACGGCCAAGAAGCCAGGGCTTCGACGGGAGCGGGGCATGAACCCCTCTAACTACCTGTCTTTGGTGGGGAAAGAGTGTGGAGGCGCCGACCAGATTCGAACTGGTGATGGGGGCTTTGCAGGCCCCTGCCTTACCACTTGGCGACGGCGCCCCACAGGCCTGACAGTATGGCTGGACGAGGATTTTCTGTCAACTTCCCGAGGAGCGCCCTGTCAGCAAAGCGCTGCCGCGCAGGCCAGGGCCTGGGTGTGCTCCCGGACATCGTGGACGCGCAGGACGGAGGCGCCCTTGAGCAGTGCCGCCGCGTGGAGGGCCAGGGTGCCGGGGAGCCTGTCGTCCACGGGCGCGCCGGTGAGCACGCCGATGGTGGCCTTGCGCGAAGCGCCCACCAGGATGGGGTAGCCCAGACAGGACAGGGCCTCCAGGTGGGCGACGAGGGCCAGATTGTCCTCGGCGCGCTTGGCGAAGCCGAATCCCGGGTCCACTAGGAGCAGGCCCGGCCCGAGACCCGCCGCTTCGGCGGCCTCCACTCGGCTGCGCAGCTCGCCCACGACCTCCGCCACGCAATCCTCGTAGTGCGGGGCGTCCTGCATGGTCTTGGGTTCGCCCCTCGAATGCATGAGGACGAGTGGCACTTGCCGCCGGGCGCAGAGCGGAATGAGCCCGGGGTCGGAGGCGCCCGCGGAAATATCGTTGATGAGGTCCGCCCCGGCGTCCAGGGCAGCGGAGGCCACGGCGGCTTTGGTGGTATCCACGGAGAGGGGCATGCGGGGCAGGGCCGCCCGGAGTCCTTCCACCACGGGCAACAGACGCCGCCTTTCCTCGTCTTCTGCCAGGGGTTCGGACCCTGGGCGGCTCGACTCGGCACCCAGGTCGAGGAGGTGGGCTCCCTCCTCCGCTAGTTTCAGGCCGTGGGCGATGGCGGCAGCGGGATCGAGAAAGCGGCCGCCGTCACTGAAGGAGTCGGGCGTCACGTTGACCACGCCCATGACCAGGAAGCGGTGCCCTTCAAGCAGGTTCCGCCCGCGGGCCACGAGCGTTCTCGGCCGGTCCATTCTCTGGAGGCATGCCTCGATCTCGGCGGAAAGACCCTTCAGCCCGTAAGGCTGGGCTTTCAGCCCCTTGATGAGATAGCCGTACTGACGCCGCGTGCCCATGAGGAGGGCCTTCACCGGCCCGTGGACGAAGCGGCTCACGGTGTCGGGGAGCGCCACCTCGCCCCCCACGGAGAGCATGTCCTGCTTGAGGATGGAGGCGGCCCGCGCATCCAGCCCCTCGGCCCGTAGAAGGAGCGCGTCCATGCGGCGCATCAGGTGGGGAACGCCCTCCTGGCTCACCCCGAGGGCCAGCAGGTGGCGGCCGCGCTCCTCCCGCCGGAGGTCCAGCGGGAAGACGTTGAATCCGGATCTCCGGATGACCGTGGTTGCGGAAGGCGCTTTGTCCTTCACGGCGACAGCATCAGCACCGTAGACAGTGCCGGTATGGGAGAAAGCCCATTTAAGAAGGAGAACCCACGGATCCACGAATCGACGAGTCCACGCAACCCGAAGCCACCATAGGGTCCGCGATTATTGCCTATATTTTTCATGGGTTCACGGGCGCTTGGGCTCGTGGGCGCATGGGCTCTATCCTCACGCCGGTTCTGGCCTCGGAGTGGGCAGGGGACCTATCTTTTCCACGCGTTCCGTCATCGCCACGGGTTCGGGTGTGGGGCCCGTAGGCGGATCCAGGGGTTTCTGGGGCAGGTCCTCCCCGCGCAACAGCGCCTCGAATTCCTCTTTGTCGAGAACCTCCCGATCAAGCAGGGCCTGGATGACCCGGCCCATCTGCTCCTTGTGCTCGGTGATGATCTCCCGGGCCTGCTTCTGGGCCGTCAGAACGATGCTTTTGACCTCCTGGTCGATCTCGCGGGCGGTCTCCTCGCTGTACTGGCCGCGGGCGCCGCTTTCCCAGAAGGCCGCGAAGGGGTTGCTCTCGGCGCGGTAGCTCAGGGGGCCCATTTTTTCGCTCATGCCCCAGGCCACCACCATGTTCCTGGCCATCTCCGTGGCTTTCTCGAAGTCGTTGCCCGCACCCGTGGTGACGGAGCCGATGAGGGCTTCCTCGGCCGTCCGCCCGCCCAGCATGACGGCGATTTCCGCTTCGAGGTACTCCTTGGAGTAGTTGTACTTGTCGTCCATGGGGAGCTGCTGGGTCAGGCCCAGCGCCATGCCCCTGGGAACGATGGTGATCTTATGGATGGGGTCCGCGTTGGGGATGAAGCTTGCCACCACCGCGTGGCCCGCCTCGTGTGTGGCCACGACCTTCTTGTCCTGCTCGGAGAGGATGAGGGAGCGCCGCTCGCTGCCCATCATGACCTTGTCCTTGGCGAACTCGAAATCCTCCATGGCCACGCCCTTGCGCCCCAGGCGCGCCGCGCGCAGGGCCGCCTCGTTGGCCAGGTTGGCCAGGTCCGCACCCGAGAACCCCGGCGTGCCGCGGGCCACCACGCCCAGGTCCACGCCCTCCAGGAGCTTGAGGGTGCGCACATGGACGCCCAGGATCTCCGTCCGGCCCTTCAGGTCGGGGCGGGGCACGACGATGCGTCGGTCGAAACGGCCCGGCCGCAACAGGGCCTGGTCGAGGACATCGGGGCGGTTGGTGGCGGCGATGAGGATGACCCCCTCGTTGGCCTCGAACCCGTCCATCTCCACCAGGAGCTGGTTGAGGGTCTGCTCGCGCTCCTCGTGGCCGCCCATGTTCCCCACGCCGCGGTTGCGGCCCACGGCGTCGATCTCGTCGATGAAGACGATGCACGGCGCGTTCTTCTTGGCCTGTTCGAACATGTCGCGCACGCGGCTCGCGCCCACGCCCACGAAGAGCTCCACGAACTCGGAGCCGGAGATGGAGAAGAAGGGCACGCCCGCTTCGCCGGCGATGGCCTTGGCCAGGAGGGTCTTGCCCGTACCCGGCGCGCCCATGAGCAAAACGCCCTTGGGAATCTTCCCGCCCAGCTTTTGGAACTTCTGGGGGTCCTTGAGGAAGTCGATGATCTCGTAGAGCTCCTCCTTGACCTCCTCGATGCCCGCCACGTCTTTGAACGTGATCTTGTTCTTGCTCTCGTTCACGAGCTTGGCCTTGGACTTCCCGAAGGAGAAGGCTTTGTTCCCGCCCTGCTGCATCTGGCGCATGAAGAAGAACCAGAAGGCGATGAGGGCCACCACGGGAGCGATGTAGAAAAAGGCGAAGATGTACTGGGACGAGCTGGACTCGGAGGAGCGTACGTCGATCCCCTTGCCCACCAGTTTGGGCGTGTAGTTCTGCAGGTCGGGCGGCAGGCTCGTGCTGTAGTTGGTGGCCCCTTCGATGGGATCCTTCAACTCGCCTTTGACGGTGGTGCCCTTGATCACGGCGGTCTTGACCTGGCCCTGTTCCACGAGCTGGTCGAACTTGCTGAAGGGGAGCTCGGTCTCCTTAAGGCTGGCCTTGCGAAGAAGTCCTATGGAGACGGCGACGACCACGAAAATGAGCGCCCAAAGCAAGAGGTTGCGGAGTTGCTGGTTCACAAGAATCTCCTAAGAATGCGAGTGACACAGAGCCGGGGGCACGGAAAACGGGGTTTCCCGCGCCTCGCCGTCTCGTGGCAAGAATCCACCTTCCCGGCGGACATGTGGAGAAACGCCCGCCGCCCCTCCCTCATTCCGATTCGACCCAGGTGATGTAGGGGAGGTTCCGGTAGCGCTCCTGCCAATCCAGCCCGTAGCCTACCACGAACTTGTCGGGGACGGTGAAGCCCCGGTAGTGAACCGGCACATCGAGCTTGCGCGCCTCGGGTTTGTCGAGGAAGGCGGCCACGCGAATGGAGGCGGGGGTCCGTTCCACCTCCAGGTGCTTGATGAGGTAGTCCAGGGTGATGCCCGTGTCCACGATGTCCTCCACGATGAGCACGTGCTGGCCCGAGAGATCCATGGTCGATGTGAAAAGGATGTTCGCGTGGACCCCGTCCACCTGGCTCTTCATCTCGAGCAGGGCCAGCCGGACGTCTCCGGTGAGGCGCCGCATGAGATCCGCCAGAAACGGGATGGACCCCTTGAGAATGGCCAAGAGGATTATCGTTTGGCCCCGATAGTCCGCGTTGATCTGCTGGGCGAGTTCTTCCACCCGCTGCCTGATCTGCTTTTCCGTGAACAGGATGCCCGTGGCGAGCTTCATGAGGTTCTCCCTTCTTCCGGCGTCGCGGCCCTCAGCCTAATTCCCGCCCTCTCGCGGGCGCCGACCCATCCGCCGGGCAGGGCCACCAGCCCTCCCGGGCGAGCCTCGCGCAGTGCCCAGAGGGCCCGCAGGTGGCGTTCGGTGATCCGGCGCAGGTCGCCCCGAACCCCTCTCAGCCCTTGCCGGAGAGCCTCCAGGCCCCGCCCTTCTCCCAGTGCGGACAGCGCAGCGCACTCATAATATACGGTCCCGTTCTCCGTGCTGGCAATGGAGACACCCTCCCGGGAGGGTGTCTGGCCCGCCAGCCGCGCCAGCGCCGCAAGGCGGCGGGAAAATCCGGGAAGGGCGCCATCGAGGGCGGGCAGGATCTCGCGCCGGATCCGGTTTCTTAGAAATCGCCCGTCGGCGTTGGTGGAGTCCTCTAAATAGGACAGCCCGCAGAGCTCGGCCGCCTGCCGCAGTTGAGGGCCGGTGAACGAGAGAACGGGGCGGATCACCCGTTCGGCCCGAGCGCGAATCCCCGCCAATCCCTGGAGCCCGGTCCCCCGGGCGATGCGCATGAGGACCGTCTCCGCCTGGTCGTCCAGCGAGTGGGCCGTGACGACCCAGTCCCAGCCTCCCTTCTCGCGCAACCGTTCCATGGCGGCATAGCGGCCTAGCCTCGCCCATTCCTCGACGCTCTGTCCCTTCGCGGGCTTGCCCCGAAGCCTGGCCCTGTGCGAAGGGCAGGTCGAGCGACCTGGCCAGCATTTTCACCGCCGCCTCGTCCCGGTCCGCCTCCTCACCCCTCAGGTTATGGTGGACATGGATCACGCCCAGCACGAGGTCCGGACGGGGTCGGGCGGAAAGCAACAGGGCGAGGAGCCCCACGGAGTCGCCTCCACCCGAGACGGCCACGAGAACCCGGCAACCGTCCCGCAGGGGCAGATCCTTCAGGCCGGCCCGGAACATCTTGAGAAGGGGGTGGTGGCGGTGCAGGGAGTCGAACCCCGGACACAACGGATATGAGCCGTTTGCTCTAACCACCTGAGCTACACCGCCACAGTCGCTGAATATACGCCAGTGACCCTCTGTATGTCAATGCTGGCAAGGGACTTGGTGCCTTCGTGGAGATCGAGCCAGAGAGCCGGTGACCCAGTGAGCCAAAGAGGGAAAGGAGCGGAGGCGAGGACCCTGCAAGACTCGGGTGCACTGGCGCGGATATGACTGCATGGAGTCATTTTTCTCTGGCTCGCTGATTCGTTCGACTCTTTGACTCGATCATTTCCCGTCCAACATCTGCCACAAATACCAGCAGGCGTAGCTGCGGTATGGGCGCCACGGGTCGCCCAAGCCTTCCGCCTCCTTGATGGAGGGCAGGGCGGGGAGGCCGAGCACCACCTGGAGGGCTTTCCGGACGCCCAGGTCGGCGGCGGGCCAGACGTCGGGGCGGCGCAGGGTGAAGATGAGGGCCATGTGCGCCGTCCAGGGGCCGATGCCCTTGACCCGGACCAGGGCCTCTTCCACCTCTGCGTCGGAGAGGTGGTCCAACGCGTCCAGATCGAGGCGTCCGGTGAGGACCGCATCGGCAAGATCCCTGATGGAGGCCATTTTGGCGCGCGAGAGACCCACGATCTTGAACTCCTCGTCGGTGTGCTTGACCAGGCGTCTGGGATCGGGGAACCGTTTGCCGCCCAGTTTTTCGAGGCGCTTGTAGATGACTTCGGCCACCCTCCCGGAGAGCTGCTGGCTCACGATGGCGCCCAGCAGGTTCGCCAGGAGGTTCTCCCGGGTGTACTCGTGGAACTTGGGCGGCCCCACCTTCTGGATGATGGGCCTGAGCCGAGGATCCCGCTTGAGCTTCGCCAGCGCCTTCCTCGAAACCTCGTCCATGTGTTCCTCCGGCTTTTAAGGATGAAGGGAACGAGTCAACGAGTCAACGAGTCCACCTCCGCTTGGGCAGGCCAACCCCTCAGGCCGATGTCTTTCCTCATCCCTCATCTCTCATCCCATCTTGAGGGAAGGATGCGCCGCCTCAAGGCCCCTCCTGCGGGAGAGGCCAGGGATGGTATCCTGAGTTCTCAATAGGAGGCCCCATGTCGAAAGTCACCCTGCACACGAACCACGGCGACATCGCACTGAAGCTCTACGACGATAAAGCACCTAAGGCCTGCGAGAATTTCTCCACGCACGCCAAGAACGGTTATTACGACACGGTCATCTTCCACCGCGTCATCAGCAACTTCATGATCCAGGGGGGAGACCCCTCGGGAACGGGGCGCGGCGGCAAATCCATCTGGGGCGCGACCTTCGAGGACGAGGTCCGCAACGGCCTGAGCTTCGACCGGAAGGGCCTGCTCGCCATGGCCAACGCTGGGCCGTCCACCAACGGCAGCCAGTTCTTCATCACGCTCGCGCCCACGGCCTGGCTCACCGATAAGCACACGATCTTCGGCGAGGTGGTGGCGGGGATGGACGTGGTGGAGAAGATCGGCAAGTGCGACAAGGGCCCCGGCGACCGTCCCGTGAAGGACGTGGTCATCGAGCGCTGCACCGTGGAGGTGTAAATCCCGTGGAGGACACGCGCACTACTGCGTGGGACGACCCTCACGATTTGGGACGAAAGGCCCGAGAGCTCTCGGGCCTCGAGTTCCTCCGCCACCTCATCGCCGAGAAACGGCGCGTCCCCATCGGCGTCACCCTCGGATTCGAGCTCGTGGAAGTGGAGGCGGGGCTGGCCGTCTTCGAAGCCGAGGCCGGGCCCTGGGCATACAACCCCATCGGGTCGGTCCACGGCGGATGGTACGCGGCGGTGTTGGACGCACCCCTGGGCGTGGCCCTGCACACCCTCCTGCCCCGGGGCGTGGGGTACACAACTCTCGAGATGAAGGTGAACCTGGTGAGGGCGGTGAAGCCCGACACGGGCAAGTTGCGTGCCGTGGGGAAGGTGGTCCACCGCGGTGCGAGAACGGCCGTCACCGAGGCCCGCATGGAGGATGCCGAAGGCCGCCTCTATGCCTCCGCCACCTCCACCTGCCTCATCCTGGAAGGTTAGGATGGCCCTTGGCCGCAATGGCCCATTCGAGGATTTTATTCAATGTCAATCCCCTTCAGCGATTCTGACTTTCTCGCTGGGGCACGGGGAATAAGTCTTGGCGGAGGCGGGCCCGAGGGCCGGTGGGCCGCTGTTCCACGCACCATGGGCTCGTGGCGGCCATTGGAGGCACTGTGCCATATGCCCCACGGTCTACTGGGTCGGGTCGTGGATCTTTGCAACAAATCGCTACTTACTTAATTATAATGGGTGCGTCTGCGAACGCCCGGTTCGGTAGTTGGCGAGGGTGGGGATCCAGAAGGAGTGGAAGGTGATGCGAAGAAGCTTAATCGGAGCCGCTCTGGGGCTTTGCATCGGGGCGGCGGCCCTTTCGGTCCCCGTCCTGGCACAGTGGACAGGGGAGATCGGGGGCGGCTATGTCTGGCAGACCTATGCGGGCAACCAGAACGCCTTCATCAGCCAGTACGGGCTTCGCCCGGGCTGGGTGCTGGACAACTTCGAGCTGGCTTACGCTCCCAAGGCGGGGGCGGCACAGACTTTCGGAGTCCAGGCAAGCGGGTTCGGCGGAGCAGAGCCCGATCAGCATGGGTCGATCTTTTTTAACGCCAGCGGTGGTTGGCGGTTCGCCCTCAACTACGACCGCCAGCTCTCCTTCTTCTCTGTACCCGGTGGAAGCTTCACCTACCAGAACGACCAGTGGGCGATCGAGCGCTGGAAGGGGTCGGTCATCTGGGACGGGTGGTCCGCCGCCAAGCTCACCCTGAACCTCCGCTACACCGCGCGGAGCGGGTACTCCTACCGGCCCTTCTTCGGCATGGCGCAGCAGTACGCCATGAAGGACAATTACGACCAGACCATGAAGGAAGCGGCCTTCCGCATCGAAACGAAGACGCTCCCGGTCTACCTGTCCTTCGAACAGTCTTACGCCCGCTACGAGCGCGAAGACCGCTGGTCGCCGGCAAGTCCGTATCCACTGTACGGGTCCCCCCCAAACTGGCTCGTGGGCCTGGACACGCCGAGGCAGGACAAGACCAACGTTCCGACCAGCCGCCTCATCGCGAGCTACCGGAACGACAGGGTGGACGTGTCGGGCTCCTTCCTCTACGCCAAAGCCGACATGACCAGCAGCGGCACGCGGACGGCGGCCTTTGACTTGCAACAGGGTGCCGTGGGACAGGCCCAGTACATCGACAGCCTCATCGGCTCCGCGTCCCAGGACACGCGCGCCGCCAACGTGGACGTGGCGGTGAAACTGGGTGCGGGGTGGTCCCTCTCCCTCGCTGGCGATTACCGCGACGCGACGCAGGACGCCAACCTCTTCGGGGCCAACACGATCAAGTTCGGCCAGCCCGGCGGCGCCTGGAACGTCATCTCCCAGCAGATCACGGACCAGGGGTTCTTCGATGTGAAGGACACCTCGGGTCGCCTGGAGATCACGAAAAAGGGTAACGGCTGGTCCGCCTGGGGCGGCTATCAGGCCCTCTCCCGGGATGTCTCTTACGGTAACCTCGCCGTCGATCCGAGCGTCAAGCGCACGGGCGACGGGTGGTTCGTGGGCGGCTCCTGGTCCAGGACCCCGGTTCTGCAGGTGGACGCGGAGTACCAGCACGGGACCTTCGAACAGTTCGTCTTCCGGACCGATCCCGACTTGGCCCAGCGCTTCACGTTCCGCCTCAATTCCCGTCTGGGCGGCGGCTGGCAGATCGGCGCGCGGGCCCGGTGGGAGCAAGCCACAAACCCGGCGGACATCTCCAACCTCCGGCGCCAGACCCAGGGTGCCGGCGTGACCGCAGCCTGGGCCAACAAGCCCGGCACTGCGGGCTTCGGATTCACGGCGGACACCCTTTCGGTCAAGGCGCGGACCAACACGTTCTTGCCCGCCGGTGACGGTAGGGTGCCCTGGGTCTCGGTATACGACATCGATGTTCTGGCCATCGGCGCCAACGGCCACCTCCAAGTGGGCAAGGTCTACCTGGATGCCGACCTCGCGTACCTGCGCAATTCCAGCGACAACCAGCCCGTCACGGGCTGGACCGGGGGCGTCAAGGCCTCGGTGGATGTCTTCAAGAACGGCCAGGTCATCCTCTTCGGCCAGTACCGATCCTACGTCGAGGGTTGGGATGTTCTATCGCTGAACAATTACTACGTGAGACGGTACGGCGTGAGTCTCCGGTGGAGGTTCTAATGGTGCGCGGACGCTTTTGCATCGCAGCGGTTACCCTCGGGCTTGCGCTGGGAGGGCTTTCCCTGGGCCTGCTCGGCGCGGATCCCGTTCCGGCCCCGGTGACGGCGTGACGGCCCCGGAGACAGCAAAAACCCCGGGGCTCGTGGGTGGAGAGACCTGCGCCACGTGCCACGAGGACATGGCGAAGGCCTTCCTGGCGGGCCCCCACGGGCAGGCCATGGCGGCCCGGTCCAAGACCATGCCGGACGAGGCTTGCGAGCGCTGCCACGGACCGGGTGGAACCCACGTGGATGATCCTCAGAAGACCAACATCGTCAGGAACCCCAAAGACGAGGCCTGCCTGAGTTGCCATTCCCAGGCCGGGGGCCTGATGGCCCTGAGTCTCCCAGGGCACGACCGCACGGGCGTCCCCAAGTGCCTGGACTGCCATGTTCCGGGTCACGGGCCTGCGCCCGCCAAGCCCCTGCTGGCCGGCCCGCCCTCGGTGGTCTGCGCCAAGTGCCACGGTCAGGTGGCGGTGTCCTTCAAGATGCCCTACAGCCATCGCAAGGGCGACAGCCCCTTCGAGTGCACCGCCTGCCACGCGGCCCACGGCAACAACCGCACGGGGCGCCTGCAGCAGACGGGCCCCGGCGCAGTCTGCCTCACGTGCCACACGGAAATGTCGGGACCCTACATCTACCCGCACCCGCCGCGCTCCGTGAGCGGCTGCATCGAGTGCCACACCCCGCACGGTTCCATGAACCCCATGATGCTCACCCGCCCGCAGGTGGCGGAAGTGTGCATCGAATGCCACACGGCGCTGACCCCACGGCACAACATCAGCAAGCCGATATACCGCAACTGCCAGAACTGCCACATCGGAATCCACGGCTCGAATCACAGCCGTCAACTGCTCGACGAATAAGTTCTTGGCTTGAGGATCAGACCCCCAAGGGGACCCGACGAGGGTCCCCTTGAGCTTATTCGGGGCAATGCTCTCACTGCTTTCACCTCTCTGATCCCGCATGAATGAGCATAATTTATACAAAGTCCCCCAATTGAGCCCGTTTGATGGCAATTTTGAGACCCATTTACCGGCCGATTCCAAAGTGGCAAATGGGGCATATACCCCACCACGACAAGGCATTTCTCTTTTTTTACCCATTTCTCTTGCAATCTGTTTTAAATTGACCCTCGGAGGTTGGCGGTTTAGGAAGAGGCGCAAGAATTCTCCTGGCTCTCGGGGATTTCTTGGAGGCGTTTTGAGGGCCGGTCAATTGTCAGATAGGAGGAGTTTCAGCATGAAGAAGGCTATTTTCGCGGGATTAACACTGGCAGTGGCCGGCACCATGGTTTGGGCCGCTTCAAACAAAGCCCCGGTGATGGGCGGCGGCAGCGTCGTCGTGCCCGTGGCCAAAGAGCAGAGCTTGCAGAAGCTGCTCAACAGCCGCTACTCCAAGGCTGAGCTTGCGGCTGGGACCTACGTGGGTTCCGAGTTCTGCCTTTCGTGCCATACCGGTTCCATCGCGCCCAACCAGACCTCTTGGCGCGACACCTACCACGCTCACGCGCTCCGCCAGCCCATGGGCATGTACAGCCTGCAGCCGGGCCTGGGCGTTTTGGCGGATTACGATCATAACGGAGTGGACGACTTCAAGCAGGGCCTGGACTTCAACGCCGATCAGCTCCAACTTCGACTGCCACCAAGCCCAACGCCCCCATCCTCTCCTACAACGCCGCCGACGACACCTACTGGATCCAGCTCGGACCCGACGGGCCTCAAGGTTCAGGTCGTGGCCACCTGGGCCGGCCAGAGCGCGACCAACGGCCAGCGCTTCATGGTCCGCGTTCCCGTGAGCGACACGCCCTCCGGCTGGAGCGCGGCCATCTACTTCGCCCCCTTCGCCTGGGGTGGAACGGCCTACTCGCGACAACTCCAAGTACTGGTACACGGGCAGCACGCCCAAGTACGCCCCGGGCGTGACCACGGCCCAGCTCGGCACTCGACCACCGGGCTCCAGGGCCAGAACTACCTGCCAGAACTGCTCGGGCTGCCACATCACCGGCGTCCGCAAGGCCTTCGTGACGACGCAGCGGCGAGTACGTCGTGAACCCCTACCCGGCGTCCCTCGTCCCCGAGAACAGCCCCAACTACCCCGACCTGGACGGCGACGGCCTCCCGGACATGGCCAACATCGGCTGCGAGAGCTGCCACGGCCCCGGCTCCGCCCACATCCTTGCCGGCGGCGACCCCTCCAAGATCGTGAACCCCGCCGACCTGCCCGCGAGCACCGGCTACGCCCAGGCCAACCAGGCCCGGTCCGGCGTGTGCCTCCAGTGCCACGTCCAGACCGGCTCCTGCGCCCACCAAGAAGTGGGGCTTCACCTTCGACGAGACCACGAATACGCCCTTCCGGGTGGCCAACCCCCTGCCGGACCTCACCCAGTACCAGGTCTCCAAGGCCGTGAAGTGGCCCGACGGCGTCGCCTACAGCACGGAGCGCATCGACAGCTACCGCAGCAGCGCCCACTACGAGGGCAGCCACGGCATCGCCTGCAACGACTGCCACGACGCCCACGCCATCACCGAGAACGGGACCAACCAGGTTCGCGACACCATCACCCGCAGCGGCGTCACCGTACACCAACACCAGCGTCGAGGACGACAGCTTCTGCCTCGCGTGCCACGCACGCGCCCGCGCGTTCCCGACCATCACGCAAGCAGAACGTGATCGACTGGAAGACCGCCGGCTTCGAGGCCCCCATTCCGGACAGCATCCGCGACGGCATCGAGGCCCACACCCACCACCCCTACGGCGCGAACCGCTCCCTCGGCCTGAGCCGCTGCACAGGCTGCCACATGGCCTCCAACCACACCTTCTGGGTGGCGGAGCCCGAGAGCACCATCGCCTACAAGGATGTGGTCACCTCCGACACCGTCAAGGGCAACATCAACGGGTGCTCCGCCGGCTGCCACCGCGGCCAGGTCATCATCTGGAGCGACGTGCCCGCCAACCTGACCTACACGGACAAGCTCTACAACGGCGCCAACGAGATCAGCCTCGCCAACCACCTGGTGCAGTACTTCGGCCCCGGCGGCGAGTGGTTTGACACCACGCCCGCCTCGGCGCCCGTGGCCCAGGACTGGAAGTAGTCCCAACACTCGGTACTCGTACCCGCGAGGGGGGCTTCGGCCCCCCTCTTTTTTTATTGGATTTCATGGGGTTAGGGTAGGATTGGTTCGGGAGCCGGGGTGTTCCCGGATTGCTAGTGGTCTTCTGCCCAGACCTCGGCCTCGAACCACTCCACGAGGGTTCCGGACTCCCGCCAAGCCTCCGCGGGGAGACCCGCCTTGCGGCAGGTTTGGCCCAAGAACTGGACCCGATCCCAACCCCATTCGGGGGCAACCTGGGGCAGGAGCAATCCTTTGCGAGGACCGCGAGTCACGATGAGCCCGTGGCGGCCCACCTCGATCCGCTCCAGGTCCGCAGGCGCCGGAACCGTGAGCGCGGAGATCTCCACCCGGAGTCCGGAGAGCTCATCCAGGGTGACGGGAGGGAAGCGGGGGTCCTCCACGGCGGCGGCCACGGCCATGCGGGCCACCGTGGCGTCCAGGGGTCCCGCGGGCAGGATGGTCCCGATGCACCCTCTGAGGTCCCCCGAAAGGGTACTGAGGGTCACGAAGGCACCTCGCGGCTCCGGCGCGATGGAGTCAAAATCCGCCCCGCGCCTGAGCCGGCGGTGCTCGGCCAGGTAGACCTCGATGGAGCGCCTGGCCAGGCCCAAAAGAGCCCGGCGAGTCTCTTCGGAAAGAGGCACCCTAAACGGCCTGGAGTTCGCCGAACCCGGGGATGGCGCGCTTCAGTTCCCCGTAGACGCCCTGGTAAAGGGTATAGGCGGCACTTGGGCATCCGTGGCAGGCACCCACGAGCTTGACGGTGATGTTGGGCTCTTGGATGGAGACGATCTCGATGTCGCCGCCGTCCATCTGCAGGGCCGGGCGAATCCGTTCGATGACTTCGCGCACCTGGGTTTCGAACGCTTCGGGCATGGGGTCCTCCCTCTCGTAAGATGATAAGGATAACGCCGCGCGGGCCCTACGGCGACGGGTCAGTGCCCAGAGCGATCCGGCCGGGGCTTTTCAACCAGCGACCGTAGGCGCTCTCCCCCGCATGGATGGCTGCCCGATATCCGGCGAGCGGCAGGACGGAACCCTCCGCGGCGAGCAGGACTTCTGGGCCTCCGTTGTACACCGTCAGTGCCGTGTCCCTGGATCCGTAGTGCTGCTCCAGTTTCCCCAGAAGCGCGAATCCCAGCCTGATGTTGGTGGCCGGATCGAAGAGGTCCGCGCGGGTGGGAGGGGGCATTCCTTCGGAGCGCGCGACGAAGGCGGCCGTGGACGGAAGGAGCTGCGTCAATCCGAGGGCACCCGCCGAGGAGACCGCTTGGAGATCGAAGCGGCTTTCGTGGTGAATCAGGCTCAAGACCAGGGCCGGATGAAAATGATGCCGTTGGACGACATGGGTGATGGCGTCCACGGCACTTTCGTAGGCCGGGCGGGGCCACTGCTGGCCGTCCTGGGCCAGGGCGTGCTTGAGCAGGTCGGCCACCTGAAACTGGAGGGGGTCCACCTCCTCCGGCAACCCCCTGGCGATTCCGAAATCCTGGATGGAGGAGAACGGCTTATACCAGACGTTGACGAGGAGCACCGAAACGGCAAGAGCGCAGACGAGGCAAAGGGTGGTCAATTTCAAGGGGTAGGCTCTCCTGTATCCCAGGATAGGGCATGCCCTCCCGACGCGTCAACGCGGGTGTATTCGCGGCCCAGGAAGGGCGGCCTGCGGGAGTCTTGCGGAAGACTGCCAGGCGACCGCCTACATACGGATCCGCATCGTGGCATAGAGGGCGAAGGGCTCGGCGGCCAGCGGCCTCATGGCCTCGTAATCACGGTACGCCTGAAGGAGCTCGGGCGGGAGCACGGCAATGGTCCGGGCCGCACTCAGTTCGTCCGGGCTGGCCTGCAGGAAGGACTCAAAGAGGCTCTTGGGGCGCGGGTAGAGCTTGATCCGGACCGGCTCGTCCTTGGCCAGCTTGGCCTTTTCTTTGGCGAGGGCGATGGCCGTGTCTATGCCGCCCAACCGGTCCACCAGACCGATCTTCAGGGCGTCCTCACCGGACCAGATGCGCCCCTGTCCCACCTTGTCGATGTCCTCGTAAGATTTTTTTCTGCCATCCGCGGCCTTGCTCACGAAGACCTTGTAGAACCCCGCCATCTGGTCCTGGATGAGCGTTTCCTGCTGGGGGGTGAAGGGTGTGTAGCCGCTGAAGATATCGGAGTTCGTCCCCCGCATCATGGTTTCTTGCCGGTAATCGATGAAATCCAGGAGGCCCTTGATGACGAACTTGCCGGAGACCACCCCGATGGAACCGGTAATGGTGCTCGGCTGCGCCACGATGGCGTCTGCGCCCATGGCGATATAGTAGCCTCCCGAGCCCGCCACATCGGACATGGAAACCACCACGGGCTTGGTCTTGCGCAAGATCTCGATCTGCCGCCAGATCACGTCCGAGGCCAGGCCCGAACCCCCGGGGCTGTCCACGCGCAGGACCACCGCGGCGACGTCCTTGTCCTCACCCACCTTGCGGAGCATCCTCACCATGGTGTCCGAACCGATGTTCTCCTCGCTCCCCATGCCGCCTTGGGACGAACCCTCGCCCGACACGATCCCGCCGCTGGCCAGAACGAGGGCGATGCTCTTGCGGGCGCCGGCCGCCGTATCGGAGCGCTGGTCCCTGATGTAGTCCTCCAGGTACACCCTGCGCCACTTGTCCGGTGTGCCGTTGATCTTCTTCAGCCCGTCCTCCACCTGGTCGCGGTAGAGAAGATCGTCCACCAGCCCGAGGTCTTTCAACTGTTTGCCCCAGTAGAAGGCCTGATCGATGGCCGACCGGACCTGGTCCGGGGAGAGTCTTCGGCTTTTGCTGATGCCCTCCACGATCTGCCGGTAGAAGCTGTCGAGGATGGCATCGGTGGCTTCCCGTTGGGCGTCCGACATTTCCTTCCTCATAAAGGTATCCGAGTAGGACTTGTAGTCGCCGATGTGGTAGAGCTGGGGCTGGATGTGGACCTTGTCGAGGACCCCGCGCAGGAAGGGCATCTCCGCCACGGGTCCTGCCAGGAGCAGGTCCGCCGACGGGGGCGCGTAAATTTTATCGGCCTCGGTAGCCAGGTAGTAGCCGCCGGTGTGGGCCGACTCGAAGTAGGCCCAGACGGGCTTCTTGCTGGCCCTGAAACGCTCCACCGCCTCCCTGATCTCCTGGATCTTTCCCAGGCCGGACGGGAAGGCGGACACGTCGAGGAGGACGCTCTTGATGCGGTCATCCTTGGCCGCCCGGTCCAGGGCGGAAACCACATCGTAGACACAGTAGAGTTTGGCGTGGAAGAACTCCGTCATGAAGGGGTCGGGCTGGGGCTCCTGGAGGGGGCGGTCCAGGACCAAGACGAGCGTGGAGTCCGCCTTCACGCTGACGGTCTTGCCTTTCATGAGAGCGCCCAGTCCCGCCAGGACCAACACGCCGCCCAGGATGAGGATGCCCACCAGGGCGAGAAACACCAGGAGCCCCCAACGGATTCGTTTCTGGGGCGGGAGGTTGGGATCACTCTGTGACATCTCTTTCTCCTAAGGCGCGCGAGGCCGATTTCTGCGTCCCGTGGGACCACGACGTTGATTATAGAGGTACGAAGCGTGGGCTCCAAAGTTCTTGGCTAGGACCGTGGTTCTTCCAGAAGCTCCGAGAGTCGGGGCCCGGTCACACCGAGCAGGCGGGCGGCTCGCCGGCGGTCCCCCCCCGTCAACCTCAGAATCTGCTCTGCCCTCCAGCGACCCTCTGCCATGAGCCAGCGTTCTGGGTCGGTCTCGCCGGCGAAGGCGAGGGATCCCGGAGGCTCGGATCGGGAGGCGGCCGATCCCTGAAACAGGTCCAGGTCCATGAGCCCGGTCCGGCCGCATAGGATGGCGGCCCTCTCGATGCGGTTCATGAGTTCCCGAACATTGCCCGGCCACGTTTGATCCGACAGGTAGGCGACCGCCTTCGGGGAGAGCGTGAGATCCGGCCTTCCCAACTCTCGGCGGAAGTGCTCGACGAACCTGGCCGCCAAAAGCGGAATGTCCTCGCGGCGCTCTCTCAGGGGCGGCACCCGGATGGGAAACGCGCTCAGGCGGTAGTAGAGGTCCTGTCGGAAGGTCTTCAAGGACATCATTTCTTGGAGATCCTTGTTGGTGGCGCAGAGGATGCGCACGTCCACCGAGACGGGCTTGGTGCCCCCCACCCGGTTGAAGGTCTTTTCCTCGATCACCCGCAGAAGCTTGGCCTGGAGCTCGGGACTCATCTCCCCGATTTCGTCCAGGAAAATGGTGCCCCGATGGGCGCACTCGAAGCGGCCGATGCGCGCCTCGTGGGCGCCCGTATAGGCACCCTTTTCATGGCCGAATAGCTCGTTCTCCAGAAGGGTCCCCGGGATGGCGGCGCAGTTCACGGCCACGAAGGGCTCCCGGGCCCTCGGACTGGCCGCGTGAATGGCTCTGGCGAAGAGTTCCTTGCCGACGCCCGTCTCTCCGAACAGCAGGCAGGTGGTATCCGTGGGCGCGATGCGCGATGCCGCTTCACGGGTCAATTCAAGGGCTTTGCTCTGCCCGACGATGGCCTGAAATGCCGGTGACCGGGCCAAATCCGCCGACAGGGCCTCCCGCACCCTGTCCTGCCTTCCCGCGTCCAGGGTCTTCTGGACCAGGAAGAGAAGGTGGTCCGGATCCACGGGCTTGGCCATGAAATCTGATGCCCCCGATTTCATGGCGTCCACGGCGACCTCCACGGAGCCGTAGGCCGTGAGGAGGATCACAGGCGCCAGGGGCCACCGCGCCCGGCTCGCCCTCAGCAGGTCCAGCCCGTTGTGCACGGGCATCTTCAGGTCAAACAGGGCCAGGTCGTATCCGCCCGACTCGATGAGTTCCATGGCCAGGCGCCCATCGGCTGCCTCGGCCACGTCGAATCCCGCGCGCCTCAGCGTTTCGGCCAGAGCCTGCCGGAGGGTGGCCCGGTCCTCGGCCAGCAGCAGGCGCACCGTCATGGGTTCGGCTCCGCGGCGAGCTTCTGGAGTCCTGCTTCGATCTCCTTGACCCGGTCCTCGTCCCGGCGAATCCAGGTTCGGAGGTTCTCCCGGGCCGTCTGCATGTCGGCAACCCCCTGCCGGAGCATCTCGTTGAGGATGGCCTCGGTGGTATAGGTACCCTCCACTGCAGCAAGCCGCGCCCGAAGCCCGTCAATCCTGTCAGTGAGATCCCTGCGCTCCTTCACGAGGCCGTCCCGCCGGGTGTCCATCTCCCGCTGGGCCCGGGTGGGCTCGTTCTTCATCTCCAAAAGCAGGTCGAAATCTCGGTCCCACGCCAGGGCTTCATCCCCTGCGGAAGTGGCGGTGCCAGAGGAAGGCTGAGACTTGGGAGACGTCTCGCCGGCGGGCATCTGTGCCGTCGCGGAAGAAGCCGCCATCAGAAGCAACGCCGCCAGGCGTAAGAGAGGGTCCCTCATGGGTTAAGTATAACCCTGAAGGACCCCGCATGGCTGCGCCGACACGGAGTCCCTCTTCGCGCTCGAGAGCCCGACGGCGTGCCAACTCTCTGCGGGGAACGAACTTCTATCGCGGTGTCCTCCGTGTCTCAAGGAAGAGAGCGCATGTTACGAGGAATTTAGGAAGCCTGCTGCGGTATACTTTGTATCTGGAGACGCCATGGAAACGCGCCTGGATCCGACCGCCATCTTCAAGGGCCTGCTCGTCACCGACGAAGACTTGGTGGTGGATGGCGCCCTGGAGGGGTCCATCCATTCCTCGGCACTCGTGACGGTGGCCCCGGGAGGGCGAGTGACGGGGAAGATCCGGGCCCGGGATGTGGAGGTGGCGGGTACCGTCGAGGGCGACATCTGGGCGAGCAACCACGTGCACCTGGCTCCCACGGGGCATATTCAGGGCGATGTGAGCGCCATCCATCTCAGGGTGGACGACGGCGGGGTGATGCAGGGCCGGATCCTCACCGAGCCCGATCTCCCGAAACGCCCCGGATGAAGTCCGCCCTCCGTCCCAGGCACCGAGGTTGACGGCAGGGGTGGAGCATCCTCACCCTGTTACCGAGATGGTGGCGGGCGGCCGAGGCTCCTGTTGGAGGGAATCCTTCGCAGAGTGGTGGAGGCGGGTCGGCCCGGACATGGCTGAGAAATCGATTTTCACGACTTGGGAGGCGGGGCGATACTGCGGGGTGAGCCCCTACACGGTTCGCTATTGGGTCCGCGCGGGCAAGCTTCAGGCCTACGTCACCCCGGGAGGACACCGCAGAATCCGGCGCCAGGACTTGGACGCGTTTCTTCTCGCCCACGGCATGCCCCTCCCTTCGGATTTCAAATCGGGCAGCAAGCGGGTCCTGCTTCTCATGTCCGAATCGGAGAGCCTGATTCGTAGCCTGGAAGGCCATTCCGGAGCATTCGAGTTCAGGGCCGCGCCCTCCCCCTTCGATGCGGGGATGTTGCTGACCACTTATGACCCTCACCTCTTTATCGTGGAGTTGGACGCGGAGGGCTGGGACGGCCTGGCGCTCTGCAGGCGAATTCACGAGACGCCTCAGACCGCTCACATTCAGCTCGCGGCCCTGGCCCGGGAGATCACCGTCGAACTCCTCGAAGCGGCTCAGGCCGCCGGGGTTCTGAGGTGCTTCACCAGGCCGCTGGACCCCAAGGAGGTCCGCCGCCTGCTCAGCGTGCTTTTCCCCCACGCCTCGTGGGTCCCGTCTCCGTAGGTCGGACTCCCCGGCTTAAGGGACCGTGAGAAGGTGCCGGTACAGTTCGTGGTGGGCCTGAGCCATCCGGTCCATGCTGAACTCCTCGATTCGCGCGCGGGCGGCCCCTGAAAGCCTTCGCGCCTCGACGGGGTCGCCCAGCAACCGCGCCAGAGCGGCGGCGAGGGCCTCCGGGGCTCCCGGAGGAACGATGAGGGCCTCCTGTCCGTGCCTCAAGATCTCCGAGGTCCCGCTCACATCCGTGGCCACCACCGGGACTCCCGCGGCGGCGGCTTCCTTGATGACCCCCGGTGATCCCTCTCCCGATAGTGATGCCAAGGCGAGGACATCGAGGGCGGGGAACAGTTCGGCGGGCTCCTCAACATACCCGAGAAGCTTGAGGTTCACGCCGAGATCTTGAGCCTCCGCCGCCAATGACCCCCTCAGCGGGCCCTCTCCCGCCAAGACGAGCGTGGGGTCCTGGCCCTGATCCCGAAGCCTGGCGACGGCCTCCAGGAGAACCCGATGGCCCTTGTGCTCGACCAGTGCCCCCAAAGCGCCCACGGCCAGGATATCCGCAGGAATGCCGAATCGCTCTCGCGCCCAAGACCGGGTGGGCAACCGTTGGAACCGGGCGAGTTCCACGCCGCTGTGGATGGTCCGGACCCGATTTTCGTCAAGTCCCTGCGCGACCAGGCCTTCCCGAATCTCACCGCTAACCGCCACCACGGCATCGGCCCGCCGGTACTTCCTGAGGGAGAGGGCGGACCGCAGGGCGAAGGAGACTCGCCGGCTCGCCACCACCTTGGGCCGGGACCTCATTCCCACCAATGCGAGGAGTGCCAGCCCCAGCGCATGTGCGGTATGGGCGTGGACCACTTGGGCACCGGAGGCTGCCACCCACCGGCGTAGCCCATACGCGGCGACCACATCCATCTCCCCCCGAGCCCGCCAGGGAATGACCGGGACCTGCTCCGCCCGAGCGCGCGCCAACAGCGGACCCCCGTCCCTAGCCGCCAGCAGACAGCGGGTCCCTCGGGAACGGAGCCCCCGGATGAGTCCCAGGGTCTGAATCTCGCCCCCGCGCATGGAGCGTTCGGTGTTCAGATGGAGGACATCGCATCGGAAGTCTTCGCGATCGGGTCCTGCCACGCTCCAGCCCTCCGCTTGATTCATTTTTCGCGCACCCTGGTCCGAAAACCGTGGAAAGCCCCCGGCGCCGAGCCTCGAAAGCAGGGGATGGCTTCAGCCCATGAGCGCACCTGCGCCCTGGTCCCAGAGGGGGCCCAGGGCGCTACAGGGTCGGGTAGAGGGTAAGGATTTTGGCGACATACAGACGGGTTTCGGGGAAATTGGGCACCGCGTTGAGGGCTTGGACCCGGCCGATGCCTGCGTTGTAGGCCGCGAGGGTCAACTCCAGATCGCCCTGGAACGCATCCAGCATCTTCTTGAGGTAGTGGACGCCGCCCCGGATGTTCTCTTCGGGAGCGAAGGGGTTGACCACGCCCTCCTCCCGCTGCGTCTGGGGCATGAGCTGCATGAGCCCTTGAGCGCCTTTGGGAGAGATCGCGTTGGGATTAAAGTTGCTCTCCACCTTGATGACCGCCGCCACGAGCTTCCAGTCCATCTGGTACTGCTGGCAGTATTTGGCGATGAGGTCCCTGTAGGGCAAGTCCTTGGGCAGCTTCTCCTCGGGCTGGCTCAGGCCTGGGGGGGGCACGTATCCCGGGTAGTGGTTCTGGATGAGGGTCGCAGGGATGCCCATGGCACCCCCTCCCGGAAGGGTCAGGAGGACCTGGCCGTCGCTCTCCTCGTAACGTTCCACGACCAGAGAGCGCTCCGACTGGAAGACCACCAACTCCATGGCAAAGGCCCCCGCGCTGGCGCCCATGAGGATTGCCGAGAGGGCCATCCCGAACAGACGGCGGGGCCTCATGTGAGTTCTCCCAGGGAGGCCACGAAGCGATCCTGTCCGCTGGGGTGGAAGGCCCCGAATTTGGGATCCAGAAGGACCCGTTTCCCGTCCTCCGGTGACAAGTCCTTGTATATCAACGAAATCGTCGGGGTCTTGGCGTGCGCTTCGCGCAAGAACGCCGCCAGACTCTTCAGGAGCTTGTAGGTCAGCCGCCTGGGCGGCTCGATGTTGCGAGAGCCTCCCATGAGCTTCTTGAAGGTGCTTTTGAACAGCCCCGCCGTGGCGGGCGGAATTTGGTTATAGCGGTGAAAGAGTTCTTGGAATCGCTTTTTTTGGTCCCCGGGAACATAATCGGCGACCGCAAGGGAGGGGCTGGCGGGATCCTCCGTGAGATACAGGGCGATGTAGGTTCCCGGCCGGTCCCACCGTATGGCCGGGTCAACCGGCTCCGCGGCGCTCCCCGCCAGCAATCCGTAATGCGGGTCGATCCGGAAAAGGGAGGGCTGGCCATTCTTCCGTAGGAATTGCCTGAGCCGAAGGGCCAAATCCCTCAGCGCCGATGCCGCGCTGCTCGGGGCGTGCACGAGCAGAAAGGATTCCGCCTGCAGCGAAAGAGCGTCGGTTTCCTGCAGGAGATAGAGCGTCAACGGGAGATTCGCACCCTCCGGCCCTGCGTTCCAATCGGACTGGAAGCGGGCTTCCTTCAAATTGCGAGCTGGCGGCAAGAATCCCGTGCGCACATCCGTCTCGTACTGCATCAGACAGATGAGAAAGTCCTCGAGGGGAACCTGGTCGTAGCGAAGGGTCGTCCCAACGGGCAAAAAGCGCCTCCTCACCAGTAATCATGGGCTTGGGCGGCTTGCCCTGTCAAACGCGTGGGGGGCCTAGGCGCCGGAGGGCATCCACCAATCCGATGCCCAAGCGCATGAGTTTCCTGGCCATTTCTGGGTCTAAGAGTTGTCCGTCCTGATCCCAGGCCTTCGCCGAAGACGCCAGCGATACCTCCTCGGGAAGGGTCCAAAGATGGAGGGAGCGAGCCACCATCCGAAGCGTGATGAGCGTGCCCGCCGCGCCTTGGCGACCGCCCGAGGTGGCCATGAAGGCCACCCACTTGCCTTCGGTATGTTCTCTGGAGAGATAGTCCAGGGCGTTTTTGAGCATTCCGGAACAGGTTCCGTGGTACTCGGGTGTTCCCCAGAGAAACCCCCGGGCCCGATGGGCCGCGCCGAGGTATTCCGCCACTGCCGGAGGATTGTCCCCCCCGGTTCCCAGGACGGGTAGCTTGCCCATCCAGGGGTCGGCCCACACGGGGACCCCTCCAGCCCTCACGATCCCCTCAGCCGCCACTTCCAGAGCGCGGTGGGTGGAGGAATCGGGCCGCGGGCTCCCACAGAGAATCAGGACTTCCAAAGGTCCATCCACGGGCGATCTCCAGGTCAGCCGGTGGGCGCGAGGCCCGTCAGAACCACAACATCTAGAGCCAAACCCTCTGAAAATACCACCGCCTGAGGTTTTTCAAAGGGCCCCCTCATTCAAAGCATGACTGGCCTTGACTTCCTCGGCCTGGTTCCTTACGCTCTCTTACATGGCGAGCGTTTGCGCGACGATTCCCGCTCAGGTCGACGAGGTGAGGCGCCTCCTGGCGGAGGCCGCCGGGCGCGCGGGACGTCCCGTACAGGATATCACGCTCATGGCCGCGGTAAAGTCGCGCTCGCCGGAGGAGATCCACGAGGTTCTGGCCGCCGGCCTCACGGTCCTGGGAGAAAACCGCATTCAGGAGGGGCTGGGACACCTGGAGGCGCTCGGCTCACTCCGGCGATCCACCTTTCGCGCTCACTTCATTGGGCGACTCCAGAGCAACAAGGCCCGCCGGGCCGTGCAGGCTTTCGATTCCATCGACTCCGTCGACAGCCTTCGGCTGGCCCAGATCCTCTCCCGCCTGGCCCTGGAGTGCAAGATCACGCTCGACATTCTGCTCGAAGTAAACCTCGGCGAGGAAAGCCAGAAGGGGGGTGTTCCTCCCGAAGAAACCCGGGGGCTGGCCGAGTCGGTTCACCACCTGCCTGGATTGACCCTCACGGGGCTCATGGGGGTCTGCCCCTACGATGAGGACCCCAGAGCCTCAAGGCCCTACTATCGCAGCATGGCCCAGCTATTCGACCGCGTCCGCGGGGACCATCCCCGGCCCGAAGCGTGTCGGTGGCTTTCCATGGGAATGAGTCACGACTTTGAAGTCGCCGTTGAGGAGGGGGCCACCCTGGTGCGCGTGGGGCAGGCTCTCTTCGGCCCGAGGAGGCCCGCATGACCATTCGTAAGCCGCTGTCCCCTATCGAGATCCAGTCCAATGAGTTCCGACGCGTGTTCCGGGGCTTCGACCCCGAAGAGGTGCGGCTCTTCCTCCAGGCCGTGGCCGAATCCCATCAGGCGCTGATCCTTGAAAAGACCCAGCTCGCCCAGAGTTCGGAACACCTCCAGGCGGCCCTGGACGAGTTCCGCCGCCGGGAAAATGTCCTCAAGGATGCCCTTTACACGGCTCAGCGTACGGCGGACGAGGTCAAGACTCAGGCCATGCGCGAGGCCCAGAGCATCGTACAGGAGGCCCAGGTTCGCGGCGAAGCCTATGTCCAGCAGGCCCAGCTTCGGGCCCACCAGATGGAGCGAGGGATATTGGACCTCAAACTCGAACGGGAAAACGCCCTCAGCTCCCTGCGAGAGCTCCTGCGCCGGACCCAGAACCTTCTGGAGGTTTTGGAGCATCCCATGGGCGGCGAGGTGGCCACCCTCTACAAGGACAACGCTTGAGCCACACCTTCGACCTCCTGGTTGGCCCCATCGGCTGCCTGGTCCCCTGCCATGCGCCGGCCCCCAGGCTGGGGTCGGATCTGCGTGATCTGCCGACAATCTCCGGCGGGGCCGTGGGCATCCAGGGCGGACGGATCACCTTCGTGGGCACCTACGCGGAGGTTTACGGTGCCTCGACCCTTCAGCGTCTGGATGCCTCGGACTGCACGGTCCTCCCCGGGCTGGTAGACCCCCACACCCATGTGCCCTTCCTGGGAGACCGCGCCAAGGAACTGGTCCAGCGCCTGGGGGGGAAGACCTACATGGAGATCGGCCGGGAGGGCGGGGGGATCGTGAGCACCATGAGATCGGTCCGGCAAGCCGCTCCGGAGGAATTGCTGGCCTCGGCTCGCAACCTGGCTTCCCGGTTCCTTGCCCATGGCGTCACGACCTTCGAAGCCAAGAGCGGATATGGATTGGACATCCCTAACGAAATCAAGCAGTTGAACGTGCTGAGGACCCTGGCCGAGGAGGGACCTCAGACCATCGTCCCCACCTGCCTGGGCGCCCACTTCGTCCCCCCGGAATTCAAGGCCGACCCCGGAGGCCTATGTGGACCTGCTCTGCGACCAGCTCCTCCCGGAGGTGGCCCGGAGGGGTCTCGCCCGGTTCTGCGATGTCTTTTGTGAGGAGGGGGCGTTTACCCTCGATCAGTCCAGGCGTATCCTTATCACAGGGAAAGGGTTAGGTCTCATGCCGCGACTTCATGCGGACGAGATCGAAGATACGGGCGGCGCCGCGCTTGCCGCGGAAGTGGGCGCCGTGAGCGCGGATCACCTCATGGCAGTTTCCGACTCGGGCATCGAAGCCATGTCGAGGGCCGGCGTCTGCGCCACGCTCTTGCCGGGAACCTCGTTTTACCTTCGAAAGGCCTACGCGCCGGCCCGAAAGTTCGTGGAGGCGGGGTGTCCCGTGGCGCTCTCTACGGACTGCAACCCGGGATCCTCCTACACCACCAACCTCCTCCAAATCGCCACCCTCGGCGTCTTCGCCCTGGGGCTCATGCCGGAGGAAGCTCTCTGGGCCGTCACGCTCAATGCGGCCTACGCGCTTCGCGAACACGACCGGGTCGGATCCCTCGCCCCCGGGAAGCGCGCGGACCTCAGCATCTGGAGCGTCCCCTCCTACCTGCACCTGTTTTATCCCTACGCCGAGAACCCGCTGAGAGCCGTCGTCTGTGGCGGGCGCGCCTCGGACTTCACGGCCTGACTTCTCTCACCCCTCGCTTCACTCTATACTGCTTTGGGCTATTTCGCGGGGGGATTGGCATGATGAGACAGGTACGGGTGGTGGCGCTGGGAGGAGGCACGGGACTCCCCGTGCTCTTGGCGGCGCTCAAGCCCGAACCGGCCACGCCCCCAGGAGAGATCTTCGACCTGACCGCCATCGTCACCGTGGCGGACGACGGGGGATCCTCGGGACGAATTCGCCGCGAGCTTGGCCTGGTGGCGCCCGGGGACATCCGGAACTGCCTGGTGGCCCTCTCCGACGCCCCGGAAATCCTGCGCACGCTTTTCCAGTATCGCTTCACCCAGGGCGAACTCGAAGGGCACTCCTTCGGCAACCTCTTCATCGCAGCTCTGGCAGAGGTCTCGGGGGACTTTGCCGGGGCCATAAGCCACCTTCACGACATCCTGGCCATCCGGGGGCGAATCTTCCCCTCCACCCCCGATGACATCCACCTCGTGGCCGACCTTGAGGACGGCTCCGTGGTCCACGGTGAGGCCGCCATCACCCGATCTGCACCGCCCGTCCGTCGTGTGCGCCTGGAACCTCAGGAGTGCCGCGCCCTTCCCGCGGCCAGCGAGGCCCTCCGCAACGCCGATCTTGTCCTCCTCGGCCCGGGTTCCCTCTTCACCTCCGTCTTGCCCAATTTGCTGGTGACCGAGCTGGCCGAGGCCCTGCACTCTTGCCGGGGCAGGAAGGTTTACCTGTGTAACCTTGCCACGCAGCCCGGCGAAACGGACGGCTACACCGCCTCCGAACACTTGACCGCGCTTATGGACCACGTGGGGCCGTGGGTGTGTGACACGGTCCTGTGCAACTGCGCACCCCTGCCGCCCGACCTTCAAGAGCGATACTCCAAGGAGAAGGCCCGTCCCGTCGAGGTGGACATCCCGAAACTTCACGCGCTGGGGGTCCGCGTGGTCTGTGCCGACCTCCTGTCGGCGGGTGCCTACGCCCGCCACGACCCCATCAAACTCAGGGCCCAGCTGTTGAGTCTCGCCCGAAGCACCGTGGAGGCTGCATGAGCCGAACCATCGTCGTCCTGGCCGCAGGGCAGGGCACTCGCATGAAATCGCCCCGGGCCAAAGTCCTGCACCCCATCATGGGGAGGCCTCTCCTGGCGCACCTCCTTGAGACCCTCAGGCCCCTGGGCGCGCAGAGGACGGTGGTGGTCGTGGGCCACCAGGCCGAGGCCGTCGCCGAAGTCGCGCGGCGCTTTGGGGCGGAGACGGTAGTCCAGGAGCCCCAGAAGGGGACGGGACACGCCCTCATGTGCTGCCGGGAAACCCTCGGGAGCGACCCGCCGGGCGAGGTTCTCCTGGTGGCGGGTGATGTCCCGCTCCTCCCTTTGGATGAGATCGCCGCCTTCTGGGACGAGTTCTCCTCCGGGGAAGCGGAAGCGGCCGTCGTGAGCCTCACCCTCGACCGCCCCCACGGGTACGGCCGGATCCTGAGGGACGATGGCGGGCACCTCCACCGCATCGTCGAGGAAAAAGACGCCCGCCCCTCGGAGAGAACGATCACCGAGGTGAACTCGGGAGTCTATTTTCTTAGGACGCCCGATGTCTTTGCCCACCTTGAGACCCTCGGGACGGACAACGCTCAGGGAGAGTTCTACCTCACCGATGTGTTCGCCCGCCTCGCCGAACTCGGTTCCCCGGCGCGGCTGTGCCGGGCGTCGGATCCGGAGCGATGGCTGGGGGTCAACTCGCAGTCAGAACTCGCGCATTCTACCCAGCGCCTCCGCCGCCATATCGTGGAGGATTGGATGGCCCGCGGTGTCACCGTCCTCGATCCCGATTCGGTCTGGGTCGAGCCATCGGTCCGGCTCGAGCCCGGGGTGATGCTCCATCCCCATGTCCGCCTCTGCGGTGAGACCGTCCTCACGGCGTGCTCCGAAGTGAGGTCATTCTCGGTTCTGCACTCCACGTACCTCGGCCCCGGAACTCTCGTCAAGGAACACTGCGTGCTCGAGGAGACCAAGGTTGGCGCCGAGTGCCTCCTCGGACCCTTCTGCCACACGAGGGAGGGCACGATCCTGGGTGACCGTGTGCACTTGGGCAATTTCGTGGAGACGAAGAAGGCCGTCCTGCACGACGGCGTCAAGGCCAACCATCTTTCCTACCTCGGAGATGCCGCCGTAGGCGCGGGTTCCAATATCGGGGCGGGGACCATCACCTGCAACTACGACGGCGTCCACAAGCACCGGACGGTGTTGGGCGAGAAGGTTTTCATCGGGAGCGATACCCAGCTGGTGGCTCCCGTGACCATTGGAGATGGGGCCTACATCGGGGCGGGAACCACGGTGACCAAAAATATCCCCGCCGGTGCTCTGGCAATCTCGAGGGTGCCCCAGCGTAACATCGAAGGGTGGGCGACCAGAAAGAAAGAGCGGGAGAGCGGCAGAGTCGGGGAGGCGGGGAAACAGGGGTCAACGAGGCAGCGAGCCAGCGAGCCAACGAAACCTTGAGCGGATGGCTTTGGGCTGACCGCCGACGCTGATAGCTGATAGCTGGTTTTCCAAGCCTTCTCTATCCATCGGAGAACAATGAGATGTGCGGAATCGTGGGCTACATCGGGCCGAAGGATCCTGTGCCGATCCTGATGGACGGCTTGAAGCACTTGGAGTACAGGGGATACGATTCGGCCGGCGTGGCCGTGCTCGAAGGACGGACCCTCAAGACCGAGCGCGCGGCGGGCAAGCTGTCCAACCTTGCGGAAAAGTTGCGCATGCATCCGCTCGCGGGATCCTACGGCCTGGGGCACACGCGCTGGGCGACCCATGGACGGCCCACGGAGGAAAACGCCCATCCCCACATCGACTGCAAGGGCCAGATCGTGGTGGTCCACAATGGCATCATCGAGAATTATCTCGCCCTTAAAGAGGATCTCCGGGCAAAGGGACACACGTTCCGCACGGAGACGGACACCGAAATCGTGGCGCACATGCTCGAGGACGAAGGCGACGATCTCGAGGTGGCCATGCGGGCCGTGAGCAAGCGCCTGGTGGGCATTTTCGCCCTGGCGGCAGCGAGCACCCGGGACCCGGGACGGATCGTGGCGACCCGCCAGGGCCCCCCCCTGGTGGTGGGCCTGGGGCGCGATGAGAATTTCGTGGCCAGCGATATCCCCGCCATCCTCCACCACACGCGAGACATGGTCTTCCTCGACGATGGGGATATGGCCATTCTCACCAAGGATCAGGTGCGTTTCACCGACCTCGACGGAGTTCCGCTGGCCAAGAGCCCCGTGCGGATCACCTGGGACCCCATCCAGGCGGAGAAGGCAGGATTCAAGCACTTCATGCAGAAGGAGATCTACGAGCAGCCCCGGGCCATTCAAGACACGCTCGTGGGACGCCTTTCTCTAGATTCGAACCGGCTTTACCTGGAGGAACTCAATCTCCCGCCGGAGGCGGTTCGAGACTTACGCCGTGTGGTGCTCGTAGCCTGTGGGACTTCCTGGCACGCTGCGCTATGCGGACGCTACATGATCGAGAAACTGGCCCGCCTGCACGCGGAGGTGGACTACGGATCCGAGTTTCGGTACCGCGATCCCATGGTCGACCCCGAGACACTCTGCGTTTTCATTTCCCAAAGCGGAGAGACGGCGGACACCCTGGCGGCCCTTAGGGAGGCCAAGGCCAAAGGCGCCCGAACGGTGGCCATTTGCAACGTGGTGGGCAGCATGATCACCCGGGATGCGGACGGCGTCCTGTACACCCACGCGGGGCCCGAAATCGGCGTGGCTTCCACCAAGGCCTTCACCACACAGCTGGTGGCCTTGGATTTGTTAGCCCTGTACCTCGCCCAGGCGAGAGGATCCATAAGCCCGTCCCAGATGGCCGACCACCTCAAGGCCCTGACGCTCCTCTCCGGACAGGTGGAGCAGGCCCTGGGGCTGGAGGGTAAAATCGAGGAGATTTCGCGCCCCTACAGTCGCTACAGCGATTTTTTATACCTGGGAAGAGGCATCCAGTACCCCATCGCCCTCGAGGGGGCACTCAAACTCAAAGAAATCAGCTACATCCATGCGGAGGGATATCCCTCCGGGGAGATGAAGCACGGCCCCATCGCGCTCATCGACGAAAACCTGCCCGTGGTGGGCATCGCCCCCAGAGACGCGATTTACGACAAGCTGGTTTCCAATCTGGAAGAGGTGAAGGCGCGGGACGGGAAAATCATCGCCGTCTGCAGCCAGGGCGACACCAAGATCGCCGCCCTTGCAGACGATGTCCTTCCCCTCCCCGATACGGATCCCCTTCTCATGCCCGTTCTGACGGTCATTCCGCTCCAGCTCCTGGCCTATCACATCGCCGTCAAGCGCGGCTGCGATGTGGACCAGCCCAGAAACCTCGCCAAGAGCGTCACCGTGGAGTAAGGGTTCATCGCGCCGAATGGGGAGCGGGTTCGCCCAACATGAGGCGAGACCCCGGGAGGCGCCAACGACAAGCCTGGCTTTGCTTCTTCCTTCAAAGTGGAGTAAATTAGTAACCTTATGCGATCGTGTGCCCGCCGCACTGGAGGTTTATTTTGAAGCGAGAGATGGTCCTCATCGACGAGGAGAAGTGCGACGGGTGCGGGGCATGCATCCCCGGGTGTCCCGAGGGCGCGCTCCAGGTCATCGACGGCAAGGCTCGCCTCGTGAGCGATCTGCTCTGCGATGGCCTGGGTGCGTGCGTGGGAGAGTGCCCCCAGGGGGCCCTCACGGTGGAATCGAGGGAGGCCGAAGCCTACGACGAGCGCAGGGTGATGGTCCACATGGCCGAGGCGGGAGCCAACACGGTGAAGGCGCACCTTTCGCACCTTCTGAACCACGGTCAGGTGGAATACCACGCTCAGGCTTTGGCGTGGCTCAAGGAGAACGGCATGGAGATTCTCAAGGACGGCGCCGGAGCCCCCGGCCAGGGCGGCGGATGCCCCGGATCAAGAGCCGTGGCCTTCGCACGGGAGGATGCGGCGGCCGCGAGCCTCCAGGGCACGCGCCCTTCCCAACTCACCCATTGGCCGGTGCAAATGCACCTTCTGAACCCGGGGTCACCTCATTTTCGGCATTCCGATTTCCTGCTGGCCGCGGACTGCGTGGCCTTCGCTCTGGGCGATTTCCACAAGGACTACCTGAAGGGGAAGACCCTCGGAATCGCTTGCCCCAAGCTGGACGAGGGACAGAATTCCTACGCCGAAAAATTGAAGGCCTTGGTCGAGCAGGCGGAGATCAACACGCTCACGGTCATGATCATGCAGGTGCCCTGCTGCCGGGGACTCCTGGCCATGGTCCAACAGGTCGTGTCGGCGGCCTCCCGCAAGGTCCCGGTCAAGGCCATCGTCGTGGGCCTGCAGGGGGAAATCCTGCAGGAGGGTTGGGTTTAGGCCCGAGGCGGTCGTCCCCCCCAAAGACCACCCCGCATACTCCTAAAGGATGATCGTGCGTCTCGGTTTTCCGAGGGCTTTCTCGATCTCGCCTGGATCGCGGGGAGCGTGCGTCATGCACTCGGCACCCCGGGGCGTGATGAGGATGTCGTCCTCGATGCGGACGCCCAATTCCTCCTCTGCGATGTAGATTCCCGGCTCGATGGTGATGACCACGCCGGGCTCCAAGGGCTTGTCATAGGAACCCGCGTCATGGGGATCCAAGCCCAAATAGTGGCTCGTTCCGTGGAAAAAATAGGGGCCAAGTCCCGCCTTGGCGATGACCTCCGCGGCGGCCTGGTGGACATCCTTGACCATGGCGCCCGGCTTGGCCGCGGATAGGGCTTCGTCCTGGGCCTTGAGTACCGTGTCGTAGACCCTGCGTTGGCGCTTGGTGAACTTGCCCGACACGGGGTAGGTGCGCGTGATGTCGGCGCAGTAGAAGCCCTTCCGTGCACCGATGTCGCATACGACCAGATCGCCCTTCCTGGTCCTTCGCCGGTTCTTGTCGTAGTGAAGCGTGCAGGAGAAGGGACCCGAGCCGATGATGCTGGGAAATGCGGAGGACTCCGCGCCCATGACCTTGAAGACATACTCCACCAGGGCCTGGATCTCGAATTCGCTCATGCCGGGAGCGAGGTGGCCCAGCACGGCCCCGTGGGCCTCGTCGGTGATGGCCATGGCGGCACGCATGGCCCCGATCTCCGTCTCGTCCTTGACGAGGCGCATGTCACCCACCAGGCGTCCCGCGTGCCGCATCTGCAGGTGCGGGTGGCTCGCCCGGAGGCGGGCCGCGAAATGACCGGTCCAGTCCACCTGGCCCGGGACGGTGTCCTCGGCGAAATTGAGGTAAACCGCCTCCACCTCGCGCAGAGGTCGGACCAAGACGTCTTCCAGCTGTTGAAAAATGCCCACATTGGCCTGCCCGGAGACCTTCATGGCTTCCTTCCTCAGGGCGTCGGGTTCGCAGCCGGCGGTCAAGTTCCCCGCCGAAAGGACCTTCCCGGTCCAGCGCTCCTTAGCCGGATCCGTGGCCGGCAGGAGGAGTGCCTCCGAATCGAGTCGGGGGGTAACGGCCATGAACAGGAGCGCGCCCGGGCTCTGGACGCCCGTCAGATAGTAGAAGGTCGAATCGGGGGTGAAGGGCGTGAGGTTCTTCTCTTCGCCCGAAAAAACGAGCGCCATGGCGGGTCGCCCGCCGCAATCTTCTTTCAATAGCGCCTTGAAGCGCTCCCGGCGGGCGGCGAAAACCTCTTCAGCCTTGGCCGGAACGCGTTTGTGGGGACGGGCGGTCACGGTTTGGCCGCCGGTTTCTGTGCGGGCCCCGCTGCCGGCGCAGGTTCGGCCTTCGCGCTGAGCTTCACGGTCCCTTCCACGAAGCCCCCCTCCATGACGGAGAGCGCCGGCGTGAGCATCTCCAGATCGCCCACGATCCGTCCCTTGGGGTGCACCTCTACCGGGCCCTTGGACTTGATGGTGCCTTCCAGGCGGCCATAGACCACGAGGGCGTTGACCTCGATCTCTCCCGAGACCTTTCCCTTCTCACCGACCACCAGACGATCCGACCGGGTGATCTTGCCCTTGAATTCGCCGTCCACGCGGAAGGTCTGGCTGAAAATGAGGGTCCCCTCCACCGAAACGCCCTCGCCCAGCATGCCGCCGACCTGAGCGCTCTCCGCCGGCTTTCTGGTGATCATCATGCCCTCCCTCCCTCTCCCAGGAGCCGCTCGAAAAGACTCTGCAGCTCCTCCTCGTTTCGGAATCTCACCGCCAGCTCACCGCCTCGGCCTCGCCGGCGAATCTCCACGGGCAACCCGAGTTCCCGGCTCACCTGTTCCGCGGCGGCCATCGTATCCGGATCGGTATGGCGGCGATTCGGAGCGCGTCCCCCACCCCGCCGGCGATAGGCTTCCGCCTCCCGAACCGAAAGCCCCCGCTTGAGGATCGCGTCCAGAAGATCCTCCTGGTCCTCGCGCTTCTTGTGCGAGAGGATGGCCTTGGCGTGACCGGTGGTAATTTGGCCGGCCTCCAGCGCCTTCAGTGCGAGCTGGGAAAGATGCAGCAGGCGAAGCGTATTGGCCACGGTGGCGCGCTCTTTGCCGACGCGGCGTGCCACCTCCTCTTGACTGAGGTCCAGATCCTCCACCAACATCTGGTAGGCCCGCGCCTCGTCCACGGGGTTCAGGTCCTCCCGTTGAATGTTCTCCACCAGGGCGAGTTCGAGCACCTGGGCGTCGGCCGCTTCCCGGATGAGGACGGGCACGCGCTGCAATCCGGCCTTCTGTGCGGCGCGCCACCGGCGCTCGCCGGCGATGATCTCGTATTTTCCATCGTTGGGGCGCACGAGAATGGGTTGGAGGATGCCGTTGGAACGGATGGACTGGGCCAGGTCGGTGAGGGTCTCTTCATCGAATCGGGCCCTGGGCTGTCGGGGGTTGGGCTGGATCCGATGAACCTCCACCTCGAGGACCCGGCGAGGCTCCGGTCCGGGGGCGCTGAGAAGGGCGTCCAAGCCGCGCCCTAGGGCATTCTTAGCATTCATTGGCCATAAACTCCTGTGCCACCTGAAGATAGCTCTGGGCGCCCCGGGAGGCGATGTCGTAGAGGATGATGGGCTTCCCAAAGGAGGGTGCCTCGGCCAGTTTCACATTCCTGGGAACCGCTTGGTGGTACACCTTGTCGCCGAAAAAGCGCTGGACCTCTCCGGCCACCTGGCGGCCCAAATTGGTTCGCTCGTCCACCATGGTCAACAGGACCCCCCTCACGGCGAGATTCGGGTTCATGGCCTCGCGTACACGCTCCAGCGTTCGCAGAAGTTCACTCACGCCTTCAATGGCGTAATACTCGGCCTGAATGGGGATGAGCACCTCATCCGCCGCCGTCAGCGCGTTGAGGGTGAGCAGGCCGAGAGAAGGCGGACAGTCAATTAAAATATAGTCATAACTGTCTTTGATGGGTTCCAAGGCCCGCTTGAGGACGAACTCCCTCTCCTCCATGCCGGCCAATTCCACCTCTGCCCCGGCGAGCGAGATGGAACCGGGCAAGATGGAGAGGCCGGGAAGTTCCGTGAGACGGGCAGCCTCCTGGGCCGAGGCGACGCCAGAGAGCACGGCGTAAGTGCTCAAGCCTTCGCCGGCCTTGGGCAAACCCATACCGGACGTGCAGTTGGCCTGAGGATCGAAATCCACGAGGAGGACCCGCTTCTCGGCGGCCGCCAGGCAGGCGCCGAGATTGATGACGGTGGTGGTCTTGCCGACCCCACCCTTCTGATTGGCAACGGCGATGACTAGGCCCACGAATTCCTCCCATGCAGTCCTTGACTGTACCACGGCAGGCGCTCGCGGAGGAAGGGGCAAAAGGGTAGGTCTTAGGTCGAAGATGCCGCGCGAAGGAGGCCGGGCGTCTTGGCAAAGAACCCCTGCGGGATGGGCCTTACGGCGATTCTTCGCGGGGGCCTTCCCTGCCAGGAGTCCCGGATGTTCCACGTGGAACACGGCAGAGCAAGAGCGGCACGGGGGGGGTCGTGGGAAGGCTGCGCTCCTCGACGGCAAGCCCCGCCTCGGACGCCCATCGGGCGTAATGCTCTTCTCGCTCCCCCCCGGTCCAGATGGCCAGGAGGCCTCCGGGGGCCAGGGTCCCCGCGAGGTTCTTGACGATACCGTGCCTCAGTCGGACCCCCCTCACGGTGATGACTTCCCAGCGTCTCGGGGACTCGCGCAGAATCACCTCGACCGTCCGGGCCTCCACGCGAAGGGACAGATCCAGAAGCATGGCCACTTCGCGCAAGAAGGCGGCCTTCTGCAAGCTTGGCTCGGTGAGGGTCCACCGCAGATCCGGCCGGGTGATGGCCAGCGGCACGGCCGGAAAGCCCCCCCCGCTACCCACATCCAGCACCTGAGCGTCCCTGGGGAGGTCCACAGCCACGGCCAGGGAAGGCACGACCCCGAGGGCTATGGCCTCCTTCCTCGATTCGAAGGCGGTGAGCCTGTAGGCTTTGTTCCACTTGAAGAGTAGGTCGAGGTAGGCCTCAATCTTGGCGTTCACGGCGTGCCCTCCTCTGCGCTTCCACGGCCAACCGGAGCACGGTCAACGCGGCCGGGGTGACACCAGGAATCCGTGAAGCTTGATCCAGCGTCACCGGCCTGACGGCCGCCAGCCGCTCCACCATTTCACCGCTGAGGTTGGGTAGTGCGGTATAGTCGAGCCCCTCGGGGATGCGCCGCCCGCGAGCATCCATCGTCCGTTGCACCTGAACCCTCTCCCGCTCCCGGTACCCACGCGTCTTGACCTCTGCCTCCAGATGCATGGCCAACCAGCGGTCCCATGATCGCCCGCCCAGGTGAGGGGCGAGGTCGTCCAAAGTAACTCCCTGCCGGCTGAGCGCTTGCGCCAGGGGCACGCTCTGTCCCTCTTCGAGCACGAGGGTCTGGTCAAGCTTTTCCAGCAGGGCTTCGAATTGTCCCTTTCGCCCGGCAATGCTCTTCGCGTGCTCCTCCGATTGAAGCCCGTCGCGTTCCACCAGGGGTGTGAGCCTGAGATAAGCGCTCTGACGGTCCAGGAGAAGGCGGTATTCGGCCCGGGCGGTGAACATCCTGTAGGGTTCGGTCACGCCCCGCGTCACCAGGTCGTCCACGAGGACGGCGAGGTAGGTCTCCTCCCGGCCGGGCAGAAACGGGGGTTCGCTCCGAAGTGCCCTGGCGGCGTTGAGGCCGGCCCAGAAGCCCAGCGCCGCAGCCTCCTCGTATCCCGTCGTTCCGTTCACCTGCCCAGCCAGATAAAGGCCCGGGAGGCTCTTGCATTCCAGAGTTTGCCCAAGCGCCCTGGGATCCACGAAATCGTACTCGACGGCATAGCCATACTTGAGGATGATGGCCTCCTCGAGCCCGGGGATGCTGTGGACGACCGACTCCTGTACGTCCCTGGGCAGGGACGTGGAAATGCCGTTGGGATAAATCTCCTGAGAATCGACGCCATCGGGTTCGAGAAACACCTGATGGGTCTCGTTGTGCGGGAAGCGAACCACCTTGTCTTCGATGGAGGGGCAGTAGCGCGGACCCCGGCCCCGGATTGCACCGGCAAATAGCGGCGACCTTTCCAGGTTGGCCTCGATGATCCGCCGGGTGTCACCCGTCGTTCGGGTCAGGTGGCAGGGCATCTGGGGCATAGCCGGGAACGGACGGCTTTGCAGTGAGAAGGGTTCGGGATCCGCATCCCCGGCCTGAGGCCTCAGCCGGCCCCAAGCGATGGATGCCTTGGCCAGCCTCGGCGGCGTACCCGTTTTGAATCGCCCCACCGGCAGGCCAAGGTCCCTGAGGCTCTGCGCCAGCCGCCCGGCGCTGAACTCCCCCAGACGTCCACCGCGCGTTTGCTCCGGCCCCACGTGCATGAGGGCATCTAGAAAGGTGCCTGCGGTGAGGATGACCACTCGGGCGTTGATTTGCCCGCCGCCCTCCAGGCTCACGCCCGCGGCGCGCCCATTTCGAAGCAGGACCTCTGCCGCGCGTCCCTCCAAGAGTTCCAACCCGGAGGTCCCCTCCAGGGCGCGCCTCACGAATCGGTGGTACTCCCATCGATCGCTCTGACAGCGGAGGCCTTGGACGGCGGGCCCCTTGCTGGCGTTGAGGAGACGAAAGTGGATCCCCGTAGCATCGGCGGCCTTCGCCATGAGTCCGCCCAGGGCGTCGAGCTCCCGGACGAGGTGCCCCTTCCCGATGCCGCCGATGGAGGGATTGCACGACTGGCGCGCCAGGGCTCCGAGATCGTCCGTGACCAACACCGTGGACAGGCCCTTCAACGCGAGGACCCGCGCGGCCTCAACCCCGGCGTGCCCGCCGCCGACCACCACCGCATCGCAGGAGAGCAGGTCAGGCATGGCGGGTGGCCCCGGCACCGAGAAATCGCGCTTCACCGCTCATTTCCCGATGCAAAAACGCGCGAACACGCGATCGTAGAGGTCTTCCGCCGCCCCGCCACCGAGCAGGTCGTCCAGGGCCTCCTGGACCCGAATCAGGCCAGGTGTCGCAAGGTCCTCGGAGCCTCCGCCGTCCAAGACCCGCAGGGCCTCATGGCAGCCCGCCAGGGCCCTTCCCACGGCCTCCAACTGGCGCTCCGAGTTGATCTGGTCCAGCTCTACGGGCAAGGTGGATTCCATCCAGGACTGCAACGCCGACGACAGGGCGCCGATCCCCTCTCCCGTTAGGGCACTCACCGCCAGGCTACGGGGGCCCTGCGGGGGGCCGGGCGGCGCCAAGTCCGATTTGTTGGCCACCAGTGCAAGCGGGGCATGCTTCAACTCTCTCAGCACGGCCTCCGCCTCATCATCCCACCCCCGGGACCCGTCAAAGACCAGCAGGACGCCGTCGGCCCGGCCGGCCATGTGAAGCCCGCGCGCCACACCAAGAGCCTCTACGGGATCCAAGGCATCCCGCACGCCCGCCGTGTCCATGAGAATCAGCGGATAGCCGCCGATTTGGACGGATTCTTCCAACACGTCCCGAGTGGTCCCTGGATGTGGGGAAACCAGCGCCCGCTCCCGTCGCAGGAGCGCGTTGAACAGTGAAGACTTGCCCGAATTGGCCGGTCCGACGAGAGCCACGCGCCAACCCTCCCTGAGGAATCGAAGCGCCGGGGCGGTGCTCATGAGGCTGGACAGGCGCCGCTCCATCTCCCGAAGCGTTTCTCTCGATCCTGCCGAGGCCTGGTCTTCCACATCTTCGGGAAAGTCGATGGCCGCTTCCCACTGGGCCCGAATGTCCATGACGCTTTCGAGGTGGATCCGAAGATCGCGCTCCAGGCCGCCCAGCAGCCCCCGCCCCATTCGCATGGCCTGTCCATCGGTCTGGGCCTCCACCAAGGCATTGATGGCCTCCGCTTCCAACACCGACATCTTGTCATTCAGGTAGGCCCGGTAGGAGAACTCCCCCGGCAACGCCATGCGGGCGCCGAGTCCCAGGGCCAGGTCGAGGATTCCCCTGACGATTCCCGGAGCGCCATGCGCCTGGATCTCCACCACATCCTCGCCGGTGAAGGAGTCCGGCGAAGGAAAGCACACCGCCAGCGCTTGATCGAGGGGCTCGCGGCCCGCAAGCCCTATGAATCCGAGGCACAACGATCGCGGCTTGTCCCAGGGGAGGGGTCCCGCGGATGCGAAAAGATCTTTCAAAATCCCTATCGCTCGCGGGCCGCTGAACCTCACCACCCGAAGGGCGCCCCTGCCTGGCGGGGTCGCCTCTGCAGCGACGGTGTCCAACGAGGTGGTCATGACGGGCGTGACGGTCCCTTGGGGGTGGATTTCCTTCCCTTGGCGGCGGCCTCCTGGCGCTGCGCCACCTGGCGGTTGATGAGGGCCTGCTGCCCCATGGTCAGGATGTTGTTGGCGAGCCAGTAGAGCGTCAACCCCGCGGGCGCCCACAGGCAGATCCACGTGAACATGACGGGCATGAAGTAGAGGATCATCTTCTGGCTGCCCTCCATGCCCGTCGTGGCCGTCATCTTCGTGGAGATGAACATGGAGATCCCCATCAGGATGGGGGTCACATAGTAGGGATCCTGAACCGATAGGTCCTGAATCCAGCCGAAGAAGGGCGCACCGCGCAATTCGATGGTCAGCGGCAGGAGCGTGAAGAGGGCGAAAAAGATGGGCATCTGGAGGAGCAGGGGCAGGCATCCGGTCATGCCACCGAGAGGGTTGATGCCCTCCCGCTGGTAGAGGGCCATCATCTCCTCGTTCATTTTGGACCGCGTGGTCATGTCCTTGCCCAGCTTCTTGTACTTGGCTTTGATACGGTCGACCTGGGGCTTGAGCTTCTTCATCCCCTCCCCCATCTCCTTCATCTTGACCATGGAGCGCTGGGTGAGCGGATAGAAGGCCACTTTGATGAAGAGTGTAAGAAGGAGGATCGCCACGCCATAGTTGGCCACCAGGGCGTAGATCTTATTGAGGGACCACAACAGGAAGGCGCAGATCGGGCTGAGCCAGCCCCAGTCCTGGAGTTTGAACAGATTTCCCCCCATCGTGCTCCAGCGCTTCCATTCCTTGGGACCGATGAAGACCTTTCCCCGTTCCGGAAACGCCACCACCAGCTCCACGGCGGTCTCCGCCGGGTGGACTTTCTGCTCGTCCAGCGTCAAGGCCCGGGTGACGACCGTTGCGCTGGTCATGGGAGTGTCTGGGAGGAAAATGGCCGCGAAGTAGTTGTTCGTCAGGGCGGCCCACTCCAGGGGACCCTTGTCGCCCCAGGCCTCTCGCACGGGCGGACTCCCCAGCTTGACCTTGGAGCGCTGGACCTTCTTGTAGGCTCCGGCCTGGGACAGGCCGACATACTCCTGCTTGAAGTAGCGGTCCTTGACCTGGGACTGCAACAAGTGTCCCAGTCCTGGGCCCCAGGAGAGGGGAACCGGGGCCAGGGGCTTGTTCCCCTTGAGGGCGACCACTTGGAGGCCGAGCTCATATCCCGAAGAAGGGAGCGTGAACGTCTTGGTGACGGCGTTGCCCTGACCATCGGCCCAGGACATCTTCAGGCCCTTCGCCCCCGAGGCGTCGGCTAACTGTTCCACGTGGAACAATGCACCGGCCACCGCCTTGTCATAGTCCTTGTCCCCGGTGGACAAACTCAGGGGGTAGTCGCCCGTAACTTCGGCCAGTGGAGAAACCAGGTCGTCGTTGGGCCCTCCCTTTTCTCGATACTTCTTGAGCACGGCCTTGGTGAGCACCGCGCCTTTGCTCGTAAACTCCAGCCTCAGGTCATCGTTTTCCAGGGAGAAGGCACTCTCCTTCTCCCCCTGCACCGCCTGGGGGGGTTCGACGGCGGGCGATTGCAGGGTCTGCCCCTCGCCGCCCTGGGCGGGCCTAGCCTCTTGCGCGGGCGGCTTCGTGGCCGATTCGCACGGCCTGGCCGCCCTTGACCGGCGCCGGATTGTTCTTCGGACGCATGAAGTACGACATGCCCACGAAGATCACTCCCATGAGGGCCATGGCCCAGATGAGGCGTTTAAAGCTCTGCGGGTCGTCCTGTCCCAGTTGTTCCATGGTCAATCGCTCCCTTTGCCCGGGGTGGGGACGGGGTCGTACCCGCCCTCACACCAGGGATTGCACCGCAGGACCCTTTTGAGTCCCATCCAGCCGCCCCGTAAAGCGCCAAACCGATCAACCGCCGAATAGGTGTAACACGAGCAGGACGGATAGAACCGGCAGGCGTTACCCAGCAACGGGCTCAGTGTCCACTGATAAAGCCGAATGACCAGGAGTATCAGGGTGCGCACGGCCGAAAACCCTCTCGCTCCAGGCGACCCACCACATCCAGAAAGTGCCTCAACACATCCTCGATGGTCATCCCCGCGGCCGATCGCTTCGCGTTGACGACCAGGACGCAACCCTCCGGTAGCCGGTCCCGGGTTTGGCGAAATCCCACCCGGATCAAACGCTTGAGCCGATTGCGCTCTACGGCGTCGCCCACGACCTTGGGAACCGTACATCCCAGCCGGCGCAGCGGTCCCTCTCCCGGGCAAGCATAGAACACGAGCCGCGCGGTGTACATGGGCGCGGCCCGGTGGTAGACCGACTTGTACTCCGGGCGTTTCCGAACCTTGTCGTCTTTGCGAAAAGGGCCGGGCGGGGAGATTACGCGGGGGTGAGGCGCCATCGCCCCTTGGCGCGCCTGCGTGCCAATACCTCGCGGCCGCCTTTGGTGGACATGCGGGCGCGGAACCCGTGGGTCTTGGCCCGTCGGTGCCTGTTCGGCTGATACGTTCTCTTCATGGCATCGTCTCTCTAAAGAAAGGGTGACTCAGGTCCAACTTACTTGGGAAGAGGCGCCGATTTGGCCGCCACTTGCATTCTACTCAGGGCCTGCTCCAGTGCGACCTGCGAGGCCAGGAAGTCGGCATCTGGGCGTTTCAGCTTACGCTCCGCCTGGTCCCGCGCCTCCGTGGCGGCCACCATATCGATTTCCTCAGGGACCTCGGCCACGTCGGCCAGTACGGTGACGCGGTCCGGAAGGATCTCCACGAAACCCCAGGACACGAAGAGGTACTTCACGACGCTACCCGTCCTGTACTTGATTTCCCCGATTTTGAGCGAAGTCAAAAGCGGGGTGTGCCCGGGAAGCACGCCCAAGTAACCCTCTTCGCCCGGAAGTGTGACCTCGTCCACGATCGTGCTCACGAGGCTGCGCTCCGGGGTTACGATGCTGAGCTGGATCTTGGTGGGCAGATCGAAGGTCGCCATCGCTATCCCTTAGGCCTGTTTCGCCAGGATCTCGGCCTTTTCCTGGGCCTCCTCGATGGCGCCCACCATGTAGAAGGCTTGTTCGGGAAGCTCGTCGTGCTTTCCGTCCACGATTTCGGAGAAGCTCCGGATGGTGTCGGCCACCTTCACGTACTTTCCCTTCCATCCCGTAAACTGCTCGGCAACATGGAAAGGCTGGCTCAGGAAGCGCTGGATCTTTCTCGCACGCGCCACGATAACCTTGTCGTCCTCGGACAGCTCGTCGATGCCGAGGATCGCGATAATGTCCTGCAAATCCTTGTATTTCTGGAGGACGCCCTGCACTCTTCGCGCGACGTTGTAGTGCTCCTCGCCCACCACCAGGGGGTCGAGGATGCGCGAGGTGGAGGCCAGCGGGTCCACCGCGGGGTAGATGCCGATCTCGGTGAGGGCGCGGGAAAGCACCGATGTGGCGTCCAGGTGGGCGAAGGCCGTGGCAGGGGCCGGATCCGTCAAGTCGTCGGCGGGCACGTAGATGGCTTGCACCGAGGTGATGGACCCCTTCTTCGTGGAGGTGATCCGCTCCTGCAGTTCGCCCATTTCGGTGGCCAAGTTGGGCTGGTAGCCCACGGCCGAGGGCATGCGCCCGAGCAGGGCCGAGACCTCCGACCCCGCCTGGGTGAACCGGAAGATGTTGTCAATGAAAAGGAGAACGTCCTGTCCCTGAGCGTCGCGGAAGTACTCCGCCGCCGTCAGCCCCGTCAGTCCTACCCGGAGCCTTGCCCCCGGGGGCTCGGTCATCTGCCCGTAAATGAGTGCCGCCTTTGATTTTTCAGGGTTTCCGGGCGTGATGACTCCCGACTCGGACATCTCGAGCCAGAGGTCGTTGCCTTCGCGCGTCCGCTCGCCCACGCCGGCAAATACCGACACGCCTCCGTGGTGCATGGCGACGTTGTTGATGAGCTCCATGATGAGGACGGTCTTGCCCACGCCGGCGCCGCCGAAGAGGCCTGTCTTGCCTCCCTTAAGGTAGGGCTCCAGCAGATCCACGACCTTGATGCCCGTCTCGAACATCTCCGAGGAGGTGGCCTGATCTTCGAAGGAGGGCGCCGGGCGGTGGATGGGGTAGAACTCCGTGGCGTTCACGGGTCCCAGTTCGTCCACGGGCCGTCCCAGGACATTCAAGATGCGCCCCAGGGTCTCCTTTCCGACGGGGATGCTGATGGACGAGCCCTGATCCACGGCTTTCATCCCGCGAACCATGCCGTCCGTCGGCTCCATCGCCACGCACCGAACGCGGCCCTCGCCCAGGTGCTGGGCGATCTCTGCCGTGACGTCGATGGGGACGGCGGAACCGAACCCTTCGGAGCTGATGTGAACGGCGTTGTAAATGGTGGGGATGTGGTCCATGGGGAACTGGACGTCCACCACCGGCCCGATGATCGAGATGACCTTTCCTTCTACAGCCATGGGCAATTCTCCCGTTAACCGAGGGCCTGGGCCCCGCTGACGATTTCGATGATCTCTTTGGTAATGGCCGCCTGGCGGACCCGGTTCGCGAAAAGGGTCAGCCTGTCAATCATGTCACGGGCGTTGTTGGTGGCGCCCTCCATGGCTGTCATGCGCGCTCCATGCTCGGCGGCGCCCGACTCAAGAAGGGCGTGGAATATTTGGAAGATCACGTGCTTGGACAGGAGCGATTCGAACAGGGCCTGCTCGCTGGGCTCGTATAGATAGTCGGGGCCCCCTTCTGCCTCCGACGCTTCCTGCCGGGGTATGGGGAGGAGCCTGTCCGCTACAATTTCCTGAGCGATCACGCTTTTGAACTGGTTATATATGACATAAATGGCATCGCACTCTTGATGGGTATAGGCTTCCATGAGGAACTGGGCAATGGACGCCGCGTCCTCGTACCGGACCTTCTGGAAAAGCCCCGTCCAGCGCTTTTGGACGGGCACCTCGCGACGCTTGAAGAAATCCACGCCCTTGCGCCCCACCAGCACCAGCGAGACCTCGGCGCCTTCGGCGGCCCTGTCCCTGAGCCAGTGGCCGGCGAAGCGGATGATGTTCGTGTTGAACCCCCCGCAGAGCCCGCGATCCGCCGTCACGACCACGGCGAAGATCTTTTTCTCCGGGCGAACCTGGAGCAGCGGGTGCGCGGTCTGGTCCGATCTTGAAGCCAGAGATTCCAGGACCTCCAGCATCTTTGCCGAATAGGGACGCGCCGCAATCATGTTTTCCTGAGCGCGGCGCAACTTGGCCGCGGCCACCATCTTCATGGCCTTGGTGATCTGCTGCGTGCTCTGCACCGACCGGATTCGTCGCCGGATATCTCTCAGGTTTGCCATGGCCTAGGTCGCTTCCTGCTCCTTGAGGAACTGGTGCTTGTACTCTTTGAGGAACTGGTCGAGCTGGCCGGCGAGGGCGTCGTCCATGACCTTCTTATCCCGGAGGGCGTCCATCCAAACCTGGCCGTTCAGGTCCAGATAGTTGTAAAGACCCTTCTCGAAAGGCCGGCATTTGGCCACTTCGATGTCGTCCAGGTAGCCATGTGTGGCCCCGTAGATAATGGCAATCTGCTGCACCACATCCAGGGGCTGGTACTGGTTCTGCTTGAGGATCTCCACCAGCCTGACGCCTCGGTTGAGCTGGGATTGCGTGGCTTTGTCCAGGTCCGAACCGAACTGGGCGAAGGCCGCGAGCTCGCGGTACTGGGCCAGCTCGAGGCGCAGGGTGCCGGCCACGCTTTTCATGGCCTTGATCTGGGCGTTGCCGCCCACGCGGCTCACGGAGATGCCCACGTTGAGCGCCGGGCGGACGCCCTGGTAAAAGAGGTCCGATTCCAGGTAGATCTGGCCGTCCGTGATGGAGATGACGTTGGTGGGGATGTACGCGGAGACATCGCCGGCCTGAGTCTCGATGATGGGCAGGGCCGTCAGCGATCCTCCGCCCTCCTTGGGGCTCAGGTTGGCCGAGCGCTCCAGGAGCCGGGAGTGCAGGTAGAACACGTCGCCCGGGTAGGCCTCGCGGCCCGGGGGGCGGCGCAGGAGCAGCGAGATCTCGCGGTAGGCCGCGGCGTGCTTGGACAGGTCGTCGAAGACCACCAGCACATGTTTTCCCTGATGCATGAAGTATTCGCCGATGGCGCACCCGGAATAGGGCGCGATGTACTGCAGCGAGGCGGGCTCCGAGGCCGAAGCGGAGAGGACGATGGTGTGGTCCATGGCGCCGTAGTCACCCAGGGTCTTCACCACCTGGGCGATGGTCGAGCGCTTCTGGCCGATGGCCACGTAGATGCAGATGACGTCTTTGCCCTTCTGGTTGATGATCGTATCGATGGCCACTGCCGTTTTTCCGGTCTGGCGGTCGCCGATGATGAGCTCGCGCTGGCCTCGCCCGATGGGGATCATGGCATCGATGGGCTTGAGCCCCGTCTGGAGCGGGATCCTGACGGGCTGGCGCTGGACGATGCCCGGCGCGATGCGCTCGATGGGGAACCTCACGGAGGACTCGATGGGGCCGCGGCCGTCCTCGGGTGCCCCCAGGGGGTTGATGACTCTGCCGATCATGGCCTCCCCTGCCGGCACGGACATGATCTGCCCCGTGCGGCGGACCTCGTCGCCCTCTTTGACCAGGGAGGTCTCGCCCATGAGCACGGCGCCCACGCTGTCCTCTTCCAGGTTGAGGGCCATGCCGTACATGTCCTCGCCTAGGGAGAGGAGTTCCCCGGCCATGACCTTCTCCAGGCCGTATATGCGCGCGATGCCGTCGCCGACGGACGTCACATACCCCACCTCGGCCACGTCCAACCGGCTTTCGAAGCCCTCCAGCTGGCTCTTGAGAATTTTGCTGATCTCGTCCGTCTTGATCATCTCTGCCTACCCCTTCACGAGGTCTTGATGGAGGGCCTTGAGCGCCCCGGCCACTGTGCCGTCGTAGACGGTGGATCCCATGCGCAACTCCACACCCCCCAGGAGCGCCGGAGACACGCCCGATTCGATCTCGACGCGATGTCCCAGAAGCTTGCTCAGGCGCATCGCTAAATCTTTTGTAGCCGCCGGATCCAAGGGCCTCGCCGTTCGGACCCTCGCCCGGACCACGCCGCGCTTTTCGTCGCACAGCCCGCGAAAGGCGTCCACCAGCTCGGCCCACTGCCTCACCCGGTGGTTCGCGATAGCCACCAGCAGGAACCGGGAGGCCATGGGTTCAAAGCCCGCCTTGGCCGCCAGATCACCCAGGAGCTTGCTCTTGGCCAAGGCCGGAATCCCCGGATTTTCCAAAGCGCCCTGGAGGCCAGGGACCTGCGCCAACCAGGTGCCCACCGTTTCGAGATCGCCTAAGACCTTCTCGGGATCGGCGCCGCCGAGTCCGGCCATGAGGGCCTGCGCGTAGCGCCTACCTACCGCGCTCATGAGCGGCCTCCTCCCCAACGCCCACCAAGAACTTTTCCTTAAGGCGGGATTCATCCGATTCCGTAATCCCCCGCGAGAGCGCTTCCCGGGCCATGGCCACGGCCGTGTCCGCCGCGTACCGCTTGAGTTCGCGCCGGGCGTCGATCATGCGCCTGTCGATCTCGTCCTTGGCCTCCTGGCGGATCCTCTGCCTGGCCTGCTCCGCGTCCGCCTGCACCTTCAACCTGTCGGCCTCGGCCTGCTGCTGTGCCGAAGCTTCAATGCCGGCCACCTCATCCTTGAGGCGCTCCATCTTGGCCTCGACTTCCTTGAGGCGCGCGGTGGCGTCTTCCTTGTCGTGAATGGCCTTTTCCAGGAGGTCTTGAATCTCCTGGGCACGGCCTTCGAAGAATTTAGGCGCCGGCCGGCGGAGCAAATACCAGAACAGCCCTGCCACCAGCAGGATATTGGCGACCTGCCAGGCGATCATGGGCACGCCCCAGATGGGGGCCGTCCAGGCCGACAACCCCTCGGCGCCACCCTCGTGGGCCTCTGCGGCTTCCTCGGCGAGAGCGGGAAGCCCGGCCAGGAGGACCGGCGCAACGAGCAGCCAGAGGCGCCGCCGCATCAGAGCGCCACCTCGCGGCCAAGGATCTTGGTCGCCATGAGTTTCACCAGGTCCGGAGTGGTTGCATCCAGCTCGCGCTTGATGACCGCCATGCTGGCGCTGAGCTCGGCCTCCGTCTTCTTAATCTCTCCGTCCATCTCTGCCTTCACTTCCGCCAAAACCTTGGAACGGTAGTCGTAAGCCTGGCCGCGAGCGGCCTCTTTGATGTGGGTTCCGCGGCGGTGCGCCTCGAGCACGGCCTGCTCGTACTCCTCGAAGCGCTGCTTGAGGGACGCCCTGGACTGCTCGGACAGCGTCCCGGCCTCGCGAATCCGCCCCCTGCGCTCGTCCAGCACCCTTTGAACGGGACGGAAGAGCACGAGGTTCAATAGAAATCCGTAGACCAGGATCAGGGCCATCAGGATGGGAATGTGCCAGGCGTTCTTCGCGATCTCTTCGAGCACGACACGGCCTCCCCAACGGGTTCCCACTCTTATGGGAAATGTCAGATTACCAGATTTCCCCTATGCGGTCAAGGGTTTGGAGGTGGTGGGCGGCACCGGATTCGAACCAGTGACATCCTGCTTGTAAGGCAGGCGCTCTCCCGCTGAGCTAGCCGCCCGGTAAACCCACTCTAGCCCAGAGCCCGGAGACCGTCAAAGGGGTCCCCCGGGACGCCCCTCACCCTCCCCCCACGAACTGCACGATCTCGATGCGGTCCCCGTGGGCCAGCGCCGTTGCCGAGTACAGCTCCCTCGGAACGATTTCACCGTTTCGCTCCACGGCCACGCGAGGTGCCTGCAATCCCAGTGAATCGACCAGATCGAGCAGCGTCTGCCCTTCCGGGACTTCGCGGGCCGACCCGTTCACCACCAGGCGCATCATGGGCCCTTCTTGGCGACGAGCGCCTTGTGCTGGAAGGCGCCCTTGGCGTGCAGCACCTCCGTGAGGATCACGGCGTTCTCGCTCAAATCGGGCACCACGAAGGCGGCCGCGCACAGGCCCTGGCCGTTCGTCTGGCCGGTGAAGAGTTCCTGCGTCTGCCCGCTCGTGGAGGCCAACCGAACCGTCACCGAGGCCTCGGGAAGCGGGGTCTTGCTGATGTCCGTCGTGGCCTTGACCTGGAGCCATGCCTTCTCGCCCGCGTGAAGGGGGGTCTGATCGAGGATCTGGACGGAGAGTTTCTCCCCCTCCGTCTCGCTGGTCAGGTAGTCGAGGATGACCTCGTCCAGGCTCCTGGAGGAGACCAATCCGGCCCCGAAAGCCTCCTCGGGCTCCTTGGCGAACTTTCCGATCTTGATGTCGACCACCACACGCCGGTGCTGCTGTTCGAGCCGGGCCACGAGCTTGGCCTCGTCGTACCCCTCCTGGAGTAGATCCTCGTAGGAGACCTTCTTGGAGGACAGGATCTCCCCGCCGACGTAGATCAGGGTCTCGATAACCGGGTTGGACTTGCCCCGGTCCTCGGTCTGAACATGGTAAATTTTTCCCTTGTAGGCGACATCTTGGTTGAATCCGGTGATCATCGGCCTTTTCCCGTCCCACAGAAGAACAGCATATTCAATGCGAGGCGCCCGCTCAAGGGGTGAGGGGGGCCAGCTTCGCCGTGAAGTGCCGGAGAAAGGGCGGCTCCTCCACGACTCGGTAGCCGGCGTAGCGGTCTCGGTGTCGAACGATTTCGCCCGCCACCTCCGCCACGTACCCGAGATGGTTGTCCGTGTAAACCCTCCGGGGAATGGCCAGGCGAACAAGCTCGAGGGCCGCGGGCACTAAAGCCCCCGAGGCGTCGGACTTGCCAAACATGAAGGATCCGATTTCCACACCGCGAACCCCACCTTCGGCGTACAAGGCGACGGTCAGGCTCTGGGCCGGGTATTCGTGCGCAGGAATGTGCGGAAACGCACCCTTGGCATCGAGGTACACCGCGTGGCCCCCCGTGGGTTCGAGGATCGGCACGCCCGCTCCCAGGAGTGCCTCGCCCAAGCGCTCCACCTGTCCGATGCGGGCCGCCAGGTAGGCCTCGTCGGTGACCTCTTCGAATCCCGCCGCCAGCGCCTCCAGGTCCCGTCCCGCCAGCCCGCCGTAGGTAGGGAAGCCCTCCCTGAGGATGAGGGCGTTCTTCAGGGTTCCCGCCAGGTCTCCGTCTCTCAGGGCCAGGAATCCCCCGATGTTGCCCAGGCCGTCCTTCTTGGCGCTCATGGTGGCCCCGTCCGCACAGTCGAACATGGCCCGGGCAATCTCCGGGATGGACATGCCCGCGCACGCCGGCTCGCGCTTCCGGATGAAGAAGGCGTTCTCGGCGAAACGGCATGCGTCCAGGAAGAACGGGACGGAGTGCTTTCGGCAGAGCTCGGAGGCCGCCCGGATGTTTTCCAGGGAAACGGGTTGCCCTCCGCCCGTGTTGTTGGTCACCGTCATCATGCAGATGGGCACCCGCTCCCGGCCCTCGGTCTTGAGCAGGTCCTCGAGGCGCTGGAGATCCATGTTGCCCTTGAAAGGGTGATGGGACCGGAGGTCGTGGCCCTCGGGGATCACCAGGTCCACGGCCCGGGCCCCGTAAAACTCGATGTTGGCCCGGGTGGTGTCGAAGTGGCTGTTGCTCGGGATCGTGAGGCCCGGCCGCGAGAGGGCCGAGAAAAGGATGTTCTCCGCCGCCCGTCCCTGGTGCGTGGGAAGAACGTGCTCCATCCCCGTGATGCCCTTGACGACCTCGTAGAAGCGGAACCACGAGCGCGCCTGGGCGTAAGACTCGTCCCCCCGCATGAGGCCGGCCCATTGCCGGTCGCTCATGGCGCCCGTCCCCGAGTCCGTCAGAAGGTCCACGAACACCGCCTCGGCGGGAATCATGAACAGGTTGTATCCGGCTTTGTCCAGGAGACGCAGGCGCTCCTCGCGCGGCGTGAGGCGGATCGCCTCGACCATCTTGATGCGGTACGGTTCGGGAAAGTGCACCATGATCCCCCCTTGTCTGGACTTTGGCACCGAGCGTGGGTCCCGCTGTCTCCTCACCCCGCGAGCAACCTTTTCAAGTACACTCCCGTGGGGGAAGTCACGACGCGAGCCACCTCCTCCGGCGTGCCCCGGGCGACTATCCGCCCCCCCGCATCCCCTCCGTCGGGCCCGAGCTCCAAGATCTGGTCAGCGCACTTGATCACATCCAGGTTGTGCTCGATGACCACCACCGTATTTCCGGCGTCTACCAGGCGTTGCAACACGGCGAGCAGGTATCGGACATCCTCGAAGTGGAGCCCCGTGGTGGGCTCGTCCAAGACATACAGAGTACTGCCTGTGGCCCTGCGGGACAACTCCCTCGCCAGCTTGATACGCTGGGCCTCACCCCCCGAGAGCGTGGTGGCCTGCTGGCCCAGGTGCAGATATCCCAGCCCCACATCCTGCAGCGTCTGGAGCTTTTTCGCCACGAGGGGCACCTTCTCGAAAAACTCCAGCGCCTCGCTCACGGTCATGTCCAGGACCTCTGCCACCGTTCTCCCTTTAAATCGCACTTCCAGCGTCTCCCGGTTGTATCGCTTGCCCTTGCAGGTCTCGCAGGTCACATACACATCCGGGAGAAAATGCATGGCGATCTGGAGGACGCCATCCCCCTGGCACGCCTCGCAGCGTCCTCCCTTCACGTTGAAGGAGAACCGGCCGGGCTTGTAGCCCCGCGCCCGGGATTCGGGTACTTGAGCGTAGAGATCCCGGATGGGCGTGAAGAGCCCCGTGTAGGTTGCCGGATTGCTCCGGGGGGTCCGGCCGATGGGCGCTTGGTCGATTTCGATGACCTTGTCCACGAGGGCCCAGTTTTCGATGTTCCGGTGCGCGCCTGGCTTTTCTACGCCGTGATAGATCTTCTGAACCATGCCCTTGTAGAGGACCTCGTGGATGAGCGTGGATTTCCCCGAGCCCGAAACGCCCGCGACGACGGTGAAGGTCCCCAGCGCGATGGGCGCATCGATATCCTTGAGGTTGTTTTCCCGGGCGCCCCGGATCCAGAGCGTGCCGCGGGCGGGGCGCCGCCTCTTCGGCACGGGGACGCTGCGTCTCCCGGAGAGGTAGGCCCCCGTCAGGGATCGTTCGGCGGCGCACAGATCCTCAACGGTCCCCTCGGCCACCACCTCGCCGCCGTGAATTCCCGCGCCGGGACCCAGGTCGACCACGTGATCGGCGGCCCGAATGGTCTCCTCGTCGTGCTCCACCACCACCACGGTGTTCCCCAGGTCGCGCATGGCCATGAGCGTGTCGAGCAGGCGCCGGTTGTCCCTGGGGTGAAGGCCGATGGACGGCTCGTCCAAAACATACAGGACGCCGGTGAGTTGGCTTCCCACCTGGGTGGCCAGGCGGATGCGCTGGCTCTCTCCTCCCGACAGCGTCGCCGCCGAACGGCTCAGCGTGAGGTAGCCCAGGCCCACGTTCTCAAGGAACGCCAGACGGCTTCGGATCTCTTTGAGAACCATCCGTGCGATCTCTCGGTCCCGGCTGCTGAGATCCAGGGCTTCCATACCCGCGATGGCCCGGCTCACGGGCAGGGCCGTGAGGGAGGCGATGGTGTGCTTGCCCACGGTCACGGAGAGCGCCTCGCGTTTGAGGCGCAGACCCCCGCAGGCGGGGCAAGAACTGCTCGACATGAAGGACTCGATCTCCTGCCGTGCCATGTCCGACTTGGTTTCCTTGTAACGGCGCAGGAGGTTGGACATGACGCCTTCGAAGGCGTGTTCGAATTGGTACCTGCTGGATTCCCGCTTCACATCGTAGGCAATTTTCTTCCCCTCCGAGCCGTAGAGAACGGCCCGTCGGGCGACCTCCGGAAGCTTGTTCCAGGGAACCTTAAGGGAAAAGTCCAACTCTTTGGCCAGGCCTTCCAGCATCTCTCGGTACCAGAATCCACCCTCCACGGGCCAAGGCGCCAGCGCGCCTTGAGCGATGGACAGGGAGGGGTTGGGCACGATCTTGGCCGGGTCCAGTTCCATTTTCACGCCGAGCCCGGAGCAGTCCGGGCAGGCGCCGTGGGGGCTGTTGAACGAGAACAGGCGGGGCTCGAGCTCGGGCAGCGCGGTCATGCACTTGGGACAGGAAAGGCGTTCGGAAAATAGCTGGTCCTCGCTCCCCGGTGCGGCGGCCTCCAGGCCCCGACCCGGCCCTCCGCCCGCACCGCCCCCCAGCCTGTGAATGATCATCAGGCCCTCGCCTTTCTGGAGGGCTAACTCGACGGATTCGGTGAGGCGCCCCTGGACATCGGGCTTGACCACGAGCCGATCCACCACCACTTCGATGGTGTGGGCCCGGTACCGCGCCAAGTCCCCCGTGCCTTCCAGTTCCACCACCTCACCGTCGATGCGCGCCCGCACGAAGCCCTCCCTGAGGAGGTCCAGAAAGAGCTTCTTGTACTCGCCCTTGCGGCCCCGCACCACGGGCGCGAGGACGTAGATCCTCTCGCCCTCGGGGTAGGCCAGGATGGCGTCCACCATCTGCTGCACCGTCTGGCTCTCGATGGGGCGGCCGCACTTGGGACAGTGGGGCTTTCCGATACGGGCGAAAAGCACGCGCAGGTAGTCGTAGATTTCGGTCACCGTTCCCACGGTGGAGCGCGGGTTGTGGGAGGTGCTCTTCTGCTCGATGGAAATGGCCGGCGAGAGGCCTTCGATGGCATCCACGTCGGGCTTTTCCATGAGGTCGAGAAACTGCCGGGCATAGGCCGAGAGGCTCTCCACGTAGCGGCGCTGTCCTTCGGCGTAGAGCGTGTCAAAGGCCAGGGACGACTTGCCCGACCCGGAGAGCCCCGTGAGCACCACCAGCTTGTTTTTAGGAAGGGTGATGTCCAGATTCTTGAGGTTGTGCTCCCGGGCGCCTTTGATGCGGATATGGTCCATCAGTCCTCCAAAACTTCCTATTTATCATACTCTTGGAGATTTTTCCAGAGCCTGAGGGGTAGGCAGTGGAATGCACCGCTCCGGGTCCTCAAGCGGTCCCTGCGTGGAGCGCCCCAGCCACAACGCAACCGGGGAGGCGATGAGCTTCCGCCTCCCCGGGAGTCGTGCGTCGTTGCCACCAGTTTTTACAAGGCGGCCTTGATCTCGATACCACCGTTGACCGTCTCGATGGAGAGCGTGCCCCCTCCGCCGTTCAGGTCCCCGGACAGGCTGTGTTTTTCCACGCTGAGACCCGCAAGTTCGTTATGGATGGAGCCGTTCACGTTCTCGGCTTCGAGTCGGACCGCAGCGCCCTTCGGAAGGCTCAGCGTGACCGTACCGTTCACCGTCTCCAGCTTTCCCCCCGCAGGCTTCAGGGCCCTCAGGGTTCCTTCCACAGAACCATTGGTCGAGCTCACTTCGCGGACGTTCTCGACATCGAAGCGGATCCGGCCGTTGACCGTCGTGGCGCTCAGGAGCTTGGCCCCCTCGGCCCGGATGGAGCCGTTGGTCGTTTCGCAGGACGCCTCTGCGCCCGGGACGGCGATGGTGATGGTCCCGTTGACACCCGAGAGGTCGAGGTTCGTTCCCTCGGGGACGGTGACCGTGTATTCCACCGACATGGAGTAACCCAGGTTGACCAGCCCCTCCTTCGCGCTGGGGTAGATCGTTTTCACCACGATCTCACGAGGAGAGCTCTCGATGGCCACCTTGAGCTTCGAGAGCGCCTCCTTGGCCTTCTCCTGGTCCATGGCCTTGACCTTCTTCACCGCGACGACCTGGACCCGATTGCCCTCGGAGGCACGAACCGTGATGTCGCCGTTGACGTTTTCGAGCGAGAACCTGCCGCCCGCCTCGAGCGTGAAGGCGTGCTCTTCGCGGTCGTCCGCCGAAGCCGCCAGGAGAACGCTCGTGCAGGCGACGCCCAGCGCCATGAGCATGAGCAACAGGATGGGAGCGATCGCGCGTTTCATGGTCCACCTCCTCGACCTCAATGTCTTGAACGCAAAGGGGAGGGGTTAAGTTTCCCCGGTAGGCTGCCTGGGGGTGGCACGTTGGTTCCAAGTGCGATAGACTCTCGCCCCGTCCCGGCGCGCCGATGCGCGGGGCGCCGTTCCGAGAGCGCCGCTCTCGAAGGAGAATCCGTCCATGAATCTGAAGCCCCTCGTCTTTTCCGCCGCGGTTCTGCTCGCCTGCCTGACCCTGGCCTGCCAGAAGCCCGCCACTCCGAACGCCCCGTCCAAGGCGGTGCCGGCCGCCGCCGTGGCCTCCCCCTCTGATCCCGCTTCATCCGACCCCCTGCAGGCGGCCGTCGTCACCTATCTCACCAAGGTTCGCGGGCTTGACCTGAACAAGATGTCGCTGGAACTCAAGAATCAGCAGATTCATGGGGACAAAGCCACTTGCGAGGCGGCGTTCACCGTCAAAGGGGTGGCGGATATGCCCCCCATGGAATACACCTACGAACTGACCCAGGAAAACGGCGCCTGGAAGGTCACCGCGTCCAACCCCAAGGGCGGCGGTCATGCCGGTGCTCCTCCCTCCGGTGAGATGTCCCCGGGGCATCCCGGCGCCGCCCCAGAACGTCGGAGGTCTCGACATGCCGCCTGGCCACCCGCCGGTTGGCGGCGCTTCCACGGGCATGCCCGCGCACGGGAGTGACACGGCTGCTCCCGCCGGCCATCCCGCCACGAATCCCTCCCCCGCGCCGACCCCAGCGAAGTAGCGGCGGCCCGGCAGCGTTCGAAATGACAAGGCCCGGCGGAAAGCGCCGGGCCTTGTCATTATCCTTTCAAGAGGGTGGACGGCTCTTTCAGGGCAGAAGCAGCTCCAGGGCGTCTTCCAGGCGAGAGACGGGCTCCAGCCGGATGCCCTTCGGTGCCTTGTCCAGGCGCTTATAGTCGGAGACGGGCAGGACGCACCGGGTAAACCCGAGGGCCGCCGCCTCCGCGGCGCGCGCCTGCGCCGAGCCCACGCCTCGAACTTCTCCCGCCAGCCCCACCTCGCCGAAGGCTGCGAGGTCCGAGGGCATGGCCTTACCCCGATAGGCCGATGCCACGGCCAGGCACAGCGGCAAGTCCAAGGCGGGCTCGTCCAACTCCACGCCTCCCACCACGTTCACGAAAAGGTCCCGGTCTCCCAAGGTGATCCGTGCGGAACGCTCCAGAACCGCCGTGAGGAGCTGGACGCGGTTGCGGTCCAGGCCCAGGCTCATTCGCTTGGCCAGGCCGAAGGCCGAGGGGCTCGTGAGCGCTTGGATTTCGAAGAGCAGGGGCCGCGTGCCCTGGATGACCACCCCGATGAGCGATCCGGGAACGTTGAGCGGCCTGTCCGCCAGGAGCGCCGCCGAGGGATTCTCCACCTCCCTCAGCCCCCCTCCGGTCATCTCCAGGAGCGCCAGCTCCGAAGTGGCCCCGAAGCGGTTCTTCTGCGCTCTCAGAACTTTGAGATGGCGGTATTTTTCACCCTCCAGGTAGAGGACCGTGTCCACCATGTGCTCCAGGGCCTTGGGTCCGGCGATCATGCCGTCCTTGGTGATGTGGCCCACCAAGACCACGGGCATCCCCCGCCGCTTGGCGAGCTCGATCAGGCGCGCCGAGCATTCCCGCACCTGGGAGAGGGATCCGGGGGCGGAGCCGATGGCGGAGGTGCCGGCAGTCTGGATCGAATCCACCGCCAGCGCCGCGGGGTCCAGGCGCTCGACCTCCTGGAGGATGGCCTCCAGGGCCGTTTCCGCGTAGAGGTGCAGGGTCGGCGAATCCACGCCCAGCCTGCTCGCCCGGGAGGCCACCTGAGCCAGGGACTCCTCCCCGCTGGCGTAAAGGAGTGTCCTGCCCCGGGAAAGGTGACCGAAGAGCTGGAGGAGGAGGGTCGACTTGCCCACGCCGGGATCGCCGCCCAAGAGCGTGACGCCACCGGGGAAGAGGCCACCCCCCAGGACGCGATCCACTTCGGGCATCCCCGTGGAGAGGCGCTCGCCGTCGTCGGCCCCCACTTCGGGCAGGGGCGTCGCCCGGCCCGCCTTGGGCGGCAACCCGGGGCGGGCCTCCTCGCCCCCGACGGTCTCCTCCAGGAGCGTGTTCCATTCCCCGCACCCGGGACACCGTCCCAACCACTTGGGGCTTTGCGTTCCACAGCTCTGGCAGACGAACACCGTGCTCTGCTTCACCTGAAGGACCTTTCACCACGAAGGCAGCTAGAGCACAAGGAGACTCTACCACTGCGCCCTTGGACGGACTTTTTGCCGACCGTGGTGTACACCCTTCCCCCCGGGCTAACCCGCCGGGTACACCTCGCCGGCGATGACGGCGGCGACCACGGCGCCCTTGAACTTTATCCCCAGGAAGGGGCTGTTCTTGCTCAGGGATTTGATGTCGGCGGCGGTGAGGCACGTTTCCTTGCGAAGGGAGAAGAGGGTCAGATCCGCGTCTGCCCCCGCCCGGATGGTTCCCTTGCCCTCCAGGCCCAGGATCCGGGCCGGGGCACACGAAAAGGCGTCCACCATACGCTTGAGGGAGATGCGGTCGGTCCGCACCAGGCGGTCCAGGGCCAGGGGCACGGCGGTCTGGAGCCCGATGATCCCGTTGGGTGCCCGATCGAACTCCACGGTCTTCTCCTCGTAAGCGTGGGGGGCGTGATCCGTGGCGATGCAGTCCAGCGTTCCATCGGCCAGACCGCCGATGACCGCGTCCACATCCTCCTGGCTCCTGAGCGGCGGGGCCATCTTGGCATTGGAGTCGAATCCGGCAACAGCTTCGTCCGTGAGGCTGAAGTGGTGCGGTGTGGCTTCGGCGGTGACCTGGATTCGCTTCTTCTTGGCCGCGCGGATGGCATCCACGGCCAGCTTGGTGGAGACGTGGGCGATGTGGACGCGCTGCCCCGTCAACCTCGCCAGGGCGATGTCCCGACGGATCGGGATGGCTTCGGCCTCCGCGGGGATACCGCGCAGCCCGAGCCGCACCGACACCTTCCCCTCATGCATGACCCCATCTCCCACAAGCTCGGGATCTTCCGCGTGATCGATGACGAGCATGCCCAGGGATCCCCCGTACTCCAAGGCGCGGCGCATGACGGAGGACTTCACCACCGGCCTACCGTCGTCGCTCAGCGCCCGGACTCCCGCCTCCCTCAGTTCGGCGTAGGGCGCCAGCTCCTCGCCCTTGGACTCCTTGGTAATGGCGGCGATGGGGTAGACGCTCACCGGGCTCTGCGCCCTGGCGCGGTCCAGGATGTAGCGCGTCACCGAAGCGCAGTCGTTCACGGGATCGGTATTGGGCATGCAACACACTCCCGTGAACCCGCCGGCGAGGGCGGCGGCGAGGCCCGAGGCAATGGTCTCCTTGCGCTCGAACCCGGGCTCCCGGAGGTGCACGTGCATGTCGATGAACCCCGGGGCCACCACCAGCCCCGTGGCGTCGAAGACCTCCGCACCCTTGTGCGAAAGTTTCTTCTCCACCGCCTCGATGCGGCCGTCTTTGATGAGGATGTCGAGCGTCTCGTCGGTGCCCGTGGACGGGTCCACCACGCGGCCGTTCTTAATGAGCCGATACATCTTCGCCTCCGCCGAGCAGGAGATACAGCACCGCCATGCGCACCGACACGCCGTTCTCCACCTGGTCCAAGATCACCGAATAGGGCCCGTCCGCTACCTCCGAGGCGATTTCCACGCCGCGGTTCATGGGGCCCGGATGCATGACGATCACGTCCTTCTCCGCCAGCTTCAGCCTCTCTTCGGTGAGGCCGTAGCGCTGGTAGTACTCCATGAGCGAGGGGAACATGCCGCGCTTCTGGCGCTCCAGCTGGATGCGAAGCATCATCACCACATCCTTGCCGCCCAGGGCCCCCTCGAAATCCGTGGTGGCCTCCACGCCGAGGGTCTCGATGTGGGGAGGGAGCAGGGTCGCCGGTCCGCACACCGTGACCTTGGCTCCCATCTTGTTGAGAAGGTGGATGTTGGAGCGCACGACCCTGGAGTGGGCGATGTCCCCCGCGATGAGGACCTTGAGCCCCTTGAAACTCCCCTTCCGCTGGCGGATGGTCATGGCGTCCAGGAGCGCCTGCGTGGGATGCTCGTGGGCGCCGTCCCCGGCGTTGACGATGGAGGCCTTGGTGAACCGCTGGATGAGCTGTCCCGAGCCCGGGCTGGCGTGGCGCATGACGTAGCAGTCGGGCTGCATGCGCTCCATGTTGAGGATCGTGTCCACCAGGGACTCGCCCTTGCTCACGGAGGAGGTGCTCGCGGAGAAGTTGAGGGTGTCGGCGCTCAGCCGCTTCTCGGCGATTTCGAAGGAGGATCGCGTCCGCGTGGAATTCTCGAAGAAGAGGTTCACCACCAGCTTGGCGCGCAGGGCGGGGACCTTTTTCATGGGCCTCGCCGAAATCTCGGCCATCTTGTCCGCCGTGTCCAGGATGAGGGTGATGTCCTGCGGCGAGAGATCCTCGATGCCCAGCAGGTGTTTGTGCTGCCAGTTCATGGCTTGCCCTCCCTGGAGGCGAGCTGCGTCTCGAGGAGGAGGGCGTCATCCCCGTCCAGCTCCTTCAGGTGGAGCTCCACGTGATCCTCGCGCCGAGTGTTCAACGAGAGGCCCACATAGTCCGCCTGGATGGGGAGTTCGCGGTGCCCCCGGTCCACGAGGACCGCGAGCTGGACACGGGCCGGGCGCCCCAGATCCACCAGGGCGTCCAGGGCGGCGCGGATGGTGCGCCCCGTGAAGAGCACGTCGTCCACCAGCACCACGGTGCGACCTTCGATGTCGAAGTCCACCTGCGTCCCTCGCAGAACCGGTGCGGTGCCCGCGCTGGAAAAGTCGTCCCGGTAGAGGTTGATGTCCAGGCTTCCCACGGGGACCTTGGCCTTCTCCACCTCGTGCAGCTTCGCTGCGATCCGGCGGGCCAGCGGCACGCCCCGGCGGTGGATGCCGATGAGCACGATGCCCTCGCACCCGTGCAGGCGCTCGGCGATTTCCAGGGCCAGCCGGCCCAGCGTTCGCTGGATGCCGGCCGCATCCAGCAGGGTCTTGCGCTTCATGGGATCGGTCTCCTCGCTCGGGACGCGGCCGGGGGAGAAGCCCCGAACCCTCCCTGGTCACAGGTGCGCGGGGGCCGACGGGCGCCCCGCGGAGAGTCCTGAGTGTAGCCTCCCCCACGGCGGCCGTCAATTTCGAAGGCGGAGAATTCCGATGGAGAAATTGGCAAGGCGCACAACCGTGTGCCAGCTTGACACGGCGGAAAACGGAATGGTATTTTCTTGGCTCCGGCGAGCGGATTGCCGGAGGGCCATTTTTCATGAAGGAGCTACAATGGCTACAGGTACGGTGAAGTGGTTCGACGAGAAGAAGGGGTTCGGCTTCATCACGGAGGACGGTGGCAAGGATGTTTTCGTCCACTACAGCGCCATCGTCGGCAACGGCTTCCGCAAGCTTGCCGAGGGTGACAAGGTGACCTTCGATATCAAGGAAGGTGCCAAAGGTCCGCAGGCGGACCAAGTTCAGGCGATCCGCGAATAACCCCCTGCGGTTAAAACGGACAACCCGGCAAAGGGGCCTTCGGGCCCCTTTTCTTTTTGCCTGCCTGGCAGGCTGGACAATGGACCTCCTCGAGGTTGACAATGAGCCATCGCAATCTGGGGGGAAGGGAATCATGCTGGACCGACGCGGGGCCACGAGAGTCGCACCACCCAAACCCATCAACGCAAAACTGAAAACCACTCTGCTCGCCCGGGTGGTCGACATTTCCATCCGGGGTCTCCAGGTGGAGCTTCCCTACGCCCTGCCCATCCGCGCCCGCTGCGACCTCCGCCTCCAGATGGAAGACGGGGAGGTCTTCCTGGGTGCCTTCGTGAAACGATGCATCGTGCATGGCTGGACCGAGCGGCAGGGAAAGAAAGTGCTCCTCTACCGCGCCGGCCTGCAGTTCGAGGCCTCCAGCCGTGAGGTCCTCAAGGTCCTGGGACCCAAGATTCCCCTCCTCGCCGAAAAGGCCGGGCCGGCCGATCCCACGGACCGTCCCGGGGAGGGCGCGGTGAAATCCAAGGACATCGAGATGACCATCGATGTGCCCGGCGAGGAGTAGGAGCCCGTCAAGGGAGACGGGGCTTTCCCTGGAAGGCGGGGGGCTGATGGCCTTCGGCTCGGAACCCGTTTGACAAAATCCGCTGTTGGGATGGGGGGGCAGACATCTCGTCCTGCATCTGCGAAAAGAAAGGCCCGGGGAGCGATCCCCGGGCCCTTTGCGTTCCAAAGAGGCGTGTTTACCGGCGCTTCTTGCCGCGCGAGAAGTATTTCTCCACGCCCAGCTTGTTCCACCAGAGCACGTAGGGGCTTGCCACGAAGATGGAGGAATAGGTTCCCACGATGATGCCCACCGTCATGACGAAGCTGAAGGAGTAGAGCACCTCCCCGCCGAAGATGAGCATGGCCACCACCACGAAGAAGGTGAGCATGGAGGTGATCATGGTCCGGGACAGGGTCTCGTTGATGCTCCGGTCGAAGAGGTCGTCGTCCTCCTGCTTCCGCTCTTTCTTCATGTGCTCGCGGATGCGGTCGAAGACCACGATGGTGTCGTTGATGGAGTAGCCGAGAAGGGTCAGCAGTGCCGCGATGGTGGGGAGGTTCACCTCCACCTGGAAGAGGGACACGAGGCCCACCGCCATGAAGGTGTCGTGCACCAGGGAGAGGATGGCGCCCACGCTGAAGCGCAACTGGAATCGGAACCAGGCGTAGAGAAGGATCCCCACGAGGGAGCCGATGACCGCCTGGATCGCCTTGTTCTGAAGCTCCTTGCCCACCGTCGGGCCCACCGTGTCCACGCGCTGGATGGCGAAGTCGCCCGTGACCACCTTGCCCTTGAGGAAGCCGAACATGGCGTCGCTCATGCCGGGGATCTTCTTGAGATCCTCCAGCGTGGCCACCATGCCGCCGTGCTCGCGCTTGTAGTCCAAGATGCCCTGGGCGAGCGCTTTGCCCTGCTCGTCGGTCCCGGAGAGGGTGCCCGAATGCATGGCGACGAGGATGAGATCCTCGACCGCCCTGGCATTGCTGGTGTTCAGGTCCAGCTTGCCGCTGGCGATGGCCTGGGCAATCTCCTGGGTGCGCAAGCCCCCGAGGATCTGCTGGCTGCGCGTCGCGAGGGCCTCCTCGTCCAGGAGCTGGCCCTTCTCGTCGCGGGCGTCCATGCGGACCAGGACCTCGTTGTCCTCGGGCTTGCCGAATCTCACCACGGTCACGGTCCCCGTGGTGTTCTTCTTGATGGCGGCCTCCACGGCGCGCGCGTCAACGGCGTGGCTGAACCGGACCTGGAGCTCCTGGCCCCCGCGGAAGTCGATGCCCATGTTGAGACCGCGGGTGGCCAGGCTCCACATGCCGACGGCGATGAGAATCGCGGAAGCTAGTATGAAGTGAACCTTGTACTTCATGAAGTGAATCTTCAGGCCGCGGAAGGAGTGCACGGGGCCGATGGAGAGATCCGTGGGGCGCTTGCCTCCCCGGCTCCTGAGGTCCATGACGATGTCGTAGATGAGGCGCGACACGAAGATGGCCGAGAACATGGAGGCCAGCAGGCCCACCGTGAGGGTGATGGCAAACCCGCGGACGGGGCCCGTCCCGAACTGGAGGAGGAAGAGCGCCGAGATCGAGGGTGGTGACGTTGCTGTCGAAGATGGTGATGAAGGCCTTGCCGAACCCGCTCGTGATGGCCGTCTGGACGGTCTTGTTCTCGATGAGCTCGTCCTTGATGCGCTCGAAGATGAGGACGTTGGCGTCGATGGACATGCCCAGCGTGAGGATGATGCCGGCGATGCCCGGCACCGTGAGGGTGAGCCCGAAGGTGGACATGACGCCGATGAGCATCACGAGGTTGAGCAGGAGGCAGAAGTTGGCGTTGATGCCCGAGGCCCGGTAATAGAGGAGCATGAAGGCCAGGATGGCCACCAGGCCGATGAGCCCGGAAATGGTCCCCTTCCGGATGGAGTCGAGGCCCATGCTGGGGCCCACGGTGCGCTCTTCCGCGAAGCGGGGGATGGCGGGCAGGGCGCCCGACTTGAGCTGGAAGACCAGCTCCTGGGCCTCCTGGGTGGTGAAGTTGCCCTCGATGATGCCCCGGTCGCCGATCTCGGCGTTGATCACCGGGGACGAGATGACGTTGCCGTCCAGGACGATGGCCAGCGGTTCCTTCAGGTGGGTGCGGGTCAGCTCGCGGAAACGCTGTCCGGCCGTGGCGGTGAGGATGAAGCCCACGGCGGGCTGGCCGTACTCGTTCGCCTCGACCCGGACCTCCTGGAGGTCGGCGCCCGTGACGGGGGCCACGGTCTTCAGGGCGAAATAGATTTCCGATCCGTACTTGTCGCGGCTGCCCGGATAGATGGCCACGTCAGGGGGCAGGTTGCCGCCGTACTCCTTCAGGATGGCATCTCGGCTCGGCGCCCCCTGCTTGGGATTCACCGCGATGTGCCACTCGAGCTGCGCGGCCTTGCCGATGAGGGCCTTGATCTCCGTGGAATCCTCCACGCCGGGAAGCTCCACGACGATCTTGTTGGAACCCAGGCCCTGCCGGTGGATGACGGGTTCCGCCACGCCGTACTTGTCGATGCGGTTGCGGATCACCTCCACCGACTGCTGGACGGCCTTGTCGCGCAGTTCCTGCTCGAACTGGCCCTTGAGGGCCAGGCTGAAGCGCCCGCCGCCCAGGGCCGCAGAAGGAGTAGCTGCTGAGGGACTTGTCGGCCATGCCCCTGAGGGTGACCCCCAGGTTGGGGTTGTCCCCCTCCACGAAGATCGTGTTGATTTTCGTGTTGTCGCTATACAGCTTGGCGAAGGGGACATTCTGAGTCTTGAGCCCTTCTTCGACGGTGCGGAGGTCGGTCTGCACGCGGTTGTACACCGAAACATCCGTGTCCATGAGGAGCACGAGGTGGACGCCGCCCCGCAGGTCCAGGCCCTGCTTGAGCCCGTTCTTGAAATAGAAGAAGACGCAAAGGACCGTTACGGCCAGGACCAGCAGGACCCGCCACTTGATATTGTCGCGAAACATCGTCCCCCCCTACTCTTTCTGGCTCACAAGCCCGGCGATGGCGGACTTGTTGAAAGTCAGCTTGACGTTGTCGGCCACGCGGACGATGACCGTGTCCTGGTCCACGGCGGCCACGGTGCCGTGGAGACCGCCCACCGTCACCACCGAGTCGCCGCTCTTCAGGCCTTCCATCATGGTGCGGTGCAGCTTGGCACGCTTCTGCTGGGGCCGGATGAGCAGGAAATAGAAGATGACGACGATGAAAATGATGGGTAGAAACGCGGCGATGGGGTTGCTCTGCGCACCGCCTCCCGCAGGCTGGGCCATCAACAGGAACCAGGACATGTGATCCTCCCTCCGAACCATAAAAAGGGCGTCCCGGACGCCCGGCACTCGGGCGGGGACGCCAGACCTTCCGGCGCCCAACGCTTCCCTGGGTCTTCCCGGGCAACCGGCGCGAGAAGCAGGTCTGCGACGCGCCAGCCCGGTCCGCCGCGCGCCAGTCCGATTTGCCGCGCGCGGGTCGGGTGAAGAGGAGCACCCGGACTTCCGGGGCTCCAACCTTGGATTATCCCTCCAAGTGGCTTATTAGTCAAGAGTTTGTGGCGGCACCGTGGAGACAACAGGGCCGGAGGGCACCGGAGGGACACTTGCCCGTCCCGGTCTTCCGCCTCGAATCAGTCCGCCCGAGGATTGGGGTCCGGCGCCTCCACGACCACCCCCCTGCACGCGGCGATCTCCGCGTCCAGGTCCGGGGCGGGACCGTCGGCCTTGACGAAGCGCGCCACCGTGTCGCGCGTCTCCGCCACGCCGAGCTGGCCGATGAGGAAGGCGAACTTCTCCTCCAAAGCGGCGCCCAGTTCCAGCCTCACCGCTGTGGGCAGAGACCACCATTCGCGCTTCAGATGACCGCCGAATCCCTTTTTGCGGGTCTTGTAGTAGAACTGCTCGTCCGTCTCGCCACCCTTGCGCTCCTTGGCGCAGGCGGACTTCAGATGATCGTAGACGCGGGCCTTGAAGGCCTCCGGGAAGCGGGGGTGGTCGTAGATGAGGTTCTGGAATCCCGTGGCCAGGTGCACTTCCACCGCGCCGCATTCGGGGAACCGGTGGAACAGCTCGTCCGGAAGCGTGGACGCCCCGTGCTGGACGGTGCCGCCCAGGCCGTACCGGGTCTTGGAGCAATCGGAAATGGCCTTGAGCACGTCGAAATCCAGTTTCACCTTGGCCACGGTGCCGTCGGGCAAGACTACGCCCCCGTGGCTCGTTCCGGTCTGGACCGAGATCTTGGAGATGCCCTGAACGCCCCTGCCCAGGTCCAGGCCGTACTCGACCATGAACGCCTCGAACTCCTCCACGGTGCTGTTGTGCCCGCCCACCTCGCCGATCTCTCCGCCCACGGAGACCACGATCCCCTCGGGCTGGTTCGCACGGATGAACTTGGTGAGCTCGGCGGCCACGGCGCCGTTGTCGCGCTGCTGGGCAGGAAGCCCCTCCCGCTCCAGAACCACGAGCGTGGACGAGTCGATGTCGATGTTGTAGAAGCCCGCCGAGAGTGCCTCGCGGATCAGCGCCCTGAGCCTGTCCAGTTCGGCCTGGGCGTTGTCGAAGTAAGCCTTGGCGGAGGCCTGGAAGTGGTCTCCCTGGATGAATACGGGGCCCGTGTAGCCCTCCCGGAGGGCCGCGCCGATCATGACCGCCACGAATTCGTGAGGGGGCTGGCTCGTGTAGACCATCTCCGTCCTGGCGATCTCGAAGAGGTACGCTCCGCAGCGGGTCCGATGGGCGGCGCGGTAGAAGGCCCGGGCGGTGTCGTAGCTCATGCCCCGGATGTTCATGGCGGGCACCGTGAAGGGTCCGGCTTCGCCCCGCCCCACGGCCATGTAAAGGTCCTGGATGGATGCCAAGTAAATACCCGAGGCCCGCGCCACGTTTTTCAGGATGAAGCGCGCACGGCCGCGCACTGCGGGGTCGGGGGCGAAGACCGCCGTCTCCACCACGTCGTCGCACAGGCGCCCGCGCCACGCCGCCGGGTCCGTGACCTTTAGGCCGCCGGCCTCGCCGCAGTGCTCCACCGTCTTATGCACATCCTCGCGCATCTGTTCGATCGTTTCGTAGACCATCCGTGACTCCTTTTGTCCGTCCGTCCGCCTCTCGCGTCTCGCGTCTGGCGTCTCGCTTCCTCACACCGTGTTGATCCCTCCGTTGAGGGGGAGGTACTGTCCTGTCACCCACCTGGCCTCGTCGGAACACAGGAAGGCCACCGCCCCGCCGATGTCGTCGGGCAACCCGATTCTCCGGAGAGGCGTGGCGCCCGCGATCCAGTTCTTCATGGCTTCGGGCTGGTGCGCCGTGGCGTCCGTTTCCACCAGACCCGGGGCCACCACGTTCACGGTGACACCGCTCGGCCCCATCTCGCGGGCGAGAACCCGCACGGCACCGTCCAGGGCGGCCTTGGCCGCCGCGTGGGCGCCGAACCCCTCGCTGGCGAACCGGGAAAGGCTCGAGGAGACGGCCACGATTCGTCCCCGCTTGCGCTCCACCATGCCCGGCGCCACGGCGGCCACGAGGGCGTGGAAGGCGCCCACCTCACCCAGGAGCTTGGCCTGCACTTCGGGCCAGGGCTGGAGCCAGAAGGGGCCCATGGGGAAGTGGATGTTGGCGTTGTGCACCGCCGCGTCCACGGGACCAAGCGTCGTCTCCACGGCTTTCACCATATCGGCCACGGCGGCGTGATCCCTCGCGTCCGCCTGGAAAACGGCTCCCTCGCCTCCGCATGCGCGGAGGACCTCCTCGGCCATGGCCGCGTTGTTCAGGCAGTTGACCGCCACCTTGTAGCCTCGGGCCGCCAGGGCCCTCACGATGGCCGCCCCGATGCCCCGGCTTCCTCCCGTGACCAGCGCCACGCTCTGCGCCATCTTGACCTCCTGCAAATGTCAGCCCCCAAGATATAAGAGTGGGCCGATGCCTGCAACCGGGGAAGCCAATCTCGTTCCCATCCTCGGGACGGATTGTGGCCGGTGAGGAAGGGGGATACCATGGCCACCATATAGGAGGAGCACCAATGCGCGACGAGAGAACCCGATGGTGTGCGTCCCTGGCCTGCGGGGCGGCCCTGATGGCCTTGAGCTTGGGAATGGCCGCCTTGGAAGAGGTTGAACCTTCCCTCAGCATCGCCCAGCCCAGCGGCCTGAGCATCCAAGACGCCAGCCGCGTGTCGCTTCGGGTGAATGCCGCCGTCGATCAGACAGCCCTCGCCCATTTCGACCTCGTCTCGAAGGACGGCCTCGTGGTGGAGCCGGTCTTCGACTCCGTTCTGCCCTTGGCGCGAGGCGTTCAGGAATTTTCTTTCACCATCACCCCCGCCCAGCTCGCCCCATTCGCGGTGGGCGAGACCGTGATCCTCAAAGGCCATGTGGGCCACACCGCCACCGAAGGGGCGATCCCTGTGACGGCGGCGGCCCCCGAAGCCGGCGGCTGGACATTGAACGTGCCGGCCACCGCCATGGTGTATTCGACCAAGGACAGCGCCCTGACCTTCAGGACCGTAAACCCCAAGAACAAGCCCCTCTCCGTGAACCTCAAGCTGAAATTCAAGAACCTCAAGGGCAAGGTCGTCGCCAACTGGAAGTACCCCGTCATCGCCCTGCCCGGCGAGTCCCTTCATTCCGTGACGGTGCCCCTCTCGGTCTGCAACCAGGCCAAGCTCAAGGGCGCCAACAGCATGAAGACTCTCCTCCTGAAGGGTGGCGACACGAAGGCCTCGGGACAGTCCCTGCTCGACTGGGACCTCGTGGTCTCCACCTCCTCCGACAAGGCCCAGGGCAATGCACCCCTCACCGTCTCCTTCACGGCCCTGGTGTCCGGAGGTGTGGCCCCGTATTTTTACCGCTGGGACTACGGCGACGGCTCGGCGGCCGGCGAGACCCAGAACCCGAACCACACCTTTATTTTGGGCGGCGTGTACTCGGTGGTCCTCGCGGTGGTGGACAGCCGGGGGGGTACCGTGGCGGCCGCGCCTCTGACGATCGTCGTCCAGTAGGGGGCTTCGGGGCTGGCAGTCGGGCCGCCGGTCCAGTCACGATCTCCGGCGCTCCGAGAGAATGGGTGTTTCCGTAGGGCGCCCCGGCGGAATAGATGGGTGCAGATCAACTGGATCGAAGGCCTTGCTGGACAGGAGCTTGATGACCACGCCCCGATCACCTGGCAGGTGACCGGGGCCGCCTCCGAGCCGGACGCCTTCCGGGCAGGAAAGCCCCAAGGGTGGGGTGGGGTCCCCAACGGGCTTTGCCCGTGGGGCGGGACCCCGAAGGGCATTCTCTCCCTCCGGCGGGCTCTGCCCGCGGAGGGAGAAGGAGAGGGAATGGGCCCTCCCCGTCGCGGAGACCAGGCGATACGCACCCGAAACTACCCCCATTTCGAAGGCAAGAGAATTCCATCGCGGAACCTGACCTGATGCTTCCCCCTTGCGGCGTCCCGGGCCCTTTGTTAGGCTTGGGGCCGCTTCGAGGGGGTCGGTCATGCGGATTCTGTCGGGTATTCAGCCTTCGGGCAAGCTCCACATCGGGAACTACCTGGGCGCCATGAAGCAGCACCTGGACCTCCAGGACAAGGGCGAGGCGTTCTACTTCATCGCCGACCTGCACGCCCTCACCTCCGTGAAGGACCCGCAGGCGCTGAGGGAGAACATCCGGGACGTGGCGCTGGACTACCTGGCCCTGGGCCTCGATCCCGCCAAGTGCACGTTTTACCGGCAGGCGGACATCCCCGAGGTGCCCGAGCTGAGCTGGCTCCTCACCACCGTGACGCCCATGGGCCTCCTGGAGCGGTGCCACTCCTACAAAGACAAGGTGGCCAAGGGCATCCCGGCGGACCACGGACTCTTCGCCTACCCCGTCCTCATGGCGGCCGACATCCTCATCGTGGATTCCAACATCGTCCCCGTGGGGAAGGACCAGAAGCAGCACGTGGAGGTCACGCGGGACATCGCGGGGCGCTTCAACAACCTCTACGGCTCCGAAGTCTTCGTCATCCCCGAAGACCGCATCCTGCCCGAAGCGGGCGTGGTCCCCGGCATCGACGGCCAGAAGATGAGCAAATCCTACGGGAACGCCATCGACATCTTCCTGGAGGGCAAGGCCCTGAAGGACGCGGTGTTCTCGGTGGTCACCGACTCGGCGCCCGTGGACGCCCCCAAGGACCCGGACTCGAACAACGTCTTCAACCTCCTCCGTCTGTTCGTGGGCGAACCGGAGCAGGCCGAGTGGCGCGAGCGGTTTCTCAAGGGGGGCCTGAAATACTCCGAGGCCAAGAAGCGCCTCCTCCAGGTCCTGGACGAAACCTTCGGCCCGGCCCGCGAGAAGCGCAAGGACCTGGCCAAAGACCCCACTTACGTGGAAGACGTCCTGCGCCAGGGCGCCACGCGGGTGCGCCCCATCGCCGGGGCCACCCTGGCCCGGGCCCGGAAGGCCTGCGGCATCGATTAACGGGAGCAGGGAGCAGGGAGCAGGGAGCAGATAACGAGAACCTCTGCCGCAATGGTCTCTATTCCCTTTGAGGTAAGCCTCGCCGTATTCCTTTTTGCTATGCGCGGCACGACCAAACCCCGGGTACCGTGTGGTTAAGTCCGAGCCAATGCCCTTTGATCCCCTGGCCTGACTCCTGGCGCCTTGTTGGTCAGCTCTTTCCCTTCCCCGAAGCGCCAAGGCCAGCGGCCCGGCCCGTGGCCCAGGCCCACTGGAAATTGTACCCTCCGATGGGGCCGAAGGAATCGAGCACTTCCCCGCACAGGAAGAGCCCTCGGCACGCGCGGCTCTCCATGGTCTTCGGATCGATTTCCCCCAGGCTTACCCCACCCCCGGTGACTTCGGCCTTGGCGTACCCCTCGTCTCCGGTCCAGGGCAGCGGGTACCGCGTGAGAAGCCTCAGGAGGGCCAGGCGCTGCTCCCGAGGCAGGTGGGCCGCCTTCACCCCGTCCGCCAGCCCCGCCTCCGAGCAGAGGGTTTCCGCCAGCCGAGCGGGCAGATGTTCCGCCAGCAGAGAAGCCACCGTGCCCCGGTGCCCCAGGAGGCGGCCCTCCCACGCGGCGGCGTCCAGCTCGGTCCACCTGACGAAAATGGATTGCCTGGGCTCCCCACCGAGCCGCGAGCGAACGGCCATGTGCGAAATGTCCAGGACGGCCGGGCCGCTGTAACCGCGATGCGTGAAGAGGAACCCGCCGCGTGTCGTGGTCTTCTTCTTCGGCCCCGGAGCCTCAAGGGTCACCTCCAGGGAGATCGCCCGCAAGGTGAGCGTGTACGGCCGGATCGGCGGTGAGGGGCGTGAGGGCCGGATAGGGGGGGCGGACGCGGTGGCCGAGTCGCGCCATCGCCTCCAGACCCCAGCCGTCGCTGCCCGTGGCGGGCACGGAGCGGCCGCCCGTGGCGAGGATCACCGCCGATGCGGGCAGCCGGTCCCCGGCTTCCGTGCGGACTTCCCACAGGCCGCCGGAGGGGGCGAGGTCCGCGGCCCGCGAGTTGAACCGCAGCTCCGCGCCCCGCGCTCGGGCCATGGCCACCAGCGCGTCGCGCACCTGGCGCGCGTTGTTGCCTTCGGGAAAGAGCTTGCCCGTGGCCTCCTCCAGAATCAGCCTCAGCCCCATCTCCTCCTCAAAGAACCGCTTCTGCTCGGGCAGGGGCCAGGACCTCAGGAGGTTCTTGAGGGTGTGGGGGGAGGAGTCGGTGACGAACCGCTCGGGGGCGGCCACCGAGGGCAGGATGTTGCACCGGCCGCCGCCGCTGATGAGGATCTTCCGCCCGCCGTCAGCCGTGCCTTCGAGCAGCACGACGGGGCGCCCGGAACCGGCGGCGTGAATGGCGGCCATGAGGCCCGAAGCCCCCGCTCCGATGACGACGATGGGATGTTCGCTCACGGTGCTCCCTGCCCCCGCCTGTCGCCTAGCGCAGCCACATGCAAGACCTGTCCCCTACGGCTTCATGGGCGGCGCGGCGTTGCCGAGGTCCGCCGCGACCTTCCAGGACCCGTCGGCCTGCTTCTTCCACACGGTGAGGTACTTGCTCCCGCGCGTCACCTGCTGGCCCTTGTCGTCTGTGGCGGGCCACGACGCGTAGCCGACCGTATAACCCAGGTCACCCGAAGCGGCGAGGTCGGCATAGGCCGGCCTCCAGGACAGCGACTTGGGATCGAACCCCGTCTTGCGGTAGTAGGCCTTGATGGCCTCGATCCCCTCGATGATGGGCTCTCCGGGGGGAAAGATTCTGGCGCCCGGCGCGAACCACGACAGCCATCCCTCCAGGCCTCTTTCGGCCGTGGCCTTGGCGAAGGCCAGGTCCGCCGCCATCAGCGCACCCTTGTCCGCGGAGACCGTGCCCCGGGGTGTCTGGCCCATGAGGGACACAAGCGCCAACACCAGCGCCACAGCGATAAGCCCTTTCATGGCGAGCCCTCCTCAGGAGGATTGTACTCCCCGCCCGTCCCCGGCGGATGATGAGGAGCCCCCGGCCAACTTGTAAAAGCGGGCCCGCGGGCTTAGCTTGGAAGCATCTATCGGGGGGGGACCGTGGCTCAAGCGGAAACGGCACGCCTGCTGAACGAATCGGAGCGGCCCACGAGGAAGCACTACCTCATCCTGGGCATGGCCTGGGCAGGGTGGCTCTTCGACTTCTACGACCTCATGCTGCTCTCCTTCCTCCTGGTGCCCATCAAGCGCGACCTGGGGTTGAGCGACTACGAGCTCTCCCTGCTGCTGGGCACGACGCTGGCGGCCACGGCGCTGGGCGGCATCGCGTTCGGGAGCCTCGCCGACCGGTTCGGCCGGAAGCGCGTCCTCACGTGGACGCTCCTGACTTACTCCGCCGGGACCTTCCTCTGCGGCATGTCCCACGCGTTCTGGCTCTTCCTGGTGTTCCGGGTGGTGACGGGCCTGGGCGTGGGTGGGGAATGGGCCACGGGCCAGACGCTCGTCGGCGAGACCTTCCCCGCGAAGATGCGCGCCCGATTCGCCGCCGTCATGCAGACGGGAGCACCCCTGGGCATCCTCCTGGCCTCCCTCGTGGGGGCCTTCGTGGAGCCCACGTTCGTTTCGCTCTTCGGGCTCGATTGGGGCTGGCGCGCGTGTTTCTTCCTGTCCCTGCTGCCCGCCGGTTTGGTGATCATCATCCGCCGGCACATGCCCGAATCGGACGTCTGGGAGCGGGGCCAGGCCGCGCGGAAGCCCGGCACGTCGGGTCTGCTGGGGGCGCTGCGGGACAACGCGGTCCTGCGAAAGCTCTTCCTGCTGGGACTCGTCCTGGCTGTGGCGGACATGTCGGCCTACTGGTTCACCTACACCTGGATGCCCAAGTATCTCTACGACCAGCTCGGGTTCTCCGTAGTCAAGTCGGGCTTGTGGATGGTGGTCACCCAGCTCGCCGCCTTCGCGGGGTACCTTTCCTACGGCGTGGTGGCGGACTGGAAGGGCCGCCGCTGGGCTTACTCGGTCTACTCCATGGTCTGGGCCGCGGGGCTCATCGGCATCACCTGGTTCTGGGGGACCATCGACGTGCTGCCTTGGCTCCCGCTGGGGTTCATGGTGCTGGTGGGATTGGGAACCGGCAACTTCTCCGGATACGGGCCCATCTTCTCCGAGCTGTTCCCCACGAACATCCGGAGCAGCGCCATGGGAACGGCGTTCAACCTCTCGCGGGGCGTCCAGTTTTTCACCCCCGTCATCATCACCTGGGTGACGACCCTTCCCCTAGCCCAGGGCCACGGCCTGGGCGCCGGCATCTCCATCGGGGCGTTCTTCGCACTGTTCACCGGGCTGTGGGTGTGGACCCTGCCCGAGACCAAGGGCACCGAGATCAAGGAATAGAGGAGCCAACCCGTGCGTACCCTCGAGATCGTCCTGATGGGTCTTCTGGTCCTATCGCTCCGATCCTCCGCCACCGGGCCCACTCCCATTGCGCCCTCGCTCGACGAGGTCCGGAGGGAGATGGGGATCCCCTCCCGGGGCGAGGTCCGCGGCCAGAAGGACAGCGTGGGCTTCGCCTCCACCGCGGCGCAGATGGCCGAGGTCTGGGACCTGTCCCCTTTCGGGCCCCATCCAGACAAACTGGGGGAAGCGCCCGCCGGCCCCGCCTGGGGCGTGATCTGCCCGCACGACGACTATCTGTACGCGGGCCGGGTCTACCGGACCGTTCTGCCGCTCGTGAAGGCCAAGCACGTCCTCGTGATCGGCGTGTTCCACGGGTGGCGGAAGTTTGACGCCAAGGACCTCCTGGTCTTCGATCCCTATCGGGCCTGGCGAAGCCCCGACGGAGAGGTACCCGTCTCGCCGCTCCGAGAGGACCTGCTGGCCCGGCTCCCCAAGGGGGACGCCGTGCAGAGCGCGGCCATGCACGATTCGGAGCACTCGGTGGAGGCCCTCGTCTACTGGCTCAAACACCAGACCCCAGACGTGGACATCGTGCCCATCATCGTTCCCGCCATGGGTTTCGATCGGATGCAGACCCTGGCGGCCCATCTGGGCAGACGCCCTCGCTTCAGCGCTCAAGACCCGTGGTTGGGTACTCGGAAAGGACGTGGCGGTGGTCATCTCCTCCGACGCCGTCCACTACGGTCCAGACTTCAAGTACACGCCCCACGGCGAGGGCGGCGTGGAGGCCTACTCCAAGGCCTGCGCCGTGGACCGGGCGCTCCTGACCGGGCCCCTGGCAGGAACCATGACCGCGGCCAAGACGCGGCAAGTCTTCGAGACTTTTTGCGATCCCAAGGACCCGGGCAAGTACCGCCTCACCTGGTGCGGACGCTTCTGCATCCCGCTCGGCCTGCTCCTGCTGGAAAAACTCGCCTCGGACCAGGATGCCTCGCTAGACGGCTGGCCCCTGGCCTACGCCACCTCCGTGGGCTCGCCCCAACTCCCCGCCCAGACCCCCGGCCTGGGCGTCACTGCCCCCAGCAACCTCTACCACTTCGTCGGGTATCCCGCCGCCGCCTACACGAAACGCTGAGCAGGCCGGGGCGTTTTCACCCTCGCCGCTTTGTGATTTCCGCATGCCTGTGGCATCATGCCGCCCGATTGGGGCCAGCAGGCGGGACCGGCGAGCCTGACAAAGCAGATGGACCAAGACTGTTGGCCCTAGGCTATCCAGACAGTCTTAATGTTCACGAACTCGCGGATGCCGAAGGCGCTCAACTCCCGCCCGTAGCCCGAGCGTTTCACGCCTCCGAAGGGCAGGCGCGGGTCGCTCTTGACCATCCCGTTGATGAAGACGGAGCCCGACTCGATCTGGGCGGCCAGGGCCTCGCCGCGCCGGAGGTCCTTCGTCCAGAGGCTCGCCCCGAGCCCGAAGGAGGACCGGTTGGCCAGGGCCACGGCGTCCGCCGCGTCCTCGGCCCGGATCACCGCCGCCACGGGCCCAAAGGTCTCCTCGTCGAAGGCGGCCATTCCCGGCTTCACCCCCGTCAGGACCGTGGGCGGGTAGAAGGCGCCTTCTTCCCTCCAGCCGCTTGCCGCCCAACCTCAGGACTGCCCCCGTCGCCACCGAGCGCTCCACCTGGGCGTGCAGCTCCTCCAGGAGATCAAGGCGGGCCATGGGTCCCACGTCCGTGGCGGGGTCCATGGGGTCGCCCACGCGCAGGGCGCTCATGGCGGCCAGGAAGGCCTCCTCGAAAGCTTCGGCCGCCGCCTCCACGACGATGAAGCGCTTGGCGGCGATGCAGCTCTGTCCGTTGTTGATGCAACGGGCCTGGGCCGCCGTGCGGGCGGCGGCTTGAACGTCGGCGTCCTCCAGGATGATGAAGGGGTCGGAGCCGCCCAGTTCCAGGACGGTCTTTTTCAGCGCCCGACCCGCCGCCGCCGCCACGGCCATGCCCGCCGGCTCGCTCCCCGTGAGGGTCACGGCCCTCACCGCCGGGTCCGCGATGACCCCCTCCACGGCGCGGGAGCCGATCATGAGGGCCTGGAAACATCCTCGCGGAAAGCCCGCGTCCTGGAAGATGGCCTCGATGGCCAGGGCGCACCCCGGCACGTTGGAGGCGTGCTTGAGCAGCCCCACGTTACCCGCCATGAGGGCCGGGGCGGCGAACCGGATGACCTGCCAGTAGGGGAAGTTCCAGGGCATGACCGCCAGCACGGGCCCGAGGGGGTCGTACCGCACCAGGCTCCTGGAGGCGTCGGTGGCCACCACTTCGGGGGCGAGGAAGGCCTCCGCGTGCTCGGCGTAGAAGTCGCAGCAGAGGGCGCACTTCTCCGCCTCGGCCTTGGCCGCGGTGAAGGTCTTGCCCATCTCCGCGGTCATGAGGGCGGCGTGCTCGTCGCACCGTTGGCGCAGGTTCGCCCCCGCCCGGCGCATGAGCGCGGCTCGCTGGGCGAAGGGCACGCTTCGCCAGGAAGCGAAGGCGGTTTCGGCGCGCGACAGAATCGCGGCGATTTCTTCCGAAGAATGTTCTGGGTAGTCGCGGAGCACCGCTCCTGTGGCCGGATTCACGGACTGCATGGTTCTCCCCCCGAAAGGACAGTCAAAGGCAAAAAGTCAAAAGTGAAAAGGAAAAGAGCGGTGAAGCGACATGAGATCAACACGTCGTGTGTTCAAGCTGCATCGGGCTCGGACTCGCCTCATCCCTCATCCCTCACGCCTTGGCGTAGGCGGCGATGAGGCTCCGCGTCTCCTGGTCCAGGGCGCTGAAGGCGAGGCCGTACCCGCCGGGGATCTCCCGGACCACCCGGGCGTTGACGCGGATCACGTGAGGCGTCCTCATCATGAGGAGAGCGAAGCCGAGCTGGACCATGGCGCCCAGGGGCAGCTTGTTGGCGAGGCTCACCTGGGCCCCCAGGATGGAGACATCGCTGATCCGTCCCTCGATCTTCAGGCCGCCCTTGGACACCACGCAGGGGCCCTTGAGGATCTTTCTGGGAGCCTTTCGAAGAACCGGCTTCACGTGGCGTGCGAGGGCCTCTTCAAGCTCCTTCCCCTCCACGGGCTTTCTGAAGAACTGCGTGGCCCCTGCGACCCGGGCCTCCTCGGTCCGGTCCGCCCCGGAGGCGACGAAGATGGGGGTGAGCATGAAGGCCTGAAAGTTCCGCAAGGCCTTCACCGCCTTAAATGCGTGGAATCCGGGCAGATCGGCATCGAGGAGGAGGAGGTCCGGCGGAGGGTTGAGAACGATCCGGTCCACCAGGGTGTCCTCCGGGTGGACGCGCTCGCACCGGATGTCCGTGCGTGCCAGGAGGCCCACGCCCAGGCCACAACTCTGGGCCTCCGTGGAGATGTTCGAGACCACCGCAACCAGATGCATCCGCTCGCCTCCCGTGGGTGGATCCTGGCGACACAACTCTAAGTCTCCCAACCCTTGTGGGGAAATTATAATTCCTGCCTAATCGCTCGTAAAGGGATGGAGGGTCACGCGCGAGGTTTCATCAAGTATTCCAGGACTGGAGGGGAAGCACTGAAAGTCGGCCTGACCGAAGTGCCCGGATACCCTCGAGGGCGGCGCGGGCCCCCTCCACGGTGGTGATACAAGGAACCCCGAGAGCAATGGCCTGACACCGGATGTTGACCTCGTCCCGCTGGCTCGTCCTGCCCATGGGCGTGTTGATGATGAGCTTGAGGGTCCCCGCCCTCAGCAGGTCCGCAGCGTCGGGTTTGCCCTGCCCCACCTTGTGCACTGCCCCTGCGGCGACTCCGTTTTGTTCCAAGAAGGCCCTCGTCCCCGGGGTGGCGACCAGTGCGAAGCCCGCCTCGGAGAGGCCGCGGGCCACGGGAAGAAACTCGCGCTTGTCCGCGTCGCGCAAGCTTGCGAAGACCGCCCCGCCATGGGGGAGGGGCACGCCGGCGCCGTGGAGAGCCTTGGCGAAGGCCGCCCCGAAAGAGGGCGCCACGCCCATCACTTCTCCCGTGGATTTCATCTCCGGGCCCAGAACGGGATCCTCGCCCAACAGGCGCGCGAAGGGAAAAACGCTGGCCTTCACGAACACCAGGCTTGAGGTGGCCTCATCGGAGAGGCCTGCCAACTCGGGCATCTCCGCGATCTTCCTGCCGGCCATGATCCGGGCGGCCAGCCTGGCGAACGGAATCTTGCGCGCCTTGGAAAGGAACGGGACGGTGCGCGACACCCTGGGGTTCACCTCCAGTATGAACAGACCGTTGTCGTTCCAGGCGAACTGCAGGTTGAGCATACCTACGACGCCCAGTTCCAGCGCCGCTCTCCGCGTCAACCCGGCCACCTCTCGGAGAATCTCCTTGGGCAGGGTCTGGGGCGGAAAGACCTGGGAGGAATCTCCCGAGTGGATGCCCGCCTTCTCGATGTGCTCCAGCATCCCCGCGAGAACCACGTCCCGCCCGTCGCAGAGGGCGTCCACGTCGATCTCCACGGCGTCCTGGAGGAAGGTGTCGAGTAACAGCGGGTGATCCTCGCTCACCTCCACCGCCTGGGCGAGGTACTGGTCGAGATGGCGCTCCTCGGTGAGGAGGGCCATGCCCTGGCCGCCCAGAACATAGGAGGGCCGCGCCATGAGCGGAAAGCCCAACTCGCGGGCTTTCTCGTGGGCTTCCTTCAGAGTCCGAGCCGTGGTGCCTCGGGGGGCCCGCAATCCCAGCTTCTCGCAGAGGGCCTGGAACTCTTTCCTGTCCTCGGCCCGGTGGATGGCCCCGGGAGGGGTGCCCCAAAGCGGATAGCCCAGCGCTTCCAGCTCCCGGGCCAACTTGAGAGGGGTCTGTCCCCCGAAGGTGAGGACCACGCCGTCGGGCTTTTCCCGGTCCAGGATGGCCTTCACGTCCTCCAGCGTCACGGGCTCGAAATAGAGTCGCCCGGCCGTATCGAAATCCGTGGATACGGTCTCGGGGTTGCAGTTCACCATGATGGTCTGATGGCCTTCGTCCCCCAGGCCGAACACCGCCTGGCAGCAACAGTAGTCGAACTCGATACCCTGGCCCACCCGGTTCGGACCCGACCCCACCACGACGACTTTCTTCCCCTCCATGGCGGTGCCTTCGGTCCGGCCCGAGTAGGAGCTGTAAAAGTAGGGCGTCTTGGCCTCGAATTCGCCGGCGCAGGTGTCCACGCCGAGGTAGACCGGCCTCAGGCCGAGTGCTTCCCTGCGCTCGCGGACCACCGATTCGGGCACATTCCACAGCTTGCATAGCCATCGGTCGGCGAAGCCCTCCACCTTGGCTCGCGCCAGGAGGTCCGCCGGGCAGGTCTCGGCGCCGAAAAACCGGAGACGGTTTTCCGTGGCCACCAGCTCGGCGATCTGTTCCAGGAACCAGGGGTCCATGCCCGAGAGCTCGTAGACCTCCTCCACGCTCAGGCCGTGCTGAAAGGCCAGAGCCGTGTAGAAGAGGCGCTCCCAGTTGGGCGTGGCGAGCTTGGCCTTGAGAGCCTCCGAGTCGGCCACGGGCGGCACACCATCCAGCAGGCCGTAGCGGCCGATCTCCACGGAGCGGAGCGCCTTCTGGAGGGATTCCTTGAAGGTCCGTCCGATGGCCATGACCTCGCCGATGGACTTCATATGGGTGGACAGCGTGGGGTCCGTCTCGCGGAACTTGTCGAAAGACCAGCGCGGTATTTTCACGACCACGTAGTCCAACGCCGGCTCGAAGGCCGCCGGCGTGGTCTGGGTGATTCGGTTGGGAAGCTCGTCGAGGGTGTAGCCCAAGGCGAGTTGGGTGGCCACGCGGGCGATGGGATAGCCGGTGGCCTTGCTGGCGAGGGCCGAGGAGCGGGATACCCGTGGGTTCATCTCGATCACCACCATGCGCCCGGTCGTCGGGTGCAGGGCGAACTGGATGTTGGAGCCGCCCGTGTCCACGCCCACCGCGCGGATGACCCGCTTGGCCCAGTCCCGCATCCACTGGTACTCCTTGTCGGAGAGGGTCTGCGCGGGCGCCACGGTGACGCTGTCGCCGGTGTGGACGCCCATGGGGTCCAGGTTTTCGATGGAGCAGATCACCACCACGTTGTCGGCCCGGTCCCTGATCACCTCCAGCTCGAACTCCTTCCAGCCGATGAGCGATTCCTCCACCAGAACACTCCGGGAGGGGCTGAGCGCCAGGCCGTAGGTGAGGATCTCGCGGAACTCCGTCTCGCTCCTGGCGATGCCGCCACCCACGCCTCCCAGGGTGAAGGAGGGGCGGAGGATGGCCGGATAGCCCACCTCGGCCACCCGCGCCAGGCCCTCCTCCACGGATCGCGCTACAAAGGAGCGGGAGGTTTCCATGCCGTGCGTGGAGAGGATGGACTTGAAGGCGTCCCGGTCCTCCGCGGCGCGGATGGCCTGGGGACTGGCTCCTATGAGGCGGCACCGGAACCGGTCCAGCGCGCCGCTCTGGTGGAGAAGCATGGCCGCGTTGAGCGCCGTCTGTCCGCCCACGGTGGGAAGGATGGCTTCGGGACGCTCCTTCTCCAGGATCGCCTCCAGGGCCCAGGGCTCGATGGGTTCCAGGTAGGTGGCGTCGCAGAGGTCCGGGTCCGTCATGATGGTGGCCGGGTTGTTGTTCACGAGGATGGTCCTGATCCCCTCCTCCTTGAGCGCCTTCAGGGCCTGAACGCCTGAGTAGTCAAATTCGCAGGCCTGGCCGATGACGATGGGGCCGGACCCGATGACGAGGACCGACTGGGGCATGATGGGTTTGGTCATAAAGGGGTCCTCCGGGGGCACTCGAGGGGCTGGCCACGGAGTACCCTAGCAGGACGGTCGAGCCGTGGCAAGGGGGACGGGGGACCGTTCAAGCGGCGCCTGCGCCCATGAGCACGGAGAGCGCGTCCACGACCTGGGGATGGTAGACGCGGCCCGCGCCACGATGGAGTTCTGCCAGAGCATGAGCGGGACCCTTGGGTACCTTGTACCTGCGGTTAGGTGTGATGGTGGCCTCGTAGACATCGCAGACGGCCACGATGCTCGCCATAGCATCGGGCGCCTTGCCCTGGGGGTATCCCGAGCCGTCCAGCGCCTCGTGGTGCTGGAGGACGACCATCCCCACCGGACCCATGCCCATCTTGGACAGCAGGTCGGCCCCGTGGAGGCTGTGGTCCCTCAGCAGGCTCCATTCCTTGGGCGTGATGGGGGCAATCTTGTTCAGGAGCGACCAGGGCACGCGAAGCTTGCCGATGTCGTGCAGGAGCCCCGCCCGACCGAGGATGTCCAGATTCAAATCCCACCCCTGGCCCTCGTTCAGGGCTTGGCCAAGCCGCAGGGCGAGCGCCCCCACGCTCCGGGAGTGGGAGCGCCCCGTGTACCAGTCCTTATCCTCCAGGAGGAGCGCGAGGTCCTGTACGAGTCCCTCCTCCGAGTTCAGGTCGCTGCTCTCGTGAAGACCCCTGAGCACGCGCACGGCCTGTTCGAGCACGAGCTGGTCCTCAGAGGGGTAGGAGCGGGCGTTTCCCGTCTTCATTGCCCAGCGGATCCAGTGATAGGCCTCTGCCCAATCGCCGTCCAGCGACGAAGCCACGGAGAGGAGGCGACCGTCCATTGCGGCGAGGGAAAGGCGGTAGGGACCCTCCTGGTGGGCCTGTTCGATCTTGGCCCGAAAGATGGCCTTGGCCTCTTCCAGCCGGCCCTCGAGCATGAGGAGTTCGCCCCGTTGGGTTTCCAGGTAGTGCTGGAACCCTTCGCTGCATGGGAGGGTTCTGATTTGAGCGAAGATCCTCCCTGCTTGGCCCACCAGGGTCCCGCGTTCGGGACCTCGAGTCTCATAGCCACGCTTGAAACAGGCATCCAAGAGGTTGAGCATTTCCTGGGCCCGGAAGTCCACCTTCGAAAGCCCCGTCCAGGCGGTCATCTCCTCCTCGGAGATCCCTTCGGCCATGGCGAGGGCTTGGCGGTACGATGATTCGGCCGCGTCGAAATCGCCCTGGCAGAGAAAGACGAACCCCTCCGTGTTGATGAGGTTGGCGAGGGCGGCGGAAGGCTCCCCCCCGGAGATCTTGCGGGCTTCGCGGCACAGGGCGGCGGCCTCGTCGAACCTATAGAAATTTCTGGCGGAGGCGGCCACCGCCGTGGTGGCCCGGTAGTAGCCCTCCTTGTCCCCCGCATCCAGGAGAGCGCCCCGCCAGAGGTCCGCGAGGATGTAACGGGTCACGTCGTCGCCCTTGGCGAACATCCGGCGCCAGAGCGGCCCCAGAAGTTGGTCCCAGACCCTCACGGGCGGGCGGCTGGAGGGCGGAAGGGTGGCGATGAGGGAGAGGAGGTCCTGCAGGGTGGCCACCTGCACCGCATGCTCTGAGAGGTCATCGGAGGAGGCCTCGGGTAGGGTGGGGCGAGACTCCAGGTCCCGGGTGAAGGCGGCGACGGCTTCGAATTCCTGTTGCCAAGACCGATCCATGGCGCCCACCCCTACACTGCAATGTAGTCCGACCAGAAGACTGGCGCAATCTCAATCGAGCTATGGGCGCCTTTCGATCCGGGCACCCGGAGGAGCCGTTTCTGGTAGAATAGTGACCTTGGGGGGAGGCGTGCATGAGAGAATCGGACCGGCTCGGGGCGGTGGAAGCCCTCCTGTTCGTATCCTCCTCCCCGGTGACGGGCCAGCAAGTCGCCGAAGCCATGGAGGGCGAGGTGGACCCCGCCGAAGCCACGGCCCTTCTGGAGACCCTGCAGGCCCGGTTTGAGCAGGAGTCCTCCGGTCTTCGCGTGGAGCGAGTCGCGGAAGGGTTCCGTCTCGTGACGCGGCCAGCCAACGCCACCTACGTGCGCAATTTCCTCAAAGCCCAAAACCTGCGAAAGCTCACGCCGGCCTCTGTGGAGGCCTTGGCCATCGTGGCCTACAAGCAACCCATCACCACCGCCGAGGTCAGCGCCATCCGCGGCACCGAGTCGGGATCCGTCCTCAAAGGACTCCTGGACAAGAAGCTCATCCGCATCGCGGGGCGAAGAAACGTAGTGGGCAAGCCTCTCCTGTACGGCACGACCAAGGAATTCCTCGTGCACTTCGGCCTCAACTCCCTGGAGGACCTGCCCTCCTTCCGGGAAATCGAGGAGGTCTTCCGTGAAAACGTGAGGCAGGAGAGCCTCTTCAGGGAGAGCGGTGAACCCCCCTTGGCTGACTCTGGTAGCCGGGTGTCCCCGGCGGAAGAGCCTGCGGAAGTTCAAGAGGACCACCTCCCGGAGGAAGTAGCGGGCCAGGAGGATGCGGTCGGGGGGCCCCAGGCGGACGACGCCGGCGAGGTGACCCAGGAAGACCACGACGAGGAGGCCACCCATGCGGAGTGAGGGTTCCCAATCCTTGCGCATCAACCAGTTCCTCGCCCGCGCGGGCGTGGCCTCGCGGCGCGGCGCGGAGGCGCTGATTCGAGAGGGTCGCGTGACCATGAACGGCCAAGTGGTCAGCGAATTGGCCACGCTCGTCGATCCCGCACAGGACGCGGTCAAAGTAGACGGCCGGAGGGTTCACCTCCTCAAGTCCACCTCCTACTTTGCCCTCTACAAGCCCAAGGAGGTGGTGAGCACCCTTGAAGATCCAGAGGGGCGTCCTTGCCTGACGGGGCTCCTGCCCAAGGGGTCCAAGGGCCTCTTTCCCGTGGGGCGGCTGGATTACCACAGCGAGGGGCTCCTCCTGCTCACCACCGATGGGGAGTTGGCCAACCGCCTCCTTCATCCGCGCTACAAGGTGGTGAAGACATACCATGTGAAAGTGAAGGGTGATCCGGCGTACGAGGCTCTGGAGCGCCTGCGCAGGGGGGTGGTCCTCGACGGCCGCCGGACCCAGCCCGTGACCATCCGGCGCATCCCGAGCCGGGAGACCCGCCACGCCTGGTTCGAGATCGAGATGACCGAGGGCCGGAAAAACCAGCTCCGCGAGATGTTCTTCCGGGTGGAGCATCCCGTGATCAAGCTCAAGCGGGTCGCCATGGGCCCCGTCCGGCTGGGCAAGATGCGTCCCGGTGAAGTCCGGCCCCTCACCCCGGAGGAGGAAGAGGCCCTCAAGCGCCAGGCGGGACTCATCGAGGGCGCCCCGCCTCCGACCCGCCCGCCCATCAGGCCCCGTGTCGTCCGCACCAAGAGAAGCGACTCCGCCAAACCTGCGGGGCGCGCTTCTGGACCCGAGACGATTGAGCGTTCGGCGCCTGCGCGCAATGCGGCCAGGCCGGCGGCGGGGAAGCCAGGCACCGAGAGGAGGTCCAGGAGAAAACCATGAAGATCCCTATTCCAGCCCACATCAGCGGCATCAAGCCTTATGTGCCCGGCAAGCCCGTGGCCGAGGTGGAACGCGAACTCGGCCTGAAGGGCACCATCAAGATGGCCTCCAACGAGAGCCCCCTGGGGCCCAGCCCCAAGGCCATGGAAGCCGTGAGGGGATTCCTGGATCAGCTCCACATCTACCCCGAGGGCGGTGGGTTCTACCTTCGAGAAGCCCTGGGGCAGCACTTCGGCATCGCGAGGCAGCAGGTCATCCTAGGAAACGGTTCGGTGGAACTCGTGGAGATCGCGGCCCGCGCCCTCCTCCACAGCGAGGCGAACGCCGTGTTCAGCGCCGGGTCCTTCGCCATGTACCCCGTGGCCTGCCAGATCGCCGCGGCGCCCGCCAAGGCCGTCCCCATGAAGGACCGGAGCCACGACCTCCAGGCCCTCCTGGACGCCATCGACGACCGCACGCGGCTGGTCCTCCTGGACAACCCCATCAACCCCACGGGGCGCCACACGGCACTGAAGGACCTGGAGGCCTTTCTGGAGCGCGTCCCAGAAAGGGTCCTTGTCATCTTGGACGAGGCCTACAAGGAGTTCGCGGATGCCCCCGACTACGGCACCACGCAGGGCTTCATGGACCGCTTCTCCAACCTCATGGTTCTGGGCACCTTCAGCAAGGCCTACGGACTCGCGGGCCTGCGCATCGGCTACGGGTTCGCCCAGCCCGAGGCCATCGCGGTCCTGAACACGGTTCGTTCGCCCTTCAACACCAACGCCGTGGCCCAGGTGGCCGGCATCGCCGCCCTGGGCGACCAGGAATACGTGGATCGTTACGTGGCGCTCAACCGGGTGGAGCGCGCCTACCTCACCGCGGGGACGCAGGCCCTGGGACTCCCCGTGACGCCATCCCAGGCCAACTTTATCTTCACGGACTTCCCCATGACCGGCGACGTGGCGTTCCACAAGCTCCTGCACGAGGGCGTCATCGTCCGCCCCATGATGGGCAACGGCTGGCCCCACTCCCTCAGGGTCTCCGTCCATGCCCGGGAAGGGAACGACCGGTTCCTGGAAGCGGCGCGCCGGGTCTTGCGGGGATAGCGCGCTTCGAGGCACGCGTGACCCCGGGGAAAAGGCGCCCCGGGCGGGAGGCGGCGAACGGGGCGTACGCGAGAGGATTCGGTCACCCCGCGTCCCTTCCCCCAGCCCGTACTTCTCACCACGCCGTCACCCCGGCGTTCGCGGCGGAGGGTGGCATGATCGTGATCACCACGCACACCAACGCGGACTTCGATTCGCTCGCCTCCATGGTGGCGGCGGCGCACCTCTACCCTGGAGCCCGCCTCGTGTTCTCGGGGGCCAGCGAGGCGCTGGTGAGGCGGTTCCTGGAAGAGAATCGCCGCTTGGCTCCGGAGGTGCTCTCTCCCAAGGAGCTGGATTCGGCCGCGCTCACCCGGCTAGTCTGCGTGGACGTTTCCAGCCGGGAGCGGCTGGGCGCGCTCTCCGAGCTTCTGGACCGATCGCCCCCGCTTCCCCTGGACGTTTTCGACCACCACCCCGGGGCGGGCGACCTGCGCGGCGAGCGCCACGAGGTCCGCGAGGCAGGGGCCTGCACATCCATCCTCGTGAAGCTCTTGCAGGAGGGCGGTCAGGTCCCCTCTCCCTTCGAGGCCACCCTCTTCCTCATGGGGATCTATGAGGACACCGGCTTCCTCTCCTTCCCCACCACCCGCCCCGTGGACTTCGAGGCCGTGCTCACCTGCCTGTCGTGGGGAGGGGACTTGTGCCAGGTATCCCGGACCCTGCGACGGGGGCTGACGGAGGAGCAGATGCGCCTCCTGCCGGCCCTGCTCGAGAATCTGGAATCCTTTCCGGTGGGAGGTGTGCGGGTCCATCTCACCTCCCTGAGCACGCGGGCTTACGTACCGGACCTGAGCCTGCTCGCGCACGAGATCCTCGCCCTGGAAGGGCTGGAGGCGCTCTTCCTGCTGGCCGCCATGGAGAGCAGGGTCCACGTGATCGCGCGGTCGCGGACCCCTCTCGTGGACGTGGGCCGAGTGCTGGGCGTCTTCGGGGGCGGCGGACACGCCTCCGCGGCTTCCGCCGTGGTGCGCGACAGGACGCCCGAGGAAGTGCGCGCCCTCCTCCTGGACGAGCTCACCACCGTCCATCCCGTGGGCCTCAAGGCGCGGGACGTGATGACCCGTGACTTCCGGCGGATCGACGGCACGGTCACGACCCGGGTGGCCTTCCGGGACATGAACCGCTACCGGGTCAACGCCCTTCCCCTGTTCGTGGGGGAGAGGCTCGCCGGCGTCGTCACCCGCCAGGAGGTGGACAGCGCCTTGCAGCACGGGCTTGCCGAGTCTCCCGTGTCGGACTTCGTGGTCTCCCAGCCCCCGCTCCTGCCACCCGATACGCCGGTGGAGGAGGTGCGCCGCCAGATGATGGAGAGGAACTGGCGCATCGTCCTCTTCGGGGAGGGACCCGACCGGGTGGAGGGCCTCATCTCGCGCATGGTCCTTTTCAAGTCCCTCTACCGCGAGGCGGGAGAGCGCCCGTTCCACCGCACCGGGGGCCAGCCCGCGGCCCGCGAGGTGGCCCACCTCGTCCGGGCGGCCTTCCCCCCGAAGGAGGTGGCGCGCCTGGAGGCCCTGGGACGCCTGGCCGCCGACCGCGGCGTGGATTGCCTGCTCGTGGGAGGCGCCGTCCGGGATCTCCTCCTGGGCCGGCCCGTGCAGGACGTGGATTTCGTGGTGGAGGGAGACGCCGTGGAACTGGCGGAGGCCTGGTCCCGGGAGCAGGGGGGCCGGATCCGCGCCCACCGGGCCTTCGGTACCGCCGTGTGGGTGCGGCCGGGCGGCGGCCACTGGGACTTCGCCACGGCCCGGGCGGAATACTACGAGGCGCCCGCGGCCCTCCCCACCGTGGCGCACGCGGCCCTCTACCAGGACCTCTACCGGCGCGATTTCACCATCAACGCGTTGGCCATGGGCATCGCCCCCGGTCGGCTCGGAGAGATCCTGGACCTTTTCGGCGGCGTGCGGGATCTCAAGGCGGGGCGCATCCGCGTCATGCACGGGCTGTCCTTCGTGGAGGATCCCACGCGCGCGTTCCGCGCCGTTCGGTTTTCGGTGCGCCTGGGCTTCGCCCTCCTGCCCGAAACCGAGCGCCTCATCGCCGCCGCACACAAGCAGGGTGTGTTCAGGCACCTCTCGGGCAAGCGCGTCCTGGCGGAGGTGGCGCAGGTGCTCTCCGGCGCCAACGCGGTGGAGGGGCTCAAGGCCATGGACGCCCACGGCCTGCTCCAGGTTTTCTGGCCCAGTCTCCGCCTTACCCCCAAAGGTCTCGAGTCACTTTACCGGGTTCAAAAGGCTTTGGACTTCTTCGAAACCCAGTTTCCCGAGGGCGATGTGGACCGGCCCTGCGTTTACTTCATGGCCCTCCTCGAGCGCCTCGCGGTTCGGGAGGTGGAGGAGTTTCTGATCCGCTACCCCTTCCCCCGCAGGGCGAAGGAACTGCTTCATCGATACCGGAGCACCACCTGGCACGCCCTGCGGCGCCTGGGCGGGGAGCACGGCGCGCCCGCGGGAGAGGTCTACCGGACCCTGGCGGGCCAGCCCCTGGAGTGGGTGCTCTTCCTCCTGGCCAAGGTGGAAGGTGCGGTGGGTAGGGCCGGAGTCAGAGACTTCCTCACCCGGGACCGGTTCGTCCGCCTCGAGATCTCGGGGCAAGACCTGACCCTCGCGGGCGTGGAGCCGTCTCCGGCCATCGCCGCCGCCCTGGAGGCCACCCGCGCCGCCAAAGTGGAGGGGCGGGTGACGGACCGCGCCGGGGAGCTGGCCTTCGCCGTGGCGGCCGCCCACGAAGCCGAACGGGTCCACGGTGGCTGACCTGCGGCGCGGCACTCAGCCCGAAGAACCGCCGCGACGGAAACCCACCGGCAGGGTGGGGGCTCTATGCGTCGTGATCCTCGCTCTGTTGTTGTTCCTGGGCGCAGGTCCGGCGCCGCCGGTGAAACCACCGCCCACAGTGGTCCTACTCTCCATGGACGGGGTGCGCTGGGACTACCCCGGCAGGGACCACCTGCCCACCTTCCTTGCCATGGCCGAGTCGGGTCTGAGCGCCGGACGCCTCACCCCGCCCTTCCCCAGCCTCACCTTCTCCAGCCACGCCACCCTGGCCACGGGCGTCGCGCCCGCCGCCCACGGCATCGTGGCCAACGCGTTCCTGGACCGCACCATGGACCGCCGATTTTCGGACGAACCCGAGGCCACCTGGCTGAGATCCGAGCCCCTCTGGGTCCGATGCGAACGGGCGGGCATGAGGGCGGCGGTCCGATCCTGGCCCTGTTCCCAAGGTTCGTGGAACGGTGTTTCGGCGAGCTATTTCCGAGCCTACGAGGGCGGCGACCACGACCGAGAGACGATCCGATGGATCTTGGATCTTCTCGGGCGTCCTGCGGGCGAGCGCCCCCGCCTCATCATGGCCTGGATGCGCGGCGCCGACGGGCCGGGCCATGCGGAGGGCCCCGACGGGGAGGGCGTGCATCGGGCTATGGCCTCGGCCGATGGCCTCCTGGCAGAACTGCGGGCGGGGCTCAAGACGCTGGATCCTCCCGTGCCCGTGGACCTTCTGCTCGTGAGCGACCACGGCATGGCCAAGGTGGATCGCATCGTGGACCCGCTGAAGGCCATCCCCAAGGAGGGTTACTTCCCCTTCGTGGCCAGCTCCGGGCCCGTGTGCAATATCACCGTGAAGAACGAGGCCCAGCGACGCCAGGTGGCGGCGGGGCTCCATCGGCTTCCCAAGGATGTCCTAGCCATGACCCGCACGGAGGCCGCTGCGCGCTTCCGCTACGAGTGTCCCGGCCGCACGGGCGACTTCGTGCTCCTCTGCCCGCCCGGGGCCACTTTCTCCAGCCACAGCAAAAAGAGGACCCGTGACGTTCCCCGCGGCATGCACGGCTACGACCCGGCCCTGCAGGACATGGGCGGCATTTTCTACGCCGAAGGGCCCCATTTCCCCGCGGGAAAGGTCCTGGCCGAAGTCCGTGCGGAGGACATCTCTCCCACCGTTTGCGCCTGTCTGGGCATGTCGCCTCCACCCCGGTGCGAGGGCCACAATCTGCTCAACGCACCCTGAGGCGATCAGGCATCCATAAAGAGGGTGCACCCTTTGCCGGCGGACTTGGCCCCGTACATGGCCCGATCCGCGGCGTGGAGGAGGGCGTCCACGGACTCGGGCGGTCGGACGAACGCCACCGCCCCGATGCTGAACCCGATGGGCCAATTTGCCTTCGCGGCCAAGTGCTCCAAGTCCTCGCGCAGGCGCCCCAGGACCGCTTCGGCTTCCTCGCGCCCGGCGTCCGTCAGGAGGAGGGCGAACTCATCCCCGCCGATGCGAGCCACCGCATCCGATTCCCTCGTGGCGGCCTTCAGCACCCCAGCCACGGCGCACAGGATCCCGTCCCCCGCGCTGTGCCCGCTCCGGTCGTTGCACGCCTTGAAATCGTCCAGGTCCAGGTAGGCCGCGGTGAGGCGGGCGCCGGTCCTGCCGGAGCGGGCGATCTCTGCGGAGGCGCGCTCGCGGAAGCCCCGGCCGTTGTCAATTCCCGTCAGGGAGTCGCTCTTGGAGCAGACGCGCTCCTTGCGCAAGAGCCGCTCCCGCGAAACCTCCAGAACCGACAGAAGGGCGAAGATCGCCGTACGGACGAGGGCGTTCCAGAGGTGCTGCTCCGCGCTCGCTTCGGCCGGCTTTTGAAAGAGGTCGGAGAGGAACCATCCAGCCCCTGCGGAGGCGGAGACCAGGAGGCTGGGACCAAGCCCGGAGAACCGTGCCACGACGAGGACCGGCACCGTGCAGAGCAGGAGCAGGCTTTCCCGGAGGGACAGGGTCCAGTCCAGAAGCCAGATGGCGGTCAGCATCGCCAGCCCGAGGGCCAGGATCGCCGGCCTGGACAATCCTTCCAGGAATGCCCGGATGCGCTTGAGGCCTTCCATCGGTCCCCCCCCCGAGGAAGAATAACGGGCGCGGGTCTCCCTCACAAGAGCCGGTCGTGGATCGGTCCCATCGGTTCCGGCCCTCTTCGGGTAAACTAGGCACTCTGAATTCGGGACCGACATTTGGCCAGGGGAGGAAGGCCATGGAGCCCAAACCCTCAAAGGAGAGGACCCCCGAGGGAGTCTGGCTCCTCCTGTCGGCGCAGGTGGCTTCACAGATGGGCGACGCGGCCTTCGGCGTCCTCCTCCTCTGGTCGGTCCTCGGCATGTCCGACAGCAAGGCGGTAGTGGGCGCCGTAGCGACCCTCAACTACTTGCCCATCCTTCTCTTCGGCATGGTAGGCGGCCTCGCGGCGGACCGGTTCCCCCGCCGGGGCCTCATGGTGGCCTCCGACGGCGCTCGGGCGGCGGTCGCATTCTCAGTCCCGGTCCTCGGACACTTCGGGCTGTTAGACCCCTGGGTTCTGGCGGCGGCGGGGTTCTCGCTGTTCACGGCCTCGGCCTTCTTCAACCCGGCCCGGGACGCCTACATACCCTCCCTCGTGGACAAGCGCGACCTGGTGCGCGCCAATGCGCTCATCCAGGTGAGTGTTCCCATGGGCTGGCTCTTTGGTCCCGCCCTGTGCTCGCTGTTCTTGAAGTGGGTGTCCCCGGAGAACCTGATGGGGGGGGTGGGAGGCCTTTTCCTGGTGTCTGTGGCCTTCCTGTTGGCCCTCCCCGGCTTCAGGACGATGCAGCGGGAGAGCGCCCCCGCCTTGAAGGCCATCGGGGAGGGCCTCTCCGCGGCCTGGCGAGACGTTCGTCTCCGCTGGCTCCTGATCCTCACGGCGGTGGACAACCTCTTCATCATGGGCCCCGCCATCGTGGGGACACCCCTGCTGGTGAAGGGTCCCTACGGCGGGACGGGAACCGACTATGCCCTTCTGGAGGCGGCCCTGGCCGCGGGTGTCTTCCTGGGCCTGCCCCTCACGGCCTGGCTCAACCGCCGCATGGGCCAGGGCAAGGTCCTCATCGCCGGGATTTTTCTCGACGGCATCACCTACCTGCCCCTCCTCTGGATCGACCACCTCTGGGCGGCGGGCGTGGCCATCGGCCTGCACGGCATTTCCATTCCGCTCATCACGGTGACGCGCTCGAGCCTCATCCAGCGCATAGCCCCTCCCGAACAACTCGGCCGAATTTTCGCGTTCGTTGGCATCACCGTCTTGGGCCTCACCGCCGCGTCTTCGGGCCTCACGGGCCTGCTCGCCACCGTCGTTCCCGTCAAGGTCATCTTCGGGGGCATTGCCATTTGCGCCGCGCTGTGCGGCCCGGCGGCGTGGATGAGCAAGGCCTTCCGGGAGGCGTAGCGTGCATCGCCGGGACGTGCGCCGCCAGTCTCGGACCTCGGGCGTGGTCAGGCTGCGGCGACCAACCCTGCGACGTACCAGGTTGCATCCGAAGCTGCCGCAAGAGTGGCGGCCCTTTTCGCTGGTCAGGGTTCAGATTCGACGAGGGCGCAGAGCAGGTGCCCGAGGACCGCGTGGAACTCCTGGATTCGCGGGGTCTGCTGGGCCCCGTAGACCAGCGCCACGTCCACCTCGGCCGCCATGGTCCCTCCGTCCCGCCCGAGGACGGCCACGGTCCGACAACCCATGGCCTTGGCCTTCTTGAGGGCGAGACGAACATTGGGGGAAGTGCCCGAGGTGGAGATACCCACGGCCGCGTCGCCGGGGCGGGCCAGAGCCTCCACCTGCCGGGCAAAGATGTGATCGAAGCCGTAATCGTTGCCGATGGCCGTCAGCGCGGAGGTGTCGGTAGTGAGCGCGATGGCGGCCAACCCCGGCCGCTCCCTCAGGTAACGTCCCGTGAGTTCTGCGGCCCAATGCTGGGCGTCGGCGGCGCTTCCGCCGTTTCCGAAGAGGAGCACCTTCCCTCCGGCGGCCATGGTGCTGCGGAGCAGTTCCGCGGCGTTGAGAATGCTCCCGCGCAGGGCTTCCAGGGCTTCCCCCTGGCGGCGCAGGTTTTCCTGGATGGAACGCCGTTCGGCATCGAACACGCTGCCCAAACTCATCCTTACCTCCTACCCACGAGGGTTCAGGGACAAGTATACTTCAGCCATGGAACGCCTGGGCCCCGTTGTTGCCACAGTCCCTGCGGCCACCGTCTCCTCGGCCCGTGCCGCGGCCCGTGCCGCGCGGGCCGCCGGAGCGGCCCGCGCCGAAATGAGGCTGGACCACCTGGATCGGGGCGAGGACCCGCTCTCCCTGGCGGACCTCGCCCGGGAGATGCCGCTCCTGCTCTCCGGCCGTCGGGACGCGTTTCGCACCGAGGACCTGCCCGCATTCAGGCGAGGACAGGCTCTGGGCGCCTGGGTGGATCTGCCATTTTCTACCCACCTGCCCGAGGATCTCTTCGGTCTGGACCCTTCGAAGATGGTTCTTTCGTGGCACGACTTCGAGGGGACGCCCCCGAAACCGGAGGCCGTCCTTGAGCGAATGCGGACCCGCCGCGCCGCGGCCTACAAGATCGTCACGACGGCCCGGGACCTTCCCGACGCCCTTTCGATGCTTCGCTTTGTGGACCACCGGGGGACCGAGGGAGACCTCTGCGCGTTCGCCATGGACGGCCCGGGCGCGCCCAGCCGGGTGCTCGCCCTGGCATGGGGATCCTGCGCCACCTACGCTACCGCGCCGGGGTGCGAGGCCGCCGCCGCCGGACAGATGGGCCTGGAGGAGTTCCTCGGTGACTACCGGCCCGGGGATCTTGGCCGGCAGGATCCCCTGTACGCCCTGGCGGGATGGCCCCTGGCCCACACTCGGACGCCTTCGTTCTTCAACCGATGGCTGGCGAATACGGGCCTCCCCGGCCGGTACCTGCCGATCCCGTGCACGAATCCCTCGGCTCTTCTGGAGGGCGGCCTGCCCCTGGGGGGAGTGGCGATCACCATCCCCCACAAGGAGACCGTCGTGTCCCTGGCGGGTCGCTCCTCGCACCTGGTTCGAGCGACGGGCGCCTGCAACACGCTCCTGCCCACACCGGCCTGCTGGCTCGCCGCGAATACGGACGTCTTCGGCGTGAGGCGAGCCTTGCGCCACGTGCCTCGGGGTTCCCGGTGCCTGCTGCTCGGATACGGCGGCGCGGCCGCAGCCGCGGCGTTCGCGCTGGCAGGCCGCGGACCCGTGTCCGTCTCGGGGCGCGATGACGAAAAGGCCGCAGCCTTTGCTCGGAGGTGGGGGTTGCTGGCCGCTCCCTGGGAAGAGAGGGGATCGGCCCGCTGGGACCTCCTGGTCAACGCCACGCCGGTGGGGCGTCACGACGGCGAAATGCCCTATCCGGTCGATCGCCTTTGCGGTTCTTGGGTCTTCGATATGGTGGTACGCCCCGGCAGAACGACGCTTTTGAAATCCGCCTCCGACCGTGGACTGGCGGCCATCCAGGGCGAAGCCATGCTCATTCCCCAGGCCGCCTTGCAGTACCGCCTCTGGACAGGGCGGAGGCCGTCGAGGGAAGGTGGCATGGAGCATTCATTCCTTGACGGGGCACCCTTTCCTCGCTAGATTGGGAGGGTGAACCCGAAGGAGACGATCGACCTCATCCTGACCGAATGCCTCGCTTTGGCCACAGGGAAAGGACCATGAAGCGACGCACGTTCGTCCGCGTGGCAGGGCGCCTCACCCTCGCCGCAGCGGTGTTCCCTCGCACGACTCTCGCAAGAATCGCCGGGGAGATTTCCATCCCCGGCCACCCCAACCCGCAAGGAGGACGACCCATGGCTTACGAAGCGAAAGTTCATCTGAAACCATCCGGACTCAAGGGAATTTCCGAGAACCAGATCGCCCAGCACTGGAAGCTCTACGAGGGATACGTGGCCAATACCAACGGCCTCATCACCGAGCTCGAGGCCATGCGGAAGGAGGGCAAGGGGGGGACGCCGATCTACGCAGACCGGCGGCGCCGGTTCGGGTTCGAATACAACGGCATGGTCCTCCACGAGTACTACTTCGGCAACCTCAAAACCGGCGTGGCCGCGCCCGGTGATGCCACGGCCTTCAAGAAGGCCCTGGCCGAGCAGTTCGGCTCCTTCGACGCCTGGAAGGAGGATTTCGTCAAGACCGGAGCCTCCCGCTCCATCGGCTGGGCCATCCTCTACCTCGACCCGGCCACAGGCACCCTCACCAACGATTTCATCCAGCTCCACGAGGAAGGCAACGTGGCCGGGTTCATCCCCGTCCTGGTCATGGATGTCTGGGAGCACGCCTACATGGTGGACCAGCCCGCCACGGGCCGCCCCGAATACATCAAGGCCTTCTTCGAGAACGTCAACTGGTCCGTCGCCGAGAAACGCTTCGACGAGGCCAAGGCAGGGAAGATCCCCGCCCGGTGGTGAGGTCGGCATGGTGCACTGGGGACTAGACTCGGCGTGCGGACGGGTCGAGCCAAGACCGGAAGAGGATCGCGCATCGGCAAAGGCGGGCTTAGGCCCGCCTTTTTCGTCATCGGAACCCGGCCCCGTCCTGCGGCCTGCTAGCGCTTGCGGGCTCGGGACCTGGGAGCGAGGAGCGTGCCCCGGCATCGGGGTGTTCCGCAGTGACAGGGGTACCGCGCCTTCACGGCGCGGGTGTGGCGGCCCTCGAGGTCGAGGGCGTAATCGTAGGTCAGTTCCTCGCCCGGCAGAATGTCCCTCAGGGCTTCGATGAAAATGCGCCCCGCGTCCTCCACGGCCTGGCAGGAGGGTTCGCACGAGTGGTTGATGAAGCGGGCCTCGTTGCCCCGCACGGCACCGTCGATGACCGTGCGGTCATCCACCGCGAACAGCACCACGTGGATCGCGTCTCCGGGGGTGTCTTCATGGCGCCGGGAGGCTTCTTCGTGGGTGATCCGCTGCCCCATGTACTCGAGGATCCTGGTCCCTGAAGCCATGGGGCGACGGGCGAAGACCCCCGTTCCATGTATGGGGGAGGTTCGCACTTCCCACTTCGGCGCACGAATCGTGACCGCGCCTCCCGAACCCCTCAACCTTCCTCCCGCTCCGCGGCGGCGGCTTCCATTCTTCGGCTGAGGGCGCACCCGAGGAATAGGAAAAGCGCGGTGTAGACCGCCAGGAACACGAGCGCGGCGGTTCGGGATTCGCTGGCCGCGAGCATCTGCTCGATCACCCCTTGGGGAGCCGTGTTGTGGGGCAGGAGCGTGTGCAGGTGGAACAGGAGCGTGAGCCTCTTGAGGAAGCCCGGAAGCCACGCCACCAGGTTCTCCCAGCCGAACCCGATGATGAGGCCCCAGAATAGGGGCTTCTTCACGGCCAAACCGATAAAGGCGAAGAGGGCGCCGTAGGCCAACACGCCCAGCCCCGTGGTGGCCAAGTCTCCAAGGAGGGTCCCCATTTCCCGGCCCAGCGCTCCGGCGCCGTCGATGGAGAGGGACAAGAGATAGGTGCCCGCGATGCTCAGCCAGCTCCCCGCCACCAGCACCGCCACCATGGCGGCGACCTTGGCCAGGTAGACCCTCTCGCGCCGCACGGGGCGGCCGAAGAGGTAGGGCAGGGTCCCGCCCTCCACCTCGTCGGCGATGAGCGAGGTCCCGAAGAAGAGCGTGGAGAGGGGGACCAGGAAGCCGGTGATGTAGGCCAGCACCAGGATGCCGTAGAGGGTCACGCCTCCCAGCGGCACCTGGACGCCCCGCCATATGAGCAGGCGGAGGAAGAGGGCCGCGGCCCAGGGCACCGCCAGGAGGAGCCCGAACAGCCAGCCCTTCACCGAGCGGGTCATACCCCGCGCCGTGAAACTGAAAATCGCCCGCACCGCGCCGTCGATCATCACGCCACCAGGTAGGAAAAGACCGCCGACAGGTTGTCGTCGAGCGGGTTCAGGAGGTCCAAGCCCAGTTCGCGCTCGGCCATGAGGTCGCCCAGGCGCAGGCGGAAGTCGCCCATGTCCGTCACCTCGGCGGTGAGGATCTTGGCGTCCGCCCCGAAGGTCACCGACTGCACGCAGGGCCAACCGATGAGCGATGCCGCCAGCGCGCGGGCGTCCGTGCAGCGCACGAACACGTGCATGGGCCTGGAGGCGATGGCCTGCCGAACCTGCGGCACTTCGCCGGAGGCCAGAAGCTTGCCGTGGTGCAGGAGGAGGATGCGGCTGGTCATGGCCTCCACCTCGTGGAGCATGTGTGAGGACACCAGCACGCACTTGCCCTCTTCGCCCCAGCGGCGGATGGCCGCGATGGCCTGGGCCCGGCTGGGCGGATCCATACCGTTGAGGGGCTCGTCCAGCAGGAGCACCGGCGGGTCGTGCACGAGGGCCTGGGCCATCTTCACTTTCTGGCGCATACCCTTGCTCATGGCCCGGACCTTTTTGCCCGCCTCCTCGCCCAGGGCCACTTCGTTGCAGGCGCTTCGGGCGCGGTCCCGGGCGTCGGCGGGGGAGAGACCGGATAGGCGACCCAGGTAGGCCACGAATTCGAGACCCGTGACATCCTCGTAGAAGTGGTCGGGGCTGGGGCAGTATCCCATCTGCTTGAGGGCGTCGGGGTTGGCGAAAAGGGCCTTGCCGTCCAGGTCCACCGTCCCCGAACTAGGCTGCAAGAGCCCCGCCATGAGGTTGAGGAGCGTGCTCTTGCCCGCCCCGTTGACGCCCAGCAGGCCGGTGACGCCGGGCTCGATGGTGAGGGAGATGCGGTTCACACCCACCACCAGCCCATACCATTTTGAGACATTCTGGACACGGATCATTGCAGCACCGCCCGGCGCGAGAACCGGACCACCAGCACCGCCACACTGGCGGCGGCCAGCCCGATGAAGTAAAGCGCCACGAGGGCCGGATGGAGGTCGGCTGAGGCGAAGGGTGCCGGCGCCCCAAGGCAGAGGTGCGCCAGTGCCGTGAGCTCCCGGGAGAGGGAGAAGAACCATACGGAGGTGACCTTGGTGATGGCGTAGACGATCCCGCAGGCGATGTCGCCGAAGAACACCAGCGCGATGAAGGCCAGGCCCACCACCCGCGGGGAGCGGGCCATGGAGGACAGGGCCAGCGTGAAGAGCACGATCACGCCTGGACCGATGGCCGTGTAGAGCAGGGTGCCCCACAGGATCCGGGCGTGGGAGAAGAGCCAGGCGGCGTCCCCCGTGAGCCCCACCTGGAAGATCACCAGGACCAGCGTGGGCAGGAGGGAGAAGATGAGGAGGAACGCGCCGAGTGCTGTGCCCTTGGCCCACAGGTACTGGAAGGAGGAGACGGCCCGGCCCAGGAACACGTCCAGGGTCATGTCCTTGCGGTCCCTGGACACGAGGCCGGACCCCACCCAGATGGACACGATGAACAGCAGGAAGAGGTCGTACCCGTTGGTGAGCAGCTTGGCCACGAGTTTCTCGTCCACCACGGGGAGCTGTTTGACCAGGTCCTTGGCCCAGTCCGCGTCCCCGAGCTGGGTATGGAGGAACGTGAGCGCCACGCCGTACATCCACGGAAGGAGGGCCACCACCAGCAGGAACACGAAGACCCTGCGACGGAAGTACGGCAGGATCTCCTCCCGGAAGAGCGGCCACCACCGGCGGTTCAGGGGGAGGCGGTCTCCCGTGTAGACTTCGTAGCCCTGCTCATAGACCGGCATGGTTGTCCCCGTTTTTTTGCAGGGCCGAGAGGAAAAGTTCCTCCAGGGAGGTCTCCTCGCGGACGAATCGGTTCACGGCCCCTCCCGCTTCGCGCGCCACGCGGAACACCGCCCTTGCGCTCTCGCCGGGCGGGAGCACCAGCTTGAAGAGGCCATCCTTCCTGGGCTCGACGGCCCAGCCCGCTCCGGCGCACGCGGCGGTGAACGCTTCGCCTGGGCCATCGCCCTCCCACTGGACCAGGAAGTGCTGAGCCTCGCTGTGCGTCCAGTCCTCCACCGAGACGCCCGCCTGGACCTGGCCCCTGTGGAGGATTACCACCTGTTTGCAGAGCGTTTCCACATCTTTGAGGATGTGGGTGGAGAGGAGGACGGTCTTGCCCTGTCTCACGATGTCCTGGCATAGGGCCAGCATTTCTTCCCGCCCCACGGGATCCATGCCCGAGGTGGGCTCGTCCAACAGCAGGAGGGCCGGGTCGTGCACGAGGGCGGCGGCCAGCTTGAGGCGCTGGCGCATGCCCGTGGAGAAGGTCTCGGCATTGCGGTACCGGCTCTCCTCGAGGCCGACATACTGCAGGACCTCGTGGGCGCGTTCCACGGCGGCCCGGCGCGGAAGTCCGGAGAGCTCGCCCAGAAGGGCAACCCACGCCACGCCGCTCAATCCCGGCCTCAGGCCCTCCCGCTCGGGCACGTAGCCCACGCGGTCGCGCAATGCGGGCCCCAGGGAGCCGCTGTCCTGCCCCATGAGGCTGAATCGGCCCGCGCTGAGGGGCACGAGCCCGAGAAGGGCCTTGATGAGCGTGGACTTTCCCGCCCCGTTGGGGCCGAGCAGCCCCACGGCGCCACCCTCGATGTCGAAGGTCACGCCCCTCAGGGCTTCGGTGGATCCATAGCGCACGCGGATGTCGTGGATCGACAAGACGCTCATGCCGTTCCTCTACGCCGCGTGGAAGGGGAAGGTTTCATCCCGCGCTCCTCCTTGCTCCCCGGACCAGGCCCCAGCAAGCGCCGCACGGACCCCCGGTCGAACTTTTTCCACAGGCCCGAGAGCCGCGCCCGGCGCTCGCCTGCGATCTCCCGCTGGACCTGGATGAGTCCGCCCATATCGAGGAGGGCCTGAAGGGGAAGATCGCCCCTGGCGGCCATTTCGCGGGCCAGGAGTTCCACCCGCGCCGCTGCCACGACCGCGTCCTGGTGCTCTCCGAGACAGTCCTGAAACTTCACCATGGCCTCAAGGAGAGGATCGAGGCGCTTCCCAAGGGCCGGGGCGAAGAACTCGCTGGCATAGCGCAGCCGCTTGAAGAGGATGCGGAGCCGGTGCAGGGCCGCAGGCGTGGAGACCGCCTCCGGGCCGGCTCCGGAGACGGGTACGGAAACCCGGCCCTGTTTCACCACGCGCCGGTAAGCCTGCCTCAGAAAGAGCGGTCCCGCCGTATCGGCCCGCTGCGCCGAAAGACCCCGCGGCCATTGGGGTGGAGCGGAGCTAGCCAGCGCGTGAAGCCGCGCCATGAGGTTCGCAAACCGCTTCCCCTCCATGGCGCTCACCAGGGTCTCCCGGGCGGGTCCACGCCGGACCCACAGCTCGGCCTCCAGGGCCATGGCCACGCGGGCCGCTTCGCCCAACCGCCCAGATTGGCCCCTGAGTCCCTCGATGAAGACATCCAGGTCCCGAACCTCGCCCAGCAAGCCTGCGAGCCAACCCAGCTCCAGGCGAAGCGATTCGGCGCGTTTCGGACCCAGCGCCGGCCCCAGGAGGTTGAGAGCTGATCGCGCCCTGCGGGTGGCGACCCGCAGGTCGTGGAGGTATTCCGGATCCAGGTCCAGGAGCGTTCCTTCGATATTGGCGCGCATCTTCAGGACCTGTCCGACCAGCACCTTCCTCGCCGCCAGCGCCAGCGGGTCCTCCGGGCGAACCCTGTTGGCCTCGGGGGCTTGGCCTCCGGGTTCGGGACGCCCGAGGGCCTCCAGCGCCAGGCCACACGCATCCAGGGATGTGGGGACCAGGCCCAGGCGGTCTCGAAGGTACACCGCGAGGTAATCCGCTTCACCCGGGGCACCCTCCACCAGGCGCGCCGTGAGCAGGGTCCCCCTCATGGACTGCGTTGTTGGGGTGAACGGGGGGACGGCGGCGCGCAGGGTTTCGCAACAGAGATCGATGCGTCCGCCACCCGGGGCGGTTAAGGCCGCCTCCGTCCAAGTCAGCCTGAGCGTCAAAACCGGAAAAAGGGGCCTGGCCCCCGCGAGTGCAGCCGCCGATTCTGGAAGACCCGCGCCCTCCGAAGGTAACGGCCACGGCCCTTGTGCCATGCGGTAGGGCGCCTCCACCACGGAGCCCTCCGCCGGGTCGAAGCGAAAGAGCCAGGAGCCCGCCCTCGCCCGCAGCCTGAGGCGTGACCCGGCTCGCGCGAACCGGCCGTCCTGTGTGTCGAGAAACCGGTCCGCCACGACCGCCGCGGGGCCGCGCTCCACACCGTATCCCGCCCGGGACAGGGCCCCGAGAACTCCCTTCGGGGTCCGCCCGCTCGGGACTAAGAATCGGACCACGACCACGGCGTCCACTCCTTCAGTTCCCGGCCTTCAACGCTTCGTCCTCACCGGCGCACGCCGCGGACCAAGTCCGCAGGCATGGCTCTCGGAACCTTGCGCGTCTTGAGGTCGGCCACCACCGATTCCACGGGGTAGGAGAACCGTACGATCCGCGCCCGCGGATGCGCGCCTTCGCGCAGGTCCACGAGAGCATAGGAGCCTCGCGGGTCCCCGTCCACCGGCCGCCCCACCGAACCGCTGTTGACCACCAGGACCCCCGCCACGGTGCGGACGAAGGGGATGTGCGAATGGCCGCATGCCAGGAGCGCGGGTCGCTCCACGCCGAGCTTCCCCAAAAGGGCCGGCTCGGTGATGCTGGGAAAGATGTAGTCCGTGTCCGCCAGGGGACTCCCGTGGACCACCAGGATGTCCGCTCCACCCGCGGAGAACCGAAGCGACCCGGGGAGCGCGGCCATCCAGGCCAGCTCGGCGGGTCCCAGAACCTTGGCCGTCCAGGCCAGAGGGGCCCGCTTCCTGTGGCGACTGGCGCGCCGGAGCCGCTTGGGGGCGGACGCCAGGGCGCAGACCTTCCGGTCTACATTGCCGGCCAACGTGGGGAGCCGCTGCTCCATGAGGAGCCGAATGACCTCTGTGGGGTGGGGGCCTCCGCCCACCAGGTCCCCCGCGCACAACACCCGATCGGCACCGGCCGCGGAGGCATGCTCCAGGGCCACGCACAGGGCGGGAAAATTGGCGTGGATGTCCGATAGAAAGGCAATTTTCATGGGTTCTTTCGGCGGGGCGAGGTGCTCGGTCTCTACATCTCCCGCTCCCCCGCTCGACCCCCTCACCTGCCCGGCGGCATCTTGCTGGCCAGGACCATGAGGAGGAGTTCGATTCGGGCCAGGTCCTTGACCCGCCCCTTCTTGGGCTTGACCTTGAGCCCGCCGAAAGCCGCGGCCATGGCCGTCAGAGTCCGGGCGCTCGGCAGGAGCGCCTTTTCGCCGGGAAGGCTGTCCCCGTCCAAGAAGAGGGCGAGGGACGCGGCCTCGCCGTCCAGGCGGTCCACCACTCCGGACCCCACCTCTTTAAGGACGGACCGAACCTTGGAGAGTTCCACGGCCACCTGCCGTCCCAGCTCTTGGCGGGAAACCTTGGGCGTCTTGCCCAGCGCTTTGGCCTTTTTCTTCGCAGGGGCCTTCCTCTTGGGAGTCTTGCCGCGGACCTTGTTTCCCTGGGTGGCGGGGGATTTCTTCTCGCGTTTTTCGGGCGGGGCCGTGCCGGCTCCGGCGGATTCCGCGGTGATACTAGCCTCTGGCGTCATGAATGATGACCTCAACCTTTCTCTCTGCGTGCCAAAACCTGCTGGACGCGGCCCTTAAGGTCGGCATCGAGGGCCGGGATCGTCCGGTTGGCATTCACCACCTCGAAACCGTATCGCTTCTGCATTCTAACAAATTCCTGGCGGATTTTCCGCTGGTACCTCAAGAAACTTCCGAACCAGTCTCTCCCCAGCCCGCAGTCCATACCCGACTCCCAGTAGTCCAGCTCGGCGTGGGTCTGAAACGTCCTGTCCACGAGGGTTTTCGAGGAGACCATGAGGTAGAACACGGCCTCCGGCACGGGTGCCATGGCGTAAATCGACTCCACCCACTCGGGCTCGGCGCCGCGGACGATGTCGCGCGCCATGAGCGTGTAGATGTAGCGGTCCGCCAGGACCACGAATCCCGCTCTCAGGGCCGGCACGATCTGGTTTTCGAGTTGGTCGTAGAAGTCCGTGGCATAAAAGAGACTCAGTGTCCTGGGGCTGAGAATGTTCCCTTGCTTGGCCTTCTCGAGCTCCGCCGCCACCAGGTTCGAGCGCTTGAGCCCCACCTGGGCCACGGCGTGACCCTGCTCCTCGAGCCACTGGCGCAGGAGACCGATGTGCGTGGACCGTCCGGAGGAGTCGGGACCCTCTAGGACGATGAGTGTCCCGGTGAGTTTGCCGGCGTCCACGCCCGGGGGGGCGATGTGGTAAAAGCGCTGGGGGCTCATTGGGCAAACCTCTTGTGAAAGAGGGCCAGGTCGATGCGCTCTTGGATGAGTTGGCGCACGCGTGTCTGCTGGGCATGCACCGAGAGCGTCGCGTCCAAGACCGTAAACCCAAACTCCTCCACCATGCTCATATATTGGTCCAGGACCCTTCCCTGGAAAATCCTGAAGCTCTCCGTGATGTCTGGGCTCAACCCCAGGTCCATGCCGGCCTCGAAGTACTTGAGCTGGGGGCGCCCCTCCAGGATGCGGCCCAGGGCCACCTCCAGCGGCAGCCTGAAGAAGAAGGTGATGTCCGGGATCCTCGCGAACCCGTACATCTTCCGAAGCCACGCCTCGTCACAGCCTCTCGTGGCGTCTCGGGCGAAGGAGGTGAAAATGTACCGGTCGCACAGGACGATGTAGCCTGCCCTCAGGAGAGGGAGCATCTGCCGCTCGTACCGGTCGGCAAAATCCGTGGCGTGGATGAGGCTGAAGGTCGTGGGGGTCAGGAGCTGACGTTTCTTGCCCTTCTTGGTGGCTTCCCGCACCAGGGAAGAGCTGTTCCACTCCGTGAAAAAGACGCGGTACCCCTTGCTTTTGAGCCACTGGTGAACCAGGTGGATCTGCGTCGATTTGCCCGATCCGTCCAGGCCCTCCACGGCGATGAGCTTGCCCGGGAGCTTCTCGTCTCTCGGCCTCACGGTTTTCCCCCTTTTCTCCGCCCGCTGGTTGAGACCTCCACCGACAGGCCGTAGGTCTTTTTTAGGAGATCGGACTTCCGCTTGAGCGCCCAACCCTCAAGGAGAAGATCCCCGTCTCCGTCGAGGGTGAGTTTCAGAGTATGTCCCACCGTTCTGGCCAAGACCCCGGAAACCTTCTGACGATGCTCCCGGTCTAGGGCGTCCGCGAGTCGCAGAAGGGCGGCCAGCTTGCTGGCCACCGCTCGCCCTTGAGGGTCCAGGGCCGAGTAGGACTCGTGTTCCAACTTGGGCATGTTACGCCGATGGTACCGGGCCACATTGGCGGCCAATTGGACCTCCCGGGGGGCGAACCCGGCGAGGTCGGCGTGGGCGATGAGGTAGAGGCTGTGCTTGTGGTGGCGGCTGTAGCTCACGAAGGTTCCGATGTCATGGAGGAGCGCCGCCGCGTGCAGGACGGCACGCTCTCCATCTCCCATCTGGTGAAGGGGCCGGAGTTGATCGAAGAGACTCAGGGCCAGGCGCGCCACATGAATCCCGTGGGCCTCGTCGAACCGGTATTTGCGCCCGATGGCGACAGCCGCCTGGTGAACCTGCTGCTCCCTCTTCCCCGAGGACGGAAGACCCGTTCCTTGGTGGTCCGCCATGTCGAGAACGATTCCCTCACGGACCCCTACAAAGGGCACGGTGATCTCCTTGAGTCCGGAAAGGCGGGCCAGTCGCTCGTACACGATGGCCGCCGGAAGGATGACGTCGGCCCGGTCCTCCCTCAGGCCCAACTGGGTGACGCGCTCGTGGTAGCTCAAGCGAGCAAGTTGCCGGATGAGTCGAGACAGCGTGCTCACGGGCACTCTCGACACGCCGTCCGGGTCCGGGACCGCCATGGCCATCTGGGCGAGGGTCTCCATGTTTCCCCCCGTGGCGACGAACCCCACAGGGCTCTGGCCCACCAATCCCGCGGGAATCCGGAGCGTCTCGGCGTATTCCTGCAGCAGCCTGAGAACACCCTGGGGATCCGCCGACCCGCCCGCCAGTTCTTCCAGGAGACGAACCGATCCCATGGTGTGGGATTCACTCCACAAGACGCCCGTTTGGTCGGCGAGGGAAACCTCCACGCTGCCCCCGCCCAGGTCCGCCATCATCCAGACGTCCGAGCCGAGTTCCAGGCGGCTCGCGACCGCCCGGCAGACGAGCCGGGCCTCTTCCGATCCGCTGATGATCTCCAGGTCCATGCCCGATGCCCGCCGGACGCGGGCGAGGAAGCTCTTCCCGTTGGAACTCTCCCGCAGGGCGCTGGTGGCTACCGCCCGGTGCCGCGTGACCCCCAGTTCCCGCATGATGCCGGCGTATTCTTTCAAGACCTTCACCGCGGCCGTCATCACGCCCGGGGACAGCCTGCCGCTCACAAAAACGCCGTGTCCCAGGCGCACGGGACTCCTGTCGGCCCGGATCACGGTATAGCTCTGGGGAGAGGAGAACTCGGCCACGAGGAGGCGTATCGCGTTGGAACCCACATCCACGGCAGCGGCGCGAAGGGGAAACGCGCGGTGAGGCCCCGGGTTCTTCCTGGGTTTCGTGGGGCGGCGCACCGCGTTGACTTTCTCACCCATCTTGGCCACCCCCCTCGCGGGTGTCTTTCAGTATAGCCCGCCAGAGTGCTGGACGCAAAAAGGGACCTGCTTTGTTATCCCAGGCCCCCCTTCCTGGGGCGGCCCTAACTTGATCTGCGGTCTCCCTGGAGGGGAGCTTCCAGGGTCATCATCGGGGGGCTCGAGAGCAGTTGGCCGCCCCCTGCCTTCCGCTGGGTCTCGGGGGTGAAAAGCTGGCGCGAGGTGCACTCTTGGAGACTCCTTCGGCGTGGTCCATTATGGTATACTCGGTGGGTCAGGAGAGGGCCCTTTTCCACATCTGTGGAAATACCTGTGAAAAACATGCCGGCTGATCTTTGGTCAAAGGTACTGAAATCGGTGAAAGGACGGGTCCCGGAGGGGACCTACAACACGTGGTTTGCTCCCCTGAAACCCGTCCAGGTTTCCGGGTGCCAGATCCGCGCCGTGGCACCCAATCCCCTGTTTATCGAATGGATCGAAAAGCACTACGCAGGGCTTTTTGGAGAGGTGGGGAGGGACCTGAACCTGCCGGACCTCATGGTCGAACTCCTGGAGGCGCCCCCGGAGGACCTTATCCTCGCACCCCCCGCATCGGGCAAGCCCAAGGAAAGCAAGGCCTCAGCGAAGAAATCTTCGGATGTCCCCGACCTCGGATTCAACCCCCTCTACCGTTTTGAGGCTTTCGTGGAGGGTCCCTCGAACCGGTTTGCCTACGCCGCATGCAAGGCAGTCGCGCAGAGTCCCTCGAAGGCCTATAACCCTCTTTATGTCTACGGGGGGGTCGGGCTGGGGAAAACCCACCTCATGCAGTCCATCGGCCATTTCATCCGGGACAACTTTCCCGCGCTCAAGGTCTCCTATCTGTCGGCTGAGCGCTTCATGAACGAGATGATCAGCGCCATCGGAAACAAATCTACGCCGGACTTCAGGAACAGGTACCGCCAGATGGATGTCCTTCTCCTGGATGACGTGCAATTTTTGGCCAACAAGACGGGCACGCAGGAGGAGATCTTTCATACCTTCAACGCGCTCCACGAGGCCCGCAAACAGATCGTCATCAGCAGCGACTGTCCTCCCCGTGATCTCCAGAGTATCGAGGAGCGTCTTCGGTCCCGGTTCGAGTGGGGCCTCATTGCCGATATTCAGCCCCCCGAACTTGAGACCAAGGTGGCGATCCTCTACAAGAAAGCAGAGGCCTATCACGTCAAGCTTCCCGAAGACGTGGCCCTCTTTGTTGCCAGTCGCATCAAGACCAACATCCGCGAGTTGGAAGGCTGTTTGGTACGCCTCATCGCCATGTCGTCATTCAGGGACCTGCCCATCAATCTCGACCTTGCCCATGAAACCCTCCACACCCTCTTTCGGGAGGATGGGCGATCGGTGACGGCCGAGGGGATTCAAAAGCAAGTCGCGGCCTATTTCAGAATGAAGGTTCAGGATCTGAAATCTACCAGCCACAAGGCTCAGGTGGTTCTTCCCCGGCAGGTCGCCATGTACCTCTGCAAAGAACTCACGGGGGCATCACTCCCCGAAATAGGCCGGAAGTTCGGCGGAAAGCACCACACCACCGTTCTTCACTCCATCCGAAAGGTGGAGCAGAAAATGGCCTCCGATCCGCAGTTTCAACAGCAGATCCACACCTTTATGCGTTCGTTTTGTTGAGGTTTCCCAATGATTGTGGAAAGGGTCCTGTGCATGATCTGTGGAAAACCCACTCCTTCGTGGCCTGGCCGGTTTCCACACAGGAGACATGTGGATTGTCCACACAGTTTTAGTCGAGTTTTTTGCGTGCCCGGCCAAGGCCGTTTGGCACATTTCCACACTTCCACAGGCCCTACTGGCTCTACTGGTTAAGAGGAGAGGCTTCTATGAATATTCGTGTAGACGCTAAAGCGCTGCAGACCGAGTTGAGCCTGGCCCTGGGCATCGTGGAAACCAAGGCCACCATTCCGATCCTTTCCAACCTTCTCATCCGGGCGGAGGGCGACCACCTCGAACTCGCCGCCACGGACCTGGAGGTCACGCTCAAAACGCGATGTCCCGCAGAGGTGACCCAAGCAGGTGCCATCACTGTTCCGGCTAAAACCTTCGGCCCCATCGTGAAGGCCTTCGCCGGCCAGGATGCGCCGCTGGCCATTCACTCCACGCCTGAGAACAAGCTCTTCATCCAACCCGAGGGCGGAAAACAGGAGTACCTGTTGCACACCCTTCCGGAAGAGGACTATCCGACCCTCCTTCAGGCGGCCGATGCCGAGTCTCTCACGGTGCCTTCCGAAGCTCTCAGGCGCTGTGTCCAGGAAGCTCTGGTTTCCGTGGGAACGGACGACAACCGCTACTCCATCCGGGGTGCGCTCATGATCCTGGAGCCCGAGGGCCTCACGGTGGTATCCACGGATTCGCACCGGCTCACATTTACGCAGTGGAGCGGATCCCTAGACGTCCAGGCCAGCCGACGGGCGCTTGTGCCGCGGAAGACACTTTTGGAGTTTCTCAAACTGGAGAGCGGCGGCGAGGTCAAACTCTCCTTCAAAGATAACCATATCTTTATGGAATTGGGTAGCCGGCTCTTGTACAGCCGGCTCTTGGACTCGTCTTTCCCAGCTTATGAGCGCGTCTTGCCCGCCGATTCGGACAAGAGGGCCCTGGTCAACCGAGCCTCGTTCCTGGAGCGCTTGAAGCGCGTGGGTATGGTCGCCGAGACGAAGACACGCGCCGTGACCCTCCTGTTCAGCCCGGGCGGGACCGTCGAGATGGTGGTCCGGAACCAGGAGACCGGGGACGAGGGGCGCGAGTACTTGGTTTGTGAGAGCTATGAAGGTGAGGCCGTGACGATCTGTTTCAATGTGGACTTCCTCATCGAGTTTCTCTCGGTGAGTTCGGCGGAGCAGGTGAGCCTGGGCATGCGAGATCCCGGTGCTCAAACGGTGTTCCAACCGGTCCGCCCCGAGTCGGAGGGGATCCATAAATACGTGGTCATGCCCTTGAGGTTGGATTGAGACTTCACGCGCTGACGGTGGACCGGTTTAGAAACCTCGCGGGCTCGCGAATCCAGTTCAGCGGGCCCGTTACCCTGTTTTACGGCCCCAACGCTCAGGGAAAAACCAATGTTTTGGAGGCCATTTACTTGTTGGGAACCACCCGCTCGTTCAGAGAGAACCGCCTGAAGTACCTGGTCCAGGAGGGAGCGCACGCCGCTCGCGTGGAAGGTGATGTGGTGAAGCACGGCGTAGACCACACGCTGACCCTGGACCTGGGTTCAAAAGGTAAGCAATACCGGCGGGACGGCGCGGGAGTGGCGCTCTCCGACTACCTTCAGGCGCTTCCCGTGGTCGTTCTGAGCGTCGAGGACCGGGGGTTGGTCGAAGGCGTACCTCGTCACCGGCGCGACTTCGTCGATGGGACGGCCGTCTGGCGGCGACCCGCGTACCTGGACACACTCATGGCCTTCGGACGGGCCCGGGAAAACCGGAACGCCGTGTTGAAGGCCTACGCAGCCAGGAGCGGCGAGGAGCTTGCGGCCTGGACTGAAACCTTCGCCAAGCTGGGCGAGGACATTCGTGAGGAGCGCCAGAGAACGACCCGGAGCGTGAACGCTGCCCTGGCCCGCCTAGCGGAGGAGCTCTCCGTGGGAGAACGCATCGAGGTGGTCTACGAGCCGAGCGGAGGGCCCGATCTCCGGCGTGCCCTCAAACTGGCTCGCGGCGATGAAATCCGACGCGGGGCTGGCCTCGTGGGTCCCCAGAGGGACGGCGTGGAAATCCTCCTGGACGGGCGACCGCTGGCCTCCTACGGGTCGGGCGGGCAGGTGAGGACCGCGCTCTGGCTCCTCAAGCTCACGCGGGTTCAGTTGCTGTCAGAGCGGGACGCCCAACCGCCGCTCTTTCTCTTGGACGACGTGGAGGCCGAGCTGGATGAGAAACGAATCGGCCAGATGATGCGGCTGACCCAAAACCGCGCGCAACTCGTCATGACCGCGACCCGGCCCCTGGACCCCGTATGGGGAGCCATCACCCGGTTTCGTGTGGAATCCGGACGCATTGTAGGAGATTAGAACGGTGGCAAAGGAAACCAAGAAGACAGAGGATCCCAATCGCTACGACGCTTCCTCCATCAAGGTCCTGGAGGGCCTGGAGGCGGTGCGGAAGCGCCCCGCCATGTACATCGGGTCCACGGGCGCTTCAGGCCTGCACCACCTGGTGTGGGAGGTGGCGGACAACGCCGTGGACGAGGCCCAGGGCGGCTATTGCGACGAGATCAAGGTGACGGTCCACGCGGACGATTCGGTGACCGTGGAGGACAACGGCCGAGGCATCCCCGTGGACATGCATGCCGAGGAGGGCCGGTCCGCGGCGGAGGTGGTCCTCACGGTTCTCCACGCCGGGGGCAAATTCGACAACAACGCCTACAAGGTCAGCGGTGGCCTGCATGGCGTGGGCGTGAGCGTGGTGAACGCTCTCTCCGAAAGCCTGGAACTGGAAGTCTGGCGAGACGGCGGCGTCTACATGCAGAGCTACATCCGCGGCGTCCCCAAAGGCCCCCTGGTGCGCACGGGCAACGCAAGCCCCAAGGACAAGCACGGGACGCGCATCACCTTCAAGCCCGACCAGGAGATCTTCGAAGAGACGGTCTTTTCGTGGGATGTGCTGAACACAAGAATGCGAGAACTGGCCTTCCTCAACGCAGGCCTCAAGATCGCCCTGCTGGACGAGCGCGAGGAGGGAAGGAAGATCGATTACCGCTACGAGGGCGGCATCGCGGCCTTCGTAGAATACCTGAACCGCGGTAAGGCGCTCCTCCACGCCCAACCCATGATCTTCAAGGGCCAACAGGACCGTATCCTCATGGACGTGGCGGTCCAGTGGAACTCGGGTTACAACGAGATGGTCTACTCCTTCGTCAACTCGATCCACACGCCCGAGGGCGGTACGCACCTGGCGGGGTTCCGGTCGGCCCTCACGCGCTCCGTGAACAACTACGCCACCCAGAGCGGCATGACCAAGAACCTCAAGGTGGCCCTGAGCGGCGACGACGTGCGCGAGGGCCTCACGGCCGTGATCTCCATCAAGATCCCCAACCCCCAATTCGAGGGCCAGACCAAGGCCAAGCTCGGCAACTCGGAGGTGAAGGGTCTGGTGGAGACCGCCCTGAACGACCACCTCTCCCGGTATTTCGAGGAGAACCCCGATGTGGCAAAGGGCGTCATCGGGAAGGTCATCGAAGCCGCGAGGGCGCGCGAGGCGGCCCGCAAGGCCAGGGAGCTGACCCGGAGAAAGAGCGCGCTGGACGGCGAATCCCTTCCCGGCAAACTTGCCGACTGCCAGGAGCGCGACCCCGCCCTCTGCGAAATCTATCTGGTGGAGGGAGACTCCGCAGGTGGTTCCGCCAAGCAGGGCAGAGACCGGAAGTTCCAGGCCATCCTGCCCCTTCGGGGAAAGATCCTGAACGTGGAGAAGTCCCGGCTGGACAAGATTCTGGGCAACAACGAGATCCGGACCATCATCACGGCGTTGGGCGCGGGGACGGGCAAGGAGGATTGCGACCTCCAGAAGCTCCGCTACCACAAGACCATCATCATGACCGACGCGGACGTGGACGGAAGCCACATCCGGACCCTCCTCCTCACCTTGTTCTACCGCCACTTCCCCCAGCTGGTGGAACAGGGCTACATCTACGTGGCCCAGCCGCCGCTCTACCGGGTGAGCAAGGGCAAGGAGGAGCACTACATCCGGACCGAGGAGGAGCTCACGCGGTACTTCGTCAAGAAGGCCGTGGAATCCTACACGGTGAAGGTTCCCGCCTCCGAGAAGACCTTCCAGGGCCCCGATCTGGCCAAGGCCCTCGAGTCGATCCAGCGCTACGAGCGACTCTTGGCCCGGATGGAGCACAAGGGCTGCTCGGAGAAGCTCCTTCACCGGCTGTTCGCCGCAGAGCTCAGCCGGGACCTCTTCGCCGACATGGCGAGAGTGGAGGACCTGGTTCAGGCCCTGAGGCGCGACGGGTTCACCGTGGCGCCCCCGGAGTACGATGAGGAGCACAGCCTGTGGTGGTTCACGGCCCAGGATCCCTCCCTGACATCGGCGGTTCTCGTAAACCACGCCCTGCATCACGCCTCGGAATTTCTCACCCTCCAGAACCTCCACACCCAGTTGGAGGCCTTCGACCATCCGCCCTTCATCATCGAGAATGGAGAGGCCAAGCAGGAAGTGGCCAGCCGGCGGGCCGCCCTGGAGGCGCTGCTCGGGGCCGCCAAGGCCAAATACCGCGTCCAGCGGTACAAGGGACTTGGTGAAATGAACCCCGAACAGCTTTGGGAGACCACCATGGATCCGACCAAGCGGCGCCTCCTGCAGGTAAAAATCGAGGATGCCGTAGAGGCGGACGCCCTCTTTTCCATTCTCATGGGCGACGCCGTGGAACCCAGGCGCAAGTTCATCGAGGACAACGCGCTCAACGTGACGAACTTGGATATCTAAGCGGTAGCGGGGAGCAGGAAGCGGGGAGCGGGTGAGGATTCCCCACGGCTCCCAGCTCACCGCTCCCGGCTCCCGAACGAAGGAAAGCCCTCAGAGGAAGAAAAATGACTGAACCCCACCTGTTCGACCGCCCGGTGCCGGTGCACCTGGAGGAGGAGCTCAAGAAGAGTTACCTCGACTACGCCATGAGCGTCATCATCGGGCGCGCCTTGCCCGACGTGCGGGACGGACTCAAACCCGTGCACCGGCGGATCCTCTACGGCATGTACCTGGGCGGGAACCACTGGAACCGCGCCTACAAGAAATCGGCCCGCATCGTGGGCGATGTCATGGGCAAATTCCACCCCCACGGCGACGCCGCCATATACGACTCCATCGTGAGGATGGCCCAGGACTTTTCCATGCGGCACCCACTCGTGGACGGCCAGGGCAATTTCGGTTCCATCGACGGGGACGCGGCGGCCGCCATGCGGTACACCGAGATCCGGATGACCAAGCTCGCCCACCAGATGCTCGCCGACATCGAGAAGGACACGGTGGAATTCGTCCCCAACTACGACGGGGAGGAGACGGAGCCCTCGGTGCTGCCCACGCTCGTTCCGAACCTGCTCGTGAACGGTTCGGCGGGCATCGCCGTGGGTATGGCCACCAACATTCCGCCCCACAACCTCGGCGAAGTGTGCGACGCCGTGGTGGCGACGGTTGAGAACCCGGAGATCGGCAACGCCGAGCTCATGCGTCTCGTGCCCGGTCCCGACTTCCCCACCGCGGGGTTCGTCCTGGGGCGCGAGGGGATCCGTCAGGCCTATGAGACCGGCAAGGGTCTGGTGCGCGTGCGGGCCCGGGCCCACATCGAGGAGTACAGGAAGGACCGGGAGGCCATCATCATCACGGAGGTGCCCTTCCAGGTCAACAAGGCGAACCTCATCACCAAAATCGCCGAACTGGTGCGGGAGAAGCGCATTTCGGGCATCACGGATATCCGGGACGAGTCGAGCCGCGAGGGGATCCGCGTGGTGCTGGAGCTGGGCCGGGGCGAGATCCCGGACATCATCCTCAAGTCCCTCTACAAGTTCACCGAAATGGAGACCACTTTCGGCGTTCAGCTTCTGGCCATTTCCAATAACCAGCCGAGGCTCTTCACGCTCAAGGGCATCATCGAGTCGTTCATCGAGCACCGGAAGGAGACCATCGTCCGGAGGACGCGCTTCGACCTGGCGCGCGCCAAGGAGCGGGCCCACATTTTAGAAGGCCTGGCCACGGCTCTGGACCACCTGGACGAGGTCATCGCACTCATCCGCGCCGCCAAGACCCCCGACGACGCCCGTGCCGGCCTCATGGAGCAATTCCGGCTCAGCGAGCTGCAGGCCAAGGCCATCCTGGACATGCGCCTCCAGCGCCTCACGGGCTTGGAGCGGGACAAGATCCTCCAGGAATACCGTGAAATCCTCCTGCGAATTCAGGAGTTGAGCGAAATCCTGGGAAGCGAGGCGAGGGTTAATGCCATCCTCTGCGAGGAGACCAAGGCCCAGAAGGCGGAGTTCGCCACGCCCCGCCGGACGCAATTCCTGGAGGCCGTGGGCGACATCACCATGGAGGAGCTCATCCCCGACGAGGAGATGGTCGTTACGGTATCCCACACGGGCTACATCAAACGAACCTCCCTCACCGAGTTCCGCTCCCAGCACCGGGGGGGTAAGGGCAAATCGGGCATGGGCACGAGGGACGACGATTTCGTGGAGCGCCTCTTCATCGCCACGAACCACGAGACGTTCCTGTACTTCACCAACAAGGGGAAAGTCTACGCCCTGAAGGTCTACGAGATTCCCGAGGCCTCCCCCACGGCCAAGGGGCGGGCGTTGGTGAACCTGCTCAGCCTGGAGGAGGGGGAAAAGATCCTGGGGATGCTCTCCACGCGGGGATGCTTCGACGAAGGGCACTTCCTGGTCATGTCCACACGCGAGGGGCTGATCAAGAGAACCGTCATGACCGAATTCGCCTCCATCCGGACCAACGGAAAGATCGCCATCACGTTCCAGGAAGGCGACGAACTGGTGGGCGCGGGCGTGAGCTGCGGTTCGGACCACCTCTTCCTCGCCACGCGAAACGGTCATTGCATCACCTTCGCGGAGGACGATGTGCGCTCCACCGGGCGGACGAGCATGGGGGTCATCGGCATCCGCCTGCGAGCGGGCGACCGCGTCGTCGAGATGGAGATCCTGCGGGGCGCGGTGGTGGAATCCTCCGACGAGGAGGGCCAGGGCAAGGCCGTGGCCATGGAGGGCGACATTCTCACCGTCACCGAACGCGGCTACGCCAAGCGGACGCCCCTCGGCCACTACCGCATCCAGGGCCGGGGCGGCTACGGCGTCATCAACATCCAGGTGACGGCCAAGAACGGCCCCGTGGTGGGTGGCCTGCACGCCCACGACAAGGACGAGATCGTGGTCATCACCGCGGGTGGGCAGATCCTGAGAACCCCCGTGAAGGGCATCTCCCGCGTCGGGCGCCGAACGCAAGGTTACAAGCTGATCACCCCGACGGCCGGCGACCCCGTGGCCGCCATCGCGCATGTCGTGGCGGAAGAGGCCGAGGGCGAGAGCGCGTGAGTGGCATCTGGGGGGGCGCCTGGTTCTGCGGGTGGCCCCCTGAGCGGATTCACCCGACTTTCCCAGTGCCCGCCGCCGCCGCTGGAAATGTCTTCGCTTGCGATGTATACTCCCTCTAGATCTTATTTGAGGGAGAACGGTCATGACCGATGGACCCCCGGGAACGGGTTTCTATATGGTCCGTTGCCACAGGTGCCTTGAGGAATTCAACGCCATGGAGAGCTCCTGGTGCTCCTGCCTGGCCGTGTCCCCCACCCTGGTCTGCCCGCACTGTCTGCAGTGCAGTTGTCAGGCGCCGCACGCCTACAAGACGGCGTTCTGGGCCGCTGCGCCGCCGGAACTGTTCCGCAAGCGCCAGGAACTCAAGCACCGCAAAAACGCCACCTCCGAAACCGGTAGCCCCACCGAGCCGCCCGATCATCCTTTCGTGCTCGTGGTGGAAGATGAGGCGGATCTGAGAGAGTTGGCCAGCGAATTGCTGCGGGAACTCGGTTACCCCGTGGTGGTGGCGGCCAACGGGGAACAAGGGTATCTTCTGGCCACGACGCTCAAGCCGGACCTGGTCCTCTCCGACGCCGTGCTTCCCCGCATGGACGGACGGGAGATGTGCCTGCGGATCAAGCACAACCCGGAAACGCGAGAGATCCCCGTGGTCATCATGTCCGGAATCTTTACCAGGGAAACGCACAAGACGGAAGCCCTCAAAACGTTTCGGGCCAACGCATTCCTTCGCAAGCCGGTGAGCCTTAAGGAACTGAGCGACGTCTGCCGCCAGCTCATGGGCCCGGCTCCCCGGCCGCCAGCTTAGGGAGACGGTGCGGAAAGATCCGAGAAGAAAGGGCCCCGGTTCCCCGGGGCCCTTTCTTGCTTCATGCGAGTTTCTCAGCCGCCCGCTAAAGCCTTTCGATACCTGTCGGCCACCTTGTCCCAGCGCACCGTGTTCCACCAGGCCTTGAGATAGTCGGGGCGGCGGTTTTGGTAGAGCAGGTAGTACGCATGTTCCCACACATCCACACCGAGAAGGGGGGTCTTCCCCTCCATGAGGGGGCTGTCCTGGTTGGGCCGGGCGATGACCTCCAGGCGGCCCTGGCTCAACACGAGCCATCCCCAGCCCGAACCGAACTGCCCGGACGCTGCGCCCGACAGTTTCTCTTGAAAACCCGTGAAGGAGCCGAAGGCCTTGTCGAGGGCCAGCGCGAGCTCGCCGGAGGGGGAACCGCCTCCGCCCGGGCCCATGATCGACCAAAAGAGGGAGTGGTTGGCGTGCCCGCCGCCGTGATTGCGCACGGCCCCGCGGATGCCCTCGGGCACCGCAGTCGATGCCTCGAAGGAGATCCTCGACGGGCGTCGTGGCCAACCCAGGTGCCTGTTCCAGGGCCTTGTTCAGGTTCGCCACGTAGGCGGCGTGGTGCTTGTCGTGGTGGATCTCCATCGTGCGCGCGTCGATGTGGGGCTCCAGCGCGTCGAAGGAATACGTCAGTTGGGGCACTTCGTGCATGGGTTCCTCCGGATCGTATCTTGCTAGTGGTCCTTCCCTGCCCAGGTCCGGGAAAGCGTCCCGGAAAAAGGCCGGAAGGGGGCCCAGCCACGAGCGGCCGGCCACGGGAAGTCAAAACCCTTGGCAGCGAAGGTTTATTGCGCCGGGGGTGAGGTGGTTACTTGAAAAGCTCCTGCAAAAAATCCCTCATGGCCGTCCATGAGCGGGCATCGGCCCTGGCGTCATAGGCGGCTCCACGCCGGGGGTCCGATCCCGCGCCGGGGTTCGTGAAGGCGTGGACCGCGCCCCCGTAATAGATCATCTGCCAGTCCACCCCGGCCTTCCGCATCTCGTCCTGAAAGGCGGCCACGTCCGCGGGAGGATTGAAGGGGTCGTCGGCCCCGTGGAGCACGAGCACCCGGCCCTTGATGGCCTTGGCGTCCTCGGGGTGGAGACTGTCGAGACCGCCGTGGAAGCTCACCACGCCCGCCACGTCCGCACCGCTGCGGGCCAACTCGATGACGCCCGTGCCCCCGAAGCAGTAACCGATGGCGGCGACCTTGGATCCGTCCACGTGAACATCTTTCCTGAGCTGGGCCAGCGCCAAGGCGAGCCGCTTCCGGAAAAGTGCGCGGTCGCCCTTGTACAGGCCGGCCAGCTTCCCGGCCTCCTCCGGGGTCGAGGGCCGGATCCCCTTGCCGTAAATGTCCGCGGCAAACGCCACGTATCCCAGGCCGGCGAGCATGTCACAGCGCCGACGCGTCTCCGGGCTCACGCCCATCCAATCGTGGACCACCAGGACTCCGGGTCTCCGGGAGGAGAGGGCCTCGTCGTAGGCGATGTACCCCTCAAAGGAGAGGGCCCCGTCCTTGTAATCCACCGCATGCCCGACGACCTTGGCCTGGACCGAGGCCGAGAGGACCAAAAACACGAAAGCTACGAGCGCACCTTTCATGAAAACCTCCAAGAAAAGCTAAACAACGGAATCGCCTTCCTTCATCCGGCCGGTGGTGTACACTGCCCCTCCGCACGCCGGGGCGCGCAGGGGGTGGGACATGGGAACCTGGGAACTGATGGCCCTGGCCGTGGCGCTGGCCATGGATGCGTTTGCGGTGGCCGTGGCCACGGGCGTCACCCTCCGCCGGGTCTCGGGACGCCAGACCTTCCGCCTCGCCTACCATTTCGGTCTGTTTCAGGCCCTCATGCCCGTCCTGGGCTGGGCCGCGGGCCGCACGTTCTCCAAGGCCATGGAGGCCTTCGACCACTGGGCCGCCTTCGGGCTCCTGTTCTTGGTGGGAGGGCACATGATCTGGGAGGCCGTCCGGAGGGGCGAGGAGCGCGAGGCCCGGGACCCTACCCGCGGGGCGACGCTCGTGGTGCTCTCGCTGGCCACCAGCATGGACGCCCTGGCCGTGGGCCTGAGCTTGTCCTTCCTCGGCGTGTCCATTCTTTGGCCGGCGTGCATCATCGGCCTGGTCTGCGCCGCGTTCACCGCCGGCGGGCTTCATCTGGGGCGGCTGGCGGGTGCCGCGACCCGGCTGGGCCGAGCCGCAGAGGTTCTCGGGGGAGTCGTCCTGATCGCCATCGGAGCCAAAATTCTATCCCAGCACGGCGTCTTCTGAGGAGGGACCCCGGCAGGGCATGCCGTACCGCCGAACCCTCAGCGTTTGTGGGGCCTGGGGTAGGCCTTGAGCGCCCAGAGGAGTTCGCGTGCCTCCCCCTGGAGGGAGGCGGAGAGCTTGTCGCCGGCATCCAGGCTGAGGATGGCCTCCTGGAAGGCGGCCAACCGGCATGGATTCTGGAGCGGGTGGGGGGCCGGGATTCCCCAGTCGCAGGCGGCGCACGACTCGTCACATCCGATGGCCCGGAGGGCCTCGGGCAAGTTCATCTGGCGCATGTGGTCCTGGAGGGAGCCCAGAGAGCTGAGTTTCTTCGTGTGGACGCACTCCTCCAGGAGCGAGGCCACTTCCTTGAGCCATTCCTGCGTGGACTTCACGGCGGATCCTCCCCTTCAGGCCATCAGTTTGCCTCAAGGCAGGCCAGGCTGACAAGGTCCCGGGTCGCGGTCCGCCCCTTGACAGGGGGACGAGGCCACATTAGCGTCCAACCAGGGGGACGGCATGAAGGAGAAGGACCTCTCCCGGCGAGGGTTCCTGGGGATGGCCGCACGGTACGGGTCCGTCCTGGGGGGGGTGGGTGCGCTCCTTTCCAGCCCCGAGTTGCTCCGGCTCCTGGGGTGCGACCCCCTGGATCCGTCCGCGGAGCCCGTCGACGACATCATCCGGCGGTCTCCTGTGGCAAGGTACTGGACATCGCCCGCAACCCTCGCCCCCGACTGCGGGGCCTGTCATTCTGCGGCGGAACTGGCCAAGGGCTCCAGGCACACCCACAAGACCCGCGCGGTGAAGTGCCTCCTCTGCGCCCACGGCTGCCTCATCGCCGAGGGGGAACGCGGGCGGTGCCGCGCGCGCATGAACCTCCGGGGGGAACTGCGCTCCCTGGTCTACGGGCGACCCATGGCCGAGCACGTGGACCCCATCGAGAAGAAGCCGTTCTACCACTTTCTACCCGGCGCGCAGGCGTACTCCCTGGCCACGTCGGGGTGCCCGCTGCGCTGCAAATTTTGCCAGAACTGGGTCATCAGCCAGGCCCGGCCCGAGGACTACGACGCGCCGTTCTGTCCCGCCCCGGCCATGGCGAACCGGGCCAGGGGCCGCGGTGCGCCCGTGCTGGCCTTCACCTACAACGAGCCCACGGTGTTTATCGAGTACCTCACGGACATCGCCCGAGCCGCGAGGCCACAGGGGTTGCGGTCGGTGCTCATCTCCTGCGGTTTCATGAACGAGGGACCGCTCAAGGAGATGACCGGCGTGCTCGATGCCATCAAGATCGACCTGAAGGGATTCTCCCCCAAGTTCTACAGGGAGGTTTGCGGCGCCGAGCTGGCCCCCGTCCTTCGGAGCATCAAGCAGGTCGCACGGTCGGGCTGCCACCTGGAGATCGTCAACCTCGTGGTGCCCACGCTCAACGACTCGGACACGATGATGACCGAACTGATCAAGTGGATCGCCGGCGAAACGGGCCCCGACACCCCCGTGCACTTCACGCGCTTCCACCCCGACTACCAGCTCATGAATCTTCCCCCCACGCCCGTGGCCACGCTGGAGAGGGCCCGAGATGCGGCCATGGGAGCGGGACTGCACTATGCCTACGTGGGCAACGTGCCGGGTCACCCCGGGAACCATACCTACTGCCCCAAGTGCAACATGGCGGTCATCGAGCGCTCGGGGATGTTTGTCACCGCCATGAGACTCAAGGGCGGGGCCTGTCCCGCGTGCGGTACCAAGATTCCCGGAGTCTGGGTCTAGCGGTCACCGCCAGGGCACCGGACGCGAAGAGATCCACTCGGTCTACCGGACAAAAGGCGGGGAACCGGGCACGAAGCGAAAGAGGCAGATGAGGAGAACCTCATGAAAAGGCTCTTGATGCCTGGCAAGACCACCTTCGCCTCCGCGCTTCTGGTCACCATGGTGTCTGGGTGGTTCATCTTATCTCCGTCGGATGTCGCGTCGGAGCCGGTGGACGCCATCGTGCGGCCGCCGGCGGTGGCGGGCAAGTTCTACCCCCAGGACGGGAAAAAACTCCGGTCCGCCGTGGAGGCGTATCTCGCCGATGCTCTGCCGCCCAAGGGCGAGCAACCCCTGGCCCTGGTGGCGCCCCATGCGGGATACATCTATTCGGGCCAAGTTGCGGCGGATGCCTTCAAGCAGGCGGCCGGGTATGAGATCGACCTGGTGGTCATCCTCGGGACGAACCACACCGTGCCGCCCTTCGATTCGGTCTCCGTCTTTCAAGGACGAGGCTACGCAACCCCGCTTGGCGTGGCGATGACGGACCAGCCGGTGGCCCAGGCGCTCCTGGCGAGCGGGTTCGTCTACAGCCCCGAGGCCCACGCGGCGGAGCATTCGGAAGAGGTCCAGGTGCCCTTCGTTCAGGTGCTGTTCCCGAAAGCGAAAATCGTGACGGCCATCGTGGGGCGGCAAGACCTGACCCTGGCCACACGGTTCGGTCAGGCGCTGGCGAGGGTGATCAAGGGTCGAAAGGCGCTCGTCGTGGCGTCTTCGGATCTTTCCCACTATCCGCCCTACGATGAGGCGGCGGCGGCGGACAGGGCCACCCTGATGGCGGTGGCGTCTCTGGACCCCAAGGCCGCCGCGGAATCCATCGCTCGGCAGATGAGAACCGGCCGCCCCGGGCTGGAGACCTGCGCCTGCGGCGAGGGCGCGATCCTCGCGGCCATGGTGGCGGCCAAGGCCATGGGCGCCACCCGGGGCACGGTTCTGAGCTACGCAAATTCCGGTGATACGGCCATCGGCGAGCGCGACCGCGTGGTGGGCTACGGGGCGGTGGTCTTCACCGCGGGCCCCGGAGGGACCGACACGGCTGCACTGGATGTGCCGCGGGTCGACCGCGATGCCCAGCTCTCCGAGGCCGACAAACTGGTCCTGCTGAAGATCGCGCGCTCCACCGTGGAGCGGTATCTCACCACGGGTACGCTCCCCCTCCCCAGGGCCTCGACCCCCGCACTCCGGGCGAAGCAGGGGGCGTTTGTCACCCTCAAGAAGCACGGCGATCTCCGGGGTTGCATCGGTCACATGGCGGAGGACACGCCCCTGGCCCAGGTCGTCTCTCGCATGGCCCTCGCGGCGGCCTTCGAGGACACGCGGTTTCCGCCCGTGCGCTCCGAAGAGCTCGCCTCTTTGGAGGTGGAGATCTCGGTCCTCACCCCGCTGTCCCCCGTTCCGGGGCCGGGCGCCGTGGTGGTGGGGCGAGACGGCGTGGTGGTTCGAAAGGCGGGGCGCAGTGCGGTGTTCCTGCCGCAAGTGGCACCCGAGCAGGGCTGGAGCCGGGACGAGCTTCTCGACCACCTCTGCGAGAAGGCGGGCCTGCCCCGCGACTGCTGGCGCGGGGGCTGTGAGCTCCTCACGTTCCGCGCCATCGTTTTCGAGGAGAAGAAGAAATAAGACATCACATCCGAGGCCGAAAGAACTCCAGGGAGGAACCGGACATCCTCAAGGAGAACAGATTCCCATCCTGGCGCGCGCGGTGAGGTTTCTTTTCTCGGGTGGCGGACGATGCTGTGGCTGGTGGCAGTGGGGCTCGTGACCCTTTGGGGGCAAGTGCTGCTCCTGAGGGAACTCCTGGTGGCTTTCTACGGCAACGACCTGGTCTACATCGTCGCCCTGGGCGGCCTCATGCTGTTCGCGGGGCTCGGCGCCCTTCTGGAGCGAAGACTGGGCCGCCACTCCGGAGCGAAGGTGCCCGCGCTCCTCATCGCCTTTGCGGTGGCCCTGCCCGTCCTTCTCGTGATCCTCCGCGCGCTGGGGGTCCTGCTCGGCGGGACACCCGGCGCCGAACTCCCCCTGGGCCATCAGTTCCTGGCCCTGGGTCTCGTGCTCGCGCCCTACGGAATCCTGGCGGGGCTCCTTTTTCAGGGCGCGGCCACGCGCTATCTGAAAGCGGGCGGGACACTGGCGGGCGCCTATGCCACCGAGAGCTCCGGCGCCCTCGCGGGGGGACTTCTGGCCACGGTCACGGCGTTCCTGGGAATTTCCTGTTTCGCGGGAACGCTCCTGTGCGCGCTCGCGGCGGCTTGCGCGGCCTGCGTACCTTGGACCGGCCGGCCACGCTGGCTCGCGGGGGTTGCGGCGCCGGTCATCCTCCTTCTCATGGCCGGATTGGCGCTCTCTCCGGGGCTCGACCGGAGCCTGACCGCGCTCAGCCATCCGGATCTTCGTGCCGCGGTGGACACGCCCTACGGCAGGACGGTGGTGGCGGGGGGCCTCGGGCAGGTGACGGTTTTTCACAACGGCACCCTGGTCAGCGAGAGCCAGGGGACATCCTCGGAGGAATTCGTCCATCTGGCCGCATTGGAATGCGAGCTGCCTCGCCGGGTGTTGATTCTCGGGGGTACGTCGGAGGGACTCGCGGCCAGGGCCCTGGAACATGGTCCGCAACGCGTGGACCTGGTCGAGATGGACCGCGGCGCAGTGGACATCGAGAGCGGCTTCCTTCCGGAGAGGGACCGGGCGGCCCTCGCGGACGCGCGCGTGAAGCGTTCTTTCAAAGATCCCCGGCGGTTCCTGGCGGGAGCGGGCTCCTACGACCTCATCCTGTCGGCGGCGCCGGAACCCGGGTCGGGGGAGTCCAACCGCCTTTTCACCCGCGAGTTCTTTTCGCTATGCCGGGAGCACCTGTCCGCAGAGGGCGTGCTGGCCCTGCGCCTGCCCTCCTCCGAAAACCTCTGGACGAAGGCCCTCGCTTCGCGGAACGCCAGCGTGCTGGTCGCCCTGCGCGCCGTCTTCCCCCGGACCCTCGTCCTTCCAGGCACATCCGATCTGGTGCTCGCGTCTCCACGGCCCCTGGTGCGCGACCCCCGGATCCTCGCGGAAAGATGGAGAGCGCGAGGGATTGCGGCGCGCCTGGTGAACCCCGAGTACATCGCCTACCTCCTGACCAACGATCGTATCGCGGCGGCGGAATCGGCGTTGGCGCGGACCCAGGCTCCAGAAAATGCCGACGCGCGCCCGGCGTGCTACCCGTTCACGATGCTCCTGTGGCTCTCGAAGTTCTTCCCCGCCCTCGGGAATGTGTCAGCGCCGGGGACCCTGCCCTGGTACGGATTCGCCCTTCTCCCTGGTCTTCTCGCCGGCGCCGCGCTGCCGGCCCGCCGGCGCAACACGCTCCGCCGAGCCCTCTTCGTGGGTTCCGCCGGGTTCGCGGGAATGCTTCTGGAGGGCGCGCTCTTGCTTGCGTATCAGGCGCGGCGAGGCGCGCTATACCAGGACCTCGGCCTCCTCCTGACCTGCTTCATGGGCGGCCTGTGCCTCGGGGCTTGGGGCATGGGCCGCGTGGGGCGCAGGAAGGGGTCGGGTCTTGCAATAGCCCTCTGCACCTCCTCGGTGGGGGCGGTGTGCGCGTGGGCCATCCAGACGGGAGGGGCGGCGGGCCGGATGGGAACCGGGCTCCTTCTCGCGGCGGCCGGCGCCTGTGTGGGCGCCGCCTTCGCGTGGGCGGGGGACCAGGGCCAGGCCAACCCGTCAGCCCTGTCGGATCCCTCGCGGGGAATGGCCCCCCTCTACGCGGCGGATCTCTGGGGAGGATGCCTGGGCGCCCTGCTGGGAAGCTTGGTCTTCCTGCCCTTCTCGGGCCTCGCGTCCAGCGCCGGGCTTGTCTCACTCGTGGGGCTCGCCATGCTCCTGCTGGTTTGAGTGGTCGGTCTCAGTCGACGATGAAGACGCGGGCGCCCCGATCGGAGATGGCGCTGTGGGGGTTGGCTTCGTCGTCGGGTTCAGGTTTTGGCGAGGAGTGCTTCGAGGTAGCGCGATTTCACCTGCCGCGAGGCCAGCGCCTGCTTGATCGGCGGCATCTTGAGGAGGACGCCCAGGATGGCGGCGACGGCCCGGTGCCCGTAGGAGGCCTGGCCGTCCACGAGGAGTTCTGCGAAACATCCCCGCTCGATGGCCATGAGGACGACCTTGTGCGAGGTGTTGAGGGGGGTGAGGACGCGCTCCGCCCTGGCGCGGAGGTGGATCGCCTCCTCCGGGCAGGCCTGGACGCAGACGCCGCAGCCCAGGCACCGGTCCTCCTCCAGCTTGGCCGCCTTGGCGGCCGGTCGCCGGGCGTTGTGGGCGGAGACGAGTTCCAGGGCATCCACGGGGCACGCCGAGACGCACTTCCCGCACCCGTTGCAGGCGGCTCCCGTCAAGTTCGGGCAGGAAGTTGGTCGTGTGGACGGGACGCATGAAGCCGAAGCGCCGGGCGGCGATCAAGGCTTCGCAGCAGCACCCGCAGCAGTTGCAGATGAAGCTCACGCCTTCCCTCACGTTCTCCCCAAATTGCACGAGCCCCGTCTCCCTCGCCGCCGCCAGCAGATCCAGGCACTCCGCCGCCTCCACCCTCCTCGCCGCGCCGTGCCGAGTGAGGGAGGAGGCGGCCGTGCCGAAGGTCATGCAGATGTCCAGGGGGGCGTCGCAGGCCCGGTCCAGGTGGGCCATCTTGTGCCGGCAGTAGCAGAGGCCCACGCCGATGGCCGCGGCCCCCCGCACGACTTCGCTGGCCCGTTCGTAGTCCAGGACCTGGAGGGGGCCCCTGGCTTCAGCCTTGGGGTTCACGAGGGCCGTTTCGTTGACGAAAACCCGCCCGAGCTGCGTCTCACCTCGGGCGAAGAGCTCTCGGACGAAATCTTCCTCCACGTTGAGGTACTGGTAGAAGAGCTCGGAGAGGGCTCTCTGGTCCACGTCGCCTCTCACGCGCATGAGGGAGAACTCGAAAAAACCCGCCATGGGGGGCGGGAGGACATACCGCGTCTCCCCGTCCTCGGGGTAGTCCAGGAGGAGGGCCCGGTCCGCCAGGGCATCGAGAATCTTCCGCGCGTCCCCTTCGGGCAGGCGCCAGAGCGACGCGGCCCGCTTGGCCGTAAAGGGCCGGATGGGAAGCTGCGCCACCAGGGCGGCCTCGCGCTCGCTCAGCAGAATCTTCAGAATCTTGAAGAGCAACTCGGAGGGGGGCGCGCCCTGGGGAAATCGATTGAGCCGATCCACCAGGTCGTCGTAGCTCCCCTTCAGCGTTTGATGGGCCATGGCCGGTGCGCTCCCGAACCCCAAGAATACACCCAACGGGGCGCGCTAAACTTCTGCCGGTTTCGGGCGTACCATGGCACGGGAGGGAGAGCCATGAGCCGAGCGCGCTACGCATCGCTGAAACCCGTCTTGGAACCGGACCGCCGGGATTTTCTGAAGACCCTGGGCGTGGCCGCCGCGGGGGGCTTGGTTTTGGGAGTGCCCGATTTCGCGGACGAGCAACCTCCCGCCAAGCCGGCGCCTCCACCCGCGGAGGTGGAGACCAACATCGCCGACTTCATGAAGGTCCCCAAGGGCAAGTTCGCCCTCCCCGGCCCCTTTCCCGGCAAGGTGGTCCAGGTCACCGATGCCAAGTCCATGAAGGACCGTAACGTGGACCCCAAAGTGGTGTCCAAGATGTTTGAGAAGGGGCTCACCGAACTCACGGGGCTGTCGCCCCGGAAGAGCTTCGAACTGCTCTTCACCAAGGATGACGTGGTGGGGATCAAGGTCAACCCCGTGGGCGCCCCCCTCATCAACACCACCCCCGCGCTCGCCCTGGCCGTGGTTTCTTGGCTCGAAGCCAACGGCCTGCCCCGGAAGAACATCATCATCTGGGACCGCTTCGACGACATGCTCAAGGAGGCCGGGTTCACGGCCGAGCGCTTCCCCGGCGTCCGCATCGAGTCCCTCCAGACCATGGCCGAGGACGGAAAACCCTGGAAGAACGACAAGGGTGAACACCCCAGCGCGGCCAATTTCGACAAGGACGCCTACTACTTCGCCAAGGGCGTCATGGGCGCGGGCGTGAAGGGCTACGAGAACGACGACGCCTACGCCAACCAGCACGTCTTCACCGGAGAGTATTCCTACTTCGGCAAACTCGTCACCGGCGGCCTCACCAAAATCATCAACCTGGCGGCCTTCAAGAACGCCGGCAACGGCATCTCCATGGCCACGAAGAACCTGGGCTACGGCGCCATCTGCAACACCGGCCGCCTCCACGCCCCCCTCTTTTTCAAGGTGTGCACGGAGGTCTGCGCCGCGCCCTGGGTGAGGGACAAGCTCGTCCTGAACGTCACCGACGGCATCCGCGGCCAGTACGACGGCGGGCCCATGGGCAACGAGCAGTTCTACTTCCCGAACCATTCGCTCTACTTCGCCACCGACCCCTTCGCGCTGGACCGGGTCTGCCACGACCAGATCGTGTCCAAGCGAAAGGCCATGGGCGTCAAGGTCAACGACCATCCGCGCTTCACCGATTACCTGGACTATGCCCAGAAACTCGGACTCGGCGTGGCCGACCCCATGAAAATCAAGCTCTACAAAGTGTGAGGCCCAACGCCATGAGATGCCTCGGGGTGCTGACGGCGTTGCTTTTCTTCGGCGTGGCCGCCTCGGCCGCCGGTGATGCGGCCCTCCTGCCCGCAAACGGGTTCGCGCCGGGTTGGACGCAAGATGGGCAGGCGAAAATCTATGAGGGAGAGGCCCTCTACGACCACATCGACGGAGGCGGGGAAGCATTCCTGGAACTGGGCTTCGAGGCCTGCATCGTCCAGCGGTATCGGAAGGCCCCGAACCAATTCACCTTCGAACTCTACCGGATGAAAGACACCGCCGCGGCCCTCGGAGTGTACCTCACGAACTGCGGTCGCGAGACACCCGACGAGTCCTTCGCGGAGCGCCACACGGTAGGCCGCAACCAACTCCTGGCACAGAAGGGCCGGTACTACCTGGTAGCCACGAGCCCGGAGGCCTCTCCGGGCATGCCGCAGGCCCTCCTGGCCGCGGCCAGAGCCGTGACCGAACGGCTCCCTCAGACTGAACCGCCGGCCATCTTGGCGCTCCTGCCCAGAGAGGGTCTCATTCCCCATTCTGAGCGTATCGTGCGGGGCTCCATAGGCTTGCAGGCGTTCGTGACCCTCGGTGAGGGGGACGTGCTCCTGCTCGATCGCAGGGCCACGGCCGTGGCGGGGGACTATCAGGGAAAGGGTGGCGGACAGCGGACGCTGATCGTGGCCGAGTATGCCTCGGATCAAGAGGCGTCTGCCGCCCTGCGACACCTCACCACCAACCTGGATCCGACGCTGTCCGTTCTCTTTGCGGGCGACCGCGTTCTGGCGTTGAAGGATAGCAAGGGCCGCTTCGGTGAGGCCACCCTTCAGGGTGCCCGCCTGACGATCCAGCTCGGTTTGGAGACGCCACCCTCCCAACCCCCACAGCGAGGGTCCGCGCGCTGATTAAGCCCGGGAGGTCAAGTCAACCTCCACGGCGCGCCTGACTCTGTCAGGATCGGAGTCACCGGAGCGGAGTTCCCGCTCCCGTAAGAAAAGGGTTCAGTGCTTCCGGTGCACGGGTAGGCTGTCCAAGATCTCCAGGAGGGCCGCCGTGTCCCGCGGGGCGGGGGTCTCGCGGTTGGGGATCGCCTGCAGATCCTCGATAGCCTCCTGAAGCGCCACGAGTCTGCAGGTCCCGCGAAGCGGGTGCCCTCCAAGAAAGCCCCAGGAGCATTCCGAGCAGTGGTCCCCGCAACCCAGATCGGTCTCGGCCTGGCTCATGTCGATTTTCGTAATGTGGTCCTGGAGGAAGTCGGCCAAGTTGCGTCGCCCGCCCCAACGCGCCGTCTTCAGATATTTTCTCGCCTGCTGTATCCAGCGCTCGGTTTCATTCACGTGGGCCTCCTGCCGGGGGAAAAAGGGTGCACCCGCGGCCTACTTAGAAGAGAACCGTCCTTGCGTGCGATTTGTTCCGTTCCCCCGTCCCTTGAGGAAGAATCGCACGACGGGTGTGTCACACGAAGTCCTGCGGGAGCCTCCAGGGTGAGCTGGTCATCGGCCATGGATTCGGCCATGGATTACGCCCCATGCGAACGAGGCGGGCGGTTGGACCGCCCGCCTCGCAATGGGGTGGGACAGCGCACGTGCCGTTAGGTCTTGCGGATCTGTCCGACCCTCAGGCCCGGGAGTCCGTCGCGCTCCACCAGCACACCGCTCACCGTGGCCCATTGATCCCGGCCCGCCAGGCGCTCTGCGGTATTGAACGCGGCCTCTGCGTTCGATGACGGGAGGAGGAGATAGACCTGTCCCTCGGGCGTCACGACGCCCAGCTTGTAAGTGACCCCGGTGGGGGTTTCGCCTACTCTCACGTGCTCGACCTGGCCGTTCACCTCGATGGATTTGGCCCCATGCATTGCCGAAGAGGCGAATGCCGCGGGCGCCAAGCCCATGGTCGCGCAAACCGCCGCCACACCAATCATTTGTTTCAGTTGGATCTTCATGGCCGTAACCTCCTAGCTGACGGGTGAGCCGCAAGGCTCGTGCCAGTGCCTGAGAAGGGATAACTACTTGATAAAATGGCAGTTATGTCTGAATAGCGCCCAGGCGGCCGCGCCACCGTGGCGTGCCAGGGCGGCAGAGTCCCGCGCGGTGATCGAGGCCTCATGCCCGTCATTCCGAAAGGACCGTGCACCGATCGGCCCTGCCGCCACCTAATGCGCCCGGCGCCGCGCGCGCGACGGTGCCCTACTTACAGATAGGCCCATCGTCCCACCATGGTGGTCAAGCCTGGTGAGTTCTCCCTAGGTATTTCCCCCCTCCACGCCCGAACGATTCGCTCAGGCTTCCTCATCGGGAGGCGGGGGCTTGCGTGCCTTGGCGGGCTTGGGAGGGCGCTCAACGCGGAGAACCGCCGTGTGGACAACTCGATCGTGGGGCAGGCGGCGGTTGGAATCCCGCCAGAGGGACACGAGGGATAGACCCAGGGTGGCCGGGATCTCCAGGTACGCTGCGGCCCGCTCGAAACTCTCGAAGAGACCGAGCCGCTCCCCACCCAGTTGCACGACCCGGATCCCAAGGAGGCGCTTCCCGAGGGTCTGCCCCCGGCGCGAGGCGTGGCAGAGGGTGAAGTAAAGGGCCGCCACCCCGAAAAGGGCGAGGGCCCGGAAAGGCTTGGGGATGAGCTTCTCGACCTCCAAGAGGATCATCTTGTGGGGCAGGTGGACCTCTGGCCGCTCGCCGATGGCCAGCGCGACCATCATGTCGTAGCCCTCGAAGGCCGCAGCGAGTCTCACCTTATCGCCCCGCTCTACGGCCTCGACTGCTTCGGCAGGCAGGCCGGGGGCTTCGATGCGAACCAGGAGGGCCCCCACCGCCTCCCAGGCCACCTTGGCTTCGGGGGGGGCGGGCTTGGTGAATAGGAGGGTCTGGAGCCCCCGGTAGGCTTCGGGGTCGGTCATCCGCAAGGAACAGGCGGCGGCCGCGATGGCCACCGCCAGCGCCGGAAGGAGGAGGATCAGATAGTCTATGCCGAGTGCTACGGCCCGCCGGAGAGGCCCGGCCAGCGGTTGGCCGAGAAGCTCCGGCGCTACGTACATGGGTTCGTTCGTCAAATGGCGCGGACCCGTCTTCCCCCAGATGCCCATACGCATTCCTCCCCACCCTCCGGGCATGCCCCCGGAGGAACAGGCAAAGGCTCAGGTGGCGGACCCCTGCTCGGTCCGGGTGATGATCTCCTCCTGCAGGGCCGCCGACAGATCGCAGAAGTAATCACTGTAGCCGGCCACTCGAACGATGAGGTCCCGATGCTGCTCCGGGTGGTACTGGGCCTCCCGGAGAGTTGCCGCGCTCACCACGTTGAACTGTACGTGGTGGCCGTCCAGTTTGAAGTAGCCTCGAACCAGCCGGGTCAGGGCTTCGATGCCCTCTTCCCCCGCGAGAAGGGAAGGGGTGAATTTCATGTTGAGGAGGGTCCCTCCCGTCTTCACATGGTCCATTTTCCCCGCGGAACGAAGGACCGCCGTGGGCCCGTGCCGGTCGGCCCCCTGCACCGGGGAGATGCCCTCGGAAAGAGGGAGGAGAGCTCGGCGACCGTCGGGGGTGGCCCCCGTTTTGGAGCCGAAGTACACGTGGCACGTGGTGGGTAGCATCTCAACGCGGTGGTGGCCGCCCTTCCCGTTGGGGCGCCCGTCCACCCGCCTCAGGAGTTCCTGGAACACGCGGACCATGAGGTCGTCGGCGAAGTCATCGTCATTCCCATATTTGCGGGTCTTGTTCACCAGCCGTTGGCGCAGGGGCTCGCGCCCTTCGTAATCGGTGTCCAGCGCGGCGATGAATTCGGCGGGTGAAAGGGCGCCCTCCTCGAAGGCCAGCTGCTTCAGGGCCGAAAGGCTGTCGGCGATGGTCCCTATGCCCACGAATTGGATGAAGGTGTTGTTGTAGCGTGCCCCTCCCGCGTTGTAATCCCTGGCGGTCCCGATGCAGTCGTCCGTGAGGACCGAGAGGAAGGGGGCCGGCATGAGGGTGGCGAACATCCGCTCCACGAGCATGTTCCCGCGGATCTTGATGTCGAGAAAGTGCCCCAACTGGACGGCGAAGGCATCGAAGAGGTGGTCGAAGGAGGTGAACGTGTCGGGCGCTCCCGTCTTGGGGCCTAGCTGGTTCCCGGTGAAGGGATCCACGCCGTCGTGCAGGGCCAGTTCCAAGATTTTGGGAAGGTTGAAATAGCCCGTAAGGATGTAGGCCTCTTTCCCGAAGGCCCCCACCTCTACGCAGCCGCTGCAGCCCCCGGCGCGGGCATCCTCGATGGTCTTGCCCTGGCGGAGTTGCTCCTCCACCACGGCATCGGCGTTGAAGACCGAGGGGAAGCCATACCCCTTTCGGATGACCCGCAGGGCACGCTTCAGGAAGGCGTCGGGGGTCTTTCGAGAGATCTGCACGTTGCTGCTGGGTTGGAGCAGGTGCATCTCGTCCACGATTTCGAGGAGGAGATGGGAAACCTCGTTCGAGCCATCGGAACCGTCGGGGAGGAGTCCGCCCAGGTTGATGTTGGCGAAATCCGTATAGGTGCCGCTCTCTGCCGCGGTCACCCCCACCTTGGGCGGCGCCGGGTGGTTGTTGAACTTCACGAAGAAAGCCTCGAGGAGTTCCCGGGCGCCCTCCACCGTCAGGGTCCCCTCCTCCAGTCCGCGCCGGTAGAAAGGCAGGAGGTGGAGGTCGAGATGGCCCGGGCTGAAGGCATCCCAGCCGTTCAGTTCGGTGATCACGGCGAGGTGACAGAACCAATAGGCCTGGAGGGCCTCGTGGAGATCCCGCGGGGCGTGCGCGGGGACCTGGCGGCAAACCCCGGCGATCTTGAGAAGCTCGGCGCGGCGGGTCGCGTCCCGCTCGGAGGCGGCCATCTCCTCTGCGAGGGCGGCATGCCGGTGGGCAAAATGGATGGCCGCGTCGCAGGCGATGGCCATGGCCCGGAGCTGCTCCCGCTTGCCGTAGGCCTCCCCATCGGTGGCAAAGTCCAGGGCGCCTATGGCGCCGGCGATGTCTTCTTTGAATTCCAGCAGACCCTTCCTGTAAATTTTGCCGTCCAGGACCGTGTGTCCCGGGGCGCGTTGTTCCATGAACTCGGTGAAGATGCCAGCCCCGTACGCTTCATGCCATTCCTCCGGAAGTTCGGCGAAGAGGCGGTCCCTCATGGAGCGCCCCTCCCAGTAAGGGATGACCACCGTCTCGTAGGCATCCAAGCATGCGCCGTCCACGAGATAGCGGGTCTTCTCGCGGGTGTTGAGGATGCGGAGGTCCTCCAGGGTGTGGCACGTGAGCTCGGGGTAGGTGGGGACACGCTTGGGTGCGGGGCCGCGCTCCCCCACGATGAGCTCCCCTTCGCCGATCCACAGGGTCTTGCGCTGGCACAGGCGCTCGAAGCAGCGAGCCCGCATGACGGCGACCGAGAGCTTTCCCCCATGCTCCTTGTAGAATTCCGTGACGAGCAGGGCCCGCTCCTCGGAAAGGGAGGCGGGAGTCGCCAGGCTTTGCTGGCGAAGCCATCTCGTTCGCTCGTTCATGGCATCATCCTCCGATGGTCACGGTGAGGCCCGCGCGCTCGAAGGGTTTCGCGAGCCGCGCCAGGTGTTCACCTGAAAGGGCTGGGGCGATTGGCGGCAACGGGGGCCTCCCCAGCCGAACCCCCTTCTCCGTCCCAAAGTCGTGGCAGGGCAAAAGGCTCACGCGCCGGACGCCCGGAAGGACCGAAGCGAGGTCCGCCACGGCGGCCATATTGTCCAGATCGTCGTTCACACCGGCCACCACGGGGATGCGGAGCCAAAGGTTGGAGTGGACCCGCGACACGGCGCGGAGGTTCTCCAGGATGACTTCGTTGGAGCCCCCCGTGAAGCGCTCGTGGAGGCCCTTGTCCATGACCTTCACATCGAAGAGGACCAGGTCCGCAAGGCGGGCGGCTGCCAGAAGGTCCCCCGTGGGAGCGAAGGCGCAGGTGTCGAGGGCCGAGTGCAATCCCTCGGCTCGGCACGCCTCGAGGCACGCCATGAGAAAGGCCGGCTGAGCCAGGGGTTCGCCGCCGGAAAAGGTGACACCGCCCCGAGACTCCTCGTAGAAAATCCGATCCCGCAGAATCTGGGCCATCACCTCGGTGAGGGTGAACTGGCGGCCCATCACCTCCCGGGCGCCCGTGGGGCAGGCGTCGGCGCAGCTCCCGCAGCGGTCGCAGGTCGCCTCCCCCCGGTCGCGGCACCGGTGGGACAGGCCTCACGGCAAGCTCCGCACCGGATGCATCGGCCCGCGGACCACATCACCTCCGGGGAGGCAACCTGGCTCTCGGGATTGTGGCACCAGTGACAGCGGAGGGGGCACCCCTTGAAGAAGACGGTGGTGCGGAGGCCCGGACCGTCGTGGACCGAGAACCGCTGTATGTTGAAGATGAGGCCCGATGGTTCGCTCACGGACTCCTCTCCCCCGCGCGGATCTGTCCCGCGGTGGTCAGTTCTCCAGCCGTTCTAAGAAACGGATGAGGGATTCTGTGCCGCCGTAGAAGTTCTCGATGAGGAACTTCTCGTTGGGCCCGTGCGCGGCGCAGTCGGGAAGGCCGAAGCCCATGAGGAGCGAGGGGGCCTTAAGATATTTCCCAAAGGCGGCCACGATGGGGATGGAGCCTCCGGTCCGGATGAACACGGTTTCCTTGCCGTAGACTGCTCGCATGGCGTCCGCGGCCACCTGGACGAACCGGTTGTCCGTGTCCACCACGATGGCCTCGCCCGCGCCCAACAATTTCACATCGATGCGGATGCCTCTGGGGCAGAGGGATCTCACGTAGGCTTGATAGAGTTCGAAGATTTCTACCGGGTCCTGATCGGGCACGAGGCGCATGGAAACTTTGGCCGAGGCCCTGGCGGGGATGACGGTCTTGGCGCCAGCGCCCGTGAACCCCCCCGGCATGCCGTGGACTTCGAGGGTGGGACGGGCCCAGGTCCGATACATGACCGAATACCCAGGCTCCCCCGTGAGTTCCGTGGATCCCACCTCGTTCTTGAGATATTCGGCCTCGTCGAAGGGCAGGGAGGCCCAGGCCTTCAATTCCGCCTCCGTGGGGGGCTTCACCTTCTCGTAAAAACCGGGGACGAGAATGCGGCCGTTCTCATCCTTCAGCTTGGCGATGATCTGGCAGAGTGCGAAGAGGGGATTGGGCGAGGCCCCCCCGTAGGAGCCCGAGTGGAGGTCGCTTGCCGGCCCCTGAGCCTCGATCTGGGTGTAGACCATGCCGCGCAGCCCCACGGTCAGGCTGGGCAGACCGGGGGCGAACATCTCGGTGTCCGAGACCACCACCACATCGCAGGCCAGGCGCTCGGGGTGGGCCTTGATGAACGCGTCGATGCCCGCACCGCTGACCTCCTCTTCGCCCTCGATGATCACCCGGACGTTGAGTGGAAGCCTGCCGCCGCGCGTCTTCATGAGGGATTCGAGGGCCTTCAGGTGCATGACCATCTGCCCCTTGTCGTCCGTGGATCCCCGGGCGTAGAGGTTCCCGTCGCGCTCCACGGGCTCGAAGGGCGGCGAGGTCCACTCCTCGATGGGGTCAGCGGGCTGCACGTCGTAGTGGCCGTAACACAGGACCGTGGGGGTGCCAGGAGCGTGGAGCCAGTCGCCGTAGACCAGCGGATGTCCCGCCGTGGGGATGATCTCCACGTGCTCCATGCCGGCCCGGGTCAGGTCGTCGGCCACCCATCGGGCCGCCCGCAGCATGTCGGGTTGGTGCTCCGGGAGCGTACTCACGCTCGGGATCCGGAGCAGCTCCTTCAACTCTTCTAAGAATCGCTCGCGGTTTGCGCGGGCGTACGCGATGGCGGGAGAGTCATTCATGACCTGAACCTCCTGGGACAAGTTTAGCGCATCGGGGCGGTGCGGTGGCGTGCGATCGAAGCCACATCGAACCCGCGGGATTGAAACTCAACTTTGAACGCGCCGTAAGACATCGCAGGAGGTGGTTCATGCGAAACATCCTGACTTCACCTAAGACCTTCACCGCCCTGCTGGCGGGCGTCCTGTCCTTCTTTCTTGCGCTTCCTGCCCTTGCGGCCGAGCCGGCGGCGGAGTTCGTGGCCCTCCGGATCCAAGGCAGCCACGACCAAGTGATCATCGAGATGCCCGCCCAGCTCCTCCAGTTCCTCGCCGAGCACAGCAAGGACGAGAAGTTCGACGTGGGGAACATCGGGGGCCGAGACGCCAAGTTCACGATGGCGGACCTGGTGAAGGTCGTCCAGAGCGGCAAGGCGAGGGACCACGAGGTGCTGTTTTTCACCGAGAAGGACGAGCACGGAGAGACGGGGACCTTCTACGTGAAGACCTTCACACGGAGGGGCCACGGTAGCCCGGGCAAGCCCAGCGGCCTGGTGTTCACGGTCCTCAAGGACGGCAAGGAGAAGGTCAGCCTCAGCGTGTCCATGGACACGGTGGCGTCCTGGGCGAAGGACTTCGGAAGCGACGAAACGGGCAAGGAGGCCGACGACTTCGGCCCCCTCGTCCGTTCGGCGCTGGCCTCAGCCAAGGAGCTGGGAGTGGGCGTCCTGCTCCGCATTGAATCGAAGGACGCGGAACTCATCTTCTCCCTGAAGTAGACGCCGGGCCTCGCTCCAGGCCTGGGCCGCCAGCAGAGATTCCGGCCCAGGCGGGGTTCTCTCGGTCGTCCGTTATCCCTTCTTCCCTCCGGGCCCCTGCACGGTCACGCCCAGCTGATAGAAGAGGAACGAGTAGACGTCCACGTTTTCCGTGATGCGTTCGGCGAGGGCCATGTCGATCCCGTGGCCGCTGCTGGAGCTCGTCCGGAGCAGGATGGGGGCTCCCGAAACACTGGCCGCCTGGAGGCGCGCCACGAACTTGCGGGACTGCATGGGGTCCACACGGGGGTCATTGGCCCCCGTGAGGAAGAGGGCGGGGGGGTAAGAGGTCTTGTCCGTCACGCCGTGGTAGGGAGAATAGGCGTAAAGCGCCTTGAACTGCAGGGGGTCTTTGACGCTGCCGTATTCGGTGACGTTGAAGGCGCCGTTGGTGGAGAGTTCTACGCGGAGCATGTCGTAGATCCCCACGAAGCTCACCACGGTCCGGAACATTTCAGGGTGCTGCACGAGTTCGGCGCCCATAAGGAGCCCGCCGTTGCTCCCCCCGATGATGGCCAGGCGCGCGGGCTTGGTGTATCCCTTTTCGACCAGCGCGCGGGCACAGGCGGCAAAATCATCGAACACGTTCTGCTTGCGGGTCAGCCTTCCGGCGTCGTGCCAGGCTTCGCCGAACTCACCGCCGCCTCTCAGGCTGGCGATGGCGTAGATGCCCCCCTGCTCGATCCAGACGCGCTTGGCGGCGCTGAAGGTGGGCGTCTGGCTGATGCCGAACCCGCCGTATCCCGTGAGGAGCGCAGGGTTGTTGCCGTCCAGGGGCGTCCCCTTGCGCATGAGGATCACCAGGGGGACCTTGGTGCCGTCTTTGGACACGGCCTGGGTGGTGACCACCTCCGTGTCCGAGAAATCCGCGGGGGAGGTCTGCACCAGGGCCGTCTTTGAGATCTTCCCCGTGTGGGCGATGAACCGGACCCAGGCGGGCGGGTTGAGATACCCCTCCACGTCGAAAAGCAGGTCGTCCATTCCCGTGCGCACCAACTCCCCGACGCTGGTCTCCGGGGGGAGCGGGACCTCCCCGAGGGACTTGCCCTCGAGGTCGAAGATGCGGATGCGGGAGGGTCCGCCCAGCATTTCCCTGACATAGACGCGGGAGGCGGTGGGCCGGATTCCCTCCAGGACGGCTTCCGATTCGGGGACGACGACTCGGGCCTTGGTCAGGTCGGGCTCCGCCAGTGAAAGGCGAAGGACCTTTCCGCGCGGTGCGTCTTTGATGGAGAGGCAGTAGAGCGAGCCGCCTGGGCCGAACTCGGCGGCCTTCACCTGGTCCTTAAAGTCGGCCACGCGCGCCCACTTGCCCGAGGGGCCCATGAGGTAGAAGGCGTACTCGCCGCCGTCACCGTTGGCTACTGCGGCAAGGATGGCCGTCCCATCCTCGCTCCGCTTCAGTTCCGTCTCCGCGATCTTGGGGAAGTCGCGGCCGAGGGCGTACTCGTCCTTGGAATCGGGCGTCCCCAGGACGTGGTGGTAGATCTGCTGGTAGAAGTTCAGGTCCTCCGGGGGCCGTTCGGACCCACGGGGATAGCGGGTGTAGAAGAACCCCGTCCCGTCCTTGTCCCAGGCCACGCTACCGCCCCCCGTGCCCTCCTGGACGCGAACGATCTTCTCGTAGACCGGCTTGCCCGTGGCCACGTCGATGATCTGGAGCGTCCCGTCCTCGGAGCCGCCCACGGAGAGGGACACGGCCACGAACTTACCGTCGGGGGAGGGGACGAACCAGTCGATGGCCGTGATGCCCCGCGGGTCTAAGAGGCCGGGATCCACCACCGGGTGGGCCGCATCGGGAGCGTCCAGCGGGAGCGTCACGAGAAAGGGCTGCTGCTTGGGCGGCTGGTTCTTCATGGCGAAGATGGTTCCCCCCTCGATGGTGAGGCCGTAGAACCGGGGCGAGGCTCCGCCCAGCAAGGCTGCAAATCGGGCCGCGAGCAGGTCCCGCCCCGGCAGCTTGTCGAGATAGAGGCGTGCGCACTCGTTTTGCGCACTGCTCCAGACCTTCACCTTGATGTCGTTGCCATTTTCTAGCCAACGGTAGTCGTCCGTGACCCTCACCCCGTGGTAGGTGTCCGTCACGGGCAATTTGGGCGTCATGGGCGGGCACCTGGGCCCGGGGGGAGCCGGTTGGGCAAATACCGAGAGCGAGGTGGCCAGCCATAGGGCCATGGGCAGAGCCAGAATCCGGGCGATGTGCTTCATGAAATCCTCCTTGCAAGGCGCGGGACGTGAGGTCGCGCACGAGGAACGATTGTACTCCTGGGTCGAGGGGGCGGTGAACCGCTCGGCTCCGCCCCGGGCCACCCGAAGCGTGCATGGGATGTCAGGGACGCCCATGTGGCCGTGTCCGGGCGCGGGTCTCATGATACCGGGAGGCAGGGTGCAAATGGGAACCATCGGGGCCCGAACTGCGTAGAAGGATCCATTAGGGAGCCGACCCCCGATCTCGGGGGTCGCCGTGGGTGAATTTGTTGCGGCCGACGGGGCGAAAGGGGGCAAGATGGGCCAGATTCACAGAAGGGACTTCATAAAGGTGGCCGGTGCGGGATTGGGGGCGGTGGCGGTCTCCTCCTTTTTCCACGACCGGCTCTGGGCGGGCACCGAACCGCCCCCAGCAAGCGTCTTCGAGGACCGTTTCGGCGTGACCCGCGAGGACATGCGCAAGGTCCTCGCGGCCGCCCTTTCGAAGGGCGGGGATTTCGCCGAGCTGTTCTTCGAGTACAGGCTCGCCAACGCCGTCACCATGGAGGACGACATCATCAAGGAATCCTCCGAGGAGGTGGCGCTGGGCGTGGGCATCCGGGTCCTCAACGGCATGCAGACCGGGTACGGTTACACCAGCGACCTCTCCCTGCCGAAGATGAACGATGCGGCCCTCGCGGCCGCCGCCATCGCCAGCTCGGGCGGGAAGTTCGAGGCCAGGACCCTGGAGACCGTGAAGCCGGGGCGCCAGGTCTACACCATGGCCGCTCCGGTGGCGCAGGCTCCCCTGTCGGACAAGATCGCCCTCGTGAAGGAGGCCTATCTCGCCGCCCTGACCGCGGACAAACGCATCACCAAGGTTTCCTCGGGCCTCACCGATGAGCTGCAGTACATCACCATCGCGAACAGCGAGGGACTTCTGGTGTCCGACGCGCGGCCCCAGACGCGCATGCGGGTTCGCGCCACTGCGGAGGAGAACGGCGTGCGAAACACGGGTTCGGCCAACGCGGGCGGACGCGTGGGCATGGACTTCTACCGAGCCGAGGGAACCGGTCCCAGGGACCTGGGGAAAAAGGCGGTTTGGGAGGCGGTGACCCTCCTTTCCGCAGTCAATGCCCTGGCGGGTGACCAGCCCGTGGTCCTGGGCAAGGACGAATCGGGCGTCATGATCCACGAGGCCGTGGGGCACCCGCTGGAGGCCGACGGCAACTGGAAGAAGACCTCCATCATGTGGGACAAGCTCGGCCAGATGGTGGCCAGCCCCCTGGTGACCATCAGCGACGATGCCACGATCCCCGGGTACAGGGGAAGCCTCAACGTGGACGACGAGGGGACCGCCACCGGCTCGGCCCTGCTCATCGAGAAGGGCCGCCTCGTGGGCTACCTGCACGACCGCCTGTCGGCGCGCATCATGAAATTGCCCGCCAACGGACATGGCCGCAGGGAGGGGTTTACCCATATGCCCATCCCCAGGATGAACAACACCATCCTGGCCAAAGGTGAAGCGCGGCCGGAAGACATCCTCAAATCGGTGAAGAAGGGCTTCTACGCACAGACCTACCAGGGCGGTCAGGTGCAGGGGACGGGCAAGTTCACCTTCTCCGTGAATTTGGGCTTCCTCATCGAGGATGGCAAGCTCACGAGACCCGTGAAAAACGCCACCCTCATCGGGACCAACGTGCAGATCCTCAAGGAAGTGGAGATGATCGGCAACGACATGGCCTTCTTCCTGGGAACCTGCGGCAAAGGCGGCCAGTGGCAGCCCGTCACCGCGGGAACCCCCACGCTGAAGATCCGACAGATGACCGTAGGAGGCCGGGCATGAGCAGGGACACCCAGAGCATGAGGGGCTTGGCTGAAACCCTCCTCCGGTACGGAAAATCCAAGGGTGCCACCGAGATGGAGGTGGCCATCGACGAGGGCACCGAATTCAGCGTGAGGGTCCTCAACCAGGAGGTCGAGAAGCTCACCCAGGCGGGATCCAAGGGCATCGCCCTGCGCGTCATCGTGGAGGGCAAAACCGCCACGGCCTCCTCCTCGGACTTCACGAAGGCGACCCTGGAAAAACTGGTGGACGGTGCCGTGACCCGGGCGCGCCTTTCGGGAAAAGACCCCTTCGCGGGACTACCCGACCTGGAGGGTGTGGCCGTCGATGCCGCGACCCTCCAGATTTACGACCCCGCCGTGGGCGAGATCCCCGCCGAGAAGAAGCTGGCTCTGGCCCGAGAGGCGGAGGCCGCGGGCCTCAAGGAGAAGGGTGTCACCAAGTCCCTGGGAGCCGGTTGCGGCACCGTGGTCCTGGATCGCCTCCTGGTCAACTCCAAGGGATTCGCCGGATCCTACCGGCGGACCTCCATCTTCCTGGGATCGTCCTACCAGGCGGGCGAGGGGGATAACCTCTTTCAGGACGGATGGTACGACAGCTCCGTGAGCCTCAAGGACCTCATGGGTGCGGAGGCCCTGGGCAAAAAGGCGGCCGGGCAGGTGACCCGCTTGGTGGGCGCGCGCAAGGTGCCCACGCAAAATGTGCCGGTGATCCTCGAGCCCCCTATGACTGGGCAGATCCTGGGCTTTCTGGCGCGGTGTCTCTCGGGGGACGCCGTGGACCAGCGCCAGACCTTTCTGGCAGGCAAGCTGGGCGAGGCCGTGGGCAACGGCCTGGTGAACATCGTGGACGACGGCCTCCTGCCCGCAGGCCGGGCCACGGCACCCTTCGACGACGAAGGGGTCCCTGCCCGGCGGACCGCGGTCATCGAAAAGGGCCTCCTCAAGAGCTACCTGCTGGACACCTACTACGGCCGGAAGCTCAAGCTCAGATCCACGGGCAACGCCGCCGGCCCCACGAATTTCTACTGGGCCGCGGGGGACAAGACCCCCGAGCAGATTCTCAAGTCGGTGGACAGGGGGCTCCTGCTGACGGGGACCCTCGGGCAGGGCACTGTGCCCACCACGGGAGACATCTCCGTGGGCGCCTTCGGGCTCTGGATCGAAAAGGGCGAGGTGGTCCATCCCGTGGCCGAGATCACCATCTCGGGCAACCTGGGCGAACTGCTCAAAGGCGTGGAAATGGTGGGTAGCGACCTGGAGTTCCGCCGCGCGCTCACGGGTCCCACCGTCAAGTTCTCCCAGATGACCGTGGGCGGCAAGGGCAGCGCGTCCTGAATCCAGGGTTCAGTCGACGCAAAACGGGGAGGCGGTTTCGGCCACCTCCCCGTTTGACGCTCAGCCTTCTTTCAACGATCCCGCGCACGAGGCGGGCTCTCTACAAAATAAAGTCCGTGGTGATGAAGCTCGAGCGGTGATCGCGGACGATGTCCTCGATGAGGGCCTTGTTGGCCTCCGTGGTTTTGGCGGCGACGATGGTCCGGATGGAAAAGACGCGCAGGGCGTCGGAGACGGAGAGGGTGCCCTCCGCCGAATCCTTCCGGCCGCAGAAGGGGAACGTGTCGGGGCCGCGCTGGCACTGGCTGTTGATGTTCACGCGGCAGACCTGGTTCACGAGCGGGTCCACGAGCTTGCCGATGACGGCGGGGTCGGTCCCGAAAATGCTCACCTGCTGGCCGTAGGGCGAGTCGATGACGTACCGCACGGGCGTCTCGGTGTCGTCGAAGGCGGCCACGGGGATGATGGGTCCGAACTGCTCCTCGTGGTATACGCGCATGCTTGCGTCCACGGGGTAGAGGATGGCGGGACAGAAGAAGGTGCCTTCGAATTTTCCCCCTCCGGGATTGACGATGCGCGCACCCTTGGCCAGCGCGTCCTCCATGAGGGTGATCTGGTACTGGACCCGTTCCGGATCGGGCATGGGCGTGATGCCGACGCCCGGGTCCCAGGGCATGCCGCACTTGAGGGCCGAAACGGCGTCGCAGAGCTTCTCCAGAAAGGTGCCCACCGCGTTCTTGTGGACCCAGAGGATCTTCAGGGCCGTGCACCGCTGACCGTTGTAGGACAATGCGCCCAGGGCGCTCTCGGACGCCGCTTGGTCGAGGTCCGCATCCTTGAGGATGATGGCCGCGTTCTTGGCCTCCAATCCCAGGACCGACCGAAGACGATGGGGCGTGGGATGCTGTTTTTTCAAGCTGTCCGCCACCTTGCTGGAACCGATGAAAGCCAGGACGTCAATCTTGCCGGTGGCCATGAGGGGGTGGACCACCTCCTGACCCCGGCCGAAGAGGGTGTTCACCACCCCAGGCGGGAAGGAGTCCCGGAAGGCCTCCAGCAGTGGGAAGTGCAGGAGCACGCCCTGGCGCGGCGGTTTGAAGAGGACGGTGTTGCCCATGATGAGGGCCGGGATGAGGAAGGTGAAGGTTTCGTTGAGGGGATAGTTGTAGGGGCCCATGCAAAGGGCCACGCCCAGGGGCCCCCGCCGGATCTGCCCCACGATGCCCTGGGCGAGCGTGAAGCGGGAGGAGACCCGGTCCAGGTCCTTCAGGGCATCCATGGTGTCGCGGATGTATTCCAGCGTGCGGTCGAACTCCTTGGCCGCGTCGGCGTGTGTCTTGGCGATCTCCCACATGAGCAGGCGCACCATCTCGTCCCGCTTCTGCTTCATGCGGTGGGCGAAGCGCTCCATGTAGCCGATGCGCTCGCGCACGGACATGGTGGGCCATCGGCCGCGGCCGTGGTCGTAAGCCTTCACGGCGGCGTCGAGCGCCTCCATGGCATCGGGGGTGCCCATGAGGGGATAGCTCCCGAGCGGTCTTTGGCGAGGGCCCTGAGGTGTGCTCATGCAGACGGGGGAGAGGACTTCCCGCATGGGGCCACTCCAGGGCCTGATCTCTCCGTCTACGAGAATGCGGTCACATACCACCGGGCCGTCGAGGCGAAACTCGGCGGGGATATCCTTCTCCTGAGGGAACACAAACCCGCAGGCATCATTAACAGGCATGGCGCGTGCCTCCTTTGTGAGCATTGTACGCCTATCCGCTACAGGTCCTTGTCTGGCCCGGCACCCCAGAAGTTGGTGGATTCCCGCGCATCCTCTCCATACCATCGCTCCTGCTCCTCGGTGATGAAGCAGGTGGCGTGGGATCCGTAAACCTTGGAGAAGACCACCGAGCCCCGCACGCCGGAGGAAGTAGAGAAGTGGATCTCGGCCCAGGCCTTTCCCTTGGCCGAGGAGAGGTCGCCACCGCAGACGGGACAGGCGAACTCCACCCGGTCACCCTTCTCCAGCTCCAAGCCGTGGGGGATGAACACGTCGTAGTTGCCGGGCTTGGGACTGAACAGCAAGAGGCCGTTCCGCTTCTTGTGCCGTGCTCGAAGGACGATCTTCACGTTGGGATTGAGCGTTGCGTGGCAGTGTGGACAGGTATAGGTCCGCTTCATGGCGGTTCCCCCATGGGTTTCTGGCCTAAACTTAGTGCTCCATGTTCCCGCTGTAAAGCGCCTTCTTTAAAAAGCAGGGTCTTGGCGGCACGTCCTTGCCGGGCGCATCATTCTCCAAGGAGGGATCCTATGAGGCGAGTTGGGCTTGGGCTGTTTCTTTGGGTGGCGAGTTCCCTGATCTCCTCGGTTTGGGCCGCATGGCCCGATCCCAGCATCTTCTTGCAACCCGATGGGGGCTATCTGGGCCAGAAGCCTCCCGGCAAGGATCCCGAGATCTTCGCTCCCGGCGTGGTCAACACGGGGATGTACACCCGGGACGTGGCGATGACACCTGACGGGAACGAGATCTACTGGACGGCCACGGTGGGGAACTGGACCATCACGACCATTTTGTTCAGCAAAAGGGTGGGGGGGCACTGGACGGCGCCCGAGGTGGCCCCCTTCGCCACGGACCCACGTGCGCACCACATCGAACCCTGCATCTCACCCGACGGCCAGAAATTCTTCTTCGCGTCGGACCGGCCGGGTCCCAAGGAGGGGGAGGACGCGAATTTCGACATTTACGTCATGGAGCGCAAGGAGGGTGGTTGGAGCGAGCCCCAGAGCCTGGGACCAGCCATCAACACGCCCCGGGGGGAATTCTTCCCCTCAGTGACCAAGGAGGGCACCCTCTACTTCACGAGAGACGATGGCCCGGCCTCCGGGCATATATGGCGGACCCGTTGGGTGGACGGGCACTATGCAGCACCGGAAAAGCTGCCTTCTCCGGTGAATCAGGGGGCCTCCCAGTTCAATGCGTTCGTCGCCGTCGACGAGAGCTACCTCGTCTTCTCGGTGCCCGGCAGGAGGACGAACCTCGGATCGGTAGACTACTACGTGGCGTTTCGGAGCGGGGATGATGCCTGGAGCGATCCTGTCAATCTCGGGCCCGCCATCAATGGCAGGAAGTGCGAGGGCTACTCGTCCTATGTGTCCAGAGACGGCAAATACTTCTTTTTCGCCTCGGCACGCACCCGCAAGGACCTCCTCGGTCCGGGGGAAAAGTTGACCTGCGCCAAGTTGCGGGAGCTGCACGACACGGGTGGAAACGGGACCTCGGCCATTTACTGGATGGACGCGGGGTTCATCGCGGACCTCAGGCCTCCACCACCCAGGCAGGCGCCTCCTGCTTAGCGTGTCGCAGAAATACCCGCATGGGGCGCGCGTAAGAGACATCCGTCGCCAGACGCCTCTGCGCTCCACGGCCGCCGCACCGGGAACCTTTTCCTCGGCGCGCTCGTCATGAAGGGTGAGGAGGCCGGATGAACGGTTCCACACCTTCGCCAGATCTGTTCCTCGCTCGCCGCGCCGCGGCGGGGCACGATGACGCCTGGGCCGACCTCATCGACCGCCACGGACGGCGCCTCTACAATCTGGCGCTCCAGTTCAGCGGAGGCCGGGAGGAGGCCGAGGATCTGACCCAGGAGATCTTCATTCGGCTCTACCAAAACCTCCGGACTTACCGGGGAGAGGTCCCCCTCCTGGGTTGGGCGCTTCGGCTGTCCAGGAATCTATGCATCGATCACTACCGCCGGTCCCGCCAGGAGCGAAAGTGGCACCGCGTGACCGAGGCGGTCCTCGAACAGCTGCCAGCCACAGGAGACTTTGAAGCGGACCTCCAGCGCCGGCAACACCTTGAGGCGGTCTACGAGGCCCTCTCCGAGATCGAAGAGGTCCACGCCGAGGCGGTTCTTCTCTGCGACCTGCAGGGGCTCTCCCTGGAGGAGGCCTCCGTCTACCTGGACATCCCCCTCGGAACCCTCAAGTCTCGCCTGCACCGGGGCCGTCAGCACCTGACGGAGGTGGTTCGGGACCGGATCGGGTTGGGCCGCGGTGCGGGCGACATGGCCACGGGAACCACAAGGGGGAGAATGCCGTGCTGAAGGAGCGGTGCCGCGCCTTTCGCGAGGAATTCATGCCCGGCCTGACGGACGGGCACGGCGGCGAGTGCCCAGATTGCCTACAATGGGTCCAAGACATTGAACGCCTTCGCGCCTGCGGGGCGAACCTGCCCCTTCCCGGGGAGATTCGATCCCGCCTGGAACAGCTGCCTGCGGGCCAGGGGCAGCAGGATCCGGGACCCGCCCTCGGCAGGCTTCCCCAGGTTCCCCTTCCCGCCGGGTTGATGGCTGCCCTTTACAGAGTCCCTACCGAATCACCATCGAGGCGCGCGACGAATCCTGGCCTCGCCCGGACGGGCGAGATGGTGGCCGCGAGCCTCCTATTCTCCGCATTGCTCACGCTGGGGCTTGGCGGCAAGGTTTTCATCGAGGGCAACCGGCTGCCTCCCAACCTCTCCGCGGTGTCAACGGTCGCGGCCAAAGCTCTCCGCCAGGCTGGAGATGAGGGGAACCAGACGCTCCTGAGCGCGGGAGAGTCCATCGTCCGTGGATGCATCTTCGCCAACCGTTCCCTGGAGAGCCTGATCGAACGCATGAGCTCTCCAGGATCCCCGCCCTCTCCCGATCCACCACCACCCTCGGCCGCTCCGGGCGCACCTTCGCAGCCCTCCCGTCCAGAAAAAAAGGAGACCCCCCATGGAAGCCACCCAGCCCGCTGAATCCCGTGTCGCCGAAGAGCATGTCCTGCCGCACCCCATTTCCGCTGCACCACCCATGATCAAGAGGCCCATGATTGCGGGTTTTCTCGCCCTTTTTCCCGGGATCGGGAACATCTACAACGGGCTCTACGTGCGCGGGGCGGTCTTTTTCACGATCATCGCCTGCCTGGTGGCCCTGGGCAACGATGGAGAGTCGCACTCCGTCCTCGGTTTTGTCGTGGCATTCGCCTGGATCTTCAATGTGCTCGATTCCTACCGGCAAGCCCAGCTTATCAACCTCGGCGTGGGCCAGGACCTGGGCCTGAACGACCTGCCCGCCGCGCCCAAGGCGGGCCAGGGCGGCTTGTTGGCGGGCATCCTCATGCTCGTCCTCGGTATCGTGGCCAGCCTGCAGGTGTACCTTGACATCGACCTCTCGTGGATCATCAAGTTCTGGCCCCTCGCCCTGGTGGGGATCGGAGGGTGGCTCATCTTCGCGTGGTTCCGGGAAAAACGACGGCGCGAGAATCCGGAAGTGGGCGAGGGCGACCTTAGGTAGCGGGGTTCTGGCCCGGGGAGGGGCAGGACACCTGCCCCTCCCACGGGTTCCGCCTGGTGAACGGTGGGTAGGTCTGCTGTACACTGGGTCCTTCCGTGGGGAGGGCCCGAGATGAAAAAAAGCGCGTCGAGGGAACCCGGTGCGCCGCTGACCCCCCTGGATGTGGACCGAGCCCGCCTGGAATTCGTCTTCGACGGCGTGTTCGCCATCGCCATGACCCTCCTCGTCCTGGAACTGAAAGTCCCGGAACTGGCAGACACCCGCTCCGTGAGGGAGCTGATCTCGGGGCTCGCACACCACGGGGCGGCGTTCTTCAGCTACGGCCTGAGCTTTGCCATGCTGGGCATCCTCTGGTATAACCACCAGCGCCAGTACCGGTTCATCCGCAGGGTGACCCCTGGCATCTTCATCGCCAACCTCATCCTCATGGCCACCGCAGCCGCGTTCCCGTTCTGCGCGGCCCTCTTCGGCCGCTACCCCCTCAACGGCTTTTCCGTCGTGCTCTACCTAGCCTGCCTCTTCGTCCACATGGCGGCTTCCTGCGCGCAATGGCGCCTCGCAGAGCGGGCAGGCGCCCTGAGTCCCGACCTCGAACCGGCACGCGCCGCGAAATTCCGGCGCGGGTCTCTCGCAGGGAGCCTCGCTCTGGGATTCCTCGCCCTGACCTACCTGGTCCTGGCCCTGAGCCGGCTCTGATTGCTCGCAGCCTCCCGGGGGTCCACTTGAACAGGGGATTCACCTATACCGAAACCATTGGCAGGCGGGGCGAGGGCCGGGGGCTTTTGGAATACCTCTCCCGACGCTACGTTCACACGCCGGAACCCGCTTGGCGCGAGCGCATCGAGGGCGGCCTGGTTCTCGTGGACGGGAGGCGGGGAGACTGCCCGGAGATCCTCCGCACGGGCCAGACCGTCACTTGGTCTCGGCCGCCCTGGGAGGAGCCGGCCGCCCCACTAACGTACGCCGTCCTGTTCGAGGACGAGGACCTGCTGGCCGTAGCCAAACCCTCGGGCTTGCCGACGCTGCCGGGCGCCGGGTACCTGGACAACACGCTGTTGGCCCTCGTCCGCCGCCGGACGCCCGGCGCTTCGCCCGTACACCGGCTGGGACGGGGCACTTCGGGCATCGTCCTTTTTTCCAGAACGCGCGCGGCCATGCGCGCCATCAGCGAAGATTGGCGAGAACACCGCGTCACGAAAATCTACCGGGGGCTGGCCACCGGAACGCCCGAAGCCGACGAGTTCGTGGTGGAAACCCCTATCGGCCCGGTGCCGCACCCGGCGCTGGGGGTCGTGTACGCCGCGTCGCCGAATGGCAAGCCGGCCCGAAGCTTCGTGAGCGTGATCGAACGGCGGGAGGGATCGGCCCTACTGGAGGTTCGAATCGAGACGGGGCGGCCCCACCAGATCCGAATTCACATGGCCGCCATCGGGCACCCGCTCGTGGGCGATCCGCTCTATGTGGCCGGCGGCGGTATCCGCGAAGGCGAAAACGCACTCCCGGGCGACACGGGCTACTGGCTGCACGCCATGCGGCTGAGTCTCCCTCACCCGAGGACCGGGGAGCCCTTCTCGGTGGAATGCCCCCCTCCCCTCATGCTCCGGACCGACGCGTGAGGCGGTGAAGGCGCTGCACTGCTTTTATAGGTTGGCCCAGTACTTCTCAAAGACCACGGCCGAGAGCAGGAACCCCAACGGAACATTGACCAGGACCCCTAGGGTGAAGGCCCAGAAGGGCTTGAGCCCGAAGGTCGCCAGATCTCTGAACCGCGTGGAGAGGCCGATACACAAGAAGCACAGCACGAACGCCCAGGAGCGCAGTTTCTTGACGGGCCCCACGACCTGCGGGGTCAGGACGCTCTCGAACCAGTTCGTCCGGACGCGGAGGGCGTCCAGGGCGCGGGCCTGATCGGGCGTGGCGGACTCGGCCAGCAGCTTGCGGTCCTCCCGGGACATGGGCCCCTTGAAGGCAAGGGTCTTCCCCTGGGCATCCACCGTGAATCGGTCTGCCAGAGCCACGGGTATGGTGAACGCCGCGAAATCTGCCCGGTAGGAAAGGCCCTGGAAGCTACCCTCCCAAGGGCCCGTGGCCGTTCGTCCTGCAGGGGGGCGGGCGGAGACGAAGCTCATGATCACGGAGGCGGCCAGAAACCCGATGACGAACTTGGGGAAGCGCTCCCAGATGATGGCGGCGCTGACGCGGCCGGCTTTCTCGCCGGCGACCTTGTCCCAGGAGATCACCGACACCACGGAAAGAATAAGGCACCAGATGCCGATCCAGATATCCCGCCCGATGACCTTCATGAGGGTGAAGGCATTGATGGGAGCGTCCCCGAAGCGCGTGGCCAATTCGGCCACTACGGCCAGGCCCGCCGCGTCGGCGAACTCGGAGTTGCCCACCCAGGCCCCCGCCACGCCCGGGGAGAGGGTGTTGGGAACGAGTTGCTTGAGGAGGATGGTGAGGAAGAAGATCATGACGATGGCCCAGATGGTGACCACCGCGATGGCGATGGAGATGTGGTCCTTCTTGGCCTTCACCGCGCCGCCCACGGCGATGGAGGCCGAGACGCCGCAGACCGCCCCGGCGGCGCCCAGCACGGCTCCGAATTTGGGCTCGAGCTTGAAGATCCGCGTGGCGGCGAAATAGATGGTCAGCCACGTGGTCACGGAGACGATGGTGGCCTGCAAGAAGGCCACGGGTCCCGCCGTGAAGATCAAGGTGAGGGGCAGGGTCGCACCTAGGAGGACGATGCCCACCTTGATGTAAAACTCGGTGCAGAGGCAGTCCTTGCACCACTCGGGGATCTTGGCCACGTTGGAAATGAGAAGGCCCGCGATGAGAGCCAACAGGGGCGCCTCCAGGTTCCACTCCTCCATCACCTTCCAGCCCGCCAGGTAGAAGAGCGCCAGGGAGCCCGCGAAGAGCAGGATGAAGCCAGCCAGAAAGCGGCGGACGTTTCGGCCCATGACGGCGATGGCCAAGGCGAAGGCGGCCCCGAAGAGCACGAAGATGACGCCGTATCCCCAGGCGTGGGTGACCAGGTCGCGGCCCGCCGCAGGCAGGGTGGACCACCGCGCCGGGGTCACCGCCCAGCCCTTGATAGAGCCTCCCGCCCAGAAGGTCCCAAGGGCCACCAGAACCAGTCCCAGCCCCATCCAGACGGACCACCAGTCCTCGGTTTTCCACAAGGGTTCCAACTTGCGTGCGGCCATGTTCTCCCCCCGTCCAGTGCCGGTCCCGTCCTCCCCCGGATGAAGCGTCCCCCGTCCTCCCGGTGGAGACCTTAGGCCCCGGTGCGCACCTTCAAAACGGTCGTTTCCCTGAGTTTGTCCGCCGGGAGAAACTTCCCGTCCGGTCCCACGGCGTTCAACTGACTATTGGCGATGTAGTAGAGGGTGTCCCCCACCAGCGTTCCCGTGGTGGGCATGCCCACAAACAGCGGGTTGTGTGCCTCCAGGACCTCCACCCGGTCCACCTTGTCCAGGGTCTTGTTGAGCACCAACCGGGCCACCCTGCGCGCGCAGTTCTGGATGCCCATTAGGCTCCCCCGGAAAAAGTACAGACCGTCGATCCCTCCGATGAACACCTTGGCCCCGTGCTGAAGTTCCCCCCGGTCCCCAGTTTTGAGGTTGACCGTTGCGATGCCCGAGGCGTGGGCCACGAAGAGGGTGGTCTCGTCGGAGGAAAGGGCGATGCCGTTGGGATATTCGTAGAGCCCGTAAGGGGTCAGGAGAACGAGGTCGTCCTGTTCGGGGGAAATGCGGTAAACGGCGCCGGCAAGGCTGTCCGTCGCGAAGACCACCCCCTGGGAGGTGACGACGAGATCGTTGAGGAGGTGCGGGCCGGTCTTCCCGTCCATGACGTACTTCTTCAGGAGTTTCCTGGAGGTCAGGTCGTACTTGAAGATCCCCGAAAGCCCAGCCGTCCCTTCGTTGTGGCCCTCCATCCTCGGTCGGTCGGCGGTGCAGACCCAGAGGATTCGTCGCGAGGCGTCCACGGTCGCGCCCAGGCCGCTGAGGAACCCGTCCTGCCCTGGGGCGATGAAGTCCGTCACGGTTCCGGCCTTGTCCCGCACCACGATTTTTCGCTTGAGGATGCTCGTGAGATAGAAGGCCTCCTGGGCGGGGTCGTAGGCGATGCCCTCGGGGAATAGGTCCCGCTCTGCCAGGGTAAACGCGGTCTCGCTGCGCGCCACCGGCTTGCGTGCCACTTCCAGCTTGCCCAGGAACGCCTGAAATCCCGGGCTATCTCTCAGCGAGGCCAGGTCGGGGTCCGAAGGAGCGTCCCAGCCCAATTCCATGCCGGCCAGCCTGTCCAGGGTCTTCACGGCTTCAGCCTTGTTTCCCGTGAGGGCGAAGGCGCAGGCCAGGTTGTAGAGCACAGCCGGATCGTCCCCGGACATCTCCTTGGCTTTCTTGAGGTTGTCCAGGAAGGCGGAGTAGTCCTTTTTCTGGTAGGCGTCGTCCGCCTTTCGCATGAAGCCCGCCACACTGCTTCCCCCTTGGGCCAAATAGGGTAGAGTCAGGCAAAAAAACAACGCCACCGCACATAGGTTCGGGAGAATCTTCTTCATAGCCACCTCGCTCGGCGCACATTTTCTCACAAAATGGAGAGCGGGGGTGGAACCCTGCGAGCCTCCCTTGCGTAAGAATGGCAAAGAGCGCCCGTGCGGCGCTGGGGGGGGCGGCCATGAAAAGACATGGGGAATGGGTAGAACGGACGCTGGTTGCCGCGGTGGTGGTGGGCACGGGAGTTCTTGCCGCGGCGCAGGGACAATCTGCCGCCGTGGACGCGCTGGTCACCAAGTATGCCCAACTGGGTCAATTCAACGGAACGGTGCTGGTGGCCCGCGAGGGGAAGGTCGTTCTGGAGAAGGGCTACGGCATGGCCAACTTCGAGAACTCGGTCCCCAACCGGGCGGAGACCAAGCAGTGGATCGGTTCCGTCACCAAAGTTTTCACAGCCACGGCAGTGATGAAGCTTGCCGATGGCGGGAAGCTCAGCCTGGAAGACCGGGTCGCCGACCTCCTGCCATGGTACCGGAAGGACACCGGCGCCAAGGTGACGGTGCGCGAGTTGCTCAATCACACGTCCGGGATCCCGGATTACATGCACCTTCCAGGAATCGGCAGGGAGGGCTTTCGCAAGGAGGCCGGAGAGGGTGTCATCGACGTGAAGGCCTTCGTTCAGAGATGGTGCAGCGGCGACCTCGCTTGGGAGCCGGGCACCCGGTGGGGGTACAGCAACTCGGGTTACGTCCTGCTGGGGGCCATCATTGAGCAGGTCACGGGGCGGACCTTCGACCAGGTTCTCCGGGAACTCGTCCTGGGACCGGCGGGTCTAGAGGCAACGGGAGACCTCGCCATGAGGCCTCGGGCGGTGGTGGACGGCCTGGCCAGCGGCTATGAGAAAGCCGGCGGAGCGCTGGTCACAAGGCGGGCGTGGAACGTCTCCACGGCCTATGCCGCGGGGGCCATGGTCTCCACCGTGGGCGACCTCTACCGCCTGGACCGGGCCCTCGACCGGCCGGGCTTCCTCTCCCCCCAGGCGAAGGAGGCCATGTTCACGGCCGGTCTCGGAAACTGGGGCTGCGGGTGGGAGGTGCGGACTCTGCCCGTGGGGCCCGGCGGGGCGGAGCGGAAGGTCGCGGGCCACGAGGGATTCATTTTCTGGACCCTCACGCGCATCTGCCGGATTCCCCAGGACAGAATCTTCATCGCGCTCGTTAACAACACGGGGGACGCTCCATTGCAGCCGCTGCTGGGGGGCATCACGGACATACTCTACGGTCGACCGCCCAAGCTTCCGGTGCCCTCCGTGGGCGACGCGCTCCGCGAGGCCATCGCCGCGGGCGGCCCCTCCGCCGCAGCGCCCAAATTCCGGGATCTCAGAGCCAAAGATCCCGCGGGGTGGGACTTTGGCGAGCGGGCCGTGAACGCCCTGGGGTATGAGTACCTTCAGGGCGGCCATCCCGGCGAGGCGGTGGCTGTCTTTCGCCTCAACGTGGAGGTGAACCCCCTGTCGGGAAACGCGTGGGACAGCCTCGGCGAGGGCCTGGCGGCCCAGGGCAAGCGCGAGGAGGCCGTGAAGGCCTACGCCCACGCCCTCGAGCTGGACCCCGGGAACCGGAACGCCGTCCAGATGCTCCAAAAAATCACGGCGGACTGACCCACTGGACAACCGCCCCGTTTTGTGCTAGAGTCTCTTTGCACACTTTAGCAAACGGTTTGTTGAGGTGGTTGTAGCAACGTAGGAGTGTCAAGTGGTAAACGGAATTGTGAAGTGGTTCGACGAGAAGAAGGGCTATGGCTTCATCACGGTTGAAGGCGGCAAGGATGCCTTCGTCCATCACAGCAACATCGAGGGCAGCGGCTTCAAGACCCTCGCCGAGGGGCAGAACGTGACCCTCGAAGTGACCCAGGGTGCCAAAGGCCCCCAGGCGGAGCAGGTCCGCGTCGTCAACAGCTGACCTGATCCACACCCAGGTAAGTTGAAAGGGGCCTTCGGGCCCCTTATTTTTTGGGGATTTGAAACGGTCAAAGTTCTGTGCTAACATCACCGCGCACACTTTAACAAACGGTTTGTTGAGGTGATGTACCAGCACTAGGAGTGTCAAGTGGTAAACGGAATTGTGAAGTGGTTCGACGAAAAGAAGGGCTACGGCTTCATCACGGTCGACGGCGGCAAGGACGCCTTCGTCCATCACAGCAACATCGAGGGCACCGGTTTCAAGACCCTCGTCGAGGGCCAGAAGGTCACCCTCGTGGTCACCCAGGGCGCCAAAGGCCCCCAGGCGGAGCAGGTCCGCGTCGTCAACGACTAGCCTGCGCGCCAGTCAGGATAGCGATTCAAGGGGCCTTCGGGCCCCTTTTTTTCCGCCTGGGACCCGCCTGAGATAGAATGGCCAAGGTCGAGGCGGATCGAGTCGAGGATTTTGCAGGAGGAGGACCGCATGGCCCACCCGGGAGCATACCGCGGCAACAAGCGGCAGAAGGAAATCAAGCGATCTGGAGAAGCAAAAGGAGAAACGGGAGAAACGCCAGCTCAAGAAGGCCGACGGATCCCCCATGGACGACGGCGTCCCCGAATTTCCGCTGGACGGACCCATTCTGCCCGAGGGATTCGTTGGGGAAGAACCCCCTGAGCCTGAAGTGCCGGGCCCACCCCCCGAGCCCGAGACTCCGTAGGTCTCAGCGCACGCCGCCGCACACCACGCCGCGCTCCATCCGGGGCCGGGCCGGGTTTCCCCGAGCCCCAAGCCCCATCCTCCCGATTCTTTCTTGCCGCCCCTGCCCGTCGCCAAGATTCTGGGCATCGCCATGGCTGCCCTTGACGGCCCTGCGGCTCAGGCCCGCCCGGGCGAGGTCCTTCGCGGTCCATCATGGGAAATTCATAAGTATTTACAGCTAGTTACGCCGGTTTCCCGCGATGCCATCCTGCCGGAAATATTCGTTCCCATGAGTCCGTTATTCCAGCCCTGTTTAGAAGGAGGACTGGTACCGAGCGTATGAGTGGGGGGCGGCCCACCGGATTCCCGTGGGCAGGAAGCCACTGTTCCTAACCGCCTTTTTCTCGTCCCGGGCAGGACCGGGACCGGAGGTACCCCATGCAACCGAAGGTCGACGAAAAAAAGCTGAACCTCTTCCTTGAGAAAATGCTGGAGGATATCGGCGCCGCCATGAGCGCCTCTCTGGTGGTCATTGGGGACAAGTTGGGCCTCTACAAGGTCCTCGCCCAGGGCGGACCCCTGGCCCCCATCGATCTGGCCAGAGCCACGGGCACAAACGAACGCTATGTCCGGGAGTGGCTGGCCAACCAGGCGGCTGGCGGCTACGTCTCCTACGATCCGAAAGCCCGATCCTACTACCTCTCACCCGAACAATCGGCCCTTCTCGCCGACGAGACGAGCGCCCACTTCATTCCTGGGGCCTTTGAGATCATCACCTCCACCGCGAAGGACCAACCTCGCATCGAGCAACGCTTCCGAACGGGGGCGGGGCTGGAGTGGGGAGATCACGATCCCGGCCTCTTCCATGGCACCGAGCGGTTCTTCGGGCCCAACTATGCGACGCACCTGGTCAAATCCTGGATCCCCGCCTTGGACGGGGTGGAGGACAAGCTGAAGCGGGGCATCGAAGTGGCCGACGTGGGTTGCGGCCACGGCATCTCCACGATCCTCATGGCCCAAGCCTATCCCAAGTCCCATTTTGTGGGTTATGACTACCACGAGGCTTCCATCCAAGTCGCTCGCGCCCGGGCGAAGGCCGCGGGGGTGGAAGACCGCGTCAAGTTCAAGGTAGCCAAAGGGAACGATTACCAGGGAACCTTCGACCTGGTCACCTCCTTCGACTGCCTCCACGACATGTCCGACCCCCTCGGCACCGCCAAGCACACGAGAGAAAGCCTCCGGCCCGATGGCACCTGGATGATTGTGGAGCCCAGGGCCGGTGACGACGTGTCGGAGAACCTCAACCCGGTGGGGCGCGTCTACTACGCCGCGTCCACCATGGTCTGCGTGCCCTGCTCTCTGGCCGGCGAAGGCCCGGCCCTCGGGGCTCAGGCCGGAGAGAAGAAGATCCGAGAAGTCGTCGAGAAGGGTGGCTTCCACCGTTTCCGGCGAGCCGCCGAAACGCCCTTCAACATGGTTCTTGAAGCTCGGATCTGACCGCCGGTCCGCTCGACTCCGATCCGCCCGTGGAGGGGGCCCGAGGGCCCTCTCCACATGTTTCGGGCAAGGCCGGACGGATCGTGGCGGTGCGAGCGAGGAAAGAGGGGTCCTCGGCGGGTTTAGGTTCTGGCGACTTTCCAGACGGAATCGATGACCGTGCCGCCTCGCTTCGGGGGGATGGGCGCCCCACCACACATCTGGTACACCTCCCGCTGGATGTCGCGGATATCCCGCAGGGGCAGACCTTTTCCCTTCGCCGCCTCCAGAAGGTCCAGGCGCCTGGGATTGATGGCGATACCGCGTTCGGTGATGACCACGTCGATGAGCTCGCCGGGTCCCGTGAGGGTGGTCACCTCCTCCACAATGACGGGAAAGTGGCGTGGGAAGGAGGCCGAGGGGAATCACATGAGGTCTCTCTTTCCCATCTTCGCCGCCGTGTCCAGCAGCAGGCGTGTTCGCCGGCCGCTCTTCGGCGAGGAGGGGCCCTCCATCCTGGCGCCAGGCGCCTAGGGATCCTGCCCAGGGGCGCCCGTGCAGTAGGTGAGGATTGGAATCTTCAGGAAGTCCAGCAGGAAGAGACACACAAGCGTGGCTCCGAGGGTGAGGGCGACTAGCGTCCATGGGACGGCGGTCATCAGGATGCCGAAGACGGCCATGGTGCTGACGGCGACGACGTCCAGTGCCGTGCTTCCGAGCATCCATCCGCTTGGAAGAGAGCGCCAGAAGTGGCGGCGCTCCCGCACGAGGTATACGGTGCCCTGCCCGGTGAAGACCAGCATCACGAACATGAGGGTCTGAACCTGGGGCAGCGGAAGGTGCATCCATGCGATGGCCGCGTAGAAGAGGCCGAAGGAGAAGGCCAGGAGCGGAAGCGCCAAGGCCGAGGCAGCGATTACCAGGGGGCGTATCGCCCACCGGTCGGGAGTTTTGGCGAAGGAGACACGATCGGTGGTGATGGACATGGTGATGAAATCGTTGGCGAACAGCAGCAGGACGATGAGCATGGGGGTAAGGACGAGCACCTTGGAGACCACCAAACCCAGGCTCAGGAAAAGGGCGATTTGAAAGGTCTTGATGATTTTGTTGAGCGTGTACGTCAGCATGCGCTGGTAGATGCGCCGGCTCGTCTGCACCGCATCCACGATATTTCCCAGCCCCGGTGTAGTCAAAACCAAGCTGGCCGACGCCTTGGCCACGTCCGTGGCGCTGGAGACGGCGATGCCCACCTCCGCCTGCCGCAGGGCCGGTGCGTCGTTGACGCCGTCCCCCGTCATGCCCACCACGTGCCCTTGGGCCTGCAAGGCTTTGACCAGGTGAAATTTGTCCTCGGGAAAGACCCCCGCGAAGATGTCACATCGAAGGGCTTCGCTGGTCACCTGCCCGTGCAATACCTCGGCGGAGCAGGCGGTCCCCTCGATGCCTACCTGGCTCGCCACCGACTGAGCCGTCAAGGGGTCGTCCCCTGTGACCATGAGGACGCGCACGCCTAGATCGCGAAGGTGCTGGATGAGGGCCCGCGCGTCGGGACGGGGTGGGTCTTGCAATCCGAGCAGGCCGCCGACTTCCAAGGGGCCCTCCGGAGGACCCGCGGCCACGGCCAGGACCCGGCAGCCTTCCTTGGCGAGATCGGCCACCCCCGCCTGGAGGCCCTCGCAAGGGCCGGCCAATGCGGCGATGGTTCCGGCCGCGCCCTTGACGATCCTCAGGGAACCTCCGCCGGCCAGGCGCATGAGCGCCTCGGACCGTTTCGTGGCGGGATCGAAGGGTGTGAAGTGCACCCTCTCGCCGGATAGGGTCAACTTGCGATCCTCCGCCGCCTTCAAGACGGCCATATCCAGGGGATCCTGCGTGGCCGGCTCGGAAGCCCACGCGCCCCAGCGCAGGACCTCCTCCTCGGTGTGCGGCGCCAGCGCTCGCACGCCGGCCAGGGAGAGCTGGTTGAGCGTGATGGTCCCGGTCTTATCACTCGCCAGCACCGTCATGGCCGCCGCTTCCTCAATGGCCGAAAGCCGCGTGGAGAGAACGCCGTGGCGGGCCAAATCGGAGGCACCCAGAGCCGTCGCAAGGGTGAACGTGGCCGGGAGGGCCACCGGCACGGAGGCCACGAGAAGAATCAGGACGAAGGGCAAAAGGACGTGCCACGGGATGCCCGCGTAGAGCGCATAGAGCGAGACGAGCACCACCAGCACGGCGTCTGCGGTGATCAGGTATTTGACGATGGAGAAGATAGTGGATTCCAGGTGGCTGGCCGTCTTGGCCGTTCGCACCAGCTCGGCGGTCTTGCCGAATTTCGACCGCGCGCCCGTGGCAAACACCTCTCCGGTTGCCTCGCCGCGCTTGACCACTGCCCCGGCAAAGGCGGTGGCGCCCGGCTCGCCCTCCACCGGCGCCGACTCACCCGTCAGCGCCGACTGGTCCATCTCGATCTGGCCTTCCGTCAGGCGAACATCGGCGGGCACGAGATCGCCCATCCTGAGGTGCACCGCATCGCCTGGGACCAGCTCAGAGGCCGGGACGGTCGTCCACGTCCCATCACGTTGAACGCGGACCTGCACGCTCAGGTGCTGGCGCAGCACCGCCAGCGCGCTTTGAGCCCGGCGCTCTTGGACGAGGCCCAGGAGGGCGTTGAACAGGAGCAGAAGCCCGATGATGACCGCCTCGGGGATCTTGCCCAGGGCCAGTTCCAACACGACCGTGGCCTCCAGCATCCACGGCACGGGAGCCCAAAATTTCTCCAGAAAGGCCAAGACAGGATGAGGCTTCTCCTCCGCCACCGCATTGGGGCCGTATTGGGCGAGACGCTTGGAAGCCTCCAAGCTGCTAAGGCCGGCGAGGGGTTCTGGCGCTTGCGAAGGCGTTCCGGGCACCTTGGCGGATTCGTTCATGGCGCCTCCGGGAGAGTACGTAAGGCTTTTTCCCTGTCGCGCTACTTCGCCACTTTCCACACGGAATCGATGACCGTGCCGTCCACCCACTTGACGGCAGCCACGACCTCGCCCCCCCGCTTCGGGGGGATGGGCGCCCCGCCACACATCTGGTACACCTCCCGCTGGATGTCGCGGATATCCCGCAGGGGCAGACCTTTTCCCTTCGCCGCCTCCAGAAGGTCCAGGCGCCTGGGATTGATGGCGATACCGCGTTCGGTGATGACCACGTCGATGAGCTCGCCGGGTCCCGTGAGGGTCGTCACCTCGTCCACGATGACCGGAATGCGGTCGCGTACGGCCGGAACAGCGAGGATGGTGCACCCGCTGAAGAGACAGTTCTGCCAGCCGCCGATGCCGTGCAGGAGCCGGCCGTCGGAGTGGGTGACCACGTTGGCGTTGAAGTTCACGTCCACCTCGGTGGCGCCCAGCACGACCGCGTCTACCATGGAACCGAAGAACCCCTTTCCATGGTAGTTGTAGCTCGTGAATGGGCTCGTGGCTACATGGCGCGGGTTGTCGCGCATGGAGGCCACGCCGTCCAGGTCGAAGGTCTGACCGTCCAGGATGTAGTCCGTGAGGCCCTCGTCCAGCATCTCCACCAGGTACTTGGTGGAACCGCCCCGGACGAACCGCGCTTTCACCCCCGCCTTCTTCATCATCTCCTTGAGGTAGATGGCGAAGGCCAGCGCCGTGCCTCCCGCGCCCGCCTGGAAGGAGAAGCCGTCCCGCATGATGCCCGCGTCGCGCACGAAGCGCGCCACGAGCTCGGCCAGGAGGAGGCGGTCGGGGCTCTTGGTGACCTCCGTGGTGCCGGAGACGATCTTGCTCGGGTCGCCCACCTTATCCACCACCACCACCGCGTCCACGTGGTTGCCCTGGATCTGCCACGGGATGGCGGGGAAGGGGACGAGGTGGTCCGTGACCACGATGACCTTGTCCGCGTAGAGGGAATCGGCCAGGGCGAAGTTGAGGGAGCCGCAGGCCGCCGGTCCGCTCACGCCGTTGGCGTTCCCGAAGGGATCGGCGCAGGGGGCCGCGATGACCGCGATGTCCACGTGCACCTCGCCGTCCTGGATGGCCTGCCACCGCCCCCCGTGGGAGCGCAGGACGCCCAGGCCGCGCATCTCGCCGTCCGTGCAGTAATCGCCGAGGGGCCCGTTCATGGAGCCCTCGATGTGGTGGACGACGCCCTTCTCCATGTGCCGGATGACGGGCTCGTGACACGGGAACGAGGCGGAGGGGAACCACATGAGGTCCCTCTTGCCCATCTTCGCCGCAGTGTCCAGGAGCAGATTGCCCACCAAGTCGCCGTTGCGGAAGTGGTGGTGCGTGGAGAGCGTCATCCCGTCCGCGAGGCCGCACAGTTCAAGGGCCTCGGCCAGGGACTTCGCCCGCTTGTCGCCGTTACCCGGAAAGTTGGCCGCGCTGGCAATCCGCGGCGCCGCCTGCCGGCCCTCGGCGACGAATTCGTCCACGCCCTTGTAGGGCACCTGTTTCCTGCCGTTCACCACCGCTGGGACCATGCGCCCCAGCTGGTTCTTCTTCAATTCCATCTTTGCCATTTAACAACCCCTCTATTCACCACAGAGACACAGAGGCACGGAGAAGGAAGTGGTGAGTCAAAAAAGACTATTGGATGGCTGTCTGTCTTTCCATCTTTCTTCGAAGGCCGTCCTTTGCCAGACGCTAGAATTCTCCTCTGCGTCTCTGTGCCTCTGTGGTTAACCTTTTCTCCAGTTCTTTGCGAGCAACCCCAACGCCTCGGCCATCTTGACGGTGCGCAGCGCGCGCTTGACGACGGGCGGGTCGATCATCTTGGAGCCGAGGCTCACGACGCCGAGTTTCTGCTTTTCGGCAGCCTCGAAGGCGAGGACGATGCGCCGGGACTTCTCGATTTCCTCCGCGCGGGGCGCGAAGGCCTCGTGGACCACGGGCACCTGGCGCGGGTGGATGCAGCCCTTCCCCTCGAAGCCCAGGCCCTTCGCCTCGAGGCACGCCGCGCGCAGACCCTCCATGTCGGCCACGTCGGAGAAGACCGTGTCGATGGGCGTGACGCCCGCGGCCCGGGCGGCGTTCACCACCACGGAGCGGGCCCAGAAGGACTCCCTGCCTTCGAGCGTGCGCTGCGCACCGATGTCTGCCGTGTAGTCCTCCAGGCCGATGGTGAGGGCCACCACGTTGGGGCTCGCCGAGGCGATGTAGGGGGCCTCGAAGCACCCCAGGGCGCTCTCGATGATGGGCATGAGGAAGGGGGTCTGCCTCAGCCCCGCGGCGGCGGCGAGTTTCTTGGCCCGCGCGTCCACGGCGCGCACGTGCTCGGCGGTTTCCACCTTGGGGATGAGGATCATATGGACGCCCTGAGGCACCACGGCGTCCAGGTCCTCGAGGCCGCGCTCGCCCTGGTTGATGCGCACCATGCGCTCGGCACGGCCGAAATCCACGCAGCGCAGTGCGTTGCGCACGACGAGGCGGGCCGCGTCTTTCTCGGGAGGCGCCACCGAATCCTCCAGGTCGAGGATGATCCCGTCGGGTCCGTGAAGCCCCGCGTTGAGAAAGAACTTGGGCTCATTGCCCGGCAGGTAAAGACGCGAGCGCCGGAATCGGTCCCGGACCTGGGGCGATGCAAAACCTGTCCCCGGATCGGGCAGATACGACCGGCCCTCGCCCAGGCCGGCTCGCTTGACGGCCGCCTCCACCCGGGCGGCGAGGACGAAGTCCAGGGCCCCGTGATCTTCCACCGTGACGGCCGCGTGCTTGACCCCGAGCGCCTCGAGGGTTCGGGCGCAGGTGGCGCGCACCGCGTCGCCGTACATGGCCTCGACCTGGGTCGTTACTTTGAGCTTCACCCCGCCGCGGGACTTCGGCTCCACCTGCACCCAGCAGTCCGACCGGACTTTGTCCCCCGCCGTCCCGCTTCAGCCATCGTTCCCATTGACCCCCCCTAAGAACTCACCACCGAGACACCGAGGCACAGAGGATGAACTTTCAAATGACAAAAGGAAATTCTCCTGGTAGTTTCTTTTCCTGCTTTCTCCGAAAAGCGTCTCTCTTCAAGATCGACACATCCCTTCTCTGTGTCTCTGTGCCTCTGTGGTTCATGTCTGTCTCTTTTCTTTCAGCTTCTTGTCGGGCGTAGGGCAGGAGACCGCCGGCGTCGCGGATGGCGAGCATTTCGGGCGGCAGGGCCGGAAAGGAGAAGGCCCGGCCTCCCACCGAGATCTCGCCGGCGGCCAGGTCCAGGGAGACCCCGTCGCCGTCGCTATAGGCGTCCACGGCGGCTGGGCACTCCACGAGGAGAAGCCCCTGGTTGGTGGCGGCGCGAAAGAAGATCCGCGCGAAGGACTTGGCCACCACCGCGGAGACCCCCGCGGCCTTGAGCCCCAGCGCCGGTTGCTCCCGGCTGGAGCCGCACCCGAAGTTCTTTCCCGCGAGGATCACGTCGCCGGGCTGGACCTTCGCCGCGAAGTCCTTGTCCAGGTCCTCGAGAAGGTGCGGCAGGATCTCCTCCGCCTTGCCGCAGGTGTAGGTGTACCGCCCCGGAAACAGCAGGTCCGTGTTGATGTCGTCGCCGTACTTGAAGACGTTCATGACCGAACCTCAGAAACATTCACTACAGAGACACAGAGGCACAGAGGAACAACCGAGTAAGCTAACAAAGAAGAGCTTTCGAGCGATTCGTCTCCTGTTTTCTTCGCTGCGGCTCTCTCTCAGCCTCTCCAATCTCTTCTCCGCGTCTCGTGCCCTCAGTTCAATCACTTCCCTCGGGTCGGTGAGGACGCCGGTGAGGGCGGAGGCCGCCACGGTGAGCGGGCTGCCGAGGAAGACCTCGGCGTCCTTGCTCCCCATCCGCCCCTGGAAATTCCGGTTGCTGGAGGAAATGCATCGCTCTCCGGGGGCGAGGAGGCCCAGGTGGGCGCCGAGACAGGGGCCGCACCCGGGCGGCCCCACCATGGCGCCCGCGTCCACGAGCGTGGCGATGGTGCCGTCGGCGAGGGCCGCCTTGAAGATGCTCCGGCTGGCCGGGATGACGAGAAAGCGGACGCCCTGGGCCACGTGTTTCCCCTTGAGGATGGCGGCCGCCTCGTGCAGGTCGCTCAGGCGCCCGTTGGTGCAGGTGCCCAGGAAGGCCTGCTGGACGGGCAGGCCGGCCACCTCCGAGATGGGAGCCACGTGATCCACGGTGTGAGGTCGGGCCACCACGGGTTCCAGGGTGGACAGGTCGAAAGTCAGCTCGCGGCAGTACGCGGCATCGCCATCGGCCCATAGGGGCTGGAAGGATGCTCCCGGCGCATGCTCTGCCAAATAGGCCTCGGTTACTGAATCCACGGGGAAGGCCGCGATCTTGGCCCCCATCTCGATGCCCATGTTGGCGATGGTGAACCGGTCGTCTTGGGGGAGGGCGGAGAGGTCGCCGTGGTACTCGACGGCCATGTAGTTGGCGCCGTCCGCGCCCATGTCCCCGATGATGCGGAGGACCAGGTCCTTTCCCATGACCCCCCTGGGGAAGGCTCCCGAAATCGCGACCCGGATGGTCTCGGGCACGCGGAGCCAGGTCTCCCCCGTGAGCAGGAGGACGGCGGCCTCGGTGCGGTCGATCCCCGTGGAGAATGCGTTCAGGGCCCCGTACATGCACGTGTGGCTGTCGGACCCCAGCACCAGCTGGCCGGGCAGCGCCAACCCCTTCTCCACCACGAGCTGGTGGCAGACGCCCTCGCCCACATCGAAGAAGTGTCTCACGCCGTAGGTCTTCACGAACTCCCGGATCTTGGCGTGCCCCAGGGCGGTCTTCTCGTCCACCGCCGGCACCACGTGGTCGATGGCGATGACCGGAAGGTCGGGGCTCACGAGGCCGTATGTCTTGAGGTCCTCGGATACCTTGGAGACGATGGCGCTCGTGTTGTCGTGCATGAGCAGGTGGTCCGGCCTCACCGTCACGATCTGGCCCGGCACGACGGAGCCCAGCCCGGCCTTCTTCGCAAGCACCTTTTCAGCGAACGTCTTGCCCATGAACCGCTCCAAAGAGAAGACTCACCACAGAGACACGGAGGCACAGAGAAGATCTTTTAGTCAAGAAACTTGGAAGCGGCTCCAGTTCCGAATTCTCGCTCCCTCTTCGAAAGAGCTATTTTGCCATCGAAGTCCTTTCTTCCTCTGTGTCTCTGTGCCTCTGTGGTTCAAAGTCTGTTATCCCAGCAATCCGCCGCGCTGGTAGGTTTGCACCTGCACTTCTGGCCAGGGCTTGGCGGGAATCGTGTCCTCGTCCCGGTGGCGCAGGATGGTTCCCTTCACGAGGTCGAGGGTGATCTCCTCGCCGTCCTCGACGCCCCAGTCCACCAGGTCGCTCACCACGATGGGTAGCGCGGCGTTGATGGCGTTGCGCTCGTAGATGGCCCCGAAGCTTCGGGCCACGATGGCGGAGATGCCCAGGGCCTTGAAGCAGTCCACGGCCTGCTGGCGGCTGCTCCCCGCGCCGAAGTTCTTGCCGGTGACTACGATGTCCCCCGGCTTGGCCTTCTGGGGGAAATCCTCCCAGCCCGGCAGGTTCCCGAAGGCGTGGGGACCCATCTCCTCCAGCTTGGTGACGGCCAGGTGCCGATTGTGAAAGATCATGTCCGTGTCGATGTTGTCCTTCATGACCACCCACACGCGGCCCCTGAGGACGAGGGGTTTGGTCCCGCCGCGCGCTTCACCCGACGGTCCGCCACGGTGGGGGGGCTGGGCCCGCGCCGATTCGGGCGGCCCGAACAGCACCGGCTCCATGGGCAGGGTCTCGGGGTCCGTGAGGATGCCCGCCACGGCGGAGGCCGCGGCGACGGCGGGGCTCGCGAGGTAGACCTCGCCCTTGCCCTGCTTCCCCGCGAAGTTGCGGTTCCCCGTGGAGACGGTCACCTCGCCCGGTCCGTTCTGGCCTACCTGCCCCGCGGCGCACCCGCCGCAACCGGCGTTGGAAATGAGCGCGCCGGAGGCCTTGAAGACGTCGAAGAGTCCGTCCTTCATGGCGCGGCGCCACATGGCGTCGGTGGAGGGCACGATCTTCAGGACGACGCCCGGGGCCACCCTCCGCCCCCTCAGGACCTTCGCGGCCTCCTCCAGGTCCTCGTAACGGCCGTTTGTGCAGGACCCGATGAAGACGCTGTCGATCTTGCGGCCCCGCACCGACTCCAGGGGCACCACGTCCTCGGGATGACCCGGCCGGGCCACCATGGCGCCCACGCCGCGCAGGTTCACCGCCACCATCCGGGCGTAAGGCGCGCCGGGGTCCGCCGCCACGGGGGTCAGGTCCTGCCTCCCCGTGGCCACGCGGCAGTGGGCCAGGACCGCCTCGTTGGGCGGGAGGAGGAGGATGATGGCGCCCATTTCGGTGGCGAGAGAGGCGATGGTGATGCGGCCCGCCAGGTCCAGGCCGTCCACGTATTCACCGTAGATCTCGGCGGCGTATCCCAGCAGGCCGTTGGCCCCAAAATGCCTCAGGAGCGCCAGCCCCACGTCCTTGGCCGCCGCCCCCGCCTTGGGTCGGCCGGCGAGCTCGATGCGGATGGTCTCGGGCACCTTGAACCACACCTTCCCGAAAGACCAGGCCGCGGCGATGTCCTGATCTCCCATGCCCTGCCCGAAGGCCCCGATGGCGCCGAGGATATTGGCGTGCGAATCGGTGGAAACGAGCGTGGAACCGGGCCAGGCCAGGCCGCCGTCGATGGCCACGTGGGTGCCGATGCCGCTGTCGATATCGAAGACGCGGATGCCGCGCTCCCGCGCAAAGATCCGGCAGGCCTGCTGGTTGGCGGCATATTTCTGGTCGCTGCCCGTGGGGTTGCAGTCGAAGGTGAAGAAGGTCTTGGCGGGGTCGGCCACGGGGAGGCCGTGGGCCACGATGTTCTGCACCACATTGGCGCCGCCGAAGTCCCTCGCCACGCGGGCGTCGATGGCCACATCCACGATCTCGTCGGGGATGACGCGGTCCCGGTCCGAGTGCGCGGCCAGTATTTTCTCAATGATGGTCATCGGCATGGAGCTTGCCTCCGAATGTGATTCGGTAGCAGGGAGCCGGAGAGGCAGCAGGCAGCAGGCAGCAGAAAAGGGCCGTTCCTTGTTCTCCCTGCTCCCCGCTTCCCGCTCCCGCCTTTACTGAATGAGTGTCCCCTTGACCATCATGACCAGCGGGTCGAAGGTGGCGTAGTCCGCCTGGTGGATGAGGACCGTCTCGATGACCTGGGGTCGTCCCTCGCCCTCCTTGGCGTGGCACGCGATGCAGTTGAGCACCTCGTCGGGGAGACCGACCTCCGCCGCCAGCGCCGCACCCGAGATGGGGTGGCGCACGCAGAACCCCGCGCGGCTCTTCCGGTGGCCGCCCCTGCCGTCGGGCTCAATTTCCAGGATTTTTCCCACGTCGTGGAGGAGGCCCCCCGCGATGAGGCGGTCCATGTCGACTTCGTAGGGCATGGCCCGGTAGTGGGCCGCCTGGGCCTGAGCCAGACCCACGGCCCCCGCCGTGACCGCGAGGGTGTGCTCCACAAAACTGAGGCCCCGGGTGTCCGTGAGCAGCGTGAAGGGCATCTTCTCCAGGTCGGTCAGGGTTCGGTAGCCGCTGCGCAGGAGGGCCCTGTCCCAGCAGGTGATGACTTTTTCCCGAAGCCCCTCATCTTGGATCCGACCGATCCAGGGAAGGAGCAGGTCGTTGATTTCCTCATGCGTCATGGCTTGATCTCCTCGGGTCATGCCCGCAAAGCAACTCATTGTGTCACCAATGGGTTGTCTCCTCAAGACACGGGCTCTCGCTCCCTAATCTGGAAAGCCTCCTTGACGGAATGGATGCGGCGACACTAAAGTCGGTAGGAGGTAGCCCTTTCGTGTGGGTCCTTGGGGGAGGCCCGCCATGAAACGATTCAACGCGCGCGCGCGGTACGCCTCGGTCGCCCTTTTCGGCGCCATATGGTGCTTCTGGGCCTTGGCGCTGGATCCTGCGAGGGCCGTGACGCAGTACGGCCTTCAGGCCTGGACTACCGCGCAGGGGTTGCCCTCCAACGCCGTGAACGCCGTCCTCCAATCCCGGGACGGCTACCTCTGGCTGGGGACCGAAGACGGCCTCGTCCGGTTCGACGGCCTTCAGTTCACCCTGTTCAACAACCGGACCACACCCGCATTCAAAGTCAACGCCATCACCGGCCTGGTCGAGTCCCTCGACGGCGCCCTGTGGGCGGCGACCAACGGGGGCGGCGTCGTCCGCTACCGCAACGGCACCTTCGACCGATTCGGCCGCGAGGCGGGGATGCCGGACGAGCGTGTCTGGAGCATGTGCGGGGACGGCGGAGACGGGGTTTGGGTCGGTACGCCGGCATCGGTTCTCATCCGGATCGAAGGTGGGAGGGTTCGGACCGAGGCCGAGGGCCACTTTCCCGGCGGCCTGGGCGTGATCCTGCGGGCGCCCTCGGGTGGGTCGGGTGTGGAAAACCAAGGAGATGGACTCTGGGTGTCCCACGGTGCGCATCTCGAACTCTACCAGAAGGGGCACTTCTCGACTGTGGTTCGCCCGAGGTCCTTTGCGGAGGGTTCGGTCAGGGCGTTGCTGTACGATCGCAGCGGCCGCCTGTGGGTGGGCACCGACGTCGGCGTCGTCCGGATGGGACCCGGCGGTCACAGAGTGTTCACGACCCGGGAGGGGCTCCTGGACAACAGGATATTTTTCCTGTCCGAGGACCGGGACGGGAACGCTTGGATCGGCTCCTATGGTGGAGGCCTGGCCCGGGTCACGGCCGATGATCGCGTGGAGGTTCTGACGGCGGCCAAGGGCTTGGCCGACGATCGTCCGCTCTGTTTCTTCGAAGACCGAGAGGGGAATGCATGGGTAGGCACCCGGGGAGGTGGCCTGAACCGGCTGACGGACGGGCCTGCCACCGCCTTCACGACGGTGGAAGGGCTCACCAGCGACCAGGTCTACCCCGTCTTGGAAGACCGGGCGGGCGCCTTGTGGCTGGGCACCGCGGGGGGCGGCCTGAACCGGATCGAAGGTGACCGTATCATGACCTTCGGTGCCCGGGAGGGGCTTTCCAGCGACAGGGTGTACGCCCTCTGTCAGGACCGCGCGGGTACGGTTTGGGCGGGCACGGCCGACGGTGCGCTGAACCGATTTGACGGCCGCAGGTTCCACACCGTGAACTTCCAGACCGGCGCCGGCCGACACCGCATAGCCTGCATCACAGAGGACCCCCTGGGCCGCCTGTGGGTAGGCACGCGCGGAGGCGGACTTTGGGTCGGAGAGCGAGGGAGATTCAAACAGGCCAGCAGCGGGAATGAACCTCCCGGGTGGGGCATCTACGCCATTTTTGTCAAAAGGGACGGGACGATCTGGCTGGGAACCTCCGAGGGGCTTTACCGGTTGGCAGGGAACCACTTCGTGCCTTTTTTCCAGGAACCCGACATCGGCCACGAAAAGGTGTTCGGGATCTGCGAGGACGCGCGAGGGAGCCTCTGGATGGCCACCTACGGGGGAGGCTTGGTGCGAGTCCGGAACGGCCGAGCACGGCGAATCACGGGGACCGACGGACTCGGCAGTAGCACCTTCTACCAGGTGCTGGAGGACGGGAGAGGAGGGCTCTGGTTCACGGGCAACGCCGGAATCCGGGTGGCCTCCCTGCGAGACCTGGACGCCTTCGCCGAGGGGACTGCAGGGTCGGTCAGCGTCCGGGTTCTCGGCATCGAGGACGGGCTGAAGACGCTCGAATGCAACGGCGGCATTCAGCCCGCCGGATGTCTCGCCCGCGATGGCAACCTCTGGTTCCCCACGGCCCGCGGGGCGGTGAAGGTGGACCCCGGGGGCGTCTCGGACCGGAAGGCACTCTTCCCCGCCCGCATCGAAAAGGTGCTCGTCAACGGGCGACTCACGGCGCCAGGATCCCCTGTCTCTCTCCCCCGCGGCGAGGGCGCCCTGGAGTTCGGGTTCTCCGTTCCCAGCCTGCTCAACCCCAGTCAGATCCAGGTTCAATACCGACTGGAGGGATTCGACCGGGCCTGGGTGGACGCCGGTTCCCGCCGGACCGCCTATTACACCAATGTTCCCGCGGGTCGCTATGTCTTTCGCGTGAAGGGCGGCGGAGACGGGGTGGGAGAGCAGGCCGCCTTTGCCCTCTTCCTGGCCCCCCCCTTCTATCAGCATCGTCTCTTTCTGGGCGCCGTGGGCCTTCTCCTGGCCGGTGGAATCGTCGGCGCTTACCGTCTGCGTGTCAACTTCATCATGCGAAGGAGCCGGGTCCTCGAGGAGACGGTGGCCCGGAGGACCGCCGAACTGACCGTGGAAAAAGACCATGTTCTGGCGCTGGAGGAGCGCTACCGGGCCGTGGTGGAGGACCAGACGGAGATGATCTGCAGGTTCGCCCCCGATGGCACGGTCACCCTAGTGAATGGGGCCATGGGGCGCTTTTGGGGGCTGGATCCGTCGTCCCTTCAGGGGCGAAACCTTCTCGAACTGTTTCGGGAGGAACGGTGGCGAGGGGTTCGGCAGGTTCTGGGCACGCTCACGCCGCAGTCGCCCATCCAGGTTGAGGAGCAGCAGGTCCACGCCCTTGACGGCACCCCTCGGATCCACCAGTGGTCCATCCGCGCGTTTTTTGACGCGGAGGGCCACCTGAAAGGCTTTCAGGGCGTTGGCCGCGACGTGACGGAACGGAGGCGAATGGGCGAGCATCTCCTCCAGGCCCAAAAGATGGAGGCCGTCGGACGGCTTGCCGGCGGCGTGGCGCACGATTTCAACAACCTCCTCCAGGCCATGCTCAGTGCCTCCGGGACCCTTGGCAGGACCTGTGCGGGTTGTGACAAAGGGGCTGCGGCCCTCCGGGAGGTCGAGGAGGACATCCAACGGGCGGCGCAACTTACACGCCAACTCCTCCTGTTTTCCCACAAGGAGACGGCCAAGCCCGAGATGCTGGATCTGAACGCCGTGGTGAGGGGGGTAGAAGGCTTGCTGAAGAGGCTCCTCCGGGAGAACATCCGCTTCGTTTCCGTACTCGCATCGGAGCCGCTACCCATCCGAGTGGACCGCGGCCAGATGGAACAGGCCATCGTGAACCTCGTGGTGAACGCCTGTGACGCCATGCCCGGTGGAGGAAGGCTCGACCTGGCCACGGGCGCGGACGCGTGTGAGGGCGGCGGCGAAACCGTATGGCTGAGCGTGAGCGACACGGGCGTTGGGGTCCCCGAGGAAATTCGCGGACAGATTTTTGAGCCCTTTTTTACCACCAAAGGACCCGAGCAGGGGACGGGGCTGGGCCTACCCGTGGTGCTGGGCATCGTCCAGCAAAACGGGGGAGCCATCGAGGTGGGATCCTCCCCTGACGGTGGGGCCACATTCAGGATTACGCTGCCCCGCGCGGTGGGACCCCTTCCCGAACCTGGATCGGCGGGCCTGGCGGTCACCTCTTCCCCCAAGCGCTCATGTTGCCGGGTGCTCCTGGTCGAAGACGCCCCCGGCGTGAGGGACTGGCTTACGGAGGCGCTTCTCTTGCTCGGCTACGAGGTGACCTCTGCGGGCACCGCCCGTGAGGCCATGGAATGGGCGAGTGGCCAAGCGTTCGACCTGGTCCTTTCGGACCTCATGCTTCCCGATGCTTCGGGCGCGGACCTGATCCGGCAGTTCGAGGTGTTGAGACCCGCCCCCGCCCTCATCCTCATGTCAGGCTATGCGGGGGATGAAGTCCTCAAGCGGGAGGTGCTGGCCGGAAGCGTCCGCTTCCTCCAAAAACCCTTCGGGCTGGACCTGCTCGACCGGGAGCTCGGCGAGGCGCTCTCGAAGGCGTCACACCCTTCCCCCGGCGGAGAGTCCGGCTAGCAGGCGCGCGGTGAGGCGCTCAACCGACGGGCTACCCGCCCCGAAAGAAAACGCCCGCGCCCTTGCAGGGGGGCGCGCGGCTATCGCGTGGACGAGGAGGAAGGCCTACTCGGCCTTGGTGGCAGGCGACTTGATCGGCGTGGCGGCCGCTTCGCCCTTGGCTTCGATGGTCTTGGCGGTCATGGTGTACTCGATGGTAACCCTGGCGCCAACTTTCAGGTCACCCGTGATCTTTGTGGCGGCGTCCTTGGCCACTTCCCACTTGTCGGTGCCCTTCAGGACCACGATCACGTCGCCCTTGATCTCGAGAACGGACCCCGTCGCCTGATAGGTCTTTGGGCCCGCGGCCCACGGCGACACCGACAAGAGCGATACGGCCAGAACCACGATCAGCACCTTCTTCATCCTCTTTTTTCCTCTCTGCGAACGGGCCCGATTCTAGCAGGCTGAAGGGTTGCCCTCAAGGCAAAACGCAACCGGGCGGCCCGGAGGCCACCCGGAGCAAACGACTCTCAGTTAACCCTGAAAGACAGGTGCCGAGCTCCCGTCCGAGCCTTGGGTGCCCTACTCCTTCTGCTGGATGAAGTAGTACCAGAGCCTCACCCCATCATGGAGCACCGGATCCATCGCTTCCGTGGGGGTCACCCGCTCCAGTTCCGCCGCGACCTGGGGGCTGGTCGATCGGTAAACGATGTACTCGCCGAGACTCACGTCGTTCCATTCGAGGTGGGCATTCAGGCCGTCCGATTCCTTGTGGATCATGAGGGTGATCGGCGAGGTGCTGACCCAGAGGCTCTGGCAGGCGGTCTGCTCGTTGCCCGCCCAGTCAACGGCGCTCACGGCAAAGTTGTAGGTCTTTCCAGGAGAGAGCGACACGTCCGTGTAGCTGCAAGTGAGATAACCCTCAAGCTGGAAAATATTGTCGCGAAAGATGCGGTAGTACTGCAGGCCCGACTTGGCGTCCATGGAGGGGAGCCAAGTCACGGTGATCCCCGTGCCTCCCGGTAGGAGAGTCCCCATGAGGTTGGAGGGACATGTCGGCGGCACGTGGTCGCTCGTGTCCACGCTCCCCGAGCACCCGACCGAGCCGTAGCCGAGCGCGTTCAGGGCCGTAATCCAATAGACGTGCCCCGCTGCGGGATCGAAGACGGTGTCGGTCCAGGTGCGATTCGCCGTGGTCCCCACGTCTACGCCGTCGCGCGTGATGACGTACCGGGCGATCTCCGACTCGTAGTCCTGGCTGGGACCCCAGGCCAGGGTAACGGTGTGGCTCTCCGGGTCGATCACGTTCGTCCTCCCCGTCTCGGCGGGTGAGACGGGGCAGGAAGGAGGTGTCGTGTCGGCGTGACACCCCAAACCGGTGAATCGGATGGACGTCGGCTGGGGATCGGTCATCCCCCATGCCATGCCGTAGCCCTTGGACCCAAAGGCAAGCGATCGAGGGTAATTATAGTCGCGGGCGGTAGCGGTGCTGATGGCCATGTCGCTTCCCTGCTTTGCCCCTGAGGCACTGACCCTGGCGAAGTAGACGTCCGGATTCGTTCCGCCGTGTCGGTAATCCTGCCAGGTGAGGCCGTATTCGGCTCCCGTCCAGGCCAGGCTCGGAAAGTAGGCGTAAAGGGCGGCGTCGGTCACCAGGGTGTCGCTGCCCAGGTTCGTCCCCGTCGCGTCCAGGCGGGAGAGGTATACCCCGGGACCCTTGACCCAAGCCACGCCGTATTCGGTCCCCGTCCATGTGATGCTGGGCTCCAGCGCAAATTCACCAGCCGCTGCGGCGACCGGTATGTCTACGCCGATTTTTCCCATCGTGGCATCAAAGCGGGCAAAAAAGATGTCGGACTCGTTGGGGGGGGAGTCGTCGTCCTGCTGCCAGGCCAACCCGTACTCGTCCCCCGTCCAGATCATGCTGGGAGCAACCTGATAGGCGAAGAGGAACGGGGTCAACTCGCTCTCCGGTCCGAGCATCTGGCCCTCGGCGGAGAGGCGGGTCACGTAAATCTTCGTGAAGCCTTCATTGAATACCCATGCCAGGCCGTATTCGGCGCCGCTCCAGACGAGGCAGGGTGAGACTGAATCCGGAAAGTGGGTCAGAGGAATGTAAACCTCCTCGCCCACGATACATCCAGATGTATCCAGCCGCGCGAAATGGAGGCCGCTGGGCTCGCCCTGGTAATACCAGGCCAGCCCGTACACCGTGCCCGTCCAGGCGAGGCTGGGATGGGACTGCCCATCGGTGTCGTTGGTGAGCTGAACGGGACCGGCCAAGAGGGTGCCGTCGGCGGCCACTCGGGCGAAGTAGAGGCGGGAAGGGCTGTACTGGGCCGGGATGCTGTACCAGACCACGCCGTAAGCTTGCCCGTCCCAGACCAGGGCGATTTCGTAGGGGTAATAAGGGCGTTGGAGAGATATGGGCCCAGTGAGGTTCTGGGGCGAATCGCAGATTCTCTGAATCAGCGATTCGGAGACCCGAGGCGCCATCGTCCCCGTGGCATCATCGAGGCGATCTCCGGCCCTGTCCAGAGCGGAAGGCACGCCTGCCGACGCGCCTGCCCATGACCCGAGGGTGATGACACAAACCAACACAGCGAACGCGAAAGTCAGACGACCGCGCATGGCAACCCCCCTTCAGTCTTGGCTCAATACTCAGAAAATATGGTGCTCCGAGGGGGTAAAATCAAGCGGGCGGCCCGCGGGCCGCCCGCTTCTATCTCCATGCAAATCAAATGGCAACATGAGTGTCCGTTGTTTAAATTTTCCCCAGGATCGCCTCGGTCATCTGCTGTGTGGTGCAGGCGCCCTTCTCGAAGACCTTGGGCCCGCCGGGCAAGCGCATCATGTCATAGCAACGGACTTTCCCCTCGGCCACCACCGCCGCCACGGCGCCGCGGATGCGGTCGCCCTTATCCCGCTCGCCCACGTGGTCGCAGAGCATGGCGGCGCTCAGGATCATGGCGATGGGGTTCACGATGGAGGGGCTGAGCTTCTCGTACTTGGGGGCCGAGCCGTGGGACGGCTCGAAGACGGCGTACTCGGCGCCGATGTTGCCCGAGGCGGCGAACCCCAGGCCGCCCACGAGGCCCGCGAATGCGTCGCTCAGGATGTCTCCGAAGAGGTTCTCGCAGACGAAGACTCCGTAGTCTTCCGGGTTTTTGGTGAGCCACATCATGATGGCGTCGATGTTCACGGACCACAGCGCAATGCCCGGATACTCCTTGGCCAGAAGCTTGGCCTCGGCCTCGATCATGCCCGAGGTTTCGCGCAGGACGTTGGGCTTCTCGGCCACGGTGACGCTTGTGTACCCGAACTTCTTGGCGTACTCGAAGGCTTCGCGGATGAGGCGCCGCGTGGCGTCGCGGGTGACGATTCGCGTGGAGATGGCCAGGTCCTCCCCCTTCGCCGAAGCAAAGCCCTTGAACCGGGGGTGGGTAGCGAAGGCCTCGCGCACCTTCTGAGGCGGGTCGGTCCACTCCACGCCCGCGTAGGAGCCTTCGGTTCCCTGGCGGAAGATGACCACATCCACCGCGGGCTCCTCGAACCCGCCCGCCAGCCCCTTCCGGACGAAGTTGAGCGGGTTGCCCGGGAAGGAGCGGCAGGGCCGCACGCACAGGTCCAGGGCGAACTTCTGGCGCATGGTGACGATGGGGCTGTAGTACACGAGCCCCTTGCCCTTGAGCTGCGGGTCCAGCTCGGCGTCCGCGTCCCACTTGGGCTTGCTCGTGATGGCGCCGAAGAGACCGAGCTTGTGCTTTTCGATGAGGGCGACGGTGCGGTCCGGGAGGGCGTTGCCCTCGGAGCACCAGAAGTCCCATCCGATGTCGCCGTGGAGGTACTCGGCGTCGAAGCCGACCTTGTTCAAGACCTTGACGGATTCGGGGAGGACGGTTTTGCCGATGCCGTCCCCGGGCATGCTGACGATGGTGTAGTGCGCCATGAGTTCTCCTCTATCACTCTGTCTTTGGGGTCCCTCGGGCGAGAAGGGATCTCAGGTCTTCCGCATCGAGAAGGTCTCTTGGGCGCCCCGTGGCGCTCTTGTTCTTGATCAAGTCCTCGAGACCCAGAAAGAAAAGGGGCGCCTCCATGAACCGCCCCGGCACTTTGTTCACCCAAGCATCCTCGAATCGCACACCAGTAATCTCGGTCAATAGATCAATTCGTATCGGTTCGATGCCGATTTGCAGGGTGCCCCCAGGCTTGTCGAAATACTCTGGAACGCAAAAGGAACCTGGCGCGCCGAAGGCCACTAGGGCGGCGGCCACGCGCCGGGCATTCTCGGGGGTCGGCTCCACCCAAACATCCAGGTCTTTGGTGAACCTGGGCTTGTGATGGTGTGAGTAGGCGTGCGCGCCGACGACCAGATACCTAACTCCGGCGGCGTTGAAAGCGGCAAACAGATCTCTGAAGTCTTGGCTCATCTAGGATACCCTTGAAGGCAAGGTAGTCCATGGTCATGCCCCAGAGCATGGCCACTTTCTGGTCGGGGGTGAACTGGGCCCACCACTCCCGGTCAAGGCGCTCTGCCTCCTCCCAGGAATGGGCCACCCGGACGGTGACCAGGCGTTTGGTTGTGCGCTCGCCCATGAAACCTCCGGGAAGGGCTCCAGCCCTCCCTCGCTAATTCTATGAAATCAAAGCCGTTTTAGTCAAGGCGCCAAGGACATTGGCGGGCCATTTGGCCCATCGGGTAGAATGATTAAGAGGGCGAGGTAGGGGAATGAGGATGAGGGATGGCTCGCGGCTTACGGTTTCCGGTTTACGCGCCTCTTCCCACCGCTATCCGCTCCCGGTCTTCCCATGAAGTGGATGGTGAAGGGCGACATCGACGGGTTTTTCGGCCTGGCGCTGGACAACCTCGTGCAGGTGCTCCTCATCGAGGCCCTGTGCGTGGGTGTCCTGGGTTTCCCGCAGCCCTTGGTCTACGGGCACGTCCTGCCCGGCGTGGCCGTCTCCCTCCTCGTAGGGAACCTCTTCTATGCCTGGCAGGCGCGGCGCCTCGCCCTTCGGACCGGCCGAACCGACGTGTGCGCCCTCCCTTACGGCATCAACACGGTCTCCCTCTTCGCCTTCGTGTTCCTCGTGATGCTGCCTGCCAAGCTCGCGGCCCAGTCCGCGGGGGACCCGGACCCGGCCCGGACGGCTTGGCGCGTGGGGCTCGTGGCCACGGTGTTCTGCGGCCTCATCGAGTTCGCGGGCGCCTTCGTGGCGGAGCGAATCCGGCGGGCGACGCCGCGCGCGGCACTCCTCTCCACCCTCTCGGGCATCGCCCTGGGGTTCATCTCGCTGGGGTTCCTCTTCCGCACCTACGCGCGGCCCGTCATCGGGCTCACGACGCTGGCCATCATCCTGCTCACCTATTTCGGGCGCGTGAAGTTCAAAGGGGGCCTTCCGGGCGGCTTCGTGGCCGTCTGCGCGGGGACGCTCATCGCATGGGCCACGGGCATCGCGCCGGGGGCCAACGCACCGTCGGGCGCGGGGCTTTACCTGCCCATCCCGGTCATGGGCGACCTCGCGGCGACGCTCGCATCTGGGGAGTGGTGGGGTTACTTCTCGATCATCCTGCCCATGGGGCTCTTCACGCTGGTGGGATCGCTGCAGAACATCGAGTCCGCCGAGGCCGCCGGGGACAGCTACCCCACGGCGCCGAGCCTGGCCGTGAACGGCCTGGGAACCATGGCCGCCGCGTGCTTCGGGTCCTGCTTCCCCACCACGCTCTACATCGGCCACCCGGGCTGGAAATCCCTGGGCGCCCGCGCGGGCTACAGCGTCCTCAACGGCGCATTCTTCAGCCTCGTATGCCTTACGGGGACGTTTTCCTACATCGCCTGGGCCGTGCCCGTGGACGCGGGCATGGCCATCGTCCTCTGGATCGGCATCGTCATCGCTGCCCAGGCGTTCTCGGCCACGCCGAGGGAGCACGCCCCCGCGGTGGTCATGGGCCTCTTTCCGGCCCTGGCGGCCTGGGGCGCCATGATGGCCAAGAACGGCCTGCGCGCCGCGGGGATGGGTACCGCGGAACGCCCCTTCACCGAGGGCCTCGTCCAGGCCTTCCGCGGCTCCGACACATGGATCCACGGCGCCCTCGCCCTGGAGCAGGGGTTCATCTTCAGCGCCATGATCCTGGCTGCGGCCACGGTGGCGGTCATCGAGCGGAAGTTCATCCAGGCCAGCCTGTGGTGCCTCTCGGGCGCCGCGCTCTCCACCGTGGGCCTCATGCATTCCTATCGCTGGACCACCGGTGATACGGCCATCGCCCTGAGCCCCGCATGGCCCTGGGCGGCGGGGTACGGCATCATGGCAGCCGTGTTCCTATCCGCGAGGTGGCTGACCGTGGAGGGAGAGGCGCACTGAAGGGATTGAGTCAATGAGCCAACGAGTCTACGAGTCCACGAAAGAAAGATGAGGGAACGCGGATGAGGACGAGAGATGTGATCGCGCTGGGAACCTCCCTGCTCTTGCTCGCGATTGCGGTCGGAGCCTCGGACAGCTTGTCGGTGCAGGGCCCGACGACGAAGCCGGAGCGCACGGCCTATGCGGCGACCTCGACGGCGGCGGAGGTCCAAGCCTTCTTTGAAGCGCTCTGCGCCCTGCACCCCGGCCAGGTGGTCCTGAGCCAGCTCGGCCGTTCCGCGGAGGGCAGGCCCATCTCCCTGGTGATCCTCGGCGATCCGGCGCCCGCCGCGCCCCAAGACAACGCCAGGCCCGCGGTCCTCGTCGTGGCCAACATCCACGGCGGCGAGGTGGAGGGCAAAGAAGCCCTGCAGATGTTCGCGAGGGACCTGCTGGCGCGCGACCCCCGGGGCATCCTGAAACGCTTCACGCTGCTGTTGGTTCCCGTGTTCAACGTGGACGGCAACGAAAGAATCAGCCCCGAGAACCGGCCCTACCAGAACGTGCTGGATGGCGTGGGCCTGCGGACCAACGGCCAGAACCTCGACCTGAACCGGGACTTCGTCAAGCTGGAGACGCCCGAGGTGCGGGCCCTCGTGGGGCTCTTCGACCGGTGGAACCCCTTCGTCGTGGCGGACCTGCACACCACCAACGGCTCTTACCACGAGGAGCCCCTCACATGGATATGGGGGAAGCACCCCTCCGGCAACCCGGCCATCGACGCGGCCATGCACGACGACGTCTTCCCCTGGATGAGGGCGTACGTGGAGTCGCACTTCGGCATGGACACCCTGCCCTACGGAGATTTCGACGACGACCTCAAGCCGGCGCTGTGGGTCAACCACCCGCCGAGCCTCCGCATCGGCGTGGACTACTTCAGCACCCGGTGCGCCTACGCGCTGCTCGACGAGAACTACGCCTACGCCGATTTCCCCACGCGCGTGAAGGCGAGTTACGCGTTTCTCGACGCGCTCTTCGCCTATGCGGCCACCCACGCCGACGCCATGCTCGCGAACGTGAAAACGTGCCGGGAATCGGGCCAGCCCAGGCTCTACACGGGCATCAAGATGCGGCCCTACCCCGAGACGCTGCACATCAAGGCCTACCGCGCCGAGAAGGATGCAAAGGGCGAGGTGCACGGGACGAAGGAGAGGGTGGACGTGACCGTGCCCTACCAGGGGGACGTGGTCGCGCAGGCGGGTCCCGTGCTCACGGGGGCCTATCTCCTCCCCCCGGGCCAGGCCGCCGTCAAGGACACCCTGAAGGCGCACGGCGCCCGCGTCTACCTCGTCAAATCGCCGGCCTGGGCCAAGGTGCAGCGCTTCGTGGTGGAATCCCTGACCTACGGGGAGCGCCCCAACCAGGGACACGTGCCGCTGAAAGAGGTCAAAGGCCACTGGGAGACGGCGGAGATTGAGGTGGCAGGGTTCTATGCGGTACCCCTGGACGCGGGGCAAAAGATGCGCGCCGTCCTGCCCTCCATCCTGGAGCCCGAGAGCGAGGACGGTCTGATCCGGTTCGGTTTCTTTGACGCGACCCTCTATCCCAGCCAGTGGTCGAAGGAGACGGGGTCCTACCCCGTCGTCCGCGCCGTGGACACCACCGGTTTCGTCCTGGAACTCCTGCAGGAATAGAGGGAGGAGAAGGGGTTACCCCCGAGGCACGGGGATGCCATGAAGATGGGGGGTGGCGCGCGCGCCTCGCTCTTCACCCATGCGCCGCGCGCCCAACTTGCGCCCATCCGCCTTGACCCCGCGGCACCCTCCGCGTATCATGGCCCGCGCGGAGAGATGGCCGAGAGGTCGAAGGCGCCTGACTCGAAATCAGGTTTACGGGAAACCGTAACGGGGGTTCAAATCCCTCTCTCTCCGCCAACGCCATCCTTCGAAGACATCCGCCGAGCGCCGGGCTGGCCCGGCGCTCGGCGCTTGTTGCGAAATACCGACCCTACGGCATCACCTTGTATTTGGCGTCCTCGGAGACCATACGGTCGTAGATCTCTTCCATGAACTCGTTGCTTTCCATCCAGTAGTTCCCGCCGGGTTCGGGGCCCGCCGCGGCACTCTCTTTGTGCTCCAGCCACATGATCCCCGCGTCGTAGTACTTCTTGCCCACCTTGAGGCACTTGAATTCACCGTCGGGCTCGTTTTCGATGGTCCACTTGTCCGGCACGCTGAGGATCTGGGTCACCACGATCTTGATGGTCTTCATGGTCCGCACCTCCTCGATGGAATTCCAGCACCAGGGTCGTCGGGTCGACGCTCACCCCGATGGATGCACATCACGCTTCCGAGCAAAAAAATCCCTGAGGAGACCTCGCGCATCCTCCTCCAATAGCCCACAGATGATGGGAAAGCGATGCGGATACCGTCCCTCCTTCCAGAGGGCCTGGAGGACCGCCACTCCTCCGAAGCGGGGTTCGGCGCAGGCGTACGCGAGGCCGCCGATTCGGGCCTGGACCATGGCCCCAAGACACATGAGGCAGGGTTCCGCCGTGACGTAAAGCGTGGAGCCGCCCAGGCTCCATCGGTCCCGCACCCGGAGCGCGGAGGTCAGGGCCTCCATTTCGGCGTGGCGCAGGGGCGATTCCGCTTCGGAGCGGTTTCGGCCTTCGGCGAGAATCTGCCCAGACGCATCGGACAGCACGGCGCCCACGGGAACCTCACCCGCATCCCGGGCCTCCCTCGCCTGCGCAAGGGCACGGCGCATCCAGTCCTCGGGGGAGTGCAGGTCGGCCATAGGGCTCCTCTGGAGCTAGAGTACGGCGCAACCCGAGCGGGCGCAACAAGGTCTCCCCGAGGTGCCGCCGGAGCGGGTGACGGCTCCGGGTTGTGATGTTCCGGAGCACTACCCCAACATCTGGTGCTGCGCGAAGATGCAAATACCCCAGCCCCCATAGTCTTGACAGTCATGGAGATAGGTGGTATTCTAATTCGGCTTCGGCTCTCCCTTCGTGGGGCCTCTCCACCTTATGGAGTAATGGCGGCCTCGCAGGGTGGAGGTTTGTGTGGCGAGTCAGGCAAGGAGGATCGTGTGCCGACCATCAACCAGCTTGTGAGGAAAGGGCGCCAGGTCGTTCAGTACAAGACCAAGAGCCCGGCCCTGAAAAACAATCCGCAGAAGCGTGGCGTGTGCACCCGCGTGTACACCACGACCCCCAAGAAGCCCAACTCCGCCCTCCGCAAGGTGGCCCGCGTCCGCCTGACCAACGGCATGGAAGTGACCACCTACATCCCCGGAGTGGGGCATAACCTGCAAGAGCACAGCGTGGTGCTCATCCGCGGAGGCCGCGTCAAGGACCTTCCTGGCGTGCGCTATCACATCATCCGGGGCAAGCTTGATACGACCGGCGTCGAAGCCAGGCGCCAGTCCCGTTCGAAGTACGGAGCTAAGCGACCAAAATCGTAGGCGTCAGTGTTCGCCCGGGCCCGCGTGGGGCCGTCGCTCTTTGAAAAGAAGGTAAGGAGCACAGGGTATGCCGAGGAAAGCCGTCGTTCGAAAAAGAGAAGTCTCGCCGGACCCCGTTTACGGATCCGTCCTGGTCACCAAGTTCATCAGCAAGATCATGTACCAGGGCAAGAAGTCCGTGGCGGAGTCCATTTTTTATGGGGCCATGGACATCCTCAAGGAGAAGACCGGGGATGATCCCGTCAAGGTCTTCCAAAAGGCCCTGGACAACGTGAAGCCGGTCCTCGAGGTGAAATCCCGCCGCGTGGGCGGTGCCACCTACCAGGTCCCCGTGGAGGTCCGCCCCGAGCGGCGCCTCTCCCTGGCCGTCCGCTGGATCATCGACTACTCCAGGGCGCGAGGCGAGAAGAGCATGAAGGGCAACCTGGCCGCGGAGCTGCTGGACGCGGCCAACAACCGAGGGTCGTCCATCAAGAAGCGCGAAGACACCCACAAGATGGCGGAGGCCAACAAGGCTTTTGCCCACTACCGCTGGTAAGGCGAAGGAACCCCCGTGCCCCGTACCGTTCCGTACGATAAACAAAGAAACATCGGCATCATGGCCCACATCGATGCCGGCAAGACGACCACGACGGAGAGGATTCTCTTCTACACGGGCGTCAACTATAAGATGGGCGAGGTCCATGATGGCACGGCCACCATGGATTGGATGATCCAGGAGCAGGAGCGCGGCATCACCATCACCTCCGCCGCCACGACGTGCTCTTGGAAGGACTGTCGCATCAATATCATCGATACCCCTGGGCACGTGGACTTTACCGCCGAGGTGGAGCGCTCGCTCCGCGTCCTGGACGGCGCCGTGGGCGTCTTCTGCGCCGTGGGCGGCGTGGAGCCCCAGTCCGAGACGGTCTGGCGCCAGGCCGATAAGTACCGCGTTCCGCGCATCGCCTTCGTCAACAAGATGGACCGTCAGGGCGCCGACTTCGAGCGCGTCTTGAGGATGATGGAAGAGCGCCTCCACGCGCGCCCCGTGGCCTTCCAGTGGCCCCTGGGCCAGGAGGACTCCTTCGAGGGCCTCATCGACCTGCTCGAGAACAAGGCCATTCGGTGGACCGACGAGACCCTCGGCGCAAAGTTCGTCGTGGAGGACATCCCCGCCGGGTACGTCGAAAAGGCCGCCCAGATGCGAGAGAAGCTCCTGGATATGGCGTGCGAAGAGGACGACGAGCTCATGCAGGCGTACCTCGACGGCAAGGAGCTGGACAAGGCCGCCGTGAAGGCCGCCTTGCGCAAGGGCACCATCGCCATGCACTTCACGCCCGTGCTGTGCGGCTCGGCCTTCAAGAACAAGGGCGTCCAGCCGCTTCTCGACGCGGCGGTGGATTACCTCCCCTCCCCGTTGGATGTCCCGCCCATCAAGGGCGTGAACCCCGAGACGGACCAGCCCGAGGTGCGGGTCCAAAACGACGAGGAGGCCTTCTCCGCCCTCGTCTTCAAGATCATGACGGACCCGTTCGTGGGCCAGCTCGCCTTCGTCCGGGTCTATTCGGGCGCCCTCCAGGCGGGGTCCTACGTCTGGAATGTGGTCAAGAGGCGCCAGGAGCGCGTGGGTCGCCTGCTCAAGATGCACGCCAACCAGCGCGAAGAGATCGACGAGGTGCGCTCCGGAGACATTGCGGCCATCGTTGGCCTGAAGGATGTGACCACGGGCGAGACCCTCGCCACGAAGGACCATCCCATCGTCCTGGAGTCCATGGACTTCCCGGAGCCCGTTATCTCCGTGGCCATCGAGCCCAAGACGAAGGCCGACCAGGAAAAGCTCAGCGCCTCCCTGATGAAACTCGCCAAGGAGGATCCGACCTTCCGCCTGCGCGTGGACGAAGAGACCGGGCAGACCCTCATCTCCGGCATGGGCGAGCTCCACCTGGAGATCATCGTGGACCGCCTCACCCGCGAGTTCGGAGTGCAGGCCAGCGTGGGCAAGCCCCAGGTGGCCTACCGCGAGACCATCACCAAGGCGGCCCAGGCCGAGGGCAAGTACATCAAGCAGACGGGCGGTCACGGCCAGTACGGCCACGTGAAAATCAAGATCGAGCCGCTGGGCGAGGGCGACAACATCGTCTTCGAGAACGACATCACCGGCGGCGTCATCCCCAGGGAATACATCTCGGCCATCGAGAAGGGGATCCGCGAAGCCACCGAGCTGGGCGTCCTGGCCGGATTCCCCATCAAGGATGTGAAGGTCTCCCTGTACGACGGCTCCTACCACGAGGTGGACTCGTCGGAAATGGCCTTCAAGATCGCCGGCTCCATGGCGTTCAAGGCGGCGGCGGCCAAGGCCTCCCCGGCGCTCCTCGAGCCGGTCATGAAGGTCGAGGTGACGGTGCCCGAGAACTACATGGGCGAAGTCATGGGCGACATCAACTCCCGCCGGGGCAAGATCCACGGCATGGAAGCCCACGCCAATCTCCAGGTCATCACCGCCATCGTTCCCCTGGCGGAAATGTTCGGTTACGCCACCGCCCTGAGGTCGCTCACCCAGGGGCGAGGCAATTACGTCATGCAGTTCGATCGGTACGAACCCGTTCCAAGGCAAGTGTCGGAAGAGATCGTAGCCCGCGTTCAGGGCCGTTAGTCCCAGGGTTACATTCGTCAAGGAGGCAGAGGATGTCGAAGGAGAAATTCAACCGGACCAAGCCGCACGTCAACGTTGGCACCATCGGGCACGTGGACCACGGGAAGACCACCCTCACGGCGGCCATTACGAAGGTGCAGGCGGCGAAGGGCCTGGCGAAGTTCATCCCCTACGACGAGGTGGCCAAGGCCTCCGAGTCTCAGGGCCGGCGCGACCCCACCAAGATCCTCACCATTGCCACCTCCCACGTGGAGTATCAGTCCGACAAGCGGCACTATGCGCACGTGGACTGCCCCGGTCACGCCGATTACATCAAGAACATGATCACGGGCGCGGCCCAGATGGACGGCGCCATCCTGGTGGTTTCCGCGGAAGACGGCCCCATGCCCCAGACCCGCGAGCACATCCTCCTGGCCCGCCAGGTGGGCGTGCCCTACATCGTGGTGTTCCTCAACAAGTGCGACAAGGCCGACCCCGAACTGCTGGACCTGGTGGAGATGGAGGTCCGCGACCTCCTCAACACGTACAAGTTCCCCGGTGACGACGGCCCCGTCATCCGCGGCTCCGCCCTCAAGGCCGGGCTGTCCGAGGATCCTAACAGCCCCGATGCCAAGTGCATCCAGGAGCTTCTTGACGCCTGCGACACTTGGATCCCCGAGCCCGTGCGCGACATCGACAAGCCCTTCCTCATGCCCATCGAGGACATTTTCTCCATCTCGGGCCGCGGTACCGTGGTCACGGGTCGCGTGGAGCGCGGCATCGTGAAGGTTCAGGAAGAGATGGAGATCGTCGGTCTCCGCCCCACCTTCAAGACCGTCATCACGGGCGTCGAGATGTTCCGCAAGCTGCTGGACCAGGGCCAGGCTGGCGACAACGTGGGCCTGCTCCTGCGCGGCACCAAGAAGGAAGAGGTCGAGCGCGGCCAGGTCGTGGCCAAGCCCGGCTCCATCACCCCCCACAAGAAGTTCAAGGCCGAGGCCTACATCCTGACGAAGGAGGAGGGCGGCCGTCATACACCCTTCTTCAAGGGCTACCGTCCCCAGTTCTACTTCCGGACCACGGATGTGACTGGCGACGTGACCCTCCCCGCTGACCGCGAGATGGTCATGCCCGGGGATAACGTCAGCATGGACGTGAGCCTCATTAACCCCATCGCCATGGAGAAGGGTCTCCGGTTCGCCATCCGCGAGGGTGGCCGCACCGTGGGCGCGGGCACCATCACGGAGATCGTGGAGTAGGAGCTCATGCTGAACGAAAAGATCCGTATACGCCTTTTGGCCTACGACTACTGGATCTTGGACCGCTCCACGAAGGAAATCGTGGAAACGGCCAAGAGGACCGGCGCGCGGGTCAAGGGGCCGATTCCCCTGCCCACCGAGCGGCAGATCTGGACGGTGAACCGCTCCCCGCACGTGGATAAAAAATCGCGGGAGCAGTTCGAGATGCGCACCCACAAGCGGCTGCTGGACATCTACGACCCCACGCCGCAGACCGTGGACGCGCTCATGAAACTGAACCTGCCGCCCGGCGTCGACGTGGAGATCAAGGCCTTCACGAAGTAGTCGCCGGAAGTCCCCGGCGGCCATGAAACCGACCGGGGGCCGAGCAAGGGCAGGCAAGTCGCCGGCGGGCGACCGATACCTGCGGGAGAAACGAATGAAGATCGGGATACTGGGACGCAAATTGGGCATGACGCAGGTCTTCGACGAGACCCGGGCGGTGGTGCCGGTGACGGTCATCGCCGCGGGCCCCTGCGTGGTCCTGCAGAAAAAAACGCCGGAGACCGACGGCTACCACGCCATTCAGATCGGCCTGGTGGAGAAGTTGGGCCGCCACGCCGTGACGAAGCCCCTGGCGGCTCACGTCAAGAAAGCCGGGGCCGCCTCCGTGAAGCAGATCCGCGAGCTGCGAGGGGAGTTCCCCGAGCTTTCCACGGGGGCATCCATCACCCTCGAGCACTTCAAGGAGATTCAGTCCGTCGATATCGTCGGCACCAGCAAGGGCAAGGGCTTCCAGGGCGTCATGAGGCGCCACCACTTCAAGGGCGGCCAGGCGACCCACGGATCCATGTTCCACCGGGCGCCCGGCTCCATCGGGTCCTCGTCCTATCCGTCCCGCGTGTTCAAGGGGATGAAGATGGCGGGGCAGATGGGCAACGCCCGAGCCACGATCAAGAACCTCAGGGTGGTCCAGGTGGACCCGGCCAACGGCGTCCTCCTCGTCCTCGGGGCGGTACCCGGCCCCAAGGGCGGGCTCCTGCTGATCCACGGAATCCGGTAAGGGGAGCGCCATGGCAAACATCACTGTCGTCAACTCGGCATTGGAAACCCAGCGGGAGATCGACCTCCCCGAGGAGGTCTTCGGCGTACCCTATCGCCAGGACCTCGTCTACGAGGCGGTCCGCTGCTACGAGGCGAACCAGCGCCTGGGCACCCACTCCACCAAAAACCGCGACGAGGTCTCCGGCTCCGGCAAGAAGCTCTGGAAACAGAAGCATACCGGACGGGCCCGCATGGGTGAGGTGCGCTCGCCCCTGTGGTACCACGGTGGCATCGTCTTCGGACCCAAGCCCCGGGATTACTCCTACGCCATCCCCAAGAAGGTCCGCCGGACCGCCATGCGGTCGCTGCTCGCGGAGCGCCTTCGCCGCAACCTGCTCAAGGTCGTGGACGGGCTCATGATCGATGGCGCCAAGACCAAGGCCTTCGTGACCAAGTTCGGCCCGCTGACGGAGGCCCACAAGACCGTCCTTTTCGTGGACGAGAAGGTGGCCCCCTCGGTGGTCCGGGCGAGCCGGAATGTCCCGGGCGTCAAGGTGACGGGCCTGGACGAGATCAACGTCTACGACCTGGCGCGCTACGAGATGGTCGTCTTCACCGAGCCGGCTCTGCTGAAGCTCGCGGAGGTGCTCAAGCCATGAGAGACCCCTACACCATCATCCTCCGCCCGCTCCTCACGGAGAAGAACATCATCGCGAAGGACCGCACCAACACGCTGGCCTTCAAGGTGGACAAGCGGGCGAACAAGATCGAAATCGCCTACGCGGTGGAGAAAATCTTCTCGACGAAGGTGGACGACGTCCGCGTGGTGAACGTATTGGGTAAAAACAAGAAGGTGGGCCGGTCCGAGGGCAAGCGCCCCGATTGGAAGAAGGCCTACGTAAAACTGGCCAAGGGCGCCAAGCCCATCGAGTACTTCGAGGGAGTGTAGGGGACAGCCATGCCGATCAAAACCTATAAACCTACCACCCCCAGCCGCCGCTACATGACGGCGCTCACCACGGACGAGCTGACCAAGAAGGCTCCCGAAAAGCGCCTCCTCTCCTCGAAGAAGCGCCTGAGCGCCCGGAACAACGACGGCCACATCACCATGAGGCGCCGCGGCGGTGGGCACAAGCGCCGCTACCGGATCATCGACTTCAGGCGGGACAAGTACGGCATCCCGGCCACCGTGGCGGCCATCGAGTACGACCCGAACCGCACGTGCCGGATCGCCCTCCTCAACTATGCGGACGGCGAGAAGCGCTACATCCTGGCGCCCGACGGCCTGCAGATGGGCCAGAAACTCATGTCGGGACCCGAGGCCGAAGTGGCCATGGGCAACGCGCTGCCGCTCAAGAAGATCCCCGTAGGCACCACCGTTCACAACATCGAGCTCCACATCGGCGGCGGCGGAAAGATGGCGAGGGCCGCGGGCGCCGGAGCCCAGCTCATGGCCAAGGAGGGCCAGATGGCGACCCTCCGCATGCCCTCGGGCGAGATGCGCCATGTGCACTCCGACTGCTACGCCACCGTGGGCCTGGTGGGCAACCTGGACCACCAGAACGTGACCCTCGGCAAGGCGGGTCGCTCCCGCTGGCTCGGCCGCAGGCCCAAGGTCCGCGGAACGGCCATGAACCCCGTGGACCACCCGCACGGTGGCGGCGAAGGCAAGACCAAGTGCGGGCGCCACCCGGTGACACCGTGGGGCGTGCCTACCAAGGGGCACAAGACCCGCAAGAACAAGCGGACCGCGCGCTTCATCGTGAAGAGGAGAGCCTAGATGTCCCGCTCACTCAAGAAGGGCCCGTTCATCGACAAGCACCTGGAGAAGAAGGTGGATGCCATGAACGAGTCCGGCAAGAAGGCCGTCATCAAGACGTGGAGTCGGCGCTCCATGGCCGTTCCGTCCATGCTCAACCACACCATCGCCGTTCACAACGGGAGGAAGTTCGTCCCCGTGTACGTGACGGAAAACATGATCGGCCACCGGCTCGGCGAGTTCGCCCCCACCCGCACTTTCAGGGGGCATTCCGGCGAGAAGAAGAAGGCCGAGGTCAAGAAGTAGGTGGAGCCCATGCTGGTCAAAGCGATCGTGAAGTACGTCGATGCGTCTCCCCAGAAGACCCGCCTCGTGGCCGACACCATCCGTGGCCGGTCCGTGGGAGACGCCATGGCCATCCTGCGATTCACCAAGAAGCGGGTGGCGCGAGACCTCCAGAAGCTGCTCAAGACGGCCGTGGCCAACGCCGAGAGCATGCCCGGGAAGCAGGTGGACGTGGACAAGCTCTACGTGTCCACCATCTTCGTGGATGGGGCCTCCGTCAAGTTCCGCCGCCGCACCATGCCCGCCCCCATGGGCAGGGCGTTCCGCTTCGTGCGCCGGCAGTGCCACGTGACCATCGGGCTGAACGAGAAGTAACGAGGACTGAGGACTGAGGACTGAGGCACAAAGGCGAGGGTACGAGTGGGGAAAGCCTCCGCTCAGCACTCAGCACTCAGCACTCAGCACTAGCAGTTGGAGGTGAACGTTGGGTCAGAAAGTTCATCCCGTGGGTTTCCGGGTAGGCTTCAACAAAGACTGGGAGTCCCGCTGGTTCGCCAAGAAGGACTACAGGCAACTCCTTCATGAGGATCTCAAGCTCCGCGACGAGCTCAAGGCGCGCCTCAAGCACGCGGGCGTCTCGAGAATCGACCTGGAGCGGGCCGGCAAGAAGCTGACCATCACCGTCAGCACCAGCCGCCCTGGCATCATCATCGGCAAGAAGGGCGCCGAGGTGGACCGGCTCAAGGAGGAGATCCAGCGCAGGACCGGGCGTGAGGTCTACATCAAGATCGATGAGATCCACCGTCCCGAGATCGAGGCCCAGATCGTGGCCGAATCCATCGCCCTCCAGCTCACCAAGCGCGTGGCTTTCCGACGCGCCATGAAGCGCGCCATCGAGATGGCCTCCAAGTTCGGCGCGCTGGGCGTGAGGATTCGCGTGGCGGGACGCCTGAACGGTGCCGAGATCGCGCGCTCGGAGTGGTACCTGGAGGGCCGCCTGCCGCTCCAGACCCTGCGTAGCGATATCGACTACGGCTTCGCCGAGGCGCGAACAACCTACGGAATCATCGGGATCAAAGTCTGGATCTACAAGGGCCAGAAAGTGGGCAAGTAGCGCCCTCTCCGGGAGAGATTCGCCATGTTAATGCCGAAGAAGGTCAAGTTCAGGAAGCAGCAGCGGGGGCGCCGGAGCGGCCCCACCAAGGGTGGAGCCCACGTGGATTTCGGGGATTTCGGACTCATGTCCTTGGAGTGTTGCTGGCTCACCAACCGCCAGATCGAGGCGAGCCGCGTGGCCATCAACCGCCACATCAAGCGCGGGGGCAAACTCTGGATCCGCGTCTTCCCCGACAAGCCCTACACCAAGAAGCCCCAGGAGACGCGCATGGGCAAGGGCAAGGGAAACCTGGAGGGCTGGGTGGCAGTGGTGAAGCCCGGCCGCGTCCTCTTCGAGCTCGAAGGCGTGACGCCCGAGATCGCCCAGGAGGCCTTCCGCCTCGCCGCTCACAAGCTGCCCATGAAGACGCGGTTCGTGAGCCGCAAGGAGCAGGAGTTCTCGCGATGATGAAGCCAGCCGACCTCAAGAGGACCGCCAAGGTGCGTGACCTGACCGTGGAGGAACTGAAGGGCGAGAGCCGCGAAATCACGGAGCACCTCATGAAGCTCCGCTTCCAGCTCGCCTCCGGCCAGATCGAGAACCCCTCGGTCATCCGCGCCTACCGCCGCGGGCTGGCCCGGATCAAGACCGTCCTGGCCGAGAAGCAGCGGTCGCTGCAAGGGAGTTGACGATGACGGGCAAAGAGAGCCAGGCCACCCGCCCCCAACGGGCCACCAAAGTTGGGGTCGTGGTTTCCGACAAGATGGACAAGACCGTCGTGGTCCAGGTGGAGCGCCGCATTTTCCACGAGACCTACGGCAAGGTCATCAAGCGCACCTCGCGGTTCAAGGCCCACGACGAGCAGAACCAGTGCGGCGTGGGGGACAAGGTGCTCATCATCGAGACCCGCCCCCTCAGCCGCGACAAGAACTGGGCCGTGAAGCAGGTCCTCGAGAAGGCCCGCTAGGCGGCGCCGGGAGACAGCCATGATCCAGATGGGAACCATTCTACAAGTGGCGGACAACTCGGGCGCCAAGAAGATCGCCTGCATCCGCATGCGCGGCGGCTCCACCGCGGGACGCTACGCCCGGCTGGGCGACATCATCACCTGCTCCGTCAAGGAGGCCGCGCCCCAGGGAAACGTGAAGAAGGGAAAAGTCGTCAAGGCGGTGGTGGTCCGCACGGTCAAGGAAACACGACGCCGCGACGGTTCCTACATCCGATTTGACAACAACGCCGCAGTGCTGGTGGATGACAAGGGCGAGCCCGTGGGCACCCGCGTCTTCGGCCCCGTGGCCCGGGAGTTGAGGGAGAAGAAGTTCATGAAGATCATCTCCCTGGCCCCCGAAGTGATCTGAGAGGGGACCGCCGTGCGCAACCGAGTGAAGAAGAACGACCAGGTATCCGTCCTGTCAGGCCGAGAGAAGGGCAAGCGCGGCCGCGTGATCAACGTGGATCTGTCCGCGGGACGCGCCCTGATCGAAAACGTGAATTTCGTGAAGCGGCACACCAAGGCGAACCCCCAGAAAAACATCAAGGGAGGCATCTTGGAGCGCGAGGCGCCCCTGGCCCTCTCGGTGTTAATGGTCGTCTGCAAGGAGTGCAAAGAGCCTACCCGCTTGGGGTCGAAGATGCTCGAGGGCGGTAGGAAGGTTCGCGCCTGCAAAAAATGCGGCGCGGTGCAGGAGTAGGGGCAGACCCATGAAGACGGTTCCGCGGTTGAGAGAGCGATACGTGAAGGAGATCCTCCCGAAACTCCAGGAGGAGTTCAAGATTGACAACGTCATGGCCGTCCCCAGGCTGATCAAGGTCACGGTCAACATGGGCATGGGGGAGGCCAAAAGCGAGATCAAGCTCCTGGACGAGGCGGCGGTGACGCTGACCATACTGTCCGGCCAGAAGGCCGCCATCCGGCGGGCCAGGAAATCCATCTCCAACTTCAAGCTGCGCCAGGGACAGCCCATCGGGGCCATGGTGACGCTCCGCGGGGACCGCATGTACGAGTTCATGGACCGGCTGATCAGCCTGGCCATCCCCCGCATGCGAGACTTCAAGGGCCTGTCCGACCGGTCCTTCGACGGTCACGGCAACTACACCCTCGGCATCAAGGACCAGCTCATCTTCCCCGAGGTGGACTACAGCAAAATCACGCGGGCCATGGGGATGAACATCACCATCGGCACTACCGCCAAGCGGGATCCCGAAGCGAAGGCCCTCCTTCAGCACTTCGGGTTCCCCTTCCGGAAGTAGGAGATTCAGGATGGCCAGCATTCGAGCTTTTGCAAAGATGGTCAAGAAACCGAAATTCGCCGTGCGCGTCAGGAACCGCTGCAAACGGTGCGGGCGTCCCCGCGGTTACTACCGCAAGTTCGCCCTCTGCCGCTGCTGCCTGCGTCAGCTCGCCCTCCAGGGCCAGCTCCCGGGCGTGATCAAGGCGTCGTGGTGAGGTGAGACGATGAACATAACAGACCCCGTCGCCGACCTGTTGACCCGAATCCGAAACGGCCTGTCCAGCCAGAAGGCCTTCATCGAGGTCCCCTCGTCCAGGCTCAAGGTGGAGATCGCCAAGCTGCTCAAGGAAGAGGGATACATCCTGAATTTCAAGGTCACCGAGGACAGCAAGCAGGGCGTCCTCACGGTGGACCTCAAGTACTCTTCCGATGGCCGGCCCGCCATCGACGGCATCCGGCGAGCCAGCAAGCCGAGCCGCCGCGTGTACGCCGGCAAGGACGAGATCAAGCCCGTCCTGGGCGGGCTCGGCGTGGCCATCCTGAGCACGAGCCGGGGCCTCATGACCGACAAGGTCGCCCGGCGCGAAGGCGTGGGCGGCGAAATTCTCTGCCGCGTCTGGTAGGAGGAGGAGAGCATGTCTCGAATTGGTAAGCAACCCATCCCCCTGCCGAGCGCCGTGAAGGTGAGCCTCCAAGAGGGCTTCGTCGAGGTCCAGGGACCCAAGGGCAAGACCGTCACGCCCGTCCCGGCCGGCATCACCTGCGCCGTGGACGCGGGCGTCCTGGTGGTGAGCCGCCTGGAGGACACCAAGCAGGTCCGGGCCTTCCACGGCCTGACGCGCGCCCTCCTCGCCAACGCCGTCAAGGGTGTCAGCGAGGGGTACAAGAAAGAGTTGGACATCGTGGGCGTCGGCTACAAGGCCGCCCTCGAGGGGCAGAAGCTGACATTGAACCTCGGATTCTCGCACGTCGTGGAGTTTCCTGTCCCCGAACACATCTCCATCGCCATCGAGAAGGGCACGCACCTGGTGGTGACGGGCCACGACCGGCAGGAGGTGGGACAGGTGGCCGCCCAGATCCGCGGGTATCGCAAGTGCGAGCCCTACAAGGGCAAGGGCGTCAAGTACTCCGACGAAACCGTCGTGCGCAAGGCCGGCAAGGCCGCGAAGTAAAGGGGACAGACGATGGCTAAGCACGTTCATTTAGACCGCAAGCAGAAGAGGGACTGGCGGAAGATCCGCATCCGCAAGCGCCTCTCCGGCACCGCCACGGCGCCCCGGCTCTGCGTCTTTCGGAGCTCGCATTACATCTATGTGCAGGCGGTGGACGACACCACGGGAGCGACCATCGCCGCGGCGTCCTCCCTCGAACCCGCCATCAAAGATTCGCTCAAGACCTCCGGCAAGCACGTCGCCGCCGCCGCGAAGGTGGGCGAGCTCGTGTCTGAACGCCTGAAGGCCAAGGGCATCGAGCAAGTGGTCTTCGACCGCGGAGGCTATCTCTACCACGGCCGCGTGAAGGCCCTGGCCGAGGGCGCCCGCAAGGGCGGCCTGCAGTTCTAGGGAGACGGAACATGGAAGATCGATCGAGCAACGAGCTGGAACTGAAGGAGCAGGTGGTCTCCATCCGCCGCGTCACCAAGGTCGTCAAGGGCGGCAAGAACTTCTCTTTCTCGGCCCTGATCGTGGTGGGCGACGGAAACGGGCGCGTGGGCTGCGGCCTGGGCAAGGCCCGCGAGGTTCCCCTGGCCATCTCCAAGGGCGTCGAGCAGGCCAAGCGGAACATGGTCCGGGTGTCCCTCCAGGGCGCCACCATTCCCCATTACGTCCAGGGGAAGTTCGGAGCCGGCCACGTGATGCTTCGCCCGGCCTCCAAGGGGACCGGCGTCATCGCCGGTGGCGCCATCCGCGCCGTCATGGAAGCGGTGGGTGTGCAGGATATCCTCACCAAGTGCCTGGGGACGAACAACCCCCAGAACGTGGTGAAGGCGGCCATCGAGGGGCTCAAGAGCCTGCGGAGTCCCGAGTCGGTGGCCCGCAAGCGCGGCAAGACCATCGAAGAGATTTTGGGGTAAGCCATGGCGGCGAAGAAGAAGGCGGCCTCCGAAGGCCAAGTCGAAGTGACGCTCATCCGCAAGCCCCCCACCGAGAAGCTCCGGCTGGTGGCGTGGAGCATGGGCCTGCGAAAACTCAACCGGACGCGGTGCTACCCCGACCGACCCGAGATCCGCGGAATGATTTTCGCGATCAAGGACCTGGTCGAGGTCACCCAGAAAGCATAGCTAAGGGGGCCCACATGTTCCTCTCCGAACTCAAGCCCTCCAAGGGCTCCAAGAAAGGTCCCAAGCGCGTCGGCCGAGGCCCGGGTTCCGGGCACGGCAAGACCGCCTGCAAGGGTCACAAGGGGGCCAAGTCCCGCTCGGGCTTCCACCAGGCCCCCGGGTTCGAGGGCGGCCAGATGCCCCTGCACCGCAGGATCCCCAAGCGCGGCTTCACCAACATCTTCGCCGTGGAGGTTCAGGCCGTGAACGTGGGCCGCCTCGCCATCTTCGAGGGCGGCAGCGAGGTGAACGCCAAGGCGCTCAAGCGCGCCGGGATCATCAAGTCCGACGAGGTCCAGGTCAAGATCTTGGGCAACGGCACCCTGGACCGCGCCATCACCGTGGTCGCCGACGCCTTTTCCGAGAAGGCCCGCCAGGTCATCGAGGCCGCCGGCGGACGCGCCGAGGTGAGGAAGCCGTGATCGAAGCCTTCCAGAACCTCTTCCGCATACCCGACCTGCGCAGGCGCCTGTTCTTCACGTTCATGCTGCTGGCCGTGTACCGGGTGGGTGCACAGATCCCCACGCCGGGCATCGACGCCATGGCGCTCCAGGAATTCTTCAAGCAGTATGCGTCGGGCGTGCTGGGCTTCGTGAACCTGTTCTCCGGCGGCGCGCTCTCCAAGTGCACCATCTTCGCCCTGGGGATCATGCCCTACATCACCGCCTCCATCATCTTCCAGCTTCTGGGCGTGGTCTGGCCCTACATCGAGAAACTCCAGAAGGAAGGCGGCGCCGAGGGGCGCAAGAAGATCGTCCAGTACACCCGCTACCTCACCATCTTCATCTGCGTGGTTCAGTCCATGGGCATCTCCTTCTGGCTGAAGGATCTCATCAGCCCTTCGGGGAAGCGCATCGTGGACAACCCGAGCTTCGGATACCACATCTTGACGGTCATCGTTCTCACCGCCGGGTCTACCTTCATCATGTGGCTGGGCGAGCAGATCACGGCCAGGGGCATCGGCAACGGCATCTCGCTGATGATCTACGCCGGCATCGTGGTGGGCCTCATCCCCGCCATCGTCAAGACCTTCGAGCAGGTCCAGCAGGGCAACATCTCCCTGTTCGTCGTGCTCCTCCTGTCGGTCTTCATGCTGGCCGTGGTGGCCTTCATCGTGTACTTCGAGCGTGCCCAGCGGAAGATCCCCATCCAGTACGCCAAGCGTATGGTGGGCCGGAAGATGGTAGGCGGCCAGGCCGTCTACTTCCCGCTCAAGCTCAACCCGGGCGGGGTCATGCCCATCATCTTCGCCGTATCGCTGCTGGCCGTGCCCCAGACCATCCTGCAGTTGCCCCTTTTGAGCCAGCACGAGTGGGCCCGCACCCTGAACGCCTACGTGGGCTACGGGACGCTGACCTACCTGCTCCTGTACGCGCTGCTCATCGTGCTCTTCACCTTCTTCTACGTGAGCATCGTGTTCAACCCCGAGGACCTGGCGGACAACCTGAAGAAGTTCGGAGGGTTCATCCCGGGTATCCGCCCCGGCAAGAGCACGAGCGATTTTCTCTACCGCTCGCTCAACCGCCTGCTCTTCGCGGGCGCGGTCTACCTGATCATCGTAGCCCTGCTCCCCATGATGCTCATCAGCGGCGTTCCGCTGCAGCACCTGTGGGGCATCGGTCCGGGCCTGGAGAACGTCTTCAAGGCGGTCCATATGGACTGGATCCTCCGGGGATTCAACCTGAACTTCTACTTCGGCGGCACCTCCTTGCTCATCGTGGTCGGCGTGGCCATGGATTTCCTCCAGCAGGTGGAATCGCAGCTCATCATGCGGCACTACGAAGGGTTCTCCAAGACCCGAATGCGCGGAAGGAGGGGGTAACATGGCTAACAACATCGTCTTGCTCGGCCCTCCCGGAGCGGGGAAGGGAACCGTCGCCAAGGAGCTCTCGGAGCGCCTCGGCGTACCCCACGTCTCCACGGGAGACATGCTTCGGGGCGCGGTGCGAGAAGGCACGGCCCTCGGGCTCAAAGCCAAGGCCGTCATGGAAAGCGGCGGCCTCGTATCTGACGAGCTCCTCACGGGCATCGTGAAGGAACGCTTGGAAAAGTCCGATTGCGAGGGCGGGTTCCTCCTCGACGGCTATCCCCGCAACCTCTCCCAGGCCGGTATCCTGGGCGAAATCCTGACGGAACTGGGCAAGGATGGGCTTCGCGCCGTCGAGCTGGAAGTGGCGGACGACGTCATCGTCTCGCGCCTCGGAAGCCGGCGCTCGTGCCCCGCCTGCGGCACCGTTTACAACCTCGTGTCATCTCCCCCGAAGAGCCCGGGGGTTTGCGATAAATGTTCCGCCGGTCTGGTTCAGAGGGACGACGACAAGGAAAGCGTGATCCGCGAGCGGCTGCGCGTGTATCACGAGAAGACCGCACCGTTGTCCGAACATTTTCGTACCCGGGGCGCCCTGCTGTGTGTGCCTGGAGACCGGAGCCCCTCCGAGGTGCTTTCGTCGGTGCTGAAGGCCATCGGATGATCCATCTCAAGTCGCCCGAGGAATTGGAGATCATGGACCGCGCCAACCGTATCGTGCACAAGGTGCTCCAGCGCGTCTCGTCGGAGGTGGCCCCGGGGGTCGCCCTGCGAGAGCTGGACGCCGTGGCCGAGTCCACCACCAAGTCCCTGGGCGGCAAGCCGGCCTTCAAGGGGTACCACGGGTACCCGGCCTCCATCTGCCTCTCGGTCAACGACGAGGTGGTTCACGGCATCCCCGGCGAGCGCAAGCTCCAAGAGGGCGACATCGTGTCCGTGGATTTCGGCGTCGTCCTCGACGGATACTACGGCGACGCCGCATGCACTCTCCCGGTGGGCCAGGTGAACGAGGGCTCTCGAAAGCTCATGGAGGTGACCCGCGAGTCCCTGCTGAAGGGGATCGAACGGGCCCAGGTGGGCGAGCGGGTGTCCGATGTGTCCCATGCCGTGCAGACCTGGGCGGAGGGACACGGATTCTCGGTCGTGCGAGACTATGTGGGGCACGGCATCGGTCGGGCCCTTCACGAAGAACCCCAAGTGCCGAATTTCGGGACCCCGGGCCTCGGCCCAAAGCTTCGGGCGGGCATGGTCCTGGCCATCGAACCCATGGTCAACGAGGGTGGGCCCGAGGTCACGGTGGACCCCGACGGGTGGACCGTGAGGACCCGCGATGGGAAAAGGTCGGCCCATTTTGAATACAGCGTGGCGCTCACCGAGAGCGGTCCGCGGGTCTTGGGGGTGGAAGGGGCATGAGCAAGGACGATGTCTTACAGATGAAAGCGACCGTCCAGGAGGCGCTTCCCAACGCCATGTTTCGGGTGGAGTTGGAGAATGGCCACAGGGTCCTGGCGCACATCTCAGGAAAGATGCGAAAGCACTTCATCCGCATCCTCCCCGGGGACCAGATCCTGGTTGAGCTGTCGCCCTATGACCTGAACCGGGGCCGCATCGTCTACCGGTTCAAGAACTAGGAGAAACGGCGATGAAAGTCAGAGCGTCGGTGAAGAAAATTTGTCCCAAGTGCAAGATCATCAAGCGCAAGGGTGTCATCCGGGTCATCTGCGAGAACCCTAAGCACAAGCAGAGACAGGGCTAAGGAGGCAGGCCGTGGCACGTATCTCAGGTGTGGATCTCCCGCTCAACAAGAGGGTCGAAGTGGCCCTCACCTATATCTACGGCATCGGCCAGTCGCGATCCAAGGCCCTCCTGGGCCTAGCCGCCGTGAGCCCGGACATCCGGGTGAAGGACCTGACCGAGGATGAGGTCTCCCGCATCCGCAAGGCCATCCAGGACGAGGGTAACGTGGAGGGCGACCTCCGGAAGAAGATCCAGCTGGACATCCGGAGGCTCATCGACATCGGCTCGTTCCGGGGCATCCGCCACCGGACAGGCCTGCCCTGCCGTGGCCAGCGAACGCATACCAACGCCCGGACTCACAAGGGCCCCCGCCGGGCCATCGCCGGGAAAAAGAAGGCCGCCAAGAAGTAGCACGGCCTCCCAAGGAGAACAGCAATGGCGAAGACTAGCGCAGGAAAGCGTTCACCCCGGCGGGAGAAGAAGAACATTCCCGTGGGCATCGTCCACATCAACGCCTCGTTCAACAACACCCAGATCACCATCACGGACCTGGAAGGCAACACCGTGGTCTGGTCCACCTCCGGCGGGGAAGGCTTCAAGGGCACCCGAAAGGGAACGCCCTTTGCCGCCCAGGTGGCGGCAAAGACAGCGGCCGAGAAGGTCGCAGAGCACGGCATGCGCGAGGTGGATGTGCGGGTCAAAGGGCCCGGCGGCGGCCGCGAGTCGGCCATCCGCGCCCTTCAGGCCTCGGGCCTGAAGATCCGCTCCATCCGCGACGTCACCCCCATCCCGCACAACGGTTGCCGGCCGCCCAAGCGCCGGCGCGTGTAAAGAAGGAGGAGCACCTTGGCACGGTATCATGCTTCAGTTTGTAGACTCTGCCGCCGGGAGGGCATGAAGCTCTTCCTGAAGGGCGACCGCTGTTTCAAAGAGAAGTGCGCCATCGAAAAGCGCAACACACCCCCCGGACAGCACGGCAGGCGCCGCGGCAAGATCCAGGGGTACGGCCTCATGCTTCGTGAAAAGCAGAAAGTGAAGCGCATTTACGGAGTCTTGGAAACCCAGTTCCGCAACTACTTTGCCAAGGCCGATCGGACCAAGGGCGTCACGGGTGAAAACCTCCTCTGCATGCTGGAGAAGCGCCTGGACAACGTGGTCTTCCGTCTGGGCTTCGCCTCGTCCCGCCCGCAGGCTCGCCAGTGGGTCGCGCACGGACACGTGCTGGTGAACGGCCGCCGGGTGGATGTGGCCAATTTCCAGGTCCGCATGGGCGACGAGATCGGCGTGGCCGCGCACACCTCCAAGAATCCCTTCCTGCAAGCCTCCGTGGAGTCGGTCAAGGGCCGCGGCGTGCCCGAGTGGCTCGAGTTGGACAGCCAGAGCCTCAAAGGCCGCGTGGTCCGCGAACCCCAGCGCGGCGACATCACCTACCCCATCGAAGAGCAGTTGATCGTCGAGCTCTATTCGAAGTAGGCCCCATAGGAGCGGGAGACCCCATGCAAGCCTTTCAAATGCCCACGCTCATCGAGTGCAACATCGACACCCTGACGGACCGCTACGGCGAGTTCGTCGCGCAACCCCTGGAGCGGGGGTGGGGAATCACCTTGGGCAACGCGCTCAGGCGAATCCTGCTCTCCTCCATCGAAGGGGCGGCGATCACGGCCGTCCGGGTCGAAGGCGTCCTTCACGAGTTCACCTCCATCCCGGGGGTCCTCGAGGACGTCACGGACATCATCCTCAATCTCAAGGCCGTCCAGTTCATCTCCTACGCCGAGGAGCAGAAGACGCTGCGCCTCTCCGTGAAGGGCCCTGCGGAAGTGAAGGCCCGCGACATCCAGCACGACGGCACCGTGCGCATCCTCAACCCCGAGACCCCCATCGCCACACTCAACGAGGAGGGCTCGCTCCTTCTCGAACTCGTCCTCCAAAGGGGCCGCGGCTACGTGCCCGCGGAAGCGAACAAGGTTCCGGATCCGGTCTTCATCCCCATCGACTCGATTCACTCGCCCGTCCAGAAGGTCAACTACGAGGTGGGCGAAACGCGCGTGGGCGAGGCCACGGACTACGAGCGCCTCAAGCTCGAGGTCTGGACGAACGGCGCCATCACGCCCCAGCAGGCCCTGAACCACGCGGCGACGCTCCTCACCCAGCACCTCGACCTCTATCGCGGCCTCACGGGACCCGACGCGGCGGTCATCCCGCAGGGCACCAAGGTTTCCACCGGAGGCGAGCTGGAGCACCTGCTGGCCACCTCCATCGAGGCCCTCGATCTGAGCCCCCGCGTGGCCAAGGCGCTTCAGGCCATCGAGGTAGTGACCCTGCGCGACTTGGTCCGCTTGACGGAAAAAGACCTCCAGGCCAAGAAGAGTTTTGGCCAGAAGTCGCTCAAGGAAGTGGCCGACCTCCTGGAGTCCAAGAACCTGACCCTCGGCATGAACGTGTGAGGCCCCCATGCGCCATCAGATCGATCACCGGAAACTCGGACGGACCACGGAGCACCGCATCGCCATGTTGCGGAACCAGGCCATCAGCCTGTTCAAGCACGACCGCATCCAGACCACCCTGGAGAAGGCCAAGGAACTGAAGCGCTTCGCGGAGAAGCTCATCACCCTGGCCAAGAAGGACACGCTGCACTCCCGCAGGATCGCCGCCCAGGATGTGCACGACCCCAAAGTTCTCCAGAAGCTCTTCTCGACCCTCGGCCCCCTATACGCCTCCCGCCCCGGCGGCTACACGCGCATCGTGAAGCTGGGATGGCGCAAGGGCGACGGCGCGCAGATCGCCCTGGTGGAGCTGGTGGGCCGCGAGCCGAAGACCGAAGAGAAGCCCGCCAAGGGCAAGGCCAAGAAGGCCGCCGCACCCAAGGCCGACAAGAAGGCCGAGCCCAAGAAGAAAGCGGCGCCCAAGAAGAAGGCCGCCTCTGCCGACAAGGGTGAAAAGCCGGCCAAGGCCTCCGCCAAGAAGGCCAAGGCCGAGTCCGAAGCCACGGTTGAGGAGACGCCCGAGGCTTAGGCCCGAGGGAGACGGTCCATGTCTTCCCTGTTTCAAGCCCCGGCGGACGCCTCTCCGCTCGCAGAGCGGGTCCGGCCCCGGCGGTGGGAGGATCTGGAGGGACTGGATTCGGTCATCGGCCCCCAGACGCCCGTCGGCAAGCAGCTCCAAGCGGACACCCTGGCGAGCATCCTGCTCTGGGGTCCGCCTGGAAGCGGCAAGACGACCTTCGCAAAACTCGTGCAGGCTCACTCCGAAAGGCCCTTCGTGGGCCTTTCGGCCGTCATGGCCACCGTCAAGGACGCGCGGGAGGTCATGGAGCGCGCGCGCGAACGATGGCGCGGCGACGGCGTTCCCACGATCCTTTTCATGGACGAAATCCACCGGTTCAACAAGGCACAACAAGACGCCTTCCTGCCCTATCTGGAGGAGGGTTCGGTGGCGTTGATCGGCACGACCACCGAGAACCCGTCCTTTCACCTGACCCCGGCCCTCATCTCGCGCTGCCGGGTAGCTGTCTTCAGGCCGCTGGACGAGGCGGGGGTGATGCGCATCCTCCAGCGGGCCAGTTCCCAGGACCCCCTGCTGAAGGTCAAGGGCAGGCCCATCCCCGACGAGGTCCTGGCCGAGCTTTCGCGGCTGGCGGCGGGCGACGCGCGCTTCGCGCTCAACGCGCTGGAGGCCCTGGCCCTCCATTTTCCGGCGGACCAAGACCTCACCCCCACCATAGCGCGGGAATGGCTGGCGAGCGGGCGCGTGGTCTACGATTGGGGCGGCGAGGAACACTACAACCTCATCAGCGCGTACCACAAGTCCATCCGAAACAGCGATCCGGACGCCTCCCTCTACTGGCTCTCGCGCATGTTGGAGGGGGGGAAGACCCGCTTTACATCGCCCGTCGGCTCGTGAGGGCGGCCTCCGAGGACGTGGGCAACGCGGACCCTCAAGCCCTCCGCCGCGCACTCGACGCCAAGGATGCCATCGACTTTCTAGGCATGCCCGAAGCGGGGTTGGCCCTGGCGCAAGCTACCCTCTACCTGGCGGCGGCCCCCAAATCCAACCGGGTCTACCTGGCGCAAAAAGAAGCGGAACAGGATCTGCGGGCCGGCCGCCGCTACCCCGTACCGGCGGCCCTCCGCAACGCCCCCACCCGCCTCATGAAGGAGCAGGGCTACGGTGAAGGGTACGCCTACGCCCACGACGAGGAGGAGGGCATCTCGGACCTGGAGTGCCTGCCGGCCCAGCTCGCGGGTCGGGTATACTACATCCCCAAGGAATCCGGGTTCGAGGCCCGAATTGCCCAATGGCTGGTCCTGTGGCGGGAGCGGCGCGAGAGGGCAGCCCGGAAGAGAAAGGGGAAAAACGGTTGAGAGGTTTGCGCTGGACGGTCCTTGGCACAGTCTTGATCTTGGCCTTGAGTCTCGCCACGCCGCTGTGGGCACAGAGAGTTCTCCTCATGCCCCCGCAACAGACCCTGGGCCCCCCGTCCAGCCTCTGGATCGGCACGGGCTTGGCCGTGGCCCTCGGAGAAACCCTCACCCAGGGAGGCGTGCCGACGGTCCCCTTTGAGGACTTGCGGTCTTACTACGAACAAGCCGGTCTCGTGGAGGCGCCTTCGTTTACTCTGGCGTCGGAACTGGGGCTGGCGAAGCAGTTCGGCGTGGGCGTGCTCGTGGGCGGGACCTACGAAGTCACAGGAGACTCCGTTTCCGTCAACCTCAAGGCGTATTCCACCGCGGGCGACTTAAAGCAGCTGGCATCCTTTCGAGAGTCCCAGAGCCTCCAGGAGCTCCTCCCCCTCGCGAGGAAGCTGAGCGAAGACCTGGCCCAGGCTTTGGGACGGGCGTGGGTGCCGCCGACGGTTGTGAGCCCCCAGGCCTTCGAATCCTACATCCGTGGCCGCATCAGCACCGACCCCACGCTCCAGGAGGTCTACTTCAGAAAGGCCATCGAGATCCAGAGGGATTATTACGATGCCTCCTGCTACCTCGCGCTGGTCCTGAAGTCCGCGGGGCAACTCTCCGAGTGTACGGCGCTGCTGGTGGAGCTGGAAAAGAAAACCTACTCCAAAGCCTACCTCGGGCTCCTCACGCTGGCCGAAATCCGAATGGAACAGGGCAGGCTGCCGGAAGCCCGGAAGCTTTTGCTCGCCTCGCTCAAGGCCTCGGAGAGCGCCGAGGGGCACATGGGTCTGGCCCAGTGGTACGCCCGTCAGAACAAGACCAAGGAGGCTCTCACGGAGCTGGTGGTGGCCGAGCGCTTCGGCACGCACCAGGCGGACATCGATGCCCTCCGGCGACAGATCCAGGAGGCGCAGCCCCCCAAGTGACCTACGCCATCCTCACCCTCGGCTGCAAGCTGAACCAGGCCGATTCGGCATCCGTCGCCGGCCGTCTGGGGGGGGCGTCCCTCGCCGTCCCCATGTCGGATGCCGACATCGTCATACTCAATACCTGCACCGTCACCCACAGGGCGGACCGCGAAGCGCGGCGACTCATACGGGCCGTCCGGGGAGCAAACGCCGGGGCCTTGCTGGCCGTCATGGGGTGCGCCTCCAGGCGAGATGCTGAGGCGTTCAGGGCCATGCCCGAGGTGGACGCAGTTCTCGATTCCGACGAGGTCCTGGAGCGGTTTCTGGAGAGCCACGCTCCTTCGAGAGAATTCGCCGGCCTGAGCCGAGTGCCCTGCTTCGGAGATCGGACGAGGGCTCTGCTCAAGGTGCAGGAGGGCTGCGACTTCCCCTGCGCCTACTGCATCGTCCCCTCGGTCCGGGGGCCGTCGCGCTCCGTGGCTCCGGAGCAGGTCGTCCGAGATTTCTCGGCCCTGTTGGACGCCGGGTACAAAGAGGTCGTCCTCACGGGGATCAACACCGGTGAATACGGGAAGGACCTGGGTCGGGTCGGCGGCCTGCCCGCCTTGCTGGAGCTCCTTTTTCGCGTGCCGGGCCGGTATCGCATCCGGCTGAATTCCGTGGAACCGCGGGCGGTCACTCCCGCGCTCACGGACCTCATGCAAGGGGAGCCGCGCCTCTGCCGCCACCTCCAGATCCCCCTGCAGAGCGGTTCGGACCGGGTGCTGGCCCACATGAGGCGCAACTATCGCGCGGGGTTCTACCGGGAGTTGGTCCATAGACTGGCGAATGACGTGCCCGGAATAGGGTTGGGCGCCGACGTGCTCGTGGGCTTTCCGACCGAGACTCCAGAAGACTTCGAGGCCACCCTCGCCCTGCTGGACGGGTCTCCCCTGGCCTTCGTCCACGCGTTCTCCTACTCCTCCCGACCAGGGACGCCGGCGGGGCGGCTTCCCACGCTATCGCCTAAGATCGTGTCCGAGCGCGCCAGGCGCGTTCGGGCGCTGGGGCAAGAGAAAAAGGAAGCCTTCCTCCGGTCCTTCGTGGGCTCCGAGATGGAGGCCCTGACCCTCGTCTCAGAAGGCGGCAGGGGCCGGGCGCTCACGGGGAACTTTCTCGATGCGACGATCGATGGGGCCCTCTCGCCCAATCGCTTCGTCCGGCTGAAGATTGTGGACACTTCGGGAGGAAAAGCTGGAGGGACCGTCGTCACCCGCCCCGAATGACCCACAGCCACAGGGCGGCGATGGTCAAGCTCACCAGTGTGACGGGCACACCCGACCGGGTGAACTCGGCGAAGCTGATCTTGATGCCCCGTCTGGCGGCCGCGTCCACCACGATGATGTTGGCAAGGCTCCCGATGATCAGGAGATTGCTCGACAGGCCGCTGGCCAAGGCCATGGCGGCCCCGTCCACGGGTTTTGTCGCGAAGGGGAGCAGGAGCATGACGCAGGGCACGTTGGAAACCACATCGCTCAGCGCGGCCGTCAGGACAAAGAACCAGGCGGGGGACTTGAGGTCGAGCCCACCGGCCTGGATATGCGCCATCAGGTGCTGGGGAAGCTGGGTCTGCTGGAGGGCGCCGTTCACCACGAACAGACCGAAGAAAAGCACCAGGAGCTGCCAGTCCACGTGTTCCAGGAGTTCCCTGGAGCGGTAATGCCGGTTGAGGAGGAGGATGGCCGCGGCCGCCAGGGCGAGGACGTCGCGAGGCATGTCGCTGAATAAGAAGAATCCCACCAGTAGGCCCGCCACCACCAGACCCTTGATCACATCCACCCGGGCCAGCGGCGTAGGTGCGGATTGGGAGGTCTCGTGGGGGTCCTCGTCCAGCACCCAACGCCCCCGGTAAAGCAGGGCGAGAATCGCCCAGACGGCAACCAGGGAGAGGACCGCCGGCACGCCGGCCTGCCATAGGAACCGCCCGAAGTGGAGGTTCAATTTTTCGCCGATGAGCATGTTCTGCGGGCTGCCCATGAGGGTGGCCACGGAGCCCGCGTTGGCACTGAAGGCCAGCCCCAGCATGAAGGGGACGGGATTGAGGCGCCGCTGGCGGCAGATGTCCACCAGGACGGGCGCCATGGTCAGGGCGATCACGTCGTTGGTGAGGAGGGCGGCCATGAAACCCGCTGCCCCCACCAGCACGGCAAGAAGCGTGGAGGGTCCCACGCGCAGCTTCGCCAGCCTGGCCGTGACCCAGGCGTAAAACCCCGCCATCTCGAGCTGGGCCGAGACGATCATGAGGCCGAACAGGAGGCCGATGGTGCCTTTGTCGACGGAGTCCCACGCGGCGGTTTCGCTCACGTCTCCCGAGGCCACCAGCGCGAGGGCCCCCAGCAGGCAAATGCCGGTCCGATCCAGGAGGAACCCCGGAAAACGGCCCAAGGCCAAACCCGCGTAGACTGCGAGAAACACGAAGAGGATCCAGGTCATGCGCCTACTCTACGCTCGGGAAGGGCCATGTCAAGCAAGATGGGAGTCGCCTCTGGAGCGGCTGGAGGGCGGCGGAGCGTGCGGGATGCCACCGGGTCTCACCTGCTCCAAAAAAGGCGTCGTCGCCAGGGGAATCCCCGATCCATGGCCAAAACGACATCTTCCAGCCAGGTTTCGGTCGAGCCCCAACCCTCCGCATAGCCCGTCGCCAGCGCCTTGCCCGGCGCCTCAGGCCAATGCAGGCCGTGCACGGTGTGGAGCTTATGCATGGACCGGCAGAGCCTCAGCAGGTTTCGTCGCCTGGCCCGAGGGGGGAGCTCACCATCAAGCACCCGTGAATGTCTGAGGTCCAGGAAAAGTGCCTCGCCGTCCGAGTCGAACAGGACGTTGCCGGCGTTCAAGTCCCCATGAAAAACGCCCTCCCGATGGAGGCGGGCCACCGCACGCCCCGCGGCAGCCATGACGGGGCCATCCATGCGGCCATCCCGCCACAACTCCGCCAGAGAGCAACTCGGAAGGATGGCACGGGTCAGGGCGTAGACCTGGAAGCCCACGACAGGACCGGTGAATTCGAGAGCGACGGGTTCGGGGGCCAGGCCGCGCCCTGCGAGCTGACACCCCAGCGCCCATTCCCGGAGGAAGGGCCTTCGCCACAGGTAGCGGTCGGGAAAAGCTCTCCCCGCCCACCCGCCCCGGCGCTCGCGCTTGAGGACGAGTTTCCATCCCGCCAGCGTCAGCGCGCGCGCCGTTCCCCGTCCGCCGTGCATGGGGGTGGCTGACGCCCAGAGCTGGGCAAGGCGGCGATCCTGGATCGCTTTCCTCAGGATGGAATCTGAATGCGGGTTGAAGATGAGCTCGCCTGTCATTTCCCCACCATAACCGCCGCCGCGTTCCAGTGGCAAGGGCTTCACTGCCCCCAATCTTTGGACGGAGGCATGTGGCCAGCTTGGCCCCTTCAGCTCAGGCGGTTAGAATGGGCGCGGAGGATTCACTCAAATGCCCAAGCTCTTGGTCATCGGCGGCATGGCGGCCGGAATGAGCGCGGCGAGCAAAGTGCGCCGCCTTCGCCCCGAGTGGGAAGCGACGGTGCTGGAAGCGGGGCCGGATCTTTCCTACGGCGCGTGCGGCCTCCCCTACTGGATCGGCGGTGAGGTGCACGGCATGGAGGATCTCTACGCCCTGGGGCCGGAGGAGATCGCCGCCCGCGGCATTCAGGTGCGCCTGAGGCAACGCGCGCCTCGGTCTCCAGGAGGGGAAGAAGCGCATTCGAGTCGAGGACCTTGCCTCGGGACGGGTCTACGAGGAGCCCTATGACGCCCTCCTCCTCGCCACCGGCGCCAGGGCCGTGCTGCCGCCCCTTCGCGGTCTCGACGCGGACAACCTGTTCACCCTCCACGACCTGGGGGACGGCCGGCGCCTTCAGCGTTTCATGGAGGAGCGGAGGCCCCGCTCGGCGGTCATCTGGGGTACGGGCTACATCGGTTTGGAGATGGCCGAGAACTTCTCCAGCGCACGAGGCGTGACCGTCACGATCATCAATCGCTCGGAGCGCGTCATGCGGACCCTCGTCCCCGAGATCAGGGACGCGGCTTCTTCGGGAGCTGGAGGACCGGGGCGTCCGAGTGCTCCTGGGCACCCAAGTCCTGGAGGCGGTGAAAGACGGTGCGGAAATCGCCCTCCTGAGGACCGACCGGGGCGAACTGGCGGCGGATCTCTTCCTCGTGGCTACGGGCGTGAAGCCGGCCACGGACTTTCTCGAAGGTTCGCCCATTCCCAGAGCGGCCAACGGCGCCATCCGGGTGGACGAGACCTGCGCCACGGGAGTACACGGCGTCTGGGCGGCGGGGGACTGTTGCGAGGTCCGGCACCTCGTCTCGGGCCGGCCCGCCTACATGCCCCTGGGGACCACGGCCAACAAGATGGGCCGCGTGGCGGGGAGCGCCATCGCCGGCGAGCGAGACCGCTTTCCCGGAATCGTCGGGACGGCCATCACCCGCGCGTTCGGCCTGGAGGTGGGCGTGACGGGCCTGAGCCCTGCCGAGGCGCGCGAGGCCGGGTTCGATGCGGTGGACTGCGTCATCGGCGCGGGCACGAGGGCGGGATACTACCCCGGCGGCGGGGAGACCCTGGTCCACCTCACGGCGGACCGGCGCGGCCGTCTCCTGGGAGCCCAGATCTGCGGGCCCGAGGGAGTCAAGGGCCGCATCGACACGGTGGCCGCGGCCCTGACCGCGGGCATGAAGGTGGAGGACCTGGCCATGCTCGACATGGCCTACGCCCCGCCCTTCGCCCCCGTGTGGGACCCCCTGCTCGTGGCCGCGGGGGTGCTGAAAGCCAGGCTCAACCCGTAGCAATGAGGGACACCTGGACCCGCCAGAATCCACGAGTCCACGAGCCCAAGAGCCCACGAATGCGCAATACTACCTCGAACGAAACCAGAGATCGGCCGCACCGGCGAGAAAAAGGCCCACCGCGATGTACCCGTTAACGGTGAAGAAGGCGGCGCCGAGGCGGCTCAGGTCCGTAGGCTTAAGGATGAGGTGCTCGTAAGCGAGCGCCGCGGCGGTCACCGCGAGGGCCCCCCAAAACACCGGGCCCGCACCGGAGCCTAACCCCGCGAGGATCATGAACCCCACGGTCAGTACGTGCAGCCCGGCGGAGAACCAGAGCGTGGAGGCGACTCCGAACCGGGAGGGCCAGGAGTGCAGGCCCTGCTGTCGGTCGAACTCCCGGTCCTGAAGCGCGTAGAGGAAATCGAAGCCCCCGATCCAGGCCGTGAGGGCCGCGCACAGCCACCATGCCGGAGCCGAACCGGCCAGGGTGCCCGTGACGGCGATCCAGGCGCCGGGGGCCGAGATCCCGTCCGCGAACCCCAGGATCAGATGACACCACACGGTGAAGCGCTTGGTGGCGCTGTACCCCAGGATGAGGGCGAGGGCCGCGGGCGACAGGGCCAGGCAGAGGGGATTCAGGAACCAGGCCGCGAAAAAGAACAAAGCGGTGGAAACGGCGAAAAATCCCCAGGCAAAGGGCAGACTCACGGCCCCCGTGGACAGGGGCCATTTCGATGTCCTGGGGTTCATGACGTCGAACTTCCGGTCCAGCAGCCGGTTGAAGGTCATGGCCGCGGAGCGCGCGCCCACCATGGCCACCAGGACCCCCAGACAGTACCCGCCACCCCGGCCATCCTCCCGCGGCCCAGGCCATGGCCAGGAGCGCGAAGGGCAGGGCGAACACCGTGTGGTGGAACTTGATCATGTCCAGCACGGCAACAAGGCGGGCTAGAAAGGATCTCACCACAGAGGCACAGAGGCACAGAGAAAGATGAAAAAAGTCTTATGGAAAGGAAGGGCACAGGGAAATTCAAGGCTATTCGTAGGAAGATCGGAAATGGCATCTTTGATCTTTTCCCTAAAATGGTTTTTCTTCTCTGTGCCTCTGTGCCTCTGTGGTTCAAGCTATTTCTTCGCCATCACTTCCACCGCGATGAAAGACTGGAGTCGAGGCCGAGATGGTCGAAGAGGCGCATGAAGAAGTGGTCCATGAGGTCCTCGATGGTGGCGGGCCCCTGGTAAAACGCGGGGATGAAGGGAGCGATGGTGGCTCCCGCCTCCTTCAGCGTGGTGAGCCCCCGCAGGTGAATGAGCGAGAGGGGCGTCTCCCGGGGGACCAGGATGAGCGGCCGTCCCTCCTTGAGGGCCACCTCGGCGACCCGGTGGCAGAGGTTGCGCCCCGAGCCCGCGGCGAGGGTCCCCACCGTAGACATACTGGCCGGGATGACCACGGTCCCGTCCACGGGAAAGGACCCCGAGGCCACGCAGGCGTCCAGTTGGGATTCTCCGTAGACTCGAAGCTTGGAGCGCTTCGGAAGTGCCTTGAGGGCCGATTCCAGGCGTTGGTCTTCCTCCCGGAGAAGGACCAGCTTGAAGGCTTCGGAGGTCACGAGATGCACGCGCGCCACGCCTTCGTGGGCCAGGAGGTGGCCCAGGAAGCGCAGGGCCAGCCGTGCTCCGCTCCCGCCCGTTGCGGCCACCGCGAAAGTCCGGCCGTCTGACCGTTGAAGTTTGCGTTTTGGGACGCGCTTGGCCATGGTTACCTCCAGAGAGCGCGGGCACTGCGCCTCTTAGTCTATTGTAGACGCTTTTGCCATTTCCTTTTCACTTTTCACTTTTCACTCCACGAGCCCGTAGTTGCCCCCGCCTCCGGTCCCGCCTACAATGGCCATGGAGGTTGAGTTGGGGCAGGCGGCACAGAAGGTCTTCACCGACAGCGACGTGGTCCACGCGGTCCTCGACGGAGACCGGGAGGCCTTCTCCCTGCTCGTGGAGCGCTACCAGAAGGGCCTCGCCACCTACATCTTCCACATGATCCACCACTACGAGGAGGCCCTGGAACTCACCCAAGAGGTCTTCATCAAGGTCTACGAGAACCTGAACCGCTACGACGGGCAGTACAAGTTCTCCACCTGGCTCTACAAGATCGCCAGCAACCACACCATCGACCACATCCGCCGCCAGCACATGACGACCACTGCCCATCCAGGAGACGGCGGAGGACGGGACCTCCATGGAGATCCCCCTGGAGAGCGCAACCCTCAACCCCCTGGATGCGTATACACAATAAGGCGATCCTGGAGGATGTCCAGCGGGCCGTGGACGACCTGCCCCCCGACTACCGGGAGCTGATCATCCTGCGGCACTTCTCCTTCCGGTCCTACGAGGAGATGGCCAAGATCACGGGACTGCCGCTTGGGCACGGTGAAGAACGGATTTTCCGGGCCCGGCAGATCCTCATGGAGAAGCTCCAAGGATTTCCGGTACGCCCCATAGCGGAGGAACGCGCGTGGCCGATCGACACGACAACGCCCATGCCTGAAGGTCTTGGAGCTGCTGCCGCGGTTCATCGAGGACGACTTCTCCCAGGAGGAGTCCGAGGAAGTCCGCGCCCATCTCGGCGGATGCGAGGCCTGCCAGAGAGAGTACGACGCCATGCGCACGCCTCGTGGACACCCTCGAGACCCTCCCCACCCTGGACGTGCCCTCCTCCTTCAAGGAGGCCGTCATGAAGCACCTTCCCTCCCGTCCGGACAAACCGTGAGCGAACGCACCGAGGCCCAGAAGGACCTGGCACGGAACCGCCAGGCCTTCCACCTGTACGAGATCGGCGACCGTTTCGATGCGGGGATGGTCCTTCTCGGCCCGGAGGTGAAGTCCATCCGGGAGGGCAAGGTCCAGCTCAAGGACGCCTACGCCCGCATCGAAGGCGGCGAGGCGTGGCTCTACCAGTGCCACGTGTCCCCCTACCACCACCATACCCACGATGCCCTCACGCCCATCGACCCCCTCCGAAAGCGCAAGCTCCTCCTGCACAAGAAGGAGATCCTCAAGCTCACGCGGCAAGGTGGACGAAAAGGGCCTCTCCCTCATCCCGCTGCGCATCTTCCTCTGCCGGGGCAAGATCAAGTGCGAGCTCGGCCTGGGCAAGGGGAAAAAGCTCTTCGACAAGAAGGACGCCCTCAAGGAGCGCGACCTGGACCGCGAACAGGCCCGGGCCATGCGGGAGCGATGAGGATGGATCGTGACTTCGTGACTTGGGGACTAGGAAACTAGGGAACTGGGAGAGAAAGGATGCAACGGGTACCTCGTCTTCCCGTTTTCCGCTCGCTTCTTCCGTCCTTCCTCCTCACTCCTCACTCCTCACTCCTCACCGGGGTTCATCAGGACATTTCAGATGGAAACTAGCTACCTGGTCCCCTCGGGCGGAGTGGCGCGGGGGACGGCCGAGGTCCCCTCCTCCAAATCGCTGGCCCATCGCGCCCTGATCTGCGCCGCCCTGGCTCGAGGCTCCTCCCGAATCGGCCCCCTCCCCGACGGCGACGATGTGGCCGCGACGGTGGAGTGTTTGCGTGCGCTGGGGGCGGGGATTGAAGAATATGGGACAGGAAGTGGCGGTGCACTCGTTTCTCCCTTTTCACTTTTCACTTCTCACTTTTCACTCCAAGGAACAGAGGACGGAGGGCAGGAGGCGAGCCGGGTGGTAGTCGTTTCTGGCACTTCGGGCCAAGTCACCGCGCCGCGAGCAGCCCCTGAACTGCCGGGCCTCGGGCACGACCCTGCGCCTGCTCATGGGGGTCTGCGGCGGCCAGGAGGGGACCTTCACGCTCGACGGGGAGGAACAGCTCAGGCGGCGCCCGGTGGGCGACATGGAAGCGCCCCTGGCGGCGCTGGGCGCCAGGGTCCGGTATGCCGAGCGCGACGGCTACCCCCCCGTGGTGGTTACCGGGAGCCGGTGGTCCGGGGCCGAGGTGGAGGTCCCCGGCGCCATCAGCAGCCAGTTCCTGTCCGGCCTCATGATCGCCTCGTCCTTCGCCCGGGGACCGGTCTCGCTGAGTTCCAAGGATCTCGTCTCCTCCCCCTACGCGGAGATGACGGCCGCCGTCATGGCCCGATTCGGCGGGGAGGTGGAGACTCTGGGCCCGAAACGCTGGCGGGTGCACCCGGCCGCCTACCGGGCCGCCGACTTCGAGGTGGAGCCCGACGCCTCAGCCGCTGCATTCCTCTGGGCCGCCGCGGCGGCCACGGGGGGCGAGGTGCTCGTCCGCGGCACGGGCGACCGCTCTCTCCAGGGCGACGCCGATCTTCCCCGACCTCCTGGCCCGGATGGGGTGCCGCGTGGAGACGAGCCTCCGAGGGCACCGACGGTTTCGGGGTTTCCCTCCCGCGGCCTGGATGCCGATTGCTCCGGCACCCCCGATCTCGTCCCCGCCCTCGCCGCCGTGGCCGCCTTCGCCCCCGGGCCCAGCACTTTCTGCGGCGTCGCCCACCTCCGGTTCAAGGAGAGCGACCGGCTGGCGGTCCTGGCGGACGCTCTCTCCCGCCTGGGCGCCACGGTCTTGCTCGAAGAGGACCGCATGACCCTCGTCCCCGCCGTGGCCTACCACGGCGCCGAACTCGACCCGCGGGGCGATCACCGCATGGCCATGGCCTTCGCCATCCTGGGCCTCCGCATCCCCGGTGTTCGCATCGCGCAGTCTTCGTGTGTGGCCAAATCGTTCCCCAACTTCTTCACCGTTCTGGAGAGCCTGCTCGCTTGATACGGTAGCGAGCACCATTACGGTGCTTCGGTTGGGATCGCATGCCCTGCCGACGGTCAAGCCGTGCTAAATTAGGCACGGAACTGAGCATTCGCTGAGAGGGGACATTCGGAGAGATGGACGCACTCTTCACCAACCTACGCGAGAAAGTCACGGTTTGGCGTTCCTCAGTTTTTGAGTGCCCGGCCTATCCAGTCATCGCGGAGATCCTGGAGTTCCAAGTTCAACAAGAGACAGGCGGGCCTCGGTTCCTGCGCCAAGCCCAAGTTCGAGCACTGGAAACCTATTGGTATCTTCGTGTGGTTGAAAATACTCCACACGTCTTGGTTCTTTACCGGAAGCTTTTTCCTAAGAAAGCCGATCTTATCAAAGCCCTGGGCGTGCCCCAGCCCGCGTTCGAAGCTTGCGATTTCGAGGTGGATGACCTACTTGGCAGAATTCGCGGCGATGACGACTTTGTCCGAGACTTCCAACTCGAATCGCTAAGGGAGACGTTGACCCTCGACTACCCCAGCTACATCCTCGCCCTGGCCATGGGGGCGGGCAAGACTATTCTCATCGGCGCAATCATAGCGACCGAATTCGCCATGGCCCTGGAATACCCCAACGGACCTTTCGTTCAGAATGCCCTCGTCTTCGCTCCGGGCAAGACCATACTGGAATCGCTCCGTGAGCTTGCCGCGACGCCATATGAGCGGATGCTCCCTCCCCGCCTATACAAGCCCTTCGCCGCATCCGTGAAGCTCACGTTCACCAGGGACGGTGAGAAGGACATCCCCGTTATTCGTGGCAGCAGCTTCAATGTGGTGGTTACCAACACGGAGAAGATCCGAATCCAGAAGGAAACGATCCGGAAATCGGACCTCGGCGACGTGTTTGCAGGCGTGCGGCAGGAAGAGGCCCGGGCCGAAGTGGCCAACCTCCGCCTCCAGTCCATCGCCAGCCTTCCCCATCTGGCGGTCTTTTCCGACGAGGCCCACCACACCTACGGACAATCCTTGGATTCGGAACTCAAAAAGGTTCGCAAGACCGTGGACTATCTGGCGGAGAAGACGAACCTTGTCTGTGTGATCAACACGACAGGAACTCCCTACTTCAAGCGGCAGGCCCTCAAAGACGTGGTGATCTGGTACGGCCTGTCAGAAGGAATCCGCGACGGCATCCTGAAGGACCTCGCGGGAAACATCCAGTCCTACGACTTCGACGGCGACGCGAAGGCCTATGTGGCCCACGTCATCGAGGACTTCTTCAAGGACTATGGGAGCGTCTCCCTGCCCAACGGAGCGGCGGCCAAGCTGGCCGTCTATTTCCCGCAGACCGATGACCTGAAAGAACTCAAACCCACCATTGATGCACGCCTTGTTCAGCTTGGCCTCAGTCCGTCCCTCTGTCTGGTGAATACCTCCGACGAGAGCATGACGAAGGCGGCCGATGAGAAAGCGTTCAACCACCTCAACGATCCCGCCGCTCCGCACCGGGTGATCCTTCTGGTCAATAAGGGGACGGAGGGCTGGAACTGCCCGAGCCTCTTCGCCTGCGCTCTCGCGCGGAAGCTCAAGTCGTCGAACAACTTTGTGCTCCAGGCCGCCACGCGCTGCCTTCGCCAGGTTCCCGGCAATGCCGTCAAGGCAAGGGTGTACCTGTCCAGCGACAACTTCGGGGTCCTCGACCGCCAGCTTCAGGAAACCTACGGCGAAGGCCTCGCCGACCTGAACCGCACGGGCCACGAAACGGCGCGTGCGAAGATCGTCCTCAAGAAGCTGGACATTCCTCCCCTCGTGGTGACCCGCCTCATCCGCACGGTCACGGCCAAGGCGGCGCCCGGCGGACCCATCGCACTGGTGCACCCCAGCGAGGCCCCCCGCAGTTCGCTTCGAAAGGCCACCTATAGCGTGTCGGAGCAAGCAGCCACGGACAGCGTGCTGCGCCAGCTGGGGGGGACAGTGACCATCGAGACTGAGCCCCGTGGGCTGGACGCTTACGCGGCCGCCGCCGACCTCGCCGCCCGGTACCGGCTCGATCTTTGGCCGCTTGTCGAAGAGTTGCGACGCTTGTACGGCGCAGAGGATGTTCCCGAATCCCATCAAAAAGCCCTGGCTGGGCAGCTAGAGCGGTTTACCCGCGCCTATGAAGTGAAGGAGGAGCGGGTGGACGTGGCCCTGGCTCTCGTCAAGCCTGAAGGCTTCACCAAGGAAATGGACGAGACCGGTGGCGAGGTCTACACCGCCGAAATCGTCTACCCGAAGGATCGTGAACATCTGCTCGTACCTATGGGAAAACTCTCAAAGTCAAACCCGGCCTCCTTTGGCTTCCACTACGACCCATACAACTTCGACTCGAATCCCGAACTGAGCCTCTTCGAGCAGGTGCTGGTTCAGCTCAACCTGAAGCCGGCCCAGGTGGAGGACATCTACTTCACGGGCGCGCTCACCGATCCCACCAAGACCGATTTTCTGGTGGAATACAAGGACGACAAGGGCAAATGGCGCAATTACACCCCCGACTTCGTCATCCGGATGAGGCCGCCAAGGGGCGGGAGACGCGGTTCGGGCAAGGCCTTTATCGTGGAGGTCAAGAAGGAACACGACCGGGCCCATCCGGTGGACGGTGAAAAGGGCGCCAAGGCCATGGCGCTTCGCGCTTGGGAATCCCTGAACCCGGGCAGGCTCAAGTACGAGATGGTCTTTACCGCTGGCGACACGGTGGGAGCGGACCAAATAGCGGCGTTGTTGCCTCCCCAAGAGGAAGAGCCCGCTGGCGCCGGTTGAGGCCGGCTTGACCGAGGGCCATCAAGAAAATCTTGATTTCTCCTGCAGGTGAGTGTATATTGGGACATATGGCAAGCAGGGGGAGGACGATGGACAAGAAGCAGAACGACCGCGAACTCGGTGCGCGCGTGGCCGAGTTGCGAAAGCGCAGGGGCCTGTCGCAAAAGGATCAGGCGGAGGCGGTGGGTTTCCAATTCGCCCAGGTCCTGTGCGACCTGGAGGCGGGAAAGCGCGCATTAAAAGCCACGGAACTCGTGCGCCTCGCGGCATTCTTCGGCGTCCCCGCCGCGGCGATCCTCACGAGCGGCCAAGCTCCGGAAGCCCAGCGCGTCCTTTGGAGGGGAGCCGAGGGTCGTCTCGCATCGTTTCGCGAGAGAGAGCAGCAAGTATTTCTGACGCGTTGCCGAAGGTACGCCTTCCTGGAGAACCTCGCGGACAGCGAGCCCAGGAGTGTCATGCCCTCGTTCAACCTACCCAAAGACGTGCGCCGCTTGGCGTTTGAAGAGGTGGGGGCTGGGCGGACAAGGTCCGAGACCTGCTTTCCCTCGGTGCCTGCCCCGCGCTGTCGCTCAGGGCGGCGCTGGAATCGGAATGGGGTATCAAGATTTTCTTTTCACCATTGACGGGTGGCTCGGCCCTGACCGCCAAAGGGGACTTTGGCCAGGCCATCTGCCTACGCGAGGATGAACCGCCTTGGCGGCGGCATTTCAGCCTCGCGCACGAGCTCTTTCACCTACTCACGTGGGAAGGGACGGCCGAGGCCGGTGCTCCTCTCGGCGGTCAAGGCAAGGACCGCGCCGAGACCCTCGCTGAGGTCTTCGCGAGCCATCTCCTTCTCCCCACGAACGCGCTGGAACCTTTCATCCGTTCGCTGAGCTCCCAAAAGGGCGCCAATGGCATGGCCATTCTGGAGGCGGCCCACGAATTCGGCGTCAGCGTCGAGGCAGTGGTTTGGCGGATGGTCAATCTGGGGGTTCTTACCAAGGAAGCGGCAAAGAAACTCCTCTCGAACCCTCGCCTCAAGATCCTCGACAGAGGAGCCCGCCCCTGTGAAGTCTGCCATGAGCCCGTCTTTCCCGCGCGGTTCGTCCTCCTCGCGGTTAGGGGCTTCCTTGCGGGGAAGCTCTCGCGGGGCAAGGTGGCCGAGCTAATGGAAACAACAGTGGGAGATCTGGAGCACGTGCTCGACCAATATGGCTACGATCTGGACTCGGATGCCTACGAAGCCAAAATTATTTCTGCTTGATGCGGTGGTTGTCATCCACCTCCACGAGTTAGGCTTGTGGGCAAGGTTCACGGAGCTGGCCGACGTTATCGTGCCGGGAGTGGTGGCCGACCGTGAGGTTCGCTATTGGGCGAAGGAGCAGGCAGATGGCGATCCCATTCGAACTCCGATCAACTTGAGGGACGACGCGGCGGCGGGACGCATCACCATCGAGGAAGCCGACGCGGCCGACCTGCTAGAGACCCAGGCGCGTCTTCCTCCCATCGCGCGAGAGGGGGTGGACCCGGGCGAGCTGGAGGCTCTCACGCTGATCCGCCTCGCCAAGGACCCGAAGCCCGTCTTTTGCACTGCCGACCGGCTGGCATTCCACGGGTTGTGCCAGCTCGGCTTTCAGGAGCAGGCCCTCTGCCTAGAAGCGCTCCTTAAGCGACTGGGGCTGGCTCCCAAGGGCGGCCTGTCCCGCCAAGTTCAGCCAGAAACTCTTTGAGCATTGGATCAAAGAAGGACGCATCGACGCCGTCCAACAGCGTGACATTACGTCGCGGCGAAGACGCAGCATGGAAAGATAGCGAGAGCCAGAACGCCGACGTGAAGATCACCGCCGCCAAGGGCCGCCCCATGCTCACGTGGGTGGGCAAGCGCCCCCTGTCGCGTGTCACCGCCTTTCCCGCCCAGCACGTGGAGACCTTCGACACGGCCGGCTCCTTCAGCAGCAAGCCGGAGAACCCCGATGCGTGGCGGGACTGGCCGGCGACCTACCCCAAGGGCGGCCTGCTCGTCCACGGCGACAACAAGGAAGTCCTCGCCCACCTGATCGCGAACGGCTTCCGGGGCAAGGTGGACCTCGTCTACATCGACCCGCCGTTCGATTCGGGGGCCGACTACGTCCGCAGGGTCTCCCTCCGCGGCCCGAAGGGCACCGCCAAGCTCGACGGCGAGGGCTACACCCTCGGCGAGCAGATCCAGTACACCGACATCTGGGCGAACGACAACTACCTCCAGTTCATGTACGAGCGGCTGATGCTGATGAACGACTTGCTGGCGGAGGATGGGAGCCTTTTTTCGCATTGCGACAGGAAAGTCGTGGCCACTCGCTGAGATGCATGCTGGATGAGGTATTCTTGGCCCAGAACGCTTAGCAAATGAGGTTATTTGGACAGCATGCGATAATCAGCGCATGGGCAGGGGAACTCTACGGACGCTTGCTGTTATGTCGCATGAGACAATATCTACTGGTATCTCCGAAGGCAAGACGAATATGAATTTCAACACAGATGAAAACAGAGGTGCGCGGTCACATACAGAGCTGATCGGATAACCCAGAATGCTCACGCAAAGATGGAAAAGGGATTTTTCTGCACCAGACGACGAACCGGCGACTGATGACCGCTTGGTCAAAGGATCCGCATGTACCATAAAGAGCCTATGTGGATATTGAAAAGAGCAAGTTGGTGCATGATGTGTGGGACGACATTACCACATGATTCGTCGCTCAAGGCGATCGAATATGTCGGCTATCCAACGCAAAAACCAGAGCAGCTTATCTCGAGACTGTCTTCAGCTGGCCTCCACACCCCTCCGACCTCATCCTCGACTGCTTCATCGGCTCGGGCACCACGGCGGCGGCGGCGCAGAAGCTCGGCCGCCGCTGGATCGGCTGCGACATCAACAAGGGCGCCATCCAAACCACGAGCAAGCGGCTCCAGGCCATCATCCAGGACCAGATCGAGGCGGCCAAGAAGGGCGGCAAGCCGCCCCTTCCGCTCGAAGACGGCAAGGACGAGCCCGCCCGCGCCCGGCCCAGCTCGCCTTCACGGTCTGGCGCGTCAACGACTACGACTTGCAGATCCAGCACAACGAGGCGGTGAACCTGGCCTGCGAGCACATCGGCGTCAAGCGCACCCGCGCCGACGGGTTCTTCGACGGCACTCTGGGCAAGGCGCTGGTCAAGATCATCCCCTTCAGCCACCCGCTCACGCCCCTGGACCTCGAAGAGATCAAGACGGGAATTGGACGCCCGGCCCGACGAGGACCGCCACGTCACTGGTCTGCCTCGGCAAGGAGCTGGCCGCCGCCGCGTGGGTCGAAGACTGGAACCGTCTGCGCAAAGGGCAAGGACGCGGCCAACAAGATCGACGTGATCGAGCTGCGCACCGACCCGCGCTACGGCAAGTTCATCCAGCACGCGCCCGCCACGGCCAAGGCCAAGATCACGCGGGCGAAGGACACGATCAAGGTCGTCAGATCGAGGACTTCATCTCGCCTACGATCATCGAACGCCTGCGCGAGCAGGCCGGAGTCCTCACGCCCGAGGATCGACGACTGGCGCGCCATGGTGGACTGCGTGATGATCGACACGCCTACGACGGGCAGGTGTTCAACGTGGTCCTCGCCGACGTGCCCGAGAAGAAGACCGACTTTGTGAACGGCGCCTACGAACTGCCCGCTCCCAAGGGCAAGACCACCGTCGCGGTCAAAATCGTGGACATGCTCGGCGTATAGTTCGAGTCGTTGGGCAATCGGTCTGGATTGAATCGTAGCGTTCATTACGACATGCCCTTTGCCCAAGGGGCCATTAGCGCCACCTGGTGGAGGCCCGTGTGGAGCACCGGCTGGGGATGGTCTCCGAAATGGGGTGCCGGCAATTTGAACGAAGATGAGGTTGCCCTTTTAGCCGCTATTCAGGTAGGAAACCATATCACGGTAGGTGCTGCGGCAATCTGCGCGAAGATATCAGTGAGCGTTACAAGCACCATCTATGACATAGACTTCCCCAAAATCCCGGTGGGAAAGGAAGGTAATTGGGCTCTATCTCACAGGATCGTGCCTTTGGTGCGGGATCCGGCGCCCTGGAGGAGACGCGCTTGACGGCGATGGCGAGGGCCTTCGAGGTTCCCACGAGGACGACCAGCTTTCTTGGCGCGGGTGATGGCGGTGTGAGAGCAGGTTGCGCTGGAGCATGACGTAGTGCTGGGTGTGAATGGGCACGACCACCGCCGGGTATTCGCTGCCCTGGCTCTTATGGACGGTGGTGGCGTAGGCGAGCGCGAGCTCGTCCAGCTCTGAAAAACCATAGGTCACCTCGCGCTCGTCAAAGCGCACGCGAAGCTCTTGCTGCTGCGCATCGAGGCCCGACACGCGGCCGATGTCGCCGTTGAAGACATCCTTGTCGTAGTCGTTCACGGTCTGCATCACCCGGTCCCCTGCGCGGAAGGTCCAGCCGAAGCGTGTCACGCCCTGGGCGGAGGGGTTGAGGGCCTCCTGGAGCACGAGGTTGAGGTTTCGCGCCCCCAGCTCGCCCCGCTGCATGGGGGAGAGGACCTGGATGTCCTCCAGGGCATCGAATCCGAACCGCCGCGGGATGGACTCCGTGACGAGCTTGATGACGCGGGCCACGCCGTCCCCAGGCTCCTCGGCCTTCACGAAGTAGAAGTCGGACGGGTCTTCCTCGCGATGCGCCTCCGGGAACAAGGGCGAGAGCCCTCTGGTTGATGCGGTGAGCGTTGGTGATGATGGCGCTTTGGGCGGCCTGGCGGAAGATCTCCGTGAGCCGGATGACCGGGAGCGTTCCGGATTCGATGATGTCCCTCAGGACGCAGCCGGGCCCCACCGAAGGAAGCTGGTCCATGTCGCCCACGAAGAGAAGCGCGGCATTCTTGGGGATGGCCCGCACGAGCTGGTGGCAGAGGACGAGGTCGAGCATGCTGGCCTCGTCCACGACGAAGAGGTCTCCCTTGAGCGGATGCGCGGCGTCGTGCTTGAAGCCCATGGTGGCCGGGTCGAACGCCAGCAGGCGGTGGATGGTCTTGGCCTCGGTGCCCGAGGTCTCCGAAAGGCGCTTGGCCGCGCGTCCGGTGGGGGCGCAGAGCACCACTCGCAGGCTCTTGGCTTGAAAGACCTTCAGGATGGCGTTGACCAGGGTGGTCTTTCCCACTCCGGGTCCGCCGGTGATGACCATCACCTTGGAGTGGACGGCCCTCGCCAGGGCCTCGCGCTGGGTCGGCGCCAGCTTCAGCCCGACCTTCTTCTCCGCCCAGTCGGCGGCCTTCTCGGCGTTCAGAGGCGGCAACGGATGCCGCCCGCGGGAGATCTCACGCAGGTTCCCGGTCAGGCGTCTCTCGGCGTAGTCCAGCCCGGACAGGTAGATCAAGGGCCTGATCTTCCGGGCCGGGGTGCTCGGCGAGGCGGCCGGAGGACACGCCGAAGCTCACGGCATCTTCGATGGCCTCGGCCGGAATGTTGAGAAGGTCCGAGGCCTTCTGGGCGAGCTCGCGGCGGGGGTAGGCGCAGTGGCCCTCGTCGGTCAATTCCTGGAGGGTGAACTCCACTCCCGCCCGTGCGCGGAGCGCCGACTGGGGACCGATGCCGAGGTTCATGGCGATCTGGTCGGCCGTCTTGAAGCCGATGCCGCGGATGTCTCGCGCCAGGCAGTACGGGTCCTCCTGCACCTTGCTGATGGCCTCTTCGCCGTAGGTCTTGTAGATGCGGAACGCCCTTGCCGATGAGACGCCGTGGCTGTGGAGGAAGACCATGATCTCCCGAACCATCTTTTGGGCCTTGAACGCCACGGAGATGAGCTTCTGGCGCGCGGGGCCGATGCCCTCGACTTCCAGAAGCCGCTCCGGGGCCTTCTCGATGATCGAGAGGACCTCCTTGTGGAAAGCCGCCACAAGGCGGGAGGCAAGTTCGGGACCGATCCCCTTGATCAGGCCGGACGCCAGGTAGCGCTTGATGCCGTCGGCGGTATCCGGGGCCGATGTACGGATTTGGTCCGCCTTGAACTGCTGGCCGAATTTGGCATCTATGGCCCAGCGGCCCGTGGCCGTGAGCCACTCGCCCACCGACACGGCGGGGCAAGAACCTACCACCGTGCGGAGGTCCCTTTGGCCGCGTACATGCACCTGGAGGACGCAGAAGCCCGACTCCTCGCTCTGGAAAGTGACCCGCTCAACGAGGCCCGTCAGGTTCTCTTGAGGGACGGTGGCTTTGGGATCCCCTGGTGCGCCCATGAACCCTCCCCAAGAAAGGGTAGCATGGTGGCCTCTTCATTCCGCGGGAAGAGGCCGGGTTTGAGCCCTGACGTTGGATCTTAGCCGACATCCCTGCGGCGAGGAAAATGGGGCGTGCGAGCAATCTTGCCGCGCGAAAATAGGCCAGGTCTAGGATGTTAGCCAGTGATTGTTCCGATACCTCACCCTGCGCGTTTTTTTGGTTTAGGGGCCGGATCAGGTCTCCGGGTGCGGCGTTCCCCTGCATTCCCGCGTCCTGCTCACCCGGAAAGTCGGGCAGATTCCCCGCTGCAAGCGTCCGACTGGCTCCTTAGGCCCGCGAAATTCGGGATCATGCGGCGACATTGGGCCTCCCGGCAGAGGTCGTTTGAGCCAGGGATGTGGGAAAATAGGTCCATGCCCGGGCTGAAGTACATTTCCCCGCGTCATTGGGGGTACTCAACCGATCGGACCGGGAAAGTGACGGCTGAAGAGGGCACTTGGGTCGGTCGGGACAACGAAATGCGCCGTCACTGGAAGGATTTGACGCGAGACTCCCGATCAAATTTGTGAGAAAATTGTCCATCGGCCGGGCTGATAGGTATTTCCCCAAGTAAGTGAGGCATGCCGGGCGAGAATGACACCTCAGGTTGCCGGGGAAATGGCTTCAGGCCCGAGCAGAATTGCATTTTCCCGTAGGAATGTGACGAGCAGCTCGAATGAAGCACCGTAGCGAACTGGGAAAATGGCGCATTGCCCGAGCGGCAGCAAGTCTTCCCGTGTCGCTGTGGCGATCCGCCGGCTCAGGGACGGGAGATGAACCCGCTGGGAGGGGAACGATGAAGTTTCCGAGGGTCACTTACGCCGCAGAAACGCTCCTGAGCACCTACGGCACTTATCATCTGGCGCGATTGGCGGCAGATCCTTCCTTGGGAGACCTTCTGCGGGACTTCTCGGCGGCGCAGGACCGGCTTCAGGAGCGGGTGGACGCACACGCGGCGGCCCGGACGGCTTCCATGACGGCCATGGCGGTGCGCCAGACCGCGGGCGCCGCGCTCGGCACCGCCATCCGGGCCTTCTCCCTCGCCCTCCAGGCGAAAGTCGGGAATCCCCGAACCTCCTCCCTGTACCGCCTCTACTTTCCTAAGGGTCATAGCCCCGTGGTGGAAGCGGGGCCGCAGGCCAAGCTCCGCAGCGCGGGGATGATCCTGGCCCTTCTGCCCCGAGAAGACGACGAGGCGCTCCGGGCCCTCGCCGCGCCCCTCGCCGCCGCCCGAGACTCGTTGGAGACGGCCCTGCGCGTCCACCAAGCCGCCCAGGGCGAGACGGGTCAGCTTCGTGGTGGCGTGCAGGCGGAGAAATTCCGCTGGCTGGACGCCTACGCACGCAACTACCGCGACCTCCAGGTCCGCTATTTCAGGGAACCCGCGAAAGCCGAGGCCCTCTTCCGCTCCGCGCCGAGGGGCGGGATTGTAATAAGGGAGCGGCTACAGAGGTGATTGGCGAGCAAGCGCTTGCGCTTGGCCCTAAACCGAGTCCCCTGGTGTCCCGAATAGTGTTTTGGGTGGCGCGCTCGGAGGCGCGGTGAATCGTCTCCCAAAGCGAAGCGGAGGGAGACGGCATTCCGACGCGACGGGCGCAGGGGCGCGAAAGGCGAGCGGGACCGAGGCCGAGGCGTACTAGGACGTACGTGGAGCGCCTCGGGACGCGAAGCCTGACAAAGCCCATGCGCTCCGTCCCGTCGGTGCGGTGAAGTTGGGGTCTCGGAGATGCTAGTATAATCATCTGGAGGACGCATGATCACGGCGGTGAAGGGGACGCAGGACAACCTGTTCCCGGAGATCGGGCGGTGGCAGCGGGTGGAGGCCATAGCGCGCAAGGTGTTCCATCGGTATGCCTTCACGGAGATCCGCACGCCCATCCTCGAGCCCACGGAGCTTTTCGTGCGGGGCATCGGGGACGAGACGGACATCGTGAACAAGGAGATGTACACCTTCGCGGACCGCAAGGGCCGGAGCGTGACCATGCGCCCGGAGAACACGGCGGGCGTGGCGCGAGCCTTCGTGGAGCACCGCCTGCACGACTCGCCGCTCCACTCGCGGCTCTTCTATATCGGCCCCCAATTCCGCTATGAACGACCCCAGAAGGGCCGCTTGAGGCAGTTCCACCAGATCGGCGCCGAGGTGCTGGGCGACGCCGCCCCCGGCACGGACGCCGAGACCATCGCCATGCTCGTGGAGTTCCTCGGCAAGGCGGGCGTGGTGGGCATCGAGGTGGTGCTCAACTCCGTGGGCTGCCCCAACTGCCGCCCCGTGTTCGTGGCCCTGCTCAAGGACGCGCTGGCGCCCCGTTCGGGGGAGTTGTGCGGCGACTGCCGGCGGCGGCTGGAGACGAATCCGCTGCGGGTGCTGGACTGCAAGGTGCCCTCGTGCCAGCCCATCCTGGACGGCGCGCCCGCCATCGCCGACCACCTCTGCGAGGCCTGCGCCGCGCACCACGCGGGCCTCAAGCGGATCCTGGGCGAGATGGGCGTGGGCTTCTCGGAGCGGGCCCGCCTCGTGCGGGGCCTGGATTACTACACGCGCACGGTCTTCGAGGTCACGAGCAGCGCGCTGGGCGCGCAGGACGCGCTCCTGGGCGGGGGACGCTACGATGGCCTTCTGGAGCAGATCGGCGGGCCCGCCATGCCCGGCTTCGGATGGGCCCTGGGCGTGGAACGCCTCCTCATGGTGATCCCTCCGGAACCCCCGGGACGACTGCCGTGGACCTACCTGGCCTGGATGGGCGAGGCGGCCTACGGCCACGCCCTGCGGATGGCCCGGCGCCTGAGGGGCGAAGGCCGCGTGGTGGTGTTCGAACACGCGCCGCGCTCCTTCAAGTCGGCCCTCAAGCGCGCGGACAAAATGGCCTGCAAAGCGGTGCTCATCATCGGCGATGAGGAGGCGTCCTCGGGAACCTACACGCTGAAGGATCTGGATACGGGCGAACAGTCCGCCCTGGACGAGGCGGCGCTCTGCGACCGCATTCGGGAGATGGCACCATGAGCCTGGGAGAGCGCACGCATTACGCGGGAACCATCGGGACGGACGACCTGGGCCAGGAGGTCCTCCTCAAGGGCTGGGTGCGCCGCAGGCGCGACCTGGGGAGCCTGGTCTTCGTGGACCTGCGCGACCGGGAGGGGATCGTCCAGCTCGTCTTCTCCGAGGACCGGCACCCGGAGGTCTTCGGGGCCGCCAAGGACCTTCGCCCCGAGTTCGTCATCGCCGTGAAGGGCGTGGTGGAGAACCGCACGGCCAAGGACGTGAACCCCCACATGGCCACGGGAGCCGTGGAGGTGGAGGTTTCCGCGCTCGAGGTGCTGGCCAAGGCCGAGACGCCGCCCTTCGCCGTGGAGGACGACGCCCTCGTGAGTGAGGACCTGCGCCTCCAGTACCGCTACCTGGATTTGCGCCGCCCCTTTCAGAACGCCCGCATCGTGGCCCGCCACCGGCTGGCCCAGCGCACGCGAAACTTCTTGAGCGGCGAGGGCTTCATCGAAATCGAGACGCCCTTTCTCACCAAGTCCACCCCCGAGGGCGCCCGCGACTTCCTCGTGCCGTCGCGCCTCCGGCCGGGTGCGTTCTACGCCTTGCCCCAGTCGCCCCAGCTCTTCAAGCAGCTCTGCATGGTGGCGGGCTTCGACCGGTACTTCCAGGTGGTCCGGTGCTTCCGCGACGAGGACCTGCGGGCCGATCGGCAGCTGGAGTTTACCCAGATCGACATCGAGATGTCCTTTCCCACCGAGGACCTCATCATGTCCCTCGCCGAGCGCCTCGCCCTCGAACTCTTCGCCGAGGCGGGCGTGACGGCGCCGGAGGGTGTGACGCGACTGACCTACGCCCAGGCCATGGACCGATTCGGGTGCGACAAGCCCGACACCCGTTTCGGGTTGGAACTGAAGACCGTTTCAGAGATCGCCGCGGCCACATCCTTTGGTGTGTTCAAGAGCGCCATCGAAGCGGGCGGCGTGGTGCGTGGCCTGTGCGTTCCCGGCCAGGCGGGGATCTCCCGGAAGGGGCTGGACGACCTGAACGCAGTGGTCAAGCCTTACGGTGGCAAGGGCGTCGTGTCCCTCATGCGCCGTGACGGCGCCCTGGCAGGTGCGGCGCTGAAGCACATCGGCGAAGGGCCCGCGGGGGCGCTCCTGGATGCCGTAGGCGCCAAGGAAGGCGACCTGGGCCTCTTCGTGGCGGACACCTACGACACGGCCTGCGCTTGCCTGAGCGCCCTGCGCCTGCATTTCGCCAAAGCCCTGAACCTCGTGGAGGCAGGCCGCCACGACCTGCTCTGGGTGCATCGGTTCCCCATGTTCGAGTGGAGCCCGGAGGAGTCGCGCTGGGTGGCGCGCCACCACCCCTTCACCATGCCCCGCGAGGAGCACCACCCCTGGCTGGACGGACGACCCCCATAGCGCGTCTTCGTCGCTGGGCAAGATCGAAGCCCTGGCCTACGACCTCGTCCTGGACGGCAACGAGATCGGAGGCGGGTCCATCCGCATCCATCGGGGGGACATCCAGAAGAAGGTGTTTCGGGCGCTGGGGTTCACCGAGGCGGAGGCCCAGGAGAAGTTCGGGTTCCTCCTGGACGCCTTCCGCTACGGCACGCCGCCCCACGGGGGCATCGCCTTCGGCTTCGACCGCCTCACCATGCTCCTGCTGGGGTGCGACTCCATCCGCGATGTGATCCCCTTCCCCAAGACCACCTCGGGCCTGTGCCTCATGACGGGCTCGCCGGGAACCGTGGACGACAAGCAACTTCGAGGAGCTGTCCATCGCCGTGGAGACGAAATCTCCCGAGTGAGGGACGCGCCATTTCCGAAGGGGACTGCCATGAGAAAGACGCGGATGTTTCTGATCCTGGGCCTCGCCCTCGCGGCCGTCGCCGCGCTCGCCGCGGAGATCTCCATCGACGCCGACCGCACCGTTGATTTCTCGGCCTTCAAGACCTACGCCTGGAAGGCCAACGACAAGGCCTCCGATCCCCTGGTGGACCAGGCCATCGTGGCCGACATCGAGGAGCAGCTCGCCGCCAAGGGGCTGAAGAAGGTGGAGGGCCCGCCGGACCTGTTCGTCCAGTACCACGTCATCCTCCAGAAGGAGGCCAAGCTCACCGACTGGGACGAAGGGAAGTTCAAATTCGAGAACCGGAACATCACGGTGCAGAGACTCACGGTCGGGACGCTCCTGGTGGACCTCGTGGACGCCAAGACGGGCGCGGTGGTCTGGCGAGGCCGCCGGCACGGACTACGTCACCGCCAAGGCGTTCTCTCCGGAATTTGCCGAGGGGCTGAAGAGGAACATCGGCCTGATGTTCACGATGTACCCGCCGAAAAAGACCTGAGGCCGAACACCTCGTTGCCGCACACGCGAGAACGGCCCGGCAACCGCCGGGCCGTTCTCGTTGTTGTTGCCTCTATGGTTTGTGCACCTACTGGACGAACCCCTGCTTGCGGAGATCCCCGATGACCACCTGCGCCACCTCGGCCACGAGGGTCTGCGCCGTGGCGGGGTTGAAGGTGTCGCTCGTGGCTCCCCAGATCAGCCGGTCGTCCTTGAGCGAATAGACCTTGGTCTCGAGCCGCACGATGGTGTTGGTGTAGGCGTAAGTCGGGCCGTAGACCATGGGGTAGGCGTAGCCGTAGTAGCCCCAGAAGCCCGGATAGGCGTACGGGCCCCACGCGGGCTGCTCCGCGGCGCCCACCAGGCGCATGGTGACGACGCCGTCCACGCCCATGGCCTTGAGGGCCTGCTCCGCACGCGCTTTGTTCTTCAGCTCCTCGTTGCTCAAGATGCGATAGGCCGCGATGGCCCGCGTTGGCTGCAGGGAGGCCACGAGCTGGTCCTCGCCCACGCGGCGCACCACCTCCTCGCGCGCGATGACGAGCGCCATGACGTTCGTGAGCTTGATGGTCCCGCGGGCCGATGGGTCGGACCACACGTTCACGAGCTCCGTGTTGACGCAGGCGGCCAGAAGGGCGAGAGCGATGCAGAGGCAGAGTGAACCGAGGGTTCGAAACATGGACGATCTCCCTTGGGTGGCCCGTTCCGTCACGGGCGAGTCCAGCGGCCACGGGCCCAAGTCAGAGGGACGGCGCGGTCATCGGGGGGCTTCCCGCGAAGTCCCTATTTGATGAGTCCGTCCTTTCTCAGGGCGGCGCCCACCGTCCGGGCCAGTTCGGTCGCGGAGGCCTGGGCGTCGCTGGGGTTCCAGGTCTCGCTCATGCCGCCCCAAATGAGGCTGTCCGTGCGGAGGTCGTAGATCCTGGTCTCGACTTTTACGTAGCGGTCGGTCACATAGTATCCGGAATTCCAGGCCGTGGGCCAGGCATAGTTGTAGTATCCCCAGAAGCTGGGATAAGCGCCCCAGAACCCCGAAGGGTCGCCGATGTACTGGGTCCGTTCGGTCGTACCCTGGTACCGCATGACGATGACCCCGTCCACGTGGATCTGGCCCAGCTGCTCCTTGAGCTTCTCCCGGTCCTTCAGAACCTCGTCGGGGATGGACAAGTTCGCGGGAACGCCGGTCAGCCCCCTCTGTTGGAGAAGGGCGGCGATGGCCCCCTCCACCTGGACCCTCATGTCGTGGTTCTTGCTCACCAGGAGCACGAAGACCTTTTCAAAGGCCAGAGGGGCTTTGACCTCGGGGTTGACCCAGGACTCGGTGAGGTGGGTCGAAGTGGTGGCGCACGCGCCCATGACGAAGATCAGCGCGGCGCTGAGGAAAGAGGACACGACTCGCATGACTTCCTTTCTGCCCGGCAGCGGGCTCGCAATTTAGAAACTCCGTCCCAGGCTCAAGTAAAACGAGTAGTTCCCATCCTTGGCATGCCCATAGGCAAGGTAGAGGGGCCCCAGGCGCGTGTCAATCCCCAGGAAGAGCGTCGCCGCGTATCGCAGGCCGGATGCGCTGACGTCGTCGCTCTGCCACCAGGTGTTGCCCGCATCGAGAAACCCGCCCAAGTAAACGCCCCGCCCGAGCATGGCGGGCAGGCTGTGGGTGCGGAAAAAATAACCCAACCGCGCGGTGCCGTAGTAGTTCCCCCGAAGTTGTCCCTCTTTGTAGCCCGAGAGGGAGAACAGGCCTCCCAGGGAGAACTGGTCAAAGGGGGGGAGCGAGGTGCCAAAGCTCGAGCCACCGGCGATGCGGGCCTCCAGCACGCTTTTTCCCAGCCTGAAATACTCCGTATGGGAAAGCTCGGCCTTCCGGTAGTCTTCCGCCGAGCCCATCCCTCTCAGGCCCTGGAAGTAAGAGAGATCTGAGTACCTGCCGGCGTTGGGGAAGCTGGCGTTGTCCAATTGGTCGGCCAGGTAGAGGAACCGGAGGCCCGATGTGTTTTCGTCCATGCTGGGAAGAGAGGAAATCCCCACGTCCGGGTAGGCGCGGATGCGCCGCCAGACGGGTCCCACCCGGATCTCGCCGTGCTTCCCGAGGCTCAGCCCCAGGTCCAAGCCCGCCTGGGGTTGGCGTGTGGCGTACTGGGCGATCCGGTCGTCGTCCAAGTAAATATCCTGGAGGTCGTACCGGAATTCTCCCCATGCCGAGACGAAAAACCTGCCACTGTAGTTGAGGGGCTGGTAGAACTCGGAGAAAAGGAAGTTCGTGCGCCCCACCTGGAGGTCGCTGCGCCATTCGGCCCCCAGGGCGTTGATGCGGGATTTGGTGACCCCCGCCAGGATGTTGAAGTAGCTGTTGCCCGAGAGGTCCGTCTGGAGGTTGAGGCCGACCTTGAGGTAGTTGGGTCCCCACCGCTTCGGGAGGGCGTTGATGAACAGCTGCGTCTTGCCGTCGTCATCCCGCACGCTGAAGGTCACCGACTCGTAGTCTCCGATGTCCCAGATGTCGGTGAGATCCCGCTGCAGCGCCTTGAGGTCCAGGGGCTGCCCCGGCTTGACGGTGATCCGCCGCTCCGCGGCGCGCTGGTCCACCGAATCGTCGCCCTCGAACCGCACCTGGTCGATGATCAGCGGAGGATTGCCCCGGCCTCGTTGCTTGGCGAGCTGGGCGAGGTAGGTCTCGGACGGAAGGGCATAGCGGGAGAGCGGCTCCGCCATGGCCTGGGCCGCTGCCGTACCCTTGGCGATGGCCTGCCCCATCTTTTCGTAGGCCGTCATGCTGATGCCCTGCAGGTCGGGCTGGATGAGCAGGTCGGCCATCTTGGCCCGCTGGAGGATGCCGCCCTCTTGGAGGATGGAGAACATCTGCCCGGTGACGGCGAAGTAGGAGTTCAACTCCTCCCGCGTGGCGGGGGGCGTGCCGATGTTCACGGCGATGACGATGTCGGCCCCCATGGCCTTGACCACATCCACGGGGAGGTTGTTCTTCAGGCCGCCATCCACCAGGAGGCGGCCGTCCAGGTCCACGGGTGGAAAGATGCCGGGAAGGGACATGCTGGCGCGGATGGCCCGCGCCAAATCGCCCTTGGAGAGGACGATGGATTCCCCCGTGACGATATCGGTGGCCGTGCAGTGGAAGGGGATGGGAAGCTGGTCGAAGTCGCTCACCCTGGCCACGCTGAGCGTGAGTTTGGAAAGGGCGATCTCGAAGTTCTGGCCGGAGATGAAGCCCATGGGGACGGCCACGCCCCCGTCCTTGAGTCCCATCTCCAGGTCGCCCGGGTAGTGGAACTCGTCCTCCTTCCGCCGGAAGGAGAGATCCCTTCGGGGAGGCCTTCCCGTCAGGATGAGGTCCCAGTCCATGCCCTCAATGGCCTTCTGGATGTCGTCGGGGGACATGCCGGTGGCATAAAGTCCGCCCACGATGGCGCCCATGCTCGTCCCGGCGATGTAATCCACGGGGACGTGGAGATCTTCCAGCACGCGCAAGACCCCGATGTGTGCCGCGCCACGGGCCCCTCCTCCCGAGAGAGCCAGCCCGATCTTGGGTCGGCCTTCCGGTGCAGGGGCAAGGGCGGCGGGCGACTCTCCGGGGGGCGGTTCAGAAGTCTGCGCCCGGAGGTCCACCCAAGCCGGGACCAGGGCCATGACCAGGGCCACCCAGAAGGTGAGTCTCGCGGGGAGCTTGGGGTTCACGGATGTCCTCCCAGACAGCAGGCAAAGTGGGTCACTTTGGAATCAGAATGGTAGCACAGGCGGGAATGGGGTTTTGCGAAGGTGGAACGGGCAGGGTGAGGGTGCCATAATAAGGAAGGTTGCCAAGGGAGAACGAACATGGTTCCCGTCGGAAGTGATGAAGAGGGGTTGAAGCGAAGAAAGGGGCCCTTTCGAGTGACCCTCGGCGTGAGCGCGGGGATCAGCATCTACAAGGCCTGTGACCTGGTCCGACGTCTTCGCGAGCGGGGCTGCGAGGTGCGCGTGGTGATGACGGGCCACGCGGCGCAGATGGTGGCTCCCGTGACCTTCCAGGCCCTCTCCGGGAACGCCGTCATCACCGACCTTTTCGCCGGGGCGGGCGACCCCTCCATCGCCCACATCGAACTGGCCAAGTGGGAGGAGCTTCTGCTGGTGGCACCCGCCACGGCCAACGCCCTGGGCAAGTTCGCCCGGGGCATCGCGGACGATTTCCTCTCCACCCACTACCTGGCCAGCACGGCGCCCGTCCTCCTGGCGCCCGCCATGAACGGCGCCATGTGGCGGCATCCCGCGGTCCAGGAGAACCTGGAAATTCTGGAGGGCCGCGGGCACCTCATCCTCCAGCCCGGACGCGGCAGCCTGGCCTGCGGCGACGTGGACGACGGCCGCCTGCCCGAACCCGCGGCCATCGCCGAGGAGGCCTTGCGCCTCCTCTCCGCCACGGGCGACCTGGCGGGGGTGAAGGTCCTGGTGACCGCCGGTCCCACGCGGGAGCCCCTGGACCCCGTTCGCTACCTGACGAACCGCTCGTCGGGAAAGATGGGGTACGCCGTGGCCCGTGAGGCGGAGAGGAGGGGCGCCCAGGTGACCCTGGTCTCGGGTCCCACGGCCCTGGACCCCGTCCGCGGGGCGGCCCTCATTCCCGTCGTGACGCGCGGCCCAGATGGAGGCCGCCGTCCGGGAGCACTTCCCCGATTGCGACATCCTCGTGATGGCGGCGGCCGTGGCCGACTACAGGCTCGCCTCCGCCCTTCCGGAAAAACGCAAGAAGACCTCCGGGGGGTGGACCCTCGCCCTGGAGCCCACCGCCGACATCCTTTCCGGATTGAAAGCCCTGCGACGGCCGGGACAGTTTATCTGCGGCTTCGCCGCCGAGACCGAGGAGGTCAAGGCCAACGCGCGAAGAAAACTCGCCGAGAAGGGGCTCGATCTCATCGCCGCGAACGATGTCTCGAGGGAGGGCACGGGGTTCGATTCGGACCGGAACGCCCTCACCCTCCTCTGGCCCGACGGGTCCGAGGACCGGGTGCCCGAGGCCTCCAAGGCCCAGTGCGCCCAGGCCCTCTGGGACGCCATCGGCGAGGCGCGGCGTGGCGCATAGTCTCTTCAGGGAACAGCTCGCCCTTCGCGCGGCCACCCTCAAGGAAATGGGCGTGGATTATGCCTTGGACCGCCCCCCGGCCCGTTCCGCGCCCGTCGTCGCGGCCTCGGCCGCCGGCGGTGCCAGTCCACCCATGCCGCCGTCCGGGATCGGTTCCGTACCCTCCACCCCGGCCGCGGTTCGGGACGGGGACGCCGGGCAGCGCCTGAAGGCCATCCGCGAGGAAATCGGGGATTGCCGACGGTGCCGCCTCTGCGAGGGCCGCTCGAAGATCGTGTTCGGCGTGGGCGATCCCGGGGCCCGCCTCATGTTCGTGGGCGAAGGGCCCGGCGCCGACGAGGACCGCAGCGGGGAGCCCTTCGTGGGCCGGGCGGGCCAGCTCCTCACGGACATCATCACCAAGGGGATGGGGCTCACCCGGGCGGAGGTCTATATCGCCAACATCGTGAAGTGCCGCCCCCCCGACAACCGGACGCCCCTCCCCGACGAGGCCGCCGCGTGCATGCCCTTCCTGGAGGCCCAGATCGCGGCCATCGGTCCCGAGGTCATCGTCGCCCTGGGCGCCACGGCCTGCACCTATTTGCTCGGCGTGCACGTGCAGATCACCAAGTTTCGCGGGACTTGGTCCAACTTCCGGGGCATCCCCCTCATGCCCACCTTCCACCCCTCCTACCTGCTCCGGAACCCGCCCGGGGCCAAGCGCCAGGTGTGGGAGGACGTGCAACAGGTCCTCACGCGCCTGGGACTCCCTATTCCCGGGAAGGGATGAGGAGGGACGCCATGCATGCCGTCCCGGGACTCCTGCCGTACCTGCGGATGATTCTCGTGGCCGTGGGGACGCTGGTCTGGGTGCCCTACCTGGTGGCCCGCTACCTGCTCGACGGGCCGTTTCCCGCGTGGTGGGTCCTTGTGGTCCACATCCCTTGCATGCTCGGCGCGCTGGGGTTGCGCATCTGGCAAGCCTTTCGATAGAGGGCCGCGTTCACCTGAAACGCAATCGGGGCCCCGCAGGGCCCCGTGATGCCTGTGACGCCGGCCAGCACCCTTCTAGAATTCCGGCGGCAGGGCCTTCATCTGGGCGGCGGTGAAGACGGGCCCGTCCTTGCAAACGTAAACGGGGCCGATATTGCAACGCCCGCACTTCCCGATGCCGCACTTCATGCGGTTTTCGAGGGTGGTGTAGATGCGCTCTTCGGGGAATCCCAGCTTCTGGAGCACGGGCAGGGTGAACTTGATCATAATCGGCGGCCCGCACACGACGGCGTAGGCGTCCTTGGCGGCGGGCTCGGCCTTCTCGACGATGGTGGGAACGAAGCCTACCTCCCCCTTCCAATCGGGGGTCTCCCCGCCCGGGTCCACGGTCTGCCATAGCCTTACATCGGGGCGGGCGGCCCAGTCGGCCAGTTCGCGCTTGTAGACCAGGTCTCCCACGGAGCGGGCCCCGTAGATGATGGTCACATCCTTGAACTTCTCGCGGAGGTCCAGGACGTTCCAGATGACGCACCGCACGGGGGCCAGGCCGATGCCCCCGGCGATGAAGACCACGCTCTTGCCCTCCATCTGGTCGAGGGGGAAGGCGTTGCCGTAGGGGCCGCGGAAGCCCATGGTGTCTCCCACGTTCAGCTCGCGCATGGCGCTGGTGGCCTTGCCCACGGCCTTGAAGCTGCATTCGATGTAGTCCGAGCGGGTGGGCGAAGAGGCGATGCAGAAGGTGCTCTCGCCGGCGCCGAAGACCGAGTACTCCCCGAATTGCCCCGCCTTGAACGTGAAGGATTTGGCGAGGGCCGGATCCTGGAAGGTCAGGCGGAAGGTGCGCGTGTCGGCCGTCTCGTCCACGATGTCTTCGATGCGGACGGGGTCGGGTTGGTAGAGGTTCATGGCTGGCCTCCCGCTTGGTTCGTGTTCCCGCTTTACAGTCTGGGCCGTGGCCTGAACTTTAGACAGGACCTCGGCGATGTCCATCCCCGAGGGACAGGCCCGGGTACAGCGCCCGCAGCCCGTGCAGAGGATCTCCCCGAAGCGTTCGGGGTAGATGGAGAACTTGTGGAGGACGCGCTGGCGGTAGCGGGCGTCCTGGTTGGCCCGTGGATTGTGGCCCGAGGCGTGGACGGTGAACCGGCCCGTCTGGCAGGTGTCCCAGTTCCGGCGCCGCACGCCGCGGTCCACCCCGTCGGGCTCGTCCACGATGTCGAAGCAGTGGCACGTGGGGCACACGGCCGCGCAGGCGCCGCACCCGTGGCACTTGAGGGCGACGCCCTGCCAGAGGGGATCGCCGAAGTGGGCGGCGAGCCAGGTGTGGACAGTTTCCACGGAGAACCGGGGAGCTTGAGGGGCGACCTTCGCGGCGGGCGCCGGAGAGGTACTCTCCGCGAAACGCCCCTGGTGGGCGTCGACAAAATGCCGGCCCTTTTCCGTGACCACCTCCACGGAGAACCCGATCTCCGTGGGCGTCAAGAAGAGATCCGATCCCTTCGTGGCGCTGGGAGAGAGGCCCACGGCCTCACAGAAGCAGGCGGAATCCCCGCCGGAGCAAGCCATGCCGAGGATCGTCGTGGCATCGCGGCGGCCGAACCAGGGTTCGTCTTTGTAATCCCACCCCATGACCTTGTCCAGAATCTGGACGGCGGCAGCGTCGCAGGGGCGGGCCCCGATGATGACCCGGGGCGGGAACTTGGGCGAGACCGGCTGGAGGGTCACGTCCTTACCGTGCTGCTGCCATCCGAAGAGGGGTTCCGTGGGCGGCAGGAACTGCGCCTTGAGGGGGCGCTGGGGCAACGCGCCCGCAGGGCGCTGACGCACGTAGGTGCTGAGGAACGCTCCTGAGGGGTTGGCTTCCGCCATGCAGTGATGGGCCGGTAGTCCAGGCCGCCCGTGTTGGTGGTCGCGGGGGCCAGCACGGCGGTTCCGGCGCTCAGGAGGTCCTGGATCAACCCCGAGAGCTGGATGTCGGTGAGGGTGAGTGAGGCGCTCATCGGATGAACTCCTGGGGGTCGTCCTGGCGGAAGGCGCCCACGGGGCATGGGACGGCGGGGTCCGCCGTGGGGCGGTACGCGAAGCGCCGCTCCACGGTCTGGGCCACCTTCCGGTTCAACAGCATGAGGGGGATGCCCGCCGGGCAGGCGCGCTCGCACTCGCCGCAGACGGAGCAGCGCCCCGCCTGATGGAGGGCCCGCGTGAAGTGCCAGGCCGTGTTGCCACGGGGGTGGGGCGAGCTTTCGATCCACTGGGGCCGGGTCTTGTCCTGCACGCACTGCTCGCAGAAGCACATGGGGCAGACCTGGCGGCAGGCGTTGCAGCGCGTGCATTTTTCGAATTCGGCCTGCCAGAAGGCCCAGCGCTGGGCCGCGGTCATGGCCTCCAGTTCGGCGATCCGGGCATCCCAGCCTTTCCCCTGCGGGAGCGGGCGGGTTTCGCCCACCTTGTGGTCGGCCAGGGGGGGCTCGGTGGCGTCGCATCCCGCGCAGCGGGGGGCGAGGGTCTCCGCGTCCACCTGAGCGGGTCCGGTCGCCTCTCGGCCCACGCCCGAACACCGCACGCCGATGAGGACGATGTCCTCCCTCTTGAGCTGGCTCTCGCGCAGGAGCCCGGCCACGGCGCGGGCGTCGCACCCCTTCACGCAGAGGGCCGGCTTGCCCAGGGCCTTGATGTTGGTCCGGCGGGGGTTGAGGTAGGTGGCCAGGTTCTGGACGCAGCGCGCGTCGAAGATGAGGCGGCCGGCGTCCTCGGGGCTCGTGATGAAGGCCGGGCGCGCGCCGTGCGGCCCCTCCTCCCAGCCCAGGACCACCGCCGCCTCGCCCTTCTCGAGCAAGGTGCGGGCCAGGTCTCTAAGCGCTTGCATGGGCCACCTCCCCGACGGTGGAACCGGCGGTCGGATAGGTCGTGAAGGGGCCGAGGGCTTTTGCCTTGGAGGTGGCCTCGTTCACCACGTCGCGCCACTTGGCGCCCTCCGAGGCCGAGACCCAGGAGAAGGTGAGGCGCCCCGGGTCGATGCCCACGAACTCCATGAGGTCGTTGAAGACGGCGAAGCGGCGCCTTGCGTGGTAGTTGCCCGAAGTGTAGTGGCAGTCCGCGGGGTGGCAGCCGCTCACGATGACACCGTCAGCCCCCCGCTCGAAGGCCTTGAGGATGAAGAGCGGGTCGATGCGCCCCGTGCAGGGGAGGCGGATGATGCGCACGTTGGTCGCCATCTGGAGCCGGCTCGTGCCGGCCAGGTCGGCGCCCGTGTAGGTGCACCAGTTGCAGACGAAGGCCGTGAGCTTGGGCTCGAAGGCCCCGTCCGATTTGCTTTTTTCTTGCATGGCCGTCCTCACTCGACACAGCCCGCGAGGGCATTGATCTCGGAGTAGATCTGCTCGTCCGTGAACCCCTGGAGCTCCACGCTCTTGGAGGGGCAGGTGGCCTGGCAGGTGCCGCATCCCTGGCACACCCCGCCGTTCACTTCCGCAACGATCTTCAGCAGAACGCCCTTCCGGTCCCGGATCTCCTTGTGCTCCACCGCCCCGTAGGGGCAGACGTGCTCGCAGGAGAAGCACCCGGCGCACAGGTCCTGGTTCACCTTGGCCACCGTGGGCTCGCGCTCGAGCTGGTCCTTGCTGAAGAGCCCCAGGACCTTCGCCGCGGTGGCGCTGGCCATGGCCACGGCGTCGGGGATGTCCCTGGGGGATTGGCACGCGCCGGCGACGAAGATGCCCGCCGTGTTGGTCTCCACGGGCCGGAGCTTGGGGTGGGCTTCGTTGATGAACCCGTGGCGGTCGTAGGAGACGGACAGCTTCTGGGCGAGGGTCTCGATGCCCGGCTGGGGCCGCATGGCCGTGGCCAGGACCACCATGTCCGCGTCCATCTCCACCGGCTCGCCGGAGAGGGTGTCGAAGCCCTGGACTTTGATGGTCTGGCCGTCCCTGTACATGCGGGAGACGCGGCCCCGGATGTAGATGGCGCCGTCTTCCTCGATGGCCCGGCGGGAGAACTCCTCGTAGCCCTTGCCCGCGGCCGGATGTCCATGTAGAAGACCACGGCCTTGCCGCCGTGGACCTTGTGCTTGTAGAGCATGGTGTGCTTGGCCACGTACATGCAGCAGATCTTGGAGCAGTACTCGATGCCCTTCTGCGGGTCGCGGGAGCCGATGCACTGGAGGAAGACGATGGTCTTGGGCTCCTTGCCGTCGGAGGGCCGGAGGATTTGGCCGCCCGTGGGACCGGAGGCGGAGGCGAGGCGCTCGAACTGGAGGCCGTCGATGACGTCGGGGATGGTGCCGTAGCCGTACTCGCCGTAGCCCTGCAAGCCCTCGGGCTGGTCCTTGCCGATGGTGTAGAGCTGGTAGCCCGTGGCCACCACCACGGCGCCCACCTCCTCCGTCACGAAGCCGGTCTTCCTGGTCGAAGTCCACGGCGCCCTTGAGGCAGGCCTCCGCGCATTTCCCGCAGGCCTCCTTGAGGATGCCCTTGGCCTTGGCCTTGAAGCGGGCGCAGTTCTTGCGGTCGATGACCGGGATGTTGGGGACCGCCTGGGGGAAGGGCACGTAGATGGCCGTGCTCTTGCCCAGCCCCGCGTCGAACTCGCTGGGGATCTTCTTCTGGATGCACACCTGGGTGCAGGCGCCGCAACCGTTGCACAGGTCTTCGTTCACGCTGCGGGCCTTCTTGCGGATGGTGGCCTTGAAGTTGCCGATGTAGCCTTCGAGGGATTCCAGCTCGCTGTAGGTGTAGAGCTTGATGTTGGGGTGCTGGTAGACCTCCACCATGCGCGGCGTGAGGATGCACTGGGAGCAGTCCAGGGTGGGGAAGGTCTCGCTGAGCTGGCTCATGTGCCCCCCGATGGAGGGCTCCTTCTCCACGAGGATGACCTCGGCCCCGCCGTCGGCGAGATCCAGCGCCGCCTGGATGCCGGCGATACCCCCGCCGATGACGAGCGCCCGCTTGGTGACGGGAATGCGGATGGTCTCCAAGGGGACGTTGCGCTTCACTTTTTCGACGATGGTGCGGCCGATGGCGATGGCCTTCTCCGTGGCTTTCTCCTTGTCCTCGTGAATCCAGGAGCAGTGCTCGCGGACGTTGGCCATTTCGCACAGGAAGGGGTTGAGGCCGCCGCCGAAAGCCGCACGGCGGAACGTCCTTTCGTGCATGTGGGGCGAGCACGCCGCCACCACAACCCCCGTGAGGTTTTTCTCGGTGATGGATTGCTTGATGAGGGCCTGGCCCGGGTCGGAACACATGTACTTGTAGTCCACCGACTCCACGACGCCCGGGTGGTTTTTAAGGGCCTCCGCCACCTTGGTGCAGTCCACCGTACGGCCGATGTTTTCTCCGCAGTGGCAGACGAAGACGCCGATGCGGGCCATCAGCTCACCCCCTTTCCTGCGGCGCATTGCCTTTCGAGGAGGGGCGCTGCGGAGACGAAGTGGCGCCGGATTCCGAGCACCTTGGGATCAAGACCGAGGGCCAGGCCCACCAGTTCGGTGAGGAAAAAAATCGGCATGGGAGCCTCGCCCCGAAGGGCCATGGCGCTCTGGCGGAAGTCCAGGTTGGAGTGGCACATGGGGCAGGCGACGGCGATGGCGTCGGCACCCGCCGCCCGCGCATCGTCCAAAATGGCCCGGCCCAGGCGGATCACGGATCCTGTGCGAGAGAGGGAAAAGGCTCCGCCGCAGCAGTCCATTCGGTGGTTCCAGGTCACCGGAGTCCCGCCCGCGGCTTTCACCACATCTTCCATGGAGGTGGGCTGTTCGGGATCGTCGAAGTCCGCGACCTCGGGGGGCCTGACCAGGAGACAGCCGTAGTAGCAGGCCACTTTCATCCCCTGCAGGGGCTTGGTGGCCTTCGCTTTGATCTCTGGGGCCAGGGTACGCAGGAGGTCCACCAGGTTACGCACGGCCACCGTGTTGGTGAACGGAAGGCCGAGGAGTTCGGGGAGCTTCTCCAGGATCTCCGCGTCGTTTCGGGCTTCGTGGCGGGCGGAGGCGAGACGGCTGAAGCAGGCTGCGCAGGGGGCCAGCACTTGTTCCATGCCTTGGGCCTCTGCCAGGGCCAAATTTCGCGCCGCAAGAGCAACGGAGAGGAGATGGTCCGTGGCGTGGCCGGAGGTGGCGCCGCAGCAGGACCAGTCCTCCAATTCCTGCAGCTGGACGCCCAAGGCGGCGGAGACGGCCTTCAGGCTCTCGTCCATTTCCCGGGCCGTGCCGTGGAGGGAGCAGCCGGGGTAGTAGCCTATGTTCATGGGCGCACCTCCTCTTGCCCTTTGGCGAGTCTTGCCTCGGCACATTTCTCAAAGATGCGCCGCACGCCTTTCACGCCCTTGATGGACGGCGCGAGGGGCTTGAGCTTGCCCCGCCTTACCATGGAGGGCACGGCGCCCACGTCCTTCATGAACTGGCCCGTCCTCAACTTGTAGCGAAGGACCAGGCCGAACTCGCCCATGCGCCCCGTCCGCTTCACTTCCTCCAGGAAGGAGCGGTGGAAGGCGGCGATGGCTTTCGGAATCTTCCCCGGGGATTCGGCCAGGGACAGTTCACGCAGAGCGTCCACCACGCGGGCCGGATCCAGCCCGTTGGGGCACCGGGCCGTGCAAGTCTCGCAAGTGAGGCAGAGCCAAAGGGATTCGTCCGCCAGCAATCGCGCCTTCTGGCCGCGGTGGACGAGGCGCATGATGTCGTGGGGCCGGAGGGTCGTCTCCCCGGCCATGGGGCACCCCGCCGAGCACTTGCCGCACTGGTAGCATTTGGCGACGTTTTGCCCGGTGGCTGAAGCGATGAGCACGTGGAGCGGCGGTTCGCCGCGAACCACGGTGAATGCGGTTTCTGAGCGCATGATCTCCCCCAGTGAAGGCGGACAGGGCTCGGAGGGCTCGCCAGGGGTGTCCGCCCCAGCAGTCTAATCTACGCGCTGGGGCAAGAACTGGAAGGGCGGCGGCCATTGCGGGCAGGGAAGCAGGCGGCTTGCCCCATTCGGCCGCGAAACGCGGGTCCAAGGGGCAGTGGTTTGCCGATGAGAAACTCAACGATATGCGGACTTAATAGCTTATTTTTCTTGTAGTTAGCGTCTAAGGAGGAGGGCGAAAGGTGGGGTCAACCCACCCACCCGATGCACCGGAGGCCAGCCCCAGCCTGCAAGAGCGGCGGGTTGCCCCGCCGCCCGTGCGTGCCCCCGCCGACCATGGGGTCAACGGGGCGTCGCGATCCTCGTCGCCGGGATCACGGCGGTCAAGAGAGGAAGGGTGTCGGAACCGTGCGGGGGGAAGCCCTTCTTCTGGGGGGTGGGTTGCGGTTCAGGTGGCCGACCCAACCGGGGCGGCGGAACCTGCTTGGACTCCTGGGGAAGCGCCCTTCGCGTATAACTCGTCCGTATGGCCATCCGGGTCACCTCATGCGTGCCAGGGAAATATAGTGCCCGGGCCGTCCCGTGTCAAGTCAAAAAATATCCTTTTATTCGAGCGCGTTGACTGCAAATACCGAAGAAACTCGTAAGAAAGTCTTCGGTCAGGCCTTCTTGATCCAAGCGCCATCGGGCGTCTGAATCCACCAGCCAGACTGTGCCTTCTCGCGGCGCAGGGCGGCAAAGGTGGCCGCCGAATCGGGAAGCACCTGGTCCACGGCCCCGCCGGAGGCGTCCTGCCCTTGGGCGGTGAGGGAGGCTTTGGCCAGGCCCCGGATCACGGCCTTCCGGTCGGCGTTTTCATCTTCCATGGTACGCTGGTCCTTCCGGTCCGAAAGATCTGCCCTGGGTTTGAGAAGACCGTCGTTGCCCTCTCCCACGAGGCCCGCGTTTCTCAGCCCGTTCACCCTGCCCATTCGGGCGGCCATCCGGCGATAGGCGTCCATGACGTCGGGCATGGAGCGGATCTGGGCGACGATCTGCTCTTCCGTCACAACTCCCGCCGCATAGGCCGTGGCGGGCTGAAACCAGTTCACGAGGCCCGATTGGGGTTTGGGCACCGGAAGGTCGGGGTTGGCCTTGGGCGGAACCTCCGGGTCCTTGGGGGCTGGAGCGTTCAAGAGTTCGTCCTCGAGGGTCGCCAGCGCGCCCTTGGCCTCCGCCTCGGGGAAGTACACGTTGACGACCACGTGAATGCACGCCACGGCGCACAGGGTGAGGAGGAAGAGCAGGCTCATGCGTTTGATCATGTTCTCTCCGACAGCCAATAGTTAGCAGCGATAAGCTGATAGCTGATAGCTAGATATCATAGTACAGCGCAAACTCGTACGGGTGGGGCCTGAGAGCCATCTCTTCCACCTCGCGGTGGCGTTTGTAGTCGATCCAGGTCCTGCAGGAAGTCCTCCGTGAAGACGTCGCCCTTGAGCAGGAACTCGTGATCCTTCTCAAGTTCCTTCAGGGCCTCCTCCAGAGAGCCTGGCATGGTGGGGATGTTTTTGAGCTCCTCCGGGGGCAGGTCGTAGAGGTCCTTATCGAGAGGCTGGCCGGGATCGATCCGGTTCAAGACGCCGTCGAGGCCCGCCATCAGCTGGGCCGCGAGGGCCAGGTAGGGGTTGCAGGACGGATCGGGGGGGCGGAACTCCAACCGCTTGGCCTTGGGGCTCTCGGTGTAGAGGGGGATGCGGATGGAGGCCGAACGGTTTCGCCGCGAATAGGCAAGGTTGACGGGAGCTTCGAAGCCAGGGACGAGCCGCTTGTAGGAGTTGGTCGTGGGGGCGATGAGGGCCGCCAGGGCGCGGGCGTGTTTGAGGAGGCCCCCGATGTAGTACAGCGCAAGCTGGCTCAGGCCGGCATAGCCGTTTCCGGGGAAGAGGGGTTGGCCGTCCTTCCAGAGGCTCTGGTGGCAGTGCATTCCCGAGCCGTTGTCCCCGAAGAGGGGCTTGGGCATGAAGGTGGCCGTCTTGCCGTGGCGCAGGGCCGTATTTTTCACCACATACTTGAACTTCATGAGGCTGTCCGCGGTGTGGACGAGCGTGCTGAAACGGATGTCGATCTCGCACTGGCCCGCGGTGGCCACCTCGTGGTGGTGCGCCTCCACCGTGAGCCCGATCTCCTCCATGATGCGCACCATCTCGCCTCGCAGGTCGTGAAGGGAGTCGGTGGGTGGCACCGGGAAGTAGCCCTCCTTGTACCGGGGCTTGTAGCCGAGATTGGGCTTCTCCTCGCGGCCGCTGTTCCACCGGCCTTCGGCGGAATCGAGGAAGTAGTACCCCGCGTTGGCGGTCTGGTCGAAGCGGACGTCGTCGAACACGAAAAACTCCGCCTCGCAACCGAAATAGGCCGTGTCGGCGATACCTGTGGACACCAGGTAGTTCTGGGCCTTGAGCGCGAGGTTGCGCGGATCGCGCGGGTAGCGCTCCTTGGTGACCGGGTCCAGGATGTCGCAGATGAGCGTGAGGGTGGGCTGGGCGAAAAAGGGGTCCAGGAAAGCGGTGGCGGGGTCCGGGATGACGATCATGTCGGATTCGTGAATGGATTTCCAGCCCCGGATGGAGGAGCCGTCGAACCCCAGGCCCTCCTGAAAGGTGCTTTCGGAGAAGACATCGGCCGGGATGGTGAAGTGCTGCCACATGCCTGGCATGTCCATGAAGCGCAGATCAATGGCCCGTATACCCTTGTCCTTGATCTCCTTCATCACGCCCTTTGCGTCCATCACGGCCTCCCTATAAATCGTGCATGTTAGAGGAAAAGAGGGGCCCCGTCAATTTGAGACATCGCTCGGATTGAACGCCTGCCATTAAAACTAACTCCTTGTACCTGCATGGGATAGCATGAAATATTGGGTTCAATCGGGCGCTCAGCATTGGCACCGATCCCGCGCGCAAGGTACAATCCGCGTGATCTCGCGGCATCGGGGTTGCTTCGGAGAGGACGGTGGGGATGGCGCACGACGAACCGCTCACGCCCGCCATGCGGCAGTGGCGGCAGGTCAAGGACGAGCACCCGGACAAGATCGTCCTCTTCCGCATGGGCGACTTCTACGAGATGTTCGGGCAGGACGCCCGCGAGGCCTCGGCCCTGCTGGAGATCGCGCTCACCACCCGGGACAAGAACAAGGCCGATCCCATGCCCATGTGCGGGATCCCTTACCACGCGCTCGACCTCTACCTGGGTCGGCTGATCCGTTCGGGTCGGAAAGTCGTCCTCTGCGACCAGATGGAGAGTCCCTGCCGCCGCCAAGGGCCTTGTCCGCCGGCAGGTGACCCGGGTGGTCACTCCCGGGACGGTTCTCGAGGAAGGGGTGGTGGCCGCCGAGGAGCCGGTCATTCTCGCGGCATGGAACCCCGGGCGCTCCGCGACGGGATTGGTCTGGGCCGACCTCTCCTCGGGCGACTTGGCGGTCTGGATCTCCTCAAAAGAAGAGGCCCAGGAGCGCCTGAAGGCCCTGAACCCTGCCGAGGTCCTCTATCCCGGAGGGGCGCCGGCACCTGAGGGAGAATTCGCACGGTCTCCCCTACCCGACAAGGTGTTCGCACCTCCCGACCTCATGGACGCCCTCGCGCGGCGGTTCGGACTTCCCGCGGGGCTGCCCGGCCTCCCACCCGATCCCGAGCCCCTGGGCGCGCTCCACGCCCTCCTCGATTATGTTCGCGGCCGGGGCGGCCAAACGCTCCGGCGCCCACGCCTCGAAGTGCCCGGCACTTTCGTGGCCATGGATGAGGCGACCCGCCGAAACTTGGAGCTCGTTCAAAACGGCGAGACGGGAGAGCGGAAGGGCAGCCTACTGGGATGTCTGGATTCGACGCAGACGCCCATGGGGGCTCGCCTCCTTCGCGATTGGGTCCTGGCGCCGGCTGCGGACCTGGCCGAGATCACCGCTCGCCAGGACACGGTGGGCGCCTGGGTGGATCACCCCGAGGCCCTGACGCGCTTTCGAGCCCTCCTCAAGGGCTTCCCCGACCTCGGCCGCCTGGTGGCGCGATTCGGAGCCAAAATCGCCTCCCCGCGTGATGCGGGCGCCCTGCGCGGGGCGCTCGGCGCTTTTCCGGCCCTGCTGGACCTCTGCCGGTCTCAGGGAGAAGTGGTGCCCGGCCTGACCGGCGCCTTCCCCCAAGCGGAGGATTGGTTCCACCGGTTGGACCTGGAACTGGAAGAAGCGCTCCCCCCGCACGCCCGCGAGGGCGGCATCTTCGCGCGGGGTTTTCACTCGGAGTTGGACGAGTTTCGGAACCTGGCGGAAAACGCCCGGGAGGCCATCCTGGAGGTGGAGCGGAGAGAACGGGAGCGGACGGGGATCGGTTCGCTCAAGATCCGATACAACAAGAATTTCGGCTACTTCTTGGAGATCAGCAGGGCACAGCTCGCCAAGGCTCCGGAGGACTACGAGCGCAGGCAGACCCTGGTGGGAGCGGAACGGTTCGTCACTCAAGAACTGCGGGACCTGGAGCACCGCATCCTCTCCGCTCAGTCTCAGCGCGAAACGCTGGAGGCTCAACTTTGGGGCGCACTGGTGGAGGACCTCCAGGCGTTTCTCCCGGCCCTGAGGGACGCGTCGGCGGACCTGGCTCGGATGGATGTCCTGGCGGGCTTCGCGGCCCAGGCGCGCATCCGGGGCTATGCGCGTCCGCTGGTGGTCGGGGAGCCGACCATGGATGTGGAGGAGGGGCGGCACCCCGTGCTGGAACTGGACGACCGCCACCGTCCCTTCGTGCCGAACCCGGTTCATGTGGACACGGCCGGGCGCCAGATCCTCCTCGTAACGGGTCCCAACATGGGCGGCAAGTCCACCTACCTGAGACAGGTGGCGCTCCTCTGCGTCATGGCCCACATGGGGGCCTGGGTACCGGCCCGTTCCGCAACGGTCGGGCTCGTGGACCGCCTCTTCTGCCGGGTTGGAGCCAGCGACAGTTTAATGCGGGGTCTCTCCACTTTCATGGTGGAGATGACCGAGACGGCGGCCATCCTCCACGGCGCCACCTGCCGTTCTCTGGTGATTTTAGATGAGGTGGGACGGGGCACCAGCACCTACGACGGCATGGCCATCGCCTGGGCCGTGGTGGAGGCGATTCTGGGGCCGGAGGGCATCGGCTGCAGGACCCTGTTCGCCACGCACTACCACGAACTGACCGAACTCGGGCGGACGCTTCCCGGGGTCAAGAATCTCACGATGGCCGTTCGCGAGCACGGGGGCAAGGTCCACTTCCTCCGCTCCGTGGAGGACGGCGCTGCGGACAAGTCCTACGGCATCCACGTGGCCGAGCTCGCGGGCATCCCGGCGGGGGTCGTGGACCGGGCCCGGGATCTGCTGAACGAGCTGGAGACCCGCCGGGAGGGGCTCGCGCACCCTCCTGCTTCGGGACAACCGCGCCAAGTCCCCCTGTTCGGAACCCCGCTCGAGGGTGCGGAGGAGGAGGTCGTCGCGTCGCTCCGTGCCGCACATCCCGAAAAGATGACACCCCTCCAAGCCCTCCTCCTCGTGGAGCGGCTTAAGAAAAAACTGACCTAGTTCAAAGCGTTTTCACGCAAGCACTCCTGGGCGCCGTCTACCTCATTCCGCATCCCGGAACCGGTCCGGCCTTGGCTATTGTAGCGCCCAGATCAAGATCCCATAAAGAGAAAATACCATAAAAATCAATTAATTACAATTATTACTCATGTAATATGCGTGTATTATTATCATATTACTTGACAGGCAACGTTTGAGGACTTATATTTGGAATCGGACCGAATTGGAACGGTCCGAACCTAAAGGAGGATAGACCAATGACCGCGACCATCACTCGTTACAGCCCCCTCAGGGAGTTGCTCACCATGAATGACCGCCTCAACCGCGTCTTTGACGAGGCCCTCGGCCAACAGGCCGGCGCTCTGGATTCGGGCCAGTGGGCCCCCGCCGTGGATCTCCGGGAGGAGGAGAACCAGTTCGTCCTGGAAGCCGACATGCCCGGCATGAAAAAGGAAGACATGGACATCCACCTGGAGAACGGCATCCTCACCATCCAGGGAGAGCGGCGCTTCGAAGCCGAGGCCCGCAAGGACAACTACCACCGTATCGAGCGCGCGTACGGCAAGTTCATCCGGTCCTTCACCCTGCCCACGCGGGTCAAGGCGGATGCCATTGCTGCCTCTTACAAGGACGGGATCCTGGAGGTGGTGATCCCCAAGGCGGAGGAGAGCAAGCCCAAGAAGATTGCCATCCAAGGGTGAGCGGACCCAGGCGGTCGCGAGGAATCCTCACGGCCGAAGTCTGACGGCGCCTTCACCTCCCGCGGAGCCAACGGCGGGAAACCCGAAGTCGAGAGAGGGGAGGGGGTCCGCCCCCTTTTCTCTCCCGCTTCGGGTAATCCATTGCCCAGTGTCATGGTGATGAGCAAACCCGCGCCCTCCCCCGAATCGGGCAAGCTGTGATAAATTACTGAGCTTGTGGAGGCCCCATGGCATCGCTGAAATTCCCCCTGAGCGTGGCCGAGAAACAGCAGGCGCTCTTCGTGAAGCCCCTCCCCGCCAATGAGCTCTCTGCCTGGGGCCGGACCTACCAGGACGCGGGACAGCCCTACGACGCGCTGGAGTTCTTCCAGGCCGCTCAAGACCGTCCGGCCATGGAAGCTCTGTGCGAGAAGGCCGTGGATGGGGCAGACCTCGTCCTCTTCCTCAACGTTTGCCGCGCCCTGGGCTCCGATCCTTCGCCTGCAATGCTTCAGGCGCTCCAGCAGCGCGCGCTTGCTTCGGGGCTGGAGAGCGTGGCCAAGCGCGTTCACACCCTCCTCGCTCCTCAGCCTTGATTCCGCAAACCTGATTCTGGAGTTCCCCGATGATCGAAGTGCTCGACCTGGTCAAACGCTGGGGTGCGAGGGACGCGGTCAGCCATGTGTCCTTTGCGGTGGGGCGGGGGGAGATCGTGGGCTTCCTGGGGCCCAACGGCGCGGGCAAGTCCACCACCATGCGCATGATCACCGGGTATCTGAGGCCCACTTCGGGCGAGGTGCGACTGGGGGGCATCTCCGTCACCCAGGACAGCAAGGCGGTGCGGGCTTCCATCGGCTACCTGCCCGAGAACAACCCCCTTTACGAGGATCTTCGGGTACGCGAATACCTGGCGTTTAGGGCGGCGCTCAAAGGCGTGCCCCGGGGTCAGCGGGCGAACCGCATCGCGCGAGCTCTGGAAGCCTGCGAGGTGACCGAGGTGGCCGACCGCATCATCGGCACCTGCTCCAAAGGGTTTCGCCAGCGCGTGGGCCTGGCCGACGCGCTCCTTGCCGATCCCCCCGTGCTCATCCTGGACGAGCCCACGGTGGGACTCGATCCGGGCCAGGTGGTCCACACGCGCACACTCATCAGGCAGCTCGCCACGGAACACACGGTCCTGCTTTCCACTCACATTTTGCCGGAGGTGGAGGCCATCTGTTCGAGAGCGCTCATCCTCCATGAGGGCCGGCTCCTTTTCGACGGCACCGTCTCGGACCTGCACCGGGACCTCAGCGGCTCCAGCCGCGTGACTTGCGGATTCCTCGCCGACCGGGAGACCGCACAGGCCTGCCTGGCAACTGCCGCGGGGATGGAGGACCCGGTGTTTCTGGACGAGGCGGACGGCATCTGCCGGTTCCGGGTATCGGCACCTGGAGGAACCGCGGCGCGCGAAGCGCTTTTCCGGGTGTGCGCCGGAAGAAATGTTCCACTCGTGGAGCTTGCTCCGGAACGGGTCTCGCTCGAAGAGGCGTTCCTTTCCATCACGACCCGGGAGACGGCTGCGGAGGTGCAGGCATGAGGGCCGCGTTGAGAGTCACTGCAGCCATCGCCCGCAAGGAGTTCCTCTCCTTCTTTTTCGCGCCCATGGCCTACATCGTGATGGCCTCCTTCCTCGTCATGAACGGGTTTCTCTTCTCTCTCATCCTGGCCGCACTCAGCCAGCCGGGCTCGTCTTCGGCGAGCCCCATGGCGCTCTTCTTCGGCGGCACCATGTTTTTCTGGATCTTCATGATCCTCATGGCGCCGGCCATCACCATGAGGCTGGGAGCCGAGGAGAGGAAGACGGGAACCCTGGAGACCCTCATGACCGCGCCCGTCTCCGACGCGGAAGTGGTGCTGGGAAAATACCTCGGAGCCGTGGCCATGTACGCGGCCCTTTGGCTTCCCACCCTCCTTTACTGCGGGGTGCTGAGCCGGTTTTCCCCTGTGGATTGGGGAACCGTCGGGACGGGCTATCTGGGAGTTCTGTTGGTGGGGATGTTCTTTCTGGCGGTGGGACTCTTCACCTCCTTCGCATCGAGGAACCAGGTGGTGGCCGCCATCCTGGCCTTCGGCATCCTCGTCCTCCTGATCCTGGCCTCCATCCTCTCCTTCCTGGCCACGGACCCGCTTTGGAAGGGCGTGCTCGAATACATCGACCTTTGGGGACTCATGCAGAACTTTGCTCGGGGGGTGGTGGACAGTCGCGCGGCCGTTTACTGTCTCTCGGGCGCCGCGCTCTTCCTGGCCCTGGCCCACCAGGCGCTCCAGGCCAGGAGGTGGACATGATCGGCCGCCGAACCGCCCAGGAGGCGAACTGGGGGATCTTCTTGGCCCTCTGCCTGGCCCTCTTCGCCATCGTCAACTACTTGTCCTTCAGGCACTATGCCCGGTGGGATGCCACGGCATCCGGCGCCTTCACCCTCTCGGACGCGACCAAAAAGGTGGTGAGGGACCTCAAATCGCCCCTCAAAGTCGTAGTCTTCCTCCCCCCGGGAGATGAGCTGTTCTCCAAGGTGAAGGATCTCCTCTCCGCCTACCAGGCCGCCTCGCCCCTGGTGCAGGTGGAGTACATCGACCCCGACCGGGACCGCGCCCGAGTGGAAACGCTGGCCAAGAAATACAAGGTCCAGGTGGCCAATGTGGTGGTCTTCGATGCGGGTGAGAACAGCCGCTACATCGAGAAGGACCAGATGGTGGACTACGACTTCTCCGCCATGCAGATGGGCGGGCCGCCCAAAGTGAAGGCGTTCAAGGCCGAGGAGGCCTTCACCAACGCCCTGCTGGACGTGCTGGACCCCAAAAAGCCGGTGGTTTACTTCTCCTCGGGCCACGGAGAGCGCGGTACTCAGCCGCGGGAGGGCACGGGGATCTTCAGGGACCGCCTGTCCAAGGAGGGCGCGCAGCTTCGCGAGTGGGAGAGTTTGGGCAAGCCCGAGGTCCCGCCGGACTGCGACCTACTCGTGATCGCGGGTCCCGAAAAGCCCTTCCTGCCGCAGGAGGCCCAGGCCGTCGGGAGATATCTTTCAGGAGGTGGCAAGGCCCTGCTGATGTTGGACCCCGAATTCGCGGAGGGCGCCAAGGCGTTCACCGCCACCGGGCTCGAGGACCTCCTCAAACCATGGGGCCTCACGCTGGGCCAGGACATCGTCATCGATCCCAAGGGCGCCGTGCCCTATCTGGGCGCGCAGACCTTTTTCGCCTCCAATTTTTCGCAAAACCCCATCGTCCGCGACCTGGCCAAGAACAAGCTGCCCGCGCTCTTCACCTTGGCGCAATCGCTGGGCGTGGAGGGAGGCTCCGATGCCGATTACCGGGCGGAGGCCCTGGTCCGAACCACGAGCGAAGCTTGGGGAGAAAAGGATCTGGCCCACCTGGAGGATGTCAAAAAGGACCCCACGGACACGGCGGGTCCCCTCACCGTCTCCGCGGCAGTTTGGTCGGACAACGCGGGGAAGCGAACCAGGCTGGTGGTGGCGGGAGATTCGGATTGGGCCAGCGACGCGCTCATCCAGGTGGGCGGAGGGAACCTCATGCTCGCCCTCAATTCGGTCCACTGGCTCCTTTCCCAGGAGAACCGCCTGGCCATTCCCGCCGAAGACCTCCGTGGAAACGCACTTGAACCTCACGGGGTCCCAGGCCAACGTCCTTTTCGTCCTGTTCGTCTTGGGATTGCCGGCCCTGGCGGCGGGCGCGGGCGTCTATGTCTATCTCAGGCGAAGGAGATAGGCGGTGAAGCGGTCCACGTGGGTTCTCCTGGCCTTGGTGGCCGCTCTTCTGGCGGGCATCGCACTCTGGGAGCGCCGCGCTCCGACCACGGAGCAGCGGGAGACCGGCCAGCTCAAAATCTTCGACCCCTCGGTGGCCAAAGCCACCAAACTGGACCGCGAAGGCGAAGCGCCCCTTCGACTCAGGAAGGGCACGGACGAACGATGGTCGCTGAGTCTTCCCGTCGAGGACCTGGCTGATCGCTACACCGTGGAGAGCCTGTTGGAGCGCCTCGTTCAGGCGCGCGCCCTCCGATTTCTGCCGCCCGGGACGCCGACTGCGGAACTGGGTCTCGACAGGCCGCGCGCGACTTGGTCCCTGCAGGGAGATGACGGCAAGGTTCGCGTTGAGGTCGGCCGGGAAGCCGCCTTCGGCGAAGGGCTTTACCTGCGCGTCAACGGGGTTCTGGCCCTCGCACCTCGCGACCTGGAAGGCCTGTTGTTGGGGCCTGCGGAGGACTTCCGGCTGAAGGCCCTCACGGCCGCCGCCACCCAGGACGTGAAGTCCTTTACCGTGGAGGAGGCGGGAAAACTTCGGGTTGGAGCACGCCGCGACGCCACGGGCGGGTGGGAGATCACCGTCCCCTATGAGGATTGGGGAGCGTCAGAGAAGATCGAGACCATGCTCGACGATCTTTCCCTCTGCCTCGTGGACGCGTTCGTGCCGGGGACGCTCGATGGAAGGGCTGCCGGCCTGATTCCTCCCCAGCGGCGGGTCCACCTCGACATGGAGAAGGGGCCTGCGGTGGACATTGCCCTCGGGGGTCCCGCCCCCGGGGGCGACCCGAAAAAAAACCTCATCTACGCCACGGTCTCGAGTCGGCCCTCGCCCATGACGGTCTCAGCCAACAGCCTGAAGACGCTCTCTCAAGACCCCGAGTCGTTCCGATCGCTCAAGATCTTCCGGCACGACGCCTTTGAGGCCTCCGATCTCATGGTTCGGGGCACGTGCTCGGTCTCCTTGAAGCGGACGAAGGAGGGCGATTGGCGCGCGCCGGGGACCGCCCCAGCCCCGCAAGGAGCCGATCCGGGGAGTCTTGCCGTGGCGCTTTCCGGGCTTAAAGGGGAGAAATTCGTGGTCTGGCAGGGGCCGTCCACTCCAGGCTTCGGGCACGCCGAGTGGACGATCACCCTGAAGGGTAACGGCTTCGAGGAGACCGTCGAGGTGGGGACAGAGCACGATGGGACCAGGCTCGCGCATCCGCATGGGCGCCCCGTGGCGCTCCTCCTCTCCCGAGAGGGGTGGGCCACCGCGGAGGCCGCCCTCAAGCGCGCCTCTGGAAAATCTCCTTCGCCCATCTCCGAGCCCAAGGCGAAATCTCCGTGAAGTTTAGTTTGACTCCCCACCACAAAGGGGCGCCAACCCCCGCCTGGCCCTTCGTGGGGCTGGGGGTGGCCATGCTCGCGGCGGGTGGTTGGTTGGCTTCCATGCTACCTGCCCGCTGGATTCCGCCCTGCGGCTTTCACACACTGACGGGCCATCCCTGCCCCTCATGCGGTGGGACGCGGATGACCCAGGAGCTGCTTCGCGGCCGGTGGCTGGAGGCCATCAGGATGAACCCGCTCTTCGCCCTCGTGCTGGCCGGTTTCGCGCTGTGGTTTCTCGCGGGTGCGGTGGCCCGCCTCGCGGGGCGCGACTTCACCATCCATGTGGGGGCACGGGAAGAGAAGTGGCTGTGGCTTGCTCTGCTGGCTGCCTTTCTGGTCAACTGGGCCTATCTCTGGCGCGCGGGCATATGACGGCCCCGCGCAGCTCCGGGGAGGAGCGCCCCATGACGATGACCCTACCCGATTGGTCCCACGCCCCGGTACTGGTGGTGGGCGACCTCATCCTGGACCGCTTCGTTCAGGGGGCGGTCCGGCGGATCTCGCCGGAGGCACCCATCCCCGTGGTGGAGGTGACCGGAGAGCGACGAATCGTGGGCGGCGCGGCCAACGTGGCCCATAACATCCTCGCCCTGGGTGGCGAAGTGACACTCCTGGGCGCCGTGGGCGACGACCGTCACGGGGATTCCCTCCGGGGCCTGATGGCCCAACTCGGCCTCGATCCCGAGGGCGCCCTCCGCGTGTCCGGCCGCACTACCACCGTCAAGACGCGAATCATCGCCCAGCACCAGCAGGTGGTACGGGTGGACCGGGAAATGCGTGAACCGCTCGCAGAGGAAGTCTGGACGCGGCTCGAAGGCCGAATCCTGGAAGAAATTTCGTCCCATCGGGCCCTCGTGGTTTCGGACTACGCCAAGGGCGTTTTTACCGCGGCCCGGCTGAAGGCACTCGGGCGCTTGGCTCAAGAGACCGGCATCCCCTATATCGTCGACCCCAAGCCGGCCCATTTTCCCTATCCCGGTGCCACCATCGTGACCCCGAACCGGCAGGAGGCAGCGGCCATATACGGGCGCACCTTCGCCACCCGGGACCTGGTCCGGGTGGCGGCGGACCTCTTCGGCCGAACGGACTGGCATGCCATCCTATTCACCCTCGGCGAGGAGGGCATGGCCGTGGCCGAGCGGGACGGCTCCCTGGAGAGGATCGCCGCCAGGGTCCGAGAGGTCTTCGATGTGACCGGAGCGGGCGACACGGTGGTGGCGGCGCTGGCGTTGGCGCTGGCCTCCGGGGTCTCCCTTTTCGATGCGGCACGCCTGGCCAACGCCGCGGCAGGTGTTGTGGTGGGAAAACCGGGGACGGCCACCTGCACGGCTCCGGAGCTGGCCGAGGCCCTCCGGGGTTCTTCTTGACCGGAGTCTCCATGGGGCAGGTTCCCGATCCCAAAACGCGCCAGGGACAAGCGGTGGCGGACATGTTCTCCGCCATCGCGTCCACCTACGACTTTCTCAACCACCTCCTCTCTTTGAACGTGGACAGGCGCTGGAGGAGGATCACCGCGACGGCCCTCGCCTCAAGTCCGGGCGAGCGCGTCCTGGACCTGTGCACCGGCACGGGAGACCTGGCCTTCTCGCTCGCGGGGCGCTCGGGAGCCCGCGTGGTGGGTGCGGATTTCAGTGCGGGAATGCTCGCCATCGCCAGACAAAAGGCGGAAAAACGGGACCAGCACCTTCCGCTCGTGCAGGCGGACGCCTTGGCCTTGCCCTTCTTGAGCTCGTCCTTCGATGGCCTCATGGTGGCTTTTGGCGTGAGGAACTTCGAGGACCTCGACGCGGGGTTTCGAGAGATGGCCAGGGTGCTTCGCCCCGGAGGTCGGTTGGCCATCCTGGAGTTTTCCTCGCCGGACCGGTCGCTCTTCGGAACCCTGTACCGGTTTTACTTCAGCCGCGTTCTGCCTCGGATCGGGCGCCTCGTGAGCGGCGCGGCGGGTCCCTATCACTACCTGCCCGCCACGGTGGAGGGATTCCCCGATCCTTCCTCCCTTGCCGCGATGCTATGCGCCGCGGGCTTCCAGATTCTGGAGCAGCGGTCCCTCACGGGGGGCATCGCGACGCTCCACCTTGGCGCAAAGGCCGCAGCCTCCCCGCCGGCCGATCCATCGGTTAGAATGGCACCATGAGCAGAGTCCTCGCCGTGGATTGGGGCACGAGGCGCATCGGGGTGGCCGTGTCGGACGAAACCTGGTCCCTGGCTCGGTCCCTGCCGACCTTGAGCGTGAATTCCCCGCGCGAGGCCGCGGCGGCCCTGGCCTCTCTGGCCCGGGAGAACGAGGTGGAAATCATGGTTGTGGGAGACCCCGTCCACATGGACGGCCGGGAGGGGTCCAGCTCCATGAGGGTGCGCCGATTGGTGGACCGCCTGACGAAAATCCTCCCGGAGGTCCGCTTCGTGTTGTGGGACGAGCGCCTCAGCAGCCACCAGGCCCAAGAGATACTCAAGTCCAGGAATGAGAAGGTCCGAGGCGTGCCTGGGCGCCTGGATCAGGTGGCCGCCGCTCTGTTGCTGCAGTGCTTTCTAGATTCCAACCCCCGATGAAGCGCGCCGTCCGATTCGCGGTGACCGGGGCGTCCCTCGCCCTGATCTTAGGCCTGACGGCGCTCGCCCTTCTTGCCTGGGATTGGCACACGCCGTATCGCCGCACCGACAAGGCCGTTTTGGTGACCGTGGCCAAGGGCATGCACGCCGGGCAGGTCCTGGAGGCCATCGCGCGAGAGGGCCTGGTTCGCGACCGCGTTTCGCTCAAGCTCGCTTACGCCCTTTTCGGTCACCCCCGAGGGCTGCGCGCCGGCACTTACAAGTTCGACCGCCCCTTCACCCCGCTGCAGGTCATCGAGATGCTCAACCGGGGCGAGGTGATCTACATCAAGGTGACCATTCCGGAGGGGCTCCGCCTGGACGAGGTCGTCCATCTTCTGTCGGAGGCGGGTCTCGGGCGGGAGGAAGCCCTCGCACGCGCCGCGTCCTCTCCCGGGGCAATCCGCGATCTAGATCCCCAGGCGAGGACCTTGGAAGGGTATCTCTTCCCCGAGACCTACCTTCTGGACCCGACGCTCAGCGAGGCCGCCGTCGTTCAAGTGCTGGTGAAGGGGTTCCGCACCTGGTGGTCTACCCAGGGTCACGCCCTGCCTGCGGGAGAGACTCTCCACGATGCCGTGGTCCTTGCGTCGCTCGTGGAGAAGGAGGCGGCCACCGCGAAGGAGCGTCCCATCATCGCGGGAGTCTTCGCCAACCGTCTGAAGCTGGGGATGCCCCTTCAAACGGATCCCACCATCGTCTATGCCCAGTCGGTGGCGGGGGTGTACCGCGGGTTTCTGACGCGAATGGATTGGGGGTTCGCCAGCGCGTACAACACTTACCTTCACCCGGGTCTCCCCCCGGGGCCCATATGCAGCCCGGGGCGGTCGGCCCTGGAAGCGGCCCTCGCCCCCGAGGCCGCCCCTTTCCTTTACTTCGTCAGCCGCAACGATGGAACCCACGCCTTCTCCCGGACCCTCGACGAGCACAACCGGGCCGTGGCGTTCTACCAGCACGGAGGAGGAAAGAAGGCGAGGGACTCCTCCCGGTGAGCCAGGGCCTGCGGTTCGTTCTCGTCCGTCCCCGATCCCCCGGCAACGTGGGGGCAGTGGCGAGGGCCATGAAAAACTTCGGCCTGCGGGACCTGGCCCTTGTGGACCCGCGCTTGCACCGCGCGGGCGACGAGCCGGGCGCCGAACCCTTCTTCGAACGCGAGTCCCGCCGAATGGCCTGGCACGCGGCCGACCTTCTGGACGCGGCTCAAGTCTTCCCCGACCTGCGCTCTGCCGTGGCGGATCGGGGCCGGGTCTTCGCCACCGCGCCGCAGTCCTGTGCCCGGATGCCCGCGCTCTCGCCCGAGGAGGCCGTGGAAGCGCTGGCGGCCCCTTCTGACTTTCCAGGCGCCATCGTGTTCGGCTCCGAATCGTCGGGTCTCACCCTGGAGGAAATGGCCCTGTGCGCCGGCGTCATCGTCATCCCCACCGATCCGGCCTACCGGGACCTCAACCTGGCGCAGAGCGCTGTGGTGATGGCCTATCTGGCCTTCCGAGCCGGGCGGACGGCACCAGCCCGGAAACCCGCCACGGCGAATCACGCAGAGGTCCAGCGGACGGCAGATCTCCTCATGGACCTGGCCCGGAGATCGGACTTCCTCAAGCACGGTGGCGACCCCGTGGCACGGGAACTGGAGATCCTGATCCACAGAACCGGTCTCACCCCTCGCGAGGCGGGCCTCCTCGCGAGCCTCTTCCGCAAGCTCAAATACGCCCTGGATGGTCCACATTAACCCCCGGGCGTCCCAGGTGCCCCTCTCGCGGGGAGCCTTCGATCCAGTCTTTTGAATTCTCAGAACAGAGGCGGTCCGGTCATCTCGCCTGGCACGGGAATCCCCAGCCAGCGCAGGAGCGTGGGGGCGACGGAGGATAGCCCCAGGCCCGGGGCCTGGGAGAGGCTTACGGGGCGGTCCTCGATCCAGATGAAGGGCACCAGATTCGTGGTGTGGGCAGTGTGGGGGCTGAGCCCGTCGGACTCGCGCATGCACTCCAGGTTACCGTGGTCGGCGGTGACGGCCACAGCGCCGTCCATGGCGAGGACCTTCTCCACGATCCGGCCGAGACATTCGTCCACCGCCCGTGCGGCGGCCGATGCGGCTTCGAAGTCCCCCGTGTGACCCACCATGTCCGGGTTGGCGAAATTCAGGAGGATGAAGTCGTACTGTCCCGATCCGATCCGCTCCAGGAGGGCCTCGGTGAGCTGGGGTGCGCTCATCTGGGGTTGGAGGTCGTAGGTGGCCACCTTGGGCGATGGGACCAGGAGGCGGTCCTCGCCGGGGAAGACGGCCTCCCGACCCCCGTTGAAGAAGAAGGTCACGTGCGCGTACTTCTCCGTTTCCGCCGCGCGGAGCTGCTGGAGGCCGGCTTCTGACACGACTTCTCCCATGGTGTGCAACGGCGTCGGGGTCTCGAAGGCCACGGGGCAGGTGAAGCGCTTTTCGTAACGTGTCATGGTGGTGTACGAGTCTAGCCTTGGCCGCACCGCCCGGTCGAATCCCTCGAAGGGGTCATCGCAGAAGGCCCGCGTGATCTCGCGCGCCCGGTCCGCCCGAAAATTGAAGAAGAGGACCGCGTCCCCGTCGCCCACCCTGCCATAAGGGCAGGGCAGGACGAGGGGTTCCACGAATTCGTCGGTAACGCCCACGGCGTAGCTGGACCGGATGCCGTCGAGCGCATCCCTGCACGGTGTGCCACAGCCCTCGGTGAAAGCCCTGTAGGCCCGCTGGACGCGGTCCCACCGCCGGTCCCGGTCCATGGCGTGGTACCGCCCCATGACCGTGGCCACCTCCCCCACGCCTTCACGGGAGAGGAAGGCGAGAAAATCCTCCATGTAGGTGAGACCCGCGCGAGGCGGCGTATCCCGGCCGTCCAGGATGGCGTGCACGGCCACCCGCGCCAGCCCCTGCCGCTTGGCCATCTGCACGAGCGCTTTGAGGTGGTCGATGTGGCTGTGGACGCCTCCGTCCGAAAAGAGGCCCATGAGGTGGAGGGTGCCTTCGGACGCACTGGCGCATGCTGCCTTGAGGACGGGGTTTTGAAAAAAAGACCCGTCGCGGATGGCTCGGCTGATGCGGGGCAGCTCCTGGAAAATCACCCGGCCGGCACCCAGGGTCAGGTGACCCACCTCCGAGTTGCCCATCTGACCCTCGGGCAAGCCCACGGCCTCCCCCGAGGCCGCGAGCGGTCTCCAGGGCCGGGAGGACACCCAGCGCGGATAGTTCACGAGGCCCGAACGCGTGACGGCGTTGAATTCCCAGTCTTCCCGCAGTCCCCACCCGTCCAGAACCGTCAGGAGGAGGGGGCGCCGGGTCGCGGGTTCCACTGGATCTCCTGGTAGAAGATGGGGCGGGGTTCGTTGATTTCGTGCAGGAGCTCGTCCTTGAAGCTGGGGACGAAGCTATCCCAGCGCTGACATCGTGCGCAGTAAGCCTTCCAGCCGGGCGCCACTTCCCCGCAGGAGCTGCAGTGGTAGTTCAACTCGAACGGGTTGAGAGCCTTGATCACATCCCGATAGTGGGCGCAGGCCTCCGAGGTATCGCCCCGGCGCTCTCGGATCCGTCCCAGATAGTACTGCAACAGGCCGGACTGGCTGATGCTCCCCTCGATCTCCCGAAAAAGGGTTTCGGCCCGGTCCAACACTTCGAGCCGGTAGTAGAGGCGGCCCAGCAGGAACTTGGGTATGACCTTTCTGTCCGTGGTGGTGATGAGGGCCTGGTAGTGCCGTACGGCGCTCTCGGGGTCGCCCTTCTCCAGGTAGAACTGCTCCATGGCCAGAAGGCAGGTGACGGAGGTGTTCCTCCGGTAGCCGTCCAAGTAGACTTCCACCGCTTCCGCCTCGCGGCTTTCGAGAAGGTAGGCCTCGGCCAGCTTGAGGTAGGTGGGGATGAACGCGGGGTGCTTTTTCCGGAGTTTCTCCAGGTGCGCGATGGCATCCTCGTGCTTTTCCTGCTGGACCAGGTCCACCCCGATCTGGTAAAGGATTCCAGGGGTGTAGTGAGCATCCTCGGCACGCTCCTCCTCGAGGACCCTCGCTTCCCCGATGCGCTCCTGGATCTCCAGCGCCTTTCGCCAGTTGATCTCTTGAATGTAGAGATTCCGGAGGATGCGCAGGGCCTTCAACGCCCGCTTGGGTTGAAGCCGGAGGATTTCCCCCAGGTACTTCTTCGCCTCTTCGTGGTCAAGCAGGGCCAGGGAGTCTTCGGTGAGCGTGTAGAGCGTGGCCACGTCGTCGGGGTGCTCGTTGAGGGCGGCCCGGTGTCTGGCCAGGGCTTCCTCCGCTCGTCCCGCGTCCCTGAGCGCATCTCCCAGTTTAAGAAGAGCGGGCAAGTAATCGGCCTGGGCGTCGAGGGCGCGCTGAAAGTGGTTGATGGCCTCCAGTGGCCTGCTGCCCAGAACCGCGTCGAGTCCTTTGAGATAGTGCTCTTCCGCGACGCGCTCGTTCTGCTGCCTCAGGTCGCTGAGCCACCGGGACACCACCTGAGTGATGCCGCTGGCGGCGAGCCACAGGGCGAAGCTCACGAATCCGGCCAGGAGGGCGAGGGTCAGCACCCAGGCGGTGGGTACCTGGGCACCAAACAAATTGAACGGGGCCTTGAGAATGGCCTCGTTGAGGGCCACGAGGGCCACCACCACAACCAGGATGAGAATGAGGAAGCCGGTGATGACCGCCGTCTTGAATTTCATTATTCGATGAGGCCGCGGTCCTGGAGGTCTTGGCAGTCCAAGCAGTGCCGGGCCCAAGGAACCGCTTCAAGCCGCTTCCGCTGGATGGGTTTGCCGCAATGGCTGCATTCTCCGAAGCTACCGTTCTTGATGGCCCGGAGAGAGTCGTCGATGATCCGCATGGTTTGCCGATCCGCGTCGGACAAGGCGTACCAGAATTCCTTGTTGTAGTTGACGGACGCCTCGTCGGCCGGGTCAAGCGCGCCGTCTGCCCCCGCATCACCGCTGCGGCTGAGCTTGTCCCTGTATGCACTCTGGAGCTCGGTGCGCTTCGCGGTGAGGGCCTTCTCGAACTGCTTGAGGCTTTTCTTGTCCATGACCGGCTCCCCTTTTCTTGCCTCGTATGGGCGCTAGCACGTTGCTACGGGCCCTGGCCTATCCGTTTTCATCCCATCCCATCGTGAGCCCCCACCTCAACTTCTTGAAGGGGAACTATTTGGCGTATGCCTTTCCAGCGTAAAGTGCGCTCGCCCTGTAAATCTGCTCCAAGAGAACCACAGCGGCGAGCTCGTGGGGAAGGGTCATCCTGGACAGGGAGATCCTTTTCCCCGCTTTGGCCAGGAGCGACTCTTCCAGTCCATGGGCCCCGCCCAACAGGAACGCAGGCCTCCGCCCGGAGTCTTTTAATCCCGCGAGCATCCGGCCGAATTCATGGCTGTCGAGGGTCTCTCCGGCAGGGTCCAAGGCGATGGCCACGCTTCCCTTGGGCATCCTCCGAAGGAGAGCCGCCCCTTCCTCCTTCACCCTTCCGGCGATGGTGCCTTGCCGACTTGCGGGGACCGATTCAAGCCGCACCGTCCACTCTCCGCACGCCATCTCGACGTATCGCTCCGCACTCTGCCGGAACCTTTGGTCCGCAAGCTTCCCCACGGTGACGACGACCAGTTCCCACATCCGCGGTGGCCCCGTATCATACCCTAATTCGATGTGCGCCTCAAATGCGCCCAGAGCGCCTTGCGGCTCAAGCCCAGCCAGCGGGCTGCCCTGCTCCTATTGCCTCCGACCCGCGCCAGAACGGCCCGGATGTACCCATCCTTGAGTTCCGCCAAGGTGAGACGGCGAAAGATGGCGTCCTCGACGGGCGCCGGTTCGGCCCAGAATGACGCGGGGAGCATCTCGGCCGTGACGGCCTGGGCCTCGTACAGGGCCAGCGCCTCCATCCGCTGAGAAAGTTCCCGCAGGTTGCCGGGCCAGTGGTGCATCTCCAGGGCATGGATCAGGTCCGGGGACAACTCCGGCACCGAGGTCCTGTGCTTTCTGCATGCGGACTTGAGGAAGTGGAGAGCGAGGAGCGGCACATCCGAGGGCCGCTGGGCCAATGTGGGCAACTCCAGGCGGACGACGTCCAGCCGGTAGAGCAGGTCGGCCCTCAGAAGGCCCCTTCGGATGAGGGCCTCGGGGGGTTCCTGAAAGGTCGCCAACACGCGGGCCTCGGCGTGAAGGCTGCCTCCTCCCCCGATGCGTTCGAAGGTCTGGTGATCCACGATTCGGAGGAGGGCGGCCTGCTGGGAAACTTCCAGATGCTCCAGCCCCGTCAGGCAGAGAGTGCCGCGGCCCACCGATTCGAAGACACCGGGTCGTTGCTCCACACCCGTGGCTGCCCCGTGGCCCACGCCGAATAGCTCGGCCTCCATGAGCGCCTCGGGGACTCCCCCTGCGTTCCATTCCGTGAAGGGGGCCGCCGGGTGACTCCCCCACTGGTGAATCAGGCGGGCCAGGTGGGACTTGCCCGTTCCCGTCGCGCCCACGAGGAGTATCGGGCTCCGGCTGGCCGCCAGTCGCCGGGCCAGGGCCACGGCGGAGCGGAAGACGGGGTCCTTTCCGACGAGGGGCAGCGGTCTCACGGGAGGATCCGCGGGGCGTCCATCCAGATTCGGTCCAGGCCGTAGTAGGTCCTCTTGTCTTCGTGGAAGAGGTGGACGATGACCCAGCCGTAGTCCAGGAGGACCCACTGGCCCTGGTTGAACCCCTCCACGTGATGGGGTTTGACCCCCGGGTCGAGCGCCAACCGTTCTTCGAGGGCGCGGCACATGGCCTGTACCTGCCGGGTGTTTTTGCCGTGGGCGATGACGAAGTAGTCCGTCATCGTCGTGAGTTCTCGCAAATCCAGGATCAGGGGATCCTCGGCCTTCATGTCGCTCAGGATCCCCAGAACAGCCGCCAGCACGGCTTTTTCGTCTGATTTCAAACCGGCCTCCTCTCCCGCTGGCCCCCCGGGGCCGCGTAGAGCTCCTGCCTCATGATATAGGACATGACCGCCTTGGGGACCAGGCCCTCGATGCGCTGTCCCCGGGCGAGCATGTCTCGAAGGGCCGTCGAGCTGATGTTCAGCGGCGCCGCCCTCAGGATATGGACGCGGGCACCTCCCCAGGTCGAAGAAGCTTCTCGCTTCCCGCCTCGGGGGACCACCGCAAGCTGGGCCATCGCCAGGATGTCCTGGGACCGCTGCCACTGATCGAAGCTCGCCAGGCTATCCGACCCCATGATGAGAAAAAAAGCGTCTTTTGAATACTGGGTCCGCATGGACTCCAGCGTGATCGCGGTATAGGATCTCCCCCCCCGCTCCAACTCCCTGAAGTCCACCGCCCAGGCAGGCTTGCCCGCCACGGCCAGGGCGAGCATGGCGGCGCGGTGAAAAGGGGACACCAGCGGCGGAGCGTCCTTCAGGGGCTGCGAAAAGCAGGGGACGAAGAGGACCCGATCCAGCCCAAGCTGGGCCATGGCGAGCCGGGCCATACGCAAGTGCCCTACATGAGGCGGGTCGAAACTGCCCCCCAGGACGCCCACCCTCACGCCTCGTCCTCCGTTTGCAGGTAATCCCAGGCCTTCCCCAGCAGAGGCTTCAGCCCCTCATGAGTGGGCGCACAGATTCGGCAATAGGGGAATCCGCGCTCCCCGGCGTAGGCCCGGAGCGCCTCCTCGGCGGCGGGGTCGAACGGGAGGTCGGCCTTGCTGCCCACGAGGACCATGGGCTTTTCAAGGAGGCCGGCGCCATAGGCCTCCAACTCGCGCTCCACGGTTTGAACACGCTCCAGGGGCGGCGAGGTCTCGTCGCTCAGATCCACGAGGTGGAAGAGAACGCTGGTCCGCTCCACGTGCTTGAGGAATTGATCCCCCAGACCCACGCCCTCGTGGGCCCCCTCGATGAGACCGGGGATGTCGGCCACGACGAAGGACCGATGATGGGTCCACTCGACCACGCCCAGAACGGGCCTGAGGGTGGTGAAGGGATAGGGAGCGATCTTGGGACGGGCATTGGACACGGCGGCCAAAAGCGTCGATTTGCCCGCGTTGGGCAGGCCCACGAGGCCCACATCCGCCAGCAGCTTGAGTTCCAGCCGCAAGGCCAGGGCCTGTCCTTCCTCGCCGGGCTCGAATTCGCGCGGGGCCTGGTGCGTGGAGGTCTTGAACCGCGCGTTGCCCCGCCCGCCGCGGCCACCCTTAGCCACCACGAATTTCTGCCTGGGTTCCACGAGGTCGACCAGCGGAACGTCCGAGTCCTCGGAGAGGACCACCGTGCCCAGGGGAAGGGGGATGACGAGCCGGTTCCCCGAGGCGCCCGTCTTCAGGCTGCCCTTGCCGTGGTCCCCGTTCTCGGCTTGGAAGGACTTCTTGTAGCGAAAGGCGACGAGCGTGCGGACCTGGGAACGGGCAACCAGGAGGATGTCTCCACCCCGGCCCCCGTCTCCGCCATCGGGACCCCCGCGGGGAACGTACTTCTCCCTCCGGAAGCTTACGCACCCAGAACCACCTCGACCTGCGCGAACGAAAATTCGGGCGGAGTCCAGGTACATCGAAGGGAGTTACTGTTGCGGGGCGACGATGTCCACGAAGAGGCCCAGTTTGCCGCGGCGACGGAACCCCACCACACCGTCCGCAAGAGCGAACAGGGTGTCATCGCTGCCCCGGCCCACTTGAATGCCGGGCTTAAACGGGGTGCCACGCTGCCGGACCAGGATCGTACCCGCCGTGACGAGCTGTCCGCCGAACCGCTTCACGCCCAAGCGCTGGGCGTTGCTGTCGCGGCCGTTACGGGAGCTGCCTTGACCTTTTTTGTGAGCCATGGGGATCTCCGAATCAAACCTTTACGATGTCCAGGATCTCGACTTCGGTAAAGGGTTGGCGGTGACCGCGCAGTTTCTTGTACTGCTTGCGGCGCTTCTTGTGGAAGACCAGCACCTTGCGGCGCTTGCCCTCGCACAGCACTTTCCCTTTGACCTCGAATCCGCCCTTGGCCCCGGCGGTCCAAACCTGGTCGCCGTCCACCACGAGCAGTGCCTTGAGGGCCACCTCGGCTCCGGCTTCCTGCCCGAGCTTCTCCACCTTCAACTTGTCGCCGGCGGATACCTTGTACTGCTTCCCGCCGGTTTGGATGACTGCGTACATGCGCACCTCCAGCCGTGCAATCAATAATTATACACGCTAAGGCCTTTGCTGTCAATGAGAGATGGGGACAGGAAGGCGAGCCCCCGACCGTCTCTAACTGTTCACTTCTTACTTTTCACTTTTCACTGCCTTGGTTGACACCCCCTGAGTCGGTGGGTAAACTCGCGTCGGAGGGTTGCCGTTGGTCGTCTCCTGTCCTTCATGTCAAAAAAATACCGCCTGGAGGAGAAGCACTTCGCCGGGCGCGAGCGGTTCCAGTTCAATTGCCCCGGTTGCGGCAAGCCCATCGAGGCGGTCCGCGAGCAGCCGGCGGGGATTGGCCCTCATGATCTCACCTCACCTGCCATCCAGAAGCTGAAGCGGGTGGAGGCCACCTGGACGGACGCCGATGTACCCGAGGCCGAGCTTCTCGGGCTACCCGAAGGCAAGCGGGTCTCCGTCGCCGTCCTTCAGGGTGCCGATTCGGGGACCATCTTTTCGGTGGAGAAGCCCCTGGTGGTCATCGGCCGCGCCGAGGCGGACCTGATCCTCAACGACAGCGAGGTTTCCAGGCACCACGCCCGCCTGGAGTTCAAGGGGATCAACGTGATGCTGAGGGACCTCAAGAGCACGAACGGCACCTACGTCAACGAGCAGCGCGTCACCGCCACCGCCCTTTCACACCAGACCGAATTCCGGGTGGGCGCCTCCACCCTCATGCTCATACTCACCGACGAACTGGACTAGCTAGACAGGACCCCATGCCCGAGACCGTTTTCGTCGCCATGTCGGGGGGCGTGGACTCCTCCGCGGCCGCACTCATGTTGGTCGAAGGAGGCTTCCGAGTCGTGGGCGTAACCCTTCGGCTCTATGATTCGTGTGGCGCGCCCGCCTCCAGGGGGTGCTGCGCCCTGGAGGACGCGGTGGATGCCCGCACCGTGGCCGCGGCCCTCGGAATTGAACATCGCCTCCTGGATTATCAGGGACCCTTCGACCGGGAAGTCATCGCCCCCTTCGTGGCGGGCTACGCCGCGGGCCGCACGCCCAACCCCTGCATCCTGTGCAACGAGCGGGTCAAGTTCGGTGCCCTCTGGGAGTATGCCAAGGCCCACGGTGCGGAGTTCCTGGCCACGGGACACCATGCACGCCTCGTGCACGAAGGCGCCCGGGTGGATCTGAGGCGCGCCGCGGATCGCGAGAAGGACCAGTCCTACGTCCTCTTTCCACTCACCCTGGAACAGCGACGGCGCACGCTCCTTCCCGCCGGGGACCTGACCAAGGATCAACTGAGGGCCAAAGTCCGTGCGGCGGGTCTTCCCACGGCGGACAAGGCCGAGAGCCAGGACATCTGTTTCGTGGGGGACGGCCGGTACTCCGACTTCGTGGAGGAGCGGCTCCCCGCCCCGCGGCCGGGAAGGGTCCGGCATGTGGACGGCCGTTTTCTTGGAACCCATGGGGG
>CAVYWK010000023.1:0-150259 GCA_963772255.1 uncultured Acidobacteriota bacterium
CCACGGACGCTCCCCCGCCCTTCGAATCCCCTGTCTGTTTCTATTTTGGTCTCGTGGCCTCGTGGCCTCGTGGCCTCGTGGGCTCGATTCCTTTGGCGGAGGGTGAGGGATTCGAACCCCCGGGCGCTTGCGCGTCAACGGTTTTCAAGACCGTCGCCTTAGACCACTCGGCCAACCCTCCGCACTCCAACCATATTCGGAAGGCCCGGACGCAGGTCAAGTTCCGCTCCGTACGCTCCCCCTTGGAATTTGAGATCGGCAAGATCTATTATAAGACCTAGGTATCCGCTAGAGGCGTGGAACGCGAAGGGATCTTGGGATCTATCAAAGGAGATGGACATGAAGAAAGTGTTCTGCATTTTGGCCGGGTTGGCCCTGATAGGCCTTCTGGCCGCCTGTGACCTGTCGAGTTATTTCAAGCCCAAGACCGAACAGCCGGCTGCGACGGAAGTCACGCCTCCGGCCGAACCCACGAGCGCGGACACGACCACACCCCCGCCGCCGCCTGAACCCCCTGCAACGACCGAACCTGCACCGAAACCCAAGCCCAAACCTTCCACCACCACGACGACCACGACGACCACCACCGAGCCCCCGTGCCCGCAACCCCTGACGAAACCACCACCGTCCCGCCCCCCAAGGCAAAGAAGGCGGGCCTGGGCGTGATCTACACCGGCAACCTCGAGCAGGGCCAATTCCGGGTGAAGGCCGATAGCGAGCTCGTCTATGAGCTGGCCTTTTCGGGCAAGGACACTCGGGCCACCAAGGAAATCCTGCTGGAACCGGGCACGCACCTCATGAAGTTCGTGGTCATCGATGCCAAGGGCATCCGAGGCGTCAAGGAAGAGACCATGACTTTCGTTTCCGGGAAGCACAAGACGGTCCGAATCACCGTCAAAGATACCCCCGGAGCCATCGTCGTGGAGCATCTGGAGTAGGACGTTCGCGCTGTTCAGACGCGCCCGGGGCCCGCGCGCAGGCGCGGGCCCCGCTCGTTTTCCCGTAGCGCGGACACTCCTGTCCGCGGCCCTCATGGCGGGCAAGAGTGCCCGCCCCACGGCAAGGGAATCGCGCTCAGGAGAGCGCTCCTGCACCCCCCCCGCAGGCCGATCTTTCCTGTCTCCTGCTCCCCGCTCCCCGCTCAGGTCATTCTGGCGCTTGATGCGGCCGGACCTTATATTGATCTCAGAGAGGCAACCATGAGAGAACGCATCGAGCAGGCGATCCGGTCCCATCCCCTCCTCACTCCCATCCTGGACGAGGCGGCCTCCCGCGAGGAACCCGTCTATCTCGTGGGGGGCGCGATCCGAGACCTGGCCCTGGGCATCGAACCCAAGGACCTGGACTTCGCCACGGCCACACCCTTCGACATGGCCCAGGAGTTCGCCGAGCGTTTCGGCAGCCGGGTCGTGGCACTGGGAAAGGAGGCCACCTCCACCTACCGCATCCCCCTCGACGGGTTCTCCCTGGACTGGGTGGGCCTGGCCGGAGGGACCATCGACGACGACCTTCGCCGGCGCGATTTCACCGTCAACGCCATCGCCTACGACCCCGACCACGACCGATTTCTGGACCCCCTCGGGGGTTTTGGGGACTTGGCATCCCACACGATCCGCATGGCTTCGCCGGGCGCCTTCGCGCAGGACCCGGCCCGCATCATCAAGGCCTACCGCATGCTGGCCCAGCTTCCGGGGTTTCACCTGGATGCCGACACGGAGGCGGCACTTCGGGACCAGCGCGACATGCTCATGGATGTGGTGCCCGAGCGCCTTCACGCCGAGCTGGAGCGCCTCTTCCAGGCCCGTGAGCCGGCTCCCGCAGTGCGTCGCATGGCGTCCTCGGGCGTGCTCTTCTCCCTGTTCCCCGAGCTGAAGGCTCTGGAGGGGCTGGGCCAGAACGCCTACCACCACGCCGATGTCCTGGAGCACAGCCTCCTGGCCTTGGACGCCTGCGACGGAGAGCCGGCCTGGCTCACCGGTCTGGGCCTGGCCCCCTTCCCCGCACCGCGCATGGAACTGCTGCGCCTCTCGTGCCTCCTCCACGATCTCGGCAAGGCCGACACCCGCACCGTGGATGCCCAGGGCCGCGTGCACTTCTTCGGCCATTCCAAGCCCTCCGCCGAGCGGGCCCGCGCCATCCTCAAGCGGCTCAAGTACAGCAACGCCGTCACGGAGGCCGTGGCGGACCTCTGCCTCAACCACCTCAGGCCCCTGGCCCAGATCAAGACGCACCCCAGGCACACGGCCATCCGGCGCCTCATCCACACCATGGGGGATCGCCTGGACCTGCTCCTCGCCCTGGCCTACGCGGACAAGTCCGCCGCCCGCGGCCAGGAACTGGAGGAGAACCTTCGGGACCTGCGGACCTACACCGCCGAGGTCCTCGCCGTGGCCGCCCGGGAGGGCGCCGACCTCAAGAGGCTGCCCAAGCTCGTCTCGGGCCTGGAAGCCGTGGAGCTCCTGGGCCTCCAGCGCCCCGGCCCCGACCTGGGCCTGGCCCTCGACGCCCTCATGGAGCGCCAGGTGGACGGCGCCATCGCCACCCGCGAACAGGCCGTCGCCTTCCTCCAGGAGTGGCGGAAGCAGCATTTGCGGTAGGGGCGAAACGCAAGACGCGATTAGGCGAGACGCGAGACGCGGGACGCCAACCCCGTCATTCCGGCTTCTGCGCCCTTCGTCATTCCGGCTTGTCCGCCCTTCGTCATTCCGGCTTGTCCGCCCTTCGTCATTCCGGCTTGTCCGGAATCTGATCCTGGACTCCCTCCGGGTCGCCAGGATGACGAATTGGGAGCAACTCATCATTACCGTCATTCCGGCTTGTCCGGAATCTGATCCTGGACTCCCTCCGGTCGCCAGGATGACGGATTGGGAGCAACTCATCGTTACCGTCATTCCGGCTTGTCCGGAATCCTGCTTTTCGGTACGATATTCCTATGAACGGTCGCTATTTCTTCGTTTACATTATGGGAAATGACCGTCCAACCCTGTACACGGGCATGACCAACAACCTGCTTCGAAGACTCTACGAGCACCAGCATGAGCTGGCGGATGGATTCACGAAGAAATATCACCTGCACAAGTTGCTCTATTTTGAAGCTGTTGAATCCGCCAGGGGCGCGATAATCCGAGAGAAGCAAATCAAGAACATGAGCAGAGCTGAAAAACTATCGCTCATCGCGGGCAAAAACCCGTCTTTGAGAGACTTGAGTCCGGAACTGACTCCAAACAGATCCTGGACTCCCTCCGGTCGCCAGGATGACGCATCGTGACCCTGTCATTCCGGCTTGTCCGGGCCTTCGTCCTTCCCGCTTGTCCCGCCCTCCGTCATTCCGGCTTGTCCGGAATCCGATCCTGGACCTCCTGCGCTCGCCAGGATGACGGATTGGGAGCAACTCATCGTTACCGTCATTCCGGCTTGGCCGCCCTTCGTCATTCCGGCTTGTCCGGAATCTGATCCTGGACTCCCTCCGGTCGCCAGGATGACAGACTGGGAGCAACTCATCGTTACCGTCATTCCGGCTTGGCCGCCCTTTGTCATTCCGGCTTGTCCGGAATCTGATCCTGGACTCCCTCCGGTCGCCGGGATGACGGGCCCGCCCGCCGCCTTCCTTCTTCCCTGCCTTTGTGGTGAAATCCCTTCTTTCTAGGGAGTCCGATGCTCCGTTCGGATTTTGAATACGACCTTCCGCCCGGCCTCATCGCCCAGCGTCCCGCCGTCCCGCGGGACGCGTCGCGCCTTCTGGTGGTTCCGCCCGAGGGCCCCGTGGGCCATGGCCGGTTCCGCGACCTGGCGTCCCACCTGGGCCCGGGGGATCTCCTGGTGCTGAACGACACGCGCGTCGTGCGGGCGCGCCTCCTGGGCAAGCGCGCCGGGGGCGGCGCGGCGGAGGTGTTCCTCCTGAGGCCCTCGGGCGAGGACGACCTCTGGGAGGCCTTCGTGCGGCCGGCCAAGCGCCTGCGCCCGGGGACCACCGTGGCCCTGGACGACCGCGGGCACGGCGTGGAGATCGTCCGGGCCATGGACGAGGGCCGGCGCCTGGTGCGCCCCGTGGGGGCCACCATGGACGCCCTCCTGCGGCGCTTCGGCCACATCCCCCTCCCGCCCTACATCTCCCGCGAGGCCGATGCCGCGGACGCCCGCCGCTACCAGACCGTCTTCGCCCGCCAGGGCCGCTCCGTGGCCGCCCCCACCGCGGGGCTCCACTTCACGCCGCGCGCTTTCGCCGCGCTGGAGGCCCGGGGCGTGGAGGTGGCCCGCATCCGCCTGGATGTGGGGCCGGGCACCTTCAAGCCCGTCACCGCGGAGCGCATCGAGGACCACGCCATGGACTTCGAGCCCTACGAGGTCTCGGAGGAAGCCGCCGCGGCCGTGAACGCCGCGCTGGCAGGGGGCCGCCGCGTCATCGCCGTGGGCACTACCGTGACGCGGACCCTGGAGGACCAGATGCGGCGCTTCGGCCGCCTGCGGTCCGGGGCCTTCGAGACCGACCTCTTCATCACGCCGGGGTTCGAATTCAGGGCCGTGTCCGGACTCCTCACCAACTTCCACCTCCCCGGTTCCACGCTCATCATGCTCGTGAGCGCCCTGTGCGGCCGCGAGCGCGTCCTGGACGCCTACCGCGAGGCCGTGGACCGGCGCTACCGCTTCTACTCCTACGGCGACGCCATGCTCGCGTGGGGAAAAGAAGGGCTCACCACCGAGGCTTAAGGGTGAGGAAAAGGGGCTAAAGATTATTCACCACAGAGGCACAGAGGCAACGAGAAACAAAGCGATAGTAAGGAAGGGCGAAGAAGTAATCAAAAGAAATTTCACCACAGAGGCACAGAGGCAACGAGAAACAAAGAAGTACTTTGGGAAGGGCAATGAAAAGACGCATTTGATTCATCAAGGAGACGCGGAGAAAACTTTCAGAGAGGATAAACGGAGTTAGGGCTGTATCAAATGCCAGTTAACGCTTTTTCTTTTCCCATAGGTCCATTCTTCTTGCTTCTTCCTTCTCTGTGTCTCTGTGCCTCTGTGGTGAATTCCTTCTTTTCCCCCTTGGTGTCCTTGGTGCCTTGGTGGTAGATTCTTTTCCATGAACTTGGAATATTTCCACCCCATGTTCGTGCACTTCCCGGTGGCGCTCACGCTCTGCGGCACCGGCCTGCTCGCCTTCGGAGCCCTGGGCGGCCACGGCGGTGCGCGCCGGGCGGGCCTGCTGGTCCTGGTCCTGGCGGGGGCCATGGTGATCCCCACCTACATCACCGGCCAGGTGGCCCGCGCCGTCCTGGAGGACTCCTCCGCCTACGAGCGCGACCTGCCCCTCCTGGACACCCACGAGGACATGGGCCTGGCGAGCCTGGGCGCCCTGCTGGCCCTGGGCATCGTGGCAGGCATCGCCCTGGCACGGGAGAACAAAACCGGGGCAGACGGCGGACCCGACGCCAAGACCCCGCCCTGGGCCCTCCTCGCCCTCGCCCTGGCCGCCTGCGTGCTCATCGGCGCCACCGCCTTCTACGGCGGCCGCCTCGTCTTCGAGCACGGAATCGGGGTGAGGCATCGCGCTCAGGAGAGCGCTCCTACAAACATCCCCCCGTCTTCGTAGGAGGCCTCTCCCCGAGTCCTTCTCTCCATTCTCGTGGCGCGGACACCCCTGCGTGGCGCGGACACCCCTGCGTGGCGCGGACACCCCTGCGTGGCGCGGACACTCCTGCGTGGCGCGGACACTCCTGTCCGCGGCCCTCCTGGCGGGCAAGAGTGCCCGCCCCACGAGCAAATGAAACGCGAGGCGCGAGACGCTAGACGAGAGACGCGATTAAGCGAGACGCGATTAAGCGAGACGCAAGGACATGTGGAATATGGGATGTGCAATGTGGAATGTTAGGTCAAAAGCCGCTCTGGCCCCGCTCAGCGTTCGTGTCCCCTCTTCACATTCGACATTCGCCATTCACCATTCGCCATTCACGATTCGGCATTTGACGTGCGCCCTTCGCCAGTGCCCTCCCCGAATCCCGAATTCCGTTTTTCCAGTTCAATCCTTCTCCCCCCAATAGGAAAAGGGCCGGCCCCGATGGCCGGCCCCTGGGGTGGTGATGGGCCACCCTGGCTTGATGAGAGGAGAACGAGGCTCTGCTAGTCGGCCCTCACGATGTCGCTGGCCACCACAGAACCGTCGGCCATGGTCGCGCGGACATGGAAGTAGTTCGTCCGAGGAGCAAGGCACTTCACGGCATAGCTTCCCCCGGCGGGCGCCACGAGCGGAGACACGGGCCGGATAGTCCCTTTCATGCTGGTCGAGCCCCAGACCTGGTAAGTTGCCACCGAGCCCTCATTCATGGCGGTCCAACTGACTCCCGTCGCGCCTTTTGACGGCGCGGTCACCGAAACAGAGGTGAAGGTCACTACATTGCTGGAAGCAGGCACTGGCGTGGCAGCGCCCACGAAGGCCGTCTCGGTGAACCCGCCCGGCTGTCCGCCGTCGAAGAGGACCGAGAGCGCCACATAGGTGTTCATGCCCGGAGCAACAGGCACCTCGACCTTCGCGTTTCCGAAGTCCTTGCCGTCGGCGCCGAAGTTCACTACCCCCGCCAGCTGCCAATCGGCGGTCTTGAAAGACGCAGGAACCGTCGTGCTCTGGTAGAACCGAATGGCCAAACCGGTGATCAGGCCCGAAGCCGGCTCCACATCGTAGAAACCCTTCAGGTCATCCATGGCGGGCCATGTCAGGGAGAGGCTGAGCACGGGGCCGAGCGGGGACTGGGCGCCTACCGTCAGCGCGGGGATGGCGACGGGGGTCTCGGTGTTGGGGCCCAGAGGACCGTTGCCGTTGGTGACATCGTCGAGGTCGAATGTCTGGTTGGCCGGGTTGAAGCCCGAGGTCATGAGGATGTACTGCCCTTTGCCCTTGTTGGCGATGGAGTAGAGGAAGGTGTTCCTCACCTCCTGGGGAAGGCAGTTGCCGACGGTCCCGATCTCATTCCAGTTGGACCACGCCACAAAGCTTCCGTTGAGTGCTTTCACCTGACGGTCGCTCGGGACCTTGCCGCTGTTGTGCCTGGCGCCGTCACCCGTCACCCAATACCGGGCCACGATGGATCCGGTGCCCGTGCCGTCGTCGAGCGTCCCCGCCACGCCGTACTGCCCGCCGGTCGCGCCGTTGCCCACGAAGTACGAGCTGTCGCACGGGACAATAGAAGGCGTCACGGGAGCATTGCCCGACAGACCCTTGCCCTCGGCCGCCCCGGGATAGGCCGCGACATGGAGAGACCCCGCCATGCCCAGAACCACCGCCCCGATTCCCAGGAGTTTAAGAAGTGTGTTTTTCATCGCCAGGGTCTCCTTCACGTTCGTCGCTTATCTCCTGAACCACAGCCACCATTGCATCCTGCGTGCCAAGCGATTCCGATGCCCGAGCAGGCCCTGATCTGTGGCCCATTCTCCTTTCAAATTAGAGGTCATATGGGTCCAGCCGCTGACCAGGGCAGGGCAGCCCCGCCCTCTCATATTTGAGACTGTCCCCTCTTCAATAATGAGATGGGCGAGCCCCTGCGGAGCCCTCGCGCGTTCGCTCCGCCGTGGCGCGGACACTCCTGCGTGGCGCGGACACTCCTGTCCGCGACCTTACCGGCGGGCAAGAGTGCCCGCCCCACGAGCAGGCGAGACGCGAGACGCGATTAAGCGAGACGCAAGAGGCCGAAGTCGTCATTGCGAGGAGGCCGCAGGCCGACGCGGCAATCTCGCCGTGAAAAGCCAGGCAGGCAAGGCATCGCGCTCGGGAGAGCGCTCCTACAAACGCCCCCCCGTCGTCGTAGGAGGCCTCTCCCGGGGTCCTTCTCTCCATTCCCGTGGCGCGGACACTCCTGTCCGCGGCCTTCCAGGCGGGCAAGAGTGCCCGCCCCACGGATGAACAAGGCGCGACCACGAAGCTCGTGTCCTCTTTTAACATTCGCCATTCACCATTCGACATTTTCCATCCCCCCCATTGAACAAACCGCCCCTCCCCCGGGTATATGTGGGTGTAAGGGGTTGGTGATGAGCGTGGATCGGAACACGGGCTGGCTTCCTGAGGGCTTTGAAATCAAAGACTTGGACGCTCCGCGGCGCATGGCCCAGCGGGTGCAGACGCGCGTGGTGGTCCACCGGAAGCGCGTGCGCATGGCCCAGGGCGTCGGTGCCCTGGCCGCCCTGGCTTTGATGCTGGGCGTCGCCCCTCTCCTGTGGCGCCCCTCCGGAGAGCCGACGGGGCCGTCCCAGATGGCGCGATCCGTCGGCTCAAACCAATCGCCACCTGAAGGTGGCTCCCACAACAGCCAGGCGGTGTCCCAGCCGAGTTTGGATGGTGCAACCTCCCATGTGCCGACACCCTCCGAAATGGCACAAACCTCCGATGTGGGAGCGACCTTTAGGTCGCGATCCCTCGGTTCCACCCCTTCGCCACCTGAAGGTGGCTCTGATCCTGGACTCCCTGCGGTCGCCAGGATGACACCCGACAACGGTCATTCCGGCTTGTCCGGAATCCCCGAGGTCACCCTCGTGAAGGCCGGGCAGGGCGTGGAACTGGCCTGGCACGGGAATCCCTCGCAGGAGTTCGTGGTTTATCGTTGTACCAGCCCCAAGTTCGACCGGTGCGACGTGGCCGGAATCGTGAAGGGGACGAAGTGGGTGGATTCGGGGAAGGAAACGGCCCCCGTGGTGTTCTATAGGGTAGAACCGAAGGCGTAAAAGAGATAGTGAAAAGTGAAAAGTAAGAAGTGAAAAGCGAAAGGTTCAAAGAGAACGGAGGCGTGCGCGCAGTGTTTTTCGTCTTGCACTTTTCACTTTTAACTTCTGACTTTTAACTCAATCAGAGGAGGTCCACATGAGGACAAAGGTGTTACTCGGGCTCGCGGTGGCCTTGATGCTGGTCGTCAGCGTCGCCACCATCGGAAGCAACATGGGGTTCAAGATCAGCATACCGCTGGCTGGCAATGGAACCACTAATTGGGTGTCGTTGCCCTACTACAACTAGCTACACCGACGCGCGCAGCCTTTGCGCCGATGTTGCCCAATTGGCGAAGTTGACTACTTGACTCCGACGACGAGTACTCTTGGACAGCTACTATGACGGGTGATCACCAGGACAATTTTGCGTATCAACACCGGGCAGTTGCTACGCACAATCTTGTCAAGGTGACGGCCACTGCAACTGGATCGTGTTGGCTCGCATCCAACCACTGGCTTCGCGCTTGGCTCTCACTACCGGCACCAACAATTTTGTTTCCGTGCCCTACCACACGACAGCCACGACGGCTGCAACACTTTGCTCGACGCAAATGCCCAACTGGCGACGTCAACTGTTGACACGACGATCGGAGTCCCTGGACAGCGCTACGACATGGACGGGTTGGCAAGTTCAACTTTACTCTCACGCCGGGTACGGCTGTAATCAAGGTGCTAGCTGCTGGCACGCCAATTGGACGCCAGCCCACTATTGATGGCAATGGAGGAGATGCGACCTATGAAGAACTCACTGATAGTCTCTTGACCGTCGCTGGCTCTTGCGGTCGTGCTCTCCTTGGCGGTTGCTCTGCGCGCTCGTTATTCAACACGGAATGGTGGGTCAACGAGTTCAACGACCTGCAGATGTTACGGCACGGATCTGGGCTTCTTACGGCGGTCCGGCAATGTGCAATAACTCCGGCAGCCGCCGGTCACGTCGCTCGGTGGTGCCGGTGGCTAACCGTGGCACCGTCTGACCGCATGGATTTGGACTGCCATCAGACTGGTTGCCTCTCCGCACCAGGCAGACGCGGCTCAATCTGTCTGCACAGCTTTGTAACGGCCGCACCAACGCGCGCGGACCGAGCGTAGTGGTTCGTTATGTCAGCTCTGAGGACACCGTGTCGAGCCAACTACGCTGGATCAGCGTACCAAGGCATACGGCGGGCACATCGGACTATCGCATCGGCGCCGCACCATGGCGGCATCCTCACGACCATCGTCGTCAACCCGCTACAGCGTCTCGCCAACCCCGTCATCTTGGACTTGGCGCCTGCGAACTTCCGGCCAATGGAAACGGCGGCTTGCTCGGCGGACGGCGCCCCCGGTAGCGCCTCATCATCACCGGATACGAGCATTTCTGACCAGAACGCGCGCGGCCCCGCCTAGCAACGCATACTCTGCCTCCTGGACCCTCTGCGGCGGCACCGGGTCCGACGTCGTCAGCGGACACCACCGCTCGGTCCGATCACGGCTCCGCTTCCCGGTGCTGGCACGCACCATGTACCTCTTGCCTCCGGCCTGACCTTCGAGGGCGGCGTCGACAGCCAAATTACGGTGTGCTCTGCCTCGACTTGTCGGCGGCCCCACTCCTGCTGGCCTCTTCGTGCAGGACAGCGTTTCGGCGAACCACGGGCAGGTGACGGTGAACTGGCGGACGAATGTGGAGTCCGCGGTGGCGGGCTTCGATGTTCTGTATTCGCGCACGAAGACCGGGACCTTCACGCTGGTTGCCGGCACGGCGACGGCGCCGAAGGGCAACAACTCGGCCTACTCCGTGACCTTCCCCAAGCCGGTGCGCGTTGACAAGCTGTTCTTCAAGGTGCAGGCGCACATGACGGACGGCTCCTCCCAGTTCTCGGACCTCATGAAGCTGGGCGACGACAACTCCGGCGCCGGCCGCGGCAAGGTGCTTCCGGACTAGAATCTCCCGGCGGGCAGAAATGTCCGCCCCACAGAAAAGGCCGGCCCCGAAACGGGCCGGCTTTTTCTTTTCACCCAGCTCTTGACACACCCGATTCTCATGTATACATTGTATCTGGAGGTTTTCATATGGCGGACAATGCATCTACCGCAGTGACGGCGCGCCTTTCGACGGCGGAGGTGGCGGCGCTGGACCGCTTGGCAAAGGCGCGCCGGAGGACGCGCTCGCAGGTCGTGCGCGAGGCCGTGGCCACCTACCTGGCGGAATCGTCCGATTACCAGCTCGGTCTGGAGCGGTTTCTCGACCCGAAGGATAGGGCCCTTACCTCTGACGAGCTCTGGGAAGAATTGGGCTGGTCGTGAAGTATCGGGTCCAGTGGAAGGCCAGCACCGGCAGCGATTTGAAGCGGGTGGGCCGGGAGGCGGCCGACCGCGTGCGGCGATTCGTGGAGAGCAAGCTCGCCCGTGACCCCCGCCTGGGCGAACCCCTTTCGGGACGCTGGAAGCCCCTCTGGCGGGCACGGACCGGAGATTACCGGATCATCTATGCCTTCAGCGACGCGGAGCTTTGGATCCTGGTCGTCCGCGTCGCCCACCGCAAGGAAGCCTATCGGGAGTAGGTCCGTTCCCCGCAAAAAAAGCGGCAGACAGGAGTGCCCGCCCCACGAAAAAGGGCCGGCCCCGAAACGGGCCGGCCTTTTCTTTGCGCAATCGGCCGATAAAATCATTCCATCAGGCGCCGAACCTCCTGGTGCAGGCCCCCGAGGTCCTTCTCGATGACCGACCAAATCCTGGCGAGGTCCACACCGATGTAGTCGTGGATGAGCACATCCCGGAACCCGGCGATCTGTTTCCAGGGGCTCTCTGGGTGGGCCGTTTTGAATCCCTCCGAGAGGTGCTTCGCAGCTTCGCCCCTACCTCGAAATTGCGGATGACAGCATCTTGGGTAAGGGTCGAAGCCATGAAGGCCTCCCGGCCTTCCGAGGTGAACTCGATGATCTTCTCGATGCACTCAGAAATATGAATGAGATAAAGCCGGTCATCTTTCACAGGGGCACCGCTTCGGCGAGAACTTTGTCCTTGATGTACCAGTGCAGGGCGCACGCGCTGACCACATCCACCTTCCGAGCGAGCAGGGCCTCCAGCTCTTGAAGGAGGCCCACATGATCTAGGAGGCTCACGCCGGGACTGAAGTCTACGAGCAAGTCCACGTCGCTGGCTGGGCCAGCCTCTCCGCGAGCAACGGAACCGAACACCCGGAGGTTCGATGCGCCGTATCGGGCGGCGATGGCCAGGATCTCCGGCCTTTTGTCTTCCAACAGCTCCGCGATGCCCATGAGGAGCCTCCACGAACAATATAGGCTGTTTCCAGCACGCCGGGCAAGGCCACAGAATCTTCCGCCGATGGGATCGGCCGCTACGGTGAATGAGGTCCTTTGGAGGATTCGCGACCTGAAGGTCGCTCCCACGACCATCCTTGGTGCCGTCTTCCCGGGACGACCTTGACCGGTCATCCTGAAGGTCGCTTCATAGGGCGTCCCTTGAAGGATCTCAAGGGATGACGGTGCAGAATCATCGTTCGAGATTCTTCCGCGGGAGCCCGTTGCAAGGGAAGCCTCAGAATGACGGCCAAGTGCCCGTCTCGCCGGAGACGGGAGCAGGGAGCGGGGAGCAGGGAGCAGAGGGGGACAAAAACCGCGGTCGAGGTTCTTGCCCTACTCACCTACTCCCTTACTCTCCTAATCTCCTATTTACCTACTCCCCTACTCACCTACTGTCCTACTCACGCCCCCACCCTTGGGAAACACGACCTTGAGGGCGCGGGGGAGGATCTCCACGGCGGCGGGCTCGGTGATGTGCTTGAGGTTGCCGTCCACGTGGATGTAGGTGGGGCGGTCCACGGCGATCTGGAGCATGTCGGTCTTGAACATGGAGACGCCCTTGAGCATCTGCATCTGCTTGAGCAGGACCATGGGCAGGGCCACGAAGCGCTGGATGGGGCCGTAGTCGCCCAGGAGGGTCACGTCCAACAGGCCGTCCTGCAGGTTCGCGTGGGGCGTGAGGAAGAACCCGCCGCCGGCGCACTGGCCGTTGCCCACCTCCACCAGGACGCCCTTGCTCTTGAACTCCCAGTCGCGGGCCTTGAGGTGGAAGTGCGGGTTGCGGTAGGTGGGCAGGTTCTTCAGGACCACCACGAGGTAGGACAGGATGCCCGTGAGGCGCGTGACCTTCTGGTTCTCGTGGGTCACGAGGCCGTCGAAGCCCACGCCCACGCTGTTGAGGAAGGTGTGCGGGCCGAAGCGCCCCACGTCGATGGTCTGGATGTTGCCCTCGCCCAGCGCGCGCAGGGCCTTGGGCAGGTTGTGGTAGACGCCGACGGCGCGGGCGAAGTCGTTCCCCGTCCCCTCGGGCAGGAGGGCCAGGGCCGTGTCGGTGTAGATGAGCCCCCGGCCCGTCTCGCTGACGGTGCCGTCCCCGCCCACGCAGGCCACGATCTCGTAGCCCGCCGCGGCGGCCTCCCGCGCCATGCGCGTGGCGTCGTCCGGCGCCGTGGTGCGCGCCAGGTCGTAGTCCAGGCCCATCTCGCGGAGGGTTTTCTCGATCCGCGGCAGCGCCTTCAGCGCCTTTCCCCGGCCCGCCACGGGATTCAGAAGAAGAGCAGTTTCGCCATTGAGCCCCCCACTGGCTGTCATTGTACACGAGGATGGGCGGCGTTGAGGTGAGTAAGCGAGATGCAGCGCGAGCACGGAGAAGCGAGGAACAGGGAGAACGGTTGTCAGTGATCAGGTAATCGCTTAATCGGGAGACCGGTGCACGGCATCGGCTCCGGCGACTCACTTGCTCACCTTCTTGAATTGGTCTCACGTCTCTTAATCGACTTGCGTCTAGCTTAATCAGCGTCTCTGCGTCAGCTTCATCGCGTCTCGTCCTCTGCCTCACATCCTCTCGGGGACGGGGATGCCGAGGAGGTCGCGGAGGTTCTGTCGGAGGAGGCGGGCGAAGCAGGCCACGGTGAGGAGGCGCGCGCGGCGCTTGAGGTCGTCCGGTTCCTGGATCACGGGGAAGTGGTGGTAGTACGTGTGGAAGGCCTGGGCGGCCTCGTAGAGCTGACGGGCCACGAGGTTCAGGTCGAGGCCCTCCACGGCGGCCCTCACCTGCATGGGCACGCGCAGGAAGGCGCCCAGCACGGCCCAGCCCTCCTCGTCGAAGGCGGGGGCCAGATCTTCCGCCTGAGCCGGATCGGCCGCGTCGGGAATGGCGAGGCCCAGGGCGGCGGCCTTGCGCAGGATGGCCTCGGCGCGCACGCAGGCGTACTGGAGGTAGGGGCCCGTGTCGCCCTCGAAGGCCAGGGCCTGCTCGAAGTCGAAGGGGATCACCGCCGTCCTGCCGTACTTGACCATGTAGTAGCGCAGGGCGCCCACGGCCAGGTCCCGCGCCCGGCCCGCGATCTCCCCCTCGGGAAGGTCGGGCTCGCGCTTGCGGATTTCGGCGCCGGCCTTCTCCACGAGGATGTCCAGCAGGGCGTCGGCCTGCACGCCCAGGCCCTTGCGCCCGGACATCTCCACGTAGGGCCGCGCCCGGTCCTCCTCGGAGAGCCGGATCTGGCCGGCCCGCTCGAACTCGGCGGCGGTCTTCTGCGACAGGGCCACCATCTCGTAGGCGAAGTGGATGGAGCGGTCCGCCTGGGCGTCGTAGCCCATCTGCCGCAGGCCCTCCTTGACGATCTTCTGGAGGTAGGACTGGCGCACGTCGATGACGTTGATCACCGTGTCGCCGCCGCCGAAGGAGGGGGCAGGAGAGTCCGCGCCACCTTGACCTTGTGGGGCGGGCACTCCTGCCCGCCCGTCGCGGACAAGAGTGTCCGCGCCACCCTGAGTGTCCGCGCCACATGCTGTCAGAGCCCGCGTCCGTCCTCCAGACCTCGTACAGCGGGTTGTCGAAGGGCCTGTAGTGGAAGTCCCGGCCCAGCAGGCCGAACTTCCAGAGCTGGTAGGCCATGTCCTTGCCCACGTAGGTCACGGTGCCGTTGCTCCGCACGATGATCTTGTCCGCGTCGGACATGCCCTTGAAGTCCGCCGTCTCCGTGAGGGCCATGACCCAGCAGCCCCGGTTCTTGTCCTCCGAATCGGCGGGCACGAGGTGCACGGCGCCCGCCGCCTTGAGCTTCTCGAAGCAGGAGGCCCAGAAACCGCTCTTCAGGATGTCGCTCTCGTGGGGCAGGACGGCGTAGCGGATGCCCAGGCGGTCCATGGTGCGCAGGTGGCAGCGGACCATCTCCTCGGCCACGAGGGCCGCCATGTCGGCGGTCTCGTTGTCCCCCGCCTCCATGAGGTGCAGCGTGTCCAGGCGCGCCGCCTTCCGGTCCTCCGATTCCGCGTACCACGGGCCCACGCGGGCGTAGAGATCCCAGCACTGCTGGTCGAAGGGCCTGTCTCCCGAATCCTCGTCTTTGGAGAGGGCGATGGCGAGCCGGACGCGATCCAGGTCCCAGTCCAGGATGCGCTGGAACCCCACCACCACATCGGCCACCTGGACGCCCGTGTCGTCGATGTAGTTCTGCACCTCCACCGTGCGGCCCAGGAGGCGCAGGCACTTGACGAGGGTGTCGCCCAGGACGGCGTTGCGCAGGTGCCCCACGTGGGCGGCCTTGTTGGGGTTGATGTTGGTGTGCTCGACGATGACCTTGCCCGGCACGGCGCTGGGCACGAACCGGCCCGCGAGCAGGTCGCAGAGGGCCGTCCCCCGGTCCAGGTAGAGGTTGAGGTAGCCACCGGCCGCCCTGATCTCGCGCACGCCCGCCAGCGGGACCGCGGCCAGCTCGGCGGAAATGGCGGCGGGCGGGCGTTTCAGGAGCTTCGCCAGGGCGAAGCCCACGGGCGTCGCCGCGTCGCCCAGCTCGGGCTTGGGCGGGAACATGAAGGGCACCTGATCGGGCGACCACGCCACGCCGAACTTGTCCCGGATCGCCCCCGCCAGCTCCGCCTGCCACTTCCCCACCGCCGTCAGCATGAGCGCTCCTTCGTGATTCCGGGAGCAGGGAGCAGGTAGCGGGGAGAAGGGAAACCCCTAGCCTGCCGCCCTGATCAAATGTGTTTTATACCACGACCCTCCTGCGGGACGGCAAAAGCGCTCTACGTTCTCTCTCTCTCACTCCCTGCTCCCCGTTTTCCCTTTTCCTGCTCCCCTTCTCCCTGCTCCCCGCTCCCGTTTTCACAAGTGACACGTGAGGTTCCAGAAGTCGCAGTAGATCCGCGGGCCGCGCCAGGAGAAGAGGTTGACGGCCGTGTTGTCCTGGCTGAAGTAGCGGGCGCGCTGGGGATCCACCTGGAGGAGGACGGAGAGGAACATGCGGTTGATGAGGCCGTGGGCCACGATCAGGACGTGGTCGGCGGCGTCGAGCTCGGCGCGGTGCGTCTTCGAAGAACCGCACCACGCGCGCCCGGAGCTGGAGCACCGATTCTCCGTCCGGAAGGACCAGCGCGGGATCGTCGAGCCAGGCTTCGTAGAATTCACGCTCGTTCTGCCTGAGATCTTCTATGTAGCGGCCCTCCCACTGCCCGCAGTGGAGCTCTCGAAGGAGCGGGCTCGAGGCCACATCCGAAATGCCCAGCCGCTCGGCCAGGATCTGGCCCGTTTCCGCCGCGCGCCTGCAGGTCGGAGGTGAAGATGCGATCGGCCCGGAATCCCCGCTCGGCCAGGTCGTGGGCCACGGCCGCCGCCTGGACCCGGCCCGCATCCGAGAGCGGGATGTCCACCGAGCCCTGGATCTTGCGGTCCGAGTTCCACTCCGTCTCGCCGTGGCGGATGAGCAGCAGGGATTTCATGGGGGCGCCCCTCGAAAAAACCGTTATCAGTTGACGCGTAGGGGCGGGGCACTGTCCCCGCCCGTGGTGGTGCAGGCACGGGCGACGGGAGGGCGACTACCCGAAGGGCAGAGGAGCGTTCCGTCGGGCCTTGCCTGCGGAACGCTCAAGAAGAAGCCCCTCCCCTACGAGATAACCGTGTTTTGATGTTCACGATGCTCCAGAATTCCAGTTGGAAAGGATGTCGCGGAAGCGCTCGGCGAGGTGCCGCTGGGTCTCGGGGCCCTCCATGTGGACGGCGTTGCCCAGGATCTCCTGGCACATGCGCTGGATGGACTCGGTGCCGCCGCCCGTCTCGAGGTCGGCCTTGGCCTGGCGGTAGGCGCGCAGGATCATGGGCCACGCCACTTCGCCCATGCAGCTCTCGGCCTCTTCGCGCAGGCGCTGGACGAGCTTCATGAGCTCCTGGATCACCTGCTGCCCCGAACCGTCCGTCTCCATGGGCTCGAGCCCCGCCTCTTCGGCGTTGGCGGCCTTCGGCGGCGCCTCGTCCAGCACGATGAGCCCCATGGTCACGAGGCCGTAGAGGAGCTTGGCCACCTCGAAGGTGCTCAGGCCCAGGCCGTCGGCGATGGCGTCGATGCTGGCTTTGCCGTTGATCTTGCTCAGGATGAGCCACTCCTGGGTATTGAGGTTGATCTGCCCCTGCTTGCCTTCGGGCACCTGGAACCTCGGGATTCGGTCCAGCGAGGGCACGCGCTTGGAGAGCACGCGCCATTCGTCGATGCGCCTGGCCGCTTCCATGAGGAGGTTGGTGTTGCTCTTGGAGATGGTCTTCTCGGTGGGCGAGTCCCCCGGGATGAAGCGGAAGATGCCGTCGTTCCAGGTGGCCAGCGCGTAGATGGCCTCCTCGCCCGAGAGCTTGCCCACGGTGGCGTGGACCATCTTGCCGTTTTCCAGGTAGATGAACCCCTCGTGGCTGTCCCGCTCGAGGCGGAACGAGCCGCTCTTTCCCGACACGGAAACGAGCTGGATCACATCGGGCAGGTGGAGTTCTTTGAGGGAGCCCTGGAAGCTCATCCAAACCCTTGCCCGGCGAATTGGGGGCGACCAGGGGAGGATGATCCCTCCAAAACCCGGTCATCAGACAGGAGGCGCCGAGGCACGAAATACCATTCCTGTCTGGTCTTTGGACTTTAGCACAGGGCCCCTGCGGCGTCAATTCCAAATGCCGCGATTAAGCGAGACGCGAGACGCGAGACGCTAATAAGTGATCAGGTGATCAGGTGATCGGGTGATCAAGTGAGAAGGAAGAGGATCGAGGGCTCGTGGCCCATGCCGCCTCGTTCACCGAAAGTCCAGATGAAGACCCCGTGGCGCGGACACTCCTGCGTGGCGCGGACACTCCTGTCCGCGACCTTCCCGGCGGGCAAGAGTGCCCGCCCCACGGCAGGGAATCGCTCTCATGCCATGTCCCCCGCTACCCGCTCCCTCGCTCCCCGCTCACCGCTCCCCGCTCCCCGCTCCCTGCTCCCGGCCCTCAAAAGCTCCACATGACGCTGAGCCTGGCGCCGATGGGGTAGGCGGGGGTGAAATAGTCCTGGAACCCGTTGGTGACGCCACGGGAGACGACGCTCCGGTCCAGCAGGTTGCTCACGGAGGCTTCCAGCGTGAGTCCCCGCCAGAGATAGCGGGCACTCAGGTCCACGGTGGCGTAGCCGGGAAGGCCGGGGCGGGCGTTGGCCAGGTCGCTGTCCAGAAGCTGGGGCCCGACCCATGAAGCCGCCAGGCGGACGGTCCAGTCGGCGTTGCCCCACTGGACCCCGCCGGTCCCCTGGTAGCGTGGGACCATGGGCACCCTCCGTCCGGCGTAGGGTCCTGCCGTAACCTCGCTCTCCTGGTAAGTTCCGGCGGCAAATAGGGAGAATCCGCCGGGGAGGGGCGCGTGTCCCTCGGCCTCCACGCCCCTCCGGTAGGACCGGCCCACGTTCTGGTTCTGGCCGATGAAAAGGACGGGGTCCGTGAGGACGAAGACCACCTCGTCGGTGAGCTTCATGTCGAAGGCCGAGACCTTGAAGCGCCATCCGTCCTCCAGATAGCGCCAGCCCACCTCCCAGTCCTTCGCGCGGGTGGGGAGCAGGTCGGGGTTGGAGTAGAACCCCGGGTAGGCGAAGAGGTCCACCACGGAGGGGATGCGGTAGCCCTGGGAGAAGCTCAGGTAGGCCGAGGACCACTCGCTCGTATGCCAGAGCAGGCCCGCCCGCCAGGTGGACTCGCTGAAGGCCCGGCTCGTTCCGTTGGCGGGAACCGTGAAGTCGGAGTATCCGTAGGTGCTGCGGTCCGCCCGGAAGCCGGCGAAAAGGTGCACGGGGCCGCGCCCCACATCGCCCTGGACGAACCCTCCCGCCGTGTCCTCATCGGTGGCCGTGGAGGAGGCCGGGGTCTTGTGCTCGCCGCGCACATCGGTGTAGTACCCTCGCGCGTCGAGGCTGCCCGAGGTCGCCTCGGCACCTCCCGAGAAGTCCCAGGTCCAGGGTCCCGAAGCGCCCGTTCGACGGGCCTCGGCCTGAAGCCCGCCCAGCCCCTCCGAGGAGGAGCCCAGAAACCCCGACCCGAAACGCCCGGTGGTGAGGGTGTCCCGGTCGCTCCAGCGGCCGAAGGCCTGGGCCGAGAGGGTCCATCCCGTGGCCGGGGAAGCCGAGTAGACCAAGCTCGCCAGGCGGTGCCGTCCCCGCGTCCCGTCGTAGCGGTTGAAGGGCGTCTGGCGGGGATCGTCGCGCAGTTCCTGGGCCGTGAGGGCGCCGGGGGCCTGCTCCGAACCGCCGCTGTACTTGAGCAGGAGGGCCAGGGACTGCTTCTCCGACGGCGTGTAGTTGAGCCGCAGGAGGCCGTCGTCCAGGTCGTACCCGTCGTTCTGCCTCCATCCGCTGGCCTTGGCCTTCATGGCCGTGGCGTAGAACTCCCAGGGCCCGAGGCTCCCGCTCGCGTTGAGGCGCCCGGCCGCCTCGCCGAAGGAGCCTCCCGTGGCCCGCAGGTCCAGGCGCGGGATGCCGGGGTTTCGGCGCGTCACGATGTTGATCACGCCCGCCAGGGCTCCTCCGCCGTAGAGGGGCCCCGTGGCCCCGCGGTAGACCTCGATGCGCTCCACGTCCGCCAGGGGCACGATGTCCCACCTCACGGCGTTGTCCTGGAGGTCGTTGAGGCGGACGCCGTCGAGGAAGACCACCGTGCTCGTGCCCTGGGGAAAGCCCCGGAGGTCCACGGTGCTCTCGGAGGGGTTCCCCGTCTGGTTGTGAAGGAAGACGCCGGGCAGCTCCACGAGCGCCTCCTGGAGGGTCCTCGCGCCGCCGGCGTCGATCTCTTCGCGGGTGACCACCGAGATGGGTGCCCCGGTGTCGAGGATCTTCCGCTCCTCGGTCGGGATGCGGTCCCCGTAGACGGTGATCACCGTGCTGTAGTCCTGCAGGAGCCGCTGCGCATCCTGCGCCGGGGCGGGAACCCCCGCCACCGCGGCACCCAGGACCCCCGTCAGAGCCACCAGCACCCACCGGCGAATATCGCTTTTCGTTTTCACCAGGTTCCTCCGGTGAAGGATGTCTATGTTAGCGCGTGTTTCATGTCTCTCAACCACTCCGTCGTGAGCAGGGAGGGGAGGGCGCCACGATCGCCCATTTCCCGCCCATAGTGACCCGATCCCCACTCACTTCCTCACTTACTCCCTACTCCGATTCCGTCGCGTCTCGCCCCGCGGTGTCAGCGAGGAGGCCGCCGGCCGCCTACGGCAATCTCGTGGTCCTGGCTCACGCCGAGATTGCTTCGTTGCCCTTTCGGGCGCCTCGCAATGACGGGGTAGGCGTCTCGCGTCTCGCTCAATCGCGTCTCGCGTCTCGCTCAATCGCGTCTCGCGTCTCGCTCATCGCGCCCTTCCGGAAACCACCACCACATGCCCCCGTGTTCCTGAGAGCGAAACCGGACCTCGAAAACCTCTTGCAGGAGGCCGCCCTGGGCGCCCGGTTCCGAGGGCAGTTCCCGGAGCCTGCCCGAGCCGTCCAGCAGAACCAGCCGCTGCCCAAACAGGCGCGAAAGGTTGATGTCGTGCGTGGAGAGCAGCACGGACCGTCGCGACCGGGCCAGCGACGCCAGGAGGGCGTACAAGGACATCTGGTGGCGCAGGTCCAGGTGGTTGGCGGGTTCGTCCAGGAGCAGGGTGCCGGCATCCTGCACCAGGGCGCGGGCGAGGGCGACCCGCTGGGCCTCGCCTCCGCTGAGCGTCCCGGCGGCGCGTTCCCATACCGCTCCCAACTCCATCGTCTCGCGGGCCTCCCGGAGCCTTTCCGCCAGAGGCCGGGGCGCCGGCGGAAGCTCCTGGTGGGGATAGTCTCCCAGGGCCACCAAGTCATCCACCTGCCAGTCCTCCGGCAAAAGGGGGCTCTGGGGCACATAGGCGAGCCGCTTGGCCCGGCCCACCCTCTCCCAGGCCCCCAGAGGCTTGCCGTCCAGCTCCGCCCTCCCCGCCGAGGGGCGCATGAAACCCGCGGCGAGCTTGAGGAGCGTCGTCTTTCCGGACCCGTTGGGACCCGCCAGGGCCACCACCTCGCCGGGCGCCACGGCCAGATCGCACCCGCCCAGCAGTTCCCTTCCCCCCGGATATCCGAATCGCACCCCCGTCAGCTGGATCACGGGACTTCCCCTAAATTCCGCGTTGGTAATTCGCTGCCTTCGAAACAAGTGGCACCTTTGGGACCACTGGACACCATTTTCAAGACGGGGAGGGTCCATTCCCTCCCCGCCCCACGGGCAAAGCCCGTTGGGGACCCCACCCCACCCTTGGGGCTTCCTCTCCAGGCGTGCGCCTGGTTCGGAGGCGGCTCCAATCCCTTTAGAAGTGACAAGACCGTAAGAGAGGAACACGATCTAGTCATACTCTCCACCTCTTTGCCCGCCCCCATCTAGGGATTGGACCACTCTCCTCTGGCTCCTCAGGAGGAGGACGAGGAAGACGGGGGCACCCACAAGGCTCGTGTAGACGCCCACCGGAAGGAACCACGAACCCGCCAGCACCTTGCCGAGGGCGTGGGCGCCCAAAAGGAACGCCGCACCCAGCAGGAAGGAGGCCGGAACGAGGATCCGGTGCCTGCGACCGGCCGCCAGGCGGGCGGCGTGGGGCACCACGAGGCCCACGAAGCCCACCATGCCGCACAGGGCCACGGCGGAGGCGGCCAGGAGCGTGGCGAGGACGAGGGCCTCCCGCCTCACCTTGTGAACGGCGAGGCCCAGAGAGGAGGCTTCGTCGTCCGAAAGAAGGAGAAGGTCCAGCCCCCGGGCCCTGGCGGAAAAGCGGATCAGCGTGTAGAGGACGGGCACCGCCAGCATGAGGGGCGCCCAGAGGGGCGGCGAGGGAATGAACCCCACGAGGAAGGCGGTCACGTAGGCCAACTGCGCGGGAGAAAACCAGACCGTGATGACCCTCGAAAGGGCCGCGAACGCCGTGTTCGCCACGACTCCGCCCAGGAGCAGGGAAGCGGGCTTGCCCGAGCTGAGCTTGAGGAGTCCGAACAGCGTGATGAGGCCGCCAGCGAAGGCCGCCAGGGCCCTCAAGGAGAGCCCTCCGGCGGATGCCGCCGTGCCCAGGGCGAGGGTGGTCGCCACGGCGCCGAAGGTGGACCCGCCCGCCACGCCCAGGACATAGGGATCGGCCAGGCCGTTTCTCAGAACGAGCTGGAACAGGAGCCCCGAAAGGCCCAATCCCCCTCCCACGACCGCCGCGGTGAGGGCCTCGGGGATGCGGACCCCCCACAGGAGAGCCGGGCCTGCGCCGGCGGGGAGCCCCAGGAACAGCGCCGCGGCCAGGGCCAGGGCGGCCGCCGCCAGAGACACGGCCAGGGCGCGCCACTCACGCGAGGTCAAGGGAGGCCTCCGGAGGAGATGGGCGTGACACGAGACGCGAGACGCGTAGGGGAGGGCCCCCGCGCCCTCCCGGCATTCGTGCTGGCACAACGACGGCCTGAGACGGTGGGTCGCAGGAAGAAACCGAGGGTCGAGACGCGAGACGCGAGACGCCTACCCCGTCATTGCGAGGCGCCCGATGTGGCGCGGACACTCCTGTCCGCGATCTTCCCGGCGGGCAAGCAGTGCCCGCCCCACTGCCGCGTCGGCCTGCGGCCTCCTCGCAATGACAGCCGCGGGGCCTGCGGCCCCTCGCGATGACCCAATCCCTCCCCGGCACACCGCTCCCGGATTTTCGTGATGAGGAGATAAAGAGACCTGATGGAGATCGTCGTCGGTCGTCGGTCGTCGGTTTTCGGTCAAAAACTGATAACCGACAACCGATAACCCAGAACGGTTCCCCCGTTCTCCGCTCTGGTCCCTTCTTTTCCCCAGTCGCATTTGCAATTCGCATCGCAATCGCCCGCTCCCCCTCCCCGCTCCCCGCTCCCGGTTTCCTCGCGGCGCGCGGCGGCGAGCCTCTCCACGGCGTCCGCCGTGCGTGGCCCAGGGCGGACGAGGAGATCCGCGGGAATGGAGATGGACTGGAGGGGCCGGGCCGTCAGGCGCCGCAGATCCTCCACGAAGCGCGCGCAGTCCTTCGGGGGAATCTCGCCTTCGGGGAAAACCACGGCCTCCGGGTCCGCCGCCACGGCCGCCTCCATGGAAAGGACCGGGTAGGCATCCCCAGCCCCCGACAGGGCGTTTTCGTACCCCGCGGCCCGAAGGACCTGGCTGAGGAAGGACCCCGACCCCGCCGCCACGAGCGGGTCCAGCCCCACGACCACCAGCGCGCGCCTGGGCGAACCGGTGAGGCCGCTTCCCGCGAGAGCCACCCGGGCCTTCAGCGCGGAAACCACTTCGCGCGCCCGCCCGGTGTGCCCCGTCCGCCTTCCCACATCCTCCATGCAGGTCCACAGGTCGTCCAGGGAGCGCATGGGATAGGCGACCACCTCCACGCGCATGCGGTTCAAGGATTCCAGGGATTGGGGCGGTTGCATGCCCTCCACCGTGAAGCATGCCGAAGGAGCCAGGGCCAGGACGCGCTCCACGTCGAGACGGTCCCAAGAGGCAACTGCCGGGAGGGTTGCGGCCTCGGGCGGAGTGGTGCTCGGTGAGCAGACGCCCACGACCTCCGGGCCCGCGCCCACCGAAAAGAGGATCTCCGTCATGGAGGGGGAAAGGCTGATCCAGCGGGCCTGGCCCGGTGCGTTTCGCGCGGGGGGAGCCGCCGTGCAGGCCAGGAGGAGAAGGGCCGTGAGCAGGTAGCAGGAAGCAGGGAGAAGGGAAAGAAAGCGGGACAGAGGGAGCGGACGCAACCGTTCCGAATTCCGCTCCCCGCTCCCCGCTCCCGGATTCGCCTGATGACCAGATGAGGAGGTGAACAAAGGCGAAAAGCTGAGCCTGGCGGCGGGGCATTCCCGCCCCGCTCCCCGCTCCCCGCTCCCTGCTCCCCAAAAAAATACGCGCCTCACGAAACCCTCCGACATGACACCGGGGCTTCGGGGCGCGCGCGTCAGACCTCCCTCCCACGAGGGGTCTTTCTCGTGCATCCTTCAGGCAGGTCTCCTGGCTCGCGGGTCATCCTACTTGCGGCGCCTTCCCACCCGGTCTCCCGGACAGTGGCTTTGTACCGCTTTCGTCGCCGCTCACAGTGGCGGGGCCGCGGCCGATTTTCACGGCCTTCCCTTTTCACCCCGGTCGGGGCACCCTGGATGGGCAAAAGGTTATGAGTTGTGAGTTTTGGGTTTTGAGTGTAAGCAGAGAGCCATTTCCTCTCGGCCTTCAACTTAAAACTCATCACTCAGTAACTCAAAACTCAGTTAATCCCCTTCTTCCTCAAAATCGTTCTTGAGGCTCAGGCGCATGCAGGCGGCGGAGTGCATCTGGAGGGCCGCCTTCTTGGCCTCCTGCAGGGCCGCGAGACGCTCCTTGACCTTGGCCAGCTCTTCCTCGATCTGGCCGTCGATCTCTTTGATCTCTTCCTTGGTCTGCCGGTGGGCGTCTTCGTAGAACTTCTTCTGCTTGTCGGTCAGGGTAGCCACGGTCACCTCCACTCCTATTGCGCCTGGATTCTGAATACCATGGGATAGGTATAGACGGTCTTCACGGGCACCCCGTCCTTGATGGCGGGGGAGTACTTGGTTTGGAGGGCCGCTTTGACTGCGGCGTCGCCCAGGCCGTAGTCGTTGCTGATGCCGCGCACGACCTTGGCGCTGGTGACTCGCCCCGTCTCGTCGATGTAGGCCTCGATGGTGATGGTTCCCTGAACCTTGTTGGCCCGGGCCATGGGCGGATAGTCCAGCTTGGCCTTTTCGATCTCCTTGGGTTTCACATCCACGGCCCAGAGCTGAACGAGATCTCCCGCCTTGGCCTTGCCCGAAGCCGCCTCGGCCCGCTTGAGCACTTCCTCGTCGGCCGCCCGCTGGGCAGCTTCGTCCTGCGCCTTCTTGGCGGCCGCATCGTCATCGGCCTTCTTTTTCGCGGCGGCGGTCTCGACGGCCTTGGCCTGATCCACCTGGGTCTTGACCTGGACCGTCTGCGCTCCGCCCTGTCCGGCGGCGGTGACCACGGCCTGGAACTCCTCCTTGGTCTTGGCGCGGCGGAAGAGGGCGTTGATGTTCTGCTGGCTCTTCTTGAGGGCGGCGAGAGATTCGGCGGCATACTTGTCCGCCCCCGCCTGCTCCACTTCGGTGACGGATTTGGAGAAGGCGGCCAGGGCGTCGCCGGCGCCCTTCTTGGCCGCGGCGATCTCGGCTTCCGTGGCGGGGACCGCACCTGGGGCGGGCTCGGCCGGCTTGGGCAGTTCGATCACCGGAGGCGGCGCGGGCTTCTGTTCCTGGGTCTGCGCCTGTTGCGAGGCCGGCTTGGGCGGCTCGGGAACCGGGGCTTTCTTGCCGGCGAACGCGAAGTAGAGGACTAACACCACGACCAACACCGCCGCGATGGCACCGCCGATGATGAGCAGCTTCTTGTTTCCCTCTCCCCCCTCCTGGGAGGCCACATCTCCAAACATCCCAGGTCCCGTCTGATCGGCCGACTTTGGCGGTTCGGGCGGGGCGACTTTGGGCTTGGGTTCAGGCTCGGGCTTGGGCTCGGGCTTGGTCTCGGGCTTGGGCGCCGGCTTGGGTTCCGGCTTGGGTTCCGGCTTGGGCTCGGGCTTGGGCTCGGGCTTGGGTTCGGGTTTAGGCGGCGGCGGTGGCGGTGGCGGGGCCTTCACGGGCGCGGGCCTGCCGCGCTGGGACTTGGGCGGCCGACCGGCCTTGGCACCCGTGTCCGCGGGCTTTTCCGCCTGAGAGTCGTTGATGTCCCGCTTGAGGGTATCCAGGACTTCCTTGGTGTAAATTTCGGGGAAGATCTCGTTGAGGAACGCCGCCGTGTCGTACGCCGACGGGGAGGTCTCCCACTCGTCGTAGGCGAAGCGCTCCAGGTCCGCCTGCAGGGCCCGGCAGTCGCGGTAGCGCTTCTCCGGATCCTTGTCCAGGGCTTTGATGAGGATGCGGGCCAGCTCCTCGGGCATGTCCGGGCGCAGCTCCTCGGGCGGGGTCACCTTGGCGTTGCGCACCTTTTCGAGGATGGACATCTCCGAGTCGCCGTTGAAGAGCTTCTGTCCGGAGAGCATTTCGCAAATCACCGCGCCGAGCGAAAAGATGTCGGTGCGATGGTCCACGGGCTTGCCCCAGGCCTGCTCGGGAGACATGTAGAGAAGCTTGCCTTTGAGGGCGCCGGTCTGGGTGTGGCTCGCCTTGGAAGCGGCCTTGGCGATGCCGAAATCCACGAGCTTGACCACGCCGTTGGTGGCGATGAGAACATTCTGGGGAGAGATGTCCCGGTGCACCAGGTCCATGGGCTTGCCGTCCACATCCTTGGCGGTGTGGGCGTACTGGAGGGCGTCGCAGACCTTCTGAGCGATGTAGACCACCACGCGGATGGGCATGAGGCGCTTGCGTCCCTCGAGCTCTTTCAAGATGGTGCGGACGTCCTTGCCCTCCACATACTCCATGGCGATGAAGTAGGAATCTTCCAACTTGCCCAGGTCGTAAATGTGGCAGACGTTGGGGTGGTTGAGCTGGGCCGCGAGCTTGGCCTCGTCGATGAACATGGTGACGAAATCCTGGTTGGCGGCGAGGTGGGGCAGGATCCGCTTGATGGCCACGATGCGCGAGAAGCCCTCGAGGCCCTTCTGGCGGGACCTGAAGAGCTCCGCCATGCCGCCCGTGGCGATCTTGTCTTCGAGGAGGTAGTTGCCGTAGCTGATGCCACCCTTCTCCGGCTTGGCCGCTTCGGCCGGGATCTTCGCCGGTGGGGGCTCCACGGGTTTGGCCACAGGAACCGTCGGCTGGGGTGGGGCGGCCGGCGCGGCGGGCGGAGCTTTGGGCGATTCCACCTTGGGGGGCTCGGCCGCCTCGGCTTTGGGGGCAGGCTTGGGAGTGGTTGGCATCTTTACGCCGCCCAAGGTCTCCTCGAGCTTGCGGCTGAGATCCTGCTCGGCCCGCGCCTTCATGCGCCTCATGCCCGTATCGTCGCCGGGCCTGAGGCCTGCCATGAGGTCGCCGCCCAGGGCTTTGCTCACATCGATGGTGGGCCTGGACACCGACGCCGATGCGGGTGCCTTCGGCACGGGTGGGACGGGGGGGACGGCGGGCTTGGGCAGATCCACCTTCGGCGGCTCGACTTTGACCGGCTCGGGTTTGGGCGGTTCAGGCTTGGGCTCGCGCTCGACTTTGGGCGGTTCGAGGCTTGGGCGCCTCGACCTTGGGCGGCTCGGGCGACGGGGCCTGGGGCGCCTTGGTCTCCGTGCGAATTACATCTTGGATGACGTCCCCGAAAAGATCCTCGGAGGTGACCCCCGGCGCGTCTGCGGACGCTGCGGAGGACGGGGCCGGCTCCTTCCGGGGGGGCTGAGAGGGCTTCATCCCCAGAAGGTCTTCGAAGGGCACGGTGGCTTCCACCGAAGCGGCCTTGGGCTTCTTCGAGGAGACGATCTGCATCCCCGAGAGGGTATCTTCGAGAGCCTTGTCGATGGAAGCGTTGGTCGCGGTCTTGGGCTTCGTCGCTGGAGCCGCCGGCGGGAGCACGACCTCGGGCAGTTCTGCCTTCCGGCCGTTTGCCGCGGCGGCAGGGGGCGCCGGGACCGCCGCCGGAGGGCTCCCAAACACGAACCGGTCCAGAATGTCCTTCAGGGCCCCTTCCTGGATGGGGTCTTCAAGATATTCCGCCGCGCCGTAAATCTTCATGGCGTCGCTGCGGTACTTCCGGCTCTTGTAGATGGAGCAGTGCATGATGATGGGAACGCGCCGGGAGCCGCTCCGCTCGACCATTTCTTGGCAAACCTGGAACCCGTGCTTTTTGGGGAGCATGGTACGGAGGAAAACCACGTCCGGATGGAACCGGTCGAACTCCTCGATGGCCGCGAATCCGTCCTTGGCCGTGGCCAGCTCGAATCGGTCGTCCTGGAGGAGCGACTGGAGACGCTCCAGAAGCTTGGGCTCGTAGTCGACTAGGAGAACGCGTTTCTTGGCCATCCCTCCCCCTACTCAGAAGCACCTATCCACCTTGGCAATCTAGCATGAGGATAAAGGGCGGTCAAGCAAGTGATTCAATAGCCTTAGACCGGCAAGACTCCCTTGCGCCTGCGGTACCTCCACTGCACGCGGCCCCGTGGTCTCGTGGCCTCGTGGGCTCGTGGCCTCGCGGGCTCGTGGCCTCCGTGGTCTCGCCATGGCCTCGTGGGCTCGTGGCCCCGTGGCGCTCATGGCCCCGTGGCCTCGTGGGCTCGTTGGCTCGTGGCTCGTGGGCTCTATCTCTTCATGGCCCCCATGGTCCGCATCATGTTCTTCAGACCGCCACGCTTGAGCTGCTGCATCATCTTGCGCATGGTGAGGTACTGCTTGAGGAGCTGGTTCACCTCGGAGACGGCCACGCCCGACCCGCGGGCGATGCGCTTCCGACGGCTGCCGTCGATGACCTGGTAGTGGTCCCGCTCCTGGGGGGTCATGGAGTTGAGGATCGCCTCGGTCCGGGCCAGCCTCTTCTCGTCTTGTGCGGTCACCTCCACGCCCTTGAGCGCGCCCATCCCCGGGAGCATGCCCACGATCTGCTGGAGGGGCCCCATCTTGCGCATGGACTTGAGCTGACTGCGGAAGTCCTCCAGGGTGAATTCGGACCTGCGAAGGCGTTCGGCCATCTCGGCGGCCTCGCGCTCGTCCACCACTTCCTGGGCTTTTTCGATGAGGCCCAGCATGTCGCCCATGCCCAGGATGCGAGAGGCCATGCGATCGGGCAGAAAAGGCTCGAGGGCGTCGTATTTCTCCCCGACGCCCACGAATTTCACGGGCAGGCCCGTGACGGCCTTCACGGAAAGGATGGCGCCGCCTCGCGCGTCGCCGTCGGCCTTGGAGAGGATGACGCCCGTGAGCGTCACCACCTCGTGGAACGATTTCACCGTGGCCATGGCGGTCTGCCCGGTCATGGCGTCGGCCACATAGAGGCTCTCGTGGGGCTTCACCGCGCGGACGATCTGCTCCAGTTCCTCCATCAGGGCCTGGTCCACCGTGAGCCGTCCCGCGGTGTCCACGATGAGCCGCCGGATGCCCTTCTTGCGGGCCTCGTCCAGGGCTTTCTGGCAGATGGCCACGGGCTTGTCGCCGGAATCCGGCTGATACACCGGCACTCCCACGGCGCGGCCCACCGTCTCGAGCTGCTGTCTGGCCGCGGGGCGGTAAACGTCGGCGGGCACGAGCATGACCGGGTGCCCGTCTTTGGCGAAGTACCGCGCCAGCTTGCCCGCCGTCGTGGTCTTGCCCGAGCCCTGGAGCCCCGTCAGGAGGACGATTCCCGGGCCGTAGGGGGGGAACTTGAGACGGGAGTCACCCTCGCCCAAGACCCGTATCATCTCTTCGTTGAGAATTTTGATGAAATGCTGGTCCGGCGAAAGGCTCCGAAGCACTTCCTGGCCCAGGGCGCGGGTCTTGACGCCCTCCAGAAAGTCCTTGACCACGGAGACGTGGACATCCGCCTCCAGGAGGGCCATGCGCACGGCGCGCAGGCTGTCCTGGATGTTGCTCTCGGTGATGCGGCCCTGGCCCCGCAGGCCCTTCACCGCGTCCTGAATTCGTTCGGTCAGCCGTTCGAACATGGAGTCAGCTCTCAGCGATCAGCTGGTCAGCCATCAGGCCTTCAGCGATCAGCAAAAAAGGGAGCGGGGAGCAGGGAGCAGGAGAGCGGAAAAGCGCAACGGCATGTTCTGTCTGCTTCCCAATCCCCTACTCACCTAGTCTCCTCGGTGACCGACTCACTTCTCCTCACGCGGCCTTCTTTAGTTGCGTTCTCTCCTGGAGCGCGGCCTGGGCCTTCTGCAACTGCGTGTCCACGGGGATCATGGCCCTGTAGCCCGCGGCTTGCGAATCCAGCATGGTCATGGCCTCTCGCTCCAGGGCGCACCGCGTGTAGACCTCGCTCTGCGCCCACTCCGCGTCCGTGAATTTCTCCGAGGTCGCCGCGTAGGTTTTGAAGCTGGCGAGCAACTCGGCGGAGCGGGCTCGCGCCGGGTCCATCTTCCCCTTCTCCACCTCTTTGGCCACGAAGTTCAGAAATTCCCTTCCCCTCTCGAATTTCAGGGCCAGCGGGGGAATTTTGTCCGCCTTCACCACCACGTCAGGCTCGATGCCCCCTCCGCCGTAGACCGATCGTCCCCCGTCCGTGTGGGACTCCTGGGCGGGCGCCTCGGGGGCGGTGGGCGGCGGGACATCCTCGGGCTGCTGTTCGGGGAAGTAATAGGCGTCGTAGGAGCGGCTGTAGTCCCGCTGGATGAGGCGCCCCGAGGGGGTGTAGTAACGGGCCGTGGTGATGGCCACCGCGCCCTCCTCCCCGAGCGGCGTCAGGGTCTGGACCAAACCCTTGCCCCAGGACCGCTCACCTACGACCACGGCCCGGTCATGGTCCTGAAGTGCCCCGGCCACGATTTCCGAGGCGCTCGCCGAACCGATGTTGATCAGGACGGCCATGGGGAGATCCGCGAATGCGCCGTCCCTCGTGGCCTTGTGCCGTATCGTGATTCCGAACCGGCGGCCGCGAACGCTCACCACCTCCTGGCCCTTGTGCAAGAAGAGCGAGGCCATGCCCACGGCGGCGGGCAGCGAACCGCCCGGGTTGTCCCGGAGGTCCAGAATGAGGGCGGTCATCCCCTCGCGCTTGAGCCGGTCCAGGTTTGCCTGGAGTTCCTCCACGGTCGTGTTGCCAAAGGTGTTCACCTTGGCGTACCCCTGCCCGCCGGGCAGCATGAACGCGTAGGGGACGGTGTGTTTCGGGATGGGGGCGCGGGTCAGCGTCATGAGCTCGGGTTTGGCTTCGCCCCGCCCAAGCTTGATCGTGACCTTCGTCCCGTCGGGCCCCTTGAGCTTCCGAACGGCCTCCCGGCTCGACATCTTGTCCGTGGGCTGGCCATCCACCTCGAGGATCACATCCCCCGCCCGGATCCCCGCCTTCCAAGCCGGCGTGTCGGGAATGGGCTGGATAACGAGGAGGGGCGATGTGGCACCAGGTTTTGTGACGAGCAGACCCAGCCCTGTGAACTTGCCCTCCTGATCCTCCATGAGGTCCTTGAAAACCTCAGGCCCGTAATAATTCGAGTGAGGATCCAGCCCGTGGAGCATGCCGTCGAGCGATTCCTCCATGAGCTTCTTCGGGGCCGGGGCGTCAGCGGCGTTTGCGGTCACCAGCCCCGCGGCTTCGCGGTAAAGTTGCTCCGCGAAGGTGCGCCCGGCGACGGAATCCGACCCCGGGGCCTCGGAGCCTGCCCCTCGACCCGCCAGGGCCAGGGCGAAAATCAACAGGACTGCGGGGTATGCGATGCGTCGCAACATAGCTTAATAGTTTACGACAGAGGAGACTCGTCTGTCTATCAGGGGAGGCGAAATTCCGCTATGGACTTTTCTTGCCTTCGAAGCGGAGGGTGGTTTCGGGTCAGTACCGCTTGACCTCGGCCACGGGGAGGGCCCATTCCCTCCCCGCCCCACGGGCAAAGCCCGCTGGGGACCCCACCCCACCCTTGGGGCTTTCCTGCCCGGAAAGCATCTGGCTCGGAGGCAGCCCCGCTCACCTGGCAGGTGAACGGGGCATGGCGGTCTAGGTCCCGTCTGCCAAGCCCTTAAGCCCTCCCCACCCAATCCCATCGTGGAATTCGGGGGGGAGCGAACGACGGGAGCGGGGAGCGGGGATGCGGCCGTCATCGCGAGGACCGCGAAGCGGCACAAAGCACTCTCGCCCCATTTTGTCACTGCGAGGAGCAACGCAAAGCCCGCCCCGAGGAGGAGCGCCGCGACGACGTGGGGGAAGCAGCCTCGTCGTGAACCGCGGGATTGCCGCGTCGGCCTTCGGCCTCCTCGCAATGACGGGCACCATGGACGGGAGGGCGCTGGGGCTTCTACGCGTCTCGCTCGTCTCGCAGTATTATTGATGCTCCACCAGCTTCCAGTACCCTTCGGCGTCGAAAAGCGGCGAATCCCGTTGGGTGTGGCAGGTTCCGCAGGTGTCCTCGGAGGGAGGGGCAGATGGGAGCCTCTTCGGAGGATGGCCCTCCGCCGGACCATGGCAGGCCTCGCACTGGACGCCCGAAAGGTCGGGGGAGCGCTGGGGGTAGCCACCCGGCTTCCCAAGAGCGGTGGCGTGGCAGATGAGGCACTCGGGGTTTTTTTCCTGGTGGTCGATGGCGAGGTCCGAGGTGGCCCGGGCGTGGGGGGAGGCCGCCCACCGGCGGTGGGCCTCGGAATGGCAGGGCGCACACCGGGAGGCACCCGAGAAGGCCTGACCAGCCAGGGCCTCGTGGGACATCCTCTTCAACGCCCCCTCGTTGACGGCCTCCACTTCCTGGATCACTCCCGCCACCTCCGCAGCCACCGCCGGATCGGAAGGCGTGTCGGGGCCCAGATAGCGGATCTGAGGGAGGACTTGCCACTGGCCCGAAGACCTTGCCACTCGAACCGTGGCCGCCCGCCGGCCGCGGTCACCCAGGAAGAGGACCCACCGGCCCGCGCCGGCCTGCTGGGGCAGTGTCGTGACCGACGTTCCCCACTGGGCCGCCACCAACAGGATGGAGGGCTCGATCTTGAGCAGGTCGCGAACCGTCTCCGGCGCCAGTTGCCCCACGACCATCACGCGGTCGGCAGGGTGTGCCTTGAGTTCCCCGGCAAGGACCGTCAAGGGATCAGCGAGAGGAGCGCCGCCGGGCACCGTCTGGGAGAGGAACACCACGCGAAGCCTCTCGCCGCCGAACGCCCACGCGCCCCAGCCCCAGCCCCCCAGCCTGACCTCCTTCGATCCCTTGTAGGCCGGCCGCCCCGCGAGAAAAGGCTCCACGCCCGGCGCGGCGATTCGGAGGGCTTCGGGGCCCAGCAGGAGATCGTAACCTCCCAGGCCCACCCAGGTGCCCGTCCTCTCGAAAAACCGGCCCATTTCCCTGTTCAGAAGCTCTCGACCCGGACCCCGGTCCGCAAACCCGTGGGCGGCCTCGATGGGTATGACCGCTTCCGGGCGGCACAGATCACGAAAGTCGCCGATGGCTGCCGCGCGCCGCGCCAACCCTCCCGCGGGCACCGTCTTGCACCCGCACGGTACCAGGAAACCTTGCGTGTCGGCGGTGAGAAAGAAGTTCACGGCCTCGGGCCGTCTGGCGACTTGTACCGCCGCCAGAGCGAGCATCATCACCAGGACGAGGACCAGGAATCCGAGGAAGGCGCTGCGCTTCACCATCTTTCCTCCAGAAATCGGATCTGGCTTGTTCAATCGTCTCGTGTACTCCGGCTCCATCACTTTTCCCCCGAAAGGATAATCGGGAGCCCGCTCTTCGGGTTGCCTATGACCACGATCTTCGTGTTGGGGCTCGAGGCGAGCTTTTCGGTGGCCTCGATACCCTTCCATTCGAGGAGCTGCGACGAAATGCCCGCCGCCACGATCTTCTGGAAGTCGGCGATGCCCTGGGCCTCGATGCGCTTGCGCTGGGCCTCCTGCTCCTCCTTCTGGAGGACGAACTTCATCTGCTCGGCCTCCTGCTCCCGCCGGAGTTTCTCCTGGATGGCATTCGCCACCACGGGCGGCAGGCCGATCTTGCGCAGGAGGACCTGCTGGACCATGATCCCGCGTTCGCCGGCGATGCGCCTGAAGAGGCTCAGGATCTCTCCGGAGATCTTCTCCCGCTCGGCCGAATAGAGCGCCTTGGCCTCGTAGGAGGCCGTGATCTCCCGGATGGCCGAACGGAATTGGGGTTCCACGATGGTGCCCACATAGTCCCTCCCCACCGTCTTGTAGATATCCACGGCCTTGGAAGGGTCGAGCTGGAAGAGGAGGGAGACCTCGAGGTTGAGGATGAGGCCCTCTTTGGAGGGCACGTCGGCCTGCTCCTTGATTTCCTGCGTCTGGACGGACATCTTCACGACCCGCGTGAAAGGAAGGACCACGCCCACTCCCGGGCCGAGGATGTTCGGCGAGACACTCCCGAAGAGGTCCTTTACGCCCACGTGACCCGCCGGGATCACCGTGAGGGGATTCCCGATGAGAAAGACGATGAGCGCCACCACGGCGATACCCACGCAGCCCACGGCGCGTCCGGCCCCCTTGACCTGCCCGATCCTCTCAAATGGCGTCTCTGACATGGTCCCCTCCGTTTTAGAAAGTATAGCAGATGCCAAAATGGGAGAGAGACCACGCGTCCACGGGTCCACGCGCCCACGAAGGAACGGAGAACACGGATCCACGGGTCCACGCGCCTACGCGAAAAGGAGAGCGAAGATTCGAAAATAAACATCAAGGGCCGCCCGAAGGCGGCCCTGGTTTGTCTCTTGTCTCTCTCACTCTCTCTGTCTCACCGGCTCGCCGGCTCGATCTCCTCACTCCGCCTGCGACGCCGAGATGGCGGCCATGTTCACGATGTCGCGGACGTCGGAGTGGAAGGAGACGATGTTCACGGGGTGCTTGAGCCCGATGAGCAGGGGCCCGATCACCTCGCCCGTGCTGATGTGAGTCACGAGCTTGTAGGCGATGTTGCCGCTCTGGAGATCGGGGAAAATGAGGACGTTGGCGTCGCCCTGGACGCGGGACGTGGGGAAATTCTGCTTGGCGTACTCGGGCAAGAGCGCCACATCGCCGTGCATCTCGCCGTCCACCACCAGGTCGGGGTGTTCCCTGTGGAGGATCTCCACCGCCTGCCGGACCTTCTTGGCTTTGGGGTGATCGTTGTCGCCGAAGTTGGAGAAGGAGAGCATGGCGATTTTCGGATCAATGCCGAAGTGGCGGGCCACGTCCGCCGCGCTCGTGGCAATCTCCGCGAGCTGCTGGGGGTCGGGCTCGATGTTGAGCGTCGTGTCCGCGAAGAGAAACACCTTCCCCTCCACCAGAAGAACATGGACGCCCACGGCGCGCCGGATCCCGGGCTTGAGGTCGGCCAGGGGTAGGACGAACCCGATGGTGTCCACATAGGAGCGTTCGATGCCCGCCACCATGCCGTCCGCCATGCCCATCCTGAGCATCATCATGGCATGGTGAATCGGACGCCGCACGTAATACTCGACTCTCTTGGGCGTATATCCTTTGCGGCCTCGCAGTGCGTAGAGCTCCTTGGCGAACGCGGGCAGGTGCTCCGATGTCGTGGGGTCGACTGACGGTGAGTTGCTTGAGGTCGAGGCTGAGGTGCTTGGCCTTGGCCGCGATGATTTCAGGGTTGCCGAGCAGGATGGGACGGGCGAGGCCCTCCTCCACCAACTGCCTGGCCGCTTCCACGACCTTCGTGTTCTCGCCCTCGGGGAACACCACGCGCTTGGGCGCTTTGCGGGCCTTTGCGAGGATCGTGCGCATGACCGCCTGGCTCTTGCTCGTCATGGCGTCGAGCTTGGCTCGATACCCGTCCCAATCGGTGATGGGTTGCTTGGCCACACCCGTGTCACAGGCCGCCTTGGCCACGGCCGAAGCTTCCCAGACCAGGACCCGCGGGTCGAAGGGCTTGGGGATGATGTAGTCGGGCCCGAACTCGAACTTTTGGCCGCCGTAGGCCGCCGACACATTCTCGGGCACGGGCTCCTTGGCCAGGGCTGCGAGCGCCCGGCTGGCCGCCATTTTCATCTCTTCGTTGATGGCGGTTGCGCGAACATCCAGGGCCCCGCGGAAGATGAAGGGGAAGCCCAGCACGTTGTTCACCTGGTTCGGATAGTCGGAACGGCCCGTGGCCATGATGACATCGGGACGCGCGGCTTTGGCCTCCGGATAGGTGATCTCGGGGTCCGGGTTGGCCATGGCGAAGACGATGGGGTTCTTGGCCATGGAGCGCACCATGTCCTGCGTCACCATGCCCTTCACGGAGCAGCCGAGGAACACGTCGGCGCCCTTCATGGCCTCGGCCAGGGTTCGCAGGGGGGTGTCCTGGGCGAAGTGCTCCTTGTAGGGGTTCATGCCCTCTTTGCGGCCCTTGTACACAACGCCCTTGGTGTCCGCCAGGAGGAAGTTGGCGTTGGGAACGCCGAGGGTCTCGTAGAACTTGGCGCAGGCTATGGCCGAGGCGCCGGCACCGGAAACGACCACCCGGACATCCTTGATGTTCTTGCCCGCCAGCTCCAGGGCGTTGATGAGGGCCGCGCCCGAGATGATGGCCGTGCCGTGCTGGTCGTCGTGGAAGACCGGGATCTTCATGGTCTTCTTGAGGGTCTCCTCGATGTAAAAGCACTCGGGGGCCTTGATGTCCTCCAGGTTGATGCCGCCGAAGGTGGGCTCAAGGAGCTGGGCCAGCTTGATGATCTCGTCGGCGTCGTGCGTGTCCACCTCGATGTCGAACACGTCCACCCCGGCGAAGCGCTTGAAGAGCACGCCCTTGCCTTCCATGACGGGCTTGCCGGCCAGGGCACCGATGTCGCCGAGGCCGAGGACGGCAGTGCCGTTGGAGAGAACCGCCACGAGGTTGCCCTTGCTCGTATACTTGTAGGCATCTTCGGGGTTCTTCTCGATGTCGAGACAGGGGACGGCCACGCCCGGCGTGTACGCCAGAGAGAGGTCCCTCGCGGTGAGGCAGGGCTTGGTCGGGACCACCTCGATCTTGCCCGGTTTGCCAATGAAATGGTAATCGCGCGCTTCTTGATCACGGATAGACATCAGAACCTCCATCGTAGGACCCTAACGGGATTCTCTCCCCGGCTCCCGTGGAACTGCCGGAGCGTGGGACGGTTATTGAGCGAAGAGTATAGCATAGGCAAGAGAAGCTATCAGCTATCAGCTATCAGCTGTCAGCTAGAACTCCTGCGTCTGGATGGCGTTGAGCGCGTCCGCCGCGAGCTCGTTGCGCCGCGCTTCGATCTCGTCCCAGTGCTCGGCCAGGGCCGATTCCAGGGCCGGGGCGTCGAGGGGAGCCCCCGCCCGCCCGGCCAAGAATTGGTAGAGCGCCGTCTCCTCGAACAGGCGGGCCAGGCTCTGCTTCGCCAGGTTCTCGGGAGTCTCGCGGAGCAGGCGCACGAGGAGGGTGAAAAGGTCGTCGATCCGCTCGTCCGTGGGGTCGTACATGGGGCCTCCTGAGGGGTAGCCGGGGAGAACGGGGAGCAGGGAGCCGAGTAAGAATCGACTCCAGCGGAACGCCCGTACCGCTCCGCTCCCCGCTCACCTGCTCAATCACGGTGCTGTCCGCCAAGTCCCGTCTAGGTATCCCATCCAAGGTGCCGCTCCCGTGATGGCCTCGAAGCGCTCAGTCAGGGAAGGCACGGGCCCCACGCGTTCGTCGAGGGTCACCTTGTCCACCCTCAGGTAGGGCACGAAAAAGGTGGTGAGACCCATGTGCCCCGGTTCGTCCGAGGCCTGCTCCCGCGCCCAGGCGTCGAAGGATTCCAGCTCGATGCCCCGCAGCCAAAGGCCCGCGGCGTCCATCTGCATGAGTGCGCCCCAGTGCTTCTCCCGCGGGGAGTGGAGGTAGAGGACGACGCAACGTCCGGCGCCGAGGGTAAGCGGCTTCGACGAGCGCCGCGACGAAACGACATTCTCAGCTTTTTTTCTGCGAGCCGGAGAGCCGGAGGGCCGGGGAGCCGGGGAAAGAACCCCCTGGCGGTGCTCCACCCGAGTCTTTCCCTTATCTCGTCGGTCAGCTGGAACACGGGGCGGGCCGCTCATTCGGGCACTTTTTCGCTCAATTCGAGCAGGACTCCGCCGGTGGAACGGGGATGCACGAAGGCCACGAGATGCCCGCCTGCGCCCATTTTCGGTTCCTGGTCGACGAGGGCGTAGCCTTGGGCCTTGAGCGCTTCGAGCGCCCCGCGGAGGTCGGACACCTGAATGCACAGGTGGTGGAGGCCCGGCCCCTTCTTGGCCACGAATTTCCCGATGGGCCCATCGGGATCGGTGGACTGGAGGAGCTCGATGCGGCCGTCCCCCGCCGGGAAGAACGCCACGCGCACCTTCTGCTCGGGCACCTCTTCTTCGCCGCCGCAAGCGAGCCCCAGAGCCTCGTAGAAGGCCTTCGCCTCCGGAAGCGACGTCACCGCGATCCCGATATGGTCGATCTTCATTGCAGCTTCACCTTTTTGGAAAACCCATTCACCACAGAGGCACAGAGGCACAGAGAAAAGCACTTATGATTAGGTCAAAATCAACTCACCCCGGAGGACCAGCGAGAATCTCGATCGTCAGGTCAGAGTCCAATCAGCGCATCACGCGCCTCATTTCATGGGACCATATTTTGCGTTACCCGAGAATTTTAAGTCTGTCCTCTGTGCCTCTGTGGTTCATTGGCCTTATTCCCAGCGGATGCGGCCGAGCAGGTCTTCGGCGGCACTGTAAGGGTCCTCTTCCCGCCTGAGGAAGCGGCCGAGCAGTTCCTCCTCGCGTTCGGGCGTGAGCTGGTGCGCCGAGAGAGCCAGGAGGAAACGCTCCGAGAGGATGTCGCGGAACTTCTGGCTGAATTTCATCCGCAGGCGCCCCTGCGAGCCGCCGTCGGACGCGAGGTGTTCCCGGTGGCGATCCACCGCCGCCAGGAGGTCCTCCATGCCCTGGTTTCGTGAAGCCACGGTTTTCACCACGGGGGGCGTCCACCCCTGGGGCGCTCCCGGGAGCGTGAGCAGGGAGTGCAGTTCCCGCTCCACCCGGTCGACGCCCTCCCGGTCCGCCTTGTTGATGACGAAGACGTCGGCGATCTCCATGATGCCGGCCTTGATGGCCTGGATGTCGTCCCCCATCCCCGGCACGAGGACCACGAGCACCGTGTCCGCCTCGCGCACCACGTCCACCTCATCCTGTCCCACGCCCACCGTTTCCAGGAGGATCACGTCGAATCCCGCAGCGTCCAAAACGGTGAGCGCGTCGCCCGAGGCAACCGCCAATCCGCCCATGTGCCCCCGCGTCGCCATGGATCGGATGTAGACACCCGGGTCGGTGGCCCGGTCCTGCATCCGGATGCGGTCGCCCAAAATGGCCCCGCCGCTGAACGCGGAGGAGGGGTCCACGGCCACCACCGCCACGCGAAGGCCCTGAGCCCGGTAAGATCCGATGAGCTTGTCCACCAGGGTGGATTTGCCCGCTCCGGGTGGGCCGGTGACCCCGATGATCCGCGACTTCCCGGCGAGCTTGTAGCAGTCCTTCAGGACCTCCGTGTAGCCCTCGCGTCGGTCCTCCACGAGACTCAGCGCCCGCGCCAGAGAGCGGATATCGCCGTTGATGAGCCGCCTGGAGAGTTCGTGCATCGTCAGCCTTTCGCGCTGAAACCACACGAGGGCGGGAGCAGGGAGCAGGGAGCAGGGAGCAGGACGTGACGAACCATGTGCAGAAGTATTTTCCGCTCCCCGCTCCCCGCTCCCCGCTCCCGTGATACCCCCGTGATCCTCATTCGAATTCCTTCAGCACATGCCTGGCGATGACGAGGCGCTGGACCTCGCTCGTACCCTCGCCGATGGTGTTGAGCTTCACATCCCGGTAGAACTTTTCGGCGGGGTAGTCCTTCACGAATCCGTACCCGCCGAGGATCTGCACGGCGCGCTCCGCGGCCCAAACCGACACTTCCGAAGCGTAGAGCTTGGCCATGGAACTGTACTTGGTCACGTCTTTGCCTTTGTCCTTGCGCGCCGCCGCCTGGAAGGTGAGAAGGCGGGCGGCTTCGATGCGCGTGGCCATGTCGGCCAGGGCGAACTGGATGGCCTGGAACTCGGCGATGACCTTGCCGAATGCTACACGCTGCTTGGCGTAGCCCAATGCCGTCTCGTAGGCTCCCTGCGCCCCGCCCAGGGACAGCGCGGCGATGGAGATGCGCCCCCCGTCCAACACCTTGAGCGCGTCGGTGAAGCCGTGGCCCACGGCGCCGAGGCGGTTCTCGTCGGGCAGGAAACAGTCTTCGAAAATCAGCTCGCCCGTGTCGGAGGCACGCAGGCCGAGCTTGTCCTCTTTCTTGCCGTGCTTGAAGCCCGGCGTGCCCTTTTCCACGACGAAGGCCGTGCAGCCGTGGTGCGGGTCGCTCTTGTCCGTGAGGGTGATGATCACGGCCGTTTCCCCCACCGTGGCGTGGGTGCAGAAGGTCTTGGTCCCGTTCAGGAGCCAGCCTCCGTCCTTGGGAACCGCCGTGGTCTTGAGGCCCGCGGCGTCCGACCCGGACCCGGGTTCCGTGAGGGCCCAAGCGCCGATCTTCTTGCCGGAAGCCAGAGGCGTGAGAAACCGCTTTTTCTGCTCGGGAGTACCCTGCATGAAGATGTGATTGGAGCAGAGGGAGTTGTGGGCCGCCACGCCGATGCCGACGGAGGGGTCCACGCGGCTCAGCTCTTCCACGATGATGACATAGTCCACATAGGACATGGCCGAGCCGCCGTACTCCTCAGGGAAAATCACGCCCAGGATGCCCATCTCACCCAGCTCGTCGAAAACCTCTCGGGGGAAGGTGCACTCGGCATCCCACTTGCGTACGTTAGGCCTGATTTTCTTTTCGGCGTAGGAGCGCACGGTTTCCCGCAACACTTTCTGCTCGGGCGTCAGATCGAAATCCACGGTCACCTCCCCTCGGTTTTAAGCGATGATTATAGCGGCTTTAGAGGACTGTTGCCAGAAAATGGAGTCTGGATAGAGCCGCGCAAATTCCGCGATGGGTCGGCAGATGCAGGGGATGAAGGCCTGTGCTGAACAGGAGCTTGATCACCACGCCCCGATCACCTGGCAGGTGACCGGGAGCCGCCTCAGAGCCGGACGCCTTCGGGGCAGGAAAGCCCCAAGGGTGGGGTCCCCGGAGGGCGAGCTCGCCTTCTGACGGGCTCCGCCCGCAGAAGGCGAAGGAGAAGATCCCCAACGGGCTTTGCCCGTGGGGCGGGGAGGGAATGGGCCCTTCCCGTCCTAGAGGCCAAGCCGAACGCACCCGAAACAACTCCTTCAATCGAAGGCAAAAAAATCCCTCGCGGAATTAGGGAGCCGGAGAGCTGGAGAAGAAAAACGAAGGAAGACCCTACTCGTGGGGGCAGCAAGTCTGGAGAAGTGGTAGGCTTTAGTTCATGAGAGGGTTGAGTCCATTAGCTGCACTGCTGCTCTTCTTCACGCGCATCCTTGCGGCGCAAGCGCCGGCTGTGCCTGCGGATCTCCTCGCGCAGATGGACCCGACGCGTTCCCGCCTATGCGCCCTGTACGGCGCGACCGATGAGGCCTGCGCGGCGCCCATCGCCGTGCTGATCGCGGCCACGCCCGGTGAAGCCGCGTCGCAATGGCCAGGTTTGCCGTCCTACGCCGCGGGGGCGGCGGAACCGGCCGCCCAGAGACTCGTGGTGGTGCTGTCCCGGTGCGGGCCCTATCCCTTCGGCGACGCGCGACAGACCCTGGAACACGAACTCTCCCACATCCTGCTCCCCCGAGCTTTGGGGTTTGCCCCGCCGAGGTGGTTCGACGAGGGGCTGGCCATGCGGGTCTCGGCGGAATGGGGGCTGCGGGACGAGTGGTTCGCCGCCCTGGCCCTTCCCGCGGTGGCGCACGGTTCTTGGCACCTGGATCGAGTGGAAGCCGATTTCGCGGGAGGCGAGAGCGATGTCCGCCGCTCCTACGCCCTCGCCAAGGGATTCGTGCGGGACCTCTTCAAGAGCGATGCGGACCTCTCCGAGTTCCTCGCCGAAGCCCGCAGGGACGGCTCGGTGGACATGGCCTTCCGCCTCCGTTTCGGCACCAGCCCGGACGGCGCGTTCCGAAACTGGGCCAAGCACCTGCCGTGGTGGGGCGGGTGGGTCGTGGCCCTCAGTTCCCCCGAAGTCCTCTGGCTCGTGGTTCTCGCCCTGTTTCTCATGGCGGCCTTCGCCGCCTGGCGCCGCAGGAGGAAGAAGTACGCGGAACTGGAAGACTAGAATACGGGAGTTGGGAGCAGGGAGCAGGGAGCGGGGAGCAGAAGAACCGGTCCTTGCTCGGCTCCCGTTCTCCCAGCTCACCGCTCCCGTCTTTACTACCCAAACACCGGCGTGGGCTTCCCGGCCTCGTCCAGCGCCACCATGTGAAACAGACCGCTGGTGCACGTTTCCCGATGTCCGTGCCGGGGGTCGTCGCGGTACATGTCCACCTTGACGACGAGGGAGGTCCGACCCACCGAGGTCACGTTCGCCTCCACCACGGCGATGTCGCCCAGGCGGATGGGAACGTGGAAATCCAGGCGTTCGATGGAGGCCGTGACGGCCACCTTTCGGCTGAGACGCATGGCGGCCAATCCCGCGGCGATGTCCATCCATTCCACGGCGCGCCCGCCGAAGAGGTTGCCGATGGGGTTGGTGTCGTTGGGCATCACGAGGTGGCTGGCCGAGGAACAGCCGGGGGTCAGGTCCATGGGTTCTCCTTCACGCAACGGTGGGGCATGTGAGTATCTCCGCCGTCCACCGGCTGTATGCCGTGGATTCGGGAGCTGGGAGCTGGGAGTTGGGAGCAGGGAGCCGACAAAAAAGACCGTCCGGACGCCTTATCGTTTCCCGCTCCCCGCTCCCCTTCTACCTGCTCCCGTCAAACATTGAACCTAAACAAACACACATCCCCTTCCCGCATGACGTATTCCTTGCCCTCGGAGCGCCAGTGGCCCTTCTCCTTGACCTTCTTCTCGTCCTTGCCGCTGGCGACCCAGTCCTCGTAGGAATAGACCTCGAGCCGGATGAATCCCCTCTCCAGGTCCGAGTGGATCTTCCCCGCGGCCTGCGGAGCCTTGGTGCCGCGGGTGATGGTCCACGCGCGCGTCTCGTCCTCGCCCGCCGTGAGGAAAGTCATGAGATCCAGGAGCCCAAATCCCGCGTGAATGAGTTTGCTCAGGCCCGACTCGGTAAGGCCGTAGGCCTCCATGAACTCCACCCGTTCGGACTCGGGCAAGGCCGCCATCTCCGCCTCGATCTTCCCGCAGATGCGCACGCAAGGGATGCCCTCGGCGGCGGCCACCTTCTCCAGCGCCGAAGCGTGGGGGTGATTCTCTGCGAGTCCCGTCTCGTCGATGTTCGCCACATAGAGGAGGGGCTTGACGGTGAGGAGGTTCAGGTCGCTCAGGAGGGACCAGTCCTCCTTGTGGAGGTGGGCCTCGCGGGCGGGGCGCCCCTCGTCCAGGACGGCCTTGACCGCCTCCAGGGCGGCCAGGAGACGCTTCGCGGGGGCGTCACCCGTGCGGGCGAGCTTGATGACCCGCTCCCGCCTTCGGTCCACGGTGGCCAGGTCGGCCAGGGCCAGTTCCAGATGGATGGTTTCCGCATCCCGAGAGGGGTTCACGCTTCCATCCTCGTGGATGACGTTGTCGTCCTCGAAGCAGCGGACCACGTGGACCACGGCGTCCACCTCGCGGATGTGCGCCAGAAACTGGTTGCCCATGCCGCCACCCTGAGAGGAGCCGCGCACTAGGCCCGCCACATCCACGAACTGCAGCGTCGTGGGCGTGATCTTGCGGGACTTGTTCACCTTGCCCAGGTCGTCCAAACGGGGATCCGGAACGTGTACCATGGCGATGTTGGGATCCGCCGAGGCCCCCGTGAACGCGCCCACCTGGGCGTTGGACGCCGTCAGCGCGTTGAAGATGGTCGTCTTCCCTACCCGTGGAAGCCCCACGATACCGCACGAAAAACCCATGGCCAACCTCCAGGTGCATAGTGTACGACAGAGAGCGGATTGATGTTGAGATGGGAAGGGTGGCCCCCCCTTGTCCTCCGCGCGGCATCGTCCTACATTGTGCCCAAGGAGTGCCGCCATGATCGATGTGAAGATCGACTACGAGGCGTGCGAGGATAACCGCTTCTGCTTTGAGGTCTGCCCCGAGGATGTGTTCGTCCTCAGAAACTCCAAGATCGTGGTGGACAACCCCGATCGCTGCACCATGTGCTGGCTATGCGTGAACAACTGCCCATCGGGAGCCGTCAGCATCGAGGGGTGAGGAAGCAAATCGTTAGAGGTTACAGGTTGTCGGTTAGCGGTTACCGATGACCGGTGACTGACGACCATCTTTGCCTCATCCCTCAACCCTCACCCCTCATCCTCTTCACGATCTCCGATGTGGCATGGTCCTTCGGGTCTCCAACGATGGCGATGCGACCGCCGTAACGCCGAACGGTTTCCCGCTCGGGGACGGTGTCCTCCGTATAGTCGGTGCCCTTGCACTGGACATCGGGTTGAAGCAGCTCGATGAGGGGACCCACCGTGGGCTCCCCGAAGAGCGTGACGAAGTCCACACAAGCCAGGGAGGCGATGATCTCGACGCGCTCATCCTCGGGCTGGAGGGGGCGCCCCTCGCCCTTCAGACCCCTGACACTCGCGTCGGTGTTTAAGGCCACGAGGAGGATCTGGGCCTCCCGGCGGGCCGCCTGGAGGTAGCGGATGTGGCCCACGTGGAGGAGGTCGAAGCAACCGTTGGCCAGGGCGAGCGTCTTTCCGCCCCTGGAGTCCCGGGAGAGCAGCGCCACGGCCTGGTCGCGAGTCAGGATCTTCTGGGCAATGGACCCGACAAAATCAGTCATCGTCACCCTCGGGAGCGGGGAGCAGGGAGCGGAGGGACAAAAAGGTCTGCCCCGTCCTCTTCAATACTTCCCTACTCACCTACTCACTTACTCGCGTCATGCCTATTCTCGGCGGGAGCAGGAAGCGGGAGCGGAGGGACAAAAACGCTCCTTGCTCTCCCTACTCTCCTACTCTCCTACTCTCACTACTTCCCACTTCTCGCGTCTCGCTTAATTGCGTCTCGCTTTCGCGTCTCACAACTCCCCCTCCCCCCAGAGGCGAAGCGTTCGGCTCAGCTCCTCCGGGCTCGTCGTGGCGGTGCCGTGCTTCTGCACGACGATGCCCCCGGCCGCGTTGGCGATGGCCGCGGCCTCGGGGAAGGTGGCGCCCGCGCACAGGGAGAGGACGTAGCTGGAGATGACCGAGTCCCCCGCGCCCGTCACGTCCACCACCTGGTCGGACCCGACCACGGGCACGTGCAGGGGCGGGCGTCCCTGCTCGAAGAGGCTCATGCCCTTGGCGCCCCTCGTGACGAGGAGGGCCTTCATTTCGAGCCGGGCCCGCAGCGCCTCGCCTTCGGATTCGAGCATCGCAAGATCGTCCTCCACGGCCTTCCCGACGGCCCGCTCGAATTCCTCTTCGTTGGGTGTGGCGGTGGTCACTCCGGGGAAGGACTCCATGTCAAACCGGGAGTCGATGGCAGACAACGGTACGCCGTTGAGCAGCTCTCCGGCGCCCACCGCCTGGGCAAGCCCGTAGCCGTAATCCGAGATGATGAGGGCGTCGGCGCCTGCCAGGGCCCCTTTGAGGTGGTCCTTCAACCGGCCGATGAGGCCTTCCTCAAACACGTTCTCTTCGCCCGAGTCCACGCGGACCATCTGCTGCTTGGGACCGTGAAAGGTGCCGGCCAGAACTCTGGTCTTGGTCGGCGTCACCCAAGAGGGCCAGGCCTCCAGATGTCCTATCTCGATTCCCCGCTCCCGAAAGAGGCCCAGAATCTCTTCTCCCTCGCGGTCCGTGCCGATCACCCCCACGGGGACGGGCGCCGCACCCAGGGCCGCCAGATTCCAAACCGTGTTGGCGGCGCAGCCCGGCATGAGCCGAGCCTCCGCCAGCCGGACGATGGGGACGGGAGCCTCCCGGGAGAGGCGCTGGACGGTCCCGTACCAGAACCGATCCAGGACGAAGTCGCCGAGCACCACGACCCGCCGGCCCTCGAAGCGGGAGACGATCTCGCACAGTTCGCGCCACGACTTTCTCATGAAAGGAACCCCCCTAGGAAAGGCAATTGGGGATTGGGGAAACACGGCGGAAGGTCTGCGGTGTATCCGCTCCCCGCTCCCCGCTCCCCGCTCCCGGATTGCCTCACGGCCTTCCCCCTGCGTCCGCGAGGATCCAGCCCGCCGCCTGCACGAGGTCCTCGGCGATGAAATCGGGCTGTTCCCGCCAGTCCTGGCGCTGGTAAATATGCTCTCCCAAGCCGTACCCCGTGAGCGCGAGGACGCCCTTGGCTCCCACCGAGTGGGCGAAAGTAGACATCGCTGATCTTGTCTCCCACGACATAGCACCGCCCGAGGTCCAGGCCGAAATCCGCCGCGCCGCGCTCGAGCATGCCCGGCCTGGGCTTCCGGCAATCGCACGCTTGGCGATAGGGGGGTGGACCCACGGAGGGGTGGTGGGGGCAGTAATACATGCCGTCCAGCCGGGCGCCCTGGGCCGAGAGAAGAGCCGCCAGCCGGTCCAGAACCAGCTTGACCAAGTCCTCGGTGAAGTAGCCGCGGGCCACGCCCGCCTGATTGGTGGCGAGCAGGACCGGCACGCCCGCCCGGTTGAGCATGGCGATTCCCTCGGCGGCCCCGGGCAGCAGGTTCAGACGCGAGGGGTGGTTCACGTAGCCCACCTCCTCCGTCACCGTACCGTCGCGGTCGAGGAAACACCCCATCGCGGATGGCCATCACTGATCCCTACGACGGAGAGCGGGGACGGAGAGCGGTGATCCGACGAGCATCGCACCGCTCTCCAGTCCCAGCTCTCCACTCGGTTTCCCCGCCGATCCCGGCTCATCCCTGGGTCTCCCCCTCCGGCCTCGTCCGCCACCGCCGGTGCATCCAGAACCAGGCGGAGGGACAGGCGCGCACGGCCTCTTCGATGGCGGCGGTGGCAAGGGCCGTGAGGTTCTTGGCATCCGATTCCGCATTCCCGGTTCGAGGCACCTCGAGGGGCGGACCGTAGACGATGCGGTAGCGGCCTCCCGGCTCGGGGTAGGCGAATACGGGTAGCACCGGGGCGTTGAACCGCACCGCCAAGCGTCCCAGGGCGGGCGTGGTGGCCGCGAGCCTCCCGAAAAAAGGCACGAACACGCCGCCCGGTTCACCGAAGTTCTGGTCGATGACGAAGGCGATGCCTTTGCCCGCCTTCAGACCTCGGGCCACCTCCCGAACCGCATTGCGCTTGTGGACGACCCGGTTTCCCGTGCTCTCCCGGCGCCGGGCGAAGAAACGCTCCAGGTAAGGGTTGTCCAGGGGCCGGGCCACCATCCAGAGCGGGTAGGACAGCGCGGCCTGAAGGTGGGCGATGCGCTCCCAGTTGCCGAAGTGCCCCGAGAGCAGAAAGTATCCCCGGCCCTCGCATTGGACCTTCCGCAGCCAATACCAGCCCTCGATTTTGCACTGGTCGAGGGTTTTAGATACGTTGCGGCCCCTGCCCCAGGATTTCCACGAGCAGACGCCCCAGGTGTTCGAAGGCCCCCCGGGCGGTTTGGGTGCACCAGGTCTCCCCCGAATCGGGATAGGCCGCGAGAAGATTCTCCAGAGCGATGCTCCGGTGACGCCGGTCGACGGCGTAGAACAGTCGGCCCAGCATGCGTCCGACGGCGAGCCTGCCCCGGTGCGGAAGGCAGGCGAGCCCCGCGGAGGCGGCGCGAACGGCGCCGTATTCGAGGAGCCAGCGGAGGCGTTCAGAGGCCAAGGCGCGCCTCCAGGATCTCCAGGATGCGGCCCGCCACGACCTCGCGGGATCCTTCGGCGTCGATCGCGATGATGCGCTTCGGGTATTCCCCGGCGAGGGCCTCGTAGCCCTGGGCGACGCGCCTGTGAAAATCCATGGCTTCGGCCTCGAACCGGCCCTCGCCGGATGCGGCCGAGCCGTCGCGCAGGCGAGCGCGCTCGAGTGCCCCCTCGACGGGAAGCCGGAGATAGAGGGTCAGGTCCGGTTCCAGACCTTCGGTGGCGAAGGCGTGAAGCGCCTCCACATCGGCCCGAGGCAAGCCCCGCCCCCAGGCCTGGTAAGCTCGAGTAGCATCCCCGAACCGGTCGCACATGACCAGCTCGCCCCGTGCCAGGGCGGGACGGATGACGCGCCTAACGTGCTCGGCCCTTTCGGCCGCGTACAGCAATAGCTCCGTGCGGGGGCCCACGGCGTATTCCTCGGAGAGGAGGATGGACCTCATGGCCCCGCCGATGGGCGAGCCTCCGGGCTCCCGGGTCGACAAAACGGGGATCCCCCGAGCCCGCAACGCCTCGGCCAACATTCGGGCCTGGGAGGTTTTTCCGCATCCCTCCACGCCTTCAAAAGTCAGGAACACGCTGGGCCCTCCCGGTTGACAGGCTGTTAAGTGTATCAGAGCCTTCCCGCCCCGGACACCCCCGCCTGGCAGAGCATCGCGCGATTGCCCCAGAAAGCGGATGGGTGAAATGGCGCTTCATTTGGGCATATGGCCGCCTCCGGTGGAGCAGACCCCCATCCCCATCCCAGCGGTCCGTCTCTATCCTTTGAGCACAATGAGGTTGTCGTCCGTTGCCTGGGATTCGCACCCGAGGAAGAATTGGCTTCGAAATTGCTACAACCTGGGTACAACAGGCCGGAGCCAGAAGGCTGGCTGCGCTTTGATTTGGTCTTCTTGGGGGGATTATGCGCTATTTGCTGAAGGACGACAGCTCCGCAGAGGGCGTGCTGGAACAGCTCGCCCAGGCCGCGTTTCAGGTCGTGGAGGGAAATATCCCCGAATCCACCGTCGAGGATATCCGAGTGGGGTTCTACGTGGCCTTTCACCAGGTACTTGCCGATAATCTGGTGAAGATCGCAGACTGCGGTACTCTTCCGATCTGCCAGGATCTGCGAGTGGACCAGCCTTTCGCCCTGCAGGGGGCCGCGGCCCGAAGCAGGGCTTAACCGGGCACTGTTTTTCAGACCGCCCCCTTTAGAATCGCGGCGGCATCCTTGGCAAAGTAGGTCAGGATGATGGAGGCGCCCGCGCGCTTGATGGAGGTAAGCGACTCCATCATGACCCGGTCGTGGTCGATCCAGCCCAGGCGCGCCGCGGCTTTCACCATGGCGTATTCCCCGCTGACATTATAGGCCGCCACGGGAACGGCGAAGGTCTCCTTGACCCTCCGAATGATGTCCAGGTAAGGTAGCGCCGGCTTCACCATGACGATGTCGGCGCCCTCCTCGATGTCCAGCTCCACTTCCCTGAGCGCCTCGTCCGTGTTGGCAGGATCCATCTGATAGGAGCGCCGGTCTCCAAATTGCGGTGTGGAGTCGGCGGCCTCTCGAAAGGGGCCGTAGAAGCCCGAGGCGTATTTCGCCGAATAGGCCATGATGGGCACGCCCGAAAAGCCCTCGTCGTCCAGGGCCCCGCGAATGGCACCGACCCGCCCGTCCATCATGTCCGAGGGCGCCACCATATCCGCCCCGGCCCTGGCGTGGGAGAGGGCCGTTCGGGCGTGAATGGCCACCCCCTCGTCGTTCAGGACCTCGTTGCCCCGGACCGGCGCGCAGTGCCCGTGGTCCGTGTACTCGCACAGGCATACGTCGGTGACCACCAGGAGGTCCCCTCCGAATGCCTTCTTGGCGGCACGAACGGCCTGCTGAACGATGCCCTTCTCGGCGTGGGCCTGGCTGCCCAGCGCGTCCTTGACCTCGGGAATGCCGAAGAGGATCACCGAGCGCACGCCGAGGGACAGGCATTGCTCCATCTCCTTGAGTCCCGCCTCGATGCTCTGGCGGTGGACGCCGGGCATGGATGCTACTTCCTGCCGGTCGCGGCGGCCCTTCCGGCCCTCCTCGATGAACATGGGGTAGATGAAGTCTTTCGGCGACAGCCGCGTCTCCTCCACCATGCCCCGGAGGATGGGGTTCGTGCGCAGGCGCCTGGGCCGCTGGACCATTTCCATCTCGAAACGCTCATGCGTCGTCATCGGCGTCCTCGCCTCCCCAGTAGAATTCGTTCGCACAGTGACGGGAACAGAAGTCCTTCCCGCCGTACTTGTAGGAGCATGGCCCGCAGAAATAGGTGAAGCACATGGGGCATTTCAAAAGCTGCAGCCAGCGCCCCGTGGCGCCGCATAGTTGGCAGACGGAGCCGGGCTCGGGCTTCTCTTGGTCGTCCTGCTCTTCATCCCTAAAGGACATGGCCGCTCTCCTGATCGCATATTAAACCCGATGGGCATGCGCGCCAACGGCCACGGCCGACCGCCTCGCCGCGACCGAGTCGCGAGTAAGGCAGACTGCTGGAAAAATCCAGAGAGTTTCGCGGAGGGATGCGGGGCCTTCCTGCGAGGCCGTCACTCTTCGTCTTGCGCTACCTCGTCCACACCTATGGCGAAATCGTCGATGGGCTCGTTGCCGAGGTCTTCGTCTTCATCGAGGCCGCCGAAAAACCGTCCGCCGCCCCGCTCCTTGATCGGCCCCTTGGGGCCCTTCTCCATCTTGTCCGTCTTGCGCTTGTGTTTGGGGAGCGCGTCGGGACCGAAGTTGCGCGCCGCGGCCCGGCCCGGCTTCAACTCGCCCTCTTCGGGCTCGGGACCCCAGGGTGAGGTTCTTGGCGCGAACGGTCTGGGTGAGTAGGGCCTCGGGCTCGAGGACGCGGGCCGGGGGCCGGAAGGTCGCGGCGCGGGGCCGGCCTCCCCACGGGCCCGGGCCTCGTTCACCACAAGGGGCCTGTCCTTGAACGGCTGATTGTTAAACCGGTTGATGGCCGCTTCGGCCTGGGCGCGCTCCGCGAACTCCACGAAGGCGAACCCTCTGGGCCTGTTGGTTTCCCTGTCCACCGGGAGATGGACGAACGACACGGTGCCCGCTTGGGAGAAAAACTCCCTCACGTCGGCTTCGGTGGCATCGTAGGGAAGGTTTCCAACAAAGAGTCGAACGGGCAAGTGATCCTCCTCGTAAAGGGTCGAACTAGGGTTGGCGGCGAGTGGGTTGGGCGACCGGAGCGTTCTATAACGGCGAACGCAGGGCGCGGGCATCACCCGCACACCCGTTTAGAGACGCTGACCTCAGGCCATGGCCGGCCTCTCCTCTTCCGCCATGGAGCAACCATACCACAAGTCGCGGCCCGTAGCCAAGGCCGGCGTTAAGCCAGATTTCAACTCGGGGACTCCCCTGTCCGTATCCCGTCGAAAATGTCCTGCGCCTGGCGGTCCAGCTCGCCGAGGCGGCGGGCGATGGCGTGCCCGCACTGCCTTTTCTCCTCCATGCCGGACTGGATGGTGGCGAGGACCGCCTCTCCGATGCTGCGAAGGGATTTCGCCATGTCTTCGTGGAGCATCCGGACCGCTCCGTCCAGGGTATCCACACGCCTCGCCTCGATGGCGCAAAGGTTCGCTCGGAGCCAGACCTTGAGCAGGGACCTGGCTCTGCGAAGAACGAGCGCTCTGGACACGGAAGTCGGCAAGAGCGTTTCGAGCACCGGAAAGAGCCAGTCCTGGGGATCCAAGGCCAGCGTCGGCCGCACGAACTGGAAGGGGGCATCAGCGTCGTAATACCGCGGCTCCGGGCGAACCCCATCGCCCTGGGTTCAAACGGATGGAGCGGATCGCTCGCCCTCGAGTTTCCCCTCGTTGACCCGCGCCAGAGCGGAAAGAAGCGCCGACCGGTCCAGGGTCCCAGCGAGACGGCCCTCCTCGTCCACCACGGGAAGCAGTTTGATGCGACGCTCGATCATGATGCGCAGGGCCTCGCTCACGGGCGCCGCCGCCGGGACGGACACCACGGGGTGAGTCATCACCTGAGACGCCATCTTGCCCCGTGCGGTCAGCGCGAGACCACGGGCGATTTTCCCGCCCCTCAGCCAGGCCGCGAGCGCCCGGAGAACCTCCGGCCGGGCCGGCTCTCCGGCCCGGCTCAGGATGTCACTCTCGGTAATGATACCTGCCACGCGGCGATCGGCGTCCACCACGATGACCTCGCGCGACGGGGAGGCCAGGAGCCGGTCCAGAACCTCGGGGAGAGGCGTTTCCAGGCCCACCACCGGGCCGTCGAGCCGCATGGCCTCGCGCACGGTGGCCGTGAGATCCACCTGCGGCCTCGCGGCTCCGCCATCCCCTTCGAGGGCATCGGCCACCGTCTTCAGGATGTCGGAACGGCTCAGGATCCCCGCCAGGTGGCCAGACCCGTCCACCACGGCGAGACGCTTGAGGTTGCCCTCGGCCATCCGTGCGGCCGCTTCCGGGATCGGGTCCTCAAGCCCCACCGTCTCCACCCCGCCTGTCATGATCTCCGCGGCGGTCTGTCCGCCCTCGGCGCGCGGGACGCTCAGGCCCAGCTCGGCCACCCCCGATGTGATGGACGCCGGCAGATCGGAACCCACCCTCACCAGGAGGTCCTCCTCGGTGATCCACCCCAGAGCCTTCCCCTCCGCGTCCACAACCGGGAGGGCCCCCAAGTGACGGGACAGGAGCTTCTTGAGGGCTTCGGAGACGGGAGCGTCGGGCAGGACCTTGACCACGTGGTGGGTCATGACCTCACCCGCCGTGAGACCCGGAGGAAAGGCCCCGGGAATCCTGTGCGTGTATTTCACGACCTCCACCGGGGTGAGCGTGATCATGCCCTCCTGCACCATCTCGCCGATTTCGGGAAGGACCCTCCGGAGCCGGTCCTGCCGGTCCACGGCGGTGATCACGATGGGCAGGTCCGTGCTGAGCTCGAGAAGGAGCACCGTATGGATCAGGCTGTTGGCGCCGAACCCCGCCAGGCCCCGGAACACCGTGGCCCCCGCGCAGCCGCGTCTCTGCAGTACCTCGAGGATGGCGAGGTAGAGGGGCTTGCCCCGCCAGCGGTCCTTTTCTCCCACGAAGATCCAGAGCTGCTGAGCGTTGCCCTCGATTTTCATGATCGTGCTTCCTTTCATCCTGCGACCGCCATCCTCGCTAGGGCGCCAGGCGCGCGAGCCAGATGCCCAACACCACGGCCAGGAACCCGAGAAGCACGCTTCCAGCAGCATTGGCCATGCCCCGCCAAAGGCTACCCGCGTTGATGAGTTCGTAGGTCTCGTAAGAGAAGGTCGAGAAGGTCGTATACCCTCCCAGAAATCCCGTCACGACGAAAAGGCGAAGGGTGGGCGTCAGGGCGAGGCGGCTGGCGGCGAGCCCGATGGCGAACCCGATGAGGAGGCTGCCCGAGACGTTGATGATCATGGTCCCCACGGGGAACCCGCTCCCCCACTTTCTGGCCGCCCAGAGGGCCACCCCATACCGCAGAACGGCGCCCAAGGCGGCACCCGCGGCCACGGCCAGGATTCTCCCCATCAAGAGTCTCCCACTCCGGCGCCTTGGCGGGGTGCGTCCAGCCCGCCCGATTGGGGACGGATCAGACCTGCTCCGAGCGCAACGCCACTCGCCGAATCAGATGAACTTTAACCACGCCGGCAGGACGAGTCAACTCTGGTGCAGTGGAGGGTCTCTGCTTTCCCCGAGCCCGATAAGGGGCGCAGGGGCTATCCCCGGAGGGTGGCGGTGAGCCTGAGGGGGACGAGCAGCAGGTCGAGCGCTTCCCGGATGTCCCTGCAGACCAGATGGGCGGCCATGAGGCAGTCCTTGGCGGCGCCCTCTTCCTGCAGGACGGCGATGCCCAGCGCGGCGGTGGCCAACATGAGCCTGTCGTTCCTGCCGTTACCGATGCAGACCGTCCCCTCGGCCCCCAGGCCACGAACATGGGCCGCCTTGGCTTCGGCCTGCCCACCGGAGGGGAGGACCGTCAGGTGGCATGGCAGCCCCTCCAACTGGACCGTCGTCGTGCCGAAGGTATCCGCCGTGACCACATGGATGGCAATCCGGTCCGCAAGAGCCTCGATCCTCTCGCGGACTCCCGGCAGGAGCACCCCGTCGCAGGCCAGCGTCCCGTTGTAATCCAGCACCAGGTGCTCGAGGTTGAGCTTGGCGTGCTCTGGAACCTCCACTTCGATCATCGACCCTCGCCTCCTGCCTTCCGCACCGGAATTGTCTCATAACTTCGGCAAGAGACCCTTCGCGAGGAGGCCGGCGATCCATGGACCGCGAAGACGGGGACTTCTCCCGCCCTTCAAATCCTCTCGCCCCTAAGCCTTCGTAGGATTTACGCTGGTGGTCGGGGCGAGAGGATTTGAACCTCCGACTCCTTGCTCCCAAAGCAAGTGCGCTACCAGACTGCGCCACGCCCCGACTCCATCAAGGATACCGGAGGAACCGCGGCGGCGCAATCGTTTGAGAGGAAATCCACCCAAGATCCGGATCCGGCCGCTTCGATAGCCTGGACACTTTGGATGTGACGCGGGTCACAACTCGGCCATCCAACTGCTCGGCGTTAAACCGGATCACCCTCCCCGCGGTCTAGCGCGTAGGAGGCCCCGAAACGGCCCCAAGGAGGAGACCATGACCCCAAGATTGCGCGTTCTCGCCTGCACCATCGCCGCCGCCCTCGCCCTCGGACTGACGGTTCTGGCGCAAACTCCGCCCAGCGGGGCCTTTATCGCCGGCCCGGTGACCGAAGTCCACGCCGACTCCCTGGTCCTCCAGGGGATGACTCTCGCCGTGGACGAGCACTCCAAGTTCTTCACCGTCCTCCCCGACGGGATGATGGCGCCGGCCACATTCGCGGACATCCAGCCCAACCTCCCCATGCACGCCCGGTTCATCTTTGTGGGCACCGTGCCCACCCTGGTGCGCGGCGAGTTGGGCAACGATTTCTTCTGGCACGGAATCGTGACGGCAATCGGGGAGGGTGCCCTCACCCTGGACGGCGCGGTGACCATCCATACCAGCCAGGCCCGGATTAGTCGGCGCCGTGCCCCTTCAGGTGGGTAGCACGGTGGGCGTGAAGGGGGAGGTGCTGGGCGGCGTTTTCGCGGCCAAGGTCATCAACGCCTCGGGCCTCGACTTCGCTTTCAAAGGGACCCTTGCAACGCTCACCCAGGACCCTGGCGGTTCGGTTGTAGGGTTCACATTCGGACGCGGCGAGACGCTCTATCCCGTGGATCTCGACGCCAACTCGCTCATCTGGAAGGGACGCCGGCAGGTGCCCGCCGACGATCTCGCCGCGGGGATGAAAGTGGACGTGGACGGTTGGGTTCAGCCCGACGGTTCGGTTCTCGCATGGAACGTGCGGATCATCAAGTGACGTTCTCGATCACCCTGCGATGACGAAGAGGGCGGGGAGCCATCCCCGCCCTTTCGCATGCTCCACTGCACTCGATCACCTGATCACCTGATCACTCGGTCCCCTTCTTCCAACAGCACCACCGCGTGACACGCGATGGCTTCGCCCGCGCCGATGTCCCCCAACCCCTCTGTGGTCTTGGCTTTCAGGCTGACGCGGGAGAGGTCGGCAGCGAGCAGGCGCGCGAGATTCTCGCGGAGGGCCTGGCGGTGGGGACCGATCTTGGGCTCCTGGGCCACGATGGTGATGTCAACATTGCCCAGACGCAGAACCGGCCGAACGCACCCGCTCCAGGACCTCGGCCAGAAGGTGCGCGCTGTCGGCGCCCTTCCACCGGGGGTCCGTGTCGGGGAAGAAGACGCCGATGTCCCCCAGGGCCGCGGCGCCCAGAAGGGCGTCCGCCAGCGCGTGGAGCACCACGTCGCCATCCGAGTGCCCGAGGGGTCCCTTGTCGTGCGGCAGGTCGAGCCCGCCGATTCGGCATGGCCTGCCGGGGGCGAGCCTGTGGAGGTCCCAGCCGTGGCCTATGCGCATCCGCCGCCTCCGAGTATGGCCTCGACGAGGGCCAGGTCTTCGGGATAGGTGACTTTGATATTCCAGCGCGAACCCTGCACCCAGGCCACCTCGCCCCCGAGGCGGCGGACGAAGGAGGCGTCGTCGGTCCCCTCGAATCCCTCCGAGATTCCCCTCTCGATGGCGTCCTTCAGCTCCCTGAACGGGAAGACCTGAGGCGTGAAGGCGCAGACCATGCCGCTCCTGTCCACGATCTCGCCCACTTTGTCATTCTCGCTCGACCAGAGCGTGTCCACGGGAGGCGAGGCGAGGATGGCCCCGTCGCGGCCGGGAAGAGCCGCCAGCAGGGCCCGCACCTCGTCGGCGGTAACGAGGGGCCGCGCCGCATCATGCACCAGGACCACGTCGGGGCGGTCCGCCTCCAGGGACCTGAGCGCGGCCAGCGCCGAGTGGGCGCGGGTCGCGCCCCCCGGGGTCCACCCGCGGTATGCGCGGCGCGGGTAGGCGGCGAGGATTCGCTCCAGCGCGGGTCCGTGAACCTCGGGCACCGCCACGCGGATGGCGCACACCTCGGGGAGGGATTCGAAAAGTCGAAGGCTGTAATGGATGAGCGGGTGGCCGAGCACCGGAAGGAAGGGCTTCGGCACGTCGCCGCCCAATCGGGTCCCCAGGCCGCCCGCCAGGACGGCGGCCGCAACGCGTTGCGCTGGGGGCACGTCACACCTCCATGATGTCCTTTTCCTTGTGGGTCACGGAGTCGGTGAGGTGCTGGATGTATTGGTCGTGGAGCTGCTGGACCTTCTCGAAGCCCTTGTCCCGGTCGTCCTCGGAGATCTCCTTGGACTTCTCTTTCTTCTCCAGGGCCGCGCGGCCTTCGTGGCGGATGTGCCGTACCGCCACCTTCCCCTTCTCGCCGATTTCGCGGGCCCTCTTGCACAGGTCCTTGCGGCGCTCCTCGGTGAGGGCAGGGATGGGAAGGCGGATCAGGCGGCCATCGTTGCCGGGGTTGAGCCCCAGGTTGGCCTCCATGATGGCTCTTTCGATGACTGCGATCTGTTTGGGGTCCCACGGCTGAACGGTGATCAGGCGGGGCTCCGGCACACCCAGCGTGGCCACCTGGTTCAGCGGAACCTTGTTGCCGTAGCTGTCCACCCGCACCGACTCGAGGATGGCCAGGTTCGCCTTCCCGGCCCGGAGGGTGGAAAGCTCGTGGCGCGTGGCTTCCAGGGTGTGCTTCAGCTTCTCTTCGACGTCCTTGAGGATGGCCTTGGTCATGGTTGCCTCCGCGTGGAAGAAGGTGATCAGAAAGAAGGTAATCGGGTAATCGTGTAATCAGGTAATCCGAAAGAATGTGATCAGGTCATCTGACAATCCGTTTTTGATTACCTGATCACCACTCACTTGATCACCTGATCTCTTGATCACCACTCACCTGATCACCTGATCACTGTTTTCATTCCCCCCTATCAGCTCACGAGCGAGCCGATGGACTCGCCCTCTACTATACGGCGTATGTTTCCCACCTGGAAGAGGTTGAAAACGCGGATGGGGATGGCGTTCTCCATGCAGAGGCTGATGGCGGTCGCATCCATGACCCTGAGCCCCTCCTCCAGGGCCTGCATGTAGCTGAGGGATGCGTAGAGCTTGGCGCCGGGGTCCTTCTGCGGGTCCGCCGAATAGATGCCGTCCACCTTGGTGGCCTTGAGGAGAAGCTCGGCCTTGATCTCGATGGCCCTCAGGGCCGCCGCCGAATCGGTGGTGAAATAGGGGTTGCCCGTCCCCGCCGCGAAGATGACCACGCGGCCCTTTTCCAGGTGGCGCTCGGCGCGGCGCTTGATGTAGGGCTCCGCCAGTTCCTGCATCCCGATGGCCGTCATGAGCCGGGTGGGGAGGCCCTTCTTCTCGAGGGCATCCTGGAGCGCCAGGCCGTTGATCACCGTGGCCAGCATGCCCATGTGGTCGGCGGTCACGCGATCCAGGCCCTTCTCGCCCGCCTGGATGCCCCTGAAGATGTTGCCGCCTCCCACCACGAGGGCCACGCAGACGCCCATGGCGTGGATTTCCCGGATCTCGTCCGCCACGGTGGCCACGGCCGCGGGATGGATGCCGTATCCGGCGTCGCCCATGAGGGCTTCACCGGAGATTTTCAGCAGGATGCGCTTGAAGCGGGGCTCGGCCATCGGAGGACTCCTTCGCAAGAACATTCTAGGTGACGGCGATTAGGCAATTAGGCGATTAAGCAGAGAAGCTCTCTCTACGCATTGTCTCGCTCTCGCACTGTCTCGCTTCTCGCTTCTCGCGTCTCGCCTAATCGCGAAAAAAGCGGCCCGAAGGCCGCTTTCTTATTTCGCGTCGCAGGCGGAGGATTTGAGCCCCTCGCCCAGCACGTACCTCGTGAACCGGACCACCTTGAGGCCTTTGGCCACCACGTCGAGGTGCTTCTGAACGCTCATGGTGCTGTCCTTCACGAAGGCCTGTTCCAGAAGGCAAGCCTCCTCGTAGTACTTGTTCATCTTGCCTTCGACGATCTTGTCCACGATGTTGGCGGGTTTTCCCTGCGCCAGGACCTGGGCGCGGTAGATTTCCTTCTCGCTCTCCAACACATCGGGGGTCACTTCGTCGCGCCGGACGAACCGGGGAGCGGCCGCTGCGACCTGCATGCAGAGGTCTTTGGCCACGGCCTTCAGTTCGTCGGTGGCCGCAGGCACTTCGCACTCCAGGAGAACCCCGATCTTGCCGCCCGCGTGGATGTAGGAGGCCATGAGGGCGCCCTCGCCGTGGTAGCGGATGAAGCGGCGGATCTGGATGTTCTCTCCCAGCTTGGAGACCTTGACCACGATGAAGTCTTTCACCTTCAGGGCGGGATCCTTGGCGAAGGGCTGCTCAAGAAGGGCGGCCACATCCGCGGGAGAGGATTCGCCCACCTGGGCGCACACGTCCGCGGCGAGGCCCTTGAAGTCGTCGGTCTTCGCCACGAAATCGGTCTCGCAGTTCACTTCCAGGAGGGCGCCCGTCCGGCCGTCGGCGGAAATGTGAGCTTCCACCAGACCTTCGGAGGCCGCACGCGCGGACTTCTTCTCCGCCGTCGCGATACCCTTCTTGCGGAGGATCTTGACGGCCTCGTCCATGTCGCCGGCCGCCTCTTCGAGGGCGCGCTTGCAGTCCATCATGCCGACGCCGGTCTTCTCGCGAAGCTCCTGCACGGCTTTGGGGGTGATGGCCATGGTACTACTCCTCCTTCTTCGCCGCGGCCGCGGGCTTGGCGGCAGGCTTGCGGGCGGGAGGTTTGCCGGTGCCGGTGCCTGCGGGCCGCCGAGCTCCAGGCTTGCCCTTGTCGCCCGGTGCGCCTTCGCGGCGGCGGGGCGCCTTGGCGGCGGCCTTCTTGGGGTCTTCGTCCGAGATGGCGCCCGTGTCGCGTCCGATCTTGTCCGACATGGCTTCGTCGGCGGCGGCACTCTGGGCGTGCTCCTGATAGGCGGTCCGTCCCTCTTCCAGGGCCTCGGCGATCTTGCCCGCGAAAAGCTGGATGGCCCGCACGGCATCGTCGTTGCCCGGGATGGGGAAGTCCGCATCGTCGGGGTCGCAGTTCGTATCCACCATGGCCACCACGGGGATTCCGAGCTTCTGCGCCTCGAGGATGCAGTTTTTCTCGCGCTTGAGGTCCACCACGAACAGGGCCGCGGGGAGGCGGTTCATGTCCGTGATCCCCAGGAGCATGGTCTCGAGCTTCGTCTTCTCCTTGCTGAGCAGCAGGCGTTCCTTCTTGGTGAGGTTTTCAAATTTCGGATCCGTGTCGAGGCGGCTGAGGTCCTTGAGGCGCTGCACGCGGCTCATGATGGTCCGGAAGTTGGTCAGGGTGCCGCCGAGCCAGCGCTGGGTGACGCTGGGCATGCCGATCTTCTCGGCCGCCTCGCGGATGGCCTCCTGGGCCTGCCGCTTGGTGCCCACGAAGAGGATCTTGCCGCCCTTCGCGGCGACTTCGGTGACGAAGTCGGAAGCCTTCTTGAACTCCCGCAGGGTGTGCTGGAGATCGATGATGTGGATGCCGTTGCGCTGGCCGAAGATGTACTTCTTCATCTTGGGGTTCCACTTGCGGGTGAGGTGCCCGAAGTGGACGCCGGCCTCCAGCAGTTCTTTCATGGTGACGGTCGCCAAAGTCGCCTCCTAATGGCCTGCCGCGGACGGGGCGGTGAGCCCTGTGGCCAGGAATCCCTCGGGGATCCTTGCCCGCCCCTTCGTGTCCGCGGGAAATGGGGTGAATGTTCCGCCTATCGCCTCCAACGTCCGGGCGAGGGCTCTCGCCCTCCCCGTCCGTCGGACGAACACACCGATTAGCGCTTGCTGAACTGGAACCGCTTGCGCGCCTTGGGCTGGCCGTACTTCTTGCGCTCCACCTCGCGGGCGTCGCGGGTCAGCATGCCGGCGGCTTTCAGCTTGGGGCGCAGTTCCTGGTTGTACTCCAGGAGCGCCCGGGAGATGCCGTGGCGGACGGCGCCGGCCTGGCCGGACACGCCCCCCCCGTTCACGTTCACCAGGATGTCGAACTTGTCGAGGGTGCTGGTGAGGGCCAGAGGGCTCTGGATGACCATCCGGTGAACGGGGTTCGGGAAGTACACCTCGAACTCCCTGCGGTTCACCTTGATGACTCCCTTGCCCGGGCGCAGAAACACTCGCGCCACCGAAGTCTTACGCTTGCCGGTTCCCTGGTACTGGATCACGCTCATGCTTCAAGCTCCTGACTAGCTCAAGGCTACGGGGAAGGGGGTGGGCTGCTGGGCCGTGTGGGGGTGCTTGTCCCCCGCGTAGACCTTCATCTTGCGGATGAGCCGGTCCCCGATTCGGTTCTTGGGAAGCATGCCGCGCACGGCGTGCTCGATCATGCGTGTGGGCCGCGCGGCCATGACGTCCTTGGCCATGGTCTCCCTCAGGCCGCCCGGATACTGACTGTGGTGGTAGTAGATCTTGTCGGTCCACTTGTTGCCCGTGAGGCTCACCTTCTCGGCATTCACCACGACCACGAAGTCGCCCGTCTGCACGTGCGGCGTGTACTCGGGCTTGTGCTTGCCCATGAGCACGCGAGCCACCTCCGTAGCCAGGCGGCCCAGGGTCTTGCCCTCGGCATCCACCAGGTACCAGTTGCGGGGGACCTCCCCCTTCTTCGGAAAATAGGTGCTCATCGAGATTCTCCTCAAGTCCTCACACGGTCCCGAGACACGGCGCGGCCAAGGCGTACGATCACCACACGACCGCCGGACGGCCGCCCCGCGCGCACAAAGGGTACTTAGTCTATGGCAAAAGCCCATTCTTGTCAAGGGCTTGAATTGCCACTGGGCTTCTCTTGCCTTCGTAAATGGGGGTGGTTTCGGGCGGGTATCGCTCGACCTCGTCACGGGGAGGGCCCACGGCCTTGCCCTCCAGAACCGCGGGCTAAGCCCGACGGTTCGGGATGTTGCCCTTTGGGGCCCCGCCCCGCGGACGAGGCCGGCGGGGATCCTCCCTTGGGGCTCTCGCGTTCAGCGTCAGCAGGTTCGTGTGATCTGGGTTACGGGATGCCGGGGGCCTTGGTGGGCAGAAGAAAATAGAGTTCGCCCGGTTCCTTCATGCGCCCCGCCGCGGCCTCGGCCTTGGGCCCGCCGCCCCAGAACAGGTCCACGCGCCCGGGCCCCGCGATGGCACCCCCCGTGTCCTGGTTGAATACGAATCGGGCAAAGGGCGCCCAGCCGGTCACCTCCCCCTTGGCGTTCAGCACCGGCTTCCGAGTCCGCACGAGCGCCGGGGCGCCCTTGGGAAAAATCTTGGCGTCGGTGGCGATGGAGCGCCCGGGCGTGAGCGCGACGCCGATGTTGCCGAAGGGCCCGTCATCCTCCAACCGGAAGAACGTGTAGCTGGGGTTTTCGTTCAGGAGCGCCAGCTGTTCGGGATGCTCTTGGAAGTACTTTCGGATGGCCTGCATGGAGACCTGGTCGGCCGGCAAAACGCCCTTGTCGATGAGCACCCTTCCCAGGCTCCGATAGGGAAGGCCGTTCTGCGAGTCGTACTGGACCCTCACCTGGACGCCGTCTTCCAGCGTCACGCGTCCGGACCCCTGGACCTGGAGAAAGAACAGGTCCACGGGATCCTCCAGCCAGAGCAGTTCGAGGCCCTTGCCATCGAGAGCGCCCGAGGTGATTTCGCCCCGGGAGAAATAGGGCACGACCTGGCCTTCCTTCTCACGGCCCACGAGCCTGACCTGGCTTTTGGCCGCGGGGAAGAGCGACAGGTCCACCGTGAGCATATCTTCGGGCCTGTGGTAGACGGGCACCTTGAATCGCGCGTCCCGGACCCTGCTTCCCTCCAGCCAGGGCTCGTAGTAGCCCGTGAAGAGGACGGCTCCCGCTCCGTCGCTCCCCGTGCTCCTGTAGAGGAGGCAGCTCTTCTGGATGCGCCGGAGCTTTTCGGCGGAAGAGAGGCGCCTGTCGTCCGAAACGGCCAGGAGCCTTTCCAGGCCCTGCACCATTTCTCCCGCCGCAATCTTCTCGTCGAGAAACTGAAAGGGTGTGGACGCGGGGATTTTTCGGTAGAAAGAGATGCTGGCCCGGCACGCCTGCGAGAACCCTTCGAAATCGAGGTCGTCCTCGACCTTCCCGAGTTCCTTCCATGAGGCGGGTTGGAGGAACGCTGTGGCGTTGCCTGGGGGCAGCGGCTTGACGGGTTGGTGCGCGCAGCCGGCCAAAATGGCCGGGAGTGCCAAAAAAGCCCAGCGGGCGGCATGGTAAAAGAACCGGCGGAATCCTGGTCGCGCCATCCCCGCTCCTCCGGTTCCTACTTCTTGCGGAAGGCGGTGACGACGTACTGGCTAGGGTTGAAGAACTCGAGGCGCTGGAAGCACAGGCCCGCTTTCAGAACGAGCGCTTCCACCTGGTGGTGGTGCAGCCGATCCTCGAAGGGCGGCCCCTCCGGATGGCGCCGCTTGGCCCATTCCATGATGTGGAGGGGGGCATAGGGCTTGGTCACCCGGGCGAGCTCCTTGAGGAATGCGAGCGGGTCCGCCGCCTCGTGAAGAACGAAGCACGTCAGCGAGCAGTCGCCGGTGGCATCCGCGAGGGGAAAACTTGACTCTTTGCAGAGAATCGTTTCGAGCCACGGGGGCGGGCGCTTGGCCCGCAGGTGCTCCAGCATGGCGGGCTCCACATCCAGCGCACAGACCCGTCCCTCCGGGCCCACCAGATCCGCCGCGGGGAGGGCGAAGTACCCGGTCCCCGCGCCCGCGTCCACGAAGGTCATCCCCCGCTTGAGGCCCAGCCTGCGCAGCGTGCGCTCCGGCGGCATGGCCCGCTTCCGCTCCGGGCTCTCGAGCTTGTGCGTGTGTGCAGGATCGAACTTGTGCGCCATGTCAACATCCCCTCCCGGACTGGAGCCTCGCTCAAAAAGTAAGAATACCAGAAGATGGGGGAGACCTGGCTGCCCGGCCAGCCGTTACGAACATGAAACACCTGGAAGGTTCAAATGGCCCTGCGTGTTAACCCCTGGAACATGGCGCGAGGGCGTCGGCACCGTCCGATGTCGTTCCCCTCCCCTTTCGCAGGGGTAGCAGGCGATAGGCAGCAGGGCAACAGGCCGTAGGCAACAGGCAATAAGTGACGGGCAACGGGTGGAAGTCGGGAGGGAGGATTGCCGGGGAGGACGGCCGCCCCCGTCATGCGGGAGGCGAAATTGCCAGCAGGAGGACTCAGATGTTGGCATGGACCTTGCTTTCCAAATGTCTCGTCCGGCGAGCGGCTATGGAACCCCGGACTGGGAGGATGAAATGATCGAAATGACCGATACCGCAGTCCAGGCCGTCAAGAGCTTCATCGACGCCGAGGGACGGGCGGGTTCTGGGCTTCGAATCTCCGTCGTGGGCGGAGGATGCAGCGGATTTCAGTACGACTTGGCCCTGGCGGATGCCGCCACGGACAACGACGAGACCTACAAGTTCGGCGACATCCCCGTTTTCGTGGACAAGATGTCCCTGCTGTACTTGAAGGGGACCACGGTGGATTACGTGAATGACCTGAGGGGCTCGGGCTTCGTGTTCCAGAACCCGAACGCCACCTCCTCCTGCGGATGCGGCCATTCCTTCGAGGCCGAAGCCGAGGCTGGCGCCGGTTCGCCCAGCCCCTGCGGGAGATAACGACACTTTCCAAAGAGGATCCCCCCTCCTCTCGACCTCCCCGGTCTTCGGGCCGGGGAGGTCACCCTCCCCTCCGAGGCGGAGAGCGGAAGCGGGGCGCTAGATTAGCTCTCCATGAGGATCCCCCTCCTCAACGGCTCTCCGGGCAACCGGAGAGCCACCTCCCTTTATGGGCTCCTTTGGGATGATTCTTCTGTGCCAGACGGGACCGCGCGAGTGGTATCTTCGTGGAGGTGAAGGTTGCGTGCGGAGGAGGGGTGACGGCAGCGAGGAGTCAAAAGTTAGCGACAGTGAGAACGGGGAGAGGGGAACGGCAACGAGAGGCACACAGCAAGCGGATGCTTGGCGCTCGCTCGTGATCCGCCTATGCCCTGAAGTGAAGTCATCGTCCGGAGAGTCAGAGAAGCTGATAGCTGATCGCGGATAGCTGACAGCTGATCGCTGACCGTTTCCACAGAGGCCACCTTCGGAGGAATCCATGTCCGTCCGCGTCCGCTTCGCCCCCTCGCCCACGGGATATCTCCACGTGGGCGGCGCCCGCACGGCGCTCATCAACTGGCTCTATGCCCGCAAGCACGGGGGTGTCTTCATCCTGCGCATCGAGGACACGGACGAGGCCCGGTCCACGCCCGAAATGACGCAGGCCATCCTGGACGGGCTCACCTGGCTGGGCATCACATGGGACGAGGGGCCGTTCTTCCAGTCCGAGCGCCAGGCGCTCTATGCGGAGAACGCCAGAAAACTGCTGGCCTCGGGACACGCCTACCGCTGCTTCTGCTCGAAGGAGGCCCTGGAGGCTCGGCGCAACGCCAGCGGAAGACCGGGGGAATGGCGCTACGATCAGCTCTGCCGAGGCATCGCCCCGGAAGATTCGGAGCGGCGGGCGGCGTGCCGGCGAGCCCTTCGTGGTGCGGTGCGCCGTGCCGCCAGGTAAGCTCGGGTGGGACGATGTGGTCAAGGGACCCATCGAATTCGACAGCTCGGAGGTGGAGGATTTCGTCCTCCTGCGCTCCGACGGCACGCCCACCTACCACATGTCGGTGGTGAGCGACGACGTGGACATGGGCATGACCCACGTCATCCGCGGAGAGGACCACATCAGCAACACGCCCAAGCAGGTGGCGCTCTACAGGGGCCTGGGCCTGGAGCCGCCCGTCTTCGGACACCTTCCGCTCATTCTCGGCATGGACAAGCGCAAGCTCTCCAAGCGCCACGGCACGGTGTCGGTCATGACCTACAGGGACGAGGGCATCCTGCCCCTCGCGCTTTTCAATTTTCTCGCCCAGCTCGGCGCCAACTTGGGCGAGGAGCCCGTCCTCACGATGACCGAGATCATGCATCGCTTCGACTTCTCCGCACTGAAGAACTCGGCCTCCGTATTCGACCGCGAACGCCTGGCCTTCATCAACGCCAAGGTCATCGGCGAGACCCCCGCGTGCGAACTGATGATGCTCGTCCAGCCCTTTCTCGACGCCGCCCCGACCCCGACCGAATGTCCGTGTGAGCCCTCCGAGGCCGCGGTGCGCGTGGCGGGCACGCGGGCCAAAGACATGCGCGAACTGGCGGCCATGCTCGTTCCCTTCGTGATCGGAGGACTTCCCCTACGACGAGAAGGGGTTGGAGAAAGCCCGCAAAGATCCCAGGGCCCTGGAGGCGCTGTCCTCACTCGTGCCCCGGCTCGATGCCCTCTCTGAAGAGGAGTGGACCCCGGCCAAACTGGAGGAAGTCCTGCGCGCCCACGCCGAGGCATGCGGAGTAAAGGCGGGCGCGCTGATTCATCCGTGCCGGCTCTTTCTCACGGGCAAGACCGAGAGCCCGGGCATCTTCGATGTACTCTGGGCCATGGGCCAAGCGGGTACAGTCGCCCGCCTGCAGAGGGGGTTGGCCACATTGGAGTAAACGGCCCGGGGAGATGGGGGCGCCGCAGGGCGCGGGGAGGTAGGGCATGAGGGCGAGGATCCTGCCGATATTCTTGACCTTCTTCGTCATGGGCGTGGCCGACGCCATGGGGCCGTTGAGCAACGCCGTCAAGACCCAGTTTCAACTCAGCAACGTGGTGGCCAAGCTCCTCCCCTTCGCAGTCTTCATCGCCTTCGCGGCCTTCAGCGTGCCCGGCGGAGTCCTGGCGGCGCGCGTCGGAAAGAAGAGGGTGCTGCTGGCGGGTCTCGCCCTCAACACCGCGGCGGTCCTCATCCCCTCGGCCTTCGAGCCCGGCTACCCCCTCCTGCTCGCCTGCATCTTCCTGCTGGGCGTGGGCACTACGCTCCTCCAGGTGGCCGGCAACCCCATCGCACGCGATGTGAGCGCTGAGGGCAAATACGCCCGCAACCTCACCTTCGCCCAGTTCGTGAAGGGCGTGGGCAGCTTCGCCTCCACTTCGCTGGTGGCCCTCGCGGCGGGGCTGCCCTTGCTCGGGGTCCTCGGTTGGCGCAGCGCCTTCCCCATCTTCGCGGCACTCATGACCCTCGCCTTCTTGGCGGTGGCCCTGCTGAAGGTGGAGGAGGCCAAGGCCGAGGTGCCGCCGAGCGTCGCCTCGAGCTTGGGGCTCCTGAAAGTGCCCACCTTCGCGCTGGCGGTGCTCGGCATCTTCCTGTACGTGGGCGCCGAGGTCTGCATGGCCGGCTTTCTCGAACCCCACCTCGCGGCCCTCGGCCTTGCCGCCGAGCGGGCCAACCTCCTGGGCCCCACCCTCTTTTTCATCGGCATCACGGCGGGACGGCTGGTGGGGAGCGGGGTCCTCAGCTTCCTCGGAGCGGGCGCCTTCTTCCGCCTCAGCGCCGCCTTGGGCGGGCTCGGGGTCGTGGCGGTGATGGCCGGCGGCCCGGCCATGGCCGTGGCGGGGGTGGTGGCGTGCGGCCTGGGCTTCGCCAACATATGGCCCCTGCTCTTCGCCCTCACCGTGGAGCGCGCGCCGGGGCGCTCGAGCGAACTCTCGGGCCTCATGTGCATGGCCATCTCCGGTGGAGCTCTCCTGCCGCTGTTGATGGGGAAGGTGGCCGACGCCGTCCCCCTGGCCATTGCTTTCTCGGTGCCCCTGGCGGCCTTCGTCTACCTGCTGGCCCTCTCCCTGCGCCCCTCGCGGCGCCCCGCGGAGGCCTGAGGTGGCGGCGGCCGACCCCCGCGTGGTCCTCACGCTGGATGCGGGGGGCACCACCTTCGTCTTCTCCGCCGTCCGGGGGGGCGAGCCCGTGGGCGAGACCGTCTCCCTGCCCAGCCACGCCGACGATCTGGAGGCCTGCCTCAATCTGCTGGAAGAAGGCTTCCGGCAGGTGCGCGCCCAGGCGGGAGGACTTGCCGACGCCATCAGCTTCGCCTTTCCCGGCCCCGCCGACTACCGGGCGGGGATAATCGGCGACCTGGGCAACCTGCCGGCCTTCCGGGGCGGCGTGGCCCTCGGCCCCATGCTGGAGGAGCGCTTCGGCGTCCCGGTCTTCATCAACAACGACGGCGACCTTTTCGCCTACGGGGAGGCCCTCGGCGGCCTCCTGCCGGAGGTGAACGCGGCCCTGGCCGCGGCGGGCAGCCCCAAGCGCTTCCGAAACCTCCTGGGCGTGACGCTGGGGACGGGGTTCGGCGCGGGGCTCGTGCACGACGGGAGGCTCTACCTCGGGGACAACGGTGCCGGGGCAGAGATCTGGCTCCTGCGCAGCAAGCTCTACCCGGGCTGTTTCGCCGAGGAGGGGGTCAGCATCCGCGCCGTCAGGGGCGCCTACGCCGAGGGGGCGGGCATCCCCTCCGAACAGGCGCCCGAGCCCAGGGTCATCGCGGCCATCGCCGCAGGCGAGGTGCCCGGCCATCGGGATGCCGCTCGCGAGGCGTTCAGGCGTCTCGGCGAGGCCGTCGGCGACGCCCTCGCCAACGCCGTCACCCTGGTGGACGCCCTCGTCGTGATAGGTGGAGGGCTCGCGGGAGCGGCGCCCCTCTTCCTTCCGGCCCTCGTGGCCGAGATGAACGGTGCCCTGCACGACCTTTCGGGGGGCGAGGTGGCGCGGATGGAGGTGCGGGCCTTCAACCTCGAGGACCCCCAGGAGCGGGCGCGCTTCCTCGCGGGGGAGGCGAGGACCATCGCCGTACCCCACTCCTCCAGGACCGTGGCCTACGATCCCCTCAAGCGCGTCGGGGTGGGTGTGTCGCGGCTCGGGACGAGCCGGGCCGTCGGGCTCGGCGCCTGCCGCTTCGCCCTGGCCGCCCTGGACGGCAAGGAGGTCTGAGGTCAGTCTGGCTGCCGGTTCCAGGGGGCAGAGGAGGAGACGATGATCATGCGCGGTTTGCGGCTCGCGGCGGCGATCCTGGCGCTGGGCGTCCTGGCCCAGGCGGGCCCTCCCAGGGAGCGTCTGGACGAGGTGGACCCCTTCATCGGAACGGGCGGCCACGGCCACACCTTTCCCGGGGCGACCCTCCCCTTCGGGATGGTGCAGGTGAGCCCCGACACCCGGCTCACGGGGTGGGACGGATGCTCCGTCTACCACGCCTCCGACCGCTACCTCTTCGGCTTCTCCCACACCCACCTCAGCGGCACGGGCTGCCCCGACTACGGGGACGTGCTCCTGCTCCCCGCCACGGGCCCGGTGAAGTGGCGGTGCGGCCACGTGAGCCGCGCCGACCAGGGCTACTTCGAGGAGGGCCCTCCGGACCTCGACCCGGCGGGCTACGGGAGCGCCTTCCGGAAAGAGTCGGAGAAGGCCGCGCCCGGATTCTACGCCGTGGATCTGGACAGGTACGGCACACGCGCCGAGCTTACGGCGACGCCCCGCACGGCGCTCCACCGTTACACCTTCCCGGCCGGGGAGTCCCACGTGCTGGTGGACCTCGAGCCCCGGGACGAGGTTCTGGAGTCCGAGCTCCGGGTGGTGGGGACCGATGCCGTGGAGGGCCTGAGGCGCTCCAAGGGGTGGGCGAAGGACCAGCGGGTCTACTTCGCCGCGCGCTTCAGCCGGCCCTTCGACCGCACCGAGATCTCGGTAGACGGCGCTCCGCCGGCGGCCCTGTCAGAGGGGCGGGGCAAGAAGGTGAAGGCGGCACTCTTCTTCACCACGCGAGCCGGAGAGACCGTGCTCGTGAAAGTGGGGCTCTCATCGGTCAGCACCGAGGGGGCCTGGAAAAACCTGGAAGCAGAGCAGCCCGCGTGGGATTTCGAGGGGGTCCGCGTGCGTGCGGCGCGAGCCTGGGAGACCCAGCTGGCGAAGGTGGCGGTATCGGGGGGAACCCCCGCCCAGCGGCGCACCTTCGCCACGGCCCTCTACCACGCCTTCCTCACCCCCAACCTCTACAGCGACACGGACGGCCGCTACCGAGGCCGCGACTTCGAGATACACCAGGCCAACGGCTTCGACTACTACACGGTCTTCTCCCTCTGGGATACCTTCCGGGCCGAGCACCCCTTCTTCACGCTGGTGGAGCGGAAGCGCACGGCGGACTTCGTCAAGACCATGCTCCGCGAGTACCGCGAAGGGGGACGGCTCCCCATCTGGGAGCTCTCCTCCAACGAGACCTTCTGCATGATCGGCTACCACGCCGTCCCCGTCATCGCCGACGCCCTCCTCAAGGGGCTGGGCGGGGGTTCGCCGCAGGAGGCCCTCGAGGCCATGGTCCACAGCGCCGACGAGGACCGCCGCGGCTTGGTCCCCTACGCGCGGCTCGGCTACATTCCCGCCGAGGCCGAGCCCGAGAGCGTCTCCCAAACCCTCGAGTACGCCTACGACGACTGGTGCATCGCCCAGGTGGCCCGCCTGGCGGGCCGCGCCGACGAGACCGCGCGGTTTCTGAAAAGGGCCCAGGCCTACAAGCACCTCTACGACCCCAGCACGGGCTTCATGCGGGCGCGCATGGAAGGCCTCTGGTTCACGCCTTTCGATCCCTTCCGGGTGGACTTCAACTACACCGAGGGCAACGCGTGGCAGTACGCCTTCTTCGTCCCCCAGGATGTGGAGGGGCTGGTGCGCCTCCACGGTGGCAGGGACGCTTTCGCGGCCAAACTCGACGCGCTCTTCGCCGCCGACCCGAAGATTACGGGGAGCCAGCTGGAGGACGTCTCGGGGATGGTGGGCCAGTACGCCCACGGCAACGAACCGAGCCACCACATGGCCTACCTCTACGCCTGGGCGGGCCAGCCTTGGAAGACCCAGGCCCTCGTGCGCCGGCTCATGGACACCTTCTACGCCGACCGCCCCGACGGTCTGATCGGCAACGAGGACTGCGGCCAGATGAGCGCGTGGTACCTGTTTTCCGCCCTCGGCTTCTACCCCGTGAACCCCGCCTCGGGATGCTACGTCCTGGGGACGCCGCTCTTCCCCGAGGCGGCCCTCAACTTCGAGGACGGGCGACGCTTCGTGGTGAAGGCGCCGGGGGTCTCCGCCGCGCGGTGCTACATCCAGTGGGCCAAGCTCAACGGCAAGCCCCTCGACCGCTGCTTCCTCACCCACGACGAGATCGTCGCGGGGGGAGAACTGGTCCTGGGCATGGGCGAGGCGCCCAACCGATCCTGGGCCACGGGTCCCGGTGCCGCACCCCCCTCGGCCATCGCCGACCCGGAGGTCGTGCCCGTCCCCTTCGTGGCGTCGGGTACCTCTCCCTTCCGGGGCAGCACGGAGGTGGCCCTCGGCGACGCAGACCCGCGAGCGGAGGTCCGCTACACCCTCGACGGGGGAGAGCCCGGACCAGGTTCGGCGCGATACGAACGCCCCATCGCGCTGGGACAGAGCGCCACATTGCGAGCTGTGGCTCTGGTGGCGGGCCGGCTCCCCAGCCCGTTTTTGGAGGCGCGCTTTTCCAAGATTCCCGACGGGCGAACGGTCACCCTGAGCGCGCGCTACAGCCCCCAGTACGCGGCGGGGGGGGACGACGCCCTCATCGACGGACTGCGGGGCGGGTCCAACTACCGATTGGGCCGGTGGCAGGGGTATCAAGGTGAGGACCTGGAGGCGGTCGTGGACCTGGGACGGGCACAGGAGCTGGGCCGCGTGGCCGCCGGCTTTATCCAGGAATCGAGAGCCTGGGTCATGATGCCGCGCCAGGTCTCCTTCGCCCTCTCGGTGGACGGGAAGGCCTGGACGCCCGTGGGGACCGTGGCCAACACCGTGCCCGACACGGAGAAAGCCGTGGTCACGAAAGATTTCGACGCCTCCTTCCCGGCCGCGCGGGCCCGCTTCGTCAGGGTGATCGTGACGAAGTACGGGAACCTCCCCGCCTGGCACAACGGAGCGGGGTCCCCGGCCTTCTTCTTCTGCGACGAGATCACCGTCGAGGCCGCCGGGGGAGGTGACCTGAGGGCGCGGCCATGACCGGCGACTTCCACGAGAAGCGGGTGCTGGGGCGAACGGGGTTCCTGGTGGGACGTTTGGGCGTGGCTGCAAGCTACGGGGCGCCCACCGAGGCTTTCGAGGAGGCCTTCGATCGGGGCGTGAACTACTTCTACTGGGGTTCCCGCCGCACCCCCGCCATGGGCGAGGCCATCCGCCGCATCGTTCGGAGGGGCAGACGGGAGGAGATGGTCCTGGTCCTCCAGAGCTACTCCCGCCACGCCGGCCTCATGCGGAGCCTTTTCAAAAGGGGGCTCAGGACCCTCGGCCTGGACTCCGCGGACGTGCTGCTCCTGGGCTGGCACAACGCGCTCCCCTCCCCCAGAGATCCTCGACCAAGCCGTGGCCATGAGGGACGCCGGGCTGGTGAAAGCCATCGCCCTCTCCGGGCACAACCGCCCCCTCTTTCCCGAGCTGGCGGCCGACGAGCGCTTCGGGCTGTTTCACATCCGGTACAACGCCGTCCACCGCGGTGCCGAACAGGAGATCTTCCCCCATCTCCCGCCGTCGAACCGTCCGGGCATCGCCACTTTCACGACCACGCGCTGGGGCGATCTCCTCAACCCCAAGAAGCTGCCGCCAGGCGAGGCGCCCCTGAGGGGCTCCGATTGCTACCGGTTCGCCCTCTCCAACCCCGCCGTGGACCTCTGCATGTGCGGTCCCAAGGACCTGGCCCAGATGCGCGAGGCGCTCCTGGCCCTGGACCTCGGCCCGCTCTCCGAAGAGGAGATGGCCCGGATGAGACGCATCGGCGACCACATCCACGCGAGATACAAACGGCCGTTCAGCGGGTGAGATCCGCGAATTTGGCGAGGTGCCGGATTCCGGGGCCTCCCAGCATTGACCCGCCACCTCGCGGGGCTGATAATTCAGACCTGAGCCGTGCCGATTCTCATGCAGTTCCCATTTTCCGGCGCCGGCCCGATGGCCTGACGAAATTGCGAAAGGAGGACGAAGCCCGATGATCAGAAGAAGCGCGAAGGTACTCGTGGTCTGGCTCCTCGTGCTCGGCCTGTCGCTGCCGACGGCGCTGCCGGCCCAGCAGGCCGCGGCGCGGCCAGGACGCCAGCGGGGACCAGGCCAAATTCCGGCCCGAAGAGCTGGACCAGATGCTGGCCCCCATCGCCCTCTATCCGGACGACCTCCTGGCCCAGGTCCTGGCCGCATCCACTTACGCCATCGAAGTGGTCCAGGCGGCCCGCTTCGCCAAGGAGAACGCCTCGCTGAAGGGGGACGCTCTCACGCAGGCGGCCAAGGACAAGGACTGGGACCCCAGCGTCAAGGCCATGCTGGCGTTCCCCGACGTCCTGCAGATGATGAACGACAAGCTGGATTGGACCCAGAACCTCGGGGACGCCTTCCTGGGGCAGCAGCGCGAGGTGATGGAATCGGTGCAGAGGCTCAGGGCCAAGGCCCAGGACTCGGGCAACCTCAAGACCACCAAGGAGCAGGTCGTCAAGGAGGATCCGGGCACCCAGGTCATCGTCATCCAGCCCTCCAGCCCCGAGGTCGTCTACGTGCCTGCTTATGACCCTGGAGTCGTGTACGGAACCTGGCCCTATCCGGCCTACCCGCCCTATCCCTATTACCCTCCGACCTACGTGCCCGGCGCCGCGGCCTTCGGTTTCGTGGCGGGGGTGGCCATCGGTGCCGCCTTTGGCGGATGGGGCGCCTGGGGCTGCAACTGGGGCGGAGGGTGCGTCAACGTCAACGTCAACAACTACAACAACTTCACGAACAAGAACTACAACAACAACAAGTACCAGAAGAACGGCGGCGGCAACCAGAACTGGAACCGCGACTCCTCCAAGCGGAGCCAGAGCGGGGGGAACCGCTCCCAGGGTTCGGGTGGCAACCGGGGTGGCGACCGAGGCTACGGCGGTGACCGGGGCGGAGCAGGCTCCAACAGGGGCGGGGCTGGCAACATGGACCGCGGCGGAGCGGGCTCCAACAAGGCCGGGGCTGGCAACATGGACCGCGGCGGAGCGGGCTCCAACAAGGCCGGGGCACGGACACATGGATCGCGGGGGTGGAAGCAGGAACCAGGCCACCTCCTTCGACGGGGCCGGCAAGGGCAGCGCGGACCGTTCCGCGAGCGCCCGGGGATCCTCCAGCCGGAGCGGCGGATACAGCAGCTCCGGCCGGTCGTCGTCGGGAGGGGGGCGTTCCTCCGGTGGCTACAGCGGTGGCAGCCGAAGCGGCGGCGGGGCTTCGCGCAGCGGTGGCGGCGGACGCAGCGGCGGTGGCGGTGGCGGACGCAGGCGATAGCCAACGCCGAACCCGATGGCCGGCAGCGTGAATCGAAACCGCCATCTCCGGTCGGGAGGAAAGAACGATGAACCAGAATGCCAGAAACCAGCGATGGGCACGGGGCGCGAGAGCCGCCATGCTCATCCTGTCGATCGCCATGTTCGGTTGGAGCATCCCCGCGGCCTCCCAGGCGCAGAAGAAGATCAAGCCGCGGACCTTCCCCACGCCCGAGGCGGCCGTGAGCGCCCTCGTGGACGCCGCAAGGAGGAACAGCGACGAGGACCTGATCAAGATTGTCGGCTCCTACGGGCGAGGACCTCGTGAACTCGGGAGACGCCGTCCAGGACGCCAAGAGGCGCGCGGGTTGGATCAATGAGTACGACGCGGCCCACGCCATCGTCCTCAAGTACCCGGACGAGGCGGAGCTCATCATCGGCAAGGACAACTGGCCCTTCCCGGTCCCCATCGTGAAGGTGGGGAAGCGGTGGATGCTCGACGCGGAGGCCGGGCGGGAGGAGATCCTGACCCGGCGCATCGGGGCCGACGAGCTCAACACCATGAAGGTCCTCAAGACCTACGTCCAGGCCCAGCGGGAGTACTACTTCCTGGACCGCGACGACGACGAGGTGCTGGAGTTCGCCCAGCGCATCGTGAGCACCAAGGACAAGCGGGACGGGCTCTACTGGGAGACGGGCGAGGGGGAGGACCCGAGCCCCATGGGCCCCCTGCTGGCGAGCGCCGCGGCCGAGGGATACACCGCGGAGGGACTGAAGGCGGTCCCCTACCACGGTTACCACTTCAAGGTCCTGAAGGCCCAGGGGCCCCATGCCGCGGGAGGCAGCTTCTCCTACCTGGTGGGCGACAACATGGTGGCGGGGTTCGCCATGGTGGCCTGGCCCGAGGACTACGGGAATTCGGGCATCATGACCTTCCTCGTGAACGCCAACGGTATCATCTACCAGAAGGACTTGGGCGAGAAGACCGCCGAGATCGCTTCGGCGATGACGGAGTACGACCCCGACGATACCTGGTCCCACGCCCAGTAGGCAGAGATACTTAACAGCCTGTTCAAGGATGGGCGGCCCGGGGAGTCTCCCCGGGCCGTTCGTCCTTCCGCCGCGCCTGCCTCGCGATTGACAGCGCTGCGGCCCTGGCCTACGCTACCCTTGCGGGCAACACAGACTCACGACAAGCCTGACCTGCTGGAGGAACCGGATCGAGCACCGGATCACCCGAACCGGCCCCGTTCCCCGTGCTCTAAGCGGGCGCGGCCCACTAATTAGAAGTATTTCATCGGAGGAAACGCATGCGAACAGTCGGGTTCAAGATGTTGGCCCTAGTGCTCATCGGCACGTTGGTGTTGGCGCTCCCGGCCAGCGCCCAGGCCGCCAAGACCTACACGCAGGCCCAGCTCGACCAGCTAGTGGGGCCCATCGCCCTCTACCCTGACGCGCTCCTGGCCCAGGTGCTCATGGCCTGCACCTATCCCCTCGAGGTCGATCGAGGCGGACCGGTGGGTCAAAGCCAATCCCAGCCTCAAGGGCAAGGCGCTCGACGACGCCCTCGCCAAGCAGACCTGGGACCCGAGCGTCATCTCGCTCTGCCAGACGCCCCAGCTACTAGATCGCATGTCCACGAACCTCGATTGGACGCAGGACCTGGGCAACGCCTTCCTCGCCCAGCAGGCCGACGTCATGGCCACGGCCCAGAAGCTACGGAACGAGGCCTACAAGGCGGGAAACCTGAAGACCACCGAGCAGCAGACGGTGGTCGTGGAGAAGGAGACCATCGTCATCCAGCCGGCCAGCCCTCAGGTCGTCTACGTGCCGGCCTACAACCCGGCGGTGGTCTACGGCCCCTATTGGGCCTACCCCGCCCCCATGTACCCCGCGTGGTACGCGCCGTGGCCCGGCTCGGCTTTTGTCCGAGGGATGGCCTGGGGCGCGGGTTTCGCCATCGGGGCCTCCATGTTCGGTGGCTGCAACTGGGGCGGCAACAACGTCTACGTCAACAACACGGTCATCAACAACAACAACATGTACAAGAACACCAACATCAACAAAATACAAAACACCAACATCAACAACAAGAACCAGAACTGGAACCACAACCCCGAGCACCGGGGCAACGTGAACTACGGCAACCAGCAGATGAACCAGAAGTACAACAAGTCCGGCCAGGGCGGAATGTCGAAGGATGCGGCAAGGGGCTACGATCGGCCGGGGCAGGGCGGCTCGGGCACGCGCGACCAGCAGAGGCCCGGCCAGGGCGGCTCGGGGACCCAAAAGCCCGACCGTGCCACCACGGGCCAGAAGCAGAGCGCCATGGGCGGTTACGGGAACGGGAATTTCGAGAAACAGGCGAGCACCCGCGGCGCCGAGAGCCGGAACAAGCCCAACAGCGGCATGAGCAAGTCTTACGGCGGCGGGCAGAAAGGCGGCGGCGCGAGCAAGTCGGGCGGCGGCGCATCGGGCGGCGGCCAGAAGGGCGGCGGCGGAAGGAAGCGATGAGCATGCGCCACCATGAAGCGGCCGCCTCTGAACACGGCCATCACGCGAATGCCAAAAGCCTGTCGAAGGAGAATCAGACCATGCGCTCTCACACCCAAACGAACATCAGTGCGAGGGACGATCCCGCTCCTCGCCGTTTCCATGCTCCTCCTTGGGTCCCTTTCCCTCTGGGCGGCGGCCCCCGCGCAGAAGGTCTTCCCCACGGCCGACGCCGCATGGAAGGCCCTCGTCGCGGGCCCTCGAGCAAAAAGACACTCCGGCGCTGAAGGCGATTCTCGGGCCGGGTTCCGACGATCTCATCTCCTCGGGAGATCCCGTGGCCGACGAGAACGCCCGCGAGCGGTTCCTCGAGGTTGCCAAGGAGAAGATCGTCGCTCGTTTCGCTGGGCGACGACCGGACGGCGGCCTTCCTCGGCAAGGAGGACTGGCCCTTCCCCATCCCCATGGTGAAGGGGCCGCAGGGCTGGACCTTCGACACTGCCGTCGGCGCGGAGGAAATGGTCAACCGCCGGATCGGAAAGAACGAGCTTTACACCATCGCGGTCATGCACGCCTTCGTGGACGCACAGAACGAGTTTTCGGCCCTGCATAAGGAACCGCACTACGCCCAGAAGTTCTTCAGCACCGAGGGACAGCACGACGGGCTCTACTGGAAGGTCAAGGAGGGCGAGCCGGAGAGCCCTCTCGGACCCCTGGCCGCCGAGGCCGCAGGAGAGGGATACAAGCGGTCGGAACCGGAAAGCGGCCCTCAACCCTTCCACGGCTATTTCTTCAAGATCCTCACCGGCCAGGGCAAGGACGCCCCGGGAGGAGAGAAGAGCTACATCAACAAGGAAGGCAAGATGACGGGCGGGTTCGCACTCGTGGCCTGGCCCTCCAACTACGGGGCCAGCGGCGTCATGACCTTCATCGTGAACCAGCAGGGCATCGTTTTCCAGCGCGATCTGGGACCCGGCACGCCCGAGGCCGCCAAGGCCATGACCGCGTACAACCCCGGACCCAATTGGACTCCGGTGAAGGACTGACCGCCCCGAAGGACATCGGAACCGATACGACAACGGCCCGGGATTCCCCGGGCCGTTCCGTGTCCGCGGACCCACCGACTCACTTCTGATCCGGGACGGCCCCGAGGGATACCAGCCGACCGATGAGGACCACCGGGTAGAGCTGCCCTATGAGCGCCTCCAGGTTGGCAAGGCTCCGGACGACGGCATGGACCGGGACGATGTCCCCGTAGCCGACGGTGGTGAGTGTCGTGAAGCTGAAGTAGATGAGCTGCGTTCCGGCCAGGAGGTCCTGGTCCGGGGTATTCGCGATCACGATGGCCCCGGGCGCGAGGAGCAGGCTCAGGCGGTATACCCAAGCCCAACTGAGCCCCAGCAGGAGATACACGGCCACCGCTCCCCGGATCCTGTGCCCGCTGATGATCCCTCGGCTGAAGACCTGCACCAGAATCGTGGCCTCGAGAAACAGCAACGCCGGGAGGGCGACGCACGCCTCCGCGATGAGCATGCCCTGCGATGGATAACTGGCAGAGAGTATCTCCACCCCGACCCAAGCCAATGCCAGAAAGGCGTTGGTCATGCCTGCCAACTTCCGGATCCCCCCCGCTACGGGTACGCCGGAGGCCAGCAGAAGAGCATAGACCACCACCCCAAGACGGTTGGCCATGCCCGTTGGGCTCGTCGGGTAGATGATAAAAATTAGGATCGTCAGAAGGCCGAGCAGGAGGGACAGGCCCGATTCCTGCAACCACAAATTTGTGAAACCCTTTGCCATCCTGCCCATTAATCCGTCCCCAGCCGACCCAAGCAGTCAACCCTCGTGCCCCGGCACCCGATCTTCACCGCCAGGGGGATGAACATCTCGTTGCCGATGGGACGCGCCGCCCTCACATCCACGATTCTCGCGACCGGCGAGAGCCCGGTGCAGCAAAGGCGTGCCACCTTCTCCCGGACCCCGGCATCAGTTGAAATGAGGAGGGTCCGCGGCAACCGCCGGCATCGTTGCCAGCAAACGGCGTGCCGCGGACCCCGTCCCGAATCGAGCGTTCTGTCGTGTCCCGGTCACATCACCGTTACCTATTTGGCCGTGACCTTGGTGAGGTCGGCCTTCAGGCCGTCGGCCGCCTTGTTCTTCACAGCACCGTGAACGAGGATTTCCACAGGTGTAACCGCCTTGCCGTAGAAGGCCTTGTTCAGATCCTCGGAGGGGTTGATCACCGAGCCATCGAAGGAGGCGCCGACGTATGCGCCTTTAGATCGGGCGAAGGCGAGGATGTCCGAGGTGGACGACGCGGCGCCCTGGCCCACGGGCCCGGCGGCGACGCTCGCGTCGGCGCCCAGCTTGAAGCTGTTGCTCAGGAAGGAGTCCACGCCCTTCTGCGACTGGACGAAGAACAGGACCTCGGAGGCGGATCCGCCGACCTGGAGGCCGATGGACACGCTGCCCATCTTGTAGAAGGCGGGCTCGCTCCACTGGCCCTTGGCGTTGCGGGTCAGGAGGACGCCTACGCCGCCCGAGCCGCCCACGATGAACGCGCCCTTACCCATGGTGGGGACGATCAGGATGCCCTTGGCCTGCGAAATGTGCTCCCTGATCCACTTCATGTCCGGGTCGGAGAGGAAGTTGTGGAGCGTGGTGCGCGATTCAGCCACGATCTTGTTGGCCTCGGCGGCATCGTCCGCCGCCCATAGAGGGAGGGCCAGCGCCCCCGCCACCATCACCAGGATCATCAGGATTGTCGTTTTCTTCCACATGGCATTGCCTCCTTGAAAAGTGATGTTTGCGCTGATTGACCATGGATCCTATCCGCCAAATACAGGTCAGACACGGCCTTTCAGCCGGATTCCCGAGTTTCACCTTCTCCCCCTCAGGATACGCCTTTTTCTCTTGATCATGAGACCTTCCGGCATTGCGCCCTCTCCAGGCCCACGTGGGCTCCGACATGCGGGGTAAGGGCCGCCTATCTGAAACCTTCTCGCGCCTACTTGGCCTTGGCGCCGTCCACCTGGGTCTTGGCCTTCTCGCGGGCCTCTTCCTGTTCCGTCAACAGCGTGTAGGCGACGTAGTACTTGTAGATGCTGCTCACGTAGCCGACGGTCTCCTGGCCCACGCGCTCCGCAGCGACCACTTCCACATTGTTGAACCACACGTTGGGGTTCAGCCCGCGCTTCTCCGCTTCGCGCCGGAGACCGGAGACCCTCGCGGGGCCGCAATTGTAGGCCGCGAAGGCGAAGAGGCCCTTGTTGAGCCTGTCCATGGCGGCGTCCTTGAAGTACTGATTGATCATGAAATTGAGGAACTTGACGCCCGCGTGGATGTTGGCTTCCTCCTGCGTGATGTCCCCGACGCCCATCTCCGCTCCGGTGGACGGCAGGACCTGCATGACGCCGACGGCCCCGCTCGGGTTTCTCTGGGACTGATCCAGGCGCGACTCCTGGTAGCCCTGGGCCATGAGGAGGAGGTAGTCCATGCCGTACTGGTCGCTGTATTTCTTGAAGAAAGCCACGGTGCGCTGGAACTTCTTCATCTCCTCGGCGCTCGTGTTGTTCCGGACGTATTTGAGGCTCTTGAGATATCGCCTGAAGACCTCATTGCCGAAGGCGGTCCCCTGGCCGCTCTTGACGATGAACTCGTCGAGAGCCGCCTTTAGCTGGGGGCTGTCTTTCCGGACCACCCATGCCAGCGTCTCTCCGGTGGCCAGGGGGGCGTCCGTCGCTACGCCGAGGCCCGAGTAGATCTGCTTCCAGAAGTCGGCAAGGTACCCGCGGGTGACGGTGGCTTCGGCTACCCCGGCGTTGACCATCTCGATGAGGTCGTCGTCCATGAGAGTCGCGGGGACCGTCAGCAGGGTCGGCGGGAGGCTTTCCCGCGGCCTTGAGGCGGTCGTTCAGCTCGGAGAGGTGCTGGTAGTAGACGGTGACGGGGTTGACGAGGACGGTCCGTCCCGAGAGGTCCTCCAAGACCTTGACGGGCGGGGTACCCGGCGCGGTCACCAGGACTTCCCGGACGTCCTTCCAGGTGGGAACCGTGAAGAGCACCTGCTCCTGGCGCTCGGGGGTCACGATGATCGGGGCAACGATCACATCGCCCCGTCCCTCGAGCAGCGCCTTGAGCACTTCGTCCTGACCCAGCGGGATGAAGACGAGGTGGGCCTTCAGTTTGGCCCCCTTCTGCTTCTGATTGAAGTCCTGCTCGAAGGCTTTCAGGGAGTCGTAGGCCGTGCCCCGCTGGGTTCCCTTGTCCATGAAATAGGACGTCCGGCTCGGGATGACGAGGACCCGGACCACCCGGCGCTTGAGCATTTGGTCGAGGTCGCCGGTGAATTTGCCGCTCCAGGACCTGGACCGGAGGGAGCGAGCGAGCCTTCTGCTGGGCCTCGGCCCGGACGCCGGTCAGCACCATGAAGCCGATCGCCGCCCGCCGCCAACATCCTGTTCCCCATCATGGCCTCTTCCTCCGGTGTCCCTAGCATACACCCAGCGCGCGCTTGGCTGCGAGGCTCACGGGGGTCGTCTTCTTTGCAAACATGCATCCTCCCTTCTTGTTCGGATAACCGCGTCCTCGGAGCGTTCATTCCAAAAGTCACCGTGAGACGGAGTGCCGCTGGCGATCGCCTCATGAGCCAGTTCCCTGACGGTTTCGAAGTTGAACCGTCAAACCATGGGTTGTTCTTTTGATGGAAGCTCGACTTACAAGCTCGGCAACCAGGGACTCCTGGAGCGCCCGCTCGAAGTTCCTCGGGACCGTAGCCAAGGGGGTAGGGGCGCCGCGAGCGACAGTGGAGTTGGGTGCTCCGACCCTGGAACTTTGGCCTGGGTCTGCCCCAACTTCCCCAAGGCAGAGAATTCAATCGAGGAATTAGGGGCTGCATGGCCCCTTGACTGAGAATATATTATTGATATGCTTGAAAAGAAGAAACTGGGAACACTCCCGAGCGAATCCCGCTGTGGTGTCTTGCCACCTTGAATGCAGGAGGCACATGGACTTAGGGGACCGTGTTCAGGACCAAGAAGAACACGCAAAGGCTCTCCAGCGAGAAACTCGAGAACCATGAGCGAGACGAAGGGATTCCGAACCGAGCACGACCTGCTGGGCGACAAAGAGGTCCCGACCTCCGCCTACTACGGCGTCCAGACAGCCCGGGCGCTGGAAAATTTTCATATCACCGGGGTTCCCATCTCCCACTACCGGGACCTCATCCGCGCCCTGGCCATGGTCAAGCTGGCCGCCGGGCGGGCCAACCACGACTGCAAGATCATCGACGACAGGGCCCTGAAGGGCATCGAGGGCGGGTGCAAGGCACTCCTCGATGGCAAGTTCCACGACCAGTTCCAGGTGGACGTCATCCAGGGCGGCGCCGGGACCTCGGTCAACATGAACGCCAACGAGGTCATCGCCAACATCGCCCTGGAACACCTGGCTCATGTTCGTGGCAGATGACCGCGCCGGATCGAGTTCGCGTGAATGGAAAGGCCAGCACCCACGGAGCCGATGTGAATAAAGAGCCTTCGTTCGCCTCCTGCTGCTCACCCTCGCGGCCATGACCGCGTGCATCACCCAGGGGGTCGTCCGCTCGGGGAAGCCTCGTCCCCGTTTCGGGCCCACTCGCCCAGCCGGGCGCGCAGTCCCTCCGGATCATTTTCGACGGGGCCGCCTCGGGGAGCGGGTCCTTCCGGGTCACCCTCCCGGGGGGTGAGGTGATCCAGGGGAGCTACGCGACCATGAGCAGCTCTTCCACCGAAGCAACCACCGGGTCGCAGGCCCCCGGGCAGACCGTCATCACGGGCGCCGACTGGCAGGCCTTGTACGGCAATCCCAACGCCATGTTGGGCCAGATCGGCGGCCAGGGAGCCGGCAGCGGTGACAGGGGGACGGTTTTCAAAATGCAGTACGTCGTGGATGCCATGGATAACCGCGGGTACGGCGTGGCCAAGGACAGCCGGGGGAACCTGTACCAGCTGAGGTTCTGAAGGAAATCAGGAATCCGCCGAAAAGGATGGGAAGAGGGAGATTGTCAGGGAGGTGAAGCCAATGGATGAGAATCGTAAGTTTCGCGCCTGGCGGACGACGCCGGGGAGACTCGCAGTTCCCCTGTTCGCCGCGGTGCTGCTCCTGGCCTCTGGCAGCGCCCTGATGGCCGCAGGACCAGACCGAGGTGCAGCAGCTCAAGACCATGGTCGAGTCGCTGCAGAAAACCGTCCAGCAGCTCAACACGCGGATCGCCACTCTCGAGCAGGAGAAGACCGCCGCACCCGCGCCGCAGGCCAGCCGGCGCCCGCGCCGCAGGCTCAGCAGGTGACTCCCGCCGCGGCCATCCCGGAAGGGAACGCGAGCCCGGTGACGCTCCGCGAGACCTTCAACGACGAGCAGCTCGCCGCCCCCCGCCTGAATGACCTCACGGTGGACCCGAAGTATCAGGGCTATTTCCGCATCCCCAACTCGCAGGTCATCATGCAGTTCAACGCCAAGCCGCACTTTGACATGTTCAGGGACAGCCGCTACTCCGGCGACAACAGCCGGTTCGTCACCGCCACGATCCCGGTGGAGGGGTCTCCCGATTACGGCGGCGGGAGCCAGTTCAACATGAACGCCAAGGCCACGACCCTGAGCTGGGACGTGCGCGCCCCCCAGGTGGATGGCAGCCCGAGGTTCTTCGTCCAGACCGACTTCTTCGGCTCCGAGAGCAGCAAGCTGGACATCCGGTTCAAGCAGGTCTACGGACAGTACTACAATTTCGTCTTCGGGCAGATGACCACCCTTTTCGAGGACCCCGACATATGGCCCGACACCGTGGACTGGGAAGGCCCCAACTCCATGATCTTCGCGCGGCTGGCCGCGTTCCACTACCTGATCAAGCTGAGCCCGGAGTGGAGCATGACCGTGGGCGTGGAGAGGCCCGACTCTCAGGTCGCGTCCGACTACGGGGAAAGCGTCACGGGCCTCAACCGCTGGCCGGACACCGGGTTCAACGTCCGGTGGGAGAAATCCAAGGTGGGCCACGTGCAGTTCGCCGGCATGTTCAGGGACATCGGGGTGCGCAGCCCGACCTGGGGCGACCAGCATGCTTTCGGGTGGGGAGCGAACCTCTCGTTCGTCTTCGACGTCGGGTCAGCGAAGACTCCATCCAGGGCCAACTCACCTACGGCGAGGGCATCGGGCGCTACTGCAACGACGCGTTCTCCAACATGGACGCGGCGTTCACGGACCACGGCGACCTCAAAGCACTGCCCTACTTCGCCGGCTTCTTCGGCTACACGCACTGGTGGAGCGAGAAGTGGCGCTCCACGATCACCTACGGCTACGTGGATCTGAGCAACGAGCGCTCCATGGGCGCCGACGCCTACCACAGGACGGACTACGCGAGCCTCAACGCCGTCTACCAGTTCCACAAGAAGATGAGCCTGGGCTGGGAACTCCTCTACGGGTACAAGCAGCAGCAGGACCTGCTCAAGGGCGACGTCTGGAGGCTCCAGTTCGGTGTCGCCTACAAGCTATTCTGATCGAGCTTCAGGAGGAAAGTCATGACGAGACGTGCTCTGTTCATCATCCTGGCCATCACACTGTTTGTCACCGCGGGGCTCAGCACCCAAGCGGCACCGAAGGCCAAGCCCGCCGCACCATCGGCGCTCGCCGGTTTCTCGGAGAGCGACATCAACGCGGCCCTTCAGGCGGCCTACGCCAGGTACAAGGACCTGAAGGAGGGCAAGAACGCCGACTACATCCCCGCCCTCGCCAAGGTGGATCCTGCCATCTACGGCATCGCCCTCGTGACTCCGGACGGCAAGGTGTACACCGCCGGCGACGTGAAGTCCGAGGTCTCCATCCAGTCCATCTCCAAAGTCTTCACCATGGCCAAGGTCTTCGAGGAGAAGGGTCCTGAGGCGATCTCGGGCACCATCGGCGTGGACGCCACCGGCATGCGCTTCAACTCCATCGTCTCCATCGAGTTTTCCGAAAAGATCTTGGGCGGACCAGAGATGAACGCCCTCGTGAATCCAGGCGCCATCACCGCCACCAGCATGCTGAAGGGAGAGAGCCGGGATGAGATTTGGAACGGCCTCCTGGGCTACTACTCAGACTTCGCGGGCCGGCCGCTTTCGGTGAACGAGGAGGTATTCAAGTCGGAGGCGGACACCAATCAGCGCAACCAGGCCATCGGCATGCTGATGTACGCTTACGGCTACATGAAGACGGACCCGAAACAGGCCACGGACATCTACACCGAGCAGTGCTCCGTGAACGTCAACGCGAAGGACCTCGCCACCATGGCCGCGTGCCTCGCCAACGGCGGCAAGAACCCTGTGACGGGCAAGCAGGTTCTCAAGATCGAATACGTCCCCAAGGTCCTCGCGGTGATGGCCACGGCCGGCCTGTACGACGATTCGGGCAAGTGGCTATTCGCCACGGGCCTCCCCGGCAAGAGCGGAGTGGGTGGCGGCCTCATCGCCGTCTCCCCGGGCAAGTTCGGCATCGCCGTCATCTCACCGCCCCTGGACGATGCAGGCAACAGCGTCAAGGCGCAGAAGGCCATCGCAGACATCTCGAACGCCCTCGGCGGCAACCCGTTTGCTTCAAAGCCGCGCTAGGCGGCATAGAAAGGGAGAATCTCATGAACAGAAAGACCGCACTTCCCATCCTCCTCCTCCTCCTGCTCGGGGCGTCTCTGGTCGCTTCCGCCCAGGCGGCGCCGGCGGCGAAAGCCCTCCCCAACGTGGTGATCCTCGCCACGGGAGGCACCATCGCGGGTGCCCAGCCCAAGGAGGGCGACGCCGGGTACAAGTCCGGCAGCATCTCCATCGAGTCCCTCATGGCGGCCGCGCCCGGCATGGACAAGATGGCACGCGTTACGGGTGAGCAGATCGCCAGCATCGGCAGCCAGGACATGAACGACGAGGTCTGGTTCAAGCTCGCCAAGCGCGCCAACGAGCTCCTCGCCAAGCCGGAGGTGGACGGCATCGTCGTCACCCACGGCACGGACACCATGGAGGAGACCTCCTACTTCTTGGACCTCGTGATCAAGAGCGACAAGCCTCTGGTGCTTGTGGGCTCCATGCGCCCCGCCACCTCCACGAGCGCGGACGGCCCGCTCAACCTTTACAACGCCGTGGCCGTGGCGGCCGACCCCGCCGCCAAGGGACGCGGCGTCCTCGTGGTGGGCAACGATGACGTCCACTCGGGCCGCGACGTCCAGAAGACCAACACCACGGACGTTCAGACCTTCCTGTCGCCCGAGCGCGGCATCGTGGGCGAGATTTACTACGGCAAGGGCAGCTACTTCAACACGCCCTCCACGAGGCACACGACCAAGAGCGAGTTCTCCCTCGACGGTATAGAGACGCTGCCCCGCGTGGACATCGTCTACGCCCATGCGAACGCGGATGGCGCCATGGTCCGTGCGGCCGTCGCTGCGGGTGCCAAGGGCATCGTGCTCGCGGGCGTGGGCGACGGGAATGCCACGAAGCCCATGATCGACGCGCTCGCCGAGGCTGCGAAGCAGGGCGTCGTGGTCGTGCGTTCCAGCCGGGTGGGAAGCGGGATCGTGCGCCGCAACATCGAACTGAACGACGACGCCATGGGGTTCGTGGCGGCCATGGAGCTGAACGCCCAGAAAGCCCGCGTCCTGCTCCGCCTGGGCCTCACCAAGACCAAGGACGTCAAAGAGATCCAGCGGATGTTCGTGGAGTACTAGGTCTTACGCCAAGAAGAGGTTGATGATGAAAAAGCAAGAAGAAGCCAACGAGCTGCTTCCGTCGGTCCTGCCGAATACCGATGTCCCGAGCGGCGTGGATCGCCGGACGTTCCTGATGCGCAGCGCCGTCGTGGGCGCGGCGGTCGCGATCACCGGGATCCACATGAGCGCCGAGGAGCAGGCCAAGAGGGCCGCCGCAGGCGCACCCCCTCCCCAGCCAAATGCCCTCTCCCCAAACCTGCAGGTGGTCAAGAACGCCAAAGGCCCGGTGATGACCGTGCTGGAGGAGTTCTACAAGGTGGGCCCCGGGCCCTCCAGCTCGCACACGATCGGGCCCATGCGGATCACCTACGACTTCTACCAGCGCTGCACGAAGCTGCCCGCCGACCAGCTGGCGAAGGCCACCGGGCTCAAGGTGCACCTCTACGGCAGCCTCAGCGCCACCGGCAAGGGCCACGGCACGGAGCGCGCCAGCCTCGCCGGCCTCCTGGGCAAGGAGCCGGCCACCGTCGACCCGCTGTTCCTCGACGGGATGGCGGCGAAGCCGGACCAGAAGTATCCGGTGAAGCTCGGTGACAAGACCTTCGAGCTCTCGCTCGCCGACATCATCTACGACGCCCCCAAGGGCAACTTCCCGCACCCGAACACCATGACCTGCATGCTCATGGGGGGCGACAAGCCGGTCTACGAGCTGGAGTACTACTCGGTGGGCGGCGGCTTCATCGAGTGGAAGGGCTACACGCCGCCCAAGAAGGGCCAGCCCAAGTATCCCTACGCGACCATGAAAGAGCTCCGCAAGCACGCGGAGGAGAACAAGCTCTCCATCGCGCAGGTCATGATGGCCAACGAGGTGGCGGTCTCGGGGAAGACCGAGGCGGAGGTCAACGCGTTCATCGACAAGATCTCGGGCGCCATGGTCGCCATCGTCAAGTCGGGCCTCTCCGCGCCGGAGAGCGTCCTGCCCGGCCCCATCAAGCTCCACACGAAGGCGTCGACCGTGTACAAGCGAACCCAGGACGACAAGTTTCAGGGTGATCGCGCCGTCGGAACGCTGGCCGCCTACGCCCTGGCCGGCTCGGAGGAGAACGCCCGGGGACACCTGGTGGTCACCGCGCCCACGGGCGGCTCCGCGGGCGTCATGCCCGCCATCGTCTACGCGCTGGGCGAAGGCGGACGCAAGGTTTCCCAGGAGAAGATCCGGGCAGGGTTCCTGGCGGCCGCAGCCATCGGCTACCTCTGCAAGCACAATGCCACCCTGGCCGGCGCAGAGGGCGGGTGTCAGTCCGAGATCGGCGTCGCCTCGGGCATGGCCGCCGCGCTCATCGCCCAGGTCTACGACGGCTCTCCGCAGATGGTCGAGAACGCCGCGGAATCCGCCATCGAACACCACCTCGGCATGACCTGCGACCCCGTGGCCGGCTTCGTGCAGATCCCCTGCATCGAGCGCTGCGCCTTCGGCGCCGTGAAGTCGTGGACGGCCTTCGCCATCGCGAGCAACGAGATCGAGACGAAGCACCGCGTGGACCTGGACACCACCATCGAGACCCTGGCCGAAACGGGCAAGGACATGGGTCTGAAGTACAAGGAGACGAGCGAGGGCGGCCTGGCCGCCAACCTGACCCTCTGCTAAAGAAGAAATTACCACAGAGGCACAGAGGCACAGAGGAAGATAAAAGGATGCTGCTCGCAAAGAGAAAAAAGGGATCGCTTTGTGTTCCCAAGAATTCTTGGCGTCTTGGCGAGAAAGCACTTCCAATTTTCCCTCTGTGCCTCTGTGGTGAAATGCTTTTTCATTAGTAGAGTATTGTTTTCTCTGTGCCTCTGTGCCTCTGTGGTGAAATGCTTTTTTTTAGGCAGGTGTCGATGCTGGAGACCGTCAGGAGCCTGCTGGAACACACGCCCATGCTGGCTCTGTTCGCGGCCGTGGGCCTCGGATACGCCCTCGGGCGGATTTCCATCGCCGGCTTTTCGCTCGGCGTCGGGGGCTGTCCTCTTCGCAGGCCTCGCCCTCGGCGCCATCGCCCCCCTCTCCGCCCCACCCGCGCTGGTGAACTCCATCGGCCTGGTCATGTTCCTCTACGGCATCGGCATACAGTACGGCAGGCAGTTCTTTGCGGGCCTCGCGGGACCCGGCCTCAAGTGGAACCTCCTCGCCGCCGGGGGAGTTCTCGGCGCCCTTGCCGTCGCCCTTCTCCTCGGAGGGGTGGCAGGCGTGTCCCCCGCGTATTCCATGGGGCTCTTCGCCGGCTCCCTGACCAGCACCCCAACCCTCCAGGCGGCCCTGGACGCCGCGGGGAACGGCGACCCGGCCATCGGCTACTCGGTGGCCTATCCCTTCGGCGTCATCGGGCCCATTCTCTGCCTCTTCCTCTTCTCACGCCTGGTCAAGCCCAGGATGGCGCCCGCGCCCGCGCCGCTTCAGCCCCTCGAGGTCACCCTCCAAGATGTGGACGGAGTGAGCGTGGCCGAACTCATGACCCGCCTGCCGCAAGGGGTGGACCTGGTCGCCATCCGGCAGGGCGGCGCCAACAGGCTGCCCGATCCCGAAGCGCGCCTCCACTCCGGGGACGCGGTCCTCCTCTTCGGACAGCCGGAGGCGCTCGAGCGGGCCCGGCTCAGGCTGGGCCGCGTCGATCCCGGTCGCATCGGGAAGGACCGGGGCGCCTTGGACGTCGCGCGGTTTTTCGTATCGCGTGAGGCGCTCGTCGGAACGGCGGTCGGAAACCTCGCCTTCCCCGACGGCATGGCGGTGAAGGTCGCCGAGGTGCGCCGGGGAGACGCCGTGCTCCTCCCTTCGCCTGACCTCGTGCTCGAATTCGGCGACCGCGTGGGGGTGGTGGCAACGAGGGAGTCCATCCCGCCATTGCGGAAATTCTTCGGGGACTCGCTCAAGTCCACCGCCGAGTTCTCGCACGCCTCCGTCGGCCTGGGCATGACCTTGGGCGTCCTGCTCGGCCTGATCAAGATCCCCGTACCGGGCATCGGAGCCTTCTCCCTGGGGATTGCGGGCGGTCCCCTCCTCGTGGCCCTCGCCCTCGGACGGCTGGGACGCACGGGGCCCCTCTCGTGGCATATCCCCCTCTCCGCCAACATCACCCTCCGCAACTTCGGCCTGACGCTCTTCTTGGCCGGTGTGGGCCTCGGGGCGGGCAAGCCTTTTTTGGATACCGTGTCCAAGACGGGTCTCACCTTCCTGGGCGTCGGGGCTGCCATCGTTCTCGGAGGGATGCTGGTCACTGTGGCCATCGGGCAGCTCCTCCTCAAGATGCCTACCGACGACCTCTTCGGGGTCATGTCGGGAGTGGCCGGGAACCCGGCCATCCCCGCGTATGCGAATCAAACCCTCCCGAGCGATCGGATCGACGTGGCCTTCGCCACCGTCTTCCCCTCCATGACCATCTTGAAAATTCTCTGCGTCCAAATCGCCATAGGTATGCTGTGCGGACACTGATATGATGACCGAGGACACTATTGGCCAGGGTTCTGGGGGCGCCGACCGCGGACTCTCGTAGGGGCTCCAGAAGGGTTGTCAAGGCTTCAACAGTCGGAGGATCCGGGCATGGCGACTGAGAAGACTTCCAAGGCCGGGCGGAACTGGGGGAGGTTCTTTCCTCCGCTCACCTGGCTGCGCGAATACAAGGCGAGCTATCTTCCGGCGGACATGGTGGCCGGCGTCACTCTCGCGGCCTACGCCGTCCCCGTATCCATGGCCTACGCCGGGCTGGCGGGCGTGCCGCCGGTGGAGGGGCTCTACTGCTACCTCTTCGCCGGCCTCGCCTATTTCCTTTTCGGCACCTCCCGCCAATTGGCCATCGGCCCTACTTCGGCCATCGCCATGCTCATCGGGGGGGGCCTGGCCACCGCGGCGGCCGGGAGACCCGGCCAGGCTGGCGGCCCTGGCGGCGGGAACCGCCCTACTCACGGCGGCCATATGCTTCGTGGCGTGGCTCTTCCGGCTGAACCAGCTCGTCAACTTCATCTCGGAGACGAACCTCGTGGGTTTCAAGGCGGGAGCCGCCCTCACCATCGCGGTGAGCCAGATGCCCAAGGTGCTGGGCGTCCCCGGCGGGGGGGAAGGATTCTTCGAACGCCTCTGGAAAATTGTTTCCCAGGTCCGGGAGGCGAATCTCTGGATCGTGGGCGTGGCCATCTGCGCCCTCCTTTTTCTCTGGCTCGGGGAGCGGTTCCTCCCCGGCCGCCCCACGGCCCTCGCTGTGGTCATCCTGGGGATCGCGGCGGCTGCGTTCCTCCCCCTCGCGGATCACGGGGTCGCCCTCACCGGCCAACTTCCCGCGGGCCTCCCGCGGGTGGGAATGCCCGACATCTCTTTCAAAGATGTGGACGATCTACTGGAGCTCGCCTTCGCCTGCTTCCTCCTCATGTTCGTGGAGAGCATCGCCGCGGCCCGCACCTTCGCCCTCAAGCACAAGACGGCCCTCGACCCGCGCCAGGAGCTGTTGGGGCTAGGCGCCGCCAACCTGGCCGCAAGCGTGGGCCACGGCTTCGTGGTGGCGGGGGGCCTCTCCCAATCGGCGGTGAACGACAAGGCGGGCGCCAAGTCGCCCCTGGCCCTGCCCGTGGCCTCCCTCGGCCTCGTCTGCGTGCTCCTGTTCCTCACGGGGCCCCTGGCACTCCTGCCGCAGGCCATTCTCGGGGCCATCGTCTTGATGGCCGTAAAGGGGCTCATCGACCTCAAGGAGATCCGGCACCTCTGGAGAGTCAGCCGCTTCGACCTCTATGTCGCGGTGGTGGCCCTGGTGGGAGTCCTGTTCCTCGGCATCCTCAAGGGGGTCATCCTGGCCGCCATCGTTTCCGTCCTGATGCTGCTCCGGCGCGGCGCCCGCCCCTACTTGGCCTTCCTCGGCCGCATTCCCGGCACGGACCGCTTCTCCGACATGGCGCGCCATCCCGACAACGAAAGCGTGCCCGGCCTCCTGATCTTCCAGGTGTACGCGAACATCCTCTATTTCAACGCGGAGTTCATCCAGGAGGCGGTCACGCGGCGCCTGGAATCCGAGGGCGGCCCCGTAAAGCTGGTGGTGTGGGACCTCTCCACCTCCCCCAACATGGATGTGCCGGGAGCCAGGTCCGTCAGAATCCTGCATCAGAAGTTGGGGGACCGAGGGGTGAAACTCCAACTGGTGGAGGCGAGCTCTTTCGAACGGGATCTCCTAAGAGCCGAGGGAGTGGACGAAACGGTTGGAGAAATCACCCGTTTCGACTCCGTGCAGTCCGCCATCGACGGACTCTCGCGCGGCGCATAGTCGTCTCGGGGTCCGACCGTCGGCCCCGCACCGGTGTACGGGCGGTAGCGTTACTCAGCGTGACCGGTACGCGAAGACGGCCACCGTGGCGGAGACGCCGGTGGTGTTGTAGAGGAGCACGCGGTACCGCGGGAAGCCCACGTCGAAGCGCGCCTGCTTGGCCCAGAAATAGGGCAGCGTTTCCGCGGTCATGGATGCCTTAATTTCAAGAGGCACGGCCACGACGTTGAGCTGCGTCAGCACCTTGTCGAAGGGCGCCACATCCGGGACCAGCAGGGCACCGACGGTTCCTCCTGGCCGAGCGGGCGTCTCCTTCAGTTCCCCTGCCAGGTTCAATACGATGTAGGTGAAGCCGTCCGCCTCGATGGTCCCCGCATCCACCAGCTTCGTGACATCGGTCTTCTCCACGGGCGGGACGAGGATGCCCCGAAAACCGACCATGTCCCCCATGGAGACGGGCTCGGTGCCACCCAGCGGCCAGGCCGCGCACAGACAGAGCAGGAGGCCCCCAAGGGCGACTCGACGGCTCCACGACGCGTTCACGCGATGGCCCATGATTCCACCTCCTCCAACGCCGCTCGAGTTTCACCTAGCCAGAGTGCCGCACGGCGCGCTCCATGACCAGAATGGCCGACGAGCTCATGCGGACAGCATGGCCACGATGACGGGACCCCAGGCGGTGAGCAGGATGTTGCCCACGGCATAGGGCACCGTGTAGCCCAGCGCCGGCAGCTTGCTCTGCGCCTCGTCCTGGATGGCCCGGAGGGCGGCCGTGTTGGTGCCGGCTCCCGAACACGCCCCGAGGAGGGTGACGGGGTCCATCTTCAGCACGTACCGGCCGAAGAGGATGGCCACCACGTGGGGCAAAACGGCCACCACGAGCCCCACGAAGACCAGGCTGATCCCCGTCTTCTGGAGCCCGGAGATGAAGCTGGGGCCCGCGTCCAGGCCCACGATCCCGATGAAGACGACCAGGCCCACGGTGTCGAATATCCAGAGGGCCGGCTCGGGGATGCGGCCGAAGGTCGGGCGCACGGAGCGCAGCCACCCGAAGACCAGACCCATGATGAGGGCGCCTCCGCTGGAGGTGAGCGTGAGGGGCAGCCCCCCCACCGTGACGGAGAGCAGGCCCACGAGGCCGCCCAGAACGATGCCCGTGCCCACGAAGATCATGTCCGTGGCACTCGTGCCGCGCTCGGCGTACCCCAGCACTTTCGCCACCCGCTCCGACGTTCCTCTCGGACCCCATGATCTGTAGGATGTCGCCCCGTTCGAGGGTGGTCGCTGCCGCAAAGGGCATCTCCTCGCCGCCCCGGATGAGCTTCCGAAGGGCGATTCCACGGCCGTGAAGCCTGTCCAGCTCGGCCAGGCTTTGGTCCACGAACGCGCGGTTGGTCACTACCACATCGAGCGCCTGGGCCGGGATGTCGAGGAGCTCACGGTCCTCCAACTCGGGACCGATGAGCTCGGGAGCGGAGAGGATGGGCTCGCGACGCGCCATGAGCGCCACCACGTCCCCTTCCCGGACCACTGTTCCCATCTCCGCTTCGAGGATCTCTGTCCCCCTGCGGATCCGTTCGATGAAGGCCCTCTCCCCCGGGAACAGGCCTTCGAGGTCGGCTACGGTCCTCCCCGAGAGGCCCGGGGCCGAGACCCGATAGGCCCGGAACTGCCACGGGCGATAGGCCGATTGGGGCCCCTCCTCCGTGCTTGCGCCTCCGATGCCCGCTGCGGCCATCCTCCGGCTCTCCTCCTTGAGGTTCACCCTGATGAGCCTGGGCGCGAGGTTGGACAGAAACCACACCACGAAGGCCGTTCCCACGAGGTAGGTGACCGCGTAGGCCACGGGAATGTTGTTCGTTTCGGCGGCCTTCTGTTCGGCGGGAATGTCCAGGCGATTGATGGCGTCCGCGGCCGTGCCGATGACGGTGGACTCGGTGAAGGCCCCGGCCAGGAGGCCCGCGGCGGTGCCCCGGTCGTAGCCCAGAACCTTGGCCGCCGTGAAGGCCGTGATCAGGCAGGTGACGCAGAGTACCACCGTGAGGGCCACCTGGGAGAAAGCGTTCTTCTTGAGGCCCCGGAAGAACTGGGGGCCCACCTTGTACCCCGTGGCGAAGAGGAAGAGGTCGAAGAAGACCGCCTTGACGACCCCGGGCACGTGGATGTCCAGCTGTCCCACGAGGACGCCCGCCAGGAGGGTCCCCACCACACTGCCGAGAGTGAAGGACCCGATCTTCAAGCGGCCGAGAAGAAACCCCAGCGCCACCGTGAGGAAGATGGCGAGTTCGGGATGGCTCCTCAGGGCTTCCACGACAAAGGTCATGTGCCGTCTCCTTCTCTGCCTGGGCATTCATCATAGCCCCAACTCGCCCCTGCACGGTGAGGCTGACAATCGGACCGGCCATTGTAAAATATATTTGTGTTCGAAACGCAGACCGGTTCTCATAGCGAAAGGGAGATCGACCCATGGCCGACCACAAAAAGTTTATCCAGAGGGCCGAGGCGTTTGCCAAGCCTTTTCGGGTGACCAACGGGAAGAAGTTCCGCCTCAAGGATGTGGACCCTGGCGATACGGCGGGGCTCAAGGCGGAGGACAAGTCCAGAGCCAAGGAGGCCCTCGCCAATGGCGTCTCCCTCCTGGCGGAGTTCCAGGACAAGCTTTACGCACAGGACCAGTGGGGCCTCCTCCTCATTTTTCAGGCCATGGACGCCGCCGGGAAGGACGGCACCATCAAGCACGTCTTGTCGGGTGTGAACCCCCAGGGATGCCAGGTCACCTCCTTCAAGTCGCCGTCCAGCGAGGAGCTCGACCACGACTTTATGTGGCGGTGCCTGAAGAACCTCCCCGAGCGGGGACGCATCGGCATTTTCAACCGCTCCTACTACGAGGAGACCCTGGTCGTTCGCGTCCACCCCGAATACCTCGCGGGGCAGAAGGTCCCCAAGAAACTCGTGACCAAGGATATCTGGAAGGAGCGGTTCGAAGATATCAACGCCTTCGAGCGCTACCTCACGCGCAACGGGATCATGGTCCGGAAGTTTTTCCTCCACGTCTCCAACAAGGAGCAGAAGAGGCGATTTCTCGAGCGCATCGACCGCCCCGAGAAAAATTGGAAGTTCTCATCGGCCGACGCGAAGGAGCGGGGCTTCTGGGGCCAGTACATGGAATCCTACGAGGACATGATCCAGCACACGGCCACCGAGCACGCTCCGTGGTACGTCGTGCCCGCGGACAATAAGTGGTTCTCCCGAGTGGTCGTTGCGGCCGCCGTCATCGACGCGCTCGACTCCATGAACTTGAGCTACCCGAAGGTGGGCGAGGCGAAGGTGAAGGAGCTGGCCGAAGCCAAGAAGATCCTGATGGCCCAGAAGGGCTAATTGAACCATCGAACGAACCGACCCGGTGGCCTGGACGGGCGCGGTGAATAGGCCGCTTGCTGCCGATGGATGTGTAAGACCAAGAGGGTATGGGATTTGGGAATTCGCCGGGTTCGTCGCCGCACGCTGACGGCGCGCAAGACGACCCAGGGAGGGTGCTCGTGAGACCAACGAAACGGACCAGACTCGCATCGAACCTGTTCGTGTTTGCCATCCTCCTTTCCGCGCTCCTATTCATGGCGGGCTGCGAGAAGAAGCAGGCCACCCCGCCCATACAACAGGTGGAGGTCGTCGCCGTGACCCAGCAGGACGTGCCCGTCACTCAGGAGTGGGTGGGAACCCTGAAGGGCTCGGTGAACGCGGACATCCGGCCCAAGATCGAGGGCTACATCCTCAAGCAGCTCTACCTGGAGGGCACCGTGGTCAAGGCGGGCCAGCCCCTCTTCCAGATCGACCCCAGGCAGTTCAAGGCGGCTCTGGATTCGGCCAAGGGCAACCTGTCCCGGAACCAGGCGGCGCTGGACAACGCGAACATCAAGGTGGAGCGGTACACGCCCCTGGCCAAGAGCCTGGCCATAAGCCAGCAGGAACTGGACGACGCCCTCTCCGACCAGCGCCAGTGCGAGGCCAACGTGGAGACGGCCAAGGCCCAGCTGGAGCAGGCCCAGCTCAATCTGAACTGGACCACGGTCAGCTCGCCCATCGCCGGCATCGCCGGGACCGTTCAGACCCAGGTGGGCTCCCTCGTGAACGGTTCGAACGTCCTGACGACGGTCTCCACGGTGGACCCCATCCGCGTGGCCTTCGGCCTCTCGGAGCAGCAGTACCTGAATTACATGGGCGCCACCGAGATCAGGCGGGATGCCGCGGGCGGGGCACTCGAGCTCGTCCTGACCGACGGGTCCGTCTACCCGCACCAGGGCAAGGTCATCCTCCTCAACCGCCAGGTGGACGTGAAGACGGGCACGATCACCATCGAGGGCGAATTCCCCAACCCCGATGGCCTGCTGAGGCCGGGCCAGTACGCCAAAGTCCGGGCCGTCACCTACACCAAGAAGGGCGCCCTCCTCGTTCCGCAGGCCGCCGTCAAGGAACTCCAGGGGGACAACCAGGTGGCCGTCGTGGGGCCCGATGGCACCGTGGAGATGCGCTCCGTCACTCCCTCCCAGCGGGTGGGATCCCTCTGGGTCATCGACAAGGGTCTGAATCCCGGTGAGAAGGTCGTCGTGGGAGGGCTCCAGCTGGTGAAATCGGGGATGAAGGTCCAGCCCGTGGCGGCCCCTGCCGAAGGTGCCGCCCCGGCGGCTACGGCCCCCGCCGCTACTGAAGGGAGGTAGGCCGTGGCCGATTTCTTCATCCGACGGCCCATCGTGGCCATGGTCATCGCCATCCTCACGGTCCTCGCGGGCCTGGTGGCGATGCTCGGGCTGCCCATCGCCCAGTTCCCCGACATCGTGCCGCCCCTCATCCAGATCAACGCCACCTACACGGGCGCCGACGCGGTCACCATCGAGCAGTCCGTGGCCACGCCGCTCGAGCAGCAGATGAACGGCGTGGACAACATGCTCTACATGAAGTCCATCAACGCCAACGACGGGACCATGCAGCTCCAGGTCTCCTTCGACATCGACACCCTGGTGGACATGGACCAGGTCAACGCCCAGAACCGCGTCTCCCAGGCGTCGCCCAACCTGCCCACGGACGTGAACCAGTACGGCGTCACGGTCAACAAGTCCTTCGGACTGCCCCTCCTGGTCTTCTCCGTTTACTCCCCCAAGGGGACCTACGACGGGCTCTTCCTGAGCAACTACATCACCATCAACATGAAGGATGTCATCTACCGCACGAAGGGCGTGGGCCAGGTCACCATCTTCGGGGCCGCCGACTACGCCCTCCGCATCTGGGTCAAGCCCAACCGGCTGGCCAGCATGGGTCTCACCATCAACGATCTCATGACCGCGGTGAAGCAGCAGAGCACCGTGAACCCCGCCGGCAAGGTGGGTGGCGAGCCGGCCCCGTTGGGAACCGCCATGACCTACACGGTGAGGGCCCAGGGACGCCTGGTGGACCCCGACCAGTTCGCGGAGATCGTCGTCCGCCTCAACCCCGACGGCTCCACGGTCCGTCTCAAGGACGTGGCCCGCCTCGAGCTGGGCGCCCTCAACTACAACCAGGTAGCCAGCGTTCAGGGTAAGCCCGCCGGCGCCATCGCCGTGTACCAGGCCCCCGGCTCCAACGCTCTTGACGTGGCCAAGCAGGTCAAGGCCACCGTGGAGGAGCTCAAGGGCCAGTTCCCGGCGGACGTGGACTACATCATGGCGCTCGACACCACCCTGCCCGTCGTGGAGGGCATCGACGAGATCGTGAAGACCCTCTTCGAGGCCATGATCCTGGTCATCCTGGTGGTCTTCCTCTTCCTCCAGGGCTGGCGGGCGACGCTCATCCCCATGATCGCCGTCCCCGTCTCCCTCATCGGCACCTTCGCGGTCTTCCCCATCCTCGGCTTCTCCATCAACACCCTGTCCCTCTTCGGTCTCATCCTGGCCATCGGCCTCGTGGTCGACGACGCCATCGTGGTCGTGGAAGCCGTGGAGCACCACATCGAACAGGGGCTTACCCCGAAGGACGCCACCTTCAAGGCCATGAAGGAGGTGTCGGGGCCCGTCATCGGCATCGCCCTGGTCCTCTCCTCCGTGTTCATCCCGGTGGCCTTCATGAGCGGCATCCAGGGACGCCTCAACAAGCAGTTCGCCATCACCATCGCCATCTCGGTCCTCATCTCGGCCTTCAACGCCCTCACCCTCTCGCCCGCCCTCGCGGCCCTCCTCCTCAGGCCGAAGAAGAAGGCGGCGGGCCCGCTGGGTCGTTTCTTCGAGGGCTTCAACACCTGGTTCACGAAGATGACCGGCGGGTACGTGAACATCAGCGCCATGCTCATCCGGAAGGCGTTCCTGAGCCTCGTCATCCTGGCCGGGTTCACGCTCTTCGCGGGGCTCCTGGGAAAGAAGATCCCCTCGAGCTTCGTGCCCGAAGAGGACCAGGGCTACCTCTTCGCCAACGTGCAGCTCCCCGACGCGGCCTCCATGCAGCGGACCAACGCGACCATGAATCGGGTGGGCGACGTCCTGATGAAGACGGAAGGCATCGAATACGTCACCGCCATCACCGGCTACAGCATGCTCACCCAGATCAGCTCCACGAACACGGGCTTCTACTTCATCTCGCTCAAGGAGTGGAAGCACCGAAAGGGCGCGGAGATGACGGCCAGCGCCATCCAGCGCCGCGTCAACGCCAAGCTGCGCGCGGAAATCCCCGAGGCCATCGCCTTCACCTTCGGGCCGCCCGCCATCCCCGGGCTCGGCAACGCGGGGGGCTTCTCCTTCTTCCTGCAGGACAGGAGCGGCAAGGACGTGGCCTACCTCCAGGAGAACCTCACCAAATTCATCGCCGCCTGCCAGCAGCGCAAGGAGCTGACGGGCGTCCTGAGCCCCTGGCGCGCCTCGGTGCCCCAGGTCTACGTGGACGTGGACCAGGACAAGGTCCTCAAGCAGGGCGTGGCCGTGGGCGACGTCTACCAGACCCTCCAGGCCTTCATGGGCGGCCTCTACGTGAACCAGTTCAACCGGTTCGGGCGGCAGTGGAAGGTCTACCTCCAGGCCGAGGGAACGGACAGGACCAAAGCGGAGGACATGAACCAGTTCTACGTGAAGAACAACGACGGCGACATGGTTCCCCTCGGCTCGGTGACCGCCACGAAAAAGATCTTCGGCCCCGAGTACACGAACCGGTTCAACCTCTTCCGATCCGCCTGGGTGACGGGCAACGCAGCCCCCGGCTTCAGCTCGGGGGACGCCATGAAGGCCCTGACGGAGGTGGCCAAGGAGGTCCTGCCCGGCGACATGAGCTACGCCTGGTGCGACCTCTCCTACCAGGAGTCCAAGGCTTCGGGCACGGCGGCCCTCGTCTTCGGAATGTCCATCATCTTCGTCTTCCTGATCCTCGCCGCGCTCTACGAGAGCTGGTCCCTGCCCTTCAGCGTCCTGCTCTCCGTACCCATCGCGGTGGTCGGCGCCTTCGTGGGCCTCTTCATGCGCAACTTCGACCTGGACGTCTACGCCCAGATCGGCCTGGTCATGCTCATCGGCCTCGCGGCCAAGAACGCCATCCTCATCGTGGAGTTCGCCAAGATGGAGTTCGACGAGCACGGCCGGTCCCTCGTGGACGCCGCCCTGGAGGGCGCGAGGCTCCGCCTCCGTCCCATTCTCATGACCTCCTTCGCGTTCATCCTCGGCTGCGTGCCCCTCTGGACGGCCTCCGGCGCGGGAGCCATCTCCCGCAAGGTCCTGGGCACCGTGGTCATCGTCGGCATGGTGGCCGCCACCGGGATCGCCATCTTCATCATCCCCGCGCTCTTCGTGCTCGTGGAGCGCTGGTCGGGAACGGAGAAAAAACGTGACGCCCACGCCTCGGGCACTGAGCATACTCAGCCAGGCGTCCCCCCCACGGAAGGAGGGCACTGATATGAAACGCGCACTCTGCATCGTCCTCCTGATCAGCTCGGCGCTAGGCTGCGCCATGGGGCCGAACTACAAGCGGCCCGAGGTGGCCACGCCGGATCAGTACCGCGGCGTCGAGAAGCCCGCGGCAGACGCCTCCCTCGCGGACAAGCCCTGGTGGGACCTCTTCCAGGACGAGAACCTCAAGGTCCTCATCGACGAGGCCCTGCAGAACAGCCCCGACGCCCAGGTCGCGGCCTGGCGCGTGGAGCAGTACCGCGCCCAGGCGGGCATCGCGCGGGCGCCCCTCTTTCCGCAGATCGATGCCTCCGGCGACTGGACGCGCGGCCGCGAGTCGTCCTTCGTCTACCCCTCCGGCGAGAAGCCGGTGTCCGAGTCCTACCAGGCCGCGTTCACCCTCTCCTGGGAGATCGACCTCTGGGGCCGCCTGCGGCGCCTGAACGAGGCGGGACGGGCCCAGTACCTGGCCAGCGAGGAGGCGCGCCGCGGCGTCATGCTCTCCCTCGTGGCCAACGTGGCCATCGGGTACTACGAGCTCTGCGAACTCGACCAGTATCTCGACATCGCGAAGAAAACCACCCAGGCGTTCCAGGAGACCTTCAGCCTCTTCGACCGGAAACTCAAGGGGGGCGCGGCGAGCGCCCTTCAGACGAGCAGTGCCGCGGGCGACCTTGGGAACGTTGCGGCCCAGGTGCCCGACCTCGAGGCGACCATCGTCAAGAAGGAGAACGCCCTCTGCGTGCTCCTGGGCCGCCCGCCTGGTCCGATCAAGCGGTCCGCGCTGCCGTCCACCGACACCCTGCCCCTCGATGTCCCCGCCGGGCTCCCGTCTGCCCTTCTGGAGCGCCGTCCCGACGTACTGGAAGCGGAGCAGGCGCTCGTGGCTTACAACGCCAACGTGGGCGCCGCCAAGGCGAGCATGTTCCCCGACGATCAGCCTGACGGGCCTCCTCGGGGGCATCAGCCCTGAGGTGAACCAGCTCTTCAGCGACGGCAAGCGGTGGAGCGTCTCCGCGGGCCTGTTCCAGCCCCTCTTCCACGGCGGCGCGCTGATGTTCCAGTACGAGGCAGCCAAGGCCCTCTACGGCCAGTCCCTGGCCCAGTACGAGCAGGCAGTGAACAACGCCTTCGCAGAGACATCTTCGAGCCTCGTGACCAACCAGAAGTTGGCGGAGGCGGAGAAGCATCAGAGAAGCTCGGTGGATGCCTTCAGGGAGGCCGTGAGGCTCTCCAACGAACGGTACAATTCGGGGCTCTCGAGCTACTTCGAAGTCCTCCTCATGATGGAGAGGCTTTACCCCGCGGAACAGTTCCTGGTCTCCTACCAGTACCGCAGGCTGGAGAACTTCGTCCTGCTGTACAAGGCCCTCGGCGGCGGCTGGCAGACCCCGGACCAGCTCCAGCCCAGGCCCGCGCAGGATCAAGCCCAACCGGCCCCTGCTCAACAGTAGGCGGGAGTTGCGCAAAACGCGAAGCCCCGGACCTCGCGGTCCGGGGCTTCTGGCTTTATGCCTCGGAGAGATTCTGGACTCCCTTCGGTCGCCAGAATGACGCGGTTGGAGTTGTTCGCAGAATCGACGTTTGTGTCATTCCGGCAAGCGGAGCGCGTCCGGAATCTGGCGCCTCACGCCTGGCGCCTCACGTCTTGCTATTTCTTCGCTCCATCGGTCCTCCCGCCCTCCCGCACAGGCTCCACGGGCCATCCGCCCCCCAGAGCCTTGTAGAGGCCGATGACCGCGGCGTAGCGCTGCTGGAGGACCTCGGCGGCCTGGAGCTCGGTGGAGAACAGGATCCGGTCCGTGTCCAGCACCTCCAGATAGCTCGAGTAGCCCGCGTCGTAACGGGCGTGGGAGAGCTTGGACGCGCTTCGGGCGGCCTCCACGTCCCGCACCACGGCCTCGTATTCGTCTCGGTAGGTGCGGACCGCCACGAGGCCGTCCTCCACCTCCCTGAAGGCGTTGAGCGCGGCCTTCTCATAGGTCTGGAGGGCCTCCTCCGTCTTGGCCTTCTGGACCTCCACCCGCGACTTGTTCTTCCCGAACTGGAAGATGGGCCCGATGAGCCCCGCCGCCAGGCTCCAGAAATCGCCGCTCCCCGAGGGGTAGCCCGTGAGCTCGAGGGACTCGTGGCCGTAGGCTCCCGTGAGGCTGAGGTTGGGCAGCATGAGGGCCTTGGTGACGCCGATGAGGGCCATCTGGGCATGGAGGCTCTCCTCGGCGGTCCGGATGTCCGGGCGCCGCTCGAGCAGCTCCGAGGGCAGGCCCGCCGGCACCTCCGGCGGGAAGACCTGCTCGGCGAGGGCCAGACCGCGCGGGATGGCGGACGGGTTCCTGCCCAGGAGGAAGCTCAGGGCGTGTTCGGTCTGGGCCAGCCCCCGCTCGAGGGAGGAGAGGGTCGTGGCCGCCGAGGCCTCCAGCATCTGGGCCTGGTTCACGTCCAGCAGGGGCACGAGCCCCGCCTGGAACCGGGCATCGATGAGCTTCGTCGATTCCCGGCGCGAGGCCAGGGTGTCGGTGGCGACCTTGAGCTGGGCGTCCAACTGCCGCATGAGGAGGTAGGTGGTGGCCACGTCCGAAACGAGGGTGATGGTCACCGTGCGGTAGGCCTCCTCGGACGCCGCCAGCTGGGCGCGGGAGGATTCGGTGGAGCGGCGCAGCCTGCCCCACAGGTCCACCTGGAAGGAGGCGTCGGCCGCCACGATGACGTCGTCCGTGGTGACGCTCCCGTACGCCGGCATGTGCCGCGGGGCCAGCGGGTAGAGGAAGTTGGGTGCATAGAGATCCGAGCGCGACCCGCGGGCCATGTACCCGAGGGAGGGCCACTGGTCCGCCTTCGTGTAGCCGAGGGCGGCGCGCGCCTCCTGGATGCGGGCCGCGGAGGCGAGAATATCCTTGTTCTCCCTGAGGGCGATCCGGATGAGCTCCTGGAGCTGTTCGTCCTTGAAGAGCTCCCACCAGGGCATGTTGGCGACGGACTCCCCTGGAGGGACGGTCTCCATGAAGGCCTGCGGCGGGTTCACCTCGGGCCTCTTGTAGTCCGGGCCCATGGCGCACGCGGTGGAGAGGAGCAGGGCCACGAGGAGGAGAGCGGTGGCTTTTCTCATGTCAGCGCACCTCCTCTCTCCGGGATGGATCCGGCGGGGGCTCCTGCGGAGCCTGCTCTTCTCTCTTGCCCCCGGCGATTCTCTCCACGAGGACGAACAGGACGGGGATGAGGTTGACGCCGAGGATGGTGGCCACGAGGAGGCCGCAGAAGACCGCCAGCCCCATGACCTTCCGCGCTTCGGCGCCGGCGCCCGAGGCGATCACCAGGGGAAAGACTCCCATGATGAAGGCGAAGGACGTCATGAGGATCGGCCGGAACCTGAGGTGGGCGGCCTGCAGCGCCGCATCCACGAGGGGGACCCCCTCGCGGTACCTTGACCCTGGCGAACTCCACGATGAGGATGGCGTTCTTGGCCGCGAGCCCGATGAGCATGATGAGCCCGATCTGGGCGAAGACGTTGAGGAGGTAGCTGCCTCCGATGACGCTGGGGAGCAGCTTTCGGGCCAGCCAGAGGCCCCCGAAGGCTCCAAAGGCGGCGAAGGGCGTGCCGAGGAGGACGCTGAAGGGGAGCGACCAGCTCTCGTATTGGGCGGCCAGGATGAGGAAGACCATGACGAGGGCCAGGCCGAAGACGACGCCGCCCGTGCCCGAAGCCTTCTTCTCCTGGTAGGACATGTTGGACCACTCGTAGCCCATGCCCGACGGCAGGACTTCCTTGGCCACCTGCTCCAGGGCGTCAAGGGCCTCTTCGGAGCCGTAACCTTCGGCGGGCAGACCGTTGATCTCGGCGGAGCGGTAGAGGTTGAAGCGGTTCGTCACCTCCGGCCCCGAGGTGGGCTTCATGGTCACGAGGGTGTTGAGGGGCACCACCTCCCCCGTCAGGCTCCGGACGTTGAAGAGCCTCAGGTCCTCCGGCCTGGTGCGGTACTGGCCGTCGGCCTGGACGAAGACCCGATAGACGCGGCCGAAACGGTTGAAGTCGTCGATGTAGGCACCGCCCAGGAACGCGCCGAGGGTGTTGTTCACGTCCTTCAGCTGCACGTTCATCTTCAGGACCTTGTCCCGGTCCACATCCGCGTAGAGCTGGGGGACCTTGGCCCGGTAGACGCTCATGACCTGCTGGAGCTCGGGCCTCTTCTTGGCGGCGGCCACGAACTTGTCGGTCCACTCCGCCAGGTACTCGGGGGGGTTCCCGGTGCGGTCCTGGAGCTCCATGGTGAAGCCCGCCCCCGTTCCGAGCCCCGGGATCGCCGGCGGGCCGAAGGCGTAGATGGTGGCCTCCGGCACATCCTTCCAGAAGTCCAGGCAGAGGAGCAGGGACAGGATGTCCGCCCTCTGCTTGATGCCCTTCCGGTCGCCCCAGTCCTTGAGCTGGACGAAGAAGAGGCCCGTGTTGGAGGCGATGGCCTGGGAGAGAAAGCTGTAGCCCGTGACCGTGGTGTAGGTATCCACGGCCGGGTTGGCCTTGAGCATGGCCTCCACCTTGCGGCAGACGGCATCGGTCCTCTCGAGAGAGGCGGCGTCGGGGAGCCCCACGTCGATCAGGATGTAGCCCTGGTCCTCCTCGGGGACGAACCCCGTGGGGAGGCTCCTGCCCATGAGGAAGATGAGGACCAGGAGGACGGCCACGAAGACCACGCTCCGCGCCGCTTTGCGCGTGAGGATCCCGGCGAAGGTCATGTACCTGTCGGTGACCTTGCCGAAGATCCGGTTGAAGCGGTCGTAGAGGGGGCTGAGGAAGCTCCTCTTCCCGCTGGACGGCTTGAGCAGCATGGCGGCGAGGGCGGGGCTCAGCGTGAGGGCGTTGAAGGCCGAGATGAGCACCGAGATGGCGATGGTGATGGCGAACTGCTGGTAGAGCCTTCCGGTGATGCCGCCGATGAAGGTCACGGGGACGAACACGGCCGTGAGGACGAGGGCGATGGCCACCACGGGCCCGGAGACCTCCTCCATGGCTTTGACCGTCGCGTCCCTCGGGCTCATGCCCTCCTCGATGTGGTGCATGACGGCCTCCACCACGACGATGGCGTCGTCCACCACGATGCCGATGGCCAGCACGAGGCCCAGCAGGGAGAGGGTGTTGATGGAGAACCCGAGGAGGGGGAAGACGGCCACGGTGCCGATGAGGGAGACGGGCACGGTGACGAGGGGGATGAGGGTGGCCCGCCAGTTCTGGAGGAAGAGGAACACCACGAGGATCACCAGGAGGATGGCCTCGAAGAGGGTCTTCACGATCTCCTTGATCCCCTCGTCGATGGCGAGGGTGGTGTCCAGGGACACCAGGTGCTCCATGTCGGGCGGGAAGCGCTTGGACAGCTCCTTCATGGTGGCCTTCACCTCTCTGGCCACCTGGAGGGCGTTGGTGCCCGGGAGCTGGTAGAGGATGATGACGGCCGCGGGCTGGCCGTTGAGGCGGCCCGTGGAGTTGTAGAGCATGGTGCCCAGCTCGATGCGCGCCACGTCCTTCAGGCGGACCTGCGAGCCGTCCGAGTGGCTGCGGAGGATGATGTTCCCGAACTCGTCGGCGTCCATGAGGCGCCCCTTGGTCCGGACCACGTAGGTGTACTCCGTGCCCTTCGGGGCCGGCGGGCCGCCGATCTGGCCGCCGGGGGTGATGGTGTTCTGCTGCTGGATGGCGTTTCCGATGTCGTTGATGGTGAGGCCCAGCTTGGAGAGGATGTCGGGCTTCACCCAGATTCGCATGGAGTAGTCCGAGCCGCCGTAGAGGAGCACCTGGCCCACGCCCTTGATCCGGGAGAGCCTGTCGTTGACGTTGATGGCGGCGTAGTTGGAGAGGAAGTTGTTGTCGTAGCTCCCCTTGGGCGAGTGCAGGGTGATGACCAGGAGGGGGAAGGCCAGCGACTTCGTGGTCGTGACGCCGAAGTCCTTCACCGAGGAGGGTAGCCCGGATACCGCCTGCTGGACCCGGTTCTGGGTGAGCACGTTGGCGTTGTCCAGGTCGGTCCCCACGTCGAAGGAGACCTGGAGCATGAGCGTGCCGTCGTTGGCGTTGATGGACTTCATGTAGATCATGTTCTCGACGCCGTTGATGGACTGCTCCAGCGGCGTGGCCACGGAGGCCTCCACGTCCGTGGCGCTGGCGCCGACGAACATGGTGCTGACCTGGATCATGGGGGGGACGATGTCGGGGTACTGGGAGACGGGGAGGCGCTGGAGCGCCACCAGGCCCAGCAGCACGATGACGATGGAGATCACCATCGCCACGATGGGCCGGTTGATGAAGAAACGGGCCATGGCTCAGCCCCCCTGTCCCGCGGCTGGCGCAGCCTCGCTGGGTTCCTTGGCGGGCTTGGGGACCACCACCATGTCGGGCTCGACCTTCGTCAGGCCCTCCAGGATCACCTGTTCGCCGGGGGACAGGCCCTGCTCGACGACCCAGAGGCTTCCGACCTTGGGGCCGAGCTTCACGGGCCGGATCTGCGCCTTGTTGCCCGGTCCCACGACCCAGACCTGATAGGAGCCCTGGAGTTCCTGAACCGCCCGCTGGGGCAGGAGCAGGGCCCCCTTGCGCACATTGGCCACGAAGCGGACCCTGCCCGAACTGGCCCGGCCTGACGATCTTCTCGGGGTTGGGGAAGGACGCCTGTACCAGGATGGTCCCCGTCTTGGGGTCCACCTCCCGGTCGGCGAAGTTCACTTTTCCCTTGTGAGGGAAGACCGAGCCGTCCGCCAGGACCAGCTCCAGCTCCAGGGTCTTGCTGGGGGGCTCCGACCTCTGTGCGCCGTAGATCTTCACGGCCCAGAGGTAGTCCGTCTCGCTGAGGAAGAACTCCACGAGGATCGGATCGACGTTAGAGACCGTGTTGAGGATCATGGGGTTCGGAGGCAGGCCCACGAACTCGCCCACCTTGGCCTTGGTCTTCCCGATGATGCCGCTGATGGGCGAGGTCATCCGCGTGTAGCTGAGGTTCAGTTCCTGGACGGCGAGATGGGCCTTGGCCGCGTCCACCTCGCCTTGGGCCGCCCCCTGGCGGGCCTCCGCGTTGTCCATGTCCCGCTGGCTCACGGCGAACATGGCCACCAGCGGCTTGATCCTCTTGACCTCGATGTCGGCGTTGGTGAGCATGGTCTGGGCGCGGGCGAGCTCGCCCTTGGCCTGGGCGACCTTCTCCTGGTATTCCCGGGGATCGATGGTGTAAAGGAGGTCGCCCTTCTTGACCTCTGCGCCCTCCTTGAAGTTGATGCTCTGGAGGAAGCCGTCCACGCGCGCCCGGATGTCGATGTCTTCGAAGCCCTTGGTCTGGCCCACGAACTCGACGTAGATGGGCGTGTCCCTCTGGATCACCGGGGTGACCGTCACCTCGGGAGGAGGCATCTGAAAAGGTTTCTCCTTGCAGGCCGCCCCCGCGAGTAACCCGGCTGCCGCCACCGCCGCCGCGGTGGCATGAATGAACCCGGACAGAAATGGGATTTTGCCTGACCAGCATGTGCCCCCTCCCCATTTGTGATCTTTGCGGTTGGACCCTTCCCCCTTGCGCACGCCCGCCCGAGGCGGTTTGTCCTTAGATTGTAGCTCAGCAGCAGGCCATTTTGCATCATGGCCCCGGCCCCGAAACGACCAAGGGACCCTGTGGCGGCCCTGCTTTGCATGTTATTATCTGAAGCGCTGGCGCATGAACGATCGCCGCTGACAGGGTGGGTTCAGGCAGACAATTTGGAGGGACGACCCATGGGTGGATTGGACATTCTTGCCATCGCCGTCATGGTATTCCTCGCGGTCGTGATCCTGGCCTTGGGCATCGGGGCGCTGATCCTGCCGGGATGGCTCGCGAGAAGGAACGGCCACCCGCAAGCCGAGGCCATCACCTGGTGCGGGGTCCTGGGGCTCTTCACGGGGGGCATCGCCTGGGTGGTCGCCCTGGTGTGGTCGCTTTGCAAGCCCAAGGCCGGCCCGGAATTGGCCCTGACGGAATCCCAGGCCGAGGAACTCGCCACACTGCTCGCGGGCATCTCCGAGCGGACGGCCCGCCTCGAGGCGGACGTGAAGAACCTGGCCTGAGAGCGGGGAGGAAATATCCCATGGTGCCCATGCTGATTTTCGTCTGGGTTTACTTCCTGATGGTTCTGGATAAGGCCAAGCACCCGAAGGTCGCCGGGGACGCGCCCAAAGGGCCTTACGATTACGCCCGCATCCGGGAGATGGTCGTGAAGATCTCCGACCGGCTCGATGCGGTCGAGGGCGAGTGCGCCAAGCTGGCCCGCGGACGAGGGAGGGCCTAACCATGATCGTCGCCCTCGTCATCGGCTACTGCATCGCCCTCTACCTCGTCTTCATCCAGTTCCGGTGGGTGAAGCTCAACCTGGGCACCGCCGCCATCTCCGCGAGCGCAGGCGCTTTCGGGATGATGATCCTCGGCTTTCTCGATCAACTACCTGCAGCCGTGGACCACGGACACGGTGGTGGCCCAGTTCACCACCCCCATCCAGCCCCGCGTCACCGGCCGGGTCATCGAGGTCCCCGTCAAGAACGGCGCGCACTGCAAGAAGGGCGACGTGCTCTTCAAGGTGGACCCGCAACCCTACAGCGACCAGCTCAACCAGGCGCAGGCGGGCTACGACCAGGCCGACGTCCAGACGGCCGCGGCCATCACGGCCGACGAGCAGACGCTCGCCGGCGGCCAAAGCGAACGTGACCGCCCTCAAGGCCAACGTCACAGGCCATCCAGGTCGGCCTGGACTTCGCCCAGACGCGCCTCAAGCAGTACACCGAACTGGCCAGCAAGCAGGCCGGCAGCCAGTTCCAGGTGGAGCAGTACCAGGCCGAGGTGGACGGCAAGCAGCAACAGCTCGCCGCGGCCAAACAGCAGCTCATCGCCGCGGACGCCGACATGAAGAAGGCCAAGATCGCCCTGGAATCCGCCCTCCGAACGCGGGACACGACGCTGGCCCAGCTCAGGGCGCAGGCGGATGCGGCCAAGTGGAGCGTGGAGCAGGCCACGGTCCGCGCGCCCGAGGACGGGTACGTGACCCAGCTCAACCTGCAGGTCGGTGCCATGGCCTCCCTGACGCCCGTGATGGTCTATCTCTACGACGGGGCGGGCACCATGGTGCAGACCTCCTGGTTCCAGGAGTACTCGAGCATCATCGAGCCGGGCCTGGACGCCGAGGTGGCCCTCCCCGCCTACCCCGGGAAGGTCTTCAAGGCCAAGGTGGACAGCGTCCAGCAGGCCACCGGTCAGGGCCAGCTCGATCCGGGCGGCAAGCTCGAAAAGATCTTTTTCCCCCGCAAGGCGGACCGGACCATCGCCTACCTCACCATCGCGAAGGAGGACCTCCAGGGCTGCTCGCTGCTGGTGGGTTCCGCGGGCCAGTGCATCGTGAAGGGGAAGTTCAAGAGCCCCCTCTTCTTCTTCCGCCGGGTCCAGATCCGCATGTACACGTGGACCAACTTCCTGTTCATAGGGTACTGAGGTGGGCGCCGGCAAGATGTTCGGCCGATCTGAAACCCGTATCGCCCCCTATGCAGCGGCCGCGCTTTGCGGCGCCCTCCTGCTCTCCTGCGCCGTGAAACCCGCGCCATCCCTCCAGGAGATGACCCAGGCCCTGCCCGAGACCACCAAGATCCCCGGGCAGTGGAAGGCGCCCCTCCCGGGCGACGGGGGCGCGGTGGCGGACGGCTGGCTCAAGTCCTTCGGAGACCCCCGCCTCGAATCCCTGGCGGAGGAGGCGGTCCGGAACAACCCCAGCCTGAAAGCCGCGGCCCAGCAGATCCAGATGGCCGCCGGCTACGCCACGCAGGCCTCCGCGGCGCTCTATCCCATCTCGTCCATACCCGCCGGCGCCGGGGGAATCGGGCACTTCAAGAAGAGCAAGATCTCCGGCAACGAGTACATCTCGGAGATGGCCCTCTACTTCAACATCTCCTGGGAGCTGGACATCTGGGGGAAGATCCGGTCCCAGGCCGCGGCCGCCCGCGAGAACCTCAACGCCACCGAAGCCGACGTGGAGTGGGGCAGGCAATCCCTCGTCGCCCTCGTGGCCAAGACCTACTACCTCGCGGCGCAGGTCAACATCCTCGTGAGGCTCCAGGAGCGCGCCGTGGAGCTCTACAGGCAGGAGGTCGCCATCCTGGAGGCCAAGCAGGCCGTGGGCCAGGTGAGCGACCAGATGGTCGCCGAGGCCCGGCAGGACCTGAGCACGTCGCAGGCCGCCCTCCTCCAGGCGAAGCAGGCCCAGCAGGACGTGGTCCGGGCTTTGGAGGTCCTCCTCGGCCGATACCCCGCCGCCGAGCTCGAGGCCGCCACCCAGCTCCCTCCCCTCCCGGCCACCATGCCCGCCGGCATCCCCTCGGACATCCTCGAGCGGCGGCCCGACATCTACGCCGCCGAGCAGCAGGTGGCGGCCGCCTTCCACATGGTGCAATCCGCCAAGCTCGCCAAACTCCCGGGCTTCGGGCTCGGTTTCGCGGTGGGCAACCAGGCCAGCGAGATCACCAAGTACATCCGGATTCCCATGGGGTTCTGGTCCCTCGGGTTCAACATGCTCCTGCCCCTCTTCACGGGGGGCGCCCTCCAGTCCGAGGTGGACATCCGCACCGCCGAGCAGGAGGCCGCGCTCCAGCTCTTCATCCAGAAGGGCCTCACGGCCTTCAGGGAGGTGGAGACGGGGCTCGCCACGGAAGCCAACCTCGGGGAGCAGGGGCACCTGCTCGACACCGCCCTCGACCGAGAGCCGAAAGGCCTACGACCTGGCGAAGATCAAGTACGACGTGGGAGAGACCGACATGCTCCCCGTGGTCCAGCAGGAGGGTAACGTGCTCACCGCCCAGGCGAACCTGGTCGGGGTGCAGTACGCGCTGCTCAACAACCGCATCAGCCTGAACCTCGCCCTCGGCGGGAGCTTCCAGGAACCTGTCCCCGAGTGATCGTGCCCACGAGGGTTGGCGTGAAAAGCTCGCGCCCGCCGGTCGGCGGGCGCCGCCATGCCAGATCAACTTTAGGCTAACAGGCTGTTGAAAAGACTCCCGTAGGTCGCATGCGAGTTTCTCGACAGCCTGCTAAAGCGAACTTGCCTTGTTATTCGCCCTTCAGTCGCTTCGAGCCTTCGACGATGGGGTGCCACCCGAACACGAAGGAAACCATGAACCCGTCCATCTTGAGGTCGGTGGGGGCCTTGTCGTTAACCGTCGACTTGTAGCCGAAGGTGAGGGCCACGTTGTCGTTGATGTGGTACCCCAGCGTGACCCCGACGCCGAGGTTGTTCATCTTCTCTCCCGCCACACCGTTGATGGTCGCTTTGCCGCCGTTGTACCAGGCGGCGTCAAGCGAGCCCCACAGGTGCTCGGTGAAGTCCCGCGTCAGGTGCGCGTCCAGCTGGAACATGGGGTCGGTCTTCATCGTCTGCCCGACGTAGTCGCTGTTGTTCCCGAAGAGCCAGACGGCGGGCAGGAATTCCAGGGTCGTCCTCCGGCCCGGAGCCCACGACCCCAGCTGCCAGACGATGGGGAAGCCTATCCGCCCGTACCAGCGGTTCTGCCCGAGATTCAGGGGCTGCTTGTTGTCGTACTCACCGACGGGCAGCGCCAGGTCGGCGAGGAGGTTCATGGAGAACTTGGGTTCATAGCGCATGGCGTCGGGGATGCTCCTCTGCGCCGGCGGGCCGACGAAGTTGAGCTTGAACTCGAGCATGGGGTCGCCGAACCCCCGGGCCGATTGATTGAAGGTCCTGCCGGCCACGGTCACGTCGCCCGAGACCCGTCCCATGGGCAGGATGATGGCCGCCATGGCCGAGCGGTTGCCCAGATTGAACGTGTACGCATAGCCCATCATGGCCAGCGTGCCGTCGAAGCTCGCTCCCGGCACGACGCTGTGGGCCGGGTCGAAGGGGTTCGTGTTGCCGCTGATGGAATTGACGATGAGCGGCACCGCGCTCCCTCCGGACAGGGTGTCCCAGTAAAAGCGGGCCGGGACTTGAGCCACGGCCTGCAGGGAACAGAGGGCGCCCACCATAAGCGCCGCGATGATGGCGAACCGCACCCTAGCGACTGGTTTCATAGAACCTGCATCGTTTCTCATGGGATTTCCGTCCTCCTCATTTCGCTCCGGGATCGGCGCTCGTCAAGGTTTGGGATCGGCCACCATGTCGGGCGGTGGCACGAATTGCTTCTTCAGGTTGACCGGCGGATAGCCGGGCTGGACCGGGACTCGCTGCGGAAGGGCCTTCTCCAGCGCCTCGTAGGGGGAACGGTTGGGCAGGACCACGTTGCTCGTCCGGACGTAGTCGTCCCAGAGCGCCACCATCTCCTTCAGCTTGTCGGGGTGCTCCGCCGCGAGGTCCTTCAGCTCGCCGGGATCCGCCGCGAGGTCGAAGAGCTCCCAGCCGTCCTTTCCGAAGGGCTTGTTCTCCCAGCGCAGCTTCCAGCTCCCCTGCCGGACGGCGCGGTTTCCGAAGAGCTCCCAGGCGAGGACGTCCTGGTCCGTGCGGGGCGAATCGGCCCGGCCCTCCAGCACCGGGACCCAGGACTTGCCGAGCGCCGGGGGCACGTCCTTCCCCTTGTACGTCTTCGGGTAGCTCGTGCCGGCCACCTCGAGGAGCGTCGGCATGATGTCGGCCACGTGCATGGTCCCCTGGGTGTTGATGCTCCCCGCGGGACGCTTGACCCCAGGTCCGCTCACGATGAGCGCGTTCCGGATACCGCCTTCCGCGAGCCAGGCCTTGTACTGGCTGAAGGGCGTCATGGAGACCTGGGCCCAGGCGGGCCCGTAGGCGAGCCAGGACCCCGGGTCGCCCCACGCGTTGGGATGGTTGTTCGACCAGTGCATGGCCGCCCAGAGGTAGTCGCGTGAGCCGGGCGAGCCCGCGATCAGCTCGAACAGGTCGCCGCCCTCGGCGCCGTTGTCGCCGAAGACGATGAAGATGGTGTTTTCGTACTCGCCGATCTTCTTGAGGTGGTCGATGAGCCGTCCGACGTGGTGGTCCAGGTTCTCGACGAGCCCGGCGTAGATCTCCATCTTCTTCCCCATGACCGCGCGAGCGGCCGGGGCCAGCAGGGTGGAATCGGGCACGAACCACATCCGTTCGGAAAGCTGCGTCCCCGGGGGGACGATGCCCATCTCGACCTGCCGCTTCAGCCGCTCCTGACGCAGGGCGTCCCAGCCCTTGTCGTACTCGCCGACGTGGCGGTTGCGCCACTCCTTCGGCAGGTGGTACGGCTCGTGCGGCGCCTGGTGGGAGACGTACGCGAAGAACGGCTTGCCGTCGCCGTGGTTGGCGTCGATGTAGGAGATCAGCTTGTCGGTATAGGTCTTCGTCGCGTAGAAGTTCTTCGGCAGTCTCTTCAGGTAGCGCCCGTCCTCGGTGTAGAGCGACTTGGGGTTGGCGGCCGAGAAGCTCCAGTCGTCCCAGTAGCTGCCCATCCCGTCGAGCAGCGTGAAGTCGCGCTCGAAGCCGCGCGCGGCCGGGATCTGGGTCGGCTCCTTCCCCAGGTGCCACTTGCCGACCATGTAGGTGTGGTAGCCGGCGTCCTTCAGGAGCTGCGGCAGCGTGACGACGCGGTCGTTGAGGTTGCCCTCGTAGCCGTCCAGGCCCACCTGGTTCGGCGCGGTCCACTCGCTCATGTTGCCGAGGCCGTTGAGGTGCGTGTCCACGCCCGAGAGGAGCATCGACCGGGTAGGGGAGCAGCTCGCGTGCGTGTAGAAGTTCGTGAACCTCGCGCCACCCTTGGCCAGGGAGTCGAGGTTCGGCGTCGGGATCTCGCTGCCGAACGAGCCCATGTCGGAGAAGCCCATGTCGTCGCCGAGGATGACGACGATGTTCGGCCTCTTCGGCTTCGGCTGGGCCTGGGCTTGCGCGCGGGTAACCGTGGCGAACGTCGCCGCGAGAACGCAGACGCCGATGGCCAGCATCGCTTTATTCATGAACTTCACCTCCGTTCTGACGGTATTCAGCACCCTTTGGCGTCCTCGGGGCCGAGTCCCAGGCTCAGCGCGAGGAACGGGGAGAGTCCCCTCAGTTCTGCTCCCGCATCTCTCAGTCTCCGCAGGGCTTGGATCCCTTCCTCATCCGAAGCACGCAGTTCACTCAGGTCTACTGTGAAGGGCTGCTCCAGGGTCGCCACGGTGCTTTCGAGCATGGGCAGCCTGGCGGCCGTGAGCGTCCCGTCCACCTTGAGGAGGATCCCGGAGCCGGTTCGGATGACCGAGATTCGAATATCCATAAGATATTCTGCCAAGCAAGCTGGGGGCCAAGGCCCCGCTCCGCTCCAGAAGGAAGCCAAGTTCATTGCTCTGCAATAAGTTAGGAAATAGTCGCACATAGGGCGAGCACCGAATTACACGATATTTCGTGCGCCATGCACGATATTTCGTGCCCACGCTTGACTAATGTGGGTGCGTAGGACATTCTTGTCCCCTATGGAAGAGATTTCCCAGTTTGAGCGCCTGCTCACGTCCATCTCGTTGCGTCTTGAAGACGTTTCGGGGAAATCCATGGTCCCCCAGATCCGATGGGCGTTGGAGGAGGTTGCGGCCTACTTCGGAGTACAGAGAATCCTGCTGACCGAGTTCCGAGAGAGACCCGAGATTCTCCCCTTCTTCATTTACTGGTCCCGCCCTGGAATCATCCTGAGCTCTCCAGAAGCGGTAGCTCCTCTGCTCGACTCCTGGTATTACCGGACCATCTCAGGCGGTGACATCGTCCGCCTCTCGGACGTTTTTAAAGATCTCCCCCCCGAATGCGAAACGGAGCGGGTCTTTTGTCGCCGCATGGGCATCAAGTCGGTCCTCACGGTGCCCCTCCGGTTCCGCGGGAAGGTCGCCTGCTCCCTCTCGCTCAACGCGGTAGATGCCCCGATCGCGTGGGCCGACAGGACGGTCGAGAGGGCCAGCGCAATCGGGCAGGTCCTCGCCAACGTCATCTACAGGAAACAGGCCGAGGAGTCCCTTCACCAGAACCTCGAAGAGATCCAGAAGCTCAAGGAACATCTGGAGGCCGAGACCCGGTACCTCCGCGCAGAGGTGCAGGTTCTTGGCGGAATGGAGGAAGTCATCGGGAGGAGCACGGCCTTCAAGTCGTCCCTGAGCCTCGCGGCCCAAGTCGCCCCCACCGCCAGTACGGTCCTCCTGCAGGGCGAGACGGGGACGGGGAAGGAGGTCCTCGCCAACCTCATCCACCAGTGGAGCCCGAGGAAAGGGAATCCCCTGGTGAAGGTGAACTGTCCCGCCATCCCCGCGAGCCTCTTCGAGAGCGAGCTGTTCGGTCACGAGAAGGGGGCCTTCACGGGCGCTGACCAGACCCGAGTGGGCCGGTTCGAAGTGGCGGACGGCGGCACCCTCTTCCTGGACGAGATCAGCGAACTCCCCTTGGAGATTCAGGCCAAGCTCCTGAGAGTCATCCAGGACGGGCAGTTTCAGCGCGTGGGCTCCAACCAGACCCGTGTGGCCGACGTCCGCATCGTGGCCGCCACAAACCGTGACCTCGGCCGGGCCGTAGCCGGAGGCAGATTCCGGGACGACCTCTACTTCCGCCTCGCCGTCTTCCCCATCACCCTCCCGCCCCTCCGCGACCGGCGGGAGGACATCCCTCTGCTGGCGTGGGCCCTCATCGGCCGCCGGCAGAAGGCTCTCGGCAGGTCCGTAGAACGCATCCCCCGTCGAGCCATGGACGCTCTCGTGGCCTATGCGTGGCCTGGAAACGTCCGGGAGCTGGAGAACGTGATTGAACGCGCCTTGATCCTGTCGCCGGGCGATACCCTGATACTCGATGACGCTTTCGGAAAGCCGTCCGGCCATCAAATTCACGAGCCCCAACGGATGGACGACGTGGCTCGGGACCACATCGTGGCCGTGCTCGAAAAGTGCGCGTGGAAGGTGGGCGGGCGCGGAGGGGCAGGCGAAATCCTGGGGGTCCACCCGAACACACTCCGCTCCCGGATCAAAAAGCTGGGAATCGCGCGTCCCGACCGCAAGTCTTAGCCCTCAGGCAAGGAGCGGTTGAGGCGGCGAGGCGGGTCGGCGGGGGCCGAACCGAGAACAGCCCACGTGGCCCTCGGCCGGGCTCCGAATCACCCGCTGCCTTGAACCTGAATCCTGTCTCATCCTGAACCCTCCTCTCCTGCCGTGATTCTAAAAGCTGAAGGAAACGCCCATGAACGGCCCGTCCATCCGGACGTCATAGAGGAAGCGGGTGGCGCCGCTCCCGCTCTCGTAGTCGGTGGCGACGACGGCGTACCCGAAGTTGAATGAGACCGATTTGCTCGCCCGGACATCGAAATGGGCCATGGCGTCCCACGCGAGCTTGGAACCGAGGCTGAACCCGCCGATGTCCCCCCGGATCCCGAAGGTCCACCGATGGCCGAGGTCGAATCTCGCCCGGAACCCCACCATGGGGTCCACCCAATCTTTGGAAAAATGGTGGGGAGGATACGGGACGCCAGATGGGGTGAGGTCGTTCTTCAGGACGCTGTAGCGGCCTCCGAAGAGGACGTCGAAGGAGTTGCCTTCTTTGTCGTAAACGCGGTAGGCGCCCTCGAACCCCATGAGGAACTGCTCCACGTTGATGGCCACCTTGAAGCCGTAGGGGGTGCGGATGGAGGCGCCGAGGTTGATGTAGATGGGGTCCAGGAGGAACCCCCAGCGCCCTTTCCGGCCATCGAAATGGGCCATGAACCCGGAGTCCAGGTTGTGGCAGATGTCGGTGAAGCTCGCCGCCGTGGGGGCTTCCTTGGAGCCCGCTCCCACTTCCCCGCTCATCCCGGCGAACCAGCCGTACGGGGTCAGCTCGAACTGCCACCCTCCGGAAACCGGAGGCGCCTCCTGGGCCGCCACCGGGACCGCCCGGGCGAAGACCAGGACCGCCAGAATCGCGGAGCACGCAAACAGGCCGAATCGTCTGGATTGAATGAGCATTGTCGCCCCCTATTGGTCTGATCTTATCACTCCGCGAAGAAAAAAGCGGAGCCTCCCGAGGGAAGCCCCGCCTGGCTGGTTCAGCGCGGTCAGGCCTTACATCAGGGGCTGGCCGATGGCGTGCTTGGGCGGGTACTTCTTGAAGGTGAACACATGCTCTTTGAGCGCATCGCGGAGCACGTTCTCGTAGGCCAGCTTGCGGATGAAGTAGCTGTGCATCTCCTTGGGGTCCAGGTAGAGGTTGTAGAACCTCGGGGAGGCGTGGAACCGGTATTCGCCGCTGAAGCCTCCCATGTTGGAGACATCGTTGTCGTTGTCGCTCTCGGAGACGATGGTGAGCTTGAATTCGCCCATGCGGACCGCCGAGGGGTAGGTCATGAGCCAGTAGTAGACGGCCCGCCGGTTGGACTCTCCCTTGTCGGAGAGCAGGAAGGAGGTCTGGTCGATGCCGTCGATGTAACGGTCCTTCGGGAGGATGTCCTTGGCGTTGGCCAGCGAGATCGCCGTCGTGTAGAGGTCCGAGAGATCGAAGAGGCCGTCGCTGATGCGGCCGGGCACGATGGTCCCCTTCCAGTACGCGATCCCGGGCACGCGCACGCCGCCCTCGTAGGTGTTGCCCTTGGCGCCCCGGAAGGGCGTTGTCCCGCAGTCGGGCCACGACTCCATCTCGGGCCCGTTGTCCGACGTGATGAAGATGAGCGTGTTCTCGAGCTGGCCCGTCTCCTGAAGCGCCTTCACGAGGCGTCCGAGGATGTCGTCCAGTTCCACCATCACGTCCTTGTAGGGGTGCTTGGCCGGGGATTTGCCCTTGAACTCGTCGGGCGGGTAGTTGTCGAAGTGCGCGCCCCGCGTCCCGTGATAGAGGAAGAAGGGCTTGTCGCTCTTGGCCATCTTCTTGATGAACTCCACCGAGTAGTTGGCCCACTTCTCGTCGAGCTGGGCGCTGACGGGGATCGTGACCTCCTCCAGGTCCTCGATCTGGCCGCCCTTCTTGGCGTGGACGAAGTGGCGGTCGAAGGGGAAGCCCTTGATCATCTCCGTGCGCTCGGGGCTCGATACGATCTCCGGGAAGTAGTAGGGGTCCCGCCATTCGGTGTACATGTCGGAGACGCTCAGGAACCCGTAGAAGTCGTCGAAGCCCACGTTCTGGGGCTGGGAACCCGTGTTCTCCCCGCAGTGCCACTTGCCCACGGCCTGCGTCACGTAGCCCGCCTGGCTGAGCAGCTGGGCCATGGTGACCTCGCCGTCGAGGCCTCCCTTCTCCCCGTACATGGGGGGATAGAGGACGCCGTGCCTCATGGGGAGGCGCCCCGTGAGGATGGTCGCGCGCGTGGGGGAGCAGGAGGGCTGGGAGTAGGTGGAGGTGAGGACGAGGCCCTCGTGGCCCAACTTGTCCATGGCGGGGGTGGGAGCGCCCACGGCCGTGCCGCCGCCGAAGACGCCGAGATCGCTCCAGCCCACGTCGTCCATGAGGAAGATCAGGATGTTGGGTTTCTTGCCGGTCTTCTTCTCGAGCGCGGCCAGCTTGGCCCTCGCCTCCGCCTCCTGGCCGGTGTGGAGGATGACCGGCTCCATGTTCTCCGCGGGCCTCACCGTCTTCTGGACCATGGGGTCCGCCTGCGCCTGGGCGAAGGCCGCAGGCGCCGAAGAGAGCAGAAGCGCCGCCGCCAGGCACCCCGTCACGAAGAGAAATCCAAAGTTTCCGCGCCCCTTCTCTGCCATCGAATGCTCCTTATTCCGGTTCGATTTTCGTGGACTCCTGGCACGCTTTCCCCGGGAGCCCCCCAAGCATGACCGATTTCTCATCGGATTCTGACTTTTCGGCTCCCCCCTCATATTCTACTCCCGAGTCTTTGGCCGTGGGCAAGCGATCCGCCAAGTGAATCGCCCGCCAAAGGGTTTGGGCGACGGGGCGTTCCGGACAGATCTGTCGGGTGAACATCTTTTCCATGCATTTCAGGATGTTAACCGAGAAAGCGCGCTGGTTTCCCCTCTGCCTCCCCCGCATGTGAAGGGGGTGGCACTAATTCCATTGTTGGGTTATACTTTTTATTGATTTCATGAGGTGGCCCTCCCTCACAGGAGAGGGCGGAATATAGAATACTTCCAGGAAGTTGATGGCTTGAGCGAAGGAGGTTCGGGATGAAAAGAGGAATCAGTTGGATTAGTGGTCGCTCATGTCGCTATTGGTGGGAACGGCGGCCTTTGCGGCGGACTGGGGAACGGACACGACGTCAATCTACAAGCGCGACCAGTGGAGCTTCAACCTGGGCGTCCTGTTCACGAGCTTCGGCACCAACGCATCTCTGGATTCCACCTATTATGGGCGGGGGACTTCGATCGACTTTCAGAGGGATCTCAACTTCGCCGACAGCCAGACCGTTTTTCGCCTCGACGGCGCCTGGCGCTTCACGCCCCGCCAGCAGATCTACTTCAGCTACCTCACCCTCAGTCAGGACGGGAGCCGGAACCTCGGTCGCACCATCCAGTGGGGCAACACCATCTACTACCCGAACGCCTACGTGAAGGGCGAGTGGAACACGAAACAGTACAACGTTTACTACCGATTTTCCTTCGTCCAGGGGGACAAGGGCGAATTCGGCGGCAGCATCGGCGTGAGCTGGGTCGACCAGCAGGCGAGGCTGCAGGGTTGGGGCCAGCTGGCGGGCACCATGGGAACCTACTACGCCAACCGCGAGGGAAGCGTCAGCGCGCCCGTGCCGGTGATCGGCCTTTTCGGAACCTGGCAGATCAACAACCAGTGGTCCCTGAGCGGCGATATCAATTACCTCAAGCTGAACGTGAGCGACGTGGAGGGCGAGTACACCGACGCCCGGGTCACCTTGGACTACTTCCCCTGGAAGAACTACGGGTTCGGCATCGGTTATCTGTACGACGACATCAATATCGACTCCACCAAGGCCAGCTGGCACGGCAGCTTCGACTATCAGTTCGACGGATTTCTCGCCTACTTCAAGTTCCGCTTCTAACCCCGTTCAACGAGATATACCCAAACCGCCCCGGTTTGCCGGGGCGGTTTTTTCTTGTCTGAAGGCGTCGGACCATACCCTGTGGCGCGGACTCTCTTGCGTGGCGCGGACACTCTTGTCCGCGAAGAAAAAAACAAGGCGGGCAGGAGTGCCCGCCCCACAAGACAGAAAGAGTTCGCCACCTGTAGGTGGCTCCCACCATAACCGACACGAGCCCATTCCGCCGAGCCCGGCGGGTTGTTAATAATGCAGAACACAAGGGAACACACTTTAACCGCAAAGGACGCGAAGGCCGCAAAGGGTGAAAGACAGGAAGCTCCGCGGTAAGATCAGGGTCAGGTCTTGTATTTCAACATTAAGCCGGCGTGAATGCCTGGCATTCCCGAGCGCTCGCCCGTAGACCCACGGGTGAAGACCGCTGAGGGTCCTCCTCCATAAAGACGGGACCTTTACTTACACCTACGACGCATTCAACCGCCAGGTGGCCGCGGCCTAAGGCCTCGCAGTGGCATCAATGCGGTCATTGCGAGGAGGCCAAAGGCCGACGCGGCAATCTCGGGTTAAAGGCTATTCTCAAAGCAATGGCACGAGGAGCATTCGCCACCTGAAGGTGGCTCCCACGACGGAGGAGGTGGTCTTTTCCGCTGTGGCTGCCATCCCGGCTCCAACGCGAAGGGCGCAAAGGTTAAGAATGGAACAAAGGAAAGTCTTCCTTGGCGTTCTTGGCGGTCTTCGCGGTTCAATGTCTTTACTCTTTAAGGACTGAAAGAAACGAATCTTTAACCGCAAAGGGCGCGAAGGGCGCAAAGGGTAAGAATTGGAACAAGAGACAGTCTTTCTTGGCGTTCTTAGCGGTCTTCGCGGTTCAATGTCTTTACTCTTTAAGGACTGAAAGAAACGAATCTTTAACCGCAAAGGGCGCGAAGGGCGCAAAGGGTAAAATTGGAACAAGAGACAGTCTTCCTTGGCGTTCTTAGCGGTCTTCGCGGTTCAATGTTTTTGTTAGCTTTCAGGTTCCTGCGGTTCAATGTTTCTGCTTTATCTTGTCGCGGCTCCGAGTCTGGAACGGATCTGCGCTCGGGCCTCGTCGGGCAGTTCCTTGACCGTGAGGGCGCGCTCGTACAGCGACGCCGCTTCCCGGGCTTTGCCTTCCTTCACCAGGAGATCCCCCAGCAGTAGGTAACCGTCGCCGTAGGCGGGATGGCGCTTCAGAAGCGTCTCTAGGGTCTTCTGCGCCCCGGCCGAGTCGCGCGCCTGGATCTGGAAATAGGCGTAGGTGAAGGCGTACTTGGGTTCCTCGGGGCGCAGCTCCGCAGCCCGTCTGCACAGGTCCACCGCCTCGGCGGGCTTGCGGGCGGCCACGAGGACGGCCAGGTTGTAGGCGGCCTGGGCCATGGTGGGATCGGCCTGAAGGGCGATTCGCAAGGCCTCTTCGGCCTCTGTCCCCTTCCCCTCCTCCGCGAGAAGAAGCCCCAGGTTGAAGGAGATGTTGGGATCCTGCGGTCTCACCTTGAGCGCCCGCAGGAGTAGGGCCTCGGCTTCGGCGTTCCGCCCTTGCTGGTTCAGGAGGAGGGCCAGGTTCACCTGGGCCATGTAGAACTGGTCGTCGAATTCGAGGGCCTTCTTGTACTGTTTCTCGGCCTCCTGGGGCTGGCCGAGGGTCTGGGCGAGGATGCCCATGTTGTAACGCCCCGAGGGCATGTCCGCGGCGAAGTCCAAGGATTTGCGGTACTCCTCCATGGCGGCCTTGAAATCCTTGGTCTGGCTCTCGGTGAGAAGCTCGGGCGGAAGGCCCGCGAGGCGCGAGGCGGCCTCGATGCGAACGCCGAGCACGGGATCTTTGAGCATGGGGACGAGAAGTTTGGCGAGCTGCTTCGGGTCGCCCCCCGCGAGGTGGTTCGCGGCCGTGCGGCGGATCAGCGCGTCCTGGTCCATGAGCCCCTGTTGGAGGACCTTCGCGCTGTCTTCGCCGGGGTAGGCCCAGAGGAGGTCCATGGCGGTGGCCCGGACGATGGCCGGCCGCAGGGGGTCGGATGCCAGCGCCAGCAGGTCCGCGCGGGCTTGGGGCTTGTGCTCTCGCGCGGCCGCAATAACCGTCCCGTAGTGGGGCTTTCGCTTTTCTCCGTACCACTTGTTGTAGGCGCTGACGGACCAGGCGAGGGGCTTGTCCGCGTGACAGCCCGATTGAGTGCACGCATTGGGCGTTCCGAGCTGTTCGCTCAGGTCGGGCCGCGGCACCCGAATGCTGTGGTCGCGGCGGAAGTGCACCACCATGTAGTTCCGGCCGGGCATGTGGCAGGCGGGGCACGAGGCGCCCTCGCTGGGCTTGCCGTCCACCACCCTCTTGTGGAAATGGTGGCTCTCGGTGTCGTAGGTGTCGGCTCGGTGGCATTTAAGACAGAGCTCGTTCCCCTCTTTGTAGCGCCTCGCGCGGTGGACATCGTGGCAGTCGTTGCACTTCACGCCCTTCTCGAACATCTTGCTCTGGAGGAAGGACTGGTACTCGTAGTCTTCGTCCAGGATCTGTCCGTCCGGGTAGTACAGCCCGGGGCTCAAGAGCGAGGGGAGCAGCGCGTCCAACGGCTCCCCGCCCGGGTGGTCCAGGTCCTTGAGTTCCGCGCGCCTGGAGTGGCAGGACATGCAGAGGTCCACCACATCCTTCTGCGCCATGTTGGAAGTCTTCACGGTGAGCAGGGCGTTCTCCACCTTGGGCCGGGCCATGGCGGGCTTCTTGCCCCACGTCGCGTGTAGCGAGCCGGGGCCGTGGCAGGCCTCGCACCCCACGGAGATTTCCGACCACGTGGTCTGGAACGTATCCATCGCCGGATCGTAGCGCTTCTGAACGCCCGTGGAGTGGCACTGGGAGCACATGGTGTTCCAATTCATGGCGGGCCGCGTCCAGTAGAGCCAGTCGTGGGGCGGGACCTTCTGGCCCGGATACAGGGAGAACCACTCCCGATTCTTCACGTCCCAGGCGATGGAGAGGCACTGCAGGCGGCCGCCGGGGAAGGCCACGAGGTATTGCTGGAGCGGGAACCACCCGAAGGTGTAGGCGATCTCGTAGTCGCCGGGAACCCCGCCGGGACCCGGCGTGTGCACCCAGTACTGGCTTCCCTTGCGAGTGAACCTGGTGACCTGGCCGTTCTCCTCGAAGGTGGCGTCGTCGAAGTTCCCGAGGACCGTGTCGGGGCGCGGCGCCAGCATGGCGAGGGCGTGGTTCGACACCTTCCAGGCGTCGAATTCCTTCTTGTGGCACTCGCCGCAGGACTCGCTGCCCACATAGAGCGCCGCCGGCGGCGCCGTCTCCCTCGACCCGTGAAGCCTGTGCGCGAGCAGGTACAGCGGCACCGACAGCACGATGCCCAGCGTCGCCACCACGCCCGCCATCCGCCAGGTTTTCAGACCATCCCGCTCATCCGCCATCAAGACCTCAAGACCTGTTCACCACAGAGGCACAGAGACACAGAGGAATCCAAGATCTAAAGCCTTTTGTCTTAAAGAATCATTGCTCTCAGTTAAGGTTTTACTACCTGTCATTTGTTTTTTTCCTGCATAATGCTTTCTCTGTGCCTCTGTGCCTCTGTGGTGAAGAATCTTCTTCTTCATAAGTAAACGACCTGAGAGGGTTCGAACTTCTGGCGCTGGATGCGCTTGCGCGTGTCGACCTTGACGACGCCGCCTTCGATGGTGAGGGCCAGGAGGTCAAGGGGCCGCGGCGCGGGCGGGCTCTTCACGTCGCCCGTCATGTCGAAGACCGAGGCGTGGCACGGGCAGGGGAAGGTCTTGCTCTGCTCGTTCCACGGCACCGTGCAGCCCAGATGGGAACACTTGCTCGACAGGGCGAGGAACCCGCCGTCCGCGAGCCTCACGAGGTAGAACCGGCCCTGCGGAAAGGCCGTCACGGAGGAAGGCGTGAATTCCGCCACGGGGCCCGCGTCGACGACGGCCCCCGCCTCCGCCTCGCCCGTCCCTTTCTTCGGCCAGAGGTAGGCCCCGAGCACCACGGCGAATTCCGCCGCGGCCAAGACACCCAGCCACTTCCAGGCCTTTCCCAGGAACTCCCGCCTCGTCTGGCCCTGTTTCTCGTCACCCTCAGGCATTTCTCACCTTAAATAAAAGCAACATTGAACCGCAAAGACCGCTAAGAACGCCAAGAATGACTTTTCTTTTCTCTCAGTTTTAACCTTTGCGCCCTTCGCGTCCTTTGCGGTTAGATGTCTTTCTCGTTCCGTCCTTAAAAAAACATTGAACCGCCAAGGCCGCTAAGAACGCTAAGAAGGACTATTCTCTCTTACCAGCTTTAGCCTTTTGCGCCCTTCGCGGTTAAATATCTTTACTCTTTAAGCCCATTAACGACGCGCTTGATGCCGTCTTTCATACGAGTGACATTCCAGTTGAGGAGATAGCCGAGCTTGCATTCGGCCAATTTGAGATAGGTAATTATCTGGGCGTAGTGGATGGGTTGCAGCCCTTCAACGGTCTTGTTCTCAATGATGACCTTGCCCTCGACCAGCATGTCAACCCTGTAGCCTGCATCGATAAGCTGACCTTCATAACGAATTGGCATAGGCTTTTCGCACTCAACCCGGAGATCTCGCTTGGAAAGTTCGACCTCCATGCAACGCTGATAAGCCGATTCCAGCAGGCCCGGCCCCAAGGCCTTGTGGACCTTAATCGCCGAATCCACAATCTCTTTCCCTATCTCTTCAATATCCATCTGATCTCGACCCATTTCGAACAAGACCACTAAAGCAAGAAGAAAAAACTATTGAACCGCAAAGACCGCCAAGAACGCCAAGAAGTACTTTTTTTCTCTCAGTTTTAACCCTTTGCGCCCTTCGCGTCCTTCGCGGTTAGATATCTTTCTCTTTTATCCTCAACCCATCGCGTACTTTGCGGTTAGAGTACTATCTTTCCCTTTTTTACGGCCAAGCCAGGTGCATGGCTTCGCCGCGGAAGAAGATGCCGGTGGCGGTGAGGACGAGGAACGCGGTGACGACGAACGCGAACACGGCCTGCACGGCCTCGAGGCGGGACGCCGCGTAGACCTTGCCCGCGAGCCAGAACACCATCGCCACGATGCCGATCCAGAGGAGCGTGGGCACGAGCCCGTTGCTCACGACCGACGGCAGGAAGGGCAACAGCTTGGGCCACCTGAGGACATGTTCGCTCGCCACCACATAGGCCGGCGTCAGCGCGAGCCCCGCGAGGGCCGCGCCGAGGGCCGCGCGCCGACCCCTCTCCGAATGGAACCACCGCCCCGTGGGCGGCTCTCCGTATCTCAAATACGGCAGCACGACGAGAAAAGCCAGCGCCAGCAGGGGCACGACGAAGACCGCGAAGGAGGGGTGCAGGTGCACGAGCAGTTCCTGCACGCCCATGAAATACCACGGCGCTTTGGCGGGATTCGGGCTCATGCCCGGGTTGGCCTGCTCCTGCAAAGGGGCCGGGACGAGCGCCGAGAAAAGGAAAAGGACCGCCAGAAGGCAGAGCGCCACGGTGCCCTCGCGCAAGACGAGGTTGGGCCTGGCGGGCACGAGCGCCCGTCGCGGGGCGCCCTCCGCCTGCGCCGGCAGCATGACGCCGCCCGCCTTGCGCACGAGCCAGAAATGGAACGCCGCGAGGAGGAACGCCAGAATGGGCAAGATGGCGATGTGGAGGACGAAGAACACCGAGAGGGTCTTGGCGCCCACCTCGCCGCCCCCGCGCAGGGCGTTCTGGAGGGCCTCTCCCACGAGGGGCACGTAGGCCAGCATCCCCGTGCCGATGGTCACCGCCCAGAAGGAGAGCTGGTCCCAGGGCAGGAGGTAGCCCGTGAAGTTGGAGGCCGTCACCAGGAGCAGCATCAACAGTCCGAGCACCCAGTTGAAGCGCCGCGGCGCGTGGAATCCTCCCGTGAAGAAGACCCGCAGGAGATGGAGGAAGACCACGACGATGAGGCCGTTGGCGGCCCAGTGGTGGACGGCCCTCACGAAGGCCCCGAAGGGCGTATGGCCCTCCAGGTTCAGGATCGAGGCGTAGGCCTTTTCGGGCGAGGGGTCATACGCGAACAACAGCAGCGCGCCCGTGAACACGAGGACCAGGAGGAGCAGGAGCGCCATGCCGCCCAGGCCGAAGGTGCGGTCAAACGCCAGCGAATCCTCGGGGACCGTTTTCGGGTGAAGGTGCAGGATGAGCATGCCGAAGCCCGAGGGCTTCTTCTCGGGCGGAGGCTGCGGGCTGGCCGGGTTCGGAAGGGTCGGGCGAAGGGACCAAGGACGATGGGGATGCCCCTTGAGCAGAGGGCATTTTGGGAGTTGATAATCTCTGTCCCCCCGGTACGGCCTTGACCTTCTTTCCCCCCATCCCGCCTCCTCGCGGGCATTATAGCCCGCGGGGGGATGTGGAGCCATGGGCGGTGCCACAGGACGCGTCATTGCGAGGAGCGCTCGCAGGCCGACGCGGCAATCTCGTGGTGCCCGGTGGGCGACCCCCTTCATCCTCCCAGGGCCATGGCCACGCCCACGAGCGCGAGGCCGAGGCAGAACATGGCCATGCCCGCGAGGAAGCGGTTGCTCTCGATCTCCTGCCCCCACTTGTAGCCCACGACGAACAGGAGACAGAGGAGCAATGCGTTGGAGACCCGTAAGGCGGCCATGGGATTGTCCATGAAGAGAAAAGGCACGGCCGCCGGAATGGTGCAAACCACCTCCAGGATGAGGATGGCCACGCCGCCGAGGAAGTCGTCACGCGTGGCGCGCGTCCTCCCGGGAGGGATCTGCGCCACCATGGGCACGATGGCCCGGTAAAGGGCATCTCTGTCGGCCGGCGAGGCCAACCCCTCGAGATCGGGGTCGAGCTCGGCGCGGACTGCCGCCAGCGCGCCGGCCTCGTCGGGCGCCTTCCTGACCTGACGGCCGATGCGCGCCCGGCGCGCACGCTGGGACATGGTGAACAGGATGTAGAGCACGCCGTCGATGACGCCCCAGGCGACATTGCAGCCGATGGTGGCCAACAGGAGGCTGTGCACGCCCTCCTTCCCTTCGCGCACCTGGGGGGCCGCCACGAGCGTGAAGCTGAGAACCATGATCAGGCCGCAGAGGGTCTCGGCCAGCCTGTCGGCCGGGGAAAGGTAGCTCCTGACGAAGGAAAGAGTCTTCGCCGCCAGACCCATCGATCCTCCCCTGAAAGCACGAGCCCGTCGTGCGTCGACTCGGATTCTAGCCCACGGAGATCTAACCGCAAAGGACGCGAAGGGCGCAAGGGCAGGAATGGAAAAACATCAAGTCTTCCTGAGCGTTCTCAGCGGTCTTCGCGGTTCAATGTCTTTACTCTCTAAGGACTGAAAGCGACAAATGTTCAACCGCAAAGGACGCGAAGGCGCAAAGGGTAGAAATGGAAAAATGTAAAGTCTTCCTTAGCGTTCTTAGCGGTCTTCGCGGTTCAATGATTTTGCTCTTTATGGACTGAAAGCAACGAATGTTCAACCGCAAAGGACGCGAAGGGCGCACAGGTCGAATGGAAAAACATCAAGTCTTCCTTAGCGTCCATGGCGGTCTTCGCGGTTCAAGTCTTTACTCGCAAGGACTGAAAGCAACGAATGTTCAACCGCAAAGGACGCGAAGGGCGCGAAGGGTAGGAATGGAAAAACATCAAGTCTTCCTTAGCGTTCTTAGCGGTCTTCGCGGTTCAATGTCTTTACTCTCTAAGGACTGAAAGCAACGAATGTTCAACCGCAAAGGACGCGAAGGGCGCGAAGGGTAGGAATGGAAAACATCAAGTCTTCCTTAGCGTTCTTAGCGGTCTTCGCGGTTCAATGTCTTTACTCTTTAAGGACTGAAAGCAACGATTGTTTAACCGCAAAGGACGCAAAGGGCGCAAAGGGTAGGAATCGAAAAATGTAAAGTCTTCCTTAGCGGTCTTGGCGGTCTTCGCGGTTCAGTGTTTCTCTTCGCTTTCCTTCGGAGGGAATATTTATCGTTTTTCATGTCCACGACGGTCCAGCCTTTGGCCTTGGCCTCGTCGAGGCCTTGGTCGAGCTTGCCGATGCTGGACTGGCGGTCGTAGGCCCACTCGCGCTCGGCGTCGGTGTGGTGGACAACGAGGCAGAGGCGCGCGCCTGGACCGGCGGCGGTCCACTGGAGCATCTGGAGGTCGCCGTCGGAGTTGCCGAACGCCGCGATCGGGCGGCGGCCGATGTGCTCGTTGATGCCGACCGGCTTGCCGGGCCCGTCGTCGACGAAGTTCACCTCGGGCAGGCGCACGAGGACGGGCTTGCCGTCGCGCAACTCGAACTTGGTCTTGACGCTGCTGCCGACGACCTGCTCGGGCGGGATGCCGTAGACCCTCTCGGCCCAGGGGCGCATGAACTCGATGCCGCCGCCGGAGACGATGAAGGTCTTGAACCCGTTGGCGCGAAGGTAGGCAGCAGTTCCAGCATGGGCTGATAGACCATCTCGGTGTAGGGCCGCTTGGTCACCGGATGTTTCGCAGTGGCGATCCAATCGCCGACGGTCTTCTCGAACTCGTCGGTGGTCATCCCGGCATGGGTCGCCATGACGATTTCCATCACGGCCTTTTCGCCGCCCGCGAGCGCGCCCTTCACATCGCCCTTGAGCAGGGAGGCGAAGGGTTCCTGTGTCCTTCCACTCGGGATGCTGCGGCGCGAGCGCCTTCACGCGGTCGAGCGCGAAGAAGAACTGGAAATACATGCGGCTGTTCGGCCCAGAGCGTGCCGTCGTTGTCGAAGGTGGCGATGCGCTCCGGCACGGGAACGAAGTCCGGCGAGCCGGGCTTGGTCACCTTCTCCACGAAGGAAACGATGGCCTTCTTCGACGCGCCGTCGTTCCACGAGGGCAGCGGGTCTGCTGGCGAATAGCGGCAGGGCGAGCGTAAGGACCAGCGCGATGAACACGGGCGGCAGGATCTTCTTCATGGGTTTCCCCCTCATCTCAGGCGTTTGACGGCTTCTTCATGAGGCACACGATACACCAGACCTCCATGGCGGCGTGAAGCGCCACGGCCGGCCACAGGAGGATGCCGGCCGACGGTGCCCCAATTCCGATGGCGCACAGAGCGCGGCCGCCGCACCCGCGTTGTACGCCGTCATCACCAGCGACCATGCGCCTGGCGCACGGCTTCTCGCGCGTCGCGACTTGCGAGCCAGCAGGCGACGCCGAGGGCCAGGAGTATGGCTCCGACCACCCGCACGAGGGCCATGGAGGGCGGCGCATCGAGTCTGTGAACCGAGGAGGAGCGTCGGCCGTTGCCGACGGGAAGCCCAGGAGGGCCACTCCGGCTCCCGCCTCGATTGCCGCGGTCACGACGAGGAGGTGTTTCATGGGCGGTCGCTCCCTGCGTGACCCTATTGTACTGGCATTTTTAATCCGCGGAGAAACTCACGCGGGCCGCCCCCGTGGAGAGAGCGGCCCGCGCACTGTCGCAACCTGATCGGACGGCTAGTTGCCCGTCGGGAGCTGGATCTGGACGCCTTCTTTGGCGAGGGCTTCCCGGACCCACTGGAACTTCTGGTAGTTCGAGAGGGTGATCGGACCGTCGTATCCCATGCTCTGCATCTTCCGAGGCGGATACTTGACATAGGTCGCCATCAGGTCTTTGAGCGCCGCGGCGAAGCTCACCATGGTCCACGTGCGCTCGGTATAGTTGTTCATGAAGATGTCGTAGCGCTCCTGGGGATCCTGCCAGAGGTCGAAGATCTGCGGCACCGTGGCGACGTACTTCTCGGCGCCTTTCCATCCCAGGTTGGTGTCCACGGCCAGACCGCCGGTCTGCTGCGCCGTCGTCGCCGCGCAGGTTGAACACGGCCTTGTAGTTGTCCAGCGCGGACGGCACCGGGGCTCAGTTCGTTCTCGGTGAAGTAGAACCAGGCCTTGCGTTCGCTCTTGCCGGTGCCGAATAGGACCGGCGACATGTCGTAGCTGTCGAAGATGATGGGCTGGCCCTCGCGGTCCTTTTCGGGGAGCTTGACGCCCGCGAGCGACGCGAAGGTCGCCATGTAGTCCAGGCCGCCTACGATGTCGTAGTTCCTGGACCCGGCCTTGATCTTCGGTCCCCAGGCGATGGAGGGGACGCGGTTACCGCCCTCGCGCACGGTGCCCTTGGTGCCCCGGAAGGGCGTGTAGCCGGCGTCGGGATACACGTCCTGCCAGGCGCCGTTGTCCGTGGTCCAGAAGATGTACGTGTTGCCGTCGAGGCCGAGGGCCCGGACCTTGTCGAGGATGCGGCCGATGCGCGTGTCGTTCTCCACGACCGAGTCGGCGTACTTGCTCTTGGACAGGGACTTGTGCTCGAACTCCGGCGCCGGCATGTTCGGCTGGTGTACCTTCATGAAGTTGACGCTCATGAAGAACGGCTTGTCGGATTTGGCCACCTTGTCGAGGTACTCGATCGCTGCCTTCTCGACGTACCCGTCGAAGTAGGGGATGCCGACGACACCCTCCTTGCCGTCGTCACGGGCGTGTTGACGTACTGGCCGTTGATCTTGAAATCCTCATGCGACCGGCTCGCCCGCCTTGCCCGACAGGGCGCCCTTGGTCACCTTGTTGAACATGGCGCGCAGTTCGGGTCCATGTCTGGGAACCAGGTCGGGTCGCCGTAGGTGTAGGCGTTGAGATGGTAGAGGCCGCAGTACTTCATCTCGTCGTAGCCCTGGGCGGTGGGCAGCGCGTAGTCGGCCTCGCCCAGGTGCCACTTGCCCGTGAAGAAGGTCTGGTAGCCGGCGGTCTTGAGCACCGAAGCCAGCGTCCACTCGGCCGCGGGCAGGCCGCCGCCCTGGCCCTGGAAGGCCACGGTGGTCATGCCGCTGCGGTTGGGGATGCGGCCGGTCTGGACCGCCGCGCGGCCCGGCGTGCAACTCGGCTGGGCGTAGAAGGAGAAGAAGGTCATCCCCTCGTCCGCCAGGCGGTCGAGGCTGGGCGTGGGCATGCCGCGCCCGGGGCCACCGCCGTATGGGCCCGCATCGCCGTACCCGAAGTCATCGGATAGGATCAGGATGATGTTGGGCTTTTTCGCCGCCCCCTGGGCCATGGCCGGCGCGGCGATGGCCACCAACGCCACCACCGCCATCAGGACCGCGAAGATGGACATCCTTCTCTCAAACTTCATGCTTGACCTCCCATTTGGATGTTTCGTTTTCTTGGAACGAGCAACCCCACCTCTTCAGGAACGCATTCTCCTTATTGTGTATTCCCCGGACGGACCAAGAGGGTCATGGCGTTTATCCTAGCATGGACGGCGCGGGGGAAGAAAAAGAATAACTTCACCACAGAGGCACAGAGGGCACGGAGGAACAGAAGAGAAGAAGGAAGGGATGAAAAGAAGGACACTTTAACCGCAAAGGACGCGAAGGGCGCGAAGGGTAGGAATGGAAAAACTTAAAGTCTTTCTTAGCGGTCTTGGCGGTCTTTGCGGTCAAATTTTCTCTTTAGGAATCAAGAGAAGGACACTTCAACCGCAAAGGACGCGAAGGGCGCGAAGGGGTAAGGAGTTAGAGATTCAAGAGGTTTTTCTTGGCGCTCTTGGCGGTCTTCGCGGTTCAATGTCCTCTTTAGGAATGGTGAGAAGAAAACTTTAACCGCAAAGGACGCGAAGGGCGCAAAGGTTTGAGGAGACAGAGATTCAAGAGGTTTTTCTTGGCGCTCTTAGCGGTCCGGGGTGGGAACCCGCAAGCCGGCGCGGCCGGGACCGTCATTGCGAGGAGGCCGAAGGCCGACGCGGCAATCCCGAACTTCCCTGCGCGAAGGTACGGAACAAGAAGACGGCAGTAGTGGCGAGGGCCGCGTGGGTGAGGAAAAACACGGCCATAAAGGCGAGGAAATCGGTCCTGCCCATGAAGGTCGCGCCCACCACCGCGGCCACGCCGAAACTGCGGGTGGAACCGTTCACGGCCAACGCAAAGCGGTCCTGCGGCGAGGGTCCGGAGAAAACGCCCAGCCCGTATCCCACCGCGGCCGCCACGAGGGTCAACAGAAGGGCGGCGAGGACGACCGTCCCCATCATCTGGAGGACGGGGCGCCATTGCATTCCCACGATTATGACGAGGGGGACCAGAACCATCGCCAGGCTCAACACCTTGAGCCATCCCCCGTGCCTTGCGGCCAAGTCCGGCCGCCATGCGCGCACCGCCATGCCCAGGCCCGCCGGGAGGATCAAGAGAACCACCAGGTGGCCCATGGTCCTCAGCACCGGGATGCTCACGGGAGCCCCGGCCAAGCCGAGGCCGCGGAACCCGAGAGAAAGAGCGAGGGGCATGGTGAAAACGCACGCCACGGTGGACACCGCCGTGAGGGTCACGCACAGGGCCGTGTTGGCCCGGGCCATGGCCGCGTAAAGGTTGGAGATGGCCGCGGGCGGCGCCGCCGAAAGGATCAGAAGCCCCCCCGCCACGGCCGGGGGCAGCCCGAGCCATTTCGCGAAGCCCACGGCAAGGAGGGGCAGGAGGACGATGGGCACGACCAGCCCCAGCGTGGCGCCCAGGCGGAGAGACGCCAGCCGCCGGAAGTCCCCCATCGTCAGATCCAGCCCCACGACGGCCATGCCCATGAACACGGTCACCGGCAGGAGGATGTCCACGAGGAAGGTCATGGTCTCCGGCTCGACATGGCGTCCCTCTCCCCCAGAAAAGAGGTCATCGGAGTTGGCATCGACCCCACGAGTGTACGCGAGCAAGAGAAACCACGCCACAACGGTCACAGCGGGGCATACACCCGCGGCTCATGGGTCTTTGCAGGGCTTCAATAAAAAATATCTAACCGCAAAGGACGAAAGGGCGCGAAGGGGTAAACAGTTGGAGATTATAGAGGTCTTTCTTGGCGTCCTTGGCAGTCTTCGCGGTTCAATGTTCTTCTTTAAGGACGGAAGGGAAAAGACATTTAACCGCAAAGGGCGCAAAGGGCGCAAAGGGTAGGAATGGAAAAACCAAAAGTCTTTCTTAGCGGTCTTAGCGGTCTTCGCGGTTCAATGCTCTTCTTTAAGGACGGAAGGGAAAAGACATTTAACCGCAAAGGGCGCAAAGGGCGCAAAGGGTGAAGGAGTTAGAGATTAAAGAAGTCTTTCTTGGCGTCCTTGGCGGTCTTCGCGGTTCAATGCTCTTCTTTAAGGACGGAAGGGAAAAGACATCTAACCGCAAAGGGCGCGAAGGGCGCAAAGGGTAGGAATGGAAAAACAAAAAGTCTTTCTTAGCGTTCTTGGCGGTCTTTGCGGTTAAATTTTCTCTTTAGGAATCAAGAGAAGGACACTTCAACCACAAAGGACGCACAGGCAGGCCTGGGGCGTGTTATAAGTAGAAAATACTCTTGAGCGGGTGTCGCACCATGTGAAAATGGTTGCGCTTGGTTCAGAATGGGCTGGAAACGGATCCCTGGTTGAAGGAGGCCCGACCTTGACTAGAAGACGAAGAAACTCACGGCACTCGTGCTCGGCGCGGCGTTGGCCGGATTGGGCGTCACCGCGGCCGCCCAAAACACCATTACGGTGGGCGGCAAGAGTTACATCATCGGCGAAGACGCCATCCCCGCCATGCAGTCGGCCCAAGCGCCCCAGGCGCCCCAGGCGACGCCGGCTCCCCTGAGCCCCGACCGCCTCCAGCAGATGGTGGCGCCCATCGCCCTCTACCCGGATGCTCTGGTCTCTCAAATCCTCATCGCTTCCACCTACCCGGTGGAGGTCGTCGAGGCCTACCAGTGGGGCCAGCAGAACAAGGGCCTTTCGGCGGCGCAGGCCCAGCAGGCCGTCCAGTCTAAGCCGTGGGACCCGAGCGTGCAGAGCCTGGTCCAGTTCCCGCAGATCCTCGATCGCATGTACAAGGGCCTGGACTGGACGCAGGATCTGGGCGAGGCCTTCCTGACCCAGCAGGCGGACGTCATGGACGCCGTCCAGGCCATGCGACAGAAGGCCCAGGCGGCGGGCAACCTCCAGACCTCCTCCCAGCAGACCGTGACCCAGCAGGACACCGACATCGTCATCCAATCTCCCGACCCCGAGGTCGGTCTACGTCCCCGCCTACGATCCCACGGAGGTCTACGGGGCGTGGGCGCCGTCCGAGTGGTATTACGCTCCCTATGTCTACTCCCCCTGGCCCGGCTATTACCCGGGCTCCCGGGCCCTGGCCTTCGGCGTCGGTGTGGCCGTGGGCGCGGCTTGGAGCAACGGCTACCGCTGCAACTGGGCGGGCGGGAATGTCTACGTGAACCACAACTACTACCACGGTTCCTACGGGACGCCTAACGGCCCGGGCGGCTCCGTGCATGGCGCCAACGGGGGCGTGGGCCACTACGGCAATACGACAGCGGCCTACAACAGGAACACGGGGCAGGTGAAGACCTACAACTCCGCCACGGGCAGCACGAGGAGCGGCAACGCGAACGACATGGGGCGTGGCTTCTCTCAGCAGAGCGCGCAGAACTATGGCGGCTCCCGGGGCTACGGCGAAGGAGGCGGCGCCGATCGCGGCTACGGCGGAGGCGGCGGAGGCGACCGGTCCGTCCAGAGTTTCGAAGGGTTGCACTCCGGCGGCGGCGGCGAAGCCGCGGCCAGCGACCGGGGTTGGGACAGCCGGGGCGGCGGTTCGGCGGATAGGGGCGGCGCCAGCGCAGGCGGCATGGACCGCGGCGGCGGCGCTGGCGCTGGCGCTGGCAGCTTCAACCGGGGCGGCGGGTTCAGCGGCGGCGGCGGCCGCGGTGGGGGTCGGCGCTAGATGAGAAGCGAAAGGGACCCGATGATGAAGACAAAATCGATTTGCATGGGGCAGTTCGGCCTTGCCGGGATTCTCGGCCTGGCCCTCCTCGCCCTGGGTACCGCGGGCACCGTGGCGGCAGAGCCGGCCCCGGCCCCGGCCCAGATCCAAACTGTGGCCAAGACCTTTGCGACCCCCCTTGCGGCGGCGGACGCCCTTCTCGTGGCGGGAAGCCAGAAGGACCCGGCGGCCCTCTACGAGGTGCTGGGGCCGGGCAGCAAGGAGGTGATCTCCTCCGGGGATGAAACGATGGACCGGTCGAACCGCGAGATCTTCATCCTCGCGGCGGGCGACAAGACGACCCTGTATTCCATGACCCCGGGCACGGTCTTCCTCATGGTGGGCGACGACGACTGGCCTTTTCCCATCCCCCTCGTGAAGGGTGAGAAGGGCTGGTTTTGGGACACGGCCGCGGGCAAGGAGGAGGTCCTCAGCCGTCGGATCGGGAGGGACGAACTCTCCGCCATCGGTATCTGCAGGACCTTCGTCGATGCCCAGCGGGAGTACGCCCTCGCCAACCCGGATACCAAGATGGTGGGCGTCTATGCGCAGCGCTTCTTGAGCACCGAAGGCAAGCGGGACGGGCTCTACTGGCCCGCCAAAGACGGGGAGCCGGCGAGCCCCATGGGGCCCCTCGTGGCAAAGGCCTCCCAGGACGGCTATACCGCCGCCGCCGGGTCATCCGGCCCCCGGCCCTTCTACGGGTACTGCTTCAAGATCCTCCGTTCCCAGGGCAAGGACGCGCCGGGAGGGGCCAAGGACTACGCGAAGGACGGCAAGATGACGGGAGGCTTCGCCTTGGTGGCCTGGCCCGCGGCCTATGGGAATAGCGGCGTCATGACCTTCCTCGTGAACCAGACGGGCATCGTGTTCGAGAAAGACCTGGGGCCCAAGACGGGCGACATCGCCAAGGCCATGGAGCAGTTCAATCCCGACCTCACGTGGAAGCCCACCAAACAACAGTGACGCCAAGGGGAGAGAAGAGGACATGAAAGCGAACAATCACGCAGTCGGAATGCACCGGATCTGGATTCTGGCGCTCGCCATGGCGGCATGCCTCTGGGGCGGCACCGGGATCCTGGCTCAGGATGCGGCGCAGCAGCCGGGTGGCTGGCACTACAGTCTGGACATCTACGGGTGGGGCACGGGGCTGAGCGGAAGCGTGGGGCCGAATGCGAACCAACTGCAGGTCAAGGAAAGCTTCAGCGGCATCGTGAGCTACCTCGACATGGCCTTCATGGCCCACTTCGAAGCCAACAACGGCACCTGGGGCATCATCGTGGACCCCTACTACGTGGACCTCGGCGACAGCACGACCACCGGCGCGGGCTACCCAGTCAACCTGGACCTGAAGCAGTTCATGGGCGGCCTCGCCGGTACCTACCGCCTGTACCGCAGCCCCAAGACGATCTTCGACCTCACGTTCGGTCTCCGCTACAACGAGCTTCGGTTGACCATCAATCCCTACGTCGTTCCCAGCCAGCACAAGAGCGTCAACTGGACCGACCCTGTCATCGGGTTCAAGGGCGGGGTGAAGATGAGCAAGGCGTGGTCCTTCGGCTACCGGGCGGACGTGGGCGGGTTCGGGGTGGGGTCCCGTCTGACCTGGAGCGGTGTGGTTCGATTCGACGCCAAGGTCTCCAAGACCTGCAGCCTGGGCTTCGGATACATCTACTATTACGTGGACTACGAGGAGAACACCGGCCGCCAAGACGTGGGCTCATTCGTCTACGACATGGCCCAGGCGGGACCGTTCCTGGGCGTGGGGTTCAAGTGGTGATTGCGAATTGGGACTTGGGAATTGGGGTACGGGAATCGGGGAGAGCGAATCGCGATGGCGTTTCCATGCAAAATTCGCAATTCGGACTTCGCAACCTCCCCAGAAGGGGTTTGACATGCCGCTGAAGAAGATCGCCGCGATCCTGTGTCTCGTGGGCTGCGCCGCCACCACCACCTGGGGCTTCTGGGACAAGTCGCCCGCGGAGCAGCGGACGGCCATCCAGTCCATCGCGGAAGAGACCCTGGCCGAGCTGTACGCCATGAAACCTTCGGCAAAGGAGTACATCCATCGTTCGGCGGGCTACGCCGTCTTCTCCACGAAAGGGATGAAGATCCTCGTGGCGGGCGGGACTTCGGGCAAGGGCATGCTGGTGGACCGGAAAACGGGCAAGCAGACCTACATGGAGATGGGCCAGGCCAATGTGGGGCTCGGCTTCGGCCTTCAGGACTCCCGCCTCATTTTCGTGTTCGAGACGCGCGTGGCCATGAACCAGTTCGGAACGCAGGGATGGGACTTTAGTGGACAGGCGGGCGTCTCGGCCGCGCAGAAGGGCCAGGGCGCCAATGAGGCGGGGGCCCTCAGCTTCATGCCCGGCGTCAAGGTCTACCAGTTCACAAAGAACGGTCTGGCCGCCGAGATCACGCTTCAGGGGACCAAATTCTGGCCCGACAAGAAACTGAATGAGTAGGAACGGCAGCGTTAATGGAACTCCTAGAGCTCCTGGAGCTCAGGTAAGGGAGGACTCATGAATAGGACTCTTGTCCAGAACGTGGCGCTGGGCTGTGCGCTCGCCATCCTGGCGGCCCTGCCGTTGATAGCCCAGCAGGTCACGGGGACGCCCGGTTCGCCGAGCGCGACGACGACGCTCGACGGCAAACAGCTTCCTCCGCCCGATCCGAAGTTCGGCGGGGTGATCCAACAGAAGGCTTCGGAGTCGAAGCCCTGGTGGCCCCCGCGCATCGTGCCGCCCAAGGGCGCCCCCAACGTGCTGCTGATCATGACCGACGATTGCGGCTTCGGAGCCCCGAGCACGTTCGGCGGTGTCGTCCCGACGCCTGCCATGGACCGCATCGCAAAGAGCGGGCTGCGTTACACCAACTTCCACTCCACGTCGCTTTGCTCGCCGACGCGCGCGGCGATCATCACAGGGCGCAACCATCACTCGGTGGGCTTCGGCGTGGTGGGCGAGATCGCTACGGGGTTCCCGGGCTACGATTCCATTATACCCATCGAGAAGGCCACCATCGGGACCATCCTGAAGGGCAACGGGTACGCGACCTCGTGGTTCGGCAAGGACCACAACACGCCCTTCTACCAGTCGAGCCAGGCCGGGCCCTTCGAACAGTGGCCCAACGGCATGGGCTTCGAATACTTCTACGGCTTCGTCGGCGGCGACGCCAGCCAGTGGCAGCCGAACCTGTTCCGCAACACGACGGCCATCTACCCCTTCCAGGGTAATCCGACCTGGAACCTGGAGACGGCCATGGCCGATGATGCCATCCAATACATGAAGCAGCTCAAGGAGATCGCGCCGGACAAGCCCTTCTTCGTCTACTACGTACCGGGCGCTACCCATGCGCCGCATCACCCGACGCCCGAGTGGATCAAGAAGATCAGCGACATGCACCTCTTCGACGGGGGCTGGAACAAGGTGCGCGAGACCATCTTCGCCAACCAGAAGCGGCTCGGCATCATGCCCCAGAACGCCGTCCTGACCCCCTGGCCGAAGGAGCTGCCGGCGTGGGATTCGCTGAGCCTTGAACAGAAGAAGCTCTTCATCAAGCAAGCCGACGTCTACGGGGCCTACCTCGCCTACGCCGACCACGAGATCGGCCGCGTTATCCAGGCCGTCGAAGACCTCGGCGAGCTCGACAACACGCTCATCATCTACATCGGCGGCGACAACGGGGCGAGCGCGGAAGGCATGCTCAACGGCACCCCGAACGAGTTCACCACCTTCAACGGCGTCGCCGTGCCCGTCAAGGACCAGTACCTGTGGTACGAGTTCTGGGGATCGGACAAGACCTTCCCGCACTTCGCCGCCCCGTGGGCCTGGGCCATGGATACCCCCTTCAAGTGGGTCAAGCAGGTCCCCTCGCACTTCGGCGGGACGGCCCAGGGCGTGGCCATGTCCTGGCCCGGCCACATCAAGGACGCGGGCGGCATCCGCCGGCAGTTCAGTCACGTCATCGACATCGTCCCGACGATCCTCGAGGCGGCAGGCATCCCGGCGCCAGGCGTGGTCAACGGCATCAAGCAGGACCCCATCGAGGGCGTGAGCATGGCCTACACGTGGGACAAGGCCGGCGCGGATGCCCCGACCCGCCACACGACGCAGTACTTCGAGATGCTCGGAAACCGGGCCATCTACCACGATGGGTGGGTGGCATGCACGACCCCGGCGACGCTCCCGTGGGAGCTGAGCAATGCCCCGCCTCCGGACGTGATCACCGGATACAGCTGGGAACTCTACAACGTCAAGGAGGACCCTACCCAATTCAATGACCTCGCCTCCCAGATGCCCGAGAAGCTCAAGGAGATGCAGGGGCTCTTCTATTCCGAGGCCGGGAAGTACAACGTACTGCCGCTGGACAACTCTACGCTCGCGAGATGGAATACGCCGCGCCCGAGCCTGACGGCGGGCCGGACGGAGTTCACCTATTCGGGCGTGCTGACCGGCGTCCCCAACAGCGCCGCCCCGAGCGTCCTGAACAAGTCCTACACCATCACCGCGGAGGTCGAGATCCCGAAGGGTGGGGCGGAGGGCATGATCGTCACCGACGGCGGGCGTTTCGGCGGTTACGGGCTATTCCTGAGCAAGGGGATCGAGGGGCTGGGGCGGGGCCACGTGGTCTTCCTCTACAACCTCCTCGACCTCAAGCGCACCACGTGGGAAGGGCCCGAGTTGAGCCCCGGCCGCCACGTCATCGTCTTCGAGTTCAAGTCGGAGGCTCCGGGCCTCGGCAAGGGGGGAACGGGCAGGCTCTTCGTCGACAGCATCGAGGTGGCCAAAAACTCCATCGAGCACGCCATCCCGGTCACCTTTCCGGAGGACGAGACCTTTGACGTCGGCGAGGATACGCGCAGCGGCGTCGCGGCGATTGAGTACCGCTACGACTGTCCGTTCAAGTTCACGGGAACGATTCACAAGCTAACCTTCAAGCTCGAGCCATGGCCCGAGGCGGGACAGAAGTAGCGGCAGCGGAGAGACGTTTCCACGTGGGCGTGCACGGGAAGAAGAGGGAGAGACGGGAGGCCCGTTGAGGCACCATTTCCGTCATGGGCCCCAGGCCTGTACGAATCAGGGGAGCGCCCTGCGACTGTCCCGCAGCGTATGGGAACAGCGGCGTCATGACCTTCCTCGTGAACCAGACGGGCATCGTGTTCGAGAAGGATTTGGGGGCCAAGACGGGCGACATCGCCAAGGTCATGGAGCAGTTCAATCCCGACCTCACGTGGAAGCCGTCGAAGCAGTGAGGAGTTAGGAGTGAGGAGTGAGGAGTGAAAGGTGGGATTGCCGCGTCGGCCTACGGCCTCCTCGCAATGACACCCACACTGTCACTGCGAGGGAGCGCAGCGACCGCGGCAGTCTCGCCGTGAACTGCACGATTGCAGAGTGGCCCTGAGAGCAGTGTCCAATCAAACTTAAGTTGGCCCACTTTCGCTCAGGTGTCCTCCGCCTTATACTGCCCAGCAAGACGAGGAGCCACTCGGATAGCGGGGAAGATCTCCGCGATTGAAATGGAAGGAGAACCGCTCATGAGACGCTACAAATTTTTGACCCTGGCGGCGGTCGTCTACGCCACGGTCATCACAACTATGGCCCAGGCCCCGCTCGACCGGACGGTGCTGCCGATCCCGGAGCCGGACTACCCGCACAGCACGGTGCTCGACGCCCGCGACGCCAAGGCCCCGCCGCGCTTCGAGGTCAAGGCGCCCGCGGGGGCGCCGAACGTGCTCATCGTCCTCGTGGACGACATGGGCTTCGGCATGCCGAGCGCCTTCGGCGGGCCGGTGCGCATGCCGACTGCCGACCGCCTCGCCAGCGCAGGGACTGCGCTACAACCAGTTCCACACCACCGCGCTCTGCTCGCCCACGCGGACGGCCCTGCTCTCCGGCCGCAACCACCACATGAACAACATGGGCAGCATCACCGAAACCGCCACGGCGTTTCCGGGCAACACCGGGCAGCGGCCCGAACAACGTCGCGCCGCTGGCGCGAGATGCTGCGCCTGAACGGTTACAGCACCGCCTTCTTCGGCAAGAACCACGAGACCGCGCCGTGGGAGGTCAGCCCCTCCGGGCCGACCGACCGCTGGCCGACGCGTTCGGGCTTCGACAAGTTCTACGGCTTCTTCGGCGGCGAGACCGACCAGTGGAATCCCACGCTCTATGACGGGATGACCCGGATCCCGACGCCGCACTACCCGGGCTACAACTTCATGACCGACATGACCGACCAGGCCATCGCCTGGATGAAGTTCCAGAAGTCGCTCACGCCGGACAAGCCGTTCTTCATCTACTTCGCGCCGGGCGCCACCCACGCGCCGCATCATGTGCCCAAGGAATGGATCGCCAAGTACAAGGGCCGGTTCGACGAGGGCTGGGACAAGCTGCGCGAAGAGACGCTGGCGCGGCAGATCGCGCTGGGCGTGGTGCCGCCGGGCACGAAGCTGGCCAACAAGCCCGAGGCCATCAAGGACTGGGACAAGCTGACGCGCCGACGAGCAGAAGCTCTTTGCCCGCCAGATGGAAGTCTATGCCGGCTTCGGCGAATACTGCGACCACGAGATCGGCCGGTTGTTCGATGCCATCGGCGAGACCGGCCAGCTCGACAACACGCTGATCTTCTACATCCTCGGCGACAACGGGACGAGCGCCGAGGGCGGCATGAACGGCATGTTCAGCGAGATGACCTATTTCAACGGCGTCCAGGAGACCGTGCAGGAGATGCTCAAGCACTACGACGACTGGGGCGGGCCGACGACCTATCCGCACATGGCCGCGGGCTGGGCCGTCGCGGGCGACACGCCGTTCATGTGGACCAAGCAGATTCCCTCCAACTACGGCGGCACCCGCAACGGCCTGATCGTCTCGTGGCCCAAGCGCATCAAAGCCGCCAACCAGGTTCGCTCGCAGTGGCACCATGTCATTGACGTCGCCCCCACCGTGCTCGAAGCCGCGAACCTGCCCGAACCCAAGAGCGTCAACGGCACCGTCCAGGCGCCGATCGAAGGCGTGAGCATGCTTTACACCTTCGACCAGCCCGACGCGAAGAGCACGCACAAGACCCAGTATTTCGAGATCTTCGGCAATCGCGCCATCTATCACGACGGCTGGTTTGCCGGCACCGTCCACCGGGCACCGTGGGAGACGAAGCCCCGCGCGAAGCTGCTGGATGACAAGTGGGAACTCTACGACACGACGCAAGGACTTCAGCCTGGCGAACGATCTGGCCGCGGCCAATCCGGCGAAGCTCAAGGAAATGCAGGACCTCTTCATGAAGGAGGCGATCAAGTATCGCGTGCTGCCCATCGACGACCGCGCGTCGAACGCGTCAACGCCGCGACTGGCGGGCCGGCCCGACCTGATGGGAGACCGCACGTCGCTCACGCTCTCCGCGGGCATGGACTCGATGAGCGAAAACGTCTTCATCAACATCAAGAACCGGTCGCTCTCGATCACGGCGGACGTGGAGATCCCGGAGGGCGGCGCGAATGGCGTGATCCTGGCCCAAGGCGGACGGTTCGGCGGCTGGAGCCTGTATCTCAAGGACGGCAAGCCGACGTATTGCTACAACTTCCTCGGGCTTGCAGGAATACAAGGTTTCCGCCCCGCAGGCGGTGGCGGCGGGCAAGGCCACCATCCGCATGAACTTCGACTATGACGGCGGCGGGGTCGGCAAGGGCGGCACGGCCACGATCCTGGTCAACGGCGAGAAGGTCGCCAGCGGCCGGATCGAACGCACGCAGCCGACGATCTTCTCGGCCGACGAGACGGCGGGCGTCGGGGTGGATGACGCCACGCCGGTCACGACGGACTACAAGGAACGCGACAACGCCTTCACGGGCAAGATCCTCAAGGTCACCGTGGACGTGAAGCCGATCGGAGCCGCGGTCAAGGCGGAGGCGGACGCGGCCCAGAGCGTGGCAGCCGTGAAGAAAGCCTTTTCCGACTGAAAGAATCTCGACCCTCTGGATGCCGGCCTGGGACCATTCCCTGGCCAAGACGGGCAGCCAGCATAAACCAAAGGAGGAGCTTTATGAAGGCCAAGATCCCCATCATCCTGATCCTTGCAACCCTGCTCTTGGGCGGCCTTAGCTCGCTTGCCCAGGCTCCAACCCCCGCCCCTGCCACACCGCCACCCGCCCAAGAACAGCCCAAGAGCGGCCTGCAGACCGAGGAGGCCCCGCCCATGGGGGTCGCACCCACGGGCAAGACCCGGTTCGAAGGGACCATCGCCAATACGGGCGGCTCGCTCTTCCTGGGCGGCTTTTTCAATGTGAGGATCGATGAGTGGACCACGCCGGAGGAAGCGGCGGAACTGAAGAAGATCCTCATGGTCGGCGGCCAGAAGGCCCTGCTGGACAAGGTCTGGAAAGCCAAGCAGATCGGGTCCCTCCAGATAAGCAACAGCATGGGCAAGCCCCTCTTTTTCGCCCGCGCCATCCCGGTCCCCGGCGGGCTCATCGTCCGCGCGCTCACCAACTCGCCCCTCGGCCACGGCGGCGGCCGCGCGGGAGATTATCCCTTCGGCTTCATCGAGCTGATCATACCCAACGACGGCAAGGGGTACGGAACGATCGTGGGCATGGCCAAGATCAGCCTCGCTCAGGACGGCAGCCCCCAGATCGAGGCCTACGGCACGATCCCCGCGAAGATCATGGATGTGGCGATTTCGAAGAAGTAGCAAGGTGACGGGCGGCGATGCCCTCCGAGGAGGACGCGCCGCTCCCCCAAGGGAGGAAACCCATGCGCAAAGGACTCTGGATTCTAGGAACGCTGGCAGTGGTGGCCCTCGCCCTTCCCCTAGTTCTCATCGCTCAGGCCGGGGCGGCCAAGCAGGTCTCGCCCTTCGGGTTCATGGTGGAGAACGCGGGCGTCCGCATGGTCGTCGACACCGAGACCGCACGCTACCAGGGCAAGAGCAAATACATCCCGCTGGTCGTGTTCGTCGGATACAACGGCACGCAGTCCATCACCCTCACCCGCGCCGCCTTCACCCTCACGGACCCGAGCGGCAAAGTGGCCCCCATGGCCGACCGGGACACCATCAAAGACAAGAAGAACTACGGCGACTTCAACGTGGCGAACGATTACACCTTCATCCATAAGACCATCGAGGCGGGACCCGACGTTCAGTCCTTCAACGGCCTGTCCTTCCAGCTGGGAGCCGTCGTCTTCTTCCCCAACGTCTCCGGCCTCCCCGCCATGATCCGGGAACCCGGGGAACTGCGCCCCTTCGCCTTCACTTCGGCCCTCATGTACTTCGCCAACCCCGGGGGCAAGATGAAGGGCACCTACAAGCTCACCTACACCGACCCGGCCACCAAAGGCACCGTCACCGTTCCCTTCGAAATCGAGTGGAAATGACCGCTGTGATGAGGGTTTGATACAACCCTGGTCAGAATGAACCGAGCCCCCGGCGCTGGTCTGCCGGGGGCTTCTTGTTTTCCACCTCAACAGACCGAGGGGACAAGAGGGCGATGGAACCCGAAGAACCATGCGCAAGCCGCCGCGGCCCATCATGTCACTGCTCAGAAAGTGGGGTCTGGGTGTGGCGCAGCCGCCCCCGGCTGCGGACAAGTCAAGGCAGGCGAGGGCGCCTGCCCCACGAAGAGCGGCCTCCAGACCGAGGAAGCCCCGCCGATGGGGGTCGCGCCTGCGGGCAAGACCCGGTTCGAGGGAACCATCGCCAATACGGGCGGCTCGCTCTTCCTGGGCGGCTTTTTCAATGTGAGGATCGATGAGTGGACCACGCCGGAGGAAGCGGCGGAGCTGAAGAAAATCCTCATGGTCGGCGGCCAGAAGGCCCTGCTGGACAAGGTCTGGAAAGCCAAACAGATCGGGTCCCTTCAGATCAGCAACAGCATGGGCAAGCCCCTCTTCTTCGCCCGCGCCATCCCGGTCCCCGGCGGGCTCATCGTCCGCGCGCTCACCAACTCGCCCCTCGGCCACGGCGGAGGCCGCGCGGGAGATTATCCCTTCGGCTTCATCGAGCTGATCATACCCAACGACGGCAAGGGGTACGGAACGATCGTGGGCATGGCAAGATCAGCCTCGCTCAGGACGGCAGCCCCCAGATCGAGGCCTATGGGACAATCCCGTCCAAAATCATGGACGTGGAGATTTCCAAGAAGAAGTGAAATTTCAAATCGTGCTTTGGACACGAGGGCGGCCGCTCCCTCGGGGGCGGCCGCCCTCGCCTGCCTCTCTTAACAGGCTGTTGAGAAACCCGCGTGGGCCGCGCGCAAGAGGCTTGGGGGCCAGATGCGAGGCGCGGCGACGACGACAGGGTGGGTCCCCTTTCTAGGAGCCGGAACATAGCAGATGGCCCCCAATCCCTTGCGCCCCTTTTGCTTTTCTAGGAGATGGGGGTTGCCGCGGCACGGCCCCGCCTGCGGTGTTGTCGCTCCTTGGAGCCCATCCGACCCTAGGACGTAGCCGCGACGGAGGCTGGCCGGGATGCATGGCGAGAAAGCGAGAGAGGGCCGATGCGGTGCCATCGGATGAGCGAGCTGACAAAGCAAGGCGCCCGGCCAGCCCCGTCCCTTCGGGCGCGGGCGGCGGGCATCGCATGACGGCGTTGGCCTCCCGTAGAAAGGGCACCACCCTGTCGTCGGGCGGCCGCCTTGTCCTGCTCGCCCGGCGCCGCGCGCGCGACCGCGCCCTAGAGTCGGATGGGCTCACCGATGTGCAAGGCATCGACGGCGTCGCGACGCCTTGCATCCGGGGCCGTGGCGCAGGCAACGCGACCTACGGGAGTTTTTCAACAGCCTGTTAACCGCACGCCGGGGCGGCTACGCCACACTCAAAGCCTCTCTCTGAGCGATTACAGAGGGACCGCTCGACCTCCGACCTACTCGAAATGGCACTTCCATGTGCTCCTCGCGGCCGTACACCATGTATTTACCGAAAAAACGCGTTGCTCCAGAGCGCACAACCGTATATAAAGGCAATGACGGCGTACGGTAATGCCGAGAGGGAGCCGGATGCGAAGGGACGACCCACCAAAGAAGTCCACGACTACCGAATCCTTCGAGAGCCGTCTTGGATTCGAGACGATGCTCTCCGACCTCTCCTCCAGGTTCATCAACCTGCCCCCCGACGAGGTAGACACAGCAATCGAGAACGCACAGCAGCAGGTCTGCGAGGTTCTCGGCGTCGATCTCTCTGCGCTCTGGGAAGGAACGGATGCGACTCGAGATCCTTTAATTCTCACCCATTTCTACAGCTCCCGGGAAGATCTTCTGCCTCCCATGCGAGGGATGAGCGCTCTGGAGTATTTCCCCTGGCTTCAGCAGGAGATGCTGGCGGGCCGCAGCGTTGTGGCTTCCTCGCTCGACGATTTCCCAGAGGCGGCCGCCTTCGACCGTGAGAACCTCCGTCTGTTCGGGGTCAAGTCGAATCTGACCATCCCGCTTTCGGTGGGCGGAAAGCCGCCCGTGGGTGCCCTGGGCTTCAATACGACGGAGAAGGAGCGCGACTGGCCCGACGCGCTGGTGAAGCGGCTGCAGCTGGTCGCGCAAGTCTTCACCCACGCGCTCGACCGGAGGCGCCATGAGCTGATACTGCAGGAGAGTGAGGCGCGCTTGAACCTGGCAGCCGACTCCGCCGGGGTGGGGCTCTGGACATTGGATTTCGGCACACGGACCTTCTGGCTCACGGAGAAGGCTCGGGCGATCTTCGGGTATTCTCCGGACGAGCTCATCAGCATGGAACGATTCGAGGCTTCGGTCCATCCCGACGATCGGCATCTCATTCAGGGTGCCATCGACAGGGCCGCGCGTTTAGGCGAACCCATCAAGGTGGAATACCGAATCACCCTTCCGGACGACGGAGGCGTGCGGTGGATCTCTTCCCTGGGGCGGCCCCAGTTCAAGCCGACGGGCGAGCTGGAGCGTCTGATGGGTGTCTCCACCGACATCACCCAGCGGAGGCATGAAGAAGCAGCGTTTCGCGTGAGCGAGGCTCGCCTGGCGGCGGGCGCCGACCTCGCCGGCCTCGCGTTCTACGAAGTGGACTTTGGCGAGCGCGTCATCTGGCTGGACGACCGGTTTCGCGAAATCTGCGGTGTCCCCCCCGAACGGGAGGAGGGCCTCCAGGCCCTGGAGTTCTGGATGGAGCACCTGCATCCCGACGACCGCGGACGCATGTTGGACCTGCGCCAACAGATGCATGACGGGAGGCTGGACCAAATCTCGATTGAGTATCGTTACCTTCATCCGACTCAAGGGGAAAAGTGGATTCATCACGCGGGCCGCGTCGCCAGGCGCGACGCCGCTGGGCACACGACCCTCTCGTTCGGCGTCCTCCGCGACATCACGGAGCGGAAGCGAGTCGAGGACGAACTGCGCAACCTGAGCCGGCGCCTGATCCGGGCCCACGAGGAGGAGCGCGCCCTGCTCGCGCGCGAGCTGCACGATGACGTGACGCAGCGGCTCGCCGTGCTGGCGATCGACCTCGGCCGCGCCGAACTCGCCGCGCCCGACGGGGCGCAAGCCGAGACGCTGCGGGCGGCTGCGCGAGGGGCTCATGCGCCTCAGCGAGGACATCCACTCCCTTGCGTACCAGCTGCACCCGTCGGTCCTGGAGGAGCTCGGCCTGGCCGAGGCGCTCCGAACGGAATGCGAACGGCGGAATCGCCAGGGGCGGGTCGCTGTCTCGGCTGGATCTCGATCCGCTACCCAACATCGTCGGGAGGGACGCGGCGCTCTGCCTGTTCCGCGTGGCGCAGGAGGCGCTGAACAATGTGGCCCGCCACGCCGGAGCCCGCACCGCGATGCGTTACCTTGCGGCAGATGGACGGGGGTCTGCTCCTCGCCGTCCGAGACGACGGCGCCGGCTTCGATCCGGCGGGTCCGGGGAAGGGCAGGAGCCTCGGCCTTGCGAGCATGCGCGAGCGTGTGCGGCTGGTGAACGGCACGCTCGATATCGAGAGCGCGCCCGGCCAGGGCACCTCCGTCGTCGCCTGGGTCCCCGCGGAAGGAGTGTCGCCATGAGACCTCCCCACCGTCCGCGAGTGCTTCTTGCCGACGACCATCTCCTGGTGGCCGAGGCGCTCAGGAGCCTGCTCGCCCCCGAGTTCGATCTCGTGGGCGTGGTGGAAGACGGACGCGCACTGGTGGAAGCGGCCGGGACGCTTCGGCCGGACGTGATCGTCGCCGACATCACCATGCCCCACCTCAACGGCATCGACGCCCTGGTCCGGCTGAGGCAGGGCGGGAATCGCGTGCCCGTGGTGTTCCTCACCATGCACCGGGACGCGACCTTCGCGCGGCGCGCGCTCGAAGCCGGGGCGTCGGGCTTCGTCCTCAAGCACTCGGCCTCGGTCGAGCTGATCGCTGCCATACGCGCCGCGCTCGAGGGCAAGACCTACCTGACGCCACAGCTCGCGGGGGAGGTCCTGGAAGCCATGAAGCAGGGTCCGGAGCAGGCCGGCAGACCCGATCGGTTCGCTCACGCCGCGGCAGCGGGAGGTCCTCCAACTCCTGGCAGAGGGGCGTTCGGCGAAGGAGATCGCCTCGAGCCTCTCGATCTCGGCCCGGACGGTGGAGTTCCACAAGTACCAGATGATGGAGACGCTGGGCCTTCACACGCAACGCCGAACTGATCCACTTCGCCATCAAGCACGGCCTCGTCGAGCTCTAACCCCCAGGCCAGGAAGCCTAGTAGTTTCCCCGAACAAACCCCGTAATATTCCGAGTTCACAACCCTCCGAACCCCGACTAGCCTAGTCTCGAGGCCAAAGCTGCGACAAGCGTGCCGACGAGCGCGGCCTGGGGGGTGCATTCATGGGCGAGAAGCTTCTCAGCTGCGTCCTGCTGGCAGACCGCCACCACGGAGTGACCGAAGGCATGTGTGGGCTGCTCAAGACGGCGTTCGGAACGGTGGTCATGGTCGACGACAGATGTCGTTGTTCGAGGGCGCGGGCCGGCTCCGACCCGATGTGGCGGTCGTGGACCTCTCTCTGGCTCAGGACAGCGGCCTGGGCTGGCTGCGTGAGTTGCGGCAGCGCTGTCCCGAGCCTCAAGGTGATCGTCCTCAGCGTCCACGACGAGCAGAGCGTGCGCCGCGCGGCGATGGACGCCGGCGCCGACGCGTTCGTGCTCAAGCGTGCGATCGCCACAGACCTCCTGCCTACCGTCGAGCTCGTCCGCGGTCGAGTAGGCGCGGCAAAATGAACGGACGAAGGGGCGGAGCAAGCCCTACCCTGTCACTGCGAGCGAAGCTGAGCCAGCCCCGAAGAGGAGCACCGCGACGACGTGGGGGAAGCAGTCTCGCCGTTCACCACGGGATTGCCGCGTCGACCTTCGGGCTTCTCACAATGACGGTCCTAACCAACAGCCAATAGGAGACCGAGTAGATGACGTCTCAGAAATTCGGAATGACGAAAGGAAAAATGACTGGAATGCTCACCCTGCTGGTCGCCCTGGTCCTGCTGCTGAGTAGCGGAGCGGCGCAGGCACAGGCGGCCACGCCTGGGGAAGCGGGTTGGAACTACGGCCTCATCGTCTACGGGTGGGGAACCGGCCTCAGCGGAGACCTGGGCCCGAACATCAAGCAGTTCGAGGTTCACGCGTCCACCAGCGACATCCTCAGCAACCTCGATTTCGCCGCCATGGCCCACTTCGAGGCCCACAACGGCAAGTGGGGCATCCTCGTGGATCCCATCTACGCGAACCTCGGCAAGACCGTGGAAAGCCAGGGACGCCGTCTCGAAAGGACCATCGATCTCAACCTGGAGGCGTCTGTCCTCGGCGTCGCGGGAAGCTATCAGATCACCAAGAGCCCCGATGCGGGTCTCGACTTCACCTTCGGCGGACGCTACACGGGGCTGAGCGCGGACATCACGCCCCGTCGCCTCCCCGCCTTCCACGCGAGCTACTCGTGGGTCGACCCGGTCGTCGGTCTCATGGGCTCGGTCAAAATGAGCAAGGCGTGGACCTTCGGCTACCGCGCCGACATCGGAGGCTTCGGGGTCGGTTCCGACCTCACCTGGAGCGGGGCCCTGACCTTCGACGCGAAGGTGTCCAAGGCGGTCTCGATCACCTTCGGCTACGTCGCCCTCTACAACGACTACGCCGAGATTCATTTGCAGGACGAAAATGATGCGCGTGCATATGCGTGGGGAGAATATAAATTCGGTGCAGGCAGAGGAAGCAAAGCAATGGTTTGTATGACTCTTGGTACAGGATATGGATGTGCGCTTATTGCCGATAGTAAGCCATATTGCGGTTCCGATTCATCGGGAGGATTATTGGGCGGGCACATCAGCATTGATAGAAATGGTCCGGAATGTTCCTGCGGAAATAAAGGATGTCTTGAAGGATACTGCTCTGCAACTGCATTAACCAAAAAGGTTATTGAATCTCACTCTGATATAAGTAGCTCTACTGAAGTCCTGTCTGGTTTCAGTAGGGTTAAATCGGGCAATGCAGAATATTTAAAAACATTTAATCAATTATAGATGACCTTTCAATCGGAATTGTTAATGCGATTCATGCTTACGGACCGGATACGGTTGTATTAGGCGGCGGTGTTATGAATTCTGCTGATGTGATACTTCCACCCCTCGTCAAAATTGTGCATAAAAGAGCCTGGACAGTACCGAAAAATAAAGTCCAAATAAAGAAATCATTACTTGGAAATAATGCTGCTGCTATTGGAGTGGCATTCCTTGAAAATTAAAGTTTAATGGAGAAACAATGTCTGATGACAATGTAAAACATATAGAAGACCCGTTTATAGCTTTGCTTCCCCGAACGAATGAACAAATTTCCACGGGGACCATTTGATAAATGTCCTAAATTCACAATCAGCGAAGGCGCGATTGAAAAAGGATATGTAGCACTAGCCAATATTATTTCAGCTGAAATACCGCTAGGTCTACGCGTGCTTGTTATAGATGGTTATCACGGAACAAATTGGGAAAAATTCATTTCAGGTTTGAATGAGGCTCTTCAATATCACAAATCATTCCTGAGTTGATAAATATAGATTGTGCATATGCATCCGAAGAAGAGATAATAACAAAATATTACCCTTTCTTGGAGTGGATGATCCTATTTCGGAATGCACTTTCCATTAGGAACGGAATATCTTTTTGATGCAAAGAAATTATCAGAGCTTTGCATAAAGGCATCTATTAAGCGAGGAGTTGCTGTAAAAGAATTAACGATCATATACGGTCCGGCTGCATCTCAAATAGAATTATATGATAAGCTTTGGTATATCGATGTTCCTAAAGATTACATTCAGGAAAGAACACGTAATGGCGAGCTCACCAATTTAGGATCAAGCCAGGCTGCATCATTCGGAAACTTTTATAAGCATTCATATTTTGTTGAATGGCCCGCATTGAACAGGCTTAAAAAACAAATCCTTCCATTTCTGGATCGATTTATAGATCTTCAGGATCCCGAAGAACCGACTTCAATAAAAGGACAGGATTTCAGGAAAGCATTAAAAGACATTTCAAACACTCCTTTCAGATTGCGTCCCTGGTTTTATCCCGGTCCCTGGGGCGGGAAATTTATGCAGGGGCATATGGGGCTTGATTAGGGAAGCGCCGAACTTTGCCTGGTCTTTTGAAATGATTGTACCTGAAAACGGTGTCATTATCGAGAAAAATAATGTTGCTCTTGAATTCTCTTTTGATTGTTTAATGTATCTCCATAATAAAAATATTCTCGGTGAAAGTGCATCCAATCAATTTAAATACGAATGGCCGATTAGATTCGATTACCTGGATACAATTGATGGAGGTAATCTATCTGTTCAGGTTCATCCGCGGCCAGATTATATAAGAAAAGAATTTGGCGAGACTTACACTCAGGATGAAACTTATTATATATGCACTGCCAAACCCGGATCTAAGGTTTATTTAGGATTGACTGAAGACTGTGATCCTGTTTGAATTTAAAAAGGCACTTGAAGATTCAATCAATCTGGGCAAAGAAGTTGATGTTGAGAAATTTGTAAATTCCGAACCAAGCAAGCCGCACGATTTATTCTTAATTCCAAATGGAACTGTACACTGCAGCGGTGAAGGCAATCTTGTACTTGAAATAAGTGCCACACCCTACATCTTTACATTCAAGATCTATGACTATTTGCGCAGAGATCTGGAAGGAAACCTAAGACCAATAAATGTTCAGAGAGGTTTTGAGAACATAAGATTTGAACGAAGAAAAAAATGGGTACAGGAAAATCTGCTTGCCAAACCTAGAATGATTAAAAGCGGCGACGGATGGCAGGAGGTCGTATTATACG
>CAVYWK010000024.1:0-537817 GCA_963772255.1 uncultured Acidobacteriota bacterium
CGGGGAGCAGGGAGCAGGGAGCAGGGCTTCCCATATCCTCGCTTCCTCATCCCCCGCTTCCCTTGCTGCCGTGCTATAATCCGCCGCTTATGTGCGGGATCGTAGGCATCTTCGGACAAGACGAAGCGGGGAGGATGCCGCTGCCGAGGCCCTCTTCGCCCAACAGCACCGCGGGCAGGACTCCTGCGGCATCGCCAGCGCCGACGGCGAGCGCGTCCACCGGTTCCGCGGCCTGGGCCTGGTGCGGGACATCCTCACGCCCGGCGTCCTGGCGGGCCTCCGGGCACGGCCGCCATCGGGCATGTCCGGTATCCCACCCAGGGGCGGGCCCTGTGCGAGAACGCGCAGCCGCATGTCTTCGAGAAGGACGGCCTGCCCCTCTTCGCCCTCTCCAGCAACGGGGACATCACGAACCTGCCCGAGCTGACCGCGGAGATCGAACGCCGCGGCTACGCCCTGGAGGGGACCAACGACGCCGAGGTCATCACCAAGTGCATCGGCATCTGGGCCTTCGACGACGGGATGGGCCTCAAACCGGCCATCGCGCGGTGGATGCGGGAGGGAAGGGGCGCATACTCCGCCGTGCTCATAACGCGCGATCACCTCTACGCCTTCCGCGATCCTCACGGCCTGCGGCCCATGAGCTGCGGTACCCTGGACGGCACGGCGGTGGTGGTCAGCGAGACGGTGGGCCTGGACATCCTGCGCGCCGATTACACCGAGGACGTGCCGCCGGGGGCGATCCTTCGTTGGGGCATTGACGGACTCCAGCGAATCCAGGGCGTGGACCCCTCCGATCTGCGCCACTGCATCTTCGAGCACATCTACTTCGCGCGGCCCGACAGCCTCATGTTCGGGGAGAACGTGTTCGACGTGCGCCGGGCCATCGGCGAGTCCCTGGCTGACGGCGACGACACGCCGGGCGACGTGGTGGTGCCCATCCCCGATTCGGCCAACTACATCGGCCTGGCGTACGCCAACGCCCGTCACATTCCCGTGGCCTTCGGCCTCGTGCGGAACCACTATGTGGGACGGACCTTCATCGCGCCCGAGCAGCAGGTGCGCGACGAGACGGTGCGCCTGAAGTTCAACCCGCTGCCGGGGTTCTTCGTGGGCAAGCGCGTCTTCGCGGTGGACGACTCCATCGTGCGCGGCACCACCATCCGGAAGCTCGTCCGGATGATGCGGGAGAACGGCGCCAAGGAGGTCCACCTCCGCATCGGTTCCCCGCCCATCCGTCATTCCTGCTACTACGGCATCGACACCCCCGAGCAGCCGAAAGCTCATCGCCCACGGCCGCAACGAGGAGGAGGTGGCCCGCCACCTGGGCGCCGACTCCCTGCGCTACCTCAGCCTCGAGGGTCTGCGCTCTTCGGTGGCCGCCCCGAACCACTTTTGCTACGCCTGCTTTAACGGGACCTATGCCGCCGGCCGGAAGGATCCGCCGGAAAGGCCGGTAGACGGGAGCAGGTAGCGGGGAGCAGGGGACAGAGACAATTTCGAATTGTGAATTTCGAATTTGGGATTTGGGAAACAGCTATTCCAGCGCGCGGAATCGTCAGAGCGTCTTCGTTCTTTTCGCCCTATCCTTGCTCACCTACCCACTTGCTCTCTTGCTTCCCCAATTGCGTCTCGCGTCTCGCGTCTCGCGCTATTTGCGGGAGCGGGGAGCAAGGGACAATTTCGAATTGCGAATTTGGGATTTGGGATTTGGGAAACAGCTATTCGAGCGCGCGGAATCGTCAGAGCGTCTTCGTTCTTTTCGCTCTTTGCTTTTAACTTTTCACTTCTAACTTCTCACTTCTCACTCCCCACTCCTCACTTCCTCCGATCACTTGATCACCCGATCACCTGATCACCTCATCCCCCGATCACGCTCTGCCCAATAAGCGGTACACTACCCCGGTCACGCCCCGTCGCTCGGGGTCGGAGGGATCTTGGCCGAAAGGGACGGCGAAGAGACGAACACGGAGCTCATGAGGGACCGCGACGCGGTAGATCCCTCCCTGTCCGCCACCCAGGGCCTCGACAGCGGTCCGTCCTCAGGTGGACGCAGGGCGCTGGTCTTCGCCACGGGCGCGCTCGTCTCGGGCCGCTACCGCATCCTGCGCTTCATCGCCGCGGGGGGCATGGGCGAGGTCTACGAGGCGGACGACCTGGAGTTGGACGTCCGCGTGGCGCTCAAGACCCTGCGCGAAGAAGTCACTCGGAGCGACGGGGCCCTGGATCGTTTCAGGCGCGAAGTCGCGCTCGCACGCAAGGTCACGCATCCGAACGTCTGCCGCATCTTCGACGTGGGGCGGCACCGGGACGGGGACGCCCCGGCGGTGACCTTTCTCACGATGGAACTCCTGCCTGGCGAGACCCTCGCCGCGCACCTCCGGCGCGAGGGACCCATGGCCTTGGACCGGGCGCTCCCCCTGCTCCGCGACATGGCGAGGGCGCTCTCTGCGGCGCACCGGGCGGGGGTCGTCCACCGGGATTTCAAGAGCGGTAACGTCATGCTCGTGCCCACCCACGACGGATTCCGCGCCGTGGTCACGGACTTCGGCCTGGCCCGCACGGGCGAGTTCGTCCCACCGCAGGACGCCTCGGAACATCCGAGGCCGGATCCCAGGGGAGAAGGGAGAGATCGTCGGAACGCCCGCGTACATGGCTCCGGAGCAGATCGAGGGCGAAAGCGCGGGACCCGCCACCGATGTGTACGCCTTCGGCGTCGTCATCTGCGAGATGCTCCTGGGGCGGCGCACCCCGTCGGGTGACACCGGCCGGGAGTGGTTCCTCCGGTTTCGTGGAGGGACACCGCGCCGGAGCCACCCCGCCGCGCTGGATTCGCGCTGGAAGGCTCTGGTCCTGCAATGCCTGGAGCCGGATGTGGCGCGGCGGCATTCGGACGGGGCGGCCCTCCTGGCGGCCCTGGACCGCGCGGCGGACCCCGGGAGGTCCAGGCGACGGGCGCTCGCGGCGGGCGTCACGGGCTTGGTGGTCCTCGCGGCGGCGGGCGGGGCGTATGTCTCCTTCCCTAAGGGCCAAGAGTCCCGCGCCGTCCAGGCGTCCGCCACGCCAGCGGCCCCAGCGCCGGTCGGTGGCGGTCCTGGGCTTCAGGAACCTGTCGGGCAGGCCGCAAGCCGCGTGGATGTCCACGGCCCTGTCGGAGATGCTGACGACGGAGCTGGCCGGCGGGGGAGCGCCTGCGCACCGTGCCCGGCGAAGCCGTCTCGCGGATGAAGGTGGACCTGGGCGTGCCCGACGCCGAGAGCCTGGCGCCCGACACGCTGGCCAAGATCCGCGCGAACCTCGGGGCGGACTATCGTGGTCATGGGCTCCTACGTGGCGCTGGGCGATCCCTCGGGCTCCGTGCGCCTGGATGTCCGCCTGCAGGACGCGGCGGCGGGAGAGACGGTGGCCGCCCTGGCGGAGACGGGCACGGAGGACCGGCTCTTCGACCTCGCGTCGAGCGCCGGGGCGGCCCTGCGCGCCAAGCTCGGCGCGGGATCGGTGACAGCCACGGAGGCCGCGGCGGCCCAGGCGGGCCTGCCCTCCGGTCCCGAGGCCGCCCGCCTCTACGCCCAGGGATTGGAGAGCCTGCGCCGCTTCGAGTTCGTCCAGGCCAAGGACGAGATGGAGAGGCTCGTGGCCCTCAGCCCCGGTTCTCCCCTGGCCCACGCCGCGCTGGCCGACGCCTGGTCCAGCATGGGCTACATGGACAACGCCAGGGCCGAGGCCCGCAAGGCCTTCGACCTTTCCAAGGGGTTGCCCAGGGCGGAGCGCCTCTCCATCGAGGGGCGCTACCGCGAGGCCAACGCCGAGTGGGACAAGGCCGCGGAGATCTACCGGTCCCTCTGGACCTTCTACCCCGACAACCTGGACTACGGCCTCCGTCTGGCCTTCGCGCAGACGGACGGCCGGCGACGCCAAGGCGGCCTTGCTCACCCTCGGCGAGCTTCGGAAACTGCCCGGTTCCGTGGGCCAGGACCCCCGGATCGACCTGGAGGAGGCCAAGGCGGACGATGCCCTCTCGGACTTTCCGGGTTCGCTCGCCGCCTCGCAACGGGCCGTGGCCCGGGCGAGGCAGGCCGGCGCCCGCCTGGTGGTCGCCCAGGGACTCGTGGCCGAGGGCAATGCGTTACGGAACCTGGGAGAGACGGAAAAGGCCTCCGCGTCCCTGGACGAGGCGCTCTCCATCTACAGGACCCTCGGTGATGTGGGGGGAGAGGCCCAGACGCTCCAGGCCCTCTTCGCGCAGCGGCTGGCGGCCTCCGACGGTGAGGGGCTCATCGAGACGCTGGAGAACAGCATCCCCGTCTATCGGAGACTCGGAAACAAAACGAGACTGGCCGCTTCACTCCAGAACTTGTCCCAGTTGCTGCTTTTTCGAGCGCGCGGACCTGAAGCGGGCCAACGCCCTGGCGAAGGAATCCGTGACGCTCTGCCGGGAATTGGGGGAGAGACGAGAACTCTGCATAGCGCTCTATAAAAGGGGCAATGCCCTCTACTATGCAGGCGACCTCAAGGCCGCCAGAGAGGACTACCAGGAGAGCTTCGATCTGGCTCGCGCCTGCGGGGAAGTCATGTTGATACACATGGCTGCTTGGAAGTTGGCTACCTTGGCGTGGGCCCAAGGAGACTTGTCGGCCGCGGAGTCAGGACTTAAGGAGGCGATCCATGGCCTTCAGAGAGATCAAATCCGTGGATGCCAGGATACTGGGGTCTGAGGCGCGACTGGCCCTGGCCCAGCTGAGGCGGGACCAGGGTAAACCCGCAGACGCCGAGCGCGAGTGCCGGGCGGTCCTCAGCGATCTGGCCGCACAGAAAGAACTGGAGGATCAAGAAAAACTCGCGCTGGTGTGCCTCACCCGGACCCTCCTGGACCAGGGCAAGGTGCCCGAGGCGCGCAAAACCCTGAACCGGGCCGCCGCGATTCCGCACCGGTGGCCCGCTGCCCTGGAGGACATGGACGCCGATCTCTGCGAGGCCGAGGTCCTGCGCGCCGAAGGAAAGGCCGGCCAGGCGGAGCAGGTGGCGGCGAAGGTGCTGGCCAAGGCCAAGGCCTGCGGGGATCTGCCCCAGCAATTCGACGCCCAACTCCTCCTCGGGAAGATCGAGCTGGAGACCGGGCGCGCGCCCCAGGGCCAGGGCGCGTCTTGACCGCCCTGGAGCGGGAAGCCACCGCCAAGGGCTGGCTCCTCGTGGCCAGCCAGGCGAGGAGCGCCGGCTGGGAGCGTTGAGGGGAATCTGTCATTGCTGAGGAGGCCGGGAACGAATTGGCGCAGACGCGATCAGGTGAGTAGATGATCAGGTGAGTAGGCGAGGAGGCAGGCACCGCCTAAGACATTGCGTCCGCACGGTACGGCTCTCAAGCTCTCGAGCTCCCAGCTCGCCAGCTCGCCAGCTCCGAGACTGCTCCGCTACGCCTCGCTCGCTGCTCCTCGGACAGGCTGAGCACTCCTAGCGCATGACACCGTCCAGCTTGCTAGCTGGCGTACTCCCGGCGGCCCGTCCAGCGGACGGGATGCCTCGTCTGCCTCGTCCGGTCACCCCCGAAAATGAACCCCATCTTTTCGAACAGGGCGATCTTCTTATCGGTGTCCCTCGAATGGGCGTGACGGAAGAAATTGGGGTAGAGCGCCGGGTTCTCCCGGACGAAGGACGCCGCTTCGCCCAGCGCGGGTGGCAGGGCGCGCAGTGCGGCGGCGTCCATGACCATGCCCGAGCCGATTTGAGCGAGGAGCCGCGTCCTCGGGTAGACCTGGAGCCTCGACAGGCCCGCCAGGGCTCCCAGGCACACCGACTCGTAGGCGAAGTGGACTAGGGCCTCGAAGTCCTCGAAGGTCTCGCCGGGCCAGTCCCAGATGAGGTTCACGCGCACCGCCACCCCTGCGTCCAGGAGGGCGGCCACGGCGCGCTTGGCATCGGCCATTCCCGTGACCTTGCGCATCCCGGCCAGGATCTCCTTGGATAGCCCGTCCACCCCGAAGGTCACCTGGTCGCATCCCGTGTCGCGCAGGAGGGGCGCCGTGTCCGGACCCATGTCCGCGATGCGTGCGAAGGGTGCCCAGCGGACCGACATGCGGCGTTCCTCCAGGGCCTGGGCCCACGCCTTCAACCGCCCCGGCGGGAAGAGGAAGGTGTCGTCGTGGAAGACCATGAGGGTCCGGTCGCCCTGGTACCCGTTCTCCAGGAGGAAGTCACACAGCGCTCCCATGGAGAGGGTGGAGCGGCGGCCGCCCCACACCGCCCGATGCCCGCAGAAGGAGCACGCGCCGGGGCAGCCCCGGGAGGTGACCAGGTGCACCATGAGGTCGTAGCCCAGCGCGTCGTCCTCCAGCTCCATGACCGAATGGGTGATGGGGAGGTCGTCAAGGCTCTCGATTCGAGGACGAGGAGCGCTTCGCACCACCCCGCCTTCCCGTGACCGGAACACCAGACCAGGGACGCGGGCGAGTGACTCGGGGGCGCGGTCCGTTTGCAGAAAATGCAGCAGGGTGTGCTCGCCTTCCCCCACGCAGACGGCGTCCACGAAGGGATAGGCCGTCAGGATCTCCTCCGCCAGGAGCGTGGGCCCCACGCCCCCCAGCAGGATGAAAGCGCCCGTGAGGTCCTTGGCGGCCCGCGCGAGATAGAGGGTCTGGGGCAGGTAGTCCGAGGTGCAGGACAGCCCCACCACGTCCCCGAGACGCTCCCGCCCTCCCGAGAAGAGCCGGGACACCGTCTCGGCGGTCGGGCCCGTCTCCCAGCGCCCTTGCCGCGAGCGCTTTGCAGGTTCACTTCAAGGCCGCCCCGCTCCAGGACATTCTGAAGGGCCAGGACGCTGAGCGAGAAGCCGTCGTAGAAGGGCCAGTCCCCCCCCACGTCCAGGAGCGTCAGCGCGGGCGTTCTGCTCATCACGATCCTTGCAGTCAGAAAAGCGAATTAGGTTGCACAGCGATAGAGCGAAGAAGCAGAATCTGGAGTAGGGAGCGGGGAGCAGGGAGTAGGGAGCAGGAGAAGCAGCACAATGTTGGTTTGGTTCTTTCCCTACTCACTTACTCTCCTACTCACCTACTCACTTACTTTGCATCTCGCCTCTCGCTTAGGTCCGGGAGCGGGGAGCGGGGAGCAGGGAGCAGGGAGCAGGAGAAGCAGCACAATGTAGGTTTGGTTCTTTCCCTACTCACTTACTCTCCTACTCACCTACTCACCTACTTTGCATCTCGCGTCTCGCCTAATCGCGTCTCGCGATCCTCTACTTCCCCGGCTTCTTCACGCGCACCGGCCCCCCCATAATAGTGGGGAGCTGAGTTGAGTCGTACGCCTTGGCCACGGGCGCGCCCGCTTCGCCGGTGATGCTCACGGCGCCTTCGGCGGAGGTGTAGATGTTGATGACCACCTGGGGCGCCGCGGCGACGATCCCGCCCTCCGGCGTCCTGGGCGGCCAGGAGCGGGTTCACCGCCTCCAGGGCCTTGAGGGCCTTGTCCAGCTCCTCGGGCGGCACCGCGTACCGCGCGAGTTCCGCCGTGGGGATCCTGTAGAGCATCCCGTTGGCGCCGCGAAGAAGCATGGTCGCCCGCTTGTCCGGTGTTCTTTGCCCCGCGCTCTGCCATGACCGGTCTCCTTTCCGTGAGTACCCTCCGCCCGATGTTCTCTGTGAGGAGATTATAGCGTAAAGACCGGGAGCGGGGAGCAGGGGACAGGGGACAACGACAAATTGCGAATTGCGAACTGCGAATTTCGGATTGCGAATTTCGGATTGGGGATTGGGGAATGAGGAATGAAAAGAGGCGAGGGGCGGAAGGGGAAGAGGAACGATCGGCCTCAGGAGAGGCCTCCTACGACGACGGGAGGTGTTTGTGGGAGCGCCCTCCTGAGCGCGTTTCTTCGGAGCCCTCCATTCGATCCTTCCGCGTCTCGCGTCTCGCGTCTCGCGTCTAGCCCCATTGCGTCTCGCGTCTCGCCCATTTCTGGGAGCGGGGAGCGGGGAGCAGGGAGCGGAAAAGGCAACGCGTTGTTTGATTGGTGTTTTCCCTGCTCACCTACTCACCTACTCTCCTACTCACCCAATCGCGTCTCGCCTCCCTCCCGTTGTGGGTTCCTCCATCGAACGCTATGATGTGAGGCAACGAACAGCGCCCCGTCTCCACGGGGCTCGGAGGGATCTTGGACGAAGAGGACCGGCCCCAGCCGAACACCGAGGTGCTGAACCCTCTGGGCGGCGCCGAGAGAGCTGCGTCTTCCCCGCCCTCCGAGGGCCCCACCGTGGGACTGCCCGGCGGCCCGGCCCTCGACGGGGGAGGCCGGTCCCTGGCCTTCGCCACGGGGGCCCTGGTGTCGGGGCGGTACCGCGTGCTCCGGTTCATCGCCGCCGGGGGCATGGGCGAGGTCTACGAGGCGGACGACCTGGAGCTGGGCGTCCGCGTGGCGCTCAAAACCCTGCGCCCGGAGATCACGGGCAACGCCAGAGCGCTGGAGCGGTTCAAGCAGGAGATCGCCCTCGCGCGCAAGGTCACCCATCGCAATGTCTGCCGGATCTTCGATGTGGGATGGCACCGGGACCAAGCCGGATCGGGCGAGGCCGGGCAGGGCGTGGCCTTCCTGACCATGGAGATCCTACCCGGCGAGACCCTCGCCGAGCACCTGCGCCGCGAGGGGCCCATGTCTCCCGAGCGGGCCAACCCGCTGCTCCAGCAGATGGCCGAGGCGCTGGCGGCGGCCCACAAGGCGGGCGTGATCCACCGCGACTTCAAGAGCGCCAACGTCATGCTCGTGCCGACCCACGACGGCTTTCGGGCCGTGGTCACGGACTTCGGCCTGGCGCAGACCGGCGTGTCCCTGCCCCTGGCCGCATCGGGAGAGGTGGCGGGCACTCCCGCCTACATGGCTCCCGAGCAGTTGCAGGGGGGCAGCGTGGGACCCGCCGCCGACGTGTACGCCTTCGGCGTGGTGATGTGCGAGGTCCTGCTCGGGCGCAGGCCCTTCTCCGGGGACTGCTCGCTGGATTCGGCCCTCCTCCGCCTCCGCCGGGGAGAGACTTCGGTGGATCTGAGAGGCGCGGAACTCGGGCGGCGGTGGGAGCCCGTCGTCCTGCGGTGCCTGGAGAGCGAGCCGTCATCGAGATACGCGGACGGAACGGCCCTGCACAACGCTCTGGATCGCGCGGCGGGCGGCGGCCGGACGAAGCGGGCCGTGTGGATCTCCGCGGTGGCGGCCGGGGCGGTGATCCTCGCGGTGGCGGCCGCGTTCTTCCTTCTACCGCAGAAAGGCAAGGGACCTGCGACTCCCGGAGGGCCGTCGGCATCACGCGCGCCGCGGCGATCCGTGGCGGTGCTGGGATTCAAGAACCTCTCGGGCCAGGCCGCTTCGGCGTGGCTGTCCACGGCCCTTTCGGAGATGCTCACCACGGAACTGGCGGCGGGCGACCAGCTTCGGACCGTGCCCGGGGAGACCATCTCGCGCATGAAGCTGGACCTGGGCGTGTCGGATGCCGAGAGTCTCGCCCCCGATACCCTGGCAAAGATCCGCACGAACCTGGGCGCCGACTTCGTGGTCATGGGTTCCTACGTGGCCCTGGGCGGCGCCACCGGTTCGCTCAGGCTGGACGTCCGCCTCCAGGACGCGGCGGCGGGGGAGACGCTGGCGGCTCTGGCGGAGACGGGCACGGAGGCGAAGCTCTTCGATCTGGCTTCGAGCGCCGGCGCGGCCCTGCGCGCCAAACTCGGCGCGGGGTCGGTGACGGTCGTGGAGGCCGCCGCCGCGCAGGCGAGCCTGCCATCCGACCCCGAGGGCGGCACGCCTCTACGCCCAGGGCCTGGACCGCATGCGGGTGCTGGAGGTGAACGAGGCCCTCAAACTCTTCGAAGAGGCCGCCGCCGTGGAACCCTCGCACCCGCTCATCCACCTGGAGCTGGCCGAAGCCTGGTCCAATCTGGGGTACGATTCGCGGGCGCGGGCCGAGGCCAAGAAGGCCTTCGACCTGTCCTCCTCCCTTCCCAAGGAGGGGCGCCTGCGGGTGGAGGCCCGCTACCGAACCACCTCGGGAGAGCTGGACAAGGCCCTGGACATCTACCGGGCGCTCTGGGGATTTTTCCCGGACAACCTGGACTACGGCCTCCAGCTCGCGGACCTCCAGACCAAGGCGGGCAAGGGAGAGGACGCGCTGGCGACGGTGGAGGAGTTGCGCCGGATGCCCGCGCCCTCCTCGGCGGATCCCCGCATCGATCTGAAGGAGGCGGAGGCGGCCCAATCCCTCGCCGATTGGAAGCACATGGAGGCGGCGGCCCAGAGGGCGGGACAGGCCGCATGGTCCCGCGGCGCGCGCCTCCTTCTGGCCCAGGCCCGGATGCTCCAGGCCACGGGCCTGGCGCAAATTGGGAGAGCTTCCGAAGGCCACGCAGGCGGCGGGCGAGGCGCAGTCCATCTACGAGGCCGTGGGAGACCGGGAGGGCGCGGCGCACGCCCAGAGCGTGGAGGCCTTCATCCTCTCCGCCAAGGGCGACACGGCCCAGGCCAAGAAGATGTATACCCGGCTCCTGGCGACCTACCGGGAGATCGGCAACCAGCGCGGCTCGGTCATGATGCTCAACGCGCTGGCCAACCTCGCCTACGACCAAGGCGACCTGGCCGCCGCCGCCGCCAACTACGAGTCGTGCCTGAAGGTCCTTCAGGAGATCGACGACAAGAGCAGCGCAGCCCGCATCTCGGGCAACTGGGCGAACGTCCTGCTGCTCCAGGGGGACGCGGCGGGGGCCAGGAGACGGCACGAGGACGCGCTCGCCCTGAGCCGGGAGGTGGGCGACCGGAGCGCCTCGGCCTACTCCCTCGTGGTCCTGGGCGAGATCGAGGTGGGGAGCGGCGATATCGCGGGCGCCCTGGCGCGCGACCGGGAATCGCTGGCGCTCTTCAGGCAGACCGGCGAGAAGAGCGGGGAAGCCTACGCCCTCTACGGCACGGGCGAGGCGTCCCTGGCCCGTGGCGACTTCGCTGGGGCACGAAAGGCCCACGGCGAGGCGCTGGCGCTTCGGGAAGAACTCGGGGAGGACGGAGCCGTGGGCGAGAGCAAACTGGCCCTGGCCAATGTGGACCTGGAGGAGGGACACACCGCCCAGGCCGAAGCCTCGGCCCGGGCGTTGCTCCAGCAGTTCGAGGCGGACCAATCCGCCGAGGACGCCGCGCTTGCGCGGGACCTCATCGCCCGCGCCTGCCTGGCCCAGGGAAGGCTCGCCGAGGCCAAAGCCGCGGTGGGACCTGCGGCGGCCTACGCCAAGTCCAACGAAGACCGGGGCATCCAGCTCGCCGTGGGTCTGACTGCGGCTCGGGTCCAGGCGGCGGGCGGAGACGGGGCGGGGGCGCGCAAAGCCCTGGAAACGTTGGCGCGCGACGCGGCGCGCTCGGGCCGCCAGGACCTGGCCTTCAAGGCGCGCCTCGCCCTCGGCGAGCTGGAGATGTCCGAGGGGAGGGAAGCCTCGGGCCGCGCCCAGCTCCAGGCCCTTCAGAAAGAGTGCGCGGCCAAGGGGTTCGCCCTCATCGCCGCCAGGGCAGCCGCTCCCCTGAAAGTCCCCGAAACGCTGAGGCTCCCCTGCGGGTCACCCTGAAGACCCCTTCGAGGTTTCACCCGCAAAGGGTCCCGATCGTCCCAGAGAGCGCGGCTTTTCCTAAACGGCCCACCCCACGGCCTTCTCATCCCTCCAGGCCTGTTCTATCATGAAATGCGATCGGCCAAATTGAGGAGAATCTTCGCATGTGGAACCTCGTCGTCGAACACCTCTCCATCGTGGTGGGCTTCCTGCTGGCGGTGCTGTTCATGGGCTTCGTAGTCCGCCAGCGCCGCTCCTCGCAGGCGACCTCGGCGTGGCTCCTGATCATCTTCCTCGTGCCCTACCTGGGCGTTCCCCTGTACTTCACCTTCGGAGGGCGCAAGTCGCGCCGCGCGGCCCGGGGAAAGCAGAAGCTCGAACTCGCCATGAAGGACACGGTGCCCGTGGAAAAGGCCTCCGCCGCGGACCGCTTTCTCCGCAGCTACGGACTGCCGGGGGCCACGGAGGGCAATACCATCACTCTCTGCGCGGATGGGGAGGAGGCCTACGCGAGGCTCATCCAGCTCATCGACCAGGCCCGCGAGAGCATCTTCGTGATGACCTTCATCCTGGGGGACGATCCCGTGGGCCGCTCCATCGTGGGGGCCCTTGCCCGCCGGGCCGCGGAGGGCGTCACGGTTCGCCTTCTCATGGACGGCGTGGGCTGCATGTGGACGCCCAAGCGGATGCTCGCGCCTTTGCGGGCGGCGGGCGGGCGATACGCCTTCTTCGTTCCCATCCTGCACCGGCCCTTCCGGGGGCTCACGAACCTGCGCAACCACCGGAAGATCGCCGTTTTCGACGAGCGGCTCGTGCTGGCGGGCGGCACCAACCTCGCCCAGGAGTACATGGGCCCGGAGCCCCTCCAAGGCCGATGGAAGGATGTGACCTTTCTGCTGGAGGGGCCCGCGGCGGATCATTACGCCGAGATCTTCCGGCACGACTGGAAGTTCGCCTCGAGGGAGGATCTGACGCTCCACCCCGAGCGGGAGGAGGCGGTGACGGGCGGCGAGCGCGCCCAGGTCGTGCCCTCGGGGCCCGACGTGTCGGGCGACCCCATCTACGACGCCGTCCTCGCCAGCCTCTACACCGCCCAGCGCCGGTTCTGGATCGTGACACCCTACTTTGTTCCCGACGAGGCCCTCGCCACGGCGTTCAGGGCGGCTGCCCGGCGGGGCATCGACCTGCGCGTCCTGGTGCCCGCGGTCTCCAACCACAAGCTTGCGGATCTGGCGCGCGGCACTTACCTGAGGGAAATCCAGGAGATGGGGGGGAAGGTGCTTCTGTACGGCGGGGGCATGGTGCACGCCAAGGCGGCCCTCGTGGACGAGGACTTCGCCTACATCGGCTCCGCCAACCTGGACCTGAGAAGCCTCTTCCTCAACTACGAGGTGGCCCTTTTCGCCTACGGCCCCGGCGCCGTCCGCTCCACGGAGCAGTGGATGGAGCGCCTCTTCGCCGGGTGCCAGGAGCAGATGAAACCTCCTGGCCTTTGGAGGGAGACCCTCGAAGGCCTCGCAAGGACGCTGGATCCGCTTTTGTAAACGTGAGACGCGAGACGCTAGACGCGAAACGCGAGACGCAGGGCGGATTCAACTTTTTGAATCCTGCAGAGACATGTGGATTTGGGAATGTAAAAGAGACGAAAAGGGGAAGAGGAACGATCGGCCTCAGGAGAGGCCTCCTACGGCCACGGGCGGTGCTTGTAGGAGCGCTCTCCCGAGCGCGATCCTTCGAAGGCCGACGTTCGGTTGTTTTTTTCTTTGCGTCTCGCGTCTTGCCTAATCGCCTCTCTCGCTACGCCTCCGCCTCGAAGGATCCGAGCATGGCGATCTCGCGGGCCCAGCGCTCGGGCTCGATGGTCTCGAGGATGAGGGGGATGCCGTCCGTGCGCGGGTCCCGCATGACCCAGCGGAAGGGCTCCAGCCCCAGCTCTCCCTCGCCCAGGCTGTGGTGGCGGTCCACGCGGCTTCCGAGCAGGCCCTTGGAGTCGTTGAGGTGCATGGCCTTCAGGTATCCGAATCCCACGGTCTCCCCGAAGGCTTTCATGGCGGCCTCGTATCCCTCGCGGCTCCGGAGGTCGTAGCCCGCCCCGAACATGTGGCAGGTGTCGAGGCAAACTCCCACCCTGGACTTGTCTTCCACCTGGTCGATCATGGCGGCGAGCTGCTCGAAGGTCCGCCCCAGGTAGCCCCCCTGCCCGGCGGTGTTCTCGAAGACCGCCGTGACGCCCTGGGTCTGAGAGAGGGCCAGGTTCACCGATTCGGCGATGCGGGCCATGCAGGCCTCTTCGGCCATCACGCCCTTGTGGCTCCCGGGGTGGAAATTGAGCAGGCGCAACCCCAACTTTTCGCAGCGGCGCATCTCGTCCAGGAACGCCTCGCGGGACTTGGCCAGTCCCTCCTCGTCGGGGTTGCCGAGGTTGATGAGGTAGCTGTCGTGAGGCAGGATCACGTCCGGAGAGAATCCGTGGGCCGCGCAGTTGTCTCGGAAGGCCTGGGCCGTCTCGTCCGAGATGGGCGGGGCCACCCAGCGCTTCTCGTTCTTGACGAACAGCGCGAAGGCGGTGGCGCCCAGGGCCGCCGCGTTCAGGGGTGCGTTCTGCACGCCGCCTTCGGCGCTCACGTGGGCGCCGATGAATTTTTTCTTCATGTCTAGATCTCCACCTGAGTGCCCAGCTCCACCACCCGGTTCACGGGGATCGAGTAGAACGTCGTGGCGCTCTGGGCGTTTCGCGACATGAACGAGAAGAGCCACTCGCGCCAGCGAGCCATGCCGGGTCTGGAGCTGGGGATGAGGGTCTCCCGGCCTAGGAAGTAAGTGGTCGTCATGCTGGGAAACTCTAGCCCATACCGTCCCGCCTCTTCAAGGAGCTTGGGGACATTGGCCGTTTCCATGAATCCGTACCGGCCCACCAGGCGGCAGAGCCCGAATCCGAGGTCCTCCACCTGGAGGCGATGGTCGGCCCGCACCTTGGGGATCTCCTCCGTGACCACGGTCAGGAGAGCCACCCGCTCGTGCAGGACCTTGTTGTGCTTGAGGTTGTGCAGGAGGGCCGGCGGGACGCCCTGCGGGCTCCCCGTCATGAAGACCGCCGTGCCCGGAACGCGCAGCGGAGGGCGCCGTTCGATGTCTGCCAGGAAGAGATCGAGCGGAAGGACCTCCTCCTGAAGCCGCGCGCCCAGGATCTGACGGCCGCGCTTCCACGTGGCCATCAGGGTGAAGAGCACCAGGGCGATGAGGAGGGGAAGCCAGCCGCCGTGCTCCACCTTGATGATGTTGGCGCCGAAGAAGGCCGTGTCCACCACCAGGAAGACCCCGGCGAGCGGCAGGACGGTCCACGCCTTCCATCCCCAGCGCTCCCGGGCCACCACATAAAACAGGAGCGTCGTGATGACCATGGTCGTGGTCACCGCCACCCCGTAGGCCGAAGCCAGGTTGTCCGAGTTCTTGAAGGCCACCACCAGGGCGATGGTGGCGACCATGAGCGCCCAGTTGACCGCGGGCACATAGATCTGGCCGATCTCCTCCTCCGAGGTGTGCCGGATGAGCATGCGGGGGCAGAATCCGAGCTGGATGGCCTGGCGCGTGAGCGAAAAGGACCCCGAGATGACGGCCTGGGACGCGATGATGGTGGCCACCGTGGCCAGGATCACCAGCGGGATCACGGCCCAAGTGGGGGCCAGCCAGAAGAAGGGGTTCTCTTCCGAAGCGGGGTTCAGCAGGAGCTGGGCGCCCTGCCCGAAATAGTTCAGAAGAAGGCAGGGAAGGACCAGGACGAACCACGCCAGCCGGATGGGCCGTTTCCCGAAGTGCCCCATGTCCGCGTAGAGGGCTTCGCCTCCCGTCTCTACGAGAAAGACCGCGCCCAGGGCCAGGAAAGCGTGGAGCTTGTACTCGAGGAAGAAGTTGAAGGCGTGCGCGGGATTGAGGGCCGCGAGCACCTGGGGGGCCTGGAGGATACCCCGTGCGCCCAGGATTCCGATGACGAGAAACCAGACGGTCATGACGGGCCCGAAGAGGACGCCCACTCCCGCCGTGCCCCGGCGCTGGAGCATGAAGAGGGCCACGAGCAGGATGGCCGTGGCGGGGACCACGAAGGGCTTGAAGAGGGGCGTGACCACCTCCACGCCCTCCACGGCGCTCATGACCGAGATGGCCGGCGTGATGATGCCGTCCCCGTAGAGCAACGCTGCGCCGAAGAGGCCGAGGATGACCAAGCCGACCCTGGAGCGCGCCGCGCCGCCCCCTTCGGGCCGCGCCAGGGCCATGAGAGCCAGGATGCCTCCCTCGCCGCGGTTGTCCGCCCGGAGGATGAACACGAGGTACTTGATCGAGATGGTGAGCGTCAGCGCCCAGAAAATCAGGGAAAGGACCCCGAGGACGGTGCTAGGGGTCACGGGCAATCCCGTCTCGGCGTCGAAACAGACGCGCAGGGCGTAGAGCGGGCTCGTGCCGATGTCCCCGAAGACGACACCCAGGGCGGCCAGAGAGAGGATCGCCAGATGCCGGCCCCTCGGCGGGGCGGATTTCCCGTTTCCCGTGGTCATCGGGCCTCGTCAGTCGGGGAGGGCAGAACTCCCATGGCGATGCTCCTGAATGGTTTCCGCCTCAGCTTCCCGCGGAACGGAAGGATTGTAGCACGGGGGGAGGTCCGGAAGGCGGGGGAGTGATGCTGATTCGGAATTTGGAATTTCGGAAAGGGCATTTAGGATTGGGGATTGGGGAAGGAAAGGGAGCGGGGAGTCAGAGCGGCAACTTATTGAAAGCTGTCATTGCGAGGAGGCCGCAGGCCGACGCGGTAATCTCAATGTTCTGGCTCACACGCCGAGATTGCTTCGTTGCCCTGTCGGGCGCCTCGCAATGACAATATTCGCGTCTTGCATCTCGCATCTCGCGTCTAGCGTCTTGCGTCTAGCGTCTCGCGTCTCGCCGGGTCCCTTCATCCACTTTTAGGTGCTATCATCATTCTATGGTTGCCGTGGACCTGAAAGCAGCCCTCGCATTGACCGACAAGCGCTCACGCATCGCGGCGCTTGCGGCGTGGGTGCAGGCGCTCTATCCGTCCGGCGGGACGCCCGTGCTGGTGGGGGGCGCCGCGGTGGAACTTCACGCGGGACCCGCCCTGACCACGGGCGACCTGGATTTCGTGGGAGCCGTTCCCGAGTCGGTGGCACGGGTTCTCTCCGCCGGAGGGTTCCAGCACCACGGGCGGGAGTGGGTGAACGACGAGGGCTGCGCTTTCCTGGAGTTCCGCCCCGGGGGCCTGGCGGTCGGAGAAGGCACCAACGCCCTTCGGGTCTCGGGCTACTCCCTGCTCTGTCTCGGGCGTGAGGAACTTCTGGTCAACCGGCTCGCCTCCTGGGCGACCTGGGCCTCACCGGTAGATGGCATGAACGCCTACCTGCTCTTTACCCGGCCCAAAGCCGCACCCGATATCGCTCGTTTGGAAGCCCTGGCCCGCGCGCGCGGAGCCGAGAAAGCCCTGGCATCCCTGTGCGCGTTGGTCTCCCGAAAGCCAAAGGCTCAAGACGTCGAAAAGTGGGCCGTGGAGGGTGCGGCACCCCGCCGCGTTCCCGCACGCCCCGGGCTACCTCCTCCCCCTCGGCGTCGCCGCCCCCGAGCTTTTCTCAAGTGGGCCGCGCTCCGGCGCTGGGGCGCGCTCCCGTCCTGGGAGGAGTTCACGGCGGGCTACCTCCTGCGCGAGGCGAGGGAGCGGGCGGGCATGACCCAGAGCGACCTGGCGTCGCGCCTCGGCGTCTCCCAACAGGCCGTGGCCCAGGCGGAACGGTGGCGCGCCAACCCCACCGCCCACCTCCTGCGCGCATGGGCGGAGGCATGCGGACAAAATCTCATGTTGGAGTTCGGCGGGGGGCAGGGGAAGTGAGGAGTGAGGAGTGAGGAGTGAGGAGTTGAAAGCAAAGAGTGGAAAGTGAAAGGTAGAAAGTCAAGACATGCATCATGGCCGGTTATCGTAGTCCAGCGGTTTAGCAACTCCGAAATCGTAAATTCGCAATCGCAATTCGTAATTCGCAATTCGCAATTCGCAATTCGCAATCCGCAATCCCAATCCCATCCCCCGCCTTCCATCTTCGCGTCACGACCGCTAAACTCCCCCCATGTGGCATTGGTTGAGGCGCCAGCGGCGGGAGAGGATCCTCTCCGAGCCCTTTCCGGAAACATGGCGCGCGATGCTCGCCAGGGACTCGGCGTTGTGGCGGATCTTGACCGCCGAGGAGCGCCTGAGGATTGAATCGGACCTGAGGCTCTTTCTCGCAGAGCGGACATGGGAACCCTGTGGCGGCGTGGATCTGACGGAGGAGCGGCGGGTTCTCATCGCGGCGCAGGCCTGCATCCTCACGCTGGGCCGGTCCGTGGATGCCTTCGACCACGTGAGGACCATCCTGGTGTACCCGGAGCGCTTCCTGGCTCAAGACGCCGAAGAAGACGAATTTGGCGTGGTCACCGAGACCTATGACGATCGGGAGGGCGAGGCTTGGGAGCGGGGGCAGGTGATCCTGTCATGGGCCGATGTCCGGCAGGACTCCAGGCGGCTGGATGGGCGCAACCTCGTGCTCCACGAGTTCGCGCACCAGGTGGACCTCCTCGACTTCCTGCGCGCGGTGAGGGCTCGGACACCCTCGGAGCGGGAGCGCCACGAGCGGTGGCGGCGGGTGCTCGGGGAAACCTACGACCTGCTCTGCGACCTGGACGATTCGGGCCGGCGTGACCCCGTTCTGGACACCTACGGCTCCGAAGATGAGGCCGAGTGTTTCGCCGTGTCCACCGAGGCCTTCTTCGAGCGGCCGGCGAGGCTGCAGCAGTTTCATCCGGAGCTTTACCTCGTGCTGTCCGAATACTACAACCAGGACCCCGCGTTGAGAATGGAAGGGGAGAACGCACCGGCGGTTGAGGGACAGCCGGAGGGGGAACACTCATCATCCAAGCCCAAGGGACTGGGCAGAAAGGGGCGGACCAAGTTTCGGTGGAAAGCGTGAGCGGGAAAAACGCGAGACGCGAGATGCGAGACGCGAGACGCGAGACGCGATTAGGCAAGTGTGGGGGGTAGTGAGTAGGTGAGTAGGTGAGTAGGTGAGTAAGTCAGTAGGTGAGCAAGGAACGACCGAAAAGAACGAAGCCGCCTAAAGGATCCCGCGCGCTGGGCTGGCGGTTTCCCAAATTCGCCAATTCGCAATTCCCAATTCCCAATTCCCAATTCCCAATTCCACTCTCCCATCTGCCCCGTGACCGCCCTACACCGTTCCCGCGAGGATGGCGGAGGTGGCGGGAGAGGGGAGGTCGATGCGCCGGATGTCGCGCCGCCCCGGCGGCGTCCATCATGGTGCGCACCTGGCCCTCCGAGTAGGACTGCCCCTGCTCGGTCCCCACGAGCATGTTGAGCGAGAAGAGGGCGGGATGGAGGGGCCGGTCCATGGAATCCTCCAGGAGGAACTCGTGGATGAGGAGGAGCCCCCCGGGGACGAGGGCCTTCGCGGCCTTCGCCACGAGGCGCGCGCAGTCCTCGGGGCCCTCCCCGTGCAGGATCTGCGACAGCCAGACGGCGTCGAATCCGTCGGGGAGGGGGTCGTCGAGAAAATCGCCCGCGGCGAAGCTCGACCCGGTCCGAGAGGCCGAAACGCGCCACGGTCTTCTCCGCGAAGGGCCGGGTGCCGGCCAGGTCGAAGATGACCGCCGACAGATCGGGGTTTTCCAGGCAGAAGTGGATGGCATAGGTCCCCGGTCCGCCGCCGAGGTCGAGCAGGCGCCTGCGGCCGGAGAGGTCCACGGCCTTGACGACCTTCGGCGCCATGCCCGAGGCGATGTTGAACATGCCCATGAGGAACGCTTCCTGCTCCGCCTCGTCCTGCGTGTGCGAGGAGGCCGTGGCCACGGGGCGGCCCGTGCGGACGGCCTCGGGAAGCCGGGCCCAGCGCGCCATGAGGTGGTGGTGGTGCAGGAGGATGTGACCCAGATAATGAGGCGAGCCGCTGCGGAGGAGGTCTGAGGACGCGGAGGTATTGGAGAATCGTTCGCCCTCTTTCCGCAAGAGATCCATGGCCGACAGGGCGTTGAGGAGGGCGGTGCCTCCGCGCTCGTCGGCGCCGATCCTGGCGGAGACCTCGCGCGCCGTGAGGCGGTCCTCCCCGAGGGCGTCGAAGACGGACAGCTTCAGCCCCGCGTGCAGGGCGCAGGCGGCCCAGTAGCCGCCCGAGGTTTCCATCAGGCGTTCGCGAGTCCAATCAGCAGAGTCGTGCTTGCGCTCCGGAGTCAAGGGTGCGGGTGTCTACCTGTCGCGAGGGACCGGGACGTTTCACCAGGGCTATCCATTCCTCTGCTTCTCACCGCTTTGCTGCGTCAGCGTCTGCGTCTCGCGTCTCGCGCTTCTACCTATTCATCACATGAATGGCCTCGCCGAGGGCCGCCTCCACCGATTCCATCAATCCTTCGCTGAGGGTCGGGTGGGGGTGGATCGTGCCCGAGAGGTCGTCGAGGAAGGCGCCCATCTCGATGGCGAGGGCCCCCTCCGAGATGATCTCGCTGGCGCCCGCGCCCACGATGTGGATGCCCAGGATGCGCTTGGTGTCCGCGTCCGCCACGGTCTTGACGAACCCATCGGTGGCGTTGAGGGTCATGGCGCGGCCGCTGGCGCGGAAGGGGAAGGTGCCCGTCACCACGTTGAACCCTTTGGCCCTGGCCTCCATCTCGCTCAGCCCGGCCCAGGCCACCTCGGGGTCCGTGTAGACCACCGCGGGGATGACCAGGTTGTCGAAGGCGGAGGCCTCGCCGGCGATGACCTCGGCGGCCACCTTGGCCTCCCGGTAGGCCTTGTGCGCGAGCAGCGGCCCGCCCACCACATCGCCGATGGCGTAGATGCCCGGAGCGGTGGTCTCCATGCGCGAGTTCACCTGGATGAAGCCCTTGGCGTCCTGCGACACTCCCGCATTCTTGAGCCCGAGGCCGTCCACATTCGGCACGCGGCCCACGGACATGAGGACCTTGTCCGCCTCCAGGACCGTGGTCTTCTGCTCCCGGTCCTGGATGGTCACCTTGGAGGGGCTTCCCTTCTCCAGGGACAGGGCCCGGTGGCCGAGGTAGAGCTGGATGCCCAGGGCCTTGAGCCGGCGCGTGAGGGCCTCGCGCACCTCGGGGTCGTGCTGGCCCAACAGCTCGGGGAAGAACTCCACCACGGCCACCTCGGCGCCGAACTTGCGGTAGACGCTGCCCAGTTCCAGGCCCACGTACCCGCCGCCGATGACCACGAGCTTCTGAGGCATCTTCTGGAGGGCGAGGGCCTCCTTGGATCCGATGACGGTCTCGCCGTCGCGGGTGAAGCCCGGCAGGTCGAAGGGCACGGAGCCCGTGGCGATGACGGCCTGCTCGAACTGCACCACCTGCACGCCGTCGGGGCTCACCACCTCCACCTGGCGGTCGCTGATGAAGCGGGCGCGGCCGTGCATGACCTCGGCGCCGTTCTTGGCGCAGAGGGTCTTCACCCCGCCCGTGAGGCGCTGGACGATGCCGTCCTTCCATGCGATGAGCTTGGGCAGGTCGAAGGAGACCTTCTCGACGGTCACGCCGAAGGAAGTGCTCGTCTGGGTGTCGGTGTAGAAGTCCGCGGCGTGGATGAGGGCCTTGGAGGGGATGCACCCCTCGTTCAGGCAGATGCCGCCGAGGGCCTTCTCGGACTCCACCAGGATCACGTCCTTCTTGAGCTGGGCGAGGCGTATGGCCGCCAGGTATCCCCCGGGGCCCGAACCGATGACGACGACCTGGCAACCTTTGGCGAACGATCCGACGACCATGGGAATCTCCTAAAAGCGTTGTAAAGAAATTCTATCGCAGAAGAATCGGGAGCAGGTAGCAGGTAGCAGAGGGAGGAAGGATTTGCCAATCAGCTTCCGGCTCTTCCGCTCCCGGCTCCCTGCTCCCCGCTCCCCGCTCCCGTTCTCACAGCCTCGCCATGAGCAGTTCGGGATGCTCGAGAAGCTGCACGAGATCCCGCATGAACCGCGCGCCCTGGGCGCCGTCGATGACCCGGTGGTCGAACGTGATGGAGAGGTTCATGACCTTGCGCGGAACCACCTGGCCGTCCACCACCGCGGGCTTGTCCTTGATGGCGAAGAGGCCGCAGATGGCGAGCTCGGGCTGGTGGATGATGGGGGTGGCCATGAGGCCTCCGATGGCGCCGATGTTGGTGAGCGTGAACGAGCCGCCCCGCAGTTCGTCGAGCGTGAGCCGCCGCTCCCGGGCACGGGAGGCCATGTCCGCCAGCTCGCGGGCGAGGGCCACCATGTCCTTCTTGTCCGCGTCCCTCACCACCGGCACGATGAGCCCCTCGGGCGTGTCCACCGCCACGCCGATGTGATAGTAGCGCTTGAAAATGAGCTGGCCCGCGGCCTCGTCGTAGCTGGCGTTGAAAATCGGGTAGTCCTTGAGGACCGTCACGGCGGCCTTGATGAAGAGGGGCATGAGGCTGAACTTCGTGGTGCCGTCCTTCTCGACGTGGACCTTCATGCGGCGGTAGGCGGCCACCAGGTCCGTCACATCGGCCTCGTCCACATGGGTCACATGGGCGGAGGTGTGGGCGCTCAACGCCATGGCCTGGGCGATGACCTTGCGCAGGTGGGTGACGGCGACTTTCTCCACGGGGCCAGCATCGGTCATCTCCATGGGCACGGTGACCTGCGGCGCGGACACTCCCGTCCGCGGACCGATGTCTCCTGTCTGCGGCGCGGCTGATGCCGTCTGGGGCGCGGACGCTCCGTCTGGCGCGGACACTCCGCCGAAAGCGACCCGGTCCACATCCTCGTCGGTGACCCGTCCGTTCTTGCCCGTGGGGACGCACGCGCTCAAATCCACGCCGCGTTTTCGGGCGTAGGCCCTCGTGTGCGGCGTGGCCATGGGCTTGCCCCCGCCCGGCGAAGGCGCGGCGGGGTATGGGGCCGGGTGGGGGGCAGTGCCACGTATGGGCGCATCGGATGATGGGGCCATGCGGCCGTCGAATCCGAGGGCCAGGGGAGATTCGGCCTGGATCGTTTCGGCAGATTGGGCCGGCGCGGCGGCCTGGGCCGGGGTTTCGCCCGCGTCGCCGAAGGTGGCGAGGACGTCTCCCACGCGGATGGTGGCGCCCTTGGCGAAGTTGAGCGCGAGGACCACCGCCGGCTTGGGAGCAGGAAGATCCACCACCGCCTTATCCGTCTCCACCTTCACGAAGGGCTGGTCCATCCGGACCGTGTCGCCGACCTTGACCAGCCAGGCGACGATCACGCCTTCGTGGATGCCCTCGCCCACATCGGGGAACTTGAAGTCGAAAGCCATCTAGATCTCTCTCTCAGTCTAACAGCCAGCCGCGATCAGGTACCACAGTCGTCGTCGTTCATTCGGGAGCGGGGAGCGGGCAGCCGGGAGCAGATGTAGCATCCGGTTTACGGCGGTCTTTCCTCGCTCCCCGCTCACTGCTCCCTGCTCCCGTTCTAAAACTCCAGCGCCCGCTTGGCGGCGGCGACGACGCGCTCACGCGTGGGCAGGTAGTGACCTTCGAGCATGGCGTAGGGAAACACCGCGTCGAACCCCGTGACGCGCTGGACCGGAGCCTGAAGGTGCAGCAGGGCGCGCTCGCCGATGAGGGCGGAGACCTCAGCGCCAAAGCCCGAATTTCCGGGAGCCTCATGGATGACCACCGCCCGGCCGGTCTTGGAGACGGAAGCGAGGATCGCGTCGAGGTCCAGCGGCACCAGGGTGCGCAGGTCCAGCACCTCGGCGCTCACCCCTTCGCGGGCGAGGGCTTCCTGGGCTTCGAGGGCCTGCCTCACCATGGAGCCCCAACCGATGAGCGTGATGTCCTTGCCCTCCTTGACGACCCTGGCCTGCCCCAGGGGCACCGTGTAGGGTTCGGCGGGGACCTCCTCCCGGAAGGCGCGGTAGATGCGCTTGGGCTCCAGAAAGATGACGGGGTCCTCGTCGCGGATGGCCGATGCGAGAAGGCCCTTGGCGTCGTAGGGGGTGGAGGGAATGGCGATCTTCAAGCCCGGCGTGTTGGCCAGGAGCGCCTCGTAGGATTCGCTGTGGTGCTCGGGAGGGTGGATGCCTCCGCCGTAAGGCATGCGGATGACCATGGGCAGGTGGTAGCGGCCCCGGGATCGGTTCCGGTACCGGGCCACGTGGGCGAACATCTGGTTCACCGCCGGGTACATGAAGCCCATGAACTGGAGTTCGGCCACGGGCTTGAATCCGCCCAGCGCCAGGCCCACGGCGGTGCCCACGATGCCGCTCTCGGCCAGGGGCGTGTCCATCACGCGCTGGGGGCCGAAGGTTTCCAGCAGGCCCTCGGTGACGCGGAAGACGCCTCCGTCCTGGCCCACATCCTCCCCGAGGATGAGAACCGTGGGATCCAGCTCCATCTCCTGACGCAAGGCACGGTTCACGGCCTGGACCAGAGTGAGGCGCTCGGCGGGTGCGGGTTCGGGCTGGAGGCCGGGCGGTTGCGCGAGGAGGCTCATCGTACGACCTCCTCGGCGCCGGCTTCTCGGGCGCCGATCTCTCTGGCAAGGGCCTCGCGTTGCTCCCTGAGATTCCAGGGGAGGTCCTTGAACATGTAGCTCACGATGTCCCTGGGGTCCGGGGCCGGCATGGATTCCAGCGCCGCCACGCCGGCTTCCACCGCCGCGGCGCACTCCTCGGCCAGGGCCTGTTCCTTCTTGGGGGTCCATAGCTTCTGGGCCGTGAGGAACTTGTTCATGCGGTCCACGGGGTCCCGCTGGCGCCAGTAATCCAAGTCCTCGCCGGGGCGGTAGCGGGTGGCGTCGTCGGCCGTGGTGTGGCTTTCCATGCGGTAGGTGAGGGCCTCGATGAGCGTGGGCCCGTCGCCCCGCCTCGCGCGATCCAACGCCTCTTTGGATGCGGAGTAGACGGCCAGAACGTCGTTCCCGTCCACCTGGATCCCCGGGATGCCGTAGGCGTGTGCTTTTTGGGCGATGGAGCCGGCCGCCGTCTGGCGCTTGAAGGGGACCGAGATGGCCCACTGGTTATTCTGGATGAAGAACACGGTCTGGGGCTTGAAGACGCCCCCGAAGTTGAGGGCCTCGTGGAAGTCGCCCTCCGAAGAGGCCCCGTCTCCCGCGAAGCCCACCACCACCGAGTCTTCGCCCTTGAGCTTCTTGGCCAGGCCCAGGCCCACGGCGTGCACGAGCTGGCTCGCCACGGGGATGGCGGGAGGCAGGATGTTCACGCCCTCGGGAGGGATGCAGCCCCGCTCGTCGCCCTTCCAGAAGGCGTAGATGAGGTGGGCCGGCATGCCCCGCAGGAGCATGACTCCGTGCTCCCGAAAGCTGGGCACGAGCCAGTCCTGGGGAGCCAGCGCCAGCGCCAGTCCCGCCTGCGCCGCCTCCTGGCCCCGCGTGGAACCCCACGTCCCCATGCGTCCCTGTCTCTGGAGGTTGAGGGCCTTCTCGTCGAACTTCCGAATCCGCACCATGGATCGGTAAAGCTCTTGGAGTTGTTGGCCGCTCAGCTTGGGCAGAAGGGGCTTGTCCGCCTGGCCGTCCTTGTCGAGGACCTCCAGGCGCATGGTCTTGGCCTCGTAGATGGGCTTGCTGGGCATCCCGACTCTCCTCTAATTCGGTGGTGGGTGTTTCAGCGGGCCGATAGCCCGAAAAACAATAAGCAATTGGCATGGCGTGCCTCACGCCTCACTCCTCACTCCTCACTCCCAATAATCACCCACTTGGGGTCATGGAGCCTCAACGCGAGTTCTTGCGGGAGTCCCGCCGAGGGCCGCGCAGGTTGGACCCTCTCCCCGAGGGCTCCCGCGAGGAAATGCGCGAGGTGTTCCGCCAGGGCCTCCCGGGTCGTGTAGGCCTCCTCCGGGACGGCCCCCAGGAGGGCCTCGATTCGCTCCCGGGTCACCCCGTAAACCTCGGACTGAAGCTCGGCGTCCACGCCCAGGAGGAGGGCGCCGTGGATGAGGATCGCTCCTCTGCGCCTGGCCTGCGAGCATCCCAGGACCTTTTTTCCCCTGAGCAGGAGCGTTTCGGCCCGGTGATCCTCGAAGCAGATGGCCGAGCGGGGGCGGCCGCCGTGCCCAGGCGTCTGGCTCCTCGTGGCCTCCACGCCCAGAGCGTGCAGGCCGCTTTGCAGGGCAACCACGAATTCCTCATAGAGGCCGGCGATGGAGCCGGCCCAGGGATGGGCTTCAGGGAGGACGAGGGACAGGGCCAAGTCTCGCTGGTACAAGACGCCGGCGCCCCCCGTGCACCGTCGCACGACGGTGACGCCGCGCTCTTTGCAGGCGGCCAGGTTCACTTCGGAGGGGTCCTGACCATATCCCAGCACCAGGGCGGGGCGGTCCCAGCCGTAGGCGAGCAGGAACGGTCGGGCGTTCGCGGCGACCGTGGAGAGAACAGTCTCCTCCTCCGCCAGATCCACGGCCGGTGTCCCGTTCCAATCGGCACGCCACTCCATGCGAGTGCGGCTCCTTTGCTAACTCTCTGTATCATAAACCAAAATACGACAGGCGCGGGTTTCAGGCGAGTTTCATTTGTGCAACAGGCCGGTAGCCTGGTTCGTTGGTCCCCTGGCTGGTTGAAAAATGCACTCCCCCATGTTGGAATGATCCGCCGGAAACAGAATTTTGGGGCTGGGAGTTTTGGGGGGCACCGGTGAGCCAAGTCCTTGAAACCACTTGACACACGATATCTTGAGATGTAACTTGGGAAATGTGGTTAGAGATTCGGGGGCAAAGCGCGGATATTTCAGTCAAATAGTCGCCCAGGGGGCGAGCATTTGTACAGGGGAAACCCAGAAGAAGAAGGAGGGAGGCATGTCAGGAACCCAACCTCTGGCTGGTCGTGTTCAGAGGCCTCTTACCGCCGGTTTCGTGAAGCCCTCAGTCCGGGTGTTTCTCTGGATCGCCCTCCTCATGATCGGCGGGGCGGCAATCCTTATCCCCATGCCGGCCATGGCGCAGAGCGTGACCGCTTCCGGAGCCCCTCTCTCTGGCGTGGCGCCGCTCAACGTGGCCTTCACCGCCACACCCAGCGCAGGGGGGTGGACGCTTCCCCTGGCCTGGGCGTGGGACTTCGGCGACGGCGGGGCCGCGGCCACCCAGAACGTCGACTATGCGTACGGCACGCCCGGCGTGTATATGGCCACGGTGACCGTCACGGACAGCGCGACGCCGGCCAACGTGAGGACCGCGACGGTGGGGCCCATCACCGTGTATATGGCGGTGACCATCACCGCCACGCCCACCTGCGGCGAGGCCTACCTGAATGTCTGCTTCTCCGCGACGGCCGGGGGTACGGCACCCTTCAGCTACGACTGGGATTTCGGAGACGGCACCTACCCCGCGCCCAACTTCGACGATCCGCTCCCCTGCCATACCTTCAAGACGCCCAACACCTCCTACTTGGCGAGCGTGAGGATGGTGGATTCCCTGGGTAACTTCGGCATCGGAACGGTCATGATCACGACCACGCCGCTGAACGTGAACCCCTGCGTCACGCCGACCAACGGCCCCGCCCCCTTGCTGGTCCAGTTCAACGACGGGTGCGGGTTCGTTTCGGGAGGCATCCCAGGCTACTCGTATGTCTGGGACTTTGGCGACGGCTCGGCGCTGTGCTACGACTGGAAGACGCAGCACGGTTACAACCAGCCCGGCACCTACCACGTGACCCTCACGGTGACCGATTCGTGCGTGCCGCCCACGGTGGTGACCGACACGCACCTGGTCATCAGAGTGACCCCTGGCGCCCTGGCGGGAACATCCACGGTGGACCGCTTCTGCGGACCCGCGCCCACCACGGCCTGCTTCGCCGGTACGGCCATCGGGGGCACGGCGCCCTACACGTACTCGTGGGACTTCGGCGACGGTAGCGCGGTGGTGGCCGGGCCTACCCCGTGCCACACCTACGCCACGGCGGGGAACTACACGGTGGCCATGACCGTGAGGGACGCCGTAGGGGCCACCAGCGTGGACAACCACATCGTGATTTCCATCACGGATCCCATGTCGGTCACGGCCGGCGTGAGCCGCACCAGCGGATACGCGCCTTTCACGGCGTACTTCTCGAGCGCCGTCACCGGGGGAACCAGCCCGTTCGTCTATAACTGGGACTTCGGGGACGGGACCACGAGCAACCTCGTGAACCCCAGCCACGCCTACCAGCCCGGGTACTACACCGTGAAGGTCACCGTGACGGACGGCTGCACGCCTTCCGAGACGGCGTACGACGACCACCTGCGCATCGTGGTCTATCCGGTCCAGGTCACGGCCACGTCCAATTTCACCTGCGGCGTCGCTCCGCTGAACGTCATCTTCACGGGGGACGCGGTGGGCGGCCAGCCTCCGCACACGTGGGCGTGGGACTTCGGCGACGGTGGGACGGACACCCAGCAGAACCCGAGCCACAGCTATTTGACGGCCGGAACCTTTACGGCACGCGCCACGGCCACGGACGCGCTTGGCGTCCCGGGGACCGCCTCGGTGGTCGTCAAGGTGGTGACGCCCCTCAGCGTCACCATCCAGGGGCTTCCTGCCACCTTGGGTCCCGCACCGCTCACCGTAAACGTGTCGAGCGCGGTTTCCGGCGGCCTGGCGCCCTACACCTACGACTGGGATTTCGGTGATGGCAGCCAGCACAGCCAGAGCGCCGCAGACCAGCACACCTGGGTCACGCCCGGCGTCTACAATGTGGCCCTGGCGGTGACCGATTCCTGCAACAACACCGTCACCAAGACGCTCGAGATCAACGCCTACGGTCCCGTCGCGCCCGCGCCGACGGTCAACTTCGCCTGCGGCTACGCGCCGCTGAATGTGATCTTCAACGGGGCCACCACGGGTGGCGTGCCGCCTTACACCTATGCTTGGTCCTTCGGGGACGGAGGCACGGCCACGCTGCCCAACCCGAGCCACAGCTACCTGGCGGTGGGGAACTACACGGCCATGGTGACGGTGACGGACTCCTTGGGCCATGTGGGGACCGGGAGCGTCGCCGTGAGCGTGACGGCTCCTCTGGCCGTGACCGTTCAGGGACTGCCGGCGACCTCGGGTCCGGCCCCCTTGACGGTGAACGTCTCCAGCACCGTCACCGGAGGGACTCCGCCCTACACCTACGACTGGAACTTTGCGGACGGCAGTCCGAACAGCCAATCTCCCGCGGACCAGCACACCTGGGCGACTGCGGGGACCTACGCGGTGACCCTGACCGTGGGCGACTCCTGCGGTCACACCGTGACGGCGGACCTTCCCATCAATGCCTATGGGGAGGTCGCGCCCGTGCCGACGGTGGACCCGGCCTGCGGATATGCCCCCCTCAATGTGGTCTTTACCGGGACCACCACAGGCGGCGTACCGCCGTACGTGTTCTCCTGGAGTTTTGGCGACGGTGGCCACGACACGCAGCAGAACCCGAGTCACAGCTACCTGGCGGTGGGCAACTACACCGCCACGCTCACGGTGACCGACTCCCTGGGGCACTCGGGCACGGGCACGGTGACCGTGAAGGTGACAGCTCCGCTGGCCGTGGCGGTCCAGGGCCTCCCGACGACCACGGGGCCTGCGCCCCTGACGGTGAACCTCTCCAGCGCCGTCACGGGAGGCACGCCGCCCTACGGCTACAACTGGGAATTCGCGGACGGCAGCGCGGCGAGCGCCGCCGCGGCGGTGCAGCACACGTGGACCACCGCCGGAACGTACAATGTGACCCTCACGGTGAGCGACAGCTGCGGCCATTCGCTGGACACCACGATCACCATCAACGCGTACGCCTCCGTGACTCCCACGATCACGGCCACCGCCACCTGCGGGACCGCACCCATGAACGTGTGCTTCACTCCCGCCGCCACGGGAGGCCTCCCGCCATACCTGTACAGCTGGAGTTTTGGCGACGGGTCCCCCATAAGCCTGGATCAGCAGCCCTGTCACAACTACCTCGCCGCGGGCACCTATACGGTGATCCTCACGGCCACCGACTCGATAGGTAATGTGGGATCGGGCACAGCCACGATCCAAGTCGCTCCGCCCATCTCCCTGCAGGTCTCGGCGTTCGCCGACAAGACGTTCGGCCTCTCGCCTCTCCTGGTCCAATTCGACAGGACCATCTCGGGGAGTTCGGGTCCATTCACCTATAATTGGAGCTTTGGTGACGGAACGCCGAACGACACCAGCTCCAAGCCCAACCACCTCTACCAGACCGCGGGGACCTACACCGTGACCCTGACCGTGAGCGTGGAAGACGCTTGCGGCAGGATCTATTCGCAGACGGCTCCAAGCTTCCAGATCCAGGTCATGGAGGCGCCGGCGATCACCCTGATCTCTCCCGTGGCCGGCCACACCTACGGCGCGTCGGTGACCTTCCAGAGCACGGTGTACGACAACGTGTCGGTGCTCCGCGTGAAGTACTACGCCAACGGGGTCCTCCTGGGATGGGCCACGACGGCGCCGTACACCTTTATTTGGGACACGACCGGAATGAACGGCACGGTGAGCGTGTACGCCACCGTGGAAGACTCGCTCGGCCGGACGGCGTCCACGCCGGCGATCTCCATCAACTTCGGCAATCCCACCCTCAGCGGCCGCGTCCAGGGTGGCGGCTCTCCCTACAAGCTGAAGGTCTTCGGCTCGGGGTTCATGCCCGGGGCGGTCGTGGTGATCAACGGCGCGAATGCGCCCCTTTCTCAGGTCAAGAGCAGCACCCTGATCGTCGCCAAGGGGGATGCCCTTCTCAAGGCCATGCTCCCCAAAGGCGTGCCTGTGACGATCCAAGTCAGGAACCCCGACGGTGGCATCACCGGGGGGGCCACCTTCGTGCGCTGACCCGCGCGGGGAAACGGATGATCAAGAGAGGGGCCGTCAGGCCCCTCCTTTTAGTTAAAAGCGAAAAGTAAGAAGTCAAAAGCAAGAAGTGAAAAGTGAAAGCGTCGCCTACCTCACGAGGATGGGGAAGGTCATCTTGGTCTTGACCGGAACGCCAGCGCTGATGGCGGGGCTGTACTTGAGCTTCATGGCCGCCTCCTCGCAGGCCCGGTTCAGTCCAAAATCGGAGGGAAGCCCCTTGACGACCTTGGCGCCCGTGACCCGTCCCGTTTCGTCGATGGCGACCTCCACGTAGATCGTGCCCGAGGCCTTGTTCTGTCGTGCGACCGAGGGCATGTCCACCCGAAGATTGTTGATCTGCTTAGGCTTCACATCCACCCCCCAGAGCTCCACGAAGTCTCCCGCCTTGACCTTGGCTTCCGCCGGACCTGGCGAAGGAGCGGTCTGATCCGGTGCGGGGGCGGGCGGAGCAATGTCGGGCGGGGTGGAGGAGGCGGCCGGAGGCGCGGGAGCGGGCACGGCCTTGGCCTGCTCGACGGGCACCGGGGATTCCTTCGAAGCCGGAGCCGTGGCCGCGGGCATGGTGCTCGCGAGCTTTTTCTGCTCCTCTTTCTGGGCCAGGAGCTTTTTCTGGGCCTCCTCGAGAGCCTTCTGTGCCCGTTGCTTCTCATCGGAGGTCTTGGCGTTCTGGACCTGGGCTGACAGCTGGGCTTTTTCGTCTTCGAGGGCCTTGAGTTTCGCGGTCATGGCCTGCTGCTCTTTTTGAAGCTTGGCCAACTGTTCCTGGGCCGAGGTCTCCGCCGGCGAGGGACCCTTGGTGTGAAAGAAGGCAAAATAACTCAGGACCGCCACGAGAAGCACCACCGCGGCCACGCCCACTCCGATGAAGAGACCCTTTCGGCTCGGCTCGGGCTCCAACCCAAAGTTAGGGGATTCCTCGGGCAGCGAGATCTGGGGTGGAGGGCTGGGTGGGGCGGGCGCCGCGGGGGGCGGCTTCACGGGCGGAGGAGCTGGGACGGGCTTGAACGGCAGGCGATCCATGGAGAGGAAGGCATGATCCGCGGCGGCGTCCGTCTCGTCCTCGCCCCTGAACAAGGTGTGCATGAGGAAGGCGATGTTGAAGGTCGTGGGGCTGAATTCACCCGACGAGATAAGCTGATCGAGATCGCTCTTCATGGACTCCAGATCACCGTAGGCTCCTGGAGTTTCAGGGACGCACGACTTTTTAAGGATGGCGTAGAGGGGCTCGGGCAAGAGATCGGCTCCACCGGGACCGCCCCTGAACTCCTCGAGGCGAGCGGCGGGGTCGAAGGGGGCATCCCCGGGCCTGAAGGGTTCCCGGCACAACAGCTCGAACATGAGCGCGCCTAAGGCGTATCGGTCGGCAGAGGGCCTGGTGGCCCGATCTGAGGGCAGGCTTGGCGGCAGGTACCGGCGGTAGGCGAGGAGCGCGGGTTCGCCGGACACGGGCGTGGTGTGAAGGTCGCGGAACACACCGGGAAGGAGCTTGACTTCGCCTTCGAAGGTCACCAGGATCCTCTCGGGAGAGAGGCATCCGAAGGCCGTTCCGGAGGACGAAACCGAAAGCAAGGCTCCGGCCAGGCGCTCGCAGAGGTAAACGGCCTGGTCACCGCTCAGCGGCAGCCCCTCCTGATGGCACCGGTCCAAGATGTCGAGGAGGAGCCGTCCTTGCTGGTATTCGTAGACCAGGTAGGAGAGCCCGTCCGACTCACCCGATCCCAGCAACCCGATGGCGTGGAGGTCCCTCATGGAGACCCACTGTTTGGTTGTTCGCTTCAGGAGTGATTTGGCCTCGGCATTCGAGGCAAGGGGTTCACAGAGGACGTGAATCAGACGGATGACGGGGTCCCCCTCCAGAGGGAGGCCCCGAAAGATGTCCCCCATGCCCGTGCTTGCGAGCGCATTTCCCAATATGAAGGGTCCAACGGTTTTCGGATGCATGCCTTAGCCCCCTGCCCTTGAGTCTAAGGGCGTGGGCGAAGACTGTCAACGCGAGGGTTCCCGGGAGAGAAAAGAAGGGCGGGGGCCTCTCGGCCCCCGCGGAGGAATGGGAGGGGTGTTCTGCCACCCAGGTAAAAGCAACCCGCATGCCAATATGAGATCTATAATTATCAATATGTTACGCAAACTACCAGGACATCCTGGCGCATCGGCGGCATGGGGCCTGATGGCTGTGCCCTGTTTTGCATGGGAGTCCCCTGCGGTGAGTCGCCTGTGTCCCAGTTGGATCCGCAACCGAAAGAGCCATATCAAATAATAAAAAAAGGGCCCCAACCGGGGCCAATGGAGGAATGGAGGGGGATGAGATGAGAACAAAAGCAACATTTATGCCAAGCTCTGCGGAGTCCCGAATCCCCTTGTCCGCGCGGACGGGATTCCCTGAACTATTCGTCTTCTTGAATGTTGTAGTAAAAGCGGAACATCCCCGAGATTTTGGGGACGGTGACCTCGGCGGGCAAGGGCGGGAGCGGGTTGGAGGAGCGGAGGGCATCTATGGCCGACTGGTCGTAGGACGGCACTCCCGAGGGGCGCACCACCTGCAGATCCCTGATAGATCCGTCTTTGTAGACGTCGAAGCGGATGGCTACCCAGCCTTTCTGGCGCAGCACGGATTGGGCCTCCGGAACGTGCCAGTTGCTCTGGACGCGCTCCTGAACCTTTCGGGCGTAGGGTCCCAGATCCCAACCCGCGGTATCGAACGAGAGCGCGCCCGTGTTGAGACGGCTGGCGTTCGGATTGGAGTACCCACCCTGGAGGCTGCCCGTCATCATCTGCTGAAGGGCAGTGCCGAGGCCCGGCCTCGACGGTTCGGGGCGCTGGCCGCTGGAACCGGGGGAGACGCTCGTCATGGCGGACTGCTCACCTCCCACCGGGAGTCCACGGTCCCCCTCCGCGGGCTGGCCCAGGGCCTGCACACCTGCGCCGGCCCCGTTCTGGCGCTCCGCATTGGAGGAGGGCTTGGCCGCGTTACGACCTGCCCGGGCTTGAGTCCCGGTGGGCCCTGGCGTCTCGCCCTGCCCCTCTCCAGGGCGGCCCGGGACCGGCCGGGGCGAAGCGGGGGACGGCATGGCGCTGGGCCGCGTCACGGGGGCATCGCCCTCGCCGCCGAGTTGCCTCAGAGGGCTGTGACCGAGGGAAGTGGGGTCGGGCGAATTGCCCTTCCGCGGATCGGGGCTCGCGCCTCGGCGGTTGACATCGCTCAAGCGAGTGGGATCCAAGGGCGGCAGCGTGCTGGGGACCATGTCCTTCACATAGATGAAGCGCACGGGCTGACCGTTGAGGGTCGCCAACCGCTGTGCCGCCTGGTTGAGCTGGCTCGGCTTGGTGGCCGAGGCCATGTATTGCCTCGTGGCGAGGCCCAGCAGGAGGACGTGCAGGGCCAGGGCGATGAGGAAGGCGGCGGCGTGTATCCAGCGATCCTTCACATCAACTCCCTCGCGGAGGAGAGAAAGGCGGCACGAGATTCACCGAAATCCGCCCCTGGATGGACGGGGTGGATTCGATTGGTAAGCAGAATGTAGGTCCTGCCCTCGCCAGGTTCCATCCAGAGCCCCGTTCCAGTATACCCTTCGTGACCGATGGACCCCTCGGGAAGTTCCACCCCTGCGGCCCACCCGGGGTGTCCCGCCGCTTTCCAGCCCGCCGTGCGAAAGCCCTGAGAGGGTGCCCATGCCTTGAGTCGCGCCTTCTCCGAAAGGAGCGGGGACCCGTCACGAAAAGCCCCTGCCAAGCGTTCCACGGCCTCCAATCGGCCGAAAAGGCCGGCGTTGCCCGCCGCGCCTCCGAGGCACCGGGCATTGCCATCGTTCACCTGCCCCCAACCTGCAGGTTCTCTCCTAGAAGGAGCAGTCGCGCCATATTGGCGCGCCATTTCGTCCTCCCTGAAGGGCCCACGCTCCGTGGCCGCCGTGCTTCTTCGCAGGTCCTCGGGTGGCCGGAAACAGGCAGCTTCAGGGCTCAGGCCAAGGGGGCCGGCGATGCGCTCCGCGAAGAGCCCGTCCAAAGGAGCATGCAAGATCTCCTCCAGAAGGAACCCGAGAAGGATGTACCCCAGGCAGGAGTATTCGGTTCGCACCCCCGGAGTCCCGCGGGGACAGCGGCCTGATAGCCACCGGCGGATTTCCATCGGGTCATCGGTGAAGGCGTAAACGGGCATCCAGGCGGGGAACCCTGCTTCGTGCCGAAGGAGCTGAAGGAAGGTGAACGGTTCTCCCGGCACGGGCGCCATCAGGTCCATTTCTCCGCGGTCTTCGGCCTGGAGGGCCAGGAGTGCGGTGACCAGGGGTTTGGTGAGGGAGGCCAGGTCGAAGAGCGTGTTCTCCAGGACGGGCAGACGCTCGGGATCCAGGACGGCAAATCCAAGGTGGCCGCCGGCGAGGCGCTGTCCCGAACCCGTTGAAACGCTCCAGGCGAGTCCGGGAGCCTGGGCCGGGCAGAGTCCCGAGAGAACCTTCTCCAGACTCGTCCCGCTCGGCTCCAGGCGCGTCCCGCCTAGCCGGCCATGCATGTGAGGATGGCCTGGGCCGTGACTACCGCGGCCCGGGCGGCCTCTCCGCCCACGCGGGGGAAAACCCGGCCCCGAAGGAGGCTCGCAAAATGCTCGAGTTCGCAGCGCAGAGGCTCCTTCTTCTCAACCTCCACGGCCACTTTGACGATCTGCTTGGAGGCATCGCCCGCTTCGACCCGATAGCATTCAACGGTCTGCTCGGCGTAGTCCACCGAGAGGTAGGCCTCGGGTTGAAAGACTCTCAGCTTGCGGACCCGGTCTCTGGAGATGCGGCTGGCCGTGAGGTTGGCCACGCACCCGCCCTCGAAGGTGAGCCGCGCGTTGGCCAGGTCCACGAAGGGAGTGAGCACGCGTACGCCCACCGCTTCAACCCGGGCCACGGGCCTCCCCACCAGGCTCTGGGCGATCTCGATGTCGTGGATCATGAGGTCCAGGACCACGTCCACGTCCAGGGAGCGCCCCGGCATGACCCCGAGACGGTGCACCTCTAGAAACCCGGGGGAGTGGACGTGGGGGGCGATGGCTTCAACACCCGGATTGAAATGTTCGATGTGACCCACCAGGAGCGGCGCGCCGCCTTTGTCGCGGGCGGCCAGGATGCGGTCGCACTCCTCCACGGTGGTGGCCATGGGCTTCTCGCAGAGCGTGCCCACCCCCTGTTCGAGGAAGAGGCAGGCCAGTTCGCAGTGAAGCCGCGTGGGCGCGGCGATGACCACGCCGTCCACCGGCGGGAGATCCTCCAGCGACGAGAAGGCCCGCGTCGAGTACTTGGAGGCGATTTCCTCGCAGCGCGAAGCGTTCGCATCCATCACGCCCGCGAGTTCCACGCCGGGGAGATCCGCCAGGATGCGCGCGTGATGCTGTCCCAAGCTGCCCACGCCCACCACCGCGATCCGAAGAGTCTCTGACACCATCTCAAACCCTCGTTTCTTTTCTGGCTCGTGGGCTCGTGGACTCGCTATCTTTGGATGCCCCGCTTGGACTCGCGGATGAACTTCACCAGGTAGGCCACCTCGGGGACGTGGCCCAGATCCCGCGCCACCGTGTCCACCGCTTCGGTGAAGAGGAGCTTGGCGTGGAACAGCGTGCGGTAGGCGGACTTGAGCGCCTCCACGGCCTCGGCGGAAAAACCCTTGCGCTGGAGGCCGATGGTGTTGATCCCGTAGGTGTGACCCTCCCCCCGGGCGCCCACGGTCTTCACGAAGGGGAGCACATCGCGGGTGATGATGGAGCCGCCGCCGATGAACGCGTAATCCCCCACGGTGCAGAACTGGTGCACCGCGGAGAGTGCGCCCACGGTGGAGTGCTTGCCCACGTGGACGTGTCCCGCGAGGGTGGCGTTGTTGGCGAAGATCACGTTGTCGCCCACGTCGCAGTCGTGGGCGATGTGGCAGTAGGCCATGAAGAGGCCACGGCTGCCGATTCGGGTGATCCGTTGCTCCTTGGTGGTGGCCCGGTTGACCGTGACGAACTCGCGGAAGACGTTTTCGCTCCCGATGATGATCTCGCTGGGCTCGCCCTTGAAGCTGATGTCCTGGGGAGGGCCTCCTATGGCCGCGTGGGAAACGAGCGCGTTGCCGCTTCCCAAAGTGACCTTGCTGTGCAGGACGCAGTGCGGGCCGACCGAGCAGCCATCTCCGAGGGTCACTTCGGGGCCGAGGTAGGCGAAGGGGCCGATGGTGCATCCCTCGCCGAGTTGAGCGCCCTTCTCCACTACCGCTGTCGGATGAATAGTTGTTGTCATCTTCTTTCTTTCTCCGGTTCCCCGGTTCCCCGGCTCCCCGGCTCTATCTGTCCACCATGGCCGACATGATCACGGCCTCGGCCGCCAGTTGCCCGTCCACGAATGCCTTGCCCTGCAGTTTGCAGGTGCTGGTCTTGAGCCGGAGGACCTCGATCTCGAATCGGATCTGGTCACCGGGCACCACGGGCCTTCGGAACCGGGCCTCGTCGATGCCCATGAAATAGACCAGCTTCTTCTCCCGGTCCGGGATGTTATGCAGGAGGAGAACGCCTCCCACCTGAGCCATGGCCTCGACGATGAGCACTCCGGGCATGACGGGCTTTCCGGGGAAGTGCCCCTGGAAAAACTCCTCGTTCACGGTGACATTCTTGATTCCCACGATGCGCTTGCCCGGCTCGATTTCGAGGATGCGATCCACGAGGAGAAAGGGATACCGGTGGGGTAGGATGCCCTGGATCTCCACGACGTCCATCATGCGTGCTCCTCCTCGGGTTTCAACCTGGCCTCGACATGCTTCAGGCGCCTGAATAGTTCTTCCAACCGGCCCGACAGGGCGCGCTCCTTGAGCCAGTGGCGGTGGTCCTGGGCCGGGTGGCCGGTGACGAAGGCTCCGTCGGGAAGGTCGTGGGTGACGGCGGACTTGGCGCCCACGCGGGCCCCGTCTCCGATGCGGATGTGGCCCACGGCGCCCGATTGCCCCGCGATGATGACGTGATGACCGAGGCGGGTGCTTCCGCTGATGCCGCTCTGGGCCACCAGGATGCAGTGCGGCCCCACCTGGACGTTGTGAGCCACCATGACGAGGTTGTCGATCTTCGTGCCCGTCCCGATGCGCGTGGCCTCCAGGGCACCGCGGTCCACGGTGCTGTTGGCGCCGATCTCGACGTCGTCCTCCACCACCACGCGTCCCACCTGGGGGATCTTGAGGTGGCGCCCGCTCTCCTGGGCATAGCCGAACCCGTCGGACCCCAGGACGACGCCCGAGTGGAGAATCACCCGATCCCCCAACTCCGTGTCGTCGTAGAGCACCACGCGGGGAAAAAGATGGCACCTCCGCCCTATCTTGCAATCTCGGCCCACGACGCAACCCGCGTCGACCTGCGAACCTTCCCCTACCTGGGTGCCCCCGCCCACCACGGCGCAAGGGCCCACGAACGCCGATGGGTGGATGGAGGCGCCCGGTTCCACCACCGCCGAGGGATGGACCCCCGGCGGGTGTTCCCGGGGCGGGTACCAATGCCTCAGGATTTTGGCAAAGGCGGCGTAGGGGTCTGCGCATACGAGCACCGTGCGCCCCGGCAGATCCTCCGCCGAAGAGGCGAAGACCGCACCCGCCCCGCTTGCGAGGGCCGCATCTCGGTACTTGGGGTTGGAAAGAAACGAGAGGTCGCTCCCCGTGGCGCGCTCCAGGGGGGCCACGCCGGTCAATTCAACGGCGGGGTCCCCCTGGATGCGGGCGCCAACGAGGGCGGCGATCTCGGCGGCGGTCATGAGGTTCAGGTGCCTGGGTAGGACTTGTTCATCTCACCGATGACGTCGGTCGTGACCTCGAGGGAATCGGCGTTGAAGAGGCAGATGCCCTTCTCGACGACCATGGAGATGCCCTTGGCCTGGGCGTACTTGGCGATGACCCCGGCGAGCTTGCCCTGGAAGTCGGCCTGCATTTTCTGGGAGCGGGTCTCCATCTCGTCCTGCGCGGCCTTGGCGAACGCCTGGTACTCGTACATCTTCTGGGTGAACTGGTTCCGCAGTTCGTCCTTGGCCGTGTCACTGATCTTGGGGTCCTTGCTCTTGTCCTCGAGGGCCTTCAGATCCGACTCTTTGGCGCTGATCTCGGCCTGCTTCTTGTCGTGGTAATCCTTGAGCGCCGCCTGTATCTTCTTGCCCTCTTTGCTCTCGTTGGCCACCTTCATGGTGTCCAGGACGGCGATCTTGGTCTGTGCCTGGGCGAAGACTCCGGCCGAGACGAGTGTGAGGGTAGCTCCGATGGCGAATGAAACCCAATGTCGCATGTGTGATCCTCCGTGAATGCCTAGAACGTGAGACCGATCGAGAATTGGAAGCTGCTGAAATCGTCCCCCTGCCGAGGCTTGAGATTGTTGGCGTAGATGAGCCGGAGAGGAACGTTGAAAGTGGGGATGAAGAAGCGCAACTCGACCCCCGCATCGGCGCGGTAGTTCCCCGTCTCCCACTTCTGCCGCTCGTGGTACGTGTTGCCCACATCCACGAAGAGGGCCACGTCCACCTGCTCAACGATGTGGAACACGTACTCCGAGTTGAGGAGGAAAAAGCGGTTTCCGCCCTCGATGGTCCGGGTCTGGGGGTCGATGAAGAAACGGCCCTCCTTGGTGAGCGGGTAGATGGAGCGCACGCCGAAGCCGCGCAACGTGTCTTCGCCACCCAGGAAGAACCGCTCCCAGAGGGGGATCTCGTGCCCGTCATAGCCCTTGAGATAGGCGGCCTCGAAGCGGAAGGCCAAGTTCTGCTTCCTGAACGTGGGCCAGAAGAGGGAGACCTGCAAGTCTGGCTTGTAGTAGTAGGTCTGCCCTCCCAGCCACGGGCCGGCGACCAGCACGTTGAGGTTGGCGTTGATCCCCGAAATGGGCCGGAAGGGATTGTTGACGGTGTTGTAGCCGACGCCTCCGAAAAACGCGGAGGTGATGGTGTTGTTCAGGTAGTCAACGTTTTGGGGCGAGTAAGTGGTCCCCGTGAAGTTGTTCACCTTGGCGCGCTCGTGGCGGTAGCCGACGCTCCAGTTCGCGAAGTCCCCGATGGGGAACGAGACGGCCAGGGATCCACCCGTGGCCGTCTTGTCGAACTGGAGGTACTTCAGCTTCTGGTTGTAAATCGAGGCGGCACCCCCGATGCGCTTGCCGAAGAGCCAGGGATCGCTGTAATTGATGGCATAGAGCTGCTGGTACTTGCCCACATCCGCGTTGACGGACAGGGTCGTCCCCATGCCCATGAAGTTGTAGGTCCGGAATGAACCCGAGACGAAGAACCCGTTCACGCCGCCGTACCCGCCCCCGAAGAGGAGTTCGTTCTTGTTGGCCTCGTTGCCCCTCACCGCGATGTTCACCGTGTTGGTGTTGGGCACCTTGACGATGGTCGGGTCCTCCTTGATCTCGAAGAGTCCCGTCTGCTTGAGCCGGTAGAGTCCGCGCTGGTAGAGCTGGTAGTTGAAGACTTCCTGCTCGTAGACGCGCATCTCGCGCCGGAGCACGTAATCCCGGGTCTGGGAGTTGCCCTGAAATTCGATATTGTTGACGTAGTAGACCTGGTCTTCGGTGATGGAGAGGGTCACGTTGCAAACCTTGGTGTCCGGGTGTTTGTCGAAGATGGGGGTGGCGGTGGCGTAGATGTAGCCCTTCTGGCCGTATTTCCCCTCCACGTTCTTGATGGCGAATCCGAGCCCCACCTTGTCCAAGGTCTTTCCGGGTTTGAGGTAGACGCTCTTCTGGAGCTCGGCATCCGTGAACAGGTGGTTGCCCTCGAAGCCCATCGTGCCCAGCTTGTAGGACACCCCCTCATCGATGGGGATCGAAAGGGTGAGCCATTTCTTGTTGTGCTTGTCGTTGTAGCGGCTGTCGATGATGGGGTCCCCGATGTCCACGTCCAGGTAGCCGTTGGTTTCGAAAAGCTCCCGGACCAACTTGATGTCCTCGTAGTATCGCCCCTCGGAGTAGATGTCGTGGCGGGTGGCCCAGGAGAGGAACCAGTGGGGGCGGGTCTTCTTCATCGTGTACCGGAGCTTGACCTGGCTGAAGGCCTTCTCGTTGAGGAACTTGACCTTGTCGATGCGGGCCTTGGGGCCTTCCTGGATGTTGAAGGTGAGGATCACCGCGGACTTGCCCATGCTCTGCACCTTGGACGTGACCACCGAGTCCGCGAACCCCTTCTCGGAAGCCACGTACCGCAGGGCTGCCTCGGTCTTCTTGATCTTGGCGTAGTCCACCACCGTTCCCGTCTTGATGTCCGCGTTGTTCTCTTTCAGCTTGTCGAGGATGGTGCTGCTCGTCAGCTTCTTGCTCCCGGTGTATTCCACCGCGGAAACGATGGGCCGCTCCTTGATGCGGAAGGTGACCACCTTCCCCGCGGCGCTGTCCGAAACATCCACCGTGAGGTCCTCCAGGAGGCCCGACGCCCAAATTTTGTTGTACTCCTGGCGGAGGCGCTCCGCGCTGAAGACCTCGCCAGGTCGCAGGCTGGTGAGCGCCAAGAAGGCGTCCTGAGTCAGGCGGTCGTTACCTTCGAGCACGATCTTGTCGATCTTCACCGGCGCCGCTTCGGGCTGCGGAGGCTTGGATGGAGAGGGCTCCGCCTGCGTGGCGACTTGGGGGACCTGGGCCCGAATGGCCGGCCCCCAGGGCAGTTCGAGGAGGAGCAGGGCGGCCAGGAGAAGGGTCGTTCGTCGGCTCATGCCTCACCTATCCTGAAATGGGCGCCGGCACCGGCTGCCCGAGTTCGAGCCGGTCGCCGCGCACTTCGAGGGTGATGTCGCTGCCTTCGTGGGCTTCGTTCATGAGCATCCACTCGGCCAAGGGGTCCTCGATGTGGCGTTGGACGCCGCGCCGCAACGGCCTGGCCCCGTAGGCCGGATCCGTGCAGCAGGTGTCCACCAGAAACTCGGTCACGCCAGGCGCCGGCACCAGCCGGAGCCCGTGGGCCGCAAGCGTACGGTTCAGGTCTTCGATCATCCGTGCGGCCACCGCGATAAGTTCCCGCCGCCCGAGCGCGTCGAACACGACGATCTCGTCCAGCCGGTTGAGGAACTCGGGGAGCAGGGTCTGTTTGAGGTGGCGGATCACCTCGTCCTTCTTGAGGCTCGCACCGCCCGCCTCGCCCTCCGAGAACCCCAGCGGGCTCCGGTCCAGAATGAACTTGGAACCGAGGTTGCTCGTGAGGATCAGGAGCGTGTTCTTGAAATCCACGGTCTCGCCGTAGCTGTCCGTCAGATGCCCGTCCTCGAGCACCTGGAGGAGCATGTTGAGAACATCCGGATGGGCCTTCTCCACCTCGTCGAAAAGGACCACCGAGTAGGGTCGGCGCTTGACCCGCTCCACGAGCTGGCCTCCCTCCTCGAAGCCCACGTAGCCAGGCGGCGAGCCGATCATTTTGGCCACCGAGTGCTTTTCCATGTACTCGCTCATGTCCAGGCGGATCAAGGCGCGCTCGTCGCCGAAAAGGGCCTCGCTCAAGGTTTTGGCGGCCTCCGTCTTGCCGACACCCGTGGGGCCGAGGAAGATGAAGGAGCCGATGGGACGGTAGGGGTTCTTGATACCCGCCCTGGAGCGCCGGATGGCGCGGGCCAGCGCCGAGATGGCCTTGTCCTGGCCGATGACCCGGCGGTGGAGGGTGTCCTCCAGGCGCAGGAACTTCTCGCGCTCGTCCTCGCGGATGGCCGTGACGGGGACTCCGGTCCAGAGCGCCACCACTTCCTCAACCCGGGCCCGGCCCACCTGGGGCGGCTCGTCGCCGATGGCGCCCCGCGTGTTCTGGGCCAGGATTTTCGCCTTGGCGCCGGCCTCGTCGATCACGTCGATGGCCTTGTCGGGAAGAAAACGGTCGGTGATGTAGCGGTTGCTCAGGAGGACCGCATGCCGCAATGCTTCGATGCTGTACCGCACACCGTGGTATTCCTCGTATTTCGGCCTCAGGCCCTCCAGGATGCTGAGGGTGTGCTCCTCGTCGGGGGGGAGGACCTTCACGGGCTGAAAACGGCGGACCAGGGACCGGTCCTTCTCGATGTGGCGCTTGTAGTCCCGGTAGGTGGAAGTCCCGATGCACTGGACCGTTCCGCGCCCCAGGGCCGGCTTGAGGATGCTCGCGGCGTCCAGCGAGCCTTCGGCGCTTCCCGCGCCCACGAGGTTGTGGATCTCGTCGACGAAGAGGATGACGGATCCGTCCTCGGCCACCTCCTTCAGGATCCCCTTGAGCCGCTCCTCGAACTGCCCCCGGTACTTGGTTCCCGCGATGACGAGGCTGAGATCCAGGGCGAGGATGCGTTTGTGGGCCAAGGCGTCGGGCACCTGCCCGGAGGCGATGCGCTGGGCCAGGCCTTCGATGAGGGCCGTCTTGCCCACGCCTGGCTCGCCCAGGAGGATGGGGTTGTTCTTGTGGCGCCGCGCGAGAATTTGGACCACTCGGTCCAGCTCCTCTTCCCGCCCCACGAGGGGGTCAAAGGCGCCTTCGGCGGCGAGGGCCGTCAGGTCCTGGGTGAACTCGTCCAGCCCGGGCTTGCTCTCCTTCCGCCTCTCGAACGCCTGGCGCTTGAGGGCGAGGACGACGCGCTCCCGGGCCGTCGGGAGCTCCAGACCGTGGTCCGACAAGAAACGCCCCGCCACCGAGTCCTCCATATGCAGGAGGCCCAGGAGGAGGTGCTCCGGTCCCAGCCGCGCGGAGGAGAGCCGCTCGGCCTCCTCGGGCGCAAATTTTTCGAGCATGAGCCGCACGTCACGGCTCCAGGACGGCTGGGATGGGGGGGCGGGGAGGGCGTCGGCCACGGGGCGAAGGTCCAACTCCTGGCGCACTTCCTCGATCTGCACTCGTCCCCTCGCGAAAATGTCGGCGAGGATGGGCGAGTCCGAGAGGACGAGTCCCAACAGGATGTGTTCCGTGTCAGCCACCGGGGCCCCGGCCTGGTGCGCCTCATACCGGGCGAAGTAAAGGACCCGCCGCGCCTGCTCGGTGTACTTCTCGCTCATCCGAGCTCCCTAAACCGGAAAAGTATACCACAGGGGGCAGGGGACAGGGGAGCAGGGAGAACCGTTCTCAAATTCCGCGATTGGAGCAGGTGAAACAGGTTGAAGGTCTTATTGGACAAGTGCTTGATCGCCCCGCCCCTTCACTAAGCAGGTGAACGGGGCGGTCTCCGAGCAGGACGCCTGCCGAGCAGAAAAGTCCCTAGGGCGGGGCGGGCCCGAAGGGCATTGTCTCCCTCCGTCGGGCTTTGCCTGCGGAGGGAGAAGGAGATGGCATGGGCCCTCCCCGCCTCGGAGGCCGAGCGGAATACACCCGAAACCACCCCTTTTTTGAAGGCAGAGAATTCAATCGCGAAATTAGAGAACCGTTCTGGGTTCTCGGTTTTCGGTTATCGGCCCAAGCTGAAAACTGACCGCTGACGACCGACAACGCTTTTCCTCTCGCTTTTGACTTTTCACTGTTCACTTTTCACTTCTTCCCCCCCGACCCGTCCCTCGTGAAGGCGTACCGTGCGATCGCACGAGGCCGCCAGGGCGACGTTGTGCGTGGCCACGAGGACGGTGAGGCCTCGCGCCGACTTGAGGCTCAGGATCAGGTCGAAGGCCTGGGCGGCGGTCTCCTCGTCCAGATTGCCCGTGGGTTCGTCGGCGAGAAGCAACCGGGGTCCGTTCATCAGCGCTCGGGCGATGGCCACCCGCTGCTGCTCGCCGCCCGAGAGCTTGGCCGGCGTGTGCGAGGCCCGGTGCGCCACACCCACCTCTTCCAGGAGGGTCAGGGCCCTGGCGCGGCTTCCCCGAGATGCCCCGGCGACCACCGCGGGCATCATGACATTCTCCAGGGCGGTGAACTCGGGCAGGAGGAAGTGGAACTGGTAGACCACGCCCACGACCTCGCGGCGGAAATGGTCCAGGGCCGAGCCCCGAAGTGCGCTCACATCCTCCCCGCCCACTTCGATGCGCCCGCCGTCGGGCCGGTCCAGCCCCGCCACCAGGTGGAGCAGGGTGCTTTTTCCGACTCCCGAAGGTCCCACGAGGGCCACCACTTCGCCGGCCTCGGCCCCGAGCGTCACGCCCCGCAGGATGGCCAGCGGCCCGTCGGCGGAGGGGTAGCTCTTGGTCACCTCGGTCACCCTCAGCATCACTCGAACCTCAGCGCTTCCACGGGGTCCAGCCGGGCCGCGCGGAAAGCGGGGTAGAGGGTGGCCAGGAAAGAGACCGCCAGGGCGAAGGCACAGACCCATGCAACCTGGCCGGGCGAGGTCATGAAAGGAACGAAGGGCAGGGGGTAAACATCCAAAGAAAGCGGGATGGCGTGAGTCTGGTCCAGGATGCGGCAGGCCACTACCCCGGCGGTGGCGCCCAGCGCCGTACCCACGGCGCCGATAACGGTTCCCTGGAAGAGGAAGATGCGCAGGATGTCGCCGGAGGAGGCGCCCATGCTGCGCAGGATGCCGATGTCGCGCACTTTTTCCATGACCATGAGGATGAGCGTGGAGACGATATTCAGCGCCGCCACCATGACGATGAGGCCGATGGCCAAGAAGAGCAGAACGCGCTCCATGCGGAGGGCCTTGAAGAACTCCGCGTTGGACCCGATGAGATCCAGCACGCGGAACCCTGCGCCCAGTGATATTTGCAGGCTGGACCGGCACGCCCCGATGTCCCGAGGGTCCTTCAGGCGGACCTGGACGGCGCTCACGACGCCCGGGCGGGTAAAGAGGGACTGCGCCAGCGGCAGCCCCACGACGATGAATTCGGTGTCGTAGAGGTAGTACCCCGTACGCAAGATGCCGGCAATGCGGAGCGGTACCATCTTGGGCAGGTTCCCGAAGGGGGAGAGGGTCAGGCGGGGCGCCAGGAGCTGGATGGTGTCTCCCTCGCTCACGCCCAAATTCTCGGCAAGCTCCGCTCCGAGAAGCGCCGTGGGCGTGCCGTCGGGGGTCGTGCCCAAGGCCGGGGTGCCCTCGATATAGGGTTTCAGGTCCACCACCTGGTGTTGGGTTTCAGGGTCCACGCCGAGCACCTTGGCCACCATGCCCGTCCGTCCCGAGGGACCGCTTACCAGGGCCGTTCCCAGGACGATGGGCGTGGAGGCTTTCACCCGCGGGTCCCGCGCCAGCGCCTCTCGGATCGTTGCCGCGTCACCGGGCGCCAGACCCTCCGGCCCGCCCAGGATGTTCAGGTGCGCGTTCAGGAGCTGGATCTTTTCCTGGATGCGCGTGGTGAAGCCGGTGGAGATGGCCAGCGCGATGACCAGGGCCATGACGCCCACGGCCACGCCCAGGGTCGAAATGACCGTGATGAGAGAGATGAAAGCTTGACGGCGCCTGGCCACGAGGTACCGGCGCCCGACGAAAAAGACGACGCTCATCGTACGGGAGCGTCCGGTTTCATATTGGGCAGGGGCTTGAGCAGGGGGAAGAGCACCACGTCGCGGATGGAGGGAGTTCCCGTCAGGATCATGGCCAGGCGGTCCATCCCGAGGCCTTCGCCCGCCGTGGGCGGGAGGCCGTACTCGAGGGCCTGGCAGTAGTCCTCGTCGTAGGGCATGGCCTCGTCGTCTCCACCGGCCTTCTCCCGAACCTGCTCGATGAACCGCGCGCGCTGGTCGTCCGGGTCGTTCAACTCGGAGAACCCGTTGGCCAGCTCCATGCCCGCCGCGAAGAGCTCGAAGCGATCCGCCGTGTCCTCGCTTCCCGCCTTCCTGCGGGAAAGTGGGGAGACCTCTACGGGATAGTCGTGGACGAAGGTGGGTTCCCACAGTCCCGGCGTCACGAGGGTGTCGCACGCCTCCACGAGGAACTTCTCGGGCGTGTTGGATTTGAGCGGGCTCAGACCCAGCCTCTTGCCCCACTCGGTCCGGCCTTCGGGGCTAAGCCAGGCGCCGTCCGGGACGCCCCGTCCCAGGAGGGCTTCACGGGCGGCCTCGCGCAGGTTGAGGCGCTTGAAGGGCGGGGCGAAACTGAGAGGCCTGTCCTCGTAAGTGACGAGGAGGCCGCCGGTGGTCTTCTCCGCCGCGAACGCCAGGAGCTCCTCCGTGAAGTCCATGAGGTCGCCGGCGCACGCGAAGGCGCGGTAGAACTCCATCATGGTGAATTCGGGGTTGTGCCGGGTGTCGATGCCCTCGTTGCGAAAGTTCCGGTTGATCTCGAAGACCCTGGGCATGCCTCCTGCCACGAGGCGCTTGAGGTAGAGCTCGGGAGCGATGCGGAGGAAGAGTTCGGTGTCCAACGCGTTGTGGTGCGTCTGAAAGGGCTTGGCCGCGGCGCCCCCGGCGATGGGGTGGAGCATGGGCGTCTCCACCTCCTCGTAACCCTGCGAGGTCATGAATTGCCGCAGGGCCGCCGTCATGCGCGACCGTGCCCTGAAGCGCTCCAGGGATTCGGGGTTCATGATCAGGTCGAGGTGTCTCTGCCGGTAGCGTTGCTCCACGTCCGCCAGCCCATGCCACTTTTCGGGTAAGGGGCGCAGGCATTTGCGCAGGGGGAGGACCGTGGACACCCGCACCGTCAGTTCGCCGGTCTTCGTACGAAAGAGCGTCCCGGAGACGCCGATCCAGTCTCCCAGGTCCAAGAGGGAAAGCTTGGCGTAGGCCGCCTCGTCCGCCGCCCGCTCGAAGAGGAGCTGAAGTCGGGCGCCGCCCGAAGCCATGTGCGCGAACGTGAGCTTGCCCATCTTGCGCATCGCCATGAGGCGCCCCGCCACGCGCACGGCCACGGATGCCGCGAGCAGAGCTTCGGCGTCCGAATCTCTGTAGGCTTCGCACACCTGGTCGAGGGAGGCGGAGGCGTCGAAACGGTCCGGGTTCGACCCCGGGAAGGCCTCCGCCCACTTCTCCATTTTGCCACGCCTCTGGCCGATGAGTTCGTCTTCCAAGGTCCTCTCCCGTGCCGTCTCTGCGGCAAAAAACATATGGTACACCAACGGGTTGCGCTTGGGGAGACTTGAGAGATGTGAGTAGGTGAGTAAGTGAGGAGGTGAGTAGGGGGCAGGCCAAGCAGGCTGCTGAAAAACTCCCGTAGGTCGCGTTGCCTGCGCCACGGCCCCGGATGCAAGGCGTCGCGACGCCGTCGATGCCTTTGCGCATCGTCTAGGAGCGACAACACCGCAGGCGGGGCCGTGCCACGGCAACCCCCATCTCCTAAGGAGGCAAAGGGGGCGCAAGGGATTGGGGGCCATCTGCTTTGTTCCGGCTCCTAGAAAGGGGGCCCACCCTGTCGTCGTCGCCGCGCCTCGCATCTGGCCCCCAAGCCTCTTGCGCGCGGCCCACGCGGGTTTCTCAACAGCCTGCTAGAGTCCTCAACGCCTGTTCCTCTGCTCCCTGCTCCCCACTCCCTGCTACCGGCAGCTCCAAAAAAACTGGCGCGCCATTATGGCGCGCCAGTTTGACCTGCATGGATCGGCGGTATCAGTCCGCCTTGAAGTAGAGGTAGGTCCCGCCCTGCCCATCCTGGATATAGAGACTCACGGGGTCGCCCGACTTGATGCCTGCGGTGGCCTTGCGGTAATCCTCAACGCTTCGGACCTGCTGTCCGTTCGTTTCGGAGATGACCAGGCCCTCGCGGATGCCCTTGGCGTACGCGTTGGACTTGGGCTCCACGCTCACCACCACGACGCCGGTGATTTCCTGAGGTATGCGGTACATCTGCCGGGTCTGGGCGGTGAGGTTCTGCACCTTGATGCCGAGCTTGGTCTCGTTGGCGCCGTTGTCTTTCTCCTCGGCGGAGGATTCCTCGCCCTTGATGCCCTTGGCTCGGTCACCGAGGACCACGCGGAAGCTCTTTCTGTCGCCGCCGCGCAGCACGGACAGCGTCACGGCCTTGCCCGGGGCGTAGCCCGCGACCTTGTGAACCAGCTCCTGGCTGGATTTCACGTCGGCCCCGTCCACCTGGAGGATGATGTCTCCCTTGACCAGGCCCGCTTTCGCCGAGGGGGAGTTCTCCTCCACCCTCTGGACCAGGGCGCCGCCCTTGAGTTCCACACCAAACTTGCTCTTGTAGTAGCTCTTGGCGTCCGGATCCACGGAGGCCACGCTCACGCCCAGGTAGCCGCGGGACACCTTGCCGGAGGCCTTGAGTTGTTCAAGTTCTCCCCGGACGAGGTTGATGGGGATGGCGAATCCGATGCCCTCCACCATCCGGCCCATGTAGTCGTTACGTGTGATGGCCGTGTTGATGCCCACGGCCTCTCCCCGAACGTTCACCAGGGGACCGCCGGAGTTACCGAAGTTGATGGCCGCGTCGGTCTGGAGAAAATCGTCCAGGGCACTGGCGGAGATGCGCCGTCCCTTGGCCGAAATGACCCCCACGGTGACCGTGTGGTTGTAGTTGAGGGGGTTGCCCACGGCCATGACCCAATCGCCCTGACGGACCCCGTCGGAGTCGCCTAGGGGTAGCGTGGGCAGGCCGGAGGCCTCCACCTTCAGGAGGGCCACGTCGGTCTCCGCGTCGGTGCCCACCACCTTGGCCGGGAAGTCGCGGTCGTCGTTGAGCTTCACGGTGACCTTGGTGGCACCGTCCACGACGTGATTATTGGTGAGGATGTAGCCGTCGGGGCTGATGACGAACCCGGACCCGCCCGCCTCCTGGACGGGCTTCTGCCCCCGTGGCATACCGGGCACGCCCGGGTGGGGCCGGCCGAAGAAAAACTCGAAGGGGTCCATGGGCCCCCCCTGTTCCGGACTGTTGTCATCCTGATCCCCGTCCTGGGCCTTGTCTCCCACGCTGATGGCGGTTATTCCCACGACGGCCGGGTTCACCTGGTCCGCGATGTCGGCGAAGCTGGGGGCGCCGCCCGTCGCGGCGGGCGAACCTGGGACGCCGGCCAAGGGGACTGCCGGCGAGGACGTGACGGCCCGAGCCGTGGGTGAACTCACATCCTTCAGTTGGGCCAGGCCGAAGCCCGCCAGCAGGAGGAGGCTTCCCAGGCCCACGAGCATCAGGGTCTTGGCGATCTTCATGTGGTGCTCCTTTCTTCGTCTTGAATTCGGTATTCCTTGAGTTTGCGGTGCATGGTCCGTACGCCAATACCCAGTACGCGCGCGGCTTGAGTCTTGTTCCCGGAGGACTCCTGGAGGGCCCGGAAAATGGCCTGCCGCTCCAGTTCGTCCAGGGCTTGGACGGAATCGCCCTCGACCTGCAACAGCCGCCCGGGAAGCGTATGGAAAGCCGCCGCGACGAGCGGGGGGCCCGCCTTAAAATCGTGGGGCAGGTGGGCCGCGCGCAACTCGTCCTCGGCGCAGAATATCACCATCCGCTCCACCAGGTTGCGCAGTTCGCGCACGTTTCCCGGCCAAGCATAAGAAGAGAGCAGTCTGAGGACTTCGGGGGAGACGCGCTTCACCTGTTTCCCGTGCTCCCGGTTGAACTGGGCGACGAAGGCGAGCACCAGCAGCTCGATGTCTTCGGGTCGCTCCCTGAGCGGAGGAATGCGCAGCTCCACCACTTTGAGCCGGTACATGAGGTCCTCTCGGAACTTGCCCTCGGCGACCATTCGGGGCAGGTCGCGGTGGGTGGCCGTGACGATGCGCACGTCCACGGAGATGGGCTGGGTGCCCCCCACCCGCGTCACCACGCGCTCCTCCAGGACACGCAACAGCTTGGCCTGCAGGTCCAGGCTCAATTCGCCGATCTCGTCCAGGAAGAGGGTCCCTCCCGTAGCCTGTTCGAACTTTCCCGGGTGGGCCTTTTCGGCCCCCGTGAAGGAGCCCTTCTCGTGGCCGAACAGCTCGCTCTCGATGAGGTTCCCGGGTATGGCGGCGCAGTTGATGGGGAGGAAGCGGCTGCGCTTGCGGTCGGAGTTCTGGTGGATGGCGTTGGCGATGAGCTCCTTGCCCGTACCCGACTCGCCCTGGATGAGCACGGTCACCTTGGTGGGAGCCGCCATGCGCACCTGTTGGAAGAGTTCGCGCATGGGCTTGGAGTTCCCGATGATGTGCTCGAAGCCGAAGCGCTCGTCCAACCGGGCCTTCAACTCGTCCACTTCGTTCTTGAGGCGCCGCTTCTCCACGAGGGCCTGCACTCTCCGCCGCAGCTCGTAGAGGTCCACGGGCTTGGCCAGGTAGTCATCGGCGCCCACCTTCATGGCCTGCACGGCCGACTCCACGGAGCCGAAGGCGGTGATGAGCAGGACCGCCACGGAGGGCTCGCTCTCCTTCACCCGCCTCAGGACCTCCATGCCGTCCATGCCGGGCATGCGGAGGTCCGTGAGGACGAGGTCGATGTCGTCCCTCGTGGCGAAGTGCTTCAGCCCCTCGCGCGGGTCCTGAAAGCCTTTCACCTCGTAGCCCACCTTCTCCAGGGCCTTGGTGAGGCTCCGCAGGTTTTCCGCTTCGTCTTCGAGAATCAGAACCGATCCCTGCGCCATAATGGCACGCCTCCTTGCCAGAATATACCCTAGAAGCAAGAGAGATGCCAGGAGGACAGAGCCGGAGAGCCAGGGAGCCGGGGAGATGGGGAGATGGGGGAATGGGGAGAGAAGACGGATGGGGGAGGGGAGGTAGTGGTATGTGGAATGGCGAATGTGGAATGTTGAATGTCAGGAGGAAAAGCTGCCCGCATCGACCGCTTTCATCGATTTCTTACACACCCCCCAGTCCTCATTCGACATTCTAGTCCCTTTCTCGCGTCTTGCGTCTCGCGCTTTCATCTTGCCTTGTTACTTTTTACTTTTCACTTTTAACTTTTAACTCCTCACTCCTCACTCCTCACTTCATCAAGGCCTGGAGGGCGTTCCAGTTCACCTTCTGGAGGATGGCCAGGGCGCGCGGTTGCGTCGCGTCCACGCGGACGACCACGGAGACCACCGCGCAGGGCGGGCCCTGCAGGGGACGGATCTGGAAACGGGTGCTGGAGCGGTCCTTCGTGATCTGCCAGGGTCCGAGAAAGACCCAGGTGCTCCCCTCCTCATCGCTCCGGCCCGCCACGCGGTATCCCGTGACGCCCGGCGCCACGGTCTCCTGGGCAGACACCTCCAGGAACTCGTACCCCGCGTTGGCCTCCACGCGGATCTTCGCCTCCGAGTCCGTCGTCTTGGCCTTGGCCGCGGCGTCCATCATGCCCTTGTTCTGGGCCAACATGGCGGCCTGATAGGCCTTGCTCGCCGCGTCCATCTCGGGCTGGAGACGCTTCAGTTCGGCCTGGTCGTTCTTCTGGGCGGCCGCGGTGACGGCGGCCATGACCCGCTCGAACTTTTTCTGGGCCGCCTCCGCGGCCGCCTCCGCCGATTTGTCCGGCTTGACGTTCGCCATGGCGGTCATGGAGGCCGACTGGGCCGCCTGGATCTTGCCCTTGTCCTGCCATTCCTGCTCGCAGACGAGGTCCATGGGGACCGGTCGCGTGCCGGCCACATAGGACGGAGGATTGGCATCGCTGCGGCGAACCACGGACCAGCCGGCGGAGGGCGGCGGGATGGCTCCGCACAAGCCCCCCAAGGTCTTGCCCGCGCAGGCCTTCTCGCCCGCCGAGGCGGGACGCGTGTCCCCGTCCGCGAAGACCGCCATGCACCCCATGGCCATCAGAGCCGCCACGCCAAGCCAAGTGAGGTTCCTCATGGTTCCCTCCTGCACTCATTTTGCGACAAAAGGTGGGATTCGGGGAAGGGGACCGGGAGCAGGGAGCGGGGAGAATGAACCGGAAAAAGAAAACCCCCGGCGTGTGGCCGGGGTGGTTGGATCAAACGCACATGAGTCTTCTGAGCCCTTTCGGCTCCCCGCTCCCCGCTGCCTGCTCCCCTACTTCTTCGCGCCCTTCTTGATGATCGTGAGCTTGCCTCCGGAGGACTTGGCGCGAACGGCGCCCTCGTTCTTCTCGCTCAGGGCAAGCTCGCCGCCCGCCATGCCGAGCCCCAGCTCGCGACCGATGTGGCCGCCGATCTGGATGCGCCCTCCCGTCATCTCTTCGCCCGCCAGGTCCCAGGTGAGGTCGCGGACCTCGATGGCCCCTCCCAGCATGCGGTACCCCGTGCTGTAACCCGCATTGGCCTGCACCACGATGCGCCCGCCGAGCATGCCGTTGCCGATGAAATCGTGGGCGTTGCGCGCCACGAGGATCTGGCCGCCCACCATGAGGTGCCCCAGGTGGTTCTCCGCCAGGCCCTTGATGGAGAGCGTGCCCCCCTTCATGCCGTGCCCGGCGTAGTCCTCCGCGTCGCCCTCGATGGTCAGCGTGCCCGCTTCCATGAAGGCCCCGGCGTAGGATCCCACGTCGCCCTTGACGGCGAGGGAGCCCGCCTTGCAGAACGCCCCCACGCAGTCCACCCGCGCGTCGCCCAGGGCCGACAGGTCCAGGGTCCCGTCGGTCTTGTACAGGTTGTGCGCCGCGGCGAGGAAGAGCCCCGCCTTCTTGGCGAAGGCCATGTGGTCCTTTTCGGGGAGGATGGCGTCCAGGACCTCCTGCAGGGTGGCGACGGGCAGCGGGCCCGGTCCCACGGCGAGTTGGGCGGCTTCGTAGTCCTTGACCAGGGATTCGGCGAAGGGCGCGTTCAGGTATTCGTGGAAGCTCTCTTTGATCTCCATGGGATCCCTCTCTTAAGGACTGAGGACTGAGGACTGAGTGCTGAGTCAGGAACGGAACGTACCGCTCACTCTTTTCGCTCAGCACTCAGCACTCAGCACTTTCACCTTACGCCGGCGGATTCCAATTCCGGCCCGGATCGCGCAGGAAGGCGTCCATGGCCCTCGCCGCTTCGCGCCCGGCCCGCGTGGCCAGGATGACCGTGGCGGCGCCTGTGATGGCGTCGCCCCCCGCGAAGACCTTGGGGACGGTGGTCATGTAAGTCTCGCGGTTCACCTTGATGACCGACCCCCAGCGCGTAGCCATCCCGGTGAGCTGGGAGGGGATGAGCACGTTGGGGGTCTGCCCGATGGCCACCACCACGAGGTCGCATTCGATCTCGTACTCGCTGTCCTTGATGGGCACCGGGCGGCGGCGGCCGCTGGAGTCCGGCTCGCCCAGCTCCATCTTCTGCACCACCACGCCGCGGACGAAGCCGTTCTCATCGCCCAGGTACTTCACCGGGTTGGTGAGGAGGATGAACTTGGCGCCCTCTTCCAGGGAGTGCTCGATCTCCTCGCCGCGCCCGGGCATCTCCTCCCGGCTGCGGCGGTAGACGATGCTCGCCTCATCGGCCCCCAGGCGCAGGGCGATTCGCACCACGTCGAAGGCCGTGAACCCGGCGCCCACCACCACGGCCTTCTTGGGCCTGCGGATGGGCGTGCCGGCGCCGTCGTTTGCCCAGGCCTTCATGAGGTTCACGCGGGTCAGGAACTCGTTGGCGGAGAAGATGCCGTTGAGGTTCTCCCCCGGGATGTTCATCATGTTGGGGAAGCCCGCGCCGCTCGCCACGAAGACGGCGTCGTAGGCGTCCATGATCTCCTGGACGGGGACCGTCCGGCCCACCACCACGTTGCACTCCAGGTTCACGCCCAGGCTCGTCACGTATTGGATCTCTTTCTGGACGATGGCCTTGGGGAGGCGGAACTCGGGGATGCCGTACATGAGCACGCCGCCCGGTTTGTGGAGCGCCTCGAAGAGGTCCACGCCGTGCCCCATCTTGGCCAGGTCCGCCGAACAGCTCAGGCCCGCGGGGCCCGATCCGATGACCGCCACCTTGAAGCCCGTGGCGGGCTTCTTGTGCACCTTCGAGGCCTCGCGGTCCGCGTGGAGGAGCTGCCAGTCGCTGGCGAAGCGCTCCAGGCGTCCGATGGCGATGGGGTTACGTGGGTTGGTGTCGTTGACGATGCACGCCGCCTCGCAGAGGTTCTCCTGCGGGCAGACGCGCCCGCACACCGAGGGCAGGGCGTTGTACTGGCGGAGGTCCTCCGCCGACTCGTTGAACTTGCCGCGGGAGATCAGGCCGATGAAGGTGGGGATGTCGATGTGCACGGGGCACGCCACCACGCACCGGGGCTTGGGGCATTCGAGGCAGCGCATGGACTCGGCCACGGCTTCGGCGGGGCCGTACCCCAGGGCCACCTCGTTGTAGTTCGTGATGCGCGCCTCCACGGTCTGGCACGCGATCTCCAGGCGCGTCTCTTTGCTTCGGGGGCGCTTCTTCTCCCCCTCCTTCACGCCGTTCAGGGCGGCGATGTCGATGGTCTCGGCCATGGGATCCCCCTACCGCTTCAGGTTATCGAGATGGAGCTTGCACTGGTGGTTGGCGAGGACCGCCGCGCGCTCTTCGGCGGTGTAGACCCTCATCCGGGCGAACATCTCATCCCAGTTCACGATGTGCGCGTCGAAGTCGGGGCCGTCCACGCAGACGAACTTGGACTCCTTGCCGATCTCCACGCGGCATCCGCCGCACATGCCCGTGCCGTCCACCATGATGGTGTTGAGGGAGACCCAGGTGGGCACGCCCCAGGGCTTGGTCATGTCGGAGACGGCGCGCATCATGACGGGGGGCCCGATGGCGATGATCCGGTCGATGGCCCGCCCCTCGTCGTGGAGCTTCCTCAGGGAATCGGTGACGAAGCCCTTGGCGCCGTACGAGCCGTCGTCCGTCGAGACGATGAGCTCGCTGGAGGCGGAGCGGAGCTTGTCCTCCCAGAACATGATGTCCTTGCGGCGGTACCCGATGATGGTGATCACCTTGTTGCCGGCCGCCTTGAGTCCCTTGCAGATGGGATAGATGGGGGCCACGCCCAGGCCTCCGCCCATGACCACGACGGTCCCGAAGTTCTCGATGTGGGTGGGCGTGCCGAGGGGCCCCACCACGGCGAAGACCTCGTCGCCCTCGTTGAACTCCTCACCCAGCTCGATGGTGGAGCGCCCCACCTCGAGAAATACGATGGTCACCTCGCCCGTCTGGGGGTTCGAGTCCGCGATGGTGAGCGGGATGCGCTCGCTCTCCTCGCGGTTCATGACCATCAGGAATTGTCCGGGCTTGTGGGCTTTGGCGATGCGGGGAGCCAGGAGGTCCATCTCCACCACCCCCGGGGCCAGAATCTTCTTTCGCGTAATCTTGTACATCGGGGTCCCCTTTCGACGCTCGATCTGCGGTCCTCTGGGAGTGGGGCGTGATATATTAAACACCGCCCAGAAATGAGGCGGCATTATAGCACTAAGCCGTTCAGTTGCAAGGGAACGAAGGGCCGGGAGCAGGGAGAGGGGAGCAGGGAGCGGGGAGTAGGGAGATTGCTTAGCGAAGCGATGCACTGATTGGCCCGATCCCATATCTCCCTCGTTGCCCAAAACGGGAAATGGTCGATGAGGCATATTAAGGTGAGTAGGTGAGTAAGGGAAGAAGACGCATCCGAGAGCATCTCGAGCCTGTCCTTCCGCTCCCCGCTCCCCGCTCCCTGCTCCCGGAGGACAAGCGAGACACCGAAATCGGGGGTGCACAGCTGCAGATCGAAGGCCGTATCGTCCAGACCATGGGAAAGTACCACCTCGCGTGGGACGGCGAGTGCGTGCGGCCCGCCTTTCCGGGCGGGCGTCTGGCTCTGCGCTCGCAGGGCTTGAAAAACAGGGTGGCCGTGGGCGACCGCGTGGCGCTTCGTCTCCAGACGGACGGCACGGCGCTCATCGAGGAGGTTCTGCCCCGCGGGAACAAGTTCTGCCGCAGGATCACCTTCACGAACCGCGAGCACATCATCGCCGCCAACGTGGACGTGGTGGCCGTCATGCTGGCCCCCACCCCCGACCTCAACACCGCGCTCCTGGACCGATACCTCGTGGCGGCCCGGGCCTCGGGCATCGACGCGATGGTGGTCGTCAACAAGATGGACCTGCTCACCCCCGAACTCGTGGACGAGTCCCTGGCGCCCTACCGATCGCTGGGGCTCCCGTCGTACCGCATGTCGGCCAAGGAGAAGCGCGGGATCGAACCGTTTCTGGAAGCCGTGGCTGGTAAATGGGTTCTCTTGGCGGGCCACTCGGGTGTAGGAAAGACCACCCTCGTCAACGATGTGGACCCCGAGGGGACGAAGCCCGTGGGCGATGTCCACGAGGCCACGGGCAAGGGAAAGCACACCACCTCCTCCGCCGTGGCGCACCGTCTGCCCGAGGGGACCGTCCTGGTGGACACGGCGGGCATCCGCGAATTCTCCCTCTGGAACGTGGGCTGGCGCGAGGTCGAATCGGGATTCCCCGAGATCTTCCACGCGGCGGAAGCCTGCCGGTTCCCCGATTGCCGGCACCGCGGCGAGCCCCGCTGCGCCGTGCGCCAGGCCGTGGACCGGGAGGAGATCGACGCGGGGCGGTACCAGAGCTACCTGACGCTGTTGGGGGAGAGTGAGGAGTGAGGAGTGAGGAGTGAGGAGTGAGGAGTTAAAAGTAAAAAGTGAAAAGTAAAAAGCAAAGAACAAGAAGAAACCATGAGACGCGAGACGCAGCAGGTGATCAAGTGATCAAGTGATCAGGTGACCAGGTGAGCAGGTGAGTAGGTGGAGTAGGGAAAGGACTGGACAACCTTTCTGCGGGGTTCGTCCTGCTCCCGGCTCCCGGCCTCTTGAACAGAGACTTGAGCAGGGGGAAAGCCAAGAGCGCCAAGAGGGGATGAATGTCCAATAGCCAATAGCCAATGCCCAATGTCCAAGGAGGGGATCACGGCCGCTCCTCGTGCTTTCTTGGTCCTCTGCGCCCTTGAACGAAGTGAAGATCAAGTCATCTTCCATGAGCCAATCCCTCAAGACGAACTGTCTTCCACTTCATCATTGGACATTCCTTGTTGGATATTGAATATTCATCCTAAAAATGGTACTCCTGTGGGCATCGCAGTCGGGGGGGCCATGGGAAAACCCGGGAGGAAGGGGGGCGCGCCGCCGTTGGAGTCCGGGGTTGGCGCGCCTGTCCACCCCGCCCTCTCGGCGCTGACCAGGAACGACGGGGGTTTCGCCGTGGGCGCGCCGCGCGACCCCCGCACGCTCAGGGCGCCCGACAACCTCACGGGTGAGCGCGACATCCTGCGCTTCGCCCTCTGCCTCTTCTCGGCGCTCGCCCTTCTGGAGGAGGAAGGCTGGCCCTTCCGCCCCTCCGCCGCGCGATGGGCCCTCGCGGAGGACGACCTCCCCGCCCTGGCGGGGTTCGACTCGGACGCGGCGGGGAGTCCACCGGGCCTTGACCACGGCGCCCTCTTGGCCCGCCTGCTCACGGGCAAACGCGCCTCCCCCGAGGGACCCTGGCCCACCGTTTCCCGGCGCCATTCGGCGGCGTCCGCATGGAACGCCTGGCTTGCCGGGCTCAAGCGCGTTCCGCCGGGCTGCTCCATGCGCTCCCATCTGCAGGGGCTCTGGTCCCTGGCCGGCGGCGCGGGGATCTCCCCCGGCCTGCCCTCCCCGTGGGGCGTAGGCATTTCTTGGAGCCCCGCGGCCTTCGGCGGAGGACTCCACACGCTGGCGGCGGACGGTGGCCACGCGCTCCAGGCGATCCTCACGACGCTTCCGGACACGCTGACAGCGGTGGGGCTGGGCGGTGCGCCGCCCTATCCCTACGCCGCCCTCGAACCGCTGGTGGCCGAGGCCCTCGGGAAGGACGAGGCTCGGTCCTGGATGGGCAAACACCTGGGACGGGGAGAGAAGGCCTTCGCGGATGCCCTCGGAACGCTCCTGGGACGGAGCGGGAAGGGCTGGGTGCTCCATCCCTCGGAAGCCCTGGACGAGACGAGCCTGCGCGTGCTGGAGGGATGCCTCGAACGCGCAGTCCCAGACCGTCATCCTGTTGCGTCGCGGCACGCCAGCATCCCCGCCCGCCGGCCATGCGAGCCGAGTCCGCCTGCTCTGGCTCACCCCCGCCGCCGAGGCGTGGTACCTGGAGCACGCCCGCGCCTTGCTGGGCCCCGACGCCGCGTCGCTGCTCCCGGCCTTGGAGCGTTGCCCGGACGATGAGCCGAGATGTTCGGCCCCCCTCCTGCCGCCCGTACCCCAAGGCTTTTCGAAGTCCGCCCGGTCCTATTTCGGAGGACGGAAAGGCGGGGCTCGCGAGGACGGATCGCCCGAAGTCGCCGCCCGGACCGGCCGCCTGGGCGACCTGTGGTCTGCGTCGCGCAGGCTGAAGGCGGGAGGGGCCGAGGCGGAGGGTGGCTTCTGGGAGGGTGTGGTCTTCTTCCTGATGGGCCAGCCCGCCCTCGCGCTGGCCGCGTGGGAGAGCCTCCCGGGAACGGACGCGGGGAGGTCGCCAGCAACGGGCCTGGAACAGGGCCGCCTGTGGGTCTACCGATCGCGGGCCCTCGAACGGCTCCAGGACTTTGCGGGGGCGCGGGCGGCCCTGGCGCAGGCGCACAAGCATCCCCTCGCTCCCGCGGACGAGGCACTGGCGGCGCTCTCCGAGGGTCAGATGCTCTGGGTGGAGGGCCGCGAGCGCGAGGCGGCCGACCGGCTCGAACCGCTCGCCCGCGGGCCGGGCGACGGTGATGTGAGGGCGCAGGCCCTCTGCCACCTTGCCACCCAGGCGCTTCACGCCAACCGGATCGAAGCGGCCATGAGGCGCTTGGAGGAGGCGCGGTATGCGCTGCCCGAGCCACCCCAGCCGTTGAGCGAGTTCCTCCTGCTCCACCGGACGGGGATGGCCCTTCGCAAGGCAGGCGATTTTGGAAAGGCCCTGGCGCAGTTCGACGCGGCGCGCGAGGTGGCGGCATCGGTGGGTTTCCGCTGCCTGGAGGCGTGGGCCGGGTGCGATGCGGGGAACGCCCTGCGCCAACTCCACCGTTTCGAGGAAGCCATGGCCGCCTACTCGCACGCGGAGGAGGGTGCCACGGGCTTGGGTTTGGCGCGGCTTGCCGAAACGGCCCGGTTCGATCTGGCGGTCTGTCAGGCCGAGGCGGGGGAGCTCGATCCCGCCGAGAGGGCGTTCCTCGCCGCCCTGGAGCGCGGAGCCGACGATGCTCCACCGGACCGCGCGGCGGGTTGGTACTGGCTCGGTGCCGTGAGGCACCAGCGGGGAGACTATCCCGGAGCGCTGGAGGCCGTGGAGGCCGGCATCGCGGCCCTGGGCGACCTGAAGGACCCGGAAGTCCGTTTCCCGCTCCTCAATCTCCGCGGCGAGATCCTTTTGGCCACGGGCCAGCTTCGCAAACTCGGTTACCTCCTGCGCGGGGTTGAGGAGGAGTTGGGCGATGTCACCGAGCCCAATGACCGCCTGGCCGCCGCCGCGCTCGCCCGGGCGGCCGCGGCCAAGGGCGAGGGCCGATTCGAACCGAGGGACTTGAAGCGCGCCGAAACCCACCTCGATTCGGCGTCGCCCTACTTCAAGGCCTACTGGCATCTCCTCTCCGCCCAGGCCCTGGGCGATAAAGGGGGGGCCGCCCTGGATCTGGCCCTCCGCCACGCGAGGGAGGCGCGAAACGCCCACCTGGCCTGCCGCGCGGTTCTCGGGCTGTCGGAGCGCGGGGCCCTCCCGGTCCTGGAACCCGAGGAGCGGCGGTGGCTGGCGCGGTTCCTGACCGAAAACCGCGTGCGGGGTCCGGAGAAGCGCCTGTTGGCCTACCTCGGTGAACCCTCTCCTGGAGCGGGAACCGGGCCGGACGCTCTTCCCGAAGACCTGGCGCTTCTCTCCCGGGCGGAGGCGGCCCACGAGGAGACGCTCGACGACATCCTCAGGCGCCTGGGCGCCACGTGCGGCTGCAAGCTGGCGCCGGGTTCGGCGCCGCAGTGGTGGGGCGCGGGAACCGCCGAGCAGCGCCTGGCCCTCTCGGCCGCTGCAGGGCTGAGAGGCGAATCTCCAGCCCCCGGAGGCGCCATGTTGGGATACCCCGGACGGGCCGGGCTCTGGTGCGGCCTCTACCGTCCCGGCGGAGCGCCCTTCTCCCCGGGCGATGCGACGCTCTTCCGGCTGTGGGCCCGGCTCCTGAGACCCCCCGCAGAGGAATGCCCGTCATGCGCCGAAGGCGCCCACCACCCGGCGGTGGTCCGTCTCATCCTGACGCGGTCTCCCGCCATGGACGACCTTCTGGGCAGGGTGGAGCGCGCCGCGCCCTTCGCCTTTCCCGTCCTGATCACCGGCGAGCCGGGCTCGGGCAAGGAGGTCTGCGCGAGGGCCATCCACGAGGCGTCGCCTCGGGCGGGCAAGCCTTGGGTTCCCGCCAACTGCGCGAACCTCACGCCCACCCTCGCCGCGAGCCTCCTCTTCGGGCACCGCCGCGGCGCCTTCACCGGTGCGGACCGGGACCACGCGGGCTTCGTGGAGACGGCGCGCGGGGGGACCCTCTTCCTGGACGAGGTGGGGGAAGTACCGCCGGAGGTTCAGCCCGGCCTTCTCAGATACCTGCAGGACGGGTCCTACACGCCCCTGGGCGAGACCCGCGAACGCCGGTCCGACGCGCGGGTCGTGGCGGCCACGAACCGGGACCTGGAGAAGGCCGTGGCGGATGGGCGGTTCCGGGAGGACCTCTTCCACCGCTTGAAGGTCATCCCCATGGAAGTGCCGCCCCTCCGGCAACGGCCCGAGGACATCCCGCTCCTCTTCGGGCACTTCCTGGCCCGGGCGGCCAAGGAGGAGGGCGTGCCGGAGCCCGCGGTGGAGCCCGCCGTCCTGACGCGCCTGGCGGCCTACCCCTGGCCGGGAAACGTCCGCGAACTGCAGAACCTGGCCCGGGCGCTGCTGGTGGAAGTGAACCGCGGGCGCCTCATCCGGGAAACCCACCTGCCCGAACGCCTGATGAATGGAGCCGCCCGCCCCGGCCGGAGCCTGGCGGCGCAGATGGAGGCGGTGGAGCGGAAGGCCATCGTCTCGGCGCTGAAGGAAGCCTCCGGGAACCGCGCCGCCGCGGCGCGACTCCTGGGCATCAGCAGGCAGGCCCTGGCCCAGAAGATGAAGCGGCTGGGGCTATAGCGAGACGCAATACGCGATTAGGCGAGACGCGATTAGGCGAGACGCGAGACGCAAAGGATGGAAAAAACGTGATCAGGTGATCGAGTGATCAGGTGATCAGGTGATCAAGTGATCAAGTGATCGGGGAATCAAGCGAGGAGGGGAATCGGCAGGCGTGAGGCGAAGGCTGTCATTGCGAGGAGCCCGAAGGGCGACGCGGCAATCTCGGGCAGTACCACGAGACCGCCGCGTCGTTTCAGGGCTCATCGCAATGACAGAAGGCGGCGGGCCGTCTCTCCTCCGACGCCGAATGGTCGACGTTCCTCATTCCCAAATTCACAATCCGCAATTCGCAATCCGCAATCCGCTCGCAATTCGCAATTCGCAATCCGCAATTCGCAATCCGCATTCCGCAATCCCGGATTGTCCCCCTACTTCTTCTTCGATGGCTTCTTGGGGTTGGGGTCGATGAGGCGGAGGGTCTCGCGGGCGATCATGAGCTCCTCGTTGGTGGGCACCACCATGACGGTGACCTTGCTCTTGTCGGAACTGATGATGCGCTCCCTCGGGCCTTCGGCGTTGCGCTTGGGGTCCAACTCGAGGCCGATGTACTCCAGGCCCGCGCAGGCCACCTCGCGGACGAGGGCGTCGTTCTCGCCGATGCCCGCGGTGAACACGAGGACGTCCAGGCCGCCCATGCCCGCCGCGTAGGTCCCGATGTACTTCTTGATGCGGTGGCAGAACATCTTGTGGGCGATGGCCGCGCGCTCGTTGCCCTCCGCCATGGCCTTCTCCACATCGCGCATGTCGTGGCTCACGCCCGAGACGCCCAGGAGGCCGCTCTTCTTGTTGAGCACGTTCACGACGCCCTCGGCGTCCGTCTTCTCCATCTCCGCCATGAAGGGGATCATGGCCGGGTCGATGTCGCCGCTGCGCTGGCCCATCATGAGGCCGTTGAGGGGCGTGAGGCCCATGGAGGTCTCCTGGGACTTGCCGTGCTGGATGGCGGTGATGCTGCACCCGTTGCCCAGGTGGGCCGTGATCATCTTGAGGTCCTTGAGCGGCTTGCCGAGGACCTCCGCGGCGCGGTTGGCCACGAACTGGTGCGACGTGCCGTGGAAGCCGTACCGCCGGACCCCGTGCTTCTCGTAGTACTCGTAGGGGATGGCGTAGAGGTAGACGTACTTGGGCATGGTCTGGTGGAAGGCCGTGTCGAAGACCGCCACCTGGGGCACTCCGGGACAGAGCTTCTGGCAGGCTTCGATGCCCATGAGGTTCAGCGGGTTGTGGAGGGGCGCGAACTTGATGCACTCCTGGATGGCGGCCGAGACCTCGCCGTCGATGACGATGGAGTCGTGGAACTTCTCTCCGCCGTGCACCACGCGGTGCCCGATGGCGGAGATCTCGTCGATGCTCTTCACCGCACCGTACTCCTCGTCGCGCAGGGCTTGAACCATGTCCTGCACGGCCACGGAATGGTTGGGAATGCCCGAGCGGATGGTGATCTTGCCCCGGCCCACGCTGTCGTGCTTGAGGTTGGCGCCGTCGGTGCCGATGCGGTCCACCATGCCCTTGGCGAGGATGGCCTCGGTCTCCATGTCGAAGAGCTGGTATTTGAGCGACGAGCTGCCGCAGTTCACGGTAAGGGTCTTCATGGGAATCCTCCTAAAGGACGGGAGCCGGGAGAGGGGGAGCAGGGAGCGGAAAGCCACTCTCGGTTCCATGTCAATTCACATTGCCGGTTATCTGACGGCTGTTTCTTTCCTAGTTTCGCAACGGGAGCCGGGAGAAGGGGAGCAGGGGAGCGGAAAGAGAGGGTTCCTGAGCACGGTGGGGTTCCCTACTCGCCTACTCACCTACTCTCCTCCTCACCTGCCCGCGCCTAGCTCTTTTCCGGAAGCGGTGAGCATGAAGGAGCTTTTCGACTCTACCTGCTCCCTGCTTCCCGCTCCCTGCTCCCTCTTTACCCGATGGCCTGCGCGGCGGTGAGCGTGGCCACGTCCACGATGTCTTGCACGCAACAGCCCCGGCTCAGGTCGTTGGCGGGCTTGGCCAACCCCTGGAGCACGGGGCCGATGGCCTGGGCGCCCCCGAGGCGCTCCACGGCCTTGTAGCAGATGTTGCCGGCGTTGAGGTCCGGGAAGACCAGTACATTGGCGGTCCCCGCCACGGGGCTCCCCGGGGCCTTGCGCTGGCCGATGGCCGGGATGAGGGCGGCGTCGAGCTGCAGTTCGCCGTCCACCGCGAGATCGGGGCGCCGCTCCTTCACGATGGCGAGAGCCTGGAGGATCTTGTCCAGGGTTTCGTGTTTTGCGCTGCCCTTGGTGGAGAAGGCCAGGAGGGCCACCCGGGGCTCCATCCCGCAGAAGGCCTTGGCGCTTGCCGCGGAGGCGATGGCGATGTCGGCGAGCTGGCCCGCGTCGGGGAAGGGCAGGACGGCGCAGTCCGCGAAGATCATGAGGCCGTCGGTCCCGAAGCTCTTGTCCGGGTGGACCATGATGAAGCAGCTGGAGAGGGTCTTGATGCCCGGCGCCGTGCCCAGGATCTGCAGGGCGGCTTTGATGACCAGGCCCGTGGTGTTAAAGGCGCCGCTCACGCAGCCGTCCGCATAGCCCTTGACGCACCATCATGTCGCCGAAGAAGACGTTGTCCCGGACGGTCTTTTCGGCCTCTTCCTCGGTCATCCCCTTGGCCTTGCGCAGGGCGTAGTACTCGCCGGCGAAGTCCTTCAGCCACGGGGACTGCAGGTGGTCCAGGACATGGACCTTCTCCAGCCCCTTGCGGTCCTCGCCCAGGGCGTCCTTCACCTGCGCCTCGGTGGCCAGCAGGGTCACCTCCGCCAGCCCTTCGGCGGAGGCCTGGACGGCGGCGTGGATCATGCGCTTGTCCATGCCCTCGCTCAGGACGATGCGTTGTCTTTTTGCCTTGACTCTCTCACGGATACTGTCCATCACATGCATGGCGTGACTCCCTTCCAGGCCTCGTGGCCGCGGATGGAGCGGGCGGCCCGAAGGCGGACGCCCGCCCGGCGGTCCGGAGGCGTTCATTGTGTTTTGCGCGTCGACTCCCCCCACAGGAACGGACGGCCGGGCCATCCCCAGGGGGTGGCCCGGGGGAGAGTGTACGCCGCCCGGCGGTTTTGGGAGCCTCCGGAGAGTTCGCGCGCTTGAAGGTGGGCGTAATGGCGCACCCAAGAGGGCACCTGAGGTATACTCCCGCCCTCGGGAGACGATGGCATGAACGATGGGCGATGGGTGTGGGTCGGAGGGGAACGGTCGCCCACGGTTCCCGGCGAGGCGCGCATTCCCGCCACGGAGCACGCGTACCTCTACGGCAGCGGGCTTTACGAGACGTTGCGCACCTATCAGACCAGGCCCTTCGCGCTGGAGGAACACCTCAAGCGGCTGGCCGAGGGTATGGCCGCCATGGAGTGGGGGCAAGCGCCCCTGGGTGAAATGGCGACGGCCCTGCGGGTCCTTGCGGAACGGCGTGCGCCGCAGGAATCCTACCTGCGCCTGGCGGTGGGCCCGGGCCTCCAGTTTCCCGGGTGGAACGAACCTCTGGAAGGGCCCGTGCGGTGGTGCGCCTACGCGGGGCCGCTTCCTCCCGCGGCGGTCACCGTACACGAGAGGGGCGTGCGGTGTGTGACGGCCTCCCGCCCGCGATGGAATCCGGGCGGATTCATTCCCGCGGCGAAGTTCGCGGGCAACCCCGACCTCTGGCTGGCCAAGAGGGAGGCCACCGCCGCGGGCGCCTACGAAGCGCTCCTGCTGAACCCCGCGGGGCAACTCGCGGAGGGGTCCAGCTCCAATGTTTTTCTGGTGAGGGACGGGCGCGTCGTGACCCCGAGCCTGGCCTCGGGCATACTGGACGGGGTCACGCGCTGCGTGGTCCTGGCCCTGGCCCCAAAGGCGGGGCTGGAGGCCGAGGAGCGGCCCGTGACGCCGGGAGAACTTTTCGAGGCCCAGGAGGTGTTCCTCACCTCTACGCTGAAGGAAGTGGTCCCCGTGGTGAGCGTGGACGGCCGACCCGTGGGTGAGGGCGCGCCGGGGGTCGTCACCGGCCGGATGCTCGGCCTCCTTCGGGAGCATGCCCTGGAGCGGACGAAGGAATGAAGGCCGACTTAGAATTCATCAGAAGGGTGCGATGTGATCTGGGCGAATCGCCGAAAACTCTCGTTCTCCTTTGCGCGGTGACCCTGGCCTGCGCCGCGTGGGCGGGCCCTCGCGATTCGGACCCGACTCCCCCGGAGTTGAGGTTCAAGGTGTCTTCGGCCCCGTCCCCCCTGCCCGACCCCGGCGTGGGCCGTCTCGTCCTGGACGTGGAGGTCCCCACGGGGTTCCACATCTTTTCCGACGAAACCCTCTCGGTGAAGACTGCCCTCCCTCAAGGGCGTGACCTGGGGCGCCCCCAAAGTGCCCAGGGGCAAAATGGAGGAGGACCGGCCCGTCCTGCGCGGATCCGTGCGCATCGAGATCCCCGTGGACCTGACCCGGGACGCCCCGGCGGCGGTGCGAGGGAAGCTCGAACTGCGCTGGCAGGCGTGCCAGGAGTTCGGGGACAAGGTCTGCTTCCTGCCCATCAGGGACGTGGTGCCCTTCGACCTGGCCGTGAAGGCTGCACCGGTGATCCCCCAGGCCGCCGCGCCCGCGGGAACCCCCGCGACCGTTCCCGCCCCGGCGGTCGCTCCCGAGCCCCAAGGTGAGGGAGTCGTGCCCGTACCCGCCAAGGGCGAGGCGCCGCCGCCCGCCGCCGAGATCAAGGCCCCAAAGGCAGAAGGCTACGAGGCCAAGTTCGCCCGCGCCGCCAAAGAGAACATGCCCCTCGCCCTCCTGCTCGCCTTCCTCTTCGGCGTGCTCTCCAGCCTCACGCCCTGCGTCTACCCCGTCATCCCCATCACCGTGGCGTACATCGGCTCGCGCTCCGAGGGGAAGGGCCGCTCCGCGGGGTTCTTCCTCTCGCTGGCCTTCGTGGCGGGCCTGGCGCTGGTCTACGCCGTGCTGGGCGCCGTCTCGGCCAAGGCCGGCCAGGCCTTCGGCGCGCTCACCCAGACGCCCTGGGTGGGCCTGCCCATCGCGGCCCTCTTCTTCGCCCTATCGCTGAGCATGTTCAACCTCTTCGAGTTCAAGACGCCCGCCGCGCTCACCAACCGCATCGAAGCCACCAAGCGGAAGGGCAAAGGCCGGGGCTTCGTGGGGGCGTTCCTCATCGGCGCCCTGTCGGGCCTCGTGGCGAGCCCCTGCATCGGGCCGCTCATCTTCGCCATCCTGGTGGTGGTGGCCGCCACGGGCTCGGTGGCCCTGGGCTTCCTCTACCTCTTCGTCTACGCCCTGGGCCTGGGCGTGCTCTTCGTCGTCATCGGCACCTTCTCGGGCGTGCTGGCCTCGCTGCCCAAGAGCGGGGGATGGATGGACGGCGTGCGCGTGCTCTTCGGGGCCCTCATCCTGGCGGCGGCCTTCTACTTCGCCGGGCTCTATCTGCCCAAGACGGCCTTCCTCGTGGTGGGGCTGCTGGCGCTCTGGGCCGTGGTGCTCTTCCTCCTCTTCGGGGCCAAGCGGCACTTCTTCAGCCTGCCCATGCGGGTGGCGGGGATCCTGCTGTGCGCGGTGGCCTTCGTGGCCGTCTTGCCGCTCCTGCCCTCCATGGCCCGTCCGGCCGAGGGCGGCGTCGCTTGGCAGACCTCCCTCGACGCGGGGCTCGCGGCGGCCAAGGCGCAGGGCAAGCCCGCCCTCGTGGACATGCGTGCCGACTGGTGCGTGGCCTGCGTGGAGCTGGAGAAGAAGACCTGGCCCGACGCCCGCGTTCAGACAATGGCTGGGCACGGTGGTGCCCATCCGCCTGGACATGACCAAGAACACCGACGCCGACCAGGCCATCATGCAGCGCTACGGCGTCAAGGGGTTGCCCACGGTCCTGTTTCTCTCCGCCGAGGGTCAGGTGATCTCGGGCTTCGTGGGTTACCGGTCGCCGGAGGCCGTGCTCGCCTGGGCCGGGGAAGTGCAGCGGGAAGAGGACGTGAGGACGCTGAGGACGTGAGGTGCGAGTTAGGCGATGAGCAGCGTAGACGGCGTTTGCCTTACTCAGTCGCTTCGCCTGATTCAGGCGTGACGCTTAAGTGCTGAGCTAACGCTGAATTGCGGTGCTTAGCTTAATCGCCTCAGCATCGCTCTCGTCCTCAAAAGTCCACCCCGAGAGACACTTCCCGCGGTCCCGGCCTCCTCGATGCCGTGGGCGATGCGGTACTCCCGCTCCAGATCCTCCAAGCGGTAACGGTCCAGGCCCGTGCGCAGGAGAAAGGCGTCCCGCGCAGGGGGATCGGGGCTCTCCAGCAACTTGGGATACAGGTCGTTGAGGTACTCGCTCTCGGCCTTCACATCCTCCAGGGCAGCGGCGAAGGCGCCCGGGGGAGATTCGAAGGCCTCGCCCTGCCTCTTGCGCAGTTCCCCCTCCACCTCGCGCTCCAGGAGCCTCACGTGGATGGCGTTGGAGAGGTTGAAGTAGGACTGCTTGAGCCGGGCCCGGATGCATTCGTAGCGGTGGCGCTGGCCGCTCTCCTGCTGGGCCAGGGCGTTCACGAGGTCGGCCACCTCCGAGTGGGTGCGCTCCCCCTTCTCGATGTGCCCCAGCCCCTCGTGGAGCGCCTCCACCTTCCGGCGGCCCACGCGCAGGGCGTAGGGGTTTCGAAGGGCCGGTTCCACCACGAGCGCGTGGAAGAGCCCGGGCTCGATGGCGTCCAGCTCGCGCTTGTTGCCCACCAGGGACCGGACCCGGTCCTCCGTCACCGTGGCGTGTTCCATGAAGGCGAGCTGGTTCACCACGGCCTCGGCGTTGTCCAGGCGGTCGAAGTAGGTCACCACCTGGGAGAACACCTCGAAGGGCTCGATGTCCCCGCCGTCGGCGGCCCGCTCGTCCAGCACGCGGCCCGCGTCCAGGAGGATCTGTTCGAAGCCGTTGTCGTGGTACTGCTGGGCCGCCTGCTTGTAGTGGAGGAGGCGGACCACCTCCGCCGGTCCGATGACCTCCGCCGGCGGCTTGCTGGAGAGGAAGAGCCCCTCGAAGATCTCCCGGGCGCCGCGCAGGTAATCGCGCTCCTCCCGCTGGGCCATCTTCTGGGCGGGCATGAGGCCGTCCAGCGTGTCGAAGAGGCTGCGGGGCAGGCTGTGGCGCATGGCCAGGTTACGCAGGGAGTTGAGGCGCGCCAGGGCGCTGGGGTCCGCGCCGTTGATCATGATGCCCAGCAGGACATCCTTGTACTCGTCCACGATCTGCTTGTTCTGGGCGTCCTTGTAGAGGATGTCGATGGCGATGCGCTCGCGCTGGTACTCCATGACGCCCAGTTCCCCGCCCAGGGTGTCCACGAAGCGCTTCTGGGCCTCTCCCCACTCGCGGGTCTTCCGGTAGGTCTCGCGCACGAACTGGTGGAACTGCTGGTGGGGGCGGTGGGCCAGGCGGAGCAGGAGGAGCGTGGCGCCGGGCTCGGCCAGCTCCTTGAGGATTTCCGCGCTCAGGTCGCTGTCGGCGCCGGCTCCCGGGGAAGTCGCTCCGCTTGAGCACGCGCCCCAGGGTCCGCAGGAGGACCTCCTGGGTGCGCCGGGCCGAGAAGGGCCACGGCGTCTTGAGCAGAAAGAAGTAGTTGCACAGCGCGTTGCCGTCCAGGAAGAGCGTTTCGTAGGAGGTCTCCCCGGACACGCTGGCGGTGAAGGAGAGGCCGCCCGCCCTCGCCCGTGAACGCCCCGAACATCACGAGGCGGTTGCGGACCTCCTTGTGCCCCAGGTCCTGAAGGGGCATGGGGGACCCGAACATGTACTCGGAGACCACGCCCCCCGTGCCCGAGAAGGCCACGCCGGACGGCCCAAGGCGCAGGTACATGCCCGACAGGAAGAAGGCCACGGCGGCCGGTCCCGCCCTCCTCCGTCTGGACCTCGTAGAAGGGCGCCGGCAGGAGCGATTCGCCCGCCAGGTTGGCGTAGTAGTCGATCTCTGGCGTGATGGCCCCGTGGACCCGGATGTCCTTGAACATCAGCGCTCCCATTCCGCCGGCCTGGCCGGGACGCCCCAGCCGCTGATTCTAGCAGAAGTCGGGGGGAGGGTGATTAGGTGATTAGGCGATTAAGCGATTAAGCAAGACGCGATTAGGCGAAGCGCTTCTTTCTTCTTTTGCGTCTCGCGTCTCACTTCTCGCGTCTCGCCGCTTCCCGCTCCCTCTGGTATACTCAACGGCCATGGACGGCGTACTCCTCCTCGACGACGGATCGGTCTTTCCCGGCAAGGGGTTCGGGCATCGCGGCACGAGCCTGGGCGAGGCCGTGTTCACGACGGCCATGGTGGGGTACCAGGAGATCATCACGGACCCCAGCTACGCCGGCCAGATCGTGGCCATGACCTTCCCCCACATGGGCAATTACGGCGTGAACCCGGAGGACGTGGAGAGCCGGGCACCGGTGCTTCAGGGCTTCGTGGTCCACGACCTGAGTCCCGCCCCCTCCTCCTGGAGGGCCCACGGGAGCCTGCAAGACTACCTTCGGCTGCACGGCATCGTGGGGCTGTGCGGCGTGGACACGCGTTCTCTGGCCCGGCACTGCCGGAGCCGGGGGACGCCCAGGGCGCTCATCAGCAACGACGGGACGCCCCTGGAGACGCTGAAAGCCCATCTGGCGGCCTTCCCGGGGATCGACGGAGTGGACCTCACGGCGCGGGTTACGGCGGGGGCGTGCCATCCCTTCACCGCGGGGTTCGAAGGCCCCGAAGGCTTCGTGGCCTCGGTCATGCCCGGGCGCGTCCCCGACCGCTCTTTCCGGGTGGTGGCCCTGGATTTCGGCCTCAAGGAGAACATCCTCAAGAACCTCACCGCGCGCAACTGCCAGGTCACGGTGGTGCCCGCCTACACGCCCCTGGAGGAGATCCTCGCCATGGATCCCGAGGGCGTCTTCCTCAGCAACGGGCCGGGTAACCCGGAGATGGCCGCCGCCGCGCTGCCCGCCGTGCGCGGCCTGGCCGAGCGCCTGCCCACCTTCGGCATCTGCTTCGGCCACCAGCTCCTGGCCCTGGCCTTCGGCGGCAAGACCTACAAGCTCCCCTTCGGCCACCGCGGCGCAAACCACCCCGTGAAAAACCTGGCCACGGGCCGCGTGGAGATCACCTCCCACAACCACGGGTACTCGGTGGACGGGGACCACCTTCCGCCGGGATTCACGGCCACCCACACGAACCTCAACGACGGGACCCTGGAGGGCATGCGCCACGGGAGCCTGCCCGTCTTCTCCGTGCAGTACCATCCCGAGTCCAGCCCGGGGCCCCACGATTCGCTCTACCTCTTCGACGAATTCATCGAGATGATGGAGGCGTTCCATTCAAGGTGAGTAGGCGAGTAAGTGAGTAGGTGAGTAGGAAAAACCACCGGTCACGGTTTTTGCATATCCGCTCCCTGCTCCCCGCTCCCCGCTCCCGAGCGATACGAAGATTGCGAGCCGGTACCGGCGCCGAGTAAGATGAGTGGCACGGCCATGGATGAGCAGATCCCATCCAACGCCCATTCCCATCGACGGCACGCTGGACCTGCACACCTTCGACCCCAGGGACGTGAAGGAACTCCTTCCGGAGTACCTCACCGAGTGCCGCGCCCGCGGTATCCTCGAGGTGCGCGTGGTCCACGGCAAGGGGACCGGGCGCCATGCAGAAGACCGTCCACGCGCTCCTGGCGCGCATCCCCTCCGTGCGGTCCTTCCGGCTCGCCCCGCCCGTGCTCGGCCACTGGGGCGCCACGCTCGTCCTGCTCGAGCCCGTGACTCCGGAAAAATAGGCGAGACGCGAGACGCAAGAAGCGAGACGCAAGAACGCGAGACGCGAGACGCAAGAAGCGAGACGCAAGAGCGAGACGCGAGACGCGAGACGTAAGAAGGAGCTACGATTCCGGACAAGCCGGAATGACCGATTAGACAGTGAGGCACAATCCCCAAGTCTGTCATTCTGGTGAGCACAGCGAGTCCAGAATCGACGCGAGACGCAAGACGCGAGACGCGAGACGCAATTAGGCGAGAGGCGATGCGCTGGAAAGCGCGGGGCGATTCGCCTAAAATGGGCTCAGGGACGGTTCCGCACGGTGGAGAGGGCCTTGGCAGGGGAGCGTTCCTGTTCTCCTGCCATCGAAGGGAGGGGACATGGACGAGAAAGGGTTCCGTAAGGCGGTACTCATCCTTGTGGCGGTCTGCGCGGCGCTCGCCCTGGGCCTGGCGACGGGTGCCCAGTCGTCGTGGTCCAACTACTACGCCGGGGCTGCGGACGAGTCGTTAACGGACGCCGTTCCCATGGCCGACGGCGGATATCTGGCCTTGGGATGGACGCGGTCCTCCGGTGCTGGAGGCTACGACGGCTGGCTGGTTCGCACCGGGCCCTCGGGCGACGTGATCTGGCAGAAAGCCTACGGCGGCCCTGAAGCGGAGGTCTTCTACCGGGCCTTCCTCCTCGAGGACGGAGGCTTCCTCGTCCTGGGGTACACCTCCTCCTACGGCGCGGGGGATGACGATGTCTGGGTGCTCCGGCTCACGAGCACCGGGAGCGTCGTCTGGCAGAAGACCTACGGAGGACCGGGCGAAGACTGGGCAGGCTATGCGCGCTCGCGCCGAGGACGGTGGGCTTCATCCTGGCCGGCTATCGAACGGTCGCTCCCCCGGGCCTGGAGGACGTCTGGGTCTTCAAGATCGATGCGGACGGAAACATGGTGTGGCAGAAGACCTTCGGAGGTGACAGCCGCGAGTGGGCCAACGACATCATCGCCGCTCCCGGCGGGTTCCTGGTGGCGGTCAACAGCTACATTTACCAGGTTTACGACGTGGGCTGGCTCATCAAACTGGACGGCTCGGGGAACGTCCTCTGGCAGCGCCGTTATGAAGGCCCAGGCGGGCAGACCTTTTATCCGTCGGGTCTGACCACCTTCCCGGGCGGCGGCACGTTTGTCTGGGGTGCCATTTACAACTACAACGATGGCACTGGAGCGAACGCCTGGCTGGCGCGGCTGGACGATTCGGGCGACTTTTACTGGCAGAAGACCTTCGGCACGCCCAACACCGATTACATGACCTGCGCCACCGGAATGCCGCAGGGCGGCGTCGTCGTCGCAGGCTACAACTACCCCACGGAAAACCCGAGCAACTCCGATGGTTGGCTCGCCCGGCTCGATGGCTCAGGGAACCTCCTGTGGCAGCATAACGGCGGCCTGGCCGATTGGGACATGCTTAGCGGGGTGCGCCCGACCAACGACGGGGGCTTCATCCTCGCCGGTCGCTTGGGCTTCGGCGTCAACAGCCACGGCTGGCTCACCAAGCTCGGCTTCGATGGCTCGATAGACCCGTCGTGCACCTTCGGCACGGACTCGACCGCCGTGATCCAGGAGGCTGCCGTCACCGTTTCCGATGCCTCCTTGTCGTCCGGGGAAGGCAATGGGGCCGAGGGGACCCCGACCGGCGCTGCGTTCCCCGCGAACGCCATGTCCACGTTCCTCTGCGCCTCTTCCGGGACGTGCACCCTGCAGTGCGTGGCGGCCGTGGAGGACCATGCCTCGCTCGCGGAGCGGGTCATCTTCAGCGCTTCGGTGGGCATGGAGCACTGCCAGAACGTCGCCACCTTCCTGTGGAACTTCGGCGACGGCAACACCTCCACCGACTCGCTCGCCACCCACCAGTACGCCGCGCCCGGCGTGTACACCTGGCACGTGACCGCCACGGCCGACAGTGCGAGCTGCAGCAAGTCGGGGACGATCACCGTCCTCAATCCGCCGTCCATTACGCTGATGAAAAAGGTCGCACCGCCCTTCAAGATCGTCGTGACGGGGGCCAACTTACAAAACGGCGTCAGGGTCTTCATCGACGGTGTGGAGTGGACGAGCGTGGTCTACAAGAGCGCCGCAAAGGTGCAAATCACAGGCGGCGCCAGCCTGAAAGCGGCCGTGCCCAAGGGCGTCTCCAAAGTCTTCCGGTTCTTGAACCCCGACGGGGGAGAGACCACCCTGGTCTGGAGTCGGTGAAGGCGGGCGCAAGGCGATTAACAGGCTGTTAGGCAATTGAGCGAAGCGCTCTTTTTTCTAAAGCGTCTCGCGTCTGGCGTCTAGCGTCTCGCCCTAGATCGATCCAGCGGAGCGAGCCCAGAATCCGGGTGACGGAGGAAGGCCCCGGTCTTAACCCCTTCTAGCCCGCTCCCCCGTTCACCCGCTCTGTCTCTTCACGGTGTCGTGTAGCTTCCCGTGGCAGAGCCGCCGTCCGGGTTCACGACGCGAATCGCTACCGCTACGCCCTTGGGGAACCGCGCCTTCAGTGCGCTTCCCTGCTTGATCACGATTTTGGATGGCGCCGTGACGGTCAGGGTGCCCCACGGCGAGACGTCGCTACCGATGAACACCGCGGCGCCGGCCTGGAAGTTGTTCCCCGTGATCTTCAGCCTGAAGGGATTGGGCACCTTGGCGATGCCCGTGATGGCGGGGGGCTGCACTCCGCCGCCCACGCTCACCTGCACGGACGCCAGATTGGAGTCCATCTGGCCGTTGCTGGCGGCGAAGGTGAAGGAGTCCTGCCCCTGGAAATTCGGCGAGGGGATGTAGGTGGCCGTCTTGCCGCTGAGCCCCACGGTTCCGTTCTTGGCCTGGCTCACGATGCGCAGGGTGAGGGCCAGTCCCTGGGGGTCGCTGGCCGTGAGCGGGACGGAGACCGGCGTGTTGAGGCCCGCCACCGCGGAGCGCCCGTTGGCCACGGGCGGCCTGTTGGGGTTGGCGTCGTCGTTGCCGGGTCCGTTGTGGCACGTGTAGCAGCCGATCTGGTAGCCCTGCCAGAACTGGCGGATGCCGAAGCCGGTGTTGATGGATCGGTTGGCCTGGGAGCGGCTGAGCACGGTGCCCTTGTAGTCTGCCCCGTGGCAATCCTTGCAGGGCGTCGTGTTCATCCCGTCCGTATGGTGCGCGGAGACCCACGGCTGTCCCATGGGATGCAAGCCGTGGGGGCCTCCCGCCACGGCGGTGGGCACGGTGGCGTGGCAGACGGTGCACTCGGCGAGCTTGCCCGCGTGGCCCTGGATCTCCACGCTGGCGATGTTGTCGCTGTCGTGGGAGCTGATGAACTCCGCGTGCGTGGAGCCGTGGCACGCCTCGCACTGGAGTCCGCCGTGCCCCCTGGAGAAGCGGTAGAGGTTCAACCCCGGCGCGGGCGTGTCGGGGTTGGTGGAGAAGGTGGCGTTGGCGGGGACGCGCCACTGGCCCGTGCCGGGGTCGTAGGTGTTCGTGTAGCGGATCTGCCCGCTGTTGTTCATGGCCGTGCCCGTGTGGCAACTCCCGCACTGGGGTTCGTTGAGCCAGCCCTGGCGGGTGGAGAGTCCCACCTGGCTCATGGACCCGTGGCAGCTCTGGCACTGCATGGCGAGCGTGCCGTCGGACGCCACGGCGCTCCCCATGGCGCCCCGCAGGCATCGGGTGGTGCTGCCCGGGTGGCAGCGGTAGCAGGCGGCGCGGTTCGTGCTCGCGTCCAGCGTCTGGCCCGTGAGAGGGTCCACCACGTGGGCGTGGAAGGCGTGCACCGAGAGGGTCTCCTGGGGGATGCCCGCCTGGCCCGTGCCCGGCAATGCGTTCGAGGCGTGGCAAGCGGCGCAGAGGATGGGCTTGCCGTCCGTCGCGGCGTTGGCGTAGAGCCCGGCGGAGTTGTAGTGCGCGGCGGCGAGCGCGGCCTGATAGGCGGGGTTCGCCAGAAACCGGTCGTCGTGGAGCTTCAGGACGTTGAGCCGGTAGTCCCGCACGGGGTTCGGGATCGTTCACCCAGCCCGAGGGCGGCATGGCCGCGGCCACCGAGCCCGAGGCGTGACAGAGGCTGCAATCCATCTCGTCGGAGACCGGCAGGACGATGTCCACCATGGCCAGCGTGGTCCCCAACCCGTTTTGCGCCGTGAGGCGCATCATGGGATAGGGGTTCTTCTTGGCGGCGTCGTCGTAGGGCGTGAGGGGGATTCCCTCGGCCCCCCACTGGTTCAGGGCCGGGTCGAAGGTCATGATCTGGGGGGTATTGGCGGCGCCGGGCATGTTCTTGCCCGCGAGCCCGTAGTCCACGGGGACGCCCGCGCCGTAGAGCCCCAGGACGTAGGTCCAGAAGTTGGTCTTCCCCGCCGAGGTCACATTGATGGAGCCGGCGGGGTCCGCCACGCCCTGGTAGGTCACCGTGATGCCCGCGGCGTTCGTCACGAGCCTGCCCTGCGGGTCCACGAGCTGGGCGTAGATGGAGTTGTAGGGCGGCAGGATGGAGAAGACCGCGTAGTCCGGGTCCATGCAGTGCATCCCCAGGTTGTTCCAGCCGGTGAGCGTGTAGCCCGTGCCCTCGGGCTGTGCCCCCGCCAGGGACGCCATGCCCCCCGCGAGAGTCACGATCCCGGCGGCGGAAAAGACGGCGAGCCAGCGTCTGATGTTCATAGGTGCCTCCTAACGATCAACGCGCCAAGGGAGCAGGTAGCCGGGAGCGGGGAGCAGGGAGACGGCCACCGCCATTCACCATTCGCCGTCCCCGCTAACCGATCTCGCGCTTCAGCTCTCGGGAGAGGAGCTCGTCGAGGGCGTCGCGGGGCGGCAGGTCCTGGAAGAGGATCCGCTCCACGATGAACGCGATGGGCATCTCCACGCCGTGCTTGCGGGCCAGGTCGGCCACGGAGCGCGTGGTGGGCACGCCCTCGGCCACCATCTTCATGGAGCTCAGGATCGAATCGAGCTTCTCGCCCTTGCCCAGGCGCACGCCCACGGAACGGTTCCGGCTCTCCTCCCCGGTGCAGGTGAGGACGAGGTCGCCCATGCCCGAGAGCCCCGCGAAGGTGTGCGGGTCGGCGCCCATGCGCTCCCCGAGGCGCACGATCTCGCGCAGGCCGCGGGTGATGAGGGCGGCGATGGTGTTGGGCCCGAAGCCCAGGCCCGCGGCGATGCCGCAGGCCAGGGCCACCACGTTCTTCACGGCGCCCCCCAGCTCCACGCCCACCCGGTCCCCGCTCACGTACCCCCGGAGGGGCCGGTGGGACACGAGCCGCTGGGCCAGCTCCGCGCGCCAGAGATCGGGCGCGGCGAGCGCCACGGTCGTGGGGTCTCCGCAGGCCAGCCCGTGGGCGAAGCTCGGGCCCGAGAGGGCCACCACGGGGTGGCAGGAGGCCGGCGCGCAGGCCTCGATGACGGCGCTGGGTGGCAGGAGCGTGCCCTGCTCGAATCCCTTGGACGCGGAGATGATCAGGGTTTCGGGCGGACAGAGCGGGCCGATGGTGCGCCACAGCGCGCGCGTGGCCTGGGTGGGGGAGACGCTCAGCCATGCGAAGGCGCCCGGGGGCACCTGGGCCGGATCGTGGAAGACCCCGATGTTCGGGGGCAGGGGAAAGCCCGGGAGGAAGTCCGCGTTCTCCCCGCTGCGCCGCATGGCCTCGTACTGCTCCGCCTCGTAGACCCACAGCGACACCTCGTGGCCCGATTTCGCCAGGTGGAGCGCCAGCGCCGTTCCCCACGAACCCGCGCCCCAGACCACGATCCGCCGCTGGCCCACCGTGAGAAGGCTGTCAGGATCCCTCGCGCCGGTCATGGCTTCTCGTCCCTCGACCTTCCGCTCCCCTCGCCCCACAGCTTGGACTCGGTCCCCCGCAGGAGGTTGCGGATGTTGGAGTGGTGGCGGGTCACGAGGAGGAGGGCGAGGCCCGCGCCGATGGCCGCCGCCGCCGGGCTGTACCATCCGAATGCCAAATGACATCCAACCATCATGCCGCCGAACGCCAGGGCGGCCAGGATGCTGCCGAGCGAGACCCAGCGGAGGGTGAGGACCTCCAGGACGAAAACACCGAGGGCGGTGAAGGTGGGCACCGGTGCGATGAACAGGAAGGCCCCGAGGCCCGAGGCGATGCCCTTGCCGCCGCGGAAGCCCAGGGAGAAGGGGAAGCAGTGGCCCACCACGGCGGCGGCGCCTCCCGCCGCGGGCATCCATTCCTGGGAACCCCAGACCCGGCAGATCCAGACCGAGGCCGCGGCCTTGGAAAAATCCAGGACCAGCGTGAGGGCGCCCAGGGCCTTGCCCTGCGTCCGCAGAACGTTGGTGGCGCCGATGTTCCCCGAGCCGTGCTCCCGGATGTCGACGCCCGTCCGGTAGCGCGTGAGGAGGTACCCGAAGGGGATGGAGCCCAGGACGTAGCACAGGATGAGGAGCAGGGCGTCGCGGAAGGTCATGCGCCCGCCCCGAAACGCCACTCGGCCAGGACGCGGTAGACGGGCCCCTCGGGCGTGAGCGTGCTCTGGTAGAGCCGCACGCGGTCGGGGCGCTCCACGCCCGCCTCCAGGTTGGTCATGGTCTTGAGGGCCTGCACGAGCTGGGGCTCCCGGCTGGGTACCTTGAGACGCCCCAGGGTGAGGTGCGCCCGGAACGGCCGCTCCTCACGGGCCAGCTTCAGGGGCGCCAGGGACTGCTCCACCGTACGCTGGAGGGCCGTCAGCCTGCCCGAGGTGTCGTCCACGCCGCACCACAGGACCTTCAGGCGGTCGCCCGAGGCGAAGAACCCCACGCCCCGGACCTTGTAGGTGAACATGGACGACCGCCGCGCCACCTCCGTCATGGCGGTATGGAGCTTGTGCTGCTGCTCGGGCTGGAGGTCCACGAAGAACCGCAAGGTGAGGTGCATCTGGTCGGGCTCCACCCACTTCACGTGGACGGTTTCCGTTTTGAGCGCCGCCTGGACCTGGCCGAGCTTGGCCCGGGTCTCCGCCGACAGATCCAGGGCAAGGAAGGCGCGCATGGCGTGGTCTCCTATGGACAAGAGGATAGTGAACAACCCCTGGTTTGTCAAAAAGCCGGGAGCGGGGAGCAGGGAGCAGGGAGCAGGAGGACAGGGGACAATTGCGAATTGCGAATTTCGGATTTGCGGATTTGGGAAACGGAAAGGCCCCATCCAAGGGATCGGCAGCGGGCAGGACATCCGGTGAGAGCGGCTTTCCCGAGAAAGCCTCGTGTCGGGGCGGACACCTGTCGGCCAGGAAGGCCGCGGACAAGAGCGTCCGCGCCACGAGAAGGTCTTTGTAGGGGCGGTCTCCTGACCGCGATTCCTCGCCGGCCTTCGCATGGGGCAACTTAGCAACGAGGCGGTTGGGCGAAGCGCTTGTCCTCCTCCTTAAGCGTCTCGCGTCTCGCGTCTCGCTCAATCGCGTCTCGCGTCTCGCCTAATCGCGTCTCGCGTCTCGCCTAATCGCGTCTCGCATTATTCCTCTGCCACTTGACATCCTTTCTTGTCTCGCCTATGTTTGCCGCATGAGCGACCTCCCGCCCCTCCCGCGCCCCCGCCGGTGCCTCATCGTCCGCGTGGATTACGGCCACGCCCCCCTGGAGGTCCCGCCGGGATGGGCCGAGGCGGACCTGTCCCGCCAGTCCCTCGAGGAGGCCCTCCTCGTGCCGCGGGGCGCACGGGGGCTCTGCCTGCGGCGGGCCGATTGGGCGCTGGCGTGGGCGGGCACCCGGGAGGGCTCGCGCGAAGGGGACGGGATCTTCGCGCGCCTGGCGCGGATCGCCGCCAGAAGCGGCCTGGCCCTGGAGTGCCGCTTCCCCCGACACGCCAAATCGCTGGCCTCGAACCTCGAAGCGGCGGGCTGCGCGACGGAGCGTTGGGAGTCCGAGGCCGACGGGAGCGTCCCGCCCCTCTACCGGGAACTGTCCGAAGACCTCACGCGCCTTCACCTGGAGCACGAGTGGGAGACCGCCCTGGGAGCGGCCCGGGGCGGCGCGGCCCTCCTCCGGGTGGCCCTGGTCCTGGCCCGGGAGGGGCCTCAACCCGCCCCGCTCCTCGCCGGGCGCCTCGGGCTCACGGCGGGCGCCACCCGCGCCTACCTGGGCTGGATGGAGGACGTGGCGCTCGTGAGACGCACCGAGGGCCGCTACGACCTGCGCCACCCGCTGCTCGGCGATCTGTTCCGGTCCGGCGCCGCAGCGCCGTCGGTTTCAAAGACGCCTCCTCGTCCTGCTCCTCGCGCCGCCGTTCGTGACTCCACGCGCTCCGTGGAACAACCCGAAGCGATTTCCGTCCGCCCCGCGGAACGACCCGAAACGCTCTCCGTCCGCAGGCCCTCCGAGGTGGACTGGGACTAGTGTAGAGATAGAGCCGGGGAGCCGGAGAGCCGGAGAGCCGGGGAAAGGAAGGGATTAAGGAGAAGAGAGAAAAGAGAAAGATGGAATGGAAAATGAAAAAAGTAGAATTAAAAATTAGGAATGAAACGTGAATCGAAATCCCTTGTCGTGATAGCGATTCTCTGGTGTCATCGCTTCTAAAATCCCAAATCCCAATTCCGAAACCCAAGGAGGCCCATCCATCGCCGCCTAAAGGCGGCTCCCACGACAGCCGCCATGCTGCCGACACAAGCGGATGCTCGCCGTGGGAGCGACCTTCAGGTCGCGAACCTCCGTAGGCCTTCATCCACTCTTTATTAAATCCCACCTCCCAAATCAGAGATTTCTCTTCCGAATTCCGAGTTCCTAAATCCCCGATTCACAGCCGCTCAGCCGCCGTGGCTTTCCGAACCCGCAGGTGAGAGGCTACACTGACCCCTGGAGGCCGGATGAAGGTCACGTTCCTGGGCACGGGCACGTCGGTGGGGGTCCCCATCATCGGGTGCCGCTGCCGCGTGTGCACCTCGGACGATCCGCGCAACCGGCGGCTTCGCCAGTCGCTGTGGATCCGCGATGCGGAGGCCTCTCTCCTCGTGGACGCCTCGCCGGACTTCCGCGAGCAGTGCCTGCGCCACGGCGTCCGCCGCGTGGACGCGATCCTCCTCACCCACGCCCACGCGGACCACATCCTCGGGCTCGACGAGACGCGAGTCTTCGCCTACTGGCAGAAGGGCGCCATCCCCATCTACGGCACGACCCGCACGCTGGAAGGGGTCCGCAAGACCTTCTGGTACGCCTTCGACAGCACGCCGGAGGGCGGCGGGAAGCCCAAGCTCGACCTGCGCGTGCTGCCCGACGAGCTCAAGCTGGGCGGACTGACGGTCCTTCCCGTGGAGGCGGACCACGGCTACATGCCGGTGACGGGCTACCGCCTGGACGGCTTCGCCTACCTCACCGACTGCAAGCGCGTCCCCGAATCCGCGGTGCGCGCCCTCCAGGGCCTGGACACGCTGGTCATCAACGCGCTCAGGCACAAGCCCGAGCACCCCACGCACATGACCGTCCCCGAGGCCCTGAGCGCCATCGAGGCCATCGCCCCCAAGCGGGCCTTCCTGGTGCACATGGGCCACGACCTGGAACACGCCGAGCTCGCCGCATCCCTCCCGGAGAACGTCCAGCCCGCCTACGACGGGCTCGAGTTGGAAATTTGAGGGACAGTGAGGAGTGAGGAGTGAGGAGTGAGGAGTGACGGAGGAGGAGATGGCCTCCTCTCAGGCGCGCGTCTCGCGCATTGCAACGAAAACTCGCCATCCTCGAGAAAGGAGATAGCATATGACATCCATCGGCTTCCTACCCCGACCTGAAGGGCAAGCGCGTCCTGGTGACGGGCGCGTCGTCGGGCATCGGCCTGGCGTGCGCCGAGGCCTTCCTCCGCGAAGGCGCCCGCGTGGCGGCCCACTACCGGTCCCAGCCCGGCCCCGTGGAGGCCCTCGCGAAGAAGCGCCCGTCCCGCCTCCATCCGGTCCAGGCGGACCTGGCCACCGAGGAGGGGTGCGTGGAGGCCGTGGGCGTGGCGGCCAAGGCCATGGAGGGGCTCGACATCGTGGTGCACTCGGCGGGCATCTGGACGCCGGGGGCCATCCGCACGCTGAGCCGCAAGACCCTGGAGACCATGTTCCGCACCAACACCTTCTCCTCCTACTACCTGGCCCGGGAGTTCGCCAACGCGGCCGAAGGAGGCGCCTACGTCATCGTCGGCTCCACGGCGGGCCAGCGCGGCGAGCCGGGCCACAGCCACTACGCCGGGAGCAAGGGCGCCGTGCAGTCCATGGTCTACTCCCTGGCCCAGGAGCTGGCGCCGGCCTTCCGCGTGAACCTCGTCTCCCCGGGCTGGGTCCGCACGCCCATGAGCCAGGCGACGCTGGACGCGCGCGAGGCCGCCATCGTCTCCGTCGTGCCCCTCCGGCGCGTGGCCGAGGCCGAGGACGTGGCCGCCGCGACGCTCTTTCTCTCCTCAGATGTCAGTCGACATCTCACGGGCGTGGACCTATGCTGCAGCGGCGGCGCCCTCCTCCCCATGCCGAGGGGGTAGGAGGGATCGAGGGAACGAGTCAGTGAGTCAACGAGTCAACGAGGGAACGAGGAAGAAGGCAGGGGACCGAAGGTAGAAGATCAATAGGCAACAGGGAAAAGTCAAGAGGCAGTGGGCAGTAGGTAATAGGCCGAAGGCAGAAGGCCAGAACGGAAGGCCAAGACAAAGGGCCAAAGCAAAAGGCAACCAAGCCCAAAGGGGAAGAGAACACCCCCCAGGCCGTCATTCTGGCGAGCGGAGCGAGTCCAGAATCCGTTTGCAGGAAGGACGATTCCGGACAAGCCGGAATGACACCTCGCCCAACCGGCGGCATCACGCTTCCACGCCCCGCATCCCACATCCGACATTCCCCATCCCCCATTCGCCATCCGACATTCGCCATCCGACATTCCCCATTCCCCATTTTCTCCCCCCGATTTGACTGCGAACGGGCTCCAGGTTAGACTGCATGCGTTCTTGCGAACGGTCTGCCGATAAGGGTTAGGGGGTCGCCATGGCCAAGGAACCTTCTCCCGCAAAATCGCGGCTGCTGGACGATCTCCGGCAGGTCATGCGCACGCGCCACTACAGCTACAGGACGGAAGAGTCCTACGTGGCCTGGGCGCGCCGCTTCATCCTTTTCCACGACAAGCGCCATCCCAAGGACATGGGGGCCGGCGAGATCAACACCTTCCTGTCCCACCTGGCGGTGGACGGCGGCGTCTCGGCGGCCACGCAAAACCAGGCCCTGGCGGCCCTCCTCTTCCTCTTCCGCGAGGTCCTGAAGGTGGAGGTCCCGTGGATGGACGGGGTGGTCCGCGCCAAGAAGCCCCAACGGCTGCCGGAGGTGATGACCAAGCGGGAGGTGAAGGCGGTCCTGGACCAGATGCCCGAGGGGAAGCGCCTCATGGCGGGCCTCCTCTACGGTTCGGGCCTGCGCCTCACCGAGTGCCTCAACCTGCGCGTGAAAGATGTGGACTTCGAGCGCGGCGAGATCCTCGTGCGCGACGGCAAGGGCGGGAAGGACCGCGTGACGGTCCTCCCCAAGAGCCTGGCGCCCGCGGCTCAAGGCCCACCTGCGGAAGCACAAGGCCTGGTTCGCCAAGGTGTCCGAGGAGGGCAGCGCGCGCTGCTCCATGCCGGACGCCCTGGAGCGCAAGTATCCCGCGGCGCCCTTCGAGTGGAAGTGGCAGTTCATCTTCCCCGCGCCCAGGCCCTCGCGGGACCCGAGGAGCCTCCTGATCAAGCGCCACCACCTCAACGAGACCGTGCTCCAGCGGGCGGTGAAGGAGGCGGTGCGCGCCGCGGGCATCACCAAGAGCGTGTCCTGCCACACCTTCAGGCACTCCTTCGCCACGCACCTTTTGGAAGACGGCTACGACATCCGCACCGTGCAGGAACTCCTGGGCCACAGCGATGTCTCCACGACCATGATCTACACCCACGTCCTGAACCGGGGCGGGCGCGGGGTCAAGAGCCCCGCCGATTCACTCTAGCGGGCGCCTGAAAGAACTCGCGCGGGCCGCGCGAGAAATTGGGGGGCCCCGGCCGCCGGCCGGGGGAGCGACGAAAGACGGCGGGACCCAGGAAACCTCCAGCGGCGGAGGAGGGCGGAGCCATGCCGCGGGCAGAAACGCCAAGTCGGTAATTCGTTTACGACCGGTGCCGGCGGCACGGACGGGAGGACGGTGGCGATGAAGGGCACGACGGCGAGCGCGAAGACGGGCACGAGGTTGGACGAGACCGTGGACAAGAAGGTGGACACGGAGTTGGACAGGCGGAAGAAGACGGCCCGCCCCACCGTCGAGATCGTCCTCGCACCGCCCCGGAGAGGCATGCCCGGCGGCGGGCGCCCGACGCCGGTCGCCCCGTGGCGCGTGGGAGAGGCCCCGCCGGACACCGCCGTGGGAAGCCCGCCCGGGCAGGACGCTCAGGCCCCGGCGGAGGCGCCGAATCCAGGTCGTGCGCCCCGGCGCGCCGGGCACCAAACGGCTCCTGGCCCAATACGGCGACCGCCTCGTCTGCGTCCGCTACATCTACGACTCCGAGACCGGGCGGCGCTTCAAGACCGCGGAAATCATCCTGGAGGAGGAGGCATGGACGCCCGAACGGGCGCGGATCGCCCCCGACCAGCTCGTGGGCATCCGCGTCGACTACGAGGAGCTGGCCATCCGCGAAGCCGTCAAGCGCGCCGGCGGAAAGTGGGACCGCGTCGCTCCAGGTCTGGGTGCTGCCCTACCGCAAGGCCCAGGAGCTCCACCTGCACGCCCGCCTGACCCACGCCGCCCCGCCGGGGCAGGCGCCCCCGAAACGGCGGTATACTCCCGGAGGCGACGAGCAAATTGACTGACGGCGACCCGAAGTCCAACCGAGGCCGGACCAGAACGCATTCGGATCGAAACCGAACGGCACCCGAGGAACCCAGCGGAACCCCAATGCGAACCGAACCGAAACCAACCCATACGCACGGAACCCCAATCAAACCGAAGGCACCCGAAAGCGCAAAACCGCATTTAGCCCGGGACAAATTTGTTTCGCCCAGCACCAACCTATTTGTCCCCGGACAAACTTCCCCCCACCGTCTAATTTGCGTTAGGTGCCCATGGAAAAGCTGAAAGACTTCTAAATGCTTTCTCCGTCACGCGCGCAGGTGGTACTCGTGAGTTTGCGGTTGCGCGGGGCGCGCCGTGGTTTTCGCAGTTTCTCACCGGTGCCGCTGTCAATGATCGCGGGCAGTTCAAGAAAGGCAGCTAAAAGCTAATGAAGCGGCTGGTTCACCTAACCAGCAGTGGCAGCGGACCGGACGACGGGGTTGCTTCACCAAGGCCCTTTGGGGGTTATCCGTTGCTGCATTTGCTCAACTTCAACTCGGTTGCCCGGTCCGGTGCACGCGGCGTTAGGCCGTTGAATACCCGCTCAGGAGTCCTATGCGAGTCCTCCGCAACAACTACCGATTAGCGCTCTGCGCTTTCTTTGGGTATCTTTTGGTGTGTTCGGCGCTTAACGTACTACTTGCGCACGTTATGGTAGTCGATAGCGAAGCAATATGGCACTGGAATGCCTTGCGGCCGCTAGATACACTATTCCTAGCTCAGATCCCAGGAATTCTAATAACTGCACCAGCTTTCCTTCTCTTTGCAATAAGTCCATCTCCAATTTACGCAACATGGCTTCGCGGTCTTCTGGCCACGCTGGGGTGGATGATCCAAATCATTTTAATAATTCTCGGTTGTGTCACACCGCTGGAAATAGTCCGCTGCACCAGCCACCACGGTCTCGTAAGCATATATTGCGTAAACGATATAAGTTCCTGGGCTTCCCTTGCCTTGGTAGTAGCTGATATTTGCTTCTGCCTAGGTCTCTCGATAGTCATAGGCTACGTACAAAACAGTTTGCATACCGAGAACCGCTGGCAAATTATCTTCTTTTTAGCAGTTATCACCGCACTTGCTCTTTCGTTGTTTGCACAGTGGCTCTTGGAGGTACCAGCGATAGATCCCCCTCCGATAACGTTGCACATGTTCGAATCGGTTCGAGTACCACCATCATGAGAACTAAAAGCAACGGCCTAACCAGCAGTGTCACCGGACCGGACGACGGGGTTGCTTCACCTATTGCCCTATGCAGGAGTTCCGATGCTAGCATTTGCCTGACTTGAAACGCGGTTGCCCGGCCCGGTGCACGCGGCGTTGGGCATCACTTAAAGACAAGGAGACCCGCATGATGACCAGTAGATGTGCTTTGTTGAGCTTCATTTTGGCTATGTTCATCAGCGTTGGTGCAACTGGACAGGCGGCTCCCCCTACGGCAACGGGGGATAGTCCGCAACCGGCTAAGGTGCTATCAGAAAATGATAACAACTTCCGGATCTCCGCCGGTGAGGTAAAGACGGCGTATCTGCAGGGGACGGCCGAGGGATACAAGTTGGTGCGAGTAGAAGATGGTGAACAAAAGGGAAAGGACATAGTGATCTTTCGCTATGTTGATAGCGGCGGGACGCAGACTCTCACCGTGACCAGCCACCTGGAAGAAAAGTTCATAACCTATGACTGCTATCAGATCTCAGGAAAGAAGGCTCGGCAGACCTCTATAATGGGCGCTTTTAAGGATGTTCCAACTTCTGAAATGTGGTCCGACGGCATAAAGACATTGCTTATTGAGAACATTCGAATCGCCAAATGAAGTGAAGCCCAACCAGCAGTGTCACCGGACCGGACGACGGGGTTGCTTCACCATTGCCCTTTGGGGGTAATTCGTTGCGCCATTTGCTTAACTTGAACTCGGTTGCCCGGTCCGGTGCACGCGGCGTTAGGCGTGTGAAGGTCGTTGGAGGCGCAATGCGTCGCTTAGCAAGATGCTTGTTGATAGTTTCTCTATCGATCGGTTCTCTTGGCTCGCTGGCGGTTGACGGCTTTCAGGACCGTGTTTACTACCTTTACAAAGAGACAATCAGCACTCCTGAAGAGGTGCGCGAGCATCTCCACTATTTCGGCGTCACGGCAGGAGTCGTCTCGTATTCTCTGGAAGAGAGAGTGTATGGCTGCAATAAACCGCGCACAACAAGAACGAGGTTTTCCCATTTCATAAGGGTGCCTGCCTCTGAGCAGAAGGCAATCTTTGAAGAACTGATTGCCAAGGGGGTCTACTGAGGTAAGACCGGACCCACAACCCTCTGATTTGAGCAAGAAGGTCCTGTATGGACATCTTGATGTCTCCATTCAAGACAGGTCAAATCATGTGGGCAACTTCTTTACTCCTCCCTCCCAAGGAAACCGGAAGGCCGTACACGACTATTTTTTCAGTCTCGCCGCCAAACTCTCGCTTTCTACTCCAAAACCAGGCGATGTGGAGAGAGATGAAATCGAAGGGGATTTTGTTCCGGCAAAAGAAGTGGACCTCCGAGACTTAATAAAGCATATCGATATGTATAACGGAAAACGGGTAACGGTTGTGGGCTATTATCATGCGGAAATGGAATGCAGCAACCTTGGTGCAGCTAAATATCATTCCTTTATAGGCGGATTGCCCACTTCCCTATGGGTTGGCAACCCGTCCTCGTTTGCTGATTCTTCTGTTATCAACATAAAAAACGACACATGGCTCCGAATCGAAGGCACCGTTGACGCGCGCTCGCACGGGCATATGGACTGTTGGCCAGGTGAGCTAGAACGAATACAAGGGCACAGAAAGTGCAAAAGAGAGCAAAGAGACCACACGCCTAACCAGCAGTGCCACCGGACCGGACGACGGGGTTGCTTCACCAAGGCCCTTTGCGGGAGTTCCGTTGCTGTCATTCGCTTAGCTTGAACTCGGTTGCCCGGTCCGGTGCACGCGGCGTTGGGCGCCTTAAAATAAGGTCGTCCATGCCGTTCCGAGCCATTTTCGCTCTTAGTGCTTTGCTAACGGCACTTTCAATGCCAATAGCCACGTGGTCCGAATGGCCTCAGGAATTCGACCCGGCACCATATCTATCGGCAGACCGACGCGACAACCATCTCTGCAGGCTCGTGACGCCTGATGTACCTGCGGAAGCAAAGGACGTGTTGCCATTGAGGCCGCCAACAACACTCAAGCCGCTGCCGGACAAGCTTCCACCAAACTTGGATTCGCTCGGCAATTATCATGGGTATCTCCTGATTGAGGCCATTATTGATAGGCGAGGCATCCCGCAATGCGCTGCGGTTCTTCGTACTGACTTGCCCATGCCTGTGGTCGAGTGGATATTGTCAACCATCCTTGAGCAACGGTTTCCTGCGCCCATAAACAAGCAAGGCAAGAACGTCTCTTGCTACTTCTACGAAGTCATAGAATCTGGGGCGGAGTCTGGGTGCTAGAAAAGACGCCCAACCAGCAGTGTCACCGGACCGGACGACGGGGTTGCTAATCCTAATGCCCTTTGTAGGGGTTCCAATGTTACCTTGGCTTAACTTGAACTCTGTTGCCCGGCCCGGTGCACGCGGCGTTAGGTGGGGCAAAAGGAGGCTCCGATGAAAGCCTGGGTCAGGTGGTTTGCGCTAGGCCTTGCATTGGTCGGGTGTGCCACCTTTGCTCAAGGAATTCCGGCTTCAAGCCAAACGTTGGTTGCTGGCTGCTACGAGCTGACTCTTAGCAATTGGGTGTCATCAAATCCACGTGAGGGGCCTTCACCATATCTGGCGTATCCAAAAAAAACTGTTTGGTTTCCAAACAGGGTCCTGGGGGTCCAGGGCGCACTTGCAATGAACCAACAGGCGGCACGGTGTATCCCTGCCAGGAAACTGCTGCAGGGAACCCGCGCTTCGAAGTTGGCTGTTGGTCAATCAAAGGTGACAGGTCTTTGGTCATAGTCTGGTCCAACATGATGGAGTACCTGCGAATAACCCTAGAGAAGGGCAAAGATTCATGGCAAGGGTCAGCAGCAACAGGTGGAGACGCAGGTCCGGGTGCGTTCTCATGTGAAGCCTCACTAAAAGCGGCAACGTGCGGAAACGATGCAAGAAAATAGAGAAAGGCCCCACCTAACCAGCAGTGCCACCGGACCGGACGACGGGGTTGCTTCACCATTGCCCTTTGAGGGAAGTCCAATGCTACATTTGCTTAACTTGAACTCGGTTGCCCGGTCCGGTGCACGCGGCGTTAGGGGCCTAGAATGATCCGCCAACTTCCCTTATCGAAGTCATTGCTCATACCGGTATTCGCCTGCCTTGCCCTGGCCCTTGTACTCATCCTAATTGTCTTGTCGCCGGACCATCTTTTTCAAGAAATCTATTGGGAAGGAACGCTGGGGCCAACAACCGAGAAGGAATGGGGCATATCAATAGAGACCGCAACAGTCCGGTTCCTCCCCGATTCTCCTTCAAGCAAAGTATGCGTTGTTGCCCAACTGAAGCCAGACAGTCGGGCAGAGCGGGCTGGGTTCTTAGTTGGCGACATTCCTATCAATATGTCGCCTTGCCCACAACAAATGATCAGTAAAGGGGCCTTCTGCTATGTGTTGTCGCAATCTGAGAGCCGAGCTCCCGCCTATATGTTGGTCGTGAACAAATCAAAGCTCGGGCTGGGTTGGGGGACCTACGTGCGCAAGGTGTGGCTCAGCAAACCCGAAAGCCAAGGCCCCTAACCAGCAATGGCAACGGACCGGTCCACGGGGTTGCTGCTCCTAATGCCCTTTGCGGGGAGTCCAATGCACCAAAGGCTCATGCCGTCTAGCTTTGCCCGGCCCGTTGCACGCGGCGTTAGCCAGCAACAAAGAGACTAGCGGTTGCACCAACTAGAGAGAGTCCCTTTATGAAGAGCCTATGCCAACTGGTCGTCTTGATCCTAATTCTGGCCACAAGCTGCACGAAGAGGGCCGGTCTGTACCCCGAAGTAGTCTACGATGCTATTGATCCCTCTGAGGGGCCGATCCAGGTCAAATACGAATTTGTCGACTTCCCTCTCGAGCGTCGGGTTGAGATCAGCTTCTGCAACAAGCTGAAGGAACCCGTGTGTGTTGATAATTATAACTGGCCGGGAAATAGCGGCTGGTTGCTTGAAGGTAGTTCGGGCATGGCCCTCGTCATCGGGGAGCGGCGCTATTCACTTGAGCAAGTCAAAGGCGACTATTCTCCGGGCTACGCTGAATATGCTGCGCCTGGCGAAACCATACGGGCATCGATACCATATGACGCGTTTGATCTTCCTGAATCGTCATATAAGGAGAAGAAGCAAATCGAGTTCACTCCCATGGGCTATCGATGCAAAAGGGTCATCCATTCGGCCAAAAGTGCTGGCTAACCAGCTATGTCACCGGACCGGACGACGGGGTTGCTTCACCTTTGGCCATTGTGGGGGTTCCGTTGCTTCATTCGCTCAAATTGAACTCGGTTGCCCGGCCCGGTGCACGCGGCGTTAGGGGCCGCAAGGAAGCTCGCCATGGATCTCTCTGATATCGCATGCAGCCAAGTAGCTCCGGCCGGCAAGCCTGCAATCTATATTTTCCTCGTCGCTGGCGTGCTAATCCTTTATGCAGGCCCGTTAACTATGTATGCCCTAGCCAGAAAAGCACTCAAGAAGCCAGCAAGACGCATGGCGGTTGGGCAGTTGCCCGAGCTAGCCTCATGCTTGCTTGTTGCGGCAATTCTGTCGACGGCCTGGTCTGTGCGAACATCATACAACTACTGGGCCCATCAAATCCTAACCGCCGATCAATCGCATTCGTACGCTTGGCTTGATATGAGGCTACTTCATTGCACAATGGGTAACACAGCAATTCTTTGCTGGCTCACTTTGTCATCATCCGGTGTTCTAGTTCTGCTGGCATATTATCTGCGCCATGCGAGTCGCGAGAAAGATGCAGAACAATAATGCGGCACCTAACCAGCAGTGTCACCGGACCGGACGACGGGGTTGCTTCACCAAGGCCCTTTGGGGGTATTCCTTTGCTGCATTGGCTTAACTTGAACTCGGTTGCCCGGTCCGGTGCACGCGGCGTTAGGCGATGAATTAGGAGCGGTCATGAACGATCGCCAAGCAGCAAAATGGGCGGTGACGCGGTCGAAAGGCCCAATGCGATTTCTCTGCATTTGGTCGTTAGCATTTCTTACAGGCTTTGCGGCATGTATGCTTGTATCCGATTACATTCTCGATGTGAAGCCCACTTACACAAACATCATCAGGAGATTTCCTGTACTCTTTCCAACGGCATTGATCGTCCTGGTTGTACTCGGTGGGTATGGCGTGTGGGTCCAAGGGGAATGGCAATATAGAAGGCATAAGAAGAAAGAGAAACCCTCAACACGAAAGCTCACGAGTCGCTAGAGTGAATAGCAGCCTGCGAAATGCACAAGAAGAACATTCATCGCCTAACCAGCAGTGTCACCGGACCGGACGACGGGGTTGCTTCACCAATGCCCTTTGGGGGAAATCCAATGCTTCATCTGTCCAACTTGAACTCGGTTGCCCGGCCCGGTGCACGCGGCGTTAGGCCCATGACAATTGGGGTTGCCTGTGCCACTTCCATATAGCTATCTCAGCCTTGGTCCCGATGATCCACTTCCAACAGCTCACAATTCACAGCACAGAAGCATTGCGGCCATTGCTATGGCCCTTTTTAACTCGCTTGTTACGGCAAAGTATCTTTCTGCGTACCTAATTGGGCAATACTCTATTGGTGGTAATTCACCTTTCTTTATTTGGGGACCAGTATCGCTTCTCCTTCTGACAGATCTATTGGCCCTCTCTATTTCCATTTGCGATCCAAACCGTATTCCTCACTATATGAAAATGCTTGTGCCATTCCTACGCAGAGGCGTCATTGCACTCACCCTAGCATGGTTTGGATCCTTTGTCGCATTGGCGGCCTCCAACCTCTTTGCGATTATCGCAATTATTCTATTTGGCATTATCACGGTGATGCATTACCTTCCGTGGCACTTTTTAAGCAAAGCTCTGGCACTCGATGAATGGGCCTAACCAGCAGTGGCACCGGACCGGACGACGGGGTTGCTTCACGTAATGCCCTTTGTAGGAGTTCCGTTGTTCCATTTGCTTAGTTCGATATCGGTTGCCCGGTCCGGTGCACGCGGCGTTAGGTGCATGGTAGAAGGACCAGTGAATTGAGCGGCTATCAGTTTATAACTCTTTGGGTTCTTGCCATGGCCGTACCAGCCTCGATTGCCTGCATCCCTGCCTGGGCGATAGCAAAAAGGAAATCATATTTCACGTTAATCGAACCATTGGCCATTCCGGCCGCGATTGTATTGTGGTTTTTCCTGATCTCGAAAGGTTATGGCACTCAGCACATGGCCAGCACTATAGAAATCCCCCTTACTGCTGTTTGCCCAATTGCGGGGGCCTATTTCAAAACATTCGTGGGAAGCCGCTATATCAAGAACAAATGGATAGCCAGTATTCTCTTCATCATAGCGGTTCTGATGCTTCCAATCTTTCTTCGCACTGTCATGTACTATGGAGAAAGAGAATAACCATGCACCTAACCAGCAGTGTCACCGGACCGGACGACGGGGTTGCTTCACCAAGGCTCTTTGTGGGGGTTCCTTTGCTACATTTGCTTAGCTTGAACTCGGTTGCCCGGTCCGGTGCACGCGGCGTTAGGCTTTCCAAAACACAAAGGAGGCTGTGTGATGTTCGATGATCTCACCCCGTACCAGAAAGAACTCGTATTCCGAGGCCTGAAGTCACTAATTGAAACGAATACAGGCATCGGCTTTCACAACGCCGATCAAGGACACATGGTCTATTGTGAGGGCGCGGAAGGGATTGCCTTCATTGCCAGCGCAAAGGATCAACCAGATAGCCCTCAAAAGAATGAACTTTACAAGTTGCTTCATGCTCTATCGGCTGACCTTAGTAAACTTGATAGCCAACAATTCACATGGTGGTATGACTTCGATAGCTGGAAGTCCTTTTGCAAGCTGGCCTACGAAAGCTACAAGAAAGACAGGAAAGCCTAACCAGCAGTGACACCGGACCGGACGACGGGGTTGCTTCACCAAGGCTCTTTGTGGGGGTTCCGTTGCTACATTTGCTTAACTTGGTTTCGGTTGCCCGGTCCGGTGCACGCGGCGTTAGGGATCTCATGAAGAACTCAGTGCATGCCATCCTCCTAGGTTTGCTCGTGGTTGCAGGCATCGCTTGCAACGCGAGTCATAATCCGATGAAGGCTGAGGCCACTTCACAGCAGATCCAAGTGACCGGCGACCGAATCGTAATTGGGCAAGATGGGCCTTCAGTCGCTTTACCGCAGAGTTGCGGCAGGTCGAAGTGGCTGGTCTGTGCGACCCCAGAGGAAATCAAGAAAGGCATGAAAGCCCAAGCCTCGGATTGCCAGCCTGCTTATGATTTGCTCCGCAAGATTGCGAGCAAAGAAGAATACCGTCTTTTTCTAAGCGGCTGCGCCATTGAGAGCCTCATTGTGGTAAGTACCGCCGCGAAAGTGGATGATCTGGCCTTCAGGCTCCGCGAGGAGATTCCGGCGGCAATGAAGTGGCATCACTTTCCCGCGGAAGAATGCAGCGACAAAGACTATAAATTTGGCATTTCTCAAGTAGCCGGGTGGTCTGTGGCGACTTTTCCCTATGGAATCGACTATGGCGATGGTGATGGGTCAGTAGTGAAAGCGCAATACTGCTTCAGAGCGAATGGCAATCGCTCGCTAATGTTGGTGTTCGTCGGCAATCAATGTCGTGCGGCAGAGGCGCAATGGCCCAAACTGGTAGAGAGCATCTTGGCAAGCTACTCATCCACAAAGAACGAATAAGAGTGCCTAACCAGCAGTGTCACCGGACCGGACGACGGGGTTGCTCCACCAATGCCCTTTGTAGGGTGTCCTATGCCTCCTTGGTTGAACTCTTAACGGTTGCCCGGTCCGGTGCACGCGGCGTTAGATGCCTTTAACTAAAACAGAGGAGATCTCGATGTCCGAGCCGACTGAGAACATTATCGTAATCCCGCCCCAAGATGGCGCCCCCAATTTGGAAACAAGTGCTCCAGAGCCGCAGGTAAACCCGCACAAACTGCCACTTCAAATACTTGGCGTCTGTATCGCATCTATAGTCGCATTATGGCTCGGCGGGATATTTCTCGTTTTGGCTGGCATCTTTACATTCGTGGATGCATGGGTTGCAGGAATTTATAAAAAGAAAGATTCCGCGTCCTTCATCAACATCTCACCCATGGGCTGGGCAATTGCCATGGATGGGCTTCTGATTGTTTCGTTTCCTCTTTATCTCATCTTTCGAAATAAGCTAAGAACAAGAAAAGGCAATATAGTACTCTTCATTCTTGCTATCCTCTTTGCAGTGCTTACATTTGTGGTAGTAGGCATGCGAATCTTGCTAGCAATGGCAAAGGCCAAAGGCGGCATCTAACAAGCAGTGTCACCGGACCGGACGACGGGGTTGCTTCACCAAGGCTCTTTGTGGGGGTTCCTTTGCTACATTCGCTTAGCTTCAACCGTCTTGCCCGGCCCGGTGCACGCGGCGTTAGGTGCCTTATGAAGATCATGACTAGCGCGCAGTATGTGCAGATCGCGATCCTAGCGTTGTCAATGTTGCTAGTAGGCTGTTGCACCAAAACCCTCGTGCTGTCCGAGCCACTGTCCAGCGGCAATGACGGGCCCAGCGGCGTATTAACAATTCGGCTGATCTATGAAGAGGGGCCGCAGTCAGATGCTCAGTGCAACGCCCTGAACTGTCTTTCGCTGTCCGATTACGAATTGGCCAGAGCAACCGTTATGGTCAAGGGGCCGTGCCTAGGGGAACAGCTCGTACTCCAGTGCAATGATAAAAAAGAGTTCCAATCGCCGCCCCTTTCCCCTGGCTGCCGCTACCGTATATCAGCGAAAGTGGCTGGCTATTACACGTCAGCAACAACGGTCGCACCTCTAAGAGCGGGCACAAACGTACATCTAGCGTTACTAATGCGTTCTAGCGGGCCCGGGATCATCATCGACGACCGAAGCCTTTATAAATGAAAAAGAAAAGGCACCTAACCAGCAGTGCCACCGGACCGGACGACGGGGTTGCTTCACCATTGCCCTTTGGGGGTTATCCAATGCTTCATTGGTCTAACTTGAACTCAGTTGCCCGGCACGGTGCACGCGGCGTTAGCCTTCCAGAAAGGAAAGGTGCCATCACCATGCGATTTCGATTCCTATCACTGCATCTAGCGGCCTTCCTGATGGCGTCATGGGCCTGTGCCGACAACATCAGTGCCCATAGATCTGAATGCTTGATTCCTCAAGGGCCAAGAGTCCTGTCTCCATTGCATTTTACTATATCTCTAAATCAAACCCAGGTTGTCACGTCTGTGCAAATGTCGAATGGTAAAATTCACTTCAAACTGAGCAATGGCTCCACCAACGCCGCAGACCACATTGCGTTTTTCTTTCATAAAGTGAACCGCAGAGTGGTGCTCACCATTACGAGCACATGTGGTCCAGGCGTTAGTGTTGATTGCTGCTACCTCGACGGCTCAACATTAAAGCAGCAATGGCTTCTTGCTCGACCTGTTGTTCCCTCGGAGTATGAGTTTCCTAAAGGTGTTCACGAGTTGACTTTGCAAAACTTCGTAGCGCAAGTCATGATGGACTGAAGGCCACGGAAGGCTAACCAGCAGTGCCACCGGACCGGACGACGGGGTTGCTGCACCAATGCCCTTTGCAGGGGTGCCGTTGCTCCATTCGCTCAAATTGAATTCGGTTGCCCGGTCCGGTGCACGCGGCGTTAGGTGGGTCAAGTAATGGACGATGTCCCTCTCGCAAAGATCTATTTCTTCGACGCAAGCGCCCTGGTCAAGGCTGTTCTGCAAGAGGCGGGGTCTGAAAAAGTGAAGGCTTTAATGAAAGAAGGTGAGTATATTTGCTCATCATGGGTGCTCTTTGCAGAATCACTCGGGGTGCTTAAAAGGAAATGGCAGAAACAGGAGATAGATGACAAGAACTATATTGGGGCTGTGTATTGCCTGCATTGCCTCATAAGCAACCACACAATTGAGCCGGTTGATGTAGAAACAATGGATGGTCAAGCAAGGCTGGTTACCTATGAAGGCCTCATTCACGGCATGCAAAGAAAGCATCCCCATCTTGACGCTGCAGACCTCCTTCAACTCATCGTCATTAAGCAAAGTGTCTTGCGGGCATTCACTGGCGAATCAGCTCCTATTCTTGTGAGTGCGGATAAAAAGCTTCTGCAAGCCGCTCAAGAAGAACTGATTAGCACCATCTTCGTAGGCAACGACAAGGAATAAGACCCACCTAACCAGCAGTGACACCGGACCGGTCGACGGGGTTGCTCCACCAATGCCCTTTGAGGGAAGTCCAATGCTACATTTGCTCAACTTGAATTCGGTTGCCCGGTCCGGTGCACGCGGCGTTAGGTGTCTTAAGGGACGGCAATGCTCTTGCCCGTAAGTGTGCTCGAAAAGATCCGCTGCGATTTCAGTCAGCAGAATCGAAAAGAAGTTGAGTCCGTGCTATCCACATACGGCGATCAACCACATGAGAAAGAGCGAGAGAGAGTGCTGCTAGATCTCTTAGAACTAGCAAAAGGCGATATGAAGCAAGTTTATGAACTGATAGAGAAGGCAAAGAGGGATTATCGAGATATCATCTTTTGGGCCGAGAACCCAGCAGAATCTCGGCTTGACTCACCTGAAAAGGTTAATGCCTTCAACAATATGCTCAATCGGTTTGGTGAGAAATGGAAAATAGCCCAAGAAAAAAAAGACACCTAACCAGCAGTGTCACCGGACCGGACGACGGGGTTGCTTCACTATTGCTCTTTGGGGGTGTTCCGTTGCATCATTCGCTCAATTTGAATTTGCTTGCCCGGCCCGGTGCACGCGGCGTTAGGCTCTCTGGAGGAATAGCGAGCATGCGCTTAGCGGCGCTTCTGTGCTTCCTGGTCTTGATGCTCATCCATTCAGGCTGTGCACCGGCTCGTCCACTCTCCGATGCATGGAAGATACCCATTCTAGATTTGCAGGCTCCAGAAACCCAAATATCAGTTCCACTTTCAGCCACGCAGGACTTCGGTTTCTATCTACTCGTTTCAAAAGGCACCGCATACTTCAACATCAATCTGGCCCCGGTAGATGTCTCGGCAGCAGAAGGCAAGTATGTAATCTGCCTGGTTGAGCTTTTGCGAGAACCCAGCAATTTTCGAAACTCAAAATGCATCACTAGCAGGGTTCTATGCGTGGGCAACTGTAGCGGGCTATCCTCGAAGGATCTGCAGGCTGTTCCGCTCAAGTATTTTCCTGCCTCCTTGTTCTCGGGGAGTCGCATTGTCCAGCTAGAAGAGATTCATTACTCCGGCAACAGCATAATGGCTACTCGAAAAGACGAGATGAATTATGCACATTGCGGTGACAAGATGTCCTTCAAGTCCAGGCAGGGCGCTCAATACTTTCTCAGTGTAACCGCCTTGAGAAGCGAGCCACCGAATGAGCCATTCGAAATTAGCGTTAGCCTCAAAGAAACAAGGTAGGAGAGCCTAACCAGCAATGTCACCGGACCGGACGACGGGGTTGCTTCACCATTGCCCTTTGGGGGCTTTCCAATGCTGCCTTGGCTTAGCTTGAACTCGGTTGCCCGGTCCGGTGCACGCGGCGTTGGGCCTCGCAAGAACCAGGGGTGGTAGCATGCGTCATTTAACTTGGGTTAGCTTAGTAGCGTGCGTTTTCGCACTTGTCCTTTCACCCAATACATCAAAAGCCGTCGACCCGCCACATTGCATCGATATCGCGAAGGTCGACTTTCCTAATCTTGCGATAAGCGTTCCCGAAGAGGGCCTAGTAAAGCTCAAGAACGGTAAGGGCTACACACCGGCTATCTATCAAGATGCCAAGAATCTGGGCAGTGAGTGGGAAGTGACAATCGAGAGCGATATGCTATTAACCCCGCAACCGCATGTGACGTTGCGTCTTATCAATCTAAATACCGATCACCTCTTGGGATCGGGCGGCTGGGGCTATGCTCTGCTATACGCTTGCAAAGACGGGCATGTACGCCGGGTCTTTCAGTCGATAGGACATCTAAATGGGGTTAATCTGAAAAAGATAAGTGAAACCAAGTTCACAATTCGTTATGGTATTTACAAAGAGCACGACGGGGTGTGCTGTCCCTCCATGCAATCTACCGACACGTATGCGTGGTATTCGGATGAAGGCTCATTCAAACGAACAAAGTGCGTGGTTGAACCTTGGAAAGATGAAGAATAAAGCGGGGCCCAACCAGCAGTGACACCGGACCGGACGACGGGGTTGCTTCACCAATGCCCTTTGGAAGTTATCCGTTGCTCATTCGCTCAACTTGAACTCTGTTGCCCGGTCCGGTGCACGCGGCGTTAGCCGTTTCAAATGAAAGGCACCAGCATGAAAGCAGCATTGTCGTTCCTCGCAATTCTTTTGAGCGTGTGTATTCTTGCGGCCGACAACGAGTCTAAGCATTGCTTTGTACCTAGCTGGGATGGCCTAGTTCCAGGGGTTTCCTGCAAGAGAAATGTCACTGCCTTATACGGTGCTGGGTACTATCGGGACGAACTTGGGGACACAGGCCTTCTTGCATACCTATCGAATGACGGCAAGAGCACGTTCATTTTCATTTTCGGCATGGGTGAACGAATTGACAACATTACAATATTGCGTGGTGCGAGAGTGACGGAGGGTATGGCTTCTGTCGACTTGAAGCAATTGCCTAAAAAGATTCCTGTTAATGACGAGTGGCCTGTATCGCTTTTGGGCAAATCAAAAGAAGCAGTCATTGGAGATATGGGCAAACCAGACTCCTCGCTCACAACCCAAGAGGCGTTGTGGTACCCCAACCCAGTTACAGGACCCTCGGTGGGTAGCCTGGTCTTTCATATCCGCGCGGGCATAGTTGTAGAAATTGAATTGATTGGCGACATCGGGTGCTAAAGACACAAAAGAAACGGCTAACCAGCAGTGCCACCGGACCGGACGACGGGGTTGCTTCACCATTGCCCTTTGATGGCAGTCCAATGCTACATTTGCTCAACTTGAACTCGGTTGCCCGGTCCGGTGCACGCGGCGTTAGATGGCCCGAAGACCTTCTATCCGATCATGTCTGGCCAACGCTGTGCCTGATGCAGCACCCGCAGGATTTCCACCTGACCGTCCTTTACTCTGTAAGCAACGATGTACATTGAAACCACTAGTTCTCTTGTATCAGGCACGCGCCCTGGTCTGCCCAGGCCGGTCATTTCAGCCAGCCCGCCAACCGCATCCAGCACTTTCCCAACCTCCGTTGAGGCAGCATCGGGATCATCTTGGGCGATGTAGTGGTAGAGTCGCTCAAGGTCAGCCGATGCGATTGAAAGCCATCGCGGCTTCACTTGCTTCTCCGGCCTTTGCCCTTGGGAGTAAACTTGCGGGCCTTCTTCACTACATCATCATGGTCCATAAATACAGCATTAGGCTTGTTCGCTTCATCCACCGCCTCCTGAATGGCCTTAATTTGCCACTCTTGGGTTGCCAAGTATTCCTCGATAGCGCGGCCGGCCAAGTATGCTTTCGACCGTTCAGTAGCTTTCGCAAGCCCGTTAAGGCGGGCAATGGTAGCGGGCGGCAGCCTGAGGGTCATGGTGTTTGTATGTGGCATAAGTCACCTCCTAAGCACAGTGTAATGCACTAGCATACATTATGCAACTTTAGTGGCGCCAGCCTCCATCGAAAGAAGGGGCCATCTAACCAGCAGTGCCACCGGACCGGACGACGGGGTTGCTTCACCATTGCCCTTTGTGGGGGTTCCCTTGCCTCATTCGCTAAACTTAAACTGTTTTGCCCGGCCCGGTGCACGCGGCGTTAGGTGTTTCGAGCTGATGGGAGTGGCGAGTTCTCATGAATAGTGTGAAAAGCCAAAGCGCAATAGTCTGGCAATCTGGCATCATTGCGCTCCTGGCCGCCATTCTAGTGAACATCTTCCGAATGTTCTCCATTTGGCCTTGGTATAAACTGGCTATAGATGGGCGTAGCTTTCAGGATCATGGCTTCCTAAGTACGCTAGATCTCGTGGCTAACATTCCAGAAATGACAATATGCATCGTGATAGGCCTTGGGCTGTTCTTTCTGGTGTCGTCCCGGCATTCGCTGATCGTCGCGTTGCTTACGGGCGTTGTCAGCGGCCTAATGAAATTCGCTCTCAACACACACGACTTTACTGAGAGCGCCTCGCTATCAAATAGAATCAATTGGTACACCTTTCAATATATTGCGCCGCCGTTATGCCTCCTTATCGGAGTACTTATTGGGCAATGCATAAGGTCAATGGCCAAACGAAACACCTAACCAGCTATGCCACCGGACCGGTCCACGGGGTTGCTTCTTCTAATGCCCGTTGTGGGAGTGCCGTTGTTCCATTCATTTAGTTCGGTATCGGTTGCCCGGCCCGGTGCACGCGGCGTTAGGCTTCAGGTGAGAGCGTGAAATACTCGAACCTTCTTCTAAACACGAGAGTGCTCAAAGGTCTTGGCCGCCGAATTGCGCTTGCTCAGCTTCTGCATGCTCTTCCCCTTATCTTAAGCCTCTGGTGGCCGTCAAATGTCCTCGACCCTTTTGGCAACCGCCATCTACCCTGCGCTATTCTGGTAAGCTATGCATTCCTTGATATCCCCGCGTTCTATGTTGCCCAAGAGAAAGAAACCCCTACAGACCTATATCATTTTAATGATGCCCCAATTCTTCTGCTATTCTGCGGGGGCGCAGAATGGTTGGCGCTCACAATCTTTGCATCAGCACTATGGGCAAAGTGGCATGGCAGGCGTCTTACATGGCTGGCTTGGCTAAGTACCCTTTATCTATGCACATGTTTCCTTTGGTGTTTCCTTTTTTCGATCTTCGCCTTGCCGTCTATGGGCTGGAGCGGTGACCTCTATCAGCTTCTTTTGGCCATGCTTGATTTTCCAGTATGCCGTACCTGCGTTCTTGGCATAGAGCCTCTATTAAGATGCGCTATCTCGCATTAGCGAGACCGAAACGCTTCTCCCACTTCAACCGGCGTCATCAATGAACCCGAAGCCTAACCAGCAGTGCCACCGGACCGGACGACGGGGTTGCTTCACCCTTGCCCTTTGGGGGTAGCCCAATGCATCATTTGCTAAACTTGAACTCGGTTGCCCGGTCCGGTGCACGCGGCGTTAGGCAGGGATAAGACAAATATGCCGCCACGAGCCGCTTTTCTTCTGCTTACCCTAGTTGTGCTTTCTCATGTAGGGTGCGCAATCAAGAAATACGACGCTTTTCAGCATCAATCCGCATTGCGTCTTAGCATATCGGTTGAAGACCATCAGGTTAGAATAAAAGAGCCTATCGCCGCTTTGCTCACACTAACCAACGTCGGTCCGACACCACTGAAAGTCCTAGTCCGCACAGGCCGTTCAAATTACGATGTAAGAGGTACCCAAAAGCTAATGGGGCGCCTCAACGTTGTTGATCATCCCAGCTACAACCGGGCTGAGTGGTTGCAATCCGGGGCTTCAATACGGTGGCAAGAAAAATGGACATTACCTCCGGTTGGCTTAGGCCCGGCAGTTATTAGTGCCACCGTGCCCATTTACAAGCCTGGTTCATGCTCCGAGTATGGGTGCGACGAGGCGATGGTTAGTTCCAACAGAGTATCAATAGAGATCCTAGAATGAAGAGACCCTGCCTAACCAGCAGTGCCACCGGACCGGACGACGGGGTTGCTTCACCAAGGCTCTTTGTGGGGATTCCATTGCTATATTCGCTTAGCTTGAACCGGTTGCCCGGTCCGGTGCACGCGGCGTTAGCCATCTTGAAAGATGATTAAGAAAATGAAGCTCGTCCCGCCCCCGCTCAATCCCAGGCAGTCCGACTTAACTTTGTTTGCAGGCGGGGATATTGATGAATCCTCTTGCACGCTAAGGATCTTTGGTGATGATCTGGATCCCGCCGACATCACTCGCATGCTAGGGCATGAACCCACGAAATCAGCAATCAAGGGCAAGTGCATACCAGTAGGCAAAGGTCACAGGATTGCGAGGCGGGGGCACTGGATTCTCAATGGGCCAAGAGAACGAGGGAAAATGTTAGAAGAGCAAATCTATGAACTTCTTAAACCGCTGCCTGCAAGTGTTGCCATGTGGCGCTCAGTCACTTCCGAGTACGAATGCGATCTCTTTTGCTATATTTCATTAGAAGCGTGGAACAGAAACCTTTCTCTATCAGCACCACTTATGAAATATGTATCGGCGAGAGGGCTAGAGATTAACCTCGATATCTATTATGCAGGCGATGAAGAAGATGGCTAACCAGCAGTGTCACCGGACCGGACGACGGGGTTGCTGCACCAATGCCCTTTGGGGGTAATCCAATGCTTCATCTGTCCAACTTGTACTCGGTTGCCCGGTCCGGTGCACGCGGCGTTAGGCCCCCTCAAAAGAAGAGGCTTCGTCGTGCTTAATGCGAATCAGGCCGGTACCGCTCTCATCGGCTTCGTATGTGTGTCTGCTACTGCTACGACAGCGCCAATGCTCCTTTGGTACTTTCGTCGCATCTACCCCGACCTACTCCTCTTTGCAATCGCAGCTTTCCTCCTGGGTACCGTTGGCAGATCGGCTCTTCCATTGGTTCGCTTTTTTATAGCGGCCGCCATCTATGGTGCGGTATGGGTCCCTGCGTTGCTTATTATGGCTTGGGCATGGCATGCTCCTTCTGAATCGTCGGCTTTCATATTGCTGTTGCTAACCATCACCCTTGGTATTCCATTTCTCCTCGCAACGTCGTTTATCTCGCTTGCGGGCACGCTTCTGTGTCCAATGGCGCCATCATTACCAGAAACATTTCGCGCAGGAATAACTGCGCAAGTCTGCTTTCAGAGCTTACTTTGGTGGATTCTAAGCGACTTTCCTTCATAATGAACTCGCAAGATACTATTGCCGTCACCTGTAACGCGCAATGCATCGCCCAGCGGGGGCCAAGAAAAAAAGCGGGGCCTAACCAGCAGTGCCACCGGACCGGACGACGGGGTTGCTTCACCAATGCCCTTTGGGGGTTATCCCATGCTTCATTGGCTTAACCTGAACTCGGGTGCCCGGTCCGGTGCACGCGGCGTTAGGTGCCAATAAAATGAACATCTCTTTCGACGTTGCTCGCGCCCTTTGGACCCTGCATAGGCTTCAAAGTGAACTGCTGCCTGATGTAGGAGCCGATTTGCTTGAACACGGGCAAGATACACCTACTATCCGCCTCTTAGCGGGGCTGGTTAAGCCAACGGGCCGAGAAGTAGAGCCCCTATTTGCCACGATACTTAAAGAAATGAAAGTTCAACCATTAACTGACCATGAAGCGGCCCTTATTGTAGCAAGGTACATCGCCCAGGAGACGTTGGTGGGTCACTTAAGTTCCCTTGAATGTGCTTCAAGAATTGCAGGGCTTTGCACTCTAGTAAACTACGATGAACCATTCTCCGAGTTCATGCATCTCGAAGACCTATGGCAATGTATGCCCGAATCGCGAAATGCGATTGAAGCAGATATTGTGAAGGCGGCAAATAGACTGCTTGAAACGAAAAGTGGCACCTAACAAGCAGTGGCACCGGACCGGTCGACGGGGTTGCTTCACCAAGGCTCTTTGGGGGTTTTCCGTTGCTGCATTCGCTCAACTTGAACTCGGTTGCCCGGCCCGGTGCACGCGGCGTTGGGTGGGTCTAACTTAATGAATCGGAGACTGTAGATCGTGAAAATTCCGTCATCTAGCCTTCGCACGAATGCAAGGGCAATCGGCCTGGTTATGATGCTGGCATTTCTAATGGTATGGAGCGTCAGCTGTGCCCCAAAACGGCCTTCAACTGTCTCCATTTATGGCGTGTCGGGTGCTGCTGGTGCAACAGTTCAGGCCATAGGCAACGTCTATGACGAGAGCAAGAAGCCTATTGCTGGCGCGATGATTCAGATAGTGAACACTATGGACCATAGCTGGAATGGGGCAGCCACAGATGAGCAAGGGGCATTTAAGTCAGTTCCTCTGAAGCCAGGGCGTTATCAATTCTACTTTGAAGCCCCTGGCTTTAAATCAGTCAAAAGCGAGGTCGTGTCATTGGCTACCGGGATGCAGTGCCAAGTGTTCTGCACGATGGCAAAGAGCGACGAAGAGTTCTTTGTCGGGTGCTGTCCGAAAATTATCGACATGCGAAGTACCGCATCTGAATTCAAGGTAGAAAATAGTGAGCATCAGCTCCCTTTCTATTAAGAAATGACACAAAGACCCACCCAACCAGCAGTGCCACCGGACCGGACGACGGGGTTGCTTCACCATTGCCCTTTGAGGGAAGTCCAATGCATCATTTGCTCAACATGAACTTGGTTGCCCGGTCCGGTGCACGCGGCGTTAGACGCGGGGATGACAATGAATGAAAACGAAATCCGAGCTCTGATCGACGAAGTCATCACGGCCTGGAATTGTCGAGATCTCGACAGGTTCATGAACCTCTTTGATGAGAAAGTGAGCTGGAGCGACCCTGCGATGCTCTATGGCCCAGCGGTGGGCAAGGCCGCTGTTAGAGACTTTACTGAAAGTGTAATGAAAGCGTTTCCCGATTTCACCATTGCAATTCGGGAGCCCATTTGCGTCTCAGGTTCAGGTGAACGATGCGCGATACCCTGGGTAATCACCGCAACGCATACAGGGCGATTTGATCCCGTGGGCTTCTCGCCGACGAACCAGGTGATCAGAATGCAGGGTGTTGATCTTATAGATGTGGTGAATAACAAGATCTCGAAAATAGAGACACTATTCAGCGTGATTCCTGCTGCCGAACAGGCTTTACGACTAAAGCCCTTCCCTCAAAGGGGCGCTAAGAGAGGCGCAATTGTCACAATTCAGCGGGTGCGCGCTTGGTGGCTGCGGTGTACAACCAAGAGCGTCAAATGAAACGAAACCCGCGTCTAACCAGCAATGCCACCGGACCGGACGACGGGGTTGCTTCACCACTGCCCTTTGCGGGAATTCCAATGCTGCCTTGCCTTAACTTGAACTCGGTTGCCCGGTCCGGTGCACGCGGCGTTAGGCGCGACAAACCGATGCTATCGCTTCTGTCATCTTGGCCTGAACGAAGGTAATCATGCTGCTTAGCCATGTCGTAATCGCGTCAGTACTGGGCTTTGCTGGGGTGGCAATAGCCGCTCAAATGCAATACTCAATATCAAGAATCATAAGAACCTTCAGAATCCCGCTCTTCATCATGGCCGCCATCTGGTACGTCATCGTCACCAGGGCAATAGTTCAAAACGGCATCGGTTGGCCGGTCAACCTAGGCTATGAAGTGGCTGGTGGCAATAGCTATGAATCGATGCATGTGCCAACAGCCGATGCCACCTATGTCGTGGCTTGGTATGCGCTGACCGTCGCAGCGGTCCTGCTTCTCAAAAGAAAAAGAAATGAAAGTCGCGCCTAACAAGCAATGGCACCGGACCGGACGACGGGGTTGCTTCACCTATTGCCCTTTGGGGGTTATCCGTTGCAGCATTTGCTTAACTTGAACTCGGTTGCCCGGTCCGGTGCACGCGGCGTTAGGCCCTCAAAATGACAAGCTTCTCAACGATACTCGAGTCAAAATTCCGAAGGTTGGCCATCTCAGGCCTGGTGGCCCTTGGTGTAGCACTTGTATTGGGCGGCATTCGAGCCTTTAGCTTCTATAACTCCATCAGAACCATGTCAGGTCTTGGCATGAGTCCAGAACAGGCTAGGAACGAATTCTTTTTGGGTTGGCTCTTGTTCGGCATTGCCCTCTCAGTGTCGGTTATCTTAGTTCAACTAGCCTTAGAAAGCCTGCCCTGGCGGGTTTCCTGGCGTCTCATCCTTCCGCAGTTGTTGCTTTCCTGGATTGTGCTAATCCTTTTAGTGGCTCTGCTCTATTGGCCGTTGTACGAAATGTTCATTCCTCACATTGAGAACATGACCCGAGAAGACGACCCACCAATGCGGTGGCTCCTACTAGCTGCCCCCTTTCTGGTGCTCGGCGTTGCTCGATTTCGACCAATGAATGAAATCAAAAAATGAGGGCCTAACTTCAACTTTGAAGTGCAACAAATAGACATGTCAGAAGTGTAGGTCATTTGGGGTCCTGTAGCCATATCTTTTCCGAGGCCTGTCATTAAGCTCTCCTGCAATGGCGTCACAATCTTCTTGGGTTAGGCGGGTCATGGAGGTGCCCTTGGGCAAGTACTGGCGGATCAGTCCGTTGGTGTTCTCATTGGTGCCCCGCTCCCATGAGTGGTAGGGCCGGGCGAAGAAGAACAGCACGCTGGCCTGATCTTCGACCTGCTTGAACTGGTGAAACTCCGTGCCATTGTCGGCGGTTATGGTCTTTACGAGGGTCTTCTTTCCTTCGATGATCTTTAAAAGCTCTGCGTTGACCTCGGCGGTGGTTCTCCTCCGGAGCTTGCGGATGATGAGATATCCGGTCTTTCGGTCCACCATGGTCAAGATGCAGTGCCTTGAGCCACGTCCCATTACGGTATCCATCTCGTAATGCCCCTTGCGGCTGCGGTTCTCGGCAGCCAGCGGCCTGGTATCGATGGATCGCTTGCCGGCCATCACGCCACGGCTGTCGTAGGCTCCGTAGCGCTTCCGTTTCTTCTTGGTGGCCTGCCTGAGGTGCCTGAAGAGCATCCCTCCTTGCCGCTTGTCCCGCCACACATAGCGATAGATCGTTTCATGGCTGATGAGGAGCCTCTTCTCATTCCGAAGGGTATTGGAGATCTGGTCGGGTGACCATTTTCTCTCGAGCAGCTCCACAACGAGCCCGAACTGGATCTCGGTAAACTGGGGTTTCTTCCTGGACCGGGATCTTCGCCCGTTGGTCTTTTCCGCGGCCTTCGAGGGCCTGTAGCTGCCCAATCGGCTCGAATTCCTTCTGAATTCACGCCACACCGTGCTTCTGTCGCGCCTCAACTGCCTCGCGATCTCCGCCGGGTTCCCTCCTTGGCTTCTGAGATGGGCAATGATATACCTTTCCTCGGTGGTGATCTGCTTGTACATTCTCATGGTTTCTCCCTTCTTGGTCGGAGTAGAGAATCATGAGTATGGCAGGTCACCACTGTCTTACCAGAAAGTGTTGCACTTACTTTGTGAATCTGCGATGGCTAACCAGCAGTGTCACCGGACCGGACGACGGGGTTGCTTCACCAATGCCCTTTGAGGGAAGTCCAATGCATCATATGCTCAACTTGAACTTGGTTGCCCGGCCCGGTGCACGCGGCGTTGGGCTTCTGAGAGAAATGTGGTCTATTCGTCAAGTGACGGCAAATATTAGGAGGAGCTGATGCACTTCAGAACAATGTTGATAGCGTTTGTTGCCTTTCTTGTAGCTATGGCCGCAATCGCCCAGGATGCTCCGCTAGGCAACCAAAGCAAGCCGGTCCTCCGGCCTGATCTGGTTGATTCGTTGTTTTGTGGTGTTCGCGTTCCAATAGAGGGCACCTATTATGTGTCACCGAATCAATTGATTGAGCTTGATGTGAGCAGTTCGGCCGTGGATAACTGCGGGCCAGACATGCTTATTGTTTCCTCCGATAACTGGGCGGCAGTTAAGCCCTTTATCAAGCACCAAACAGCATGGTACGACTCCGGAGCTAACTCAATAGCATATTTGGGGTCGTTCTATAAGGCCATGAAGAAAGGTGAAGCCACAATTACGATAAAGCTAGAAAACCGCAGCGCGCCGTACACAACTATGACCTTTGAGTACCACATCGTAGTGCGGTAATCAGGGCTCAAGCGGCAGAAGCCCAACCAGCAGTGTCACCGGACCGGACGACGGGGTTGCTAACCCTAATGCCCTTTGTGGGATTCCCAATGTTGCCTTGGTTTGACTTTAACCATATTGCCCGGTCCGGTGCACGCGGCGTTAGGCTTTTCGAAAAGGGGAGAACATGAAGAAGCTTATAGCGGTATCGATCGCGATTCTAGCACTCAGCACATTGGTTCTGGGCGACGGCCTAGAAGAAAAGCAAAAGTTCAGAACGACTTTAAGGCCCGACTTGGTTGACACGGGCTACAAGTGTTCGCAAATGGCAAAAGAAGGAACGTACTATGTGTCTCTCAAAGATAGAATCGAGCTCGATCTTCGCACATTCAGTGGCGAGGGTTGCGGGGTCGACAAGATTTCGGCTGCATTAGAAGGAAAGGGCGTAATAAAGCAAATCTTCCCTCACTACTACGTTATCCTCACGGGCTCAAATGAGACAAATATGGGAGCCATGTATTTTGAGGTTAAGCAACACGGCGAAGAAACAGTAACTATAACCCTCGACGATCAGCGCACTTTTCAATATCACTTTATCGTCTGGCCGTAGGTAAGTAGTGCGTCTAGGTAACGAAAAGCCTAACCAGCAGTGCCACCGGACCGGACGACGGGGTTGCTTCACCAATGCCCTTTGCAGGAGTTCCGTTGCTGCATTTGCTCTGCTTGAACTCGGTTGCCCGGTCCGGTGCACGCGGCGTTGGGCGTCTTAAAATCAAGCGGCGGCCCGGGTGAGGCCCTGCCAATTGAGGTCGCATTGAAGAAACTCTGCCTTACTAAGCCATCTTGGACAAGTCTATTTGCATTGCTGGTCTTCATGACCGCATGCCACCCAAACAATGCCTTAATCAGCAGATCAGCCCTCTCGGACGATTCGGTAGCTCAAGGGGTCTCCCTCCAAGGCGAAGTGGTCGACGCCGACAGCCAACCTGTAATAGGAGCCATGATAACTGCGACTGCTAAGTCCGATGGAAAGAAAGCGCTTGCCACCACGGGTCTCGATGGCAGGTTCAATATCGAAAAGATTGAATCTGAAATCTACATCATTCAAGTAGAAGCTCCTGGCTATGACTCTGTGAAAATCAGGGAAGTCGCTCTTCGTGAAAACGAGACTACAGAGATGCGATGTACATTGTGGGCAAGCAGCCTACGCAACTCCGAATGTGTGATAATTGACTATGCACCAATGATTGACATGAAGAGCACAGCATCGGGCATAACTGTGTTTGAAGACTACAAAGGCAGAGTCATGATATGGAACAGGTGAACAAGACGCCCAACCAGCAGTGCCACCGGACCGGACGACGGGGTTGCTTCACCAAGGCTCCTTGTGGGGGTTCCTTTGCTACATTCGCTTAACTTCAACCGTATTGCCCAGTCCGGTGCACGCGGCGTTAGGCCTTCCAAAATGATGCTACCCAGGTTGATTCTCTTAAGGTACCCGTTGGGCTTAGCACTAATCAGTGTCACCATTTCCTGTGCGGTTCATTCAAAACCAACTCCGGCCGCCCTCTACGACAAAGCAGATCAGGCAATGTCGAGACTAAGCACTTGGCATGACCTGGCAAAATGGTCGCAGCGCTATGACAGTTGTGATGGTGGTTACGTAGCCGAAGGGATCTCCGACTTCGTCGTGCAAAAGCTAGCGAAAGAATGGGACACCCTGCCTGACCTTCTTAATCAGGTGGACTTGTATCCACCCTTGTGGAAATTCATCTTGGGCCATATAGATGCCACAACATCCAGGAAAGACTTGCAAAACATCCTAAGCGATGCCAGCGCAAACCGAAACTCGCGCTATCAAGCCGCCTGCAGTCACTTAGCACAGGCGGCTTCTGCGGCGCTAAAGGACATGGAGTAGGCGGGTGAGTTAGTTGAAGCGCACTGAAGGCCTAACCAGCAGTGTCACCGGACCGGACGACGGGGTTGCTTCACCTGATGCCCTTTGTGGGGGTTCCAATGCTGCCTTGGTTTAACTTCAACAGTTCTGCCCGGCCCGGTGCACGCGGCGTTAGGCGAATATAAGAGGCACCAGAGATGGAATTTTCTCTTGAAGAACGCTTGTTCTTCCTAACGGCATTCGGGATTCTTGTAATTCTGATGATGAAGCTTTGGTCCTATTACCGCCCTGGCCCCGCTGCATCCAAAGTAATAGGCTCGGTGCTGGCATGCACAAACGGTATCACCCAATATGTAGCCAAACGTCGCCTATTTCAGCACGTTATTATCGGCGTTGTGTTAGGGCTCGTGACCGGTGAGCTGATCGCCTTTGCCATTGGAGGGACGGCCATGCCGCACGAATTTGATCTGCGAGGACTCACAATGGTCTTTGCAGTTCTGGGAATGCTAATTCTTGGGCCCGTGACGGGATTTTTTGCGGGGCTATTGTCGGCCATTTCAGGTCCATGGTGTGTCCGCGTGCTCGTGTCCACGGCCATGATCACGATTTTGTCGGCTCTCGTGGTTCCATTCATGACGCTAGAAGAACAAGTGAGCCAAAACTTCGAATGGGCGCTGGCGCATCTGCTGCCAATTGCGACCATTGTTTCCTTGGCAACGCCAATCGTAGATCGGGCTTTATTGAAAAGTATTCGTAACTGGTAGTGTCTAGACAGCGACTCTGACGCACGTAGTTCATTTAAGATTCGCCTAACCAGCAGTGTCACCGGACCGGACGACGGGGTTGCTGCACCAAGGCTCTTTGGGGGTAATCCGTTGCTGCATTTGCTAGGCTTGAACCCGGTTGCCCGGTCCGGTGCACGCGGCGTTAGACGCGGGGATGACAATGAATGAAAACGAAATCCGAGCTCTGATCGACGAAGTCATCACGGCCTGGAATTGTCGAGATCTCGACAGGTTCATGAACCTCTTTGATGAGAAAGTGAGCTGGAGCGACCCTGCGATGCTCTATGGCCCAGCGGTGGGCAAGGCCGCTGTTAGAGACTTTACTGAAAGTGTAATGAAAGCGTTTCCCGATTTCACCATTGCAATTCGGGAGCCCATTTGCGTCTCAGGTTCAGGTGAACGATGCGCGATACCCTGGGTAATCACCGCAACGCATACAGGGCGATTTGATCCCGTGGGCTTCTCGCCGACGAACCAGGTGATCAGAATGCAGGGTGTTGATCTTATAGATGTGGTGAATAACAAGATCTCGAAAATAGAGACACTATTCAGCGTGATTCCTGCTGCCGAACAGGCTTTACGACTAAAGCCCTTCCCTCAAAGGGGCGCTAAGAGAGGCGCAATTGTCACAATTCAGCGGGTGCGCGCTTGGTGGCTGCGGTGTACAACCAAGAGCGTCAAATGAAACGAAACCCGCGTCTAACCAGCAATGCCACCGGACCGGACGACGGGGTTGCTTCACCACTGCCCTTTGCGGGAATTCCAATGCTGCCTTGCCTTAACTTGAACTCGGTTGCCCGGTCCGGTGCACGCGGCGTTAGGTTGCTGTAACTAACAGTGGGTGCTATATTTAGCATTGCGAGGTGAGCTAGCCATGGTGCTTAAGGTGATCTTAGAACCCAGTGAAGAAGGTGGCTATACCGTTTATGCCCCATCCCTGCCAGGTTGCATAAGCGAGGGCGAGAGCAAAGAAGAGGCGTTGGCCAATATTAGAGAAGCCATTGAGCTCTATCTTCAGCCGGTCGAAGATGATCTGGCGTGTGAAGCTGGGGCAGAGCTTCTCGAAATAAGCCTATGACCCAAGTCCCCAGCCTGGGTTATGAGCAAGTAATTAAGGCGTTGCAAAGAGCGGGCTTCGTGGTCGTGCGGCAAAAGGGAAGCCACATAAGGCTGCAGAAGCATCTGGCCAATGAAACTCTCAAAATCATCGTTCCTGCCCACAAGCCCATCAAGCGGTCGACTCTCGCGCATATTTTGAAAGATGCGAGACTCTCTGCTGATCAGCTGAACGAACTCCTATAGCCCAAAACAGCAACCTAACCAGCAGTGTCACCGGACCGGACGACGGGCTTGCTTCACCAATGCCCTCTGAGGGATGTCCAATGCTGCATTTGCTCAACTTTAACTCGGTTGCCCGGTCCGGTGCACGCGGCGTTAGGCTTGCAAACAGGCTCATCAATGGAATCCAACCATATGCCTAGGTATAATCGCGTTTTCATCATCATTCTTATGCTTCTTGTTGCCTCCCTGCATTTCGTCACCGGTCCTCATTATAAAGGTCCATTTCCGCATTTCGTTAATGGCTACCTCATAGACCTTTTGCTGCCCTTTGCTCTTTACTTCTTGCTCTGCATGTACGAGAAATTCATCTTCAAGTACTGGCTTGTTAGGTGTTGCGCAATCTTTCTTCTTGGTGCCGCCATTGAAACCGCACAGTATTTTGGTGTCCCCATCTTCGGCAGTACCTTTGACCCATTGGATTATGTTGCCTATGCTTTAGGTGTTCTCTCCGCAGTGTTACTTGATCAAATAGTAATCCCTAGGTACTTTGCCTTACTAATCAACAAAAGGTTAACTGAATGCAGAAAGTGAGAATATGCAGGGCAAGCCTAACTTCAACTTTGAAGTGCAACAAATAGACATGTCAGAAGTGTAGGTCATTTGGGGTCCTGTAGCCATATCTTTTCCGAGGCCTGTCATTAAGCTCTCCTGCAATGGCGTCACAATCTTCTTGGGTTAGGCGGGTCATGGAGGTGCCCTTGGGCAAGTACTGGCGGATCAGTCCGTTGGTGTTCTCATTGGTGCCCCGCTCCCATGAGTGGTAGGGCCGGGCGAAGAAGAACAGCACGCTGGCCTGATCTTCGACCTGCTTGAACTGGTGAAACTCCGTGCCATTGTCGGCGGTTATGGTCTTTACGAGGGTCTTCTTTCCTTCGATGATCTTTAAAAGCTCTGCGTTGACCTCGGCGGTGGTTCTCCTCCGGAGCTTGCGGATGATGAGATATCCGGTCTTTCGGTCCACCATGGTCAAGATGCAGTGCCTTGAGCCACGTCCCATTACGGTATCCATCTCGTAATGCCCCTTGCGGCTGCGGTTCTCGGCAGCCAGCGGCCTGGTATCGATGGATCGCTTGCCGGCCATCACGCCACGGCTGTCGTAGGCTCCGTAGCGCTTCCGTTTCTTCTTGGTGGCCTGCCTGAGGTGCCTGAAGAGCATCCCTCCTTGCCGCTTGTCCCGCCACACATAGCGATAGATCGTTTCATGGCTGATGAGGAGCCTCTTCTCATTCCGAAGGGTATTGGAGATCTGGTCGGGTGACCATTTTCTCTCGAGCAGCTCCACAACGAGCCCGAACTGGATCTCGGTAAACTGGGGTTTCTTCCTGGACCGGGATCTTCGCCCGTTGGTCTTTTCCGCGGCCTTCGAGGGCCTGTAGCTGCCCAATCGGCTCGAATTCCTTCTGAATTCACGCCACACCGTGCTTCTGTCGCGCCTCAACTGCCTCGCGATCTCCGCCGGGTTCCCTCCTTGGCTTCTGAGATGGGCAATGATATACCTTTCCTCGGTGGTGATCTGCTTGTACATTCTCATGGTTTCTCCCTTCTTGGTCGGAGTAGAGAATCATGAGTATGGCAGGTCACCACTGTCTTACCAGAAAGTGTTGCACTTACTTTGTGAATCTGCGAAGCCTAACCAGCAGTGCCACCGGACCGGACGACGGGGTTGCTTCACCTAAAGCCTTTTAGGGGTTTTCCTTTGCTGCATTCGCTCAACTTCTATCGTTTTGCCCGGTCCGCCGCACTTAGCGCTAGGCAGATCAAATGGACCCAATACCGCCCGTTGCAGATTTAGTCGCCAAGCTCCGAGCCCAAGGAATCGAGCTACCGCCCGGTCCCGTGCGCGCAGACGCATTCGGAGATTCGCAAGAACTGTCGGAGTCGCTCCTTGCGCTCATCCGAAAAGGCTGCAAGAGGGCAGGTACCAGCCTTTTGTGGGCTCTCGAGGCAGAGAAGGAAATCGTGCCCACCGTCGGGCAAATTGAGATTGTTGTCGACCATCGGAATGAACCTGCACTAATCACTCGCATAACCCGAGTTGAAATCGTTCCATATATTCAGGTCACTGCAGAATATGCAGCTATCGAGGGCGAGGGCGATGGTTCTCTTGAATACTGGCGTAGGGCGCACTGGGCGTTCTTCACACGTGAGTGCGAGCGCATCGGCCGGGAACCATTCGAGACGATGCCAGTTGTCTGCAGCGTCTTCGAGGTCCTAATGGTCTTACCACAGCGATCTGCCTAACCAGCAGTGACACCGGACCGGACGACGGGGTTGCTTCACCAAGGCCCTTTGTGGGGGTTCCGTTGCTGCATTCGCTCAACTTGAACCAGGTTGCCCCGGTCCGCCGCACGCGGCGTTAGATGGCTTTGAAAGGCGGCATATGCTACGCGTTGCTCTCTTATCCCTGGCGTTGATCATCTTTCCCACCGCACCGGGAAAGAACATTGATCCCTATTTCCGGCCCATGAAAAACGGTCCAGTTCATGTGTATTCGCCAGGCATGGATCTATCGGGCCCCATGGGTGGGAAGCCCATACTTCCACGCTTCGCAATATCTGTGGGCCTAGAGGTAAGTGCGGAGCCCTTTGAATCCATCGAGTATTTTGGTGTCATAAAGATGCAACTTGGCAAGGATGCATTCGCCTACATCCTTCGCGAGCCGGGCAGATACGTTCCGTCGGTCATGGGGCTCTATTTCTATGACACCAAGTCCGGTGTTCTTAAGCGGCAGCTAGAACTGGCTGATGAGTGGGGAGATGCTGGCTATATTTACGAAAAAGACTCTTGGCTGGTTGATGTTGATGGTGACGGATATCTTGATGTCGTGAGCAAAGAACTTCAATACGACGAAGATATTGAAGACCACATTAAACCAACAACAATTCAAAGGACAGTTTCAATCTATCTTTATAGAAGCACTGGTTATGTGTCAAATTCTGGCAACTATGCTGGCGTCGAAGCCTTATGCCTGAAATATCATCAAGAGCTATGGCAAGAGCATGGGAAATGAAGAAAAGCCATCTAACCAGCAGTGTCACCGGACCGGACGACGGGGTTGCTTCACCAATGCTCTTTGGGGGCGTTTCGTTGCTGCATTCGCTTAACTTGAACCTGGTTGCCCGGTCCGGTGCACGCGGCGTTAGGCCCATAGGATTGCCATGAGAATGCTCTTGTTCGTAACAACTCTCGCTTGCGCCATATTAGCAACCATAGACGCCACGCCTCAAATCCCTACCCTTCCACTTGGTGTGCAGACCCACTGGGTCGTAAAACAACCGCAAGAGATCGTTGTTTACCTCACATTTGATCCAGCAAAAGTAAGTCAGTGTCTCCCGAAATCCCTACGATTTATTACAGTTAAGGAACTTGCTACAAGTGGTATTCAATGGGCTAGAGATTACCTTACGAAACATCCAGGACATGAAATATGGGGCATCTCCTTCCTCGAGATCGTCCGAATGGGAACCTTCGCAATTGATGGACGTTCACCGAACTGGCCCAAGAATGGAGCTGCGGCACTGTGGTTTGCTCGGGTCGCGCCGTCGGATGCATCAGCAGATTTGGGGCCAGGGAGGCCATTTCTTGCCTTAGAATTCTGGCTGCCCGACCGTGCATACATTGAATACATGCGTCAAAAGGGACATTACGCAACCTATGGGGATGTGAGACTCTTCCAAGATTCTCAGGGTAAATGGCGGGGCTCTGTAAAGGTCAAAGGGCTTACTATCGTCGCAGAATGCATACCAACAGGACCAATCACTGGGGGGGCAGGATCCTCCGGAATGCAGGTCTTCTATCCACCCCTCTCCTCTGGGATCCAGAATATTGTCCGCGTAGCGTTCGCCGGTCATTACGTGCAAGATTGCACCAACGAATCGTCATGGATTCTTCGTGGCACACATCCTCTAGTTGGTGGAATTTTGTTACCGCCATCCAAATATGAATATGGGTACGATCTAGTAGGCGGCAGTTATACAGAGAATTCCACAAATGCCAAGTAATCATCCCAGTCGCATGCCGGGCCTAACCAGAAATGGCACCGGACCGGACGACGGGGTTGCTTCACCATTGCCCTCTGGGAGTGTTCCAATGCTGATCTGGCTTAACTTGAACTCGGTTGTCAGGTCCGCTGCACGCGGCGTTGGGCGTGCTTGAATCTCCCTTGGTTGCGGCACTATAATTACCACCGAGGTGCCTTATGAAGAGAGAGTTCAATGTGATTATCGAAAAGGATGCCGATGGTTTCTTCGTTGGCACGGTTCCCGAGCTACGAGGTTGCCATACTCAGGCGAAGTCCTTGGATACGCTCATGAAAAGAGTCCGAGAAGCCATCGAACTTTGCCTTGAAGTTGAGGGCGATGGCACTTCGGCCGGTGAATTTATTGGCCTTCAACGAATCGCCGTAGGCCAATGACCCGCGCACCAAGAATCACCGGCAAACAGGTTATCGCAAAGCTGCAAAAAGCCGGGTTCTCAGTCACCCGGGTCAAAGGAAGTCACCACTTTCTTCAGCACTCCGACGGTCGCTGCACTGTCGTGCCGGTACATCAAGGCGAAGTCATCGGGGTTGGTTTGCTTACGAAAATCCTCCACGACGTTGAACTCTCTCCCGTCGAATTCAACAAGATATAAAGCACGCCCAACCAGCAGTGTCACCGGCCAGGACGACGGGGTTGCTTCACCTATTGCTCTTTGGGGGTTATCCGTTGCAGCATTTGCTTGACTCGAATTCGGTTGCCCGGCCCGGTGCACGCGGCGTTAGGCATCTCCATCCGATACCGACCAACTAAGGAGTCATCTTGCGTATAGTCCTTGGCACTCTCTCCACCGTAATCCTCTGCATAGCCTGTATAGCGCCACAAACCACGACCAGTCTTCATTTGGGCAACCCCAAAGGAGCCTCGAAAGAAAGCACAGAAGAGGCTGAACTCAATGATCGTCGTGTGGCAGTTCTCAACGCCCTGCGAAATGCAATATTGACGACCTATGGGTGCCAGGAAGGATGGTCTAGGGTCAATCTTGGGCCGTGCGGTCGCTTTGCCAGGGACTTTCGCGAACAGTGGAATGAGCGCTTCCACGACAAAGCCAACATCGTTTTTCTGATGACACCGGATGGGGCTACATGCAACCATATTGTGGTCAGACTGCCCAACGGAAACATTTTCGACGCTGGTCTTGGTGTTATCACCGATGAGGCATTGCGAACAATCATGCCTGGCAACAGGTTCGATGAAATGTACGATTATGATCTGAAGCGGTTGGATAAGTGGTCATATGGATTAGATCGCCAATATCCGAACTGCCCGAACTATTCTGACGAGGTAACGCGAAATTTGATTCACGATTATTTCGCAGAACTACCCAGGACCAACCAATAAGCCCTCTGTTCGCTCCCTACACGATGCCTACCCAGCAATGGCACCGGACCGGACGACGGGGTTGCTCCACCTACTGCCCTTTGGGGGTGCGCCTTTGCTGCACTGGTTCAACTTCAACCGTCTTGCCCGGTCCGCCGCACGCGGCGTTAGGCGTAGGGCACCTTGACTTCTGGCTTCGCTGGTACTACGCTTATCACTAGTGTTGGAGGTAGCGAACATGAGCAAACTACCGAATATGGTCCCGGTTACCGATTTGCGGCAGGATGCCACGCGCATCTTGAAGAAGGCGACAACCAGTAGGCAACCCATTATCATTACGCAAAGAGGCCGCGCCGCGGCCGTTCTCGTGAGCGTCGAGACTTATGAACATTCGCAGCATGAGCGCGAGATATTGCGTCTTCTGGCTCGTGGGGAAAAGGAAATCAAAGCGGGCAAAGGCCATGAACTCGCCGCCGTGGTTGCTGAAGCAGATGAGTTGTTAAAGGGGGAATAGCCGTGAAGGTGCTGTTCACTCCTACTGGGCGCGAGCAGTTCTTGAGTGCATTGGCCTACATTCGGCGCGACAATCCGGACGCCGCAAAGGCATTCCGACTTAAGGCCGAGAAGGTACTGAAGAGACTGGCAGCTTTTCCGGAATCAGCGCGCTTCCTTCCCGAGTTTCCTGACCTGCCATATCGCGAATTCATAGTCAGTCCATATCGGTTCTTTTATCTCGCCACGAAGTCAGCCGTGTGGGTAGTCGCGGTCTGGCATTCAGCTCAATTGCCTGAAAAGCCATAAGAGAACTTACGCCTAACCAACAGTGCCACCGGACCGAAAGAAGCGGTGGCTTCACCCATTCCCTATGTGGGTCTTCCGTTGCTTCAGTTGTTGAACTTGAATCCGGTTGTCCGGCCCGTTGCACGCGGCGTCGGGCCACTCCTCACAGGAGATTCGATGGAATTCATTTTGATCGCTCATGACGGGAACGATGATGAAGCATTGAATCGTCGCCTTGCAGCTCGAGAGAAGCATCTTGCCCTCTTTGACCACTTTAGTCAATTGGGCATTTTCAAATATGGATGCGCCATTCTCGACGAAAACGGGAAAATGGTCGGCTCAGTCGTCGTTTCTGAATTTTCCTCCCGCGAGGAATTGGAAAACGCTTGGCTATCGAAAGAGCCGTACGTTCTTGGGGGCGTCTGGAAGAATATTGAAATCGTGCCAATTCGTACGCGCGTAAACACGTAAACACTTACACACACCCCGTGGGTGGCCTAGCCAGCGATGCCACCGGACCGGACGACGGGGGGTGATTCACGATGGCTCTTTGCGGGGAGTCCAATGCACCGTCTGTTTAGCTTAATCGTTATTGTCCGGCCCGGTGCACGCGGGGTTGGGCAATGCAGAACTCGGCATTCTTTCGTAGCCGTCGTGCGTGATAGGAGGAATTTCTAATGGGTGGCTCCCTGTCAGCGCTGATGTACTCTGTTCCCTATTTCCTCATCGACATAGCGGGCATCACCTACGCACTTATCCAATGGCGTCGTCATCCTCGGGTGTCGCTCCTGATCACGGCCGCCTTGGGCATGAGCTTATTACGAATGATAGCATTCGACATGCTATGGCCTTCCATTTCACAGCTTTTGGGTCACGCGAGCTACAGCTATTACGAGAGTATTCCGCTTCGAGTGATGTCGATGGCCATAAGCCTCACTGCCTACGTTCTGCTCATCGTGGCCGCGTTTTATGGTTTTCAGGAGGCATCGAAAGCGAAAAATGGCCATTGAAAGAGCGGGCGCCTCTTTGGATGTAAAGTGAATAATGCATTGCCCAACCAACCATTTTACCGGACCAGTCCACGGGGTCGCCTCTCCAACGCCCTATTTGGGGGGGCGTTGCACCATTCGCCCAACTTGAACCCCGTTGCCCGGCCCGGTGCACGGGGCGTCAGGCGACTTGAGGCATGGACATGATACATCGAGTGTTCGACATCCTGCGGGGCTTCCTTTTCGCATCACTGTTCATAGCTCTATGGTTCTGGCTAGCGTCTTGGGTGCGGCGTTACGACCCGCTTTTCAATTTTATGCCACCCACTTTTCTCTGTCCTGCCGGGTGGGTGTTCGCATCCGCCGGGGCTTTTCTCGCACTGTATTGTGTGGCGGTATTTGCAGTCCGCGGTCATGGCACTCCTGCACCCATTGATCCGCCGCGATCTTTCGTAGTTCAAGGCCCCTATCGCTATGTTCGAAATCCAATGTATGTCGGTGCCCTGTGGTGCCTGCTCGGCGGCGGCCTCATTGTCAGGTCAACATCAATTCTCTTGCTCGGCCTGTGCTTCTGGGCAGGAGCGCACCTTTTCGTAGTGCTTTATGAAGAACCGGCCCTGGAACGCGACTTTAATGAGACCTTTGTGCAGTACCGGAAACAAGTCCGACGTTGGCTTCCTGGCAAGGTTTACAATGAAAAGATCGTCGTCTGACAACCGGTGGTACCGGACCGGACGCCGGGGATGCTTACCCAATGCCCTTTGCAGGAGTTCCTCTGCTGCCTTTGCTCAGTTCGAAATCGGTCGCCCGGTCCAGTGCACGCGGCGCTGGGGCGCGAGAATGATGGAACCTCGAGAGGTCAAGATGCCTAAGACTGTGTTAATCGTCGACGATCACCGCGGCATAAGGCAGTCCTGCCGAATGCTTCTGGAACTAGAGGGGCTTCTGGTGACAGAGGCGACATCATGGGTCAGCTTTAACGCAGTGTTCTTTCATGGCGAGAAGCGCCCAGATCTGGTTCTCTTTGACATCAATCTTGGCACAAGCGTATCCGGCGACAAGCTTATCGAAGCGCTAAGAAGGGGAAGAGAGCAACTTTCGTGCGAAAACCAGTGCAAACTCGTATTGTTTTCCAGCCTCCCGGAAGAAGATGTGGCAGCTCGCTCCAAGAAGTGCGGAGCTGATGGCTACATCGTGAAAGACACATTGGCAGAGAACGGTGGAGCGCCTTTTGTCGAGAAGGTAAGGTCGTATCTCAAATAGAGGCGTGGGGCGCCCTAACCAGAAGTACCGCCGGACCGGACGACAAGATCGCTTCACCGAGGCCCTCCGGCGGTGTCCCTTCGGTGCGCTCGCTTAATTCCAATCGTTTTGCCCGGTCCGCTGCGCGAGGCGCTGACGCGATTGAGGCGGTCAGATCATGGATAAGCTTGGTCCACGAACCGCAGAAGTTTACCATTCAACAAGTGCGTGGAGAGACTCCACGCTATTTCTCCAATGACCAGGAGGATGAGAAATGAAGATCAAGCAAGCACTCACCAATTTCACAGCCGTGTTTGTTCTAACCGTTATTGTCTCCTCCATCGTGACTTTGCTATTTAGCCTCGCCGTTCATGGTGCAGGCACCATAGACTGAGTTGCGTCTTCCCGCAACGCCATCGATTTCGGCATCATATCCTCCCGGATTAAAACAAGAAGAAGCAGGGAAAATCAGTAACGCAGCGCAAGATAGCTTGGGACTCACAATTGCAGGGCGCGGGTTAACCAGCAGTGCCACGGGACCGGGTCTGCGTTTGGGGTGCACATGATGCCCATTGAGGAATGCCGTGGTTCCATTGGCCCGGTTCGTGTCTTTGTGCCCCGGTCCCATGCACGGTGCATTGGGCTTCTGTAAATGGCCATGAGAACGGTCGTGCTGTTCGATGGCGATTGCCCCTACTGCATTTCCAAGGTCCGATGGCTCCGTTCAAGAGACAAGAAAGGGGCCCTACTCTTCGCCACCCTCCGGTCTCGTTTTGCCAAAAGTTTAGGTATTTCCGAGGCGGACGAAACGATCCGGGTGGTTCGCATATCCTCCGGCCAAGCGGTGGAGGTGTTTGAGCGCTCTACCGCGGTCCTCGAATCTCTGCGCAGGCTGGGCGGCACCTACTGCGCAGCTGCGGCTCTCGGTTCCCTTGTCCCACCCGTTCTGCGCGATGCGGTTTACGACTTCGTCGCAACGCGAAGGCATTGGATGCTCGCTGAAACCGCTACTCCAGGTTCCGCCTTGCCGACCGATCTCGTAAATGACCTGACCGTCTCCGAGCTGGCCGACGCGAGCAGCGAGTCGTGTTAGCCATGTCAGGCCGGGGAGGTAGCGGGCAACTCATGAGACGGAAGCCTTGCCGGCAGCGCCACCGGACCGGACGTCGGGGGTTCTTCACCACTGCTCTTTTGGGGGTCGTCCATTGCGTCAATCGCTGGCTTGGATGGGATTGCCCAGCCCACCATAGGCGTAGTATTGGGCGTGAGGAGATGCACATGAGAGTCGGACTGGTTTCCCTTCTGGCAATGGCGCTCCTTGCGCTGTTTTCGGCTTCCTGCAATAGGTCGGCGGGGCGGGACGCCGAGACTCAGGCCGAAATACCGAAGGGCTACGGCGTGCTCATGGTTCTGGTCCAAGACGAAAGCGGCAGACCCATAGCAGGCGCGGAGATTTCAATCACCAACAAAAATGGGCGGGCGCACACGACAAAGAGCGGGCAAGACGGCCGCACGAAGGGCGTGGAGCCCGTCGCGGAGAATCCCTTTTCGGTACGTGTCACCATGCCCGGCTATCAGGCAGCACAGCAAATAGCCATAGAATTGCTCGACGGCAAGACCATGTCGGTCAGCATTTCACTCAGGCCCAGCAGGAACTGACAGCAGGCATCTCACGCAAAACAGGCGGTGCCACCGGGGAGCGGCCGGCGGGGTTGCTTCACCATTTTCCTGCGGGGGGCATTCGTTGGTCCATCGGCAAACTCGGATGCGTTTGCCCGGCCCGGAGCGCGGGGGCGTTGGGCACCGAACGCACCCACGCAACCCGTCCACAGGGCACCTGGAGCCACCGCAGCTCGGAGGCGATGAAATGGCAGGAAGCACGGACAGCGGGGGGGGGCGGCGCGGGAGCCGTTGGCGGATAGCGGTCTGGGGCACCGCGGCGTTCCTGCTGCTGCTGCCCCTGGTGGCGATGCAGTTCACCCGAGAGGTGGCGTGGACGCCGCTCGATTTCATCGTCGCCGGCTTCATGCTGCTGGCCGCCTGCGGGTCCTTCGAGTTCGGGGCGAGGATGTCGAGCAATAGCGCCTACCGGGCCGGCCTCGGCATCGCGGTGGTGGCAGGGTTCCTCCTCGTCTGGATCAACCTCGCGGTCGGCATCATCGGGACGGAGGAGAACCCCGCCAACTTGATGTTCGGCGGAGTACTCATGGTCGCGGCCATCGGCGCCCTTATCGCGCGGTTCAGGCCCCGGGGCATGGCACGCGCGCTGGTCGCGACGGCGATCGCTCAGGCGCTGGTCGCCGCCATCGCCGTGGTCGCCGAATCGGGCCTCGAAGCCGTGGCGCTGTCGGCGTTCTTCGCCGCACTGTGGCTCACATCGGCCGGACTGTTTCGGAAAGCGGCGCGGGAGCAAACCCCGGGGGACGCAGCGCCGTAGGAACCGATCGTATCGTCTTCGCCGGCAGTCTGACAGGCGCTACCACCGGCCCGGACCCCGGGGGCTGCCTCACTCATGCCCTATGGGGCTGTTCCCATACTTCCTCGACCTGGCTTGATCTCGGTCGCCATCACGGTGTATACGGAAGGTCATCCCATAGGAGTCCGCCCGATGATTACCAAGAAGGAAAGCCTGGTCCGGAAAGATGAACTCGCGAAGATTTTCAAGATGGCCATCAGGGCGGAACAGAGAGCCCAGAAAATGTATCAGCATGCCCTGGCCCAATGCGACGATGAAGACATGAGAGGGATCCTGATGGGCCTCCGGGATGATGAAGCGCGGCATGAAAAAGAAATCGCGGGCCTCCACAAAGAGCTCCAGCAGTTCTTCGCGATCAAGGACAGATTGGACAACAAGCCTCATCCGAAGAAACCGGCACGCACGGAGAAGAGATAAGGCGTACCCCCGGGCGGCCGTGCCACCAAAACGAACGACGGCATGGCTTTACCAACGCCCGTTGGGGGTGGTCCGCTCACGCGGCCCGACAGGCCGTTGGAGCCGAGCGATGGCCTTCGGCAGCCGACGGCGCAAGGCCGGGTTGGGCATGAGGTGAGGCACATGAGAAATCGTCTGCTCGCTGTCCTTGTGATGTCCTCTCTACCTCTGACGATCATTTCCTGCAGAAGGGCCGAATCTCAGCAATCTCCCAAGAGCACGCAGGACGGACCGCAGGCGGTTCTTCCTAACGAGACCGCCGCGCCCCAGGTCCAAATCCCCCAAGGGAAGGGGATGCTCACCGTGCTCGTCGAAGATGAGAAGGGGAATCCCATCCAAGGCGCAGAGATAAGGATTGCGAACAACAAGGGCGAGACCTACAAGACAAACAGCCGAAAGGACGGCACCACCAAGGGGGCCGGGTCGGTGTCTGAAAATCCTTTCGTGGTGACAGTGATGTCGGCGGGCTACGAGGCACAGCAGGCGCAGGGCATCGCGTTGAGCGAAGCGCAGCCCGTCTTCATCAAGATCAGGCTCAGGCGGGCCGGAAAATGAACGCAAAAGGCCGCACCGGACACACGGCGCAGTTGCACGGGTGATTGACGATCCTGAGGGAGGTCGCATTTGAGGACGAGCAGGCTGGTGTGTCTCGCGGCAGTGTTGGGGCTGTCAACGCTTTCCATTTCCAAGACCACCGTAGATGAGGTGACCTGGTCCGAAGCACATGCCTGGCAGTGTGCGAAGAGCATCTCCATACCAACGTTCAAGGTTGCTGGAGAGTTCAAGGCAAAGCGCCCCCAATCGGAATACACCCAGGGCTTTGCAGCGGCCCTGGCGAAGAGCCTCGAAAGTTCCGGGCGCTTCGAATCGGTAGTTTTGTTGGACGAGGGTCAGCCGCCCACGACAGATCTGGCGCTCGAAGGGGACTTCCTGAAGCTCACGACGGGCAGTCGCGCGGGCAGGTTCTGGATAGGCTGCGGCGTGGGCCGTTCAAAGTGTCAGGTCCGCATCACCTGCTACCGCGTTTCCGACCACGCCAAGGTGTTTGAGCTCGAGCACGCGAGGCTCTCTGCCGAAGGCCTCAAGTCCGACGAGCTTCAGGAAAACGTCGAGGAGGTTGGAGCAGACGTCGCCGAGGTTCTGATCGGAGCAAAACAAGGGTGCCCCGATGTCCAGGCGCCTTCGCCCCCAGCGGCGAGCGGTGCCCTCGATCCCCAGCATCATTAGAGGGCATCGGGAATGGCGATGGACAGACCGCATGGCGGGCACAGCCCGAGCAGCCAAGGCGAAGCTCCGGTTCACGGGGTCGCGTCACCATTGCCCCTTGAAGGAGTTCCGTCGCCGCAGTCGCTCAGCTTGCACTCGGCTGCCCGGTCTTCTGCACGCGGCATTGGCGGGTGCTGGAAAGGTGTCGGTTGATGCGCGTCGAGCGCCTGTCGAAGCGACTTCTCGGCATCGCAACAATAGGGAATCCAATCGCCGCAGTTGGCCTACTCGCAGGGCTTGCCCTGTATCCGTTCACGCTCACGGCCGGTGAATCTCTCGGGTATCCAAAAGACCAGCTGCTCTACTTCGCGCTGGTGGTGATCGTGATGGTCATCTTGGGCCTAATGACAATCGTAGCTCTGGCGTTTACTACCATTTTCTACGCCTTTCATATTTTGAGAAACGAGGGGCTGTCAAAGAGAAAGAAGATACTTTGGTCGCTGCTTAACGTGACTATTGGCCTATTCACAATGCCCCTATATTGGTACCGATATGTGTTCTCCAGTGCGGCAATTGGCGAATCAGGAACAAGTTAAAAAGCAACAGGGACAAGGTTCTCGCTGACCAGCAGTGACAACGGACCGGTCCACGGGGTTGCTTCGCGCACTGCCCTTCGAAGAAGCCCGATGTCCCGCTCGCTTTTTTCTTTGCTTTACACGGCGTCTAAAGTGAATGCTCATGGTCTGCGCAGGACATTGTCGGGTAGGGTCCAGGAAGCGAGCACTAGGAGAAACACGATGCGCCCCCACACATGTCGCTATCTCACCTATGCCGTGATTGTTGTTCTCGCCTTGAGCGCGCTTGCGCCCTTTGTATTTGCCCAAGCGCGGGGCTTTAGCCCCAGGCTCCTTCTGCGCACGAATCTGACGGGCGATGACAAGAAGGAAGTCATCGTGGGAATCGCGGATTTTGCCCGACGGGCGACGACGGGCCGCCATACGCACCCGGGCGACGAATACGGGGTGGTGTTGGAGGGCGCGCTGGAGATCCGCGCCGATGGTCGAGCGCCGATTCGTGTGAGGGCGGGCGAGGCCTTTCATAACATCAGGGGCGTCATCCACGAAACCCAAAATGTCGGTGATGGTATCGCACGGGTGGCAAGCACCTTTGTTCTTGATCGAGGCAAACCTCTTTCGCAAATGGAGAAGTAGCCATTGAACCCCACGGTGCGGATCCGGGCGTGCTGCCTCGCCGGACGACGGGGTCGCCGATCACGTTGCCTCGCGGGTGGGGCGTTGCCCGCATCGATCGCGTTGGACCGTCTCGCTCGGCCCGGAGCGCGCGGCGGTAGGGGGCAGAGGTGACCCCGTGCATCGCCCTCATCCGTGGCATCAACGTGGGCCGAGCCAAGCGCATGGCGATGGCAGAACTGCGCGCCATGTTCGAAGGCATGGGCTACTCGAGGCCGCAGACGCTTCTCAACAGCGGCAATGTCGTGTTCCAGGCCCAGCGGCCCGAGCCGAGAGATCTCGCTCTGACCATCGAGGGCCAAATCATAAGGCGGTTCGGGTTCTCCGCGGCGGTCGTCGTCATCACCGCCGACGACCTCGATAGGATCGTGGATGAAAATCCGCTGCCGGCTGCCGCCGAGGACCCGTCGAGGTATCTGGTGGCCTTCGTTTCCGATCCGGCCACATTGTCGAAAGCCAAACCGCTTCTCGATGGCGCGTGGGCGCCGGAGCGCTTTGCCGTGGGCACCGGGGCGGCCTACCTCTGGTGTCCGAACGGAGTCATCCGCTCCAAGCTCGTCCCGATCTTCACCCGCCTCACCGCGGACGCCGCGACCACCAGAAACTGGGCCACGGTTCTCAAGTTGCAGGCCGCGGCGGTGAAGCTGGGACCGGCATCAAAGAAGTGAATCAGGGCAAAACAGGAGACGGGAGCTATGCGGGAGAGCCGCGCGCCCGAAGTGCGGCGTGAGGCGTCCCGGTGAGGAGGTGGCAAGCATGGCCATTCGCGTCGTCAGGTTGGGCAGCCCGAGGGCTGAGGACGAAGGCACCCGAATCGGGACGGTCCGCCGTCCGCCGAGAGGGGTGCCCAAGGCCGAGTTCGCTTCGCGAGATTGGTACGACGTCTGGTACCCCGACCTGTCCCCGAGCGCGGAGACCGTGAAGCTGGGCCAAGCGGCTTCAACACCGGCGCAGTGGCAGGCGTTTGCAAGGAAGTACCGCGGCGAGATGACGACGCCGGAGAACGGTCGCACGATCGAGTTGCTGGCGGCTCTTTCGCACCACGGCAACTTCTCGGTCGGGTGCTACTGCGAAGACGAGTCGCACTGCCATCGGTCGGTCTTGCGCGAGATGTTGGCGGCGGCAGGCGCAGAGCTCATCTGAGGCAGTGCCGGCCAGGATGGCGCCCTCCGGCCCGTGGGTCCGCGTGACCATCGAGATGGGCCAGCACTTCACGGGCTGGGGGATGCTCCTCGGGGTGCTCCCCGTGGGTGTCCTGCTGTGGATCGGCCTGTACTGGAGGCCCAGCAAGGCTTACGGCCGGAACGTCGCGATGACGGTCGTGCTGGTGAAAGCCATGTCCATCCTGGCCGCCGTCGTGCCCCGGAGCAGTGATGAAGGGAGGGTGGAACATGGCTGACACGATCTTCATGATCCACGGAATGTGGGGAGGCTCCTGGTACTGGGAGAACTACCGGCAAGTCTTTGAGGCGGAGGGCTACCGGTGCGTCGCGACCACCCTGCCCTACCACGACATGGACCCTCGAGGTGTTCCAGACCCCCGTCTCGGGACGACGAGCCTGCTGGACTACGCCGAAGCCCTCGAACGCGAAATCGGGCAGTTGGGAGCGCAGCCGATCATCATGGGCCACTCCATGGGCGCCCTGCTCGCCCAGATGTTGGGCGCGCGGGGACTGGCAAAATCACTCGTTCTGCTCACTCCGGCGTCGCCCTCCGGCATCCTGGCGCTCACGCCCTCCGTGATCAAGAGCTTCTGGAGCGTGCAGACCTCGTGGGGGTTCTGGCGCAAATCCATGCGTCAGTCCTTCGCCGAGGCGGCCTACTCGATGCTGCAGCTGCTGCCCGAGACCGAACAGAAGAAGACTTACGACAGGTTTGTCTACGAGTCCGGGAGGGCGGCCTTCGAAATCGGCTACTGGCTCATCGACCCGAGAAGCGCATCCAAGGTCGATGAGTCCAAGGTGACCTGCCCCGTCTTGGTGGTGGCCGGCGCCCGAGACCGCATCACCCCGGCCTCGGTCGTCCGGAAGGTGGCGCAGAAGTACAGGGCCGTATCGACGTACAGGGAATTCGAAAACCACGCCCACTGGGTCGTTGCCGAGCCCGGCTGGCAGGAAGTCGCCGAATATGCCGGCGGCTGGCTCAAAACCCTGCGGGCCGACGCATGAAACCTCGACCGGCGGCGGTGCCGCCCAATGATCGGCGGCCGCGGAGCGGCCCACAAGGGTTCCTCGGCTAGTTGATAGACCGCAAGGCGGCCTGGAAGCCATGACGGCCCAGAAGTATGGCGATATGATGGCGATGTGCTTGGCAGGAGGTGACGCATGAAGGCACTCAGGGCAATGACCGAAAAAGAGAAGAAGCTGTTCGCCATCCTTCGTTCTGCCATACAGGCTGAGCGAAGCGCCCAGGCGATGTACCAGGAAGCCGTCGATCTGTGCGAAGACCCGATGCTGAAGGCCGTGCTGAAAGGGTTCAAGGATGATGAGGTCCGCCACGAGAAGGGGGTGCTTGCAAGGTATCACCAGTTCAAAAAGGACTACGCCAAAGATGAAGACTGAAGTCGACCTCGCATGATGAAAAGAGGATGGGGATCCATCGCGGGGGACGGGGGCGACGGGTCGACACGTGGCATCGGACCGGATGGCGGTGTTGCCGTCGGCGAGGCGTGCAGGGTCGCTCGCCGCCGCTCGGCCCGGTTCTCGCGGCGCTGAACCTCAGAGGGTGAGAGCATGCCAGTACACTACGCATTGAGAGATCAGGGTGGGTTCGTCCACATCAGGGCGACGGGGCGATTTACGTCGGCGGAGATTCAGACCTGCCTTTCCCGCCTGGCCACCGATCCCAATCTGAAGACCGATCACGTGACCCTGTTCGACACGACCGGGGCAGAATCTGAGGCGATTGACGATGAGGAGTTCGGGGAGGCCTTGCGGCTTGAGGGGCAGCGCGAGGAGAGATTGGTCGCCAGAAAATGGGCCATTCTCGTGAAGGACCGGAGATTCGTTCGCCATGCATTGGCGTACCAGCGGGCATCGGTCGCCATGGGCCAGCCCACCGAAGTGTTCGCAAGCCTGGTTGAGGCTACCCATTGGTTGTCGCACTGAGGTCTGACGGGTTCTGGTCGCGCGTGAAATGGACGCCATCAGAGGGGCGCCAAGGCCATGCTGGAACGGTCGAAGAAGTACTCACTGAAGAAGGCGGCGGTCACATGAGGGCGCCTGCCGAGACGCGCGGCCTTGGTACTCTCTCCATGAAAGGGGCGACGCGGAAGGCGATCCTCGGCATCCTGGCCGGTCTTCTCGCATGCTCTCTCGCCTGCTTCGGTGTGCGGCCAGCCCCCGCGCCCATCCCCACTCTCGAACACGTCAAGGGCACGAGCGACCGGCTCATGGTTCTCCTTCCCGGGCGCGGGGGCCACGCCGAGGACTTTCAGAAGGGCGGATTTCTGGATGTCGCTCGCCAGGCGGGACTCCGGGCCGATATGGTGGCCGTGGACGCCCACCTGGCGTACTACGCGAATCGGACAATCGTCGTCCGCCTGCACGAGGACGTGATCGGCCCCGCGCGGGCGAAAGGCTATCGACAAGGTCTGGCTGGTGGGGGTGTCCATGGGCGGACTCGGGGCCCTCCTCTACGCCCAGCAGTATCCCGAGGACGTGACCGGGATCTGCCTCCTGGCTCCCTTCCTGGGGAGCAAGGCGACGCTCAAGGAAATTCGAGGACGCGGGAGGGCTACGCTCGTGGTCGCCCAGCGAACCCCTCGCGCCCGACGACTACCAGCGCTCCGTCTGGAAGTGGCTCAAGGCCAACACCGGGAACGCCGCCGACCACCCCATGCTCATTTATCTGGGATACGGGACGGACGATGCCTTCGCCGGGGCCAACGCCCTCCTCGCGAACGCCCTCCCTCAAGAGCGGGTCTTTCGGGAGAAGGGCGGGCACGACTGGCCCGTGTGGAAGAAGCTCTGGACCGACTTCCTGGAGCGGGCTCCCCTCGGAGAGGATTCCGGAGCCGGCGCCTACGCTTCGCCCTGAATCGGGGAACACGGCACGATGAACCCCCGGCGATCCTGCCCACGATGGCCACCGAGAGACTGGCGCTGCGATGGCTCACGGAGGATGACGTCCCCGCGCTCTTCTCCGTGTTTTCTCATCCAGAGGTGATGCGGTATTGGAGTACGCCTCCCATGAAGGACCCGAGCGAGGCCCGAGCGCTACTGGAACGGATTCACGAGGCCTTCCGCCAGAAAGCCCTCTTCGAGTGGGGGGTCACACTTGGAAAAGAAAACCGGGTCATCGGCACGTGCACCCTGTTTCACATCGACGAACAGAACCGGCGCGCCGAGATCGGTTACGCCCTGGCCCGGGAATACTGGGGCCAGGGTCTCATGAGCGAGGCGCTCACCACGCTGTTGAAGTACGCCTTTTCCACGCTCGATCTGCACAGGATCGAGGCGGACGTGGACCCGCGAAATGAGCCGTCCGTCAGAATTCTCGAGAGGCTCGGCTTCCAGCGGGAGGGGCTCTTCCGGGAGCGATGGCTGGTGGCCGGAGAGAGGCAGGATTCCCTCATGCTGGGCCTGCTTCGTCACGATTGGCGCTCCCGGCGGACGCCATGGCACGCCACCTGATGCCTGCCTACGTCGCCTTCCTGCGCGCCATCAATGTGGCAGGCCATGCGGTGGTCAAGATGGACCGGCTTCAGCGGGCTTTTTTGGAGGCAGGCTGCGAGGAGACCAAGACCGTCATTCAGGGGGGCGATAAAATCATTGAAAAGGAACTCGGTGTTCTTGCGACCACCAGAAACTGGTCCACGGTGATGAGGATCGCCGACCTCCTCGATGGGGGAGCAGGGTCTACAAATTCGAAAGGCGGTAAAGCGCTGCGGCGAGCCGGGGCAAGGGAAACGGAATGACGGGAGACAAGGCCACCCTCCAGAAGCGGGTCTCATCCTCCTCACGGGCGCCAGCGGTTATGTGGGCGGGCGCCTCCTGAAGCTGTTGGAAGACCGGGGGCATCGCGTGCGATGCATGGCCAGGCGCCCCGAAGTGCTCAGGCAGAAGGCCCTGCCATCCACGGAGGTCGTCTCGGGCGACGTCCTCGATGGGGCCAGCCTCGACTCCGCCCTGAGAGGGGTCCGGGTGGCGTACTACCTGGTCCACTCCATGGGCTCGGCGGGGTCCTTCGAAGAGGCGGACCGGCAGGCGGCGCTCAACTTCGGGCGGGCGGCGAAGGCCGCGGGCGTGGAGCGCATCATCTACTTGGGAGCGTTGGGCGGCGACGAACAGGAGCTCTCGCCTCACCTGCGAAGCCGGCAGGAGGTCGGACGCATCTTGCGACAATCGGGCGTGCCCGTGCTCGAGTTTCGCGCGTCCATCGTCATCGGCTCGGGGAGTCTCTCGTTCGAAATGATCCGCTCGCTGGTGGAGCGCCTCCCGGTCATGATCACGCCGAAGTGGGTCAAGGTGCCGGCCCAGCCCATCGCCATCGACGACCTGCTGGAGTATCTCGGTGCGGCGCTCGAGATTCCCGTCGCGGACTGCCGGGTGTACGAGATCGGGGGCGCGGACCAGGTGTCCTACGCGGATATCATGCGGGTTTACGCGCGGCAGCGCGGGATGCGGTGCCGGATGATCCCCGTGCCCGTCCTGACGCCCTTCCTGTCCAGCCTGTGGCTCGGCCTGGTCACGCCGCTGTACGCGCGCATCGGGCGGAAGCTCATCGAGAGCATCGTCCATCCCACGGTGGTCAAAGACCCCTCCGCACTCACGACCTTCGCCGTGCGGCCGGTGGGAGTGGAAGAGGCGGTCCGCCGAGCTCTGGCCAGCGAGGAGGAGGAGTTTGCCACGACGCGATGGTCCGATGCGCTGTCCTCATCGGGGGATCTGCCGTCCTGGGGCGGCGTCCAATTCGGGTCGCGTCTGGTGGACTCCCGGACCGTGCGCGTCGCGGCGTCGCCCGCGGACGCCTTCAAAGTCATTGAAAGAATCGGTGGCGACACGGGATGGTACGCCTGGAACGGACTCTGGCGGTTGCGGGGGTTCCTCGATCTGCTCGCAGGGGGTGTGGGTTTGAGGCGGGGGCGTCCCTCCGCCCAGACCCTCCAGGTGGGCGACACCTTGGATTTTTGGCGCGTGGAAGCGATCGAGCCGGAACGCCACCTGCGGCTCGCCGCGGAGATGAAGCTGCCCGGGCGGGCGTGGCTGGAGTTCGAGGTGACCGGTGACGGCGCTTCGACGACGATCAGGCAGACGGCGACCTTCGATCCGGTGGGACTGGCCGGCAGAATGTACTGGTATGCGCTCTACCCGGTGCACCAGCTGGTGTTTCGCGACATGCTGCAGGCCATCGCCCGGGAAGCCCTGGATGAGGTGAGCGGAGCTCGACCATGTGGCGGGGCCCGTTGACTGCAGTGTTCCCAAGGAGGAGTTCCATGAAGCGCGTCGTTCTAGAAGTCCTGCTGGCTCTTGCGGTGCTGCTGGGCGTCGGTGCCTCGGCCCAGTCCCCGGCGTCGCCGGTTCGAGCGGAAGATCCGTGGGCTCCCTTTGAATTCCTGATCGGCAGTTGGTCGGCCCTCGGAAGCGGACAGCCGGGTGAGCCGGCGTCCGGTTCGGCCAAGTTCTCTTTCGGTCTCGACAAGAAGGTCCTCATTCGGAACAACCGCGCGAAGATCGAGCCCAGACCTGGCGAGAAAGCGGGGCCGGTGCACGAGGACCTCATGGTCATCTATCGCCAACCGGGAGAAACCAAGTTCCTAGCCGACTACTTCGACAACGAGGGCCACGTCATCCGCTATGTCATCTCCTTCCCGCAGGCCGGGACGACGGCCGTGTTCGAAAGCGAGGGGAGCGAGAAGGTGCCTCGGTTCCGCCTGGTCTACCTGGCCGGGAAGGAGGGGACGATCACGGTGGATTTCCTCGTGGCGCCGCCCGGGGGTGAGTTCAAGTCCTACGCGAGGGGAACGATGAGGAGGCAGCCATAGCGGGGCGCGCGGAGTAGTCTCCGCGGGGCCCGTCGGAGTCGGTCATACGCGGTTCGTGAGCAGAGGAGGGGGAGATGTTCCACTTGCCACATTTTTCGAGTTGGGCCGGGATCCACCCGGGGATTTCGCACTTTCCGATCGTGCTTCTCTTGGTGGCGCCGGTTCTGGTGCTCGTGGCCCTGCTGGCATCACGGCGGCGCGAGGGCCTGTTGGAGCTCGCCGTCTGGTTCATGGTCGCGGGGACCGCGTTCATCTACCTGTCGGCGGCGAGCGGCGACGCGGCCAAGGAGATCGCCTCGCAGGCGCCCGACGTGGTGAAGGCCATCGCAACGCACGAGGACCTGGGGTCGGCGGCCAGGGCGGTCTTCACCGTGCTCGCGATCCTCCTGGCGGCGCTCGTCTACGGCCCGAGGCTGATCAAGAGGTCCGTGGCGCCGAAGGTTTTCGCGGCGCTGGCCATCGGTTTCCTCGTCCTCTATGTGGCGGCGGCGCTGGTCCTGTTCAACGCGGCGCACTCGGGCGGAATCCTGGTCCATCAGCTGGGCGTCCACGCCAAGCTGGAGTAACCCTCGGCGGCGCGGCCAACACCGCCCGCCAGCGTCCATCGGGAGGGATTCATGCAACTGAGCGGATTTCCGTTCGGCGTCACCGACTGGTCCACCGTCGAGCCCACCCGGCACGACGGCCAGATCGGGGCGGCCACCTGGCGAACACTCGAATTCGGGGGCGTCCGCGTGCGGATGGTGGAGTACACGCCCGGCTACGTGGCCGATCACTGGTGCGCCAAGGGCCACATCCTGCTCTGTCTGGAGGGCGAGCTGCACACCGAGCTGGACGACGGCCGGAAGTTCATCCTGACTCCGGGCATGAGCTACCAGGCCGTGGACGGAGCGGAGGCGCACCGCTCTTCCGCGCCGGGGGGCGCTAGGCTTTTCATCGTCGACTGACGTCCAGGCCTGCTGGGAGGCATCCCGCGCCCGGCGCTGCGCGCTTTGAGGAGCACCATGGCTATCGTCTGTTCGCTTCCCGTGGTTCTCAGCTTCCTGCTGGTGGCGGCGCATTTCTTCAGGGCCGGCCAAACGGCCGGCGTGGTGGCGGCGCTCCTCATCCCCTTCCTCCTGCTCGTCCCGCGCCGGTGGGTCGCCTATGCGCTTCAGGCCGCTCTGCTCCTGGCCGCGGCGGAGTGGGTGATGACGCTGGTCTGGATGGTGCGGGAGCGCCAGGCCCTGGGCGAACCCGCCGTCCGGCTCGGTGTCATCCTCGGCGCGGTGGCGGCGTTCACGGCGGCCTCGGCGGCGGCGTTCTTCGTCCCGGCGATGCGGTCCAGGTACCGCTGACCGGGGCGCCGGGAGGGACCTGCGAGGGTAGGGCGGGGACGCGACGGCCCCCGCGAACCGGATCGCCCGAATGTCATATGACATTTTACGACGCCGGACCGGCTTGGAAGACCGGCAGGAGCGAGGGCATGAAAGAAGACGGCGGGTTCTCCCTGGTGCCCATCGGCTGGATCCGGTCGGAACTCAAGGACCCGGAGCTAGCGCCCAGGCAGGGCTGCGAGGGCGCACCCAAGGCCTTTATAGAAATCGCCGCCCCGTTTCGCGAGGGGCTCGCGGGTATCGTCCCCGGCCAGGAGGTCCTGGTGGTCACGTGGTTCCACCTGGCCCGGCGCGGCGTGCTCTCGGTCCACCCGCGCCGCGACGAACGCCGCCCGCTCACGGGGGTGTTCAACACGCGGTCCCCGGACCGGCCCAATCCCCTGGCCCTCCATCGCGTCACCGTTCTGGAGGTAAAGGCGGACGGTCTCGAAGTCGAACCCCTGGAGGCGGTGGACGGGACGCCGGTGGTGGACCTCAAGCCGGTGCTGAGGGATTGCCAGGGCGCCTGAGAGATCCGGCGGACCGGCGAAGCGTGGCGCCCGCCTGTGCGGCGCGAGAAAGGGGAGAAGATGGTCCTGTCGGGTTCGCTGATTCCGCTTCTCGTCACGGGGCTCCTGGCCGGCGTCCTCGCCGGGGTGTTCGGCGTGGGCGGGGGCGTCATCATCGTTCCGGCGCTCGTCTATCTCCTGGGCTTTTCCCAGCACAAGGCCACGGGGACGAGCCTGGCGGTGCTCCTTCCCCCCATCGGTCTGGCCGCGGTCCTGGAGTACCACCGGCACGGCAACGTGGATCTGGGCGCGGCGGTCGTGGTCGCCTCGGGGGCCCTGGTGGGCGCCTGGGCGGGGGCCTTCCTGGCCAACAAGCTGCCAGGGCCCGTCCTGCGCCTCCTCTTCGGCGTGTTCGTGGTGATCATGGGGCTTTACATGATCTACGGCGCCGCCAGGAAAATGGAATGGCTGTGAGTCCGTCGGAAGGGGCTCCGTAATCGGCATGACGATCCTCGCGATCCTCCTCGTGGCGGCCGGCGCGGGCGCCATCCTCCTCCTCGTTACCGCCGATGTCTGGCTGGTGGCCCTCCTGACGCGGCTCGACGCGCTCCTCGTGAACATGGGCTTCGGCACCTGGCTTGCGGGACTCGTGACGAGGATAGAGACACGGATGGCACAGAGGCGCAGGCGAGAAGGCAAGGGGCCGGGACCCGCATGACGGCGCCCGGGGCCGTTGCCCCATCCAAATCCGAAAGCCCGCGGGGACGGATCCTCGCGGCGGTGGCGCGGATCCCGCGGGGGAAGGTGGCCACCTACGGCCAGATCGCCGCCCTGGCGGGCTTCCCGGGCCACGCCCGGCAGGTGGGCTACGCCCTGCACGCTCTTCCGGAGGGGTCGGACCTGCCGTGGCACCGGGTGATCGGGGCCACGGGGCGGATCAGCTTCGGGCGCGAGAGCCTGGAGTGGTCCGTACAAAGGGCGCTCCTGGAGGCCGAGGGCGTGGAAGTGAGCCCGGGCGGAGCCATCTCTCTGGAGCAGCATCAATGGCGTCCCGTGGGGGGGCCACGCCCAAGAAAGGGTTGGAAATCGCTCCGGGGCGGACGGTGACCGTGAAGCCTGGCCGCCGGGTGGGCACTTGCAGAGGGAGGCGAGCCGTGGAACAGTTCGAGGCGGTGACGGAGGATCTCACTTGAGGTGCACCCACTCGAAGGGACGCGGGTTGCTGCTGGCCGCCCTGATCGCCACGGCGCCGTGGGCGCAGGTGGGGCGTCCCGACCCCAATGCGGTGGTCCTCGACGCGGCGCGGGCGCAGATCGGCAAGACGGTCTACTACGACGGGTCCTACAGGAGGATGAAGTACCCCGGGGGCGACGTCCCCCTCGATCGGGGCGTGTGCACCGATGTGCTCATCCGGGCCTTTCGCGCCGCGGGGGTCGATTTGCAGGTGCTGGTCCACGAGGACATGACCCGGGCCTTCGGGGCCTATCCCAAAGCATGGGGACTGTCGCGGCCCGACGCCAACATCGACCACCGGCGCGTGCCGAACCTGAAGGTTTTTTTCGAGCGGCGGGACAAGGCACTCCCCATCTCCGCCCGGCCGGAGGCGTACCTCGCGGGAGACATCGTGACGTGGCGGCTGCCCTCGGGGGTGCCGCACATCGGGCTGGTCTCCTCCGCCACCGTTTCGAACGGCTCGCGCCGGCTGGTCATCCACAACATCGGCCGGGGCGTGCAGGAGGAGGACACCCTGTTCCTCTACCCCATCACGGGGCACTACCGGTACTTCGCCAAGGGGGCGTGACGCCATGAGGATCTACGTGGACGCGGACGGGTGCCCCGTGAAGCAGGAGATCTTGCGCGTGGCGGGGCGCTACGACCTCAAGGTCAGCATGGTGGCCAACTCGCGGATGCGCCTGCCCGCGGACGAGAACGTGGAGCAGGTGGTGGTGGCCTCGGGGTTCGACGCCGCGGACGACTGGATCGCCCAGCGCGCGACGGACGGCGACGTCGTCGTCTCCGGGGACATCCCCCTGGCCTCGCGCTGCATCGAGCGCGGCGCCCGCGTCATCGATTTCAAGGGCAAGGAGCTGACCCCGGACACTATCGGCGACGCCGTGGCGGGGCGGGACCTCATGGCCTACCTGCGCGAGTCGGGCCTCACCACGGGAGGCCCGGCGCCGTTCCAGCCGCGGGACCGGTCCCGCTTCCTCCACAAGCTCGACGAGGTCATCCAGGCCATTCGGAGGCGAAAGTGAGCGGCGACGGTGTGGGGCGCGGGGAAGGAGTCGTCCTCCGGCGGGCGAAGTCTTCGGACGCGCCGGCTATGGCCGCCCTGTCGGGCCAGCTGGGCTACCCCGTGACGGTTCGGCAGATGGCATCGCGGCTGGAGGCGGTCCTGCCGGACCCGTCGTGCGCCGTCCTGGTGGCCGAAGACGGTGAGGGTTCCGTGGTGGCATGGACACACGTCCGGGTCGAGCACGGTGTTGAGTCGGAGGCTTTCGCCGAGATCAGGGGCCTGGTGGTGGACGAGGGGCGCCGGCGGGAGGGGATCGGGGAGCGTCTCGTGTCGGAGGCTTTGCGCTGGGCGGGAGAGAGAGGCCTGACCAAGGTGCGGGTGCGGTGCAACATCATGAGGGAAGGCGCCCACCGGTTCTACGAGCGGCAGGGGTTCTCGGTGGCGAAAACGCAGGCGGTTTACGACAAGAGGGTGTGACAGCGGAGGAACTGCATGGAATCAACAAATGTATCGGTAGCGGCGGCAGACCCTGCTGGCCCGGAAGCGGCCCGACTGCAGGCGGAACTCTCGGCGGAGCTGGGAGCCCGGTACGAGGACGACGGGGCCGGGGCTTTTGCCCCAGAGGACGCCACCGTGCCCCGCAGCGCATTCCTCATCGCCCGCATCGAGGGTCGTGCCGTGGGCTGTGGCGCCCTGGTCCCCCACGATCCCGCCCAGCCCCACATCGCCGAAATCAAGCGGATGTACGTGACGGTGGAGGAGCGGGGGAAGGGCGTCTCCACGGAAGTCCTGCGGCAGCTGGAGGCTCGGGCGCGCTCCTTCGGCTACACGGCGGTGCGGCTGGAGACGGGCATTCTCCAGCCCGAGGCCATCCACCTGTACGTGAAGGCGGGCTATACGCGGATCGCAAAATACGGAAAGCACGCCCAGAATCCCCTGAGCGCCTGCTTCCAGAAGACCCTCGGCTGAGCGTCCGGAAAAGCTGAGAGCCATGAAGCTGACGGTATCGCTGGGGCAGATGCGGGTGGCCACTTCGGCGCCCGAGGAGAACCTCGCCAAAGCCCAGCGCCTGGTGGCGGAGGCCGCGGCCCGGGGGAGCGACCTCGTCTGCCTGCCCGAGATGTGGACCACGGGCTTCGACTTCGCCTGGAACGCCGCGCACGGACCGCAGCACGATGAGGCCATCGCCCGGGTCTCCGACATGGCGCGGCGGCACCGCGTCTGGATCAACGGCTCCATGCCCGAGATGACCGCGGACGGGCGACCCGCCAATACCTCCATCCTTTTCGACGCCGACGGCGGAAGGGTGGCCACCTACCGCAAGACGCACCTCTTCTCCCTCTTCCACGAGGACCGGTTCGTCGCTCCCGGACAGGGCCTCACGGTGGCCGATACGCCCTGGGGGCCCGTGGGGCTCTCCGTCTGCTACGACATCCGCTTTCCCGAGGTGTTCCGCACTTACGCGCTCAAGGGCGCACGGATGGTGCTCTCCCCCATGGCCTTTCCCTACCCGAGGCTGTCGCACTGGAGGATCCTGGTGCGCGCCCGGGCCATCGAGAACCAGCTCTTCATGGTGGGGACCAACCAGGTGGGCAGCGAGGGCCCCGGGGGGGAGGGCGAGGGATCGGTGACCTACTTCGGCTCCTCCGTGGTGGTGGACCCCTGGGGGGAGACGGTGGTGGAGGCCGGCGAGGCGGAGGAGGTGCTGCTCACGGCGGAGCTGGATCTGGACAGGGCCGACGAGGTCCGGCAGAGGATGCGCGTCCTCCAGGACAGGAGGCCCGAGCTCTACGATTTAAACTGAGAGGGGAGAAACGACATGAGCAAGACGAAGTGGGCGCTGATGTTGGTCGTGGGGACGCTGGGTCTTCTCATCGTTCTGATGATTCCCGGCCAGGACTCGGGGCGGAGCTTCTCCATCGACAACTGGCCCTCGGCCTACAACGTACAGGGCGCCGTCAAGGTGAACGGCTTCATCAAGCACGCGGAGATGGAGAAACGCGAAGGAGTCATCGTGACGACCTCCCGGCGCACCGAGTTGGCGGAGCTCATCCCGGCGGGTGTCCTGGACTGCGACGGCTTCACCTCCGTGGCCCTGAGCCTCCAGGGAGAGGTCAAGAGCGAATCCCCCGACGTGGGCACCGTGGGCGTGCTCCTGGTGCCCGACGAGGAACCCGTCCTGCGGGCGCTGAAGGACGGGAGGCGCGTGGAGTTCGCGCTGGAGACTTCGACCCAGGTCTTGAAAGGCGCGTCGCCCTATTTCGACGGCGGGTCGGTGACCCTGCCCCTGGCTTTTCCGAGGTACCGCATCTACCTTTACAACACCATGACCCGGGGCGTGGAAGCCAACGTGTACATGTACATGACCAATTGATGCAGGTGGCCTGGCAGGCGGTGGTGAAGGGAGGCTGAGATGAGACGGGCAGCGTGGCGGGCGGGCTGGACCCTGGCCGCCTTGATCCTGACCTTGTGGACCATCGGGGCCTGGCCCACGGGAATGCCGCTGGCGGATCCCTGCGCGACGGCCTTGCCCCCGGTCCCCGCTCCGGGTACAACAGGCCTGGCCGGCCCCAGGTGCGTTGGCCCCGAGCCCCCGCTCGTGGAAGACCTCGATGTCCACCAGCCTCCGGGGCTCGCTGAGCCCTCTGCCCGGACGCCCTTCCGCGACCCCGTCTTCGGCCGCTGCGTGACGCGGCTCACGGACCGCGTCCAGGACATGGATCCCAGCGACACCTCGCAGGGGTTCAAGAACGAGTACTCGCGGGTGCAGTCCTTCAACGCCGACGAGAGCCTCATCCTCATCCGGGGCACGGAGGCCACCTGGTACCTCTACCGCGCCGACACGCTCCAGCCCTTGGGTCCCATCGCCCTTCAGGGGAGCGTGGACCCGCGCTGGGACGCCTCGGACCCGAGCTTTCTCTACTATGTGGACGGCGCGAAACTCATCATCATGCTGGTCACGACGGGAGAGCGCGAGGTCCAGCACGACTTCGCCCCGGACCTCCCCGGGATGCCCGTGGAAACGGTCTGGACGCGATACGAGGGGAGCCCCTCGTTGGACGGGAGCACCTGGGGCCTCATGGCCCAGGACGACCGATCGCACACGCTGGCCTTCCTCGTCTACGATCAGAGGACCGACAGGGTGGTGGCGGTCCGCGACATGCGGGGGGTGGCGGGTGCGGACGATGTGGACAGCGTCACCATCAGCCCGCTGGGAGACTACTTCGTGGCCCAGTTCTCCTACTGCCCGAGCGGAACGCTGGGGACCGACGCCCATCCCTGCGGCCTCATGGTCTACGACCGGGACCTGCAGAACGGGCGCGGGCTCGTGAGGAGCATCGGCCACTCCGATCTTGCCTTGGACGCGGAGGGGCGCGAGGTCATGGCCTACCAGCAGCTCGACACCGACCATCTCTCCGTGGTGGACCTGGCCACGGGGACGAGCACCGACCTCTGGCCCATCGACTTCAGCCACACGCCCCTGGGATTCCACTTCTCGGGGCGCGGGGTGGAGCTCCCCGGGTGGGTGCTCGTGTCCACCCACGACGAAGACGCGCAGAGCCACACCTGGATGGACGACGAGCTCTTCGCGATGGAGCTCAAGCCCAACGGGCGCGTGGTGCGGCTCGCGCACACCCACTCCATCGTGAATCAGGGAGGCGGCCAGGACTACTTCGCCGAGCCCCAGGCCACGGTGAACCGGGACTTCACCAAGGCGCTCTTCACGACCAACTGGGGACGGACGGGCACCCAGCAGGTGGAAACCTATCTCGTGGAATGGGAATCCGGCTGGGACGGGTCGTGCAGGGTGGAGTGCGCGGCCACGGTTCCCGCCACCGCGCAAGTGGGCACCGAGACGCCGTTTGAAGCTTCGGCGACCCCGACGGGCTGCCAGGGTGGCGTGGCCTTTGAGTGGGCCTTCGGCGACGGGTCGCCCCACGCCACGGGCGCCCTGGCGACGCACGCCTACGCCGCCACGGGCGCCTACGGGTGGTCGCTCACTGCCACGGCGGACCAGCGGACCTGCGCTAAAACGGGCACCTTGCAGGTGAGCCAATCGGGCACGTGCGCGTTCTCGTGCACCGCCGGCGCGCCCGCCCAGGTCGTGGCGGGGCAGGACGCCGCTTTCACGGGGGCGGCGACGCCCGCGGGATGCCCGGGGCCAGTGTCCTGGGACTGGGACTTCGGGGACGGGTCCCCGCACGGCACCGCCTCGGCACCTTCCCACGCCTACACGCAGGCGGGGACCTACACCTGGCACGCCGAGGCGTCCACGGACGGGCTCACCTGCGCCGAGACGGGAGTGATCCAGGTGGTCCCGCCCGAACCCCCGCCCTTCCTCCTCGCCGTTCAGAAGCTCGGGGCGCCCTTCCGGCTCAAGCTGGTGGGAGAGCACTTCATGGACGGCCTGTCCGTTTTCATCGGCGCCGACACCACGCCGTGGTCATTCGTGACGCGCAAGAGCGATACCCAGATCCTCCTCAAGGGCGGCGCCGAGCTCAAGGCGAGGTTCCTCAAAGGCCAAGCCACGACCCTCCGGGTGGTGAACCCCGACGGACAGAGCGCGGTGGGAAGCTACACCCGGCCGTAAGGCCCCCAACTTGACTCTTTGCGTGCAAGTCGCAGGCGAGGTACCATCCGGGGTGGAGGGGACCATGGCGACCGACAGAGACCAGCAGCTCGGCGATTTTATCAAGGGACGCCTGCTTTTCGTGGAGGCGACCTGCAAGGAGAACGGCCTCGACGCGGCCAAGGTCCTCGAAACGGTGAAGGCCGAAGCCCTGCGCCTTGCGGGTTCGCCGGAGCGGGCATCGTTTCTAGAGGAGCGGGTGTTCGGGGGCGTCGTATTGAGCAGCGCGCACTTGCCCGGCTGGGTGGACGGGGTCTGCCTGGAGGCCATCACCATCGCCCTCAAAGGCGCGGGCTCTCCCCTCTACACGACCTCGTCGAAGCGTCCCTGCGTCACCTTCGAGGCGGGCCGCTTCAACGCGCACCGCCAGGCCGACACCGTGTTCAAGGTGTACTTTTCCGGCAAGAAGCCGGAGGACTGGCTCAAGCACACCTTCGTGAACATCTACCGGCAGTGCTACGGGGACGAGGTGGCGAGCCGGTACTCGGTGGAGGAGATGGGCCCCGGACACGTCCACGTCACGGTGGACAACCGCGGCCTGGGCAAGGCCAGCCGGATGGATTGTTCGACGGGCGTGGGCTACCTCTACGGCGCGCTGGAGAAGCTCGGGGCCAAGGACATCGTGGTGAACCACGACCAGTGCGGCGCCGCGGGCACGGCCAAAGACATCCCCTGCCTCTTCGATGTGACCTGGAAATAGATAGTCCCGACCGGAACACCGGGCGGGAGGGCGGCGCTTTCGCGTGCCCTCCCGCTTTTTCCGTTTTCACTCATTGCGGTTGTTCGGCCCGTTGCTTCCCGTCCGTTCCGATCGTCGTGATAACGCCGAGGGGCGTCCCCGCCGATTTGGCCTTGACGGCCACCAGCCGGCTGAGGGGATCGTAGATGTAAGTATAGGTCCCATCCTTATGGACGAGGACCCTCATCGGCGTTCACCCGTGGGCCTTCGAGCGAGCGCTCAACAATCCCAGGCATTCACACCGGCCTAATGTTGAAATACAAGACCTGACCCCCGATGACTCTCTCAGAACGGCCTAAATGTCAAAATACAAGACCTGACCCTATCTTTCCCTCTCACAACGCCTTGAGCACCTGGGCGAGGACGGGCATCTTGCGGCCGCCGCTGGTGAGGTAGGCGCCGGGGGCGAAGGCTTTCAAGCCCCGCAGGAGCGCCTGGCTGACTTCCACGCCGAGGGCCATCTGGTCCTCGCGGGTCTCAAGGCGCTGGAGTTTGGAGAGGAACTCGTCGGGCAGGCTCATGCCGGGCACCTCGTTGTGCAGGTAGAGGGCCTGCTTGAGGCTCGCAACGGGCAGCAGGCCCGGCAGGATCTTGACGCCCAGCCCGGAGGCCCGCTCGAAGAAACGCTCGACAGGCTCAATGGAGAAGACGGGCTGGCTCATGGCGAAGGTGGCGCCCGCGTCCAGCCGTTCCTTGAGCTTGTCCAGTTCCTTATCCATGTCTCTCGCCGCGAGGTTCACGCCCACGCCGATGGCGAATCCCGCCCTCGCGCCGATGGCGTGGTCCGAGAAGTCGTAGCCGCGGTTGAGGGAGGCGATGATCTTCACGAGGCCCACCACGTTCACGTCGTTGACGGAGGTGGCGGAGGGGAAGTCTCCGATGGCCGTGGGATCGCCGCTCAGGGCCAGGATGCCGTCCACGCCCAGGAGCGCCGCGCCCAGGAGTTCGGACTGGAGGGCCAGGAGGTTCCGGTCCCTGCAGGTCATGTGGAGGATGGTGCTCAGCCCCGTCTCCTGCTGGACGAAGTGGGCCAGGGCCATGGAGGAGACGCGCACGCGGGCCATGGGGTTGTCCGCGATGTCCACCGCGGAGGCGCCGGACTGCTTGAGGAGGCGCGCCATCTCCACCGCCTCGCGGGCGTCGGGGCCCTTGGGGGGATCGATCTCGCACGTGACGGCGAACTGGGACTCGATCTTCTGGAAGAATCCGACGCTCACGGGATGCGCCGCGGTGAGCGGTTGGGCGGCCACCTCCTCGATGACCATGCCCCCCCCGGGGCTGACCTGCCGCTTCACGGGGGGGCGGTTTTGCAGGACCGCCACGATGGCGCGGATGGTCTCGGGCGTGGTCCCGCAGCACCCGCCCACGATGTTGACGCCCAGGTCCGCGTAGCGCTTCACGTACTCCGCCACGTACTCGGGACTCGATAGGTAGTGGAGCTGTCCGTCCACCTCCGTGGGATACCCGGCGTTGGGCATGACCACGAGAGGGTGGTCCACGTTCCGGCAGATGTCTTCCACCAGGGGCAGGGTGTCGGCGGGTCCCGACGAGCAGTTGATGCCCACCACGTCGGCGCCCTGCCGGGCGAGGCGCCGGCAGCCCTCCACGGGGGAGTCGCCGAAGAAGGTCCTGCCGTCCCGGTTGAAGGTGAGGGCGGCGAGGATGGGCGTGTCGGGGGCCACCTGCCGGCAGGCGTCGATGAAGAAGAGGGTCTCCAGGGCCGACTGCTGGGTCTCCAGGATGAAGAGATCGGGGCCCGCCTCGGCCAGCGCGGAGACCTGTTCCAGGCAGACGGCGCGGGCCTCGCTCTCCTCCATGTCGCCGTAAGGCTTGAGCATGACCTTGAGGGGCCCCACGGAGGCGCCCACCCAGACGGGGGCCCCGTGGGCGGCGCGGCGGGCGATCTCCACCCCGCGGATGTTGATCTCGCGAAGGCGGTCCTCCAGGTCGAAGGTCGCCAGGTGAAGCCGGTTGGCCTTGAAGGTGTTGGACGTCAGAATGTGGGCGCCGGCGTGGACGTACTCCCGGTGCAGGGCGAAGACCAGGTCCGCCCGGCTGAGGTTGGCCTCCTCCAGGCAGTGGGTGCGCGGGATGCCGCGGAGGTGCAGCACGGTGCCCATGGCGCCGTCCGCCACGATCATCGATTCCTTCATCCAGCTCGCGAGCGATTCACGCTTGGTCATGGGCGTTCTCCGAAGGGGGCCGTTGTGGGTCGAGACTAGGGGACTAGGAAACTAGGGGACTAGGAAGGCACGTCCAATCGCGACCTCGATAGTTCGGTGGGCTCCTTTTCCTAGTCACCCAGTCCCCCAGTCACCTAATCCCGTCATTTCATGCGCCGAAATACTTGGCCTGCGGATGGTGGACGACGAGGGCCGACACGCTGGCCTCGGGGTCCATCATGAAGCCCTCGGTGAGCTGGACGCCGATGCGCTCGGGCTTCAGGAGGGCGAAGAGGGGCGCCTGGGCGGAGAGGTCCGGGCAGGCGGGGTAGCCGAAGCTGTACCGCTTGCCGCGGTACCGGGCCTGGAAGCGGTCCAGCATGGTCATCTCCGGCGCATCGGGATAGCCCCAACGCTCGCGGATCTTCCGGTGCAGCCATTCGGCGGCGGCCTCGGCGGTTTCCAGGGCCAGCGCCTGGAGGGCGTGGCACAGGAGGTAGCGCCCCTCGGCCTTGAGGGCCTCGGCCCGCCGCCTCACGCCTTCGCCTGCGGTGGTGACGAAGAGGGCCACCGAGTCGCCCCCTCCCTCGGAGAGGGGCCGGACCAAGTCCGAGAGGCACTCGTGCTCCCCCGTCCGCTGGCGCGGGAACGCGAAGGTGGCAAGGCGCCGACCTCCATCCGAGAGCAGGAGGTCGTTGCCCGAGGAGGAGGCGTCGAAGAACCGGTAGAGCGCCCGGGCGCGGATCCAGCCTCGCGCCTTGAGATCTTCCATGACCCCCTCCAGCTCCAGGGCCTTGGGATCTCCGGCTTCCTTGAGCTTCTGGAAGCCGCCCCGGAGGCCCAGGTGCTTGCCGTAGAGCATCTGCTCGTTGAGGTAGGGCCAGATCTGGCTCAGCTCCAGTTCGTCGAAGAGATGCTCCTCCGAGTCCGGCGGCGGCAGGGGAGGGATCACTTCGACGCGCGGGCTCCTCACGGGAGGCGGTTCGAGAAGCTCGGGTTCGCGGACCTCGCCGGCCGCCCCGAGCGCGGCTCGTCGGGCGGAAGCCTCCTCGCGAAGGGACGCGAACTGATCCGGGTCGGAGATCCGCAGGAGGAGCCTGAGCCCGTCCATGGCGTCGCTCGCGTAGTCCACGAAACCCTCGTAGGCGGGGGCGATCTTGAGGTCCGTGAACTTCCGCGTGAGGGCGGCGCCGCCCACCAGCATGGGGGCCGCCACACCCGCGGCGGTGAGGTCCTGGGCCGTGGTCACCATCTGGTGGGCGCTCTTCACCAGGAGCCCCGACAGGCCGATAACGTCCGGGGCGTGTTGTCGGAACGCGCCCACGAGCTGTTCGGGCGGCACCTTGATGCCCAGGTTGACCACCGAATAGCCGTTGTTGGAGAAGATGATGTCCACCAGGTTCTTGCCGATGTCGTGGACGTCGCCCTTCACCGTGGCGAGCAGGACCTTGCCCCTGCCGCCGCCGGCGGCCTCGCCGGGGGCGCGCTCCATGTGATGCTCGAGGTGGGCCACGGCGGCCTTCATGGCCTCAGCGGACTGGAGCACCTCGGCCACGATGAGCTGGTTGGCGTTGAAAAGGCGCCCCACTTCGGCCATGCCGGCCATGAGGGGGCCGTTGATGATGTCCAGGGGCGACAGGCCCGCGAGCCGCACCGCCTCGAGATCCTCCACGAGGCCCTGCTTGGTCCCCTCCACGATGTAGCGCGGAAGCCGTTCCAGCGCCGTGCCGGGGCGCGGGGACACCTCGCGTGGGGCGGCGTTCCTTCCCTTGAAATGCGCGTTGAAGGCCGCCAGCGGGTCCTCGCCCAGGTCGAACAGGAGGTCCTCCGCCAGCCGGCGGTCCTCCTCGGAGATCAGGGGATACCTCTGTAGCTTCTGGGTGTTCACGATGGCGAAGTCCAGCCCGGCCAGGGTGGCGTGGTAGAGCATGACGGAGTTGAGCACCTCCCGCCCGGCGTCGGGGAGGCCGAAGCTCACGTTCGAGACGCCCAGGATCGTCTTGGCGTCGGGGAATTCGGCCTTGATGAGGCGCAGGCCCTCGAGGGTCTCCACGGCGCTGCCGCGGTAGGCCGTGTCACCCGTGCCGCACGGGAAGACGAGCGGGTCGAAGAGGATGTCCTCCGGGGGGATGCCGTACTTCTCCGTCAGCAGGCCGTGGGCGCGCCGGGCCACGGCGAGTTTGCGGTCGCGGGTCACGGCCATGCCCTGCCGGGGATCCTCGTCGATGGTCCCCACCACCAGGGCCGCGCCGTAGGTCCGGGCCAGCGGGACCACCCTCTGGAACCGCGCCTCCCCGTCCTCCAGGTTGATCGAGTTGAGGATGGATTTCCCCTGGCAGTAGGTGAGGGCGCGCTCCATGACGGCGGGGCTCGTGGTGTCGATCATGAGGGGCGCGCGAACCATCTTGGCGGCGCGCTCGAGGAAGGCCGTCATGTCGGCCATCTCGTCCCGATCGGGGTCCTGCAGGCAGATGTCGATGACCTGCGCGCCGGCCTTCACCTGGTCCCGGGCGACCTCCGCGGCGCTCTCCCAATCCCCCGAGGCGATGCGGGCCTTGAAGGCTCGGCTGCCCAAGACATTGGACCGCTCGCCCACGAGGACGGGGCGATTCTCCTGCTCCACCTCCAGGAAATCGATGCCCGAGAGGAAGCACCGGTGATGGTCGGGGACCTTCCTGGGGCGCAGGCCCTCCATGGCGTCGGCCAGGGCCCGGATGTGGGCGGGGGTCGTCCCGCAACAGCCGCCCACCAGGTTCACCCAGCCTTCCTCTGCGAAGCGCCTCATCTGCCGGGCGAGGGACTCGGGCGTCTCGGGGTAGCGCCCGTTTTCGTCGGGAAGTCCCGCGTTGGGATAGCAGGAAATGCGTGTTTTGGCCAGGGCCGAGAGGGACCGCAGGTGACTGGCCATGAGGTCGGGGCCCGTGGCGCAGTTCAGCCCCACGCTGAGCAGCGGGGCGTGCATGACGGAGGCGTAGAGGGCCTCGATGGACTGGCCCGCGAGCGTGGTCCCGTTGGGTTCGATGGTGGCGGAGACGGACACGGGCACCTCGACGCCCGTCTCGTCCATGGCCTGCCGGACGGCGATGAGGCCGGCCTTCAGATTCCGCGTGTCCTGCATGGTCTCCAGCAGGAGCAGGTCCGCGCCGCCCTCGATGAGCCCCAGGGCTTCCACGCGGTAGTGTTCGATCATCTCCTGAAAGGTGGCCCCGCCGGTGACCGAGATGGCCTTGGTGGTGGGACCCATGGACCCCGCCACGAAACGCGGCCGCGCGGGCGTGGACCAGGCCGCGCAGGCTTCCCTCGCGATCTGGGCCGCGCGCCTGTTGATCTCCGAGGCCCGGTCCGCGAGCCCGTACTCCGCCAGGACCAGGGGGGTCCCGCCGAAGGTGTCGGTCTCCACCACGTGGGCGCCCGCTTCGAGGTAGGCGTCGTGCACCGAGCGAACCACGTCCGGCCTGTGCAGCACGAGCGCCTCGTTGCACCCCTCCAGGTCGGGGCCGCCGAAATCCTGGGCCGTCAGCCCGAGGGTCTGGAGGAAGACGCCCGTGCTTCCGTCCAGGATGGCGATGCCCTCCTGGAGGAGCTCGACGAGTTGTTCGGACCGCTCGTTCATGGGGGCAGCTCTTTAGAAAAGGTGATCAGGTGATCAGGTGATCCAGGTGATCGAGTGATCCGGCCTCGGACATCCTGGTCGGCTCGATCTCAACACTTAATTCTAACCCTAACGCCATCCGGCGGACAGCGCCGCGCGCCCTCCGTCCGCCGTCACCGGGCAGTCCCGGTCGCCCCGCATCTCGCATAAACGTCGCCTCGCGCCTCACCATTTCCCCTTTCCCGTCACCGGCTTGCAGAGAACACCCTCGTGTGCTATCATCAATGTTCGTTGAAGGAGTTTCACCATGGCCAGGATGTGCGAAATCTGCGGAAAAATGCCGAGCACCGGAAATAACGTGAGCCACGCCAACAATAAGACCAAGCGCCGCTGGCTCCCCAACCTGCAGTCCGTCCGCGCCAACGTGAACGGTCAAACCAAGACCATGCGCGTTTGCACCAAGTGCATCAAGGCCGGCAAGGTCGTCAAGGCGGGATGAGGGGATAGAGGCAAAGAGCCAACGAGTCAGAGAGCCAGCGAAAAAGGCCTCGGTCGATTAGCCAGCTCCTGCAAGATTCAATCCCCCTAAGAAGCTGAGCAGTTCGGAAGCGGCCCTGGCCGAGGCGTTGCCTCGCCCCAGGGCCGTTTTAATGCGCGCCGCGATGTCGCCCGCCCGGGCAGTCGCGGTCGTTCCATTTTCAAGGAGGTCGCCCAGGGCCGATGCGACACGCTCCGGCGTGAAGTCGTCCTGGATCAGCTCCGGAATGGCGCTCTCGCCCAGAACGACGTTGGGGAGGCCGACCCGCTCCAACTTCACCAGGCGCCTTCCTATGGCGTAAGTCATGGGCTTGAGGCGGTAGACGATCACCTGGGGAACGCCCATGAGGGCCGCTTCGAGGGTCGCCGTTCCCGAAGCCACCGCGGCGGCGTGGGCATGCCCCAGCACATCCCGGTACGCCCCCGAGATCCACCGGACGGGTGCGGTGGAAAAGCCGGCCCGCAGGGTATCGGGAAGTCCTTCGGCCCATGGGACCATGATGGCCGCATCGGGATGCCTGGCGTGAAGGAGCCGCGCCGCATCCGCCAGAGGCGGGAGGTTCCGCCTCACCTCGGACGCCCGGCTGCCCGGCAGGAGGGCCACGCGGGGTAGCGATGGGTCGAGGTCGTGCCGGGCGAGGAAGACATTCAAAGGCGAGTCGGGATGCGCGGTGTCCACGAGCGGGTGTCCGACGAAGACGGCCGCCACGCCGCGCTCGCGGAGAAAGGTCTCCTCAAAGGGAAAGATGACCAGGGCCCGGTCCACGAATCGCCTCAGAAACTCGGTCCGGCCCTGCCTCCACGCCCAGACCTGGGGGGTGATGTAGTAGACCACCGGGATACCCAGGCCCTTGGCGAACCTGGCCAACCGGAAGTTGAAGTCAGGGAAGTCCACGAGCACCAGGGCATCGGGACGTCTCCGCGCGAGCGCGGCCTTGAGTCTGGACATCTCGCGCCAGAGGTCGGGCAAGTGGGTGAGCACCTCGCTGATGCCCACCACGGCGAGCTTCTCCATGGGAACCAGCAATTCCACGCCCGCCGAGGCCAGGACGGGGCCGCCCGCACCGAACCACCGCGCCCCGGGCGCCAGTTGGGTGAACGCCTTCACGAGGTTGCCGCCGTGCGCGTCGCCCGAATGTTCTCCCGCCACGATGGCGAGGTGGTGAGTCCCGTCCATGGTCACCCCGTGACATCATTGTATCCTAAGGCGAAGGGGGAGGGGCCACGGGCGGCCGGCAGGCGAGGGCCGGGAATAACCCGGGAGGCACCCCGGTTCGGGTGCTACCTGGAAGAGGAGGTTCCCATGACCGGCTCCTTCAAGCGTGGCCACGGACGCGATCACCAAGATGCTCATCGGCATTCCCAGCTCAATCAGCAGAGCGAATTGACCCAGGTGCCCGAGGGGAGCCCCGCGCAATCGGTTGAGCGGGTTCCCGGATCGGAGCCCGCGAATCACGACCATGGTCCCGGGAAGGGCCGCCGCCGGCGAAGTCCCTAGCGTCCAGGATCAAAGATTCGCAGGGGAACTCCCGTAAGTTCCACTGTCATTCCGAGGGCCACACGCGGAGGACTACCGCCGAGGAATCTCAAGGGTAGTCCCTGCAATCTCTTCGCCCGAGACCCCTTCACTGGCAGCCCTCCGAGAGGATCCTTCAGGGCAGGCTCTTCCGGGGGGTGCCTGCGTAGACTCCCTGAGCCTGACTGTCGAGGTTGCGAATTTCCAACTCGGGACACGAGCATGCGGATGAGAAACTCCCGGAGGCCGTGCTCCCCGAGCCATTCCGCCGGCGGGTGAAGGGGGCACTGGCGAACAGGTCAAAAGGCAAATGCCCCCGCAGGGCGCCCCTCCGCCTTGGTTTTCCTTGGCGGGCAGGTTATCCTGACTCGCTGGCGAGGGGAGGGGGCACCGTGGTGCGCATCGACCAGATGTCCGGCACATGCATCCTTTTCCTCACCTGCGCGGGCTTCCTCTGCCGCGCGGCCGATTCCGCGCTTGGATCCTGAGGGTGCGGGTCCACCACCGACCGAAGGGGAGATGAGATGAGCCAGAGGCCCGCCGACGAGATCACCGGACTTCCCGAGAACGCGCGCCGGCCGCTGGAGCCGGGAGAAAAGTACGTCCCGGTGGTACCCGACGAAACGGGAGTCCCCGAGGTGACGGCCCGGTCGGTCACGATGGGGCTCATCTTCTGCGCCATCTTCTCCATGGCGGCCGCCTACCTGGCGCTGAAGGTGGGGCAGGGCATCGAGGCGGCCATCCCCATCTCCATCCTGACCATCGGCCTCTCGCGCTTCTTCTCCCGGCGCAACTCGCTCCTGGAAAACGTCATCGTCCAGTCCATCGGCGCCAACTCCTCGCCACGTGGTGGCGGGCGCCGTCTTCACCATCCCGGCCCTCTACATGCTCGCGGCCCAGGCGGGCTCGGGCGTGGCCCAGCCCACCGTGTGGCAGGTCATCACCGTGTCCTTCCTGGGCGGCTGCCTGGGCATCCTCTTCCTCATCCCCCTGCGCTACCACCTCCTGGTGGAGATGCACGGGCAGTTCCCCTGGCCCGAGGGGACGGCCACCACGGAGATCCTCGTCTCCGGAGAGCGCGTGGGGGGCCAGGCCAAGATCCTCGCCCTCTCGGCGGGCGTGGGCGCCCTCTACGACGGCATCGTGGCCACCTGTCACGGCATGGCCGAGCAGGTGACCTTCAAGGCCATGGGGGTCGGCAAGGTCCTCGCCGGCCAGTTCATGACCTTCCGCCTCCTGAACAACGCCGCCCTCGTGGGCATCGGCTACATCATCGGCCTGAAGTACTCGGCCATCATCGCCGCGGGTTCCTTCCTCTCGTACTTCGTCCTCGTGCCCATGGTCCACGCCATCGGTGCGCACGTGCCCGAGGTCCTCGCGCCGGGGACCCTGCTCATCTCGGAGATGACCCCCGACCAGGTGTTCAAGGCCTACGTGAAGATCATCGGCGTGGGAGGCATCGCCGGGGCGGGGATCATGGGCGTCGCCAGTTCCGTCCCCTCCATGGTCCGCTCCATCGTGGCCAACCTGAAGGGGCTGAAGAGCCAGGACCGGCGCGCCAAGGAAGAGGTTCCGCGGATTGACCGCTCGCTCTCCGGCTCCTTCGTGGCCGTGGGCCTGGTGGTGTTTGCCGTGGCCGCCTTCCTGTTCTTCTCCTTCGGCATCGGGCTCAAGGACTCCTTCGTCCCGGCATTGGTGGGGACGGCCCTGGTGATGGCCATCGCCTTTCTCTTCGCCCCCGTGGCGGCCCGGGCCATCGCCATCATCGGCACCAACCCCGTCTCGGGCATGACCATGCTCACGCTCATCGTGACGGGCTTCGTCATGCTGAAACTGGGCTTGAGCGGCGGCATGGGCATGTTCGTGACCATGATGGTGGGCGGGGTGGTGTGCACGGCCCTGGCGGCGTCCGGGGCGCTCTCGTCGGATCTGAAGATCGGCCAATGGCTGGGCGCCACGCCCGCCAAGCAGCTCGGCCTCAAGTTCGTGGGCACCGCCGTGGCGGCCACCTTCTGCGGGCTCGCCATGTGGGTCATGGCCCAGGCGGACCCGGCGCAGGGGTTCGGCACGAACGCCATCCCCGCGCCCCAGGCCTCGGCCATGAAGGAGATCCTGGTGGGGATCTTCGGCGCCACTTCGGCGCCTCTCCAGTGGTATCTCTTCGGCTTGGGCGTCCTGCTTTCCCTGCTGCTTCGCATGGTGGGCGTGCCGGCCCTGGCGTTCGCGCTGGGCATGTACCTCCCCATCGAGCTGAACACCTCGGTCCTCCTGGGAGGCATCCTGAGCTGGATCGTGGCGCGCAAGGGCAAGGGCGAGGATGATGCCGCCGTGAAGCCGAAGATGGACCGGGGCGTGCTCATCGCTTCGGGGCTCATGGCCGGGGGAGCCATCATGGGCGTGGTGGACGCGGTCATCAACGCCGCCATCAAGATGTCCACGGGGACCATGGAGGCCAAGGGGATCGTCCACATCCTGTCGGACGCGGCCTTCGAAGGCGCCGCCGGCGAGTGGCTGGGCCTGGCCGGATTGGCGGGCCTCTGCGGGTTCCTCGTGATCTATGCGCGCCGTGCCCGGCCTGAGAAAGCCGGGGCTTAACAGGCTGCTGAGAAACCCGCGTGGGCCGCGCGCAAGAGGCTTGGGGGCCAGATGCGAGGCGCGGCGACGACGACAGGGTGGGCCCCCTTTCTAGGAGCCGGAACAAAGCAGATGGCCCCCAATCCCTTGCGCCCTTTGGGTTGCCGCGGCACGGCCCCGCCTGCGGTGTTGTCGCTCCTAGACGATGAGCAAGGCATCGACGGCGTCGCGACGCCTTGCATCCGGGGCCGTGGCGCAGGCAACGCGACCTACGGGAGTTTTTCAACAGCCTGTTAACGCCCGCGGAGGGCGGACCTCGGATCTCGTGCGCGCGCCGCTCCGTTCGGTGCTGCGGCGGTATACTGCGCGGGTTCCATGGGCGTAAACTGAACCGAGGAGGCTGGCCATGACTGAAGGAACCATGCCACCCGAGGACCGGGAGAGGCTCAGGGCCGTCCTCCAGCACCTCGGCGAGGAACTGGAGCGTGCCCACACGGCGGACGAGGCGACGCGGGAAAAGCTGGGGGCGCTCGCCGACGAGGTCCGTGCCCTGCTGGACGAAGGCCCCCAGGTCACGCCCGAGGCCCACCGGACCTTCGGCTCCCGGCTGACCGAGGATCTCGCGCAATTGGAAGGCAGCCACCCGGACTTGGCCTACACCATCGCGCAGGTCATCGAGACGCTGTCAGGCCTGGGTATCTGAGCCTTTCCGGGCCGTCCCGCACGAGGCACGCCCTCCTCCGCAAGGAGCCCGCCCATGTCCAAGTTCGAGGAGCTTTGCCAGGCCTATGTCCTCTCCAGGAAGACCTATGTGGATTACCGCGATTCCTGTTTTGCTTTTTCCCAGACGCTCCTTGAGGCGCTGGTGCGCTACCTGGAGGTGCCCGACGGCCGCATCAGGCTGGTGCCCGTCAACCGGGAACCCGATGCGGAGGCGATCTACCCTCTCGGGGGTGCCATGCACCTCGACGATGACACCTACTGGCACCTGGGCGTCCTCATCGATCTGAGCGACCCGGCGGGAGCCTATCCGCCTCAGGCCGTCCTCATCAAGCTCCTCCTGAAGCGTTGCGAGGCGTCCTTCTGCGTGCGCCTGGGACAGGAGGGAGATGATTTCGCAGTCCGCGACGGCTACCCGCAAGACCTGGCCAGCTTTCTGGACCACATTCACAAAACGATCAAGGAATCTTACGAAGAGGGTCTCCAGCAGTTTTTGATCCAACAGGAGAGCACCCGGAAAATCGGCTTTTCGGACTGAGCCGGAGGGCGTGTCCCGGGGAACGCCGAGAGGAGAGGCCAATGGAGCCGAGAATCTTTCCCATGGAGCCCGTTTCGGCGTCGTCCCTGGCCTGGCTCTGGGGCATCATGGCCGTCACGGTCCTAGCGCTTCTGGGCCTCACGGTGATGATGGGGTGGTCGCTGCATGCGGCCCGGTACGCCAGGTTCGAACTCTCCTCCGAGGGGTTGCGGATTCGGGCGGACATCTACGGACGGATGATTCCAGGATCCTCTCTGGTGAAGGAGGCGGCCCGGCGTGTGGACTTGGCCCCGGGTTCCGAATTCAGGCCCCGGTGGCGCACCAACGGCCTGGGGCTGCCCGGGTACCAGGCGGGGTGGTTCAAGCTGTCCAACGGAGAAAAGGCACTCCTGTTTCTCTCGGACCGAGGACGGGCCGTCTATATCCCCACCCGGGATGGTTACGCCCTGATCCTCAGTCCCGCAGATCCGGACCAATTCATCGCCGAATTGAAAGCGATGTGAGGCGCGGGAAGCCGGAAAAAAATTGGGATTTGGGATTTAAAAGAGAACCGGGACGAACCCCGCCCATGCTTAACAGGCTGTTAAGTGGCGGAGATGCTGAACGCCACCACAGACAGCGGCTCACGTTTGCTGCTCCGGCCGTCAGGATTGAGGTCCGAGCGACTCCTCCAGCTCTTTCACCAATCCTTCCACATGCCCGCGGGTCTTGGGGTCCAGGTCGCACGCCAGGGCCCTCTTGAAGAGCGGATAGGCCTGGGCCGGCTGGTCCGCCTGCAGATAGTAGCTTGCTAAGGTCAGGTAGTTGGGCGCGAAGGCGGGATATCGCTTGATGCCCTCGGCGTAGAGTCGTATGCCTTCCTCGTAGCGGGCTCGGACCATGTAGATGTCGGCTTCGGCCTTCAGTGTTTGCCGGGGGTCGGCGCTGACCCTGAGCGCGGATTCAAAATCCCGCGCCGCTTCTTGGGGGCGGTCTTGGACGAGCCTGACGCGGCCACGCAGGAGGTAGGTCCAATCGTCGGCGAACCCCCCGGAAACGGCTCTCTCCAGGAGAGGGAGCGCCTTGTCGGGCTTGTTCTCGTCCAAGTAGTAGGCGGCCAGCGGGTTCAGCGCCGAAGTGAAATCGGGCTGCAAGGTCAGAGCTCGTTCGTAGCAGCGCGCGCCCTCGGCGTTCTTGTCCTGCGACACCAGGGCATGGCCCTTGGCCGCCCAGGCCTCCGCGAGCTGGGAGGAAATGGCGAGGGCCCGGTCGAGGGCCACGATCGCCTGGTCGGTCTGCCCGGCCCGGCGCAGGGTCTCCCCGTACTCGTACCAGGCCGATGGATTTCCAGGGTCCGTCTCGGTCACCGATTTCAGGCGCGGGACGGCCTGGTCCAGTTGGCCCGATGCGCGCTCCAACCTTCCCTGAGCAATATCCTGGAGAACGCGCACTCGGTCGTTCGGATCGGGCAGCTTCGCGGGATCCAGCCGGCCGCCGGGTGCGGGCGCATAGCCGAGCCCGAGCAGCGCGGAATCCACGACCTGACCCTGAGTAGGCGGGTCTGCGGGCAGGGCGAGAACCTTGTCGCGCAGCACCAGCGCCGCGGGCGGAGCGGAGGCCGAGAGATCCCTCACCTCGCCGGGATCGGAGGTCAGGTCGTAGAGCCGGTCGGTCTTGCCCCGGACCCATTTGTAGCGTCCGTCGGTGACGCCCAAGAGGGGCATCCAGCGGAATTGTGCGAAGGGGAGCCAGGCTTCCAAGGGGAGCGCTCTGCCGGGGTGCTCGGGGGTCTTGGACAGGGCGATGAGATCTTGGCCCTGGCTCTTCAGGGCGGAGGCGGGGACCGAGGCCAGGGCGGACAGGCTGGAGGCCAAGTCGGCCAGCGAGCAGGCGACGGCGGAAGTCTTTCCCGCGGGGACCCCGGGCCCGCTCAGGATACAGACGACGTGCATGGTGGGCTGGAAGAGGAAGACTCCGTGGGTGGGCTCCCCATGGTCACCCAAAGCCTCACCGTGATCGGAGACCACGGCCACGACGGTGTTGGCGGGCAGAGCCCCGAGGAGCCGCCCCACCTCCGAATCCACGTAACCCACGGCCGCATCGTAGGCGCGGGCGGTCGTTGCCCGGGCAAAAGCGTCGGGGACCTGATAGGGGAAATGGGTGTCAAAAAAATGGACCCAAAGGAACATCGGACCCTTCCGGGGCGCCTTGAGAAGCGCGATCGCGCGATCGGTGATCTCTCCTGCGGGACGCGAGCCGAAGGTTCCCAGCATGTCATCGTAGTGGGTGAACCCTCTCGCCAGGCCGTACCGGGCATTGAGGACCGGGCTGGCGATGACGGCGGCAGTGGAATACCCACGCGCCGACAGGGCCTCGGCCAAGGTGGGAACGCCCGGGGCAAGGCGGCCGAGGCCGTTGTTATGGAGGCCGGTTCGCGACGGGAAGGCGCCGGTCAGGAGCGTGGCGTGGGAGGGGAGGGTCTCCGGCGCAGGCGCGAAACAGGAGGTGAATGCCATCCCCTTGGTCGAAAGCGCGTTGAGGTTGGGTGCCAGGCTGGCGGCGCCTCCCCAGGCGGCCAGGCGATCGGCGCGGAAGGTATCCAGACTGATCAGCACGATGTTGGGCGACTGGGCCTCGAGGGCGGCGGGGAGAGCCAGGGTGAGGAAGAGTCCGGCGAGCGTCCGACGAAGACCCATGGATACCTCCAACAGGCTGATGATATCACGCTCGATCCCGATGAGAGGTGGGCTGTGGCGGGGCGGGGAGGGGGAGGAGTGAGGGGTGAGGGTGAGGAGGAGAGGGGCAGCCTGGATGTGAATGTGGGATGGGGAATGTGGAATGTGGAATGTGAAGGGATGACCCCAAATGGGTGCGGGGCCGTGTTTTCATCTTTCAACCTTAGACATTCGCCATTCGCCATTCACCATTCGACATGTTCCTTTCAATATTTGCCATCCCAAAATCTCGCTCTCACGCCTTGACCCGCCTCACCTCAAACGACTACCATAAACAGTCAATCTGGCCTGCGCGGAGACACCATGGCGACGGGACGGATGCACGCGTGGATGTTGAGGGTGTGGGGGGCGGCGGCCTCGGCGATTCTGCTGGGCTCCGCGGCCTGCCACCTGAATCCCGTGCGTTTGGGGGCGGTCCTTCCTCTGACCGGCTCCCTGTCCCGGTACGGGAAAAGCCTGGAGCGCGGGGCTCTCCTCGCGGTGGAGCAGGTGAATGCCAACGGGGGCATCGAAGGGCGCCGGCTCGAACTGCTGACCATGGACTCGGGATCCAGCCCGGAGGCGGCCGCCAAAATGTTCCAGAAGCTCGTGGTGGAGGAACTCGTCCCGGCGGTCGTGGGCGGCGCCAGCACGGCGGAATGCCTCGCCATGGCGCCCGTGGCCGAGCGCTACCGGCGGGTGCTCCTCTCTCCCTCCGCCTCGGGTCCCCAAATCAGCGGCTCGGGGGAGTTCGTCTTCCGCAACTGGCCTTCCGATGAAATCGAAGGCCGGACGCTGGCGGATTTCGCGGCCTACACGCTTCACGCATCCCGCGCCCTGGTGATCTCGGAGCGGAACCCCTACGCGGAGGGGTTCGCCTCCGTCTTCATCCGCCGCTTCGCCGCGGAGGGTCGAACCGCGGAGCTGGAGGTTTTGGATCCCGCCCGCCCGCAACGGGACACCCTCGCACGCCTCGCCGGCCCCTTGAACGCCTGTCAAGTGGTGGTTCTCTCCGGATATGCAGGCGACCTCCTGCCCTTTCTGACCGCACTGCGAGCCCGTACGGACCTGCCTCCGGTTCTCTCCACGAGCGCCCTGGGCGAAGGGTCCTCCCTGCGCGATGCCGCCATGGGGGGAGTGCTCTTCGCCCGCCCCGCCTTCGATCCGGAGGGCGATACCGCGGCCGCCGAATTCTCCTCGCTCTACGCCGCCAAGTTCGGGCAGGAGGCCGACATCTACGCGGCCCACGCCTTTGACGCGGTGAAGCTCCTGGCGGAGGTCATGAGGAAGACCGGCCCGGGTGCATCGGGCTTGCGGCAAGGCCTGCTGTCGGTGCGCAACTACCAAGGCGCCGCGGGGTCCACCACGTTCGATTCCAACGGGGATGTGATCCAGCCCTTCCAGATCTGCGCGGTGGAAGCCGGGCGGGCCGTCCCCCTCAAATCCGTGGTGGAGCGGGTCCTTCCGCCACTCCAGGAGCGGGTGCAATCCCGCCGGTTCGGGAGATGAGCGTGGGTGCAATCCTGACACGGGCCGAACTGGCGGCCCTTCGAATCGACTGGCGATACCGCGGGGAGCCCACCGTATTCACCAACGGGTGCTTCGATCTTCTCCACGCGGGGCATGTCCGGTATCTGAACGCCGCGAGGGCGCTGGGAGGGCACCTCGTGGTGGGCCTCAACTCGGACGCCAGCGTCCGGCGCCTCAAGGGTCCCGGCCGGCCCGTCACCCCCGAATCGGAGCGCGCCGAGATCCTGGCCGCCCTCGCCGCCGTCGATGCCGTCGTGGTCTTCGGGGAAGATACGCCCCTGAGGCTCATCGAGGCGGTGGAACCCGATGTCCTGGTGAAGGGCGGGGACTGGGCGCTGGAAGACATCGTGGGGCGGGAGTTCGTGGAGGCGCGCGGCGGCCGGGTGCTGACCCTCCCCGTGATTCCCGGCCGGTCCACCAGCGCCCTCCTGGCCAGACTGAGCGGAACTTCGTGAACCCACTCCTCCAGAGGTTTCTCGCGGAACTGGACGGCGCTCTTGGCGGGGCCGAAGGCCTGGCAAGGGCCCGGGGCGGCGGTCTTCCCTACGCCATCGCCGCCTTCCTGGCCGGTCGGACGGGCTCGGTCGGCATCCTCGTTCCCACGGAGGCCTCGGCCAGGAAGCTGCATGGATTCCTGCGCGCGGTGCTCGGCGATCGGGGTGCCCCGCTGCTCCTGCCCGCTCCGGACGCCGATCCCTACGAGGGCCTGCCCAACCACCCGGGCATTCTTTTGGAGCGCGCCCAGGCGCTGGCCACTGCGGCGCTCTCGCCCCGCCCCGCCGTGCTCGTCGGAACGGGGTCGCTCCTCTGGAAAGTGCCCCGGCGCGGCGTGTGGACCAGGTACCTCCTTCAGCTTGAGGAGGGACGGCCCCTGGACCGGCGGGCCTTCCGGTCGGCCCTCTGGAAGATGGGATACCGGCAGGCCGACCTGGTCGCGGAGCCAGGCGATGCGGCGTTCAGAGGCGGGATTATCGACGTGTTCTCGCCCAACGAAACGCTGCCCATCCGGCTCGAGCTTTTCGGGGACGACGTGGATTCCCTCAGATTTTTCGACCCCTCGACCCAGCACTCCCTGGGCTCCGTGGGGCGGCCCGTCCTCGTGCCGCCGCTTTCGGAAGCCCTGCGCGACGAGGCCCTCCAGGAGCGACTGCGCATGACGCTCTCGAGGGAGGGGGAGTTCGGCGAAATCAGGCAGGAGAGCCTGAGCCAGATCGGGACCTATCCGACCTACGACGCGGAGGTCCGGCAGGATCCCGAGTTCTTCTCGGGCCTTCCCGAGTTCCTGGAGGGCGCTTCGTGGGTGGCGGTGGAGCCCGAGGCTTGCGCGCAGAACGCCAAGGTCCTTTTGGACCAGTGGGCGGAGAGCCACCACGCACACCGCCGGCCCCCCTTCCTGGCACCGGACCGGCTCTTCCTGGGCGCCGCCTCGGTGCGGGCGCTCACGGCGGACCCGCGCACGTTGCGGGCGGGCTCGGGGGAGGGCCCGGGGGCCCCGAGCGAGCGGCCTCCGCTCTTCCCGGGAGAGCCCTACAAGTTTCTCGCCTACATCAAAGAGCGCATCGCGGAGGGATTCCGCTGCATCGCACTCCTGCAGGGGCAGGGGACGCTCGACCGGCTCGCGGAGATGGCCATGGCCGACGGGCTGTCCCTCCTTCGCGAAGTGCCTCAGGGCGGCGACCTGACTCCCGGCTTCTACGCCGCGCTGGTCCCCGCGGAAGAGGGCGTGATCTTTCCGGCGGCGCGCTGGCTGGCGGTCACGGAGAAGGAGCTGTTCGGGCGGGGCCGGGCGGCGCTTCCCGAGGCCCGCGTCCAGCACCGTGAAGCCTTCTTCTCGGGGCTGCGGGACCTCAAGCCGGGCGCGCCCGTGGTGCACGTGGATCACGGCGTGGGCCTCTTCCAGGGCATCGAAACCCTGGTGCGCGAGGGGCTCACGGAGGACTATCTCGTCCTCGCCTACGCCGGCGGCGGCCGCCTGCTGGTCCCCGTGCAGCGCATGGACCTCATCCAGAAATACGTGGGGCCGGAGGGCCATGGGCCGCCCCTGGACCGCCTGGGTGGACCCGCCTGGAAGAAGACCAAGGACAAGGTCCGGAGGGCCGTCAAGGAGATCGCGGGCGACCTGCTCAAACTCTACGCGCGCAGGCGGACCGTCGAGGGCTGGACCTACGGCCCTGACACGGCCTGGCAGCTGGAGTTCGAGAGCCAGTTCCCCTTCGACCTCACCCCCGACCAGACCCGCGCCGTGGAGGAAATCAAGCGCGACATGGAGTCTCCCAAACCCATGGACCGTCTGGTTTGCGGAGACGTGGGTTTCGGCAAGACGGAAGTGGCCATGCGCGCGGCGTTCAAAGCCGTGCAGGACGGGCGCCAGGTGATGGTCCTCTGTCCCACGACGGTGCTGGCGCTCCAGCACCAGGAGCGGTTCGCCGAGCGCTTCGCACCCTTCCCCGTGACGGTGAAGATGCTCTCCCGCTTCGTGCCCGCCAAGGAGCAGAAGGCCATCGCGGCGGCGGCCAACCTGGGGAAGGTGGACATCCTCGTGGGGACGCACCGCCTCCTCTCCAAGGATGTGAAGCCGCCCGACCTCGGGTTGCTCGTGGTGGACGAGGAGCAGCGCTTCGGCGTGACGCACAAGGAGAAGATCAAGCAGCTCAAGACCCATGTGGACGTGCTCACGCTCACGGCCACTCCCATTCCCAGGACCCTGCAGATGGGCCTGAGCGGCATGGTGGACATGTCGCTCATCCAGACGCCTCCCAAGGACCGCCTGGCCATCCAGACCTCCGTCCACGCCTTTGACAAGGAACTCGTCCGGTCCGCGCTCCAGCGCGAACTGTCCCGCGGAGGCCAGGTCTACTACGTGCACAACCAGGTGGAGACCATCGCCGCCGCGGCGCGCCGCCTTCAGGAGTGGGTGCCCGAGGCGCGGGTGACCATCGCCCACGGGCAGATGGGGGAACGGGCGCTGGAGGAGGTGATGCTGGCCTTCTTCCACGGGCAGTACGATGTCCTGGTGTGCACGACCATCATCGAAAACGGCGTGGACCTTTCGCGGGCCAACACCCTCATCGTGAACAACGCGCACGCCTTCGGGTTGTGCCAGCTCTACCAGCTCCGGGGGCGCATCGGCCGGTCGGACGTTCCCGCCTATGCCTACCTCCTCGTGCCCCAGGGACTGGTCCTCCAGCCCGACGCCGAGAAGCGCCTGGCAACCCTGCAGGAGTTCTCCGAATTGGGAGCTGGATTCCGCGTGGCAGCCGTGGATCTGGAGCTTCGCGGGGCGGGCAACCTGCTCGGGGCCGAGCAGTCCGGGCACATCGAATCGGTGGGCTTCGACCTCTACTTGCGCCTGCTGGAGGAGGCCGTTTCGGAGGCCAAGGGAGAGACGGCCCTGGCGCCCATCCGTTGCGAGATGAACCTGGGAATGGACTTGGCGGTGCCCGCGGACTATATCGAGGACCAGAACCAGCGGCTCACGCTCTACAGGGAGATCTCCCTGGCCTCCGGCGCCGGTGATGTGGCCCGCATCGCCTCGGACCTGTCGGACCGCTTCGGCCCGGCGCCCGCCGTCGTTTCCAGGATGCTCGATGCGGTCCGCCTGCGGCTCAAAGCGGAGCGCCTCTCCATCCGGAGCGTCTCCAGGAAGGACGACCGCGTCCACATGACCTTCGATCCCGAAGCCCCGCTGGATACGGCAGGGCTGGTGCGGTTTCTCTCCTCCCGGAAGGGCGTCCTTCTCTCGCCCAGCGGCTCCCTGGTCCTCGCGCTGGAACGGGGGGAGGACACGCTCGGGCTGGTGGGACGGGTGTTGGATGCGGCGGCGCCGTCGGAGGCCCAGGCATGAGAAAGGCGCGAATCGCCCCCGCCTCGCTGGCGGCCGTCCTCCTCCTCCTTGCCCTGGGCGGGTGCCGTAAGGACCCCATCAAGCGCCTGCAGAAGGACCCGGAAACCCTGGCCGTGGCGGGAAGGTTCGCCGTCACCAAGGCCGATCTCGCCTCGGCGCTGGCTTACAGCCAGGCGGCAGGGACGCAGGACGCTTGGGTCCAGAGCCGTGTGTGGGACGGGCTCCTGGAGGAGGTCTTGGTGCTCAACGACTCGGCTCCCGTCCATGGGGAGGGGCAGCCCACGATCCTGGGCCCCCTGTCCGATCCCAAGGTCCGGGAGGCGACCGTGGATGCGGCGCTTCAAGAACGGGTGTATGCCAAGGTGGCGGTTCCCCAAGAGGCCGTTTCCGCCTACTATCGGGATCATCTCGACGAGTTCCGGCGCGGCGCGGGCGTCCTGGTGCGCGAGATGTGGTTGCCCGGCCCCGTGCAGGCCGGCGACGCGGAGAGGCTGCTCAGGCAGGGGCACTCCTTCGTGGACGTGGCGAGGCTCTACTCCCTCTCCCCCCAGCGTGGCGCTCACCAGTACTTCCAGTTCGACGAGCTTCCCGAATATCTCAGGCCGCTCCTGGAGGCGGCCCGACCGGGCTCCGTCACGGCGCCCGTGCGGTTGGCAGAGAATTCCTACGAGATCCTCCTCCTGGAGGGTCGTTTCACCTCCTACGTGCTGCCCGAGGACGATGTGGCTCCCGAAATTCGGCTCAGGCTCTCCGACGATATGGGAGAGCGGCTGAAAGCCCAGTACCTGCAAGGTCTCCGGGAGCGCTTTCCGTATCGTCGTGTTTTCGTCTAAACTACCCTTTGAGTATCAGAAGGAGACCCCATGAAAGGGTTGGCCGGATTCATCCTCGTTGCACTCCTAGCCGCTCCCGCCGCGACGACGAAGGCCACCGTCGTGGAGGAGATCGTCATCAAGGTCAACGACGCCATCGTCACCAAGAGCGAGTACGAAAAGCGCCTCAGTACCTCGCAGGAAGGTATGCGCCGGGAATACAAGGGACCCGATCTGGACCAGCGGCTCCAGGAAGTCCCCCAGCTCCTCCTCGAACAGATGGAGGACGAGCTGCTCCTCATCGAAAAGGCCCGTCAGATGTATAACGTGGATGCCATCGTGGACGGCCAGATCGAGAATTTCATGAAAGAAAACAAGATGGCCACCAAGGAGGACTTGGCCAAGGCCCTCAAAGGCGAGGGCATGACCCTGGACGACTTCCGCAAGCAGGTGCTGCTCATCTATGTGCCCGAATTCATGAAGAGCAGGGAGATCCGGACCAAGATCAGCGTCACCACGGACGAGATCAAGGCATTCTACGAGCTGCACAAGGCCGACCTGGCGGGCAAATCCCAGGTACAGCTCCAGGAAATTTTCCTCACCAACAAGAACCACCCGCCGGCCGAGGCCGTGGCCCTCGCGACCCAGATCAAGAAAGACCTCTCCGCGGGAAAGCCTTTCGGCGACTTGGCGGCGCAATACTCGGAGGCCTTTTCCCGGTCCAGCAAGGGAGAGGCCGGGTGGTTCAGCGCCTCGGATCTGAGCCCGGCCATCTCCAAGGCCGTCTTCGCGCTCAAGGCAGGTGAATTGACCGACCTGATCCCGACGGACGCAGGTTGGTACCTCTTCCGCGTGGAAGCGAAGAAGGACGCCGAGGCGCCCAGCCTGGACAAGGCCCGCGAGAGGATCATCGAGGCCCTCAAGGAGCAGAAGTTCCAGGAAGCCTACAAAGCCTATATGGACGAGCTCAAAGCCCAGAACTACGTCAGGATCAACCCGAAGTATCTGTAGAGAAGGCGAAATGCGAGACGCGAGACGCGAGAAGCTCAATGATCTCGTAGCCCCATCGTCTCCGCGCCTGATCCCCAGCCATCCATGCGCCTCGACGCCTTCCTGAAAAACACGCGCCTCATGAAGCGGCGGACCGCGGCCAAGGATCTGGCCGCAGGAGGAGGCGTCCTCCTCAACGGCCGTCCGGCCAAGCCGGGCAGGGATGTGAAGCCGGGCGACGTCCTCACCTTCCCCGGTGAGGAGGATGCAACGCCGCGCCGGGTCAAGATCCTCCAGGAGGCCTTGCGCCCCGTTCCCAAAGGGCGCGAGGCGGAGTTCTTCGAGTTCCTCGGTTGAGATCATGACGGACCCGACTCCCGGCGGACCCTCGAGCTATTCGCTGGGGTCTCTCACGATCGCTCCGGCCCTCGTGCTGGCGCCCATGGCCGGGCTGACGGACGCCACCTTCCGGAGGGTGGTCCGCCGTTGCGGCGGCGTGGGCCTGGTGGTCTCCGAGATCCTCTCTTCCGAAGGCCTCGTGCGCGGGACCATGCGGTCGGAAGAGTACCTGCGCATCGGTGCCGACGAGCACCCCGTGGCCCTCCAGCTCTCCGGCTCCGACCCCTCGCACATGGCCGAGGCGGCCAAACGCTGCGTGGACGAGGGTGCGGACATCGTGGATATCAACATGGGCTGCCCCGCCCACAAGATCACCAAGGGCATGTGCGGCGTGGCGCTGCTCCGGGATACCCGCAAGGCCGCGGATGTGGCGGGAGCGGTGGTCGAGGCGGTTCCGGTTCCCGTCACGGTAAAGATGCGCCTGGGATGGAGCGAGAGCGAGATCACCTTCACCGAAGTGGCGAGGGCGCTGGTAGAAGCGGGCGTAGCGGGCCTGGCGCTCCATGCGAGAACCAAGGCGCAGGGGTACTCCGGGCGGGCCGATTGGGACCGCATCGCCGAGCTCAAAGCGGCCGTATCCATACCCGTGGTGGGCAACGGTGACGTGACCACTCCCGAGGCCGCTCTGGACCTCTGGCGCCAGACGGGCTGCGACGCGGTGATGGTGGGCCGGGCCGCGGTGAAAAGCCCGTGGATTTTCCGCCAGATCGAGGACCTTCGCACGACGGGCGCCTACCAAACGCCCACGGTCCAGGACCGCGTGGACCTCATCCTCGAACATTTCGAGGAACTGCTCGCCCTGGGGCCGCCCGGCCTGGCCCTGCACCGCATGAAGACCTTCCTGGGCAAATACACCCTCGGCATGCCGGGCTCCGCGGCGCTCCGCGGTTCACTGGAGCGGTACAAAGAACCTGAGGCCATGCTCGAAGGGTTCAGGGCGTGGGCGGCGGGGAGTGTGAGGAGTGAGGAGTGAGGAGTGAGGAGCAAGAAGCGCATGATCCCCCGCCTCTCGCCCAATCGCGTCTTGCGTCTAGCGTCTAGCAATTCCGCCTTCCGCCCTCCGCCTTCCCAAGGTATACTCACCCCCGTGCAGAGGGTTCAGTGATGCCACGCCCACAGAGAATACTCATCCTGGACTGCGGTTCGCAGTATACCCAGCTCATCGCGCGGCGCGTGCGTGAGGCGAAGGTCTACTGCGAGGTGGAGCCATGGAGCCTCCCCCTCGCGGAGATCGCCGCTTTCGATCCCCTGGGCATCATCCTCTCGGGCGGTCCGCAGTCCGTTTACGCCGACGGGGCACCGCGCCCCGACGCCGGGCTCTTGAAGATGGGCGTCCCCGTGCTCGGCATCTGCTACGGCATGCAGTGGATGGCGTGGGCTCTCGGCGCCGAGGTGGCGCGATCGGACCGGCGGGAATACGGGCCGGCCCTTTTCACGGGCGCGGAGTCGTGCGGCCTCTTCAGGGGAATGCCGGCCTCCCAGCCCATCTGGATGAGCCACGGCGACAAGGTGGAGGGCCTTCCCGACGGGTTCGTCATCGCAGGGTCCACGCCCAATGCCCCCGTGGCCGCCTTCGAAGACCCCTCTCGGGGGCTCTTCGCCATCCAGTTCCACCCCGAGGTGACTCACAGCGTCCAGGGACGCGAAGTCCTTCGACGCTTTCTCTACGGTGTCTGCGGTGTGTCGGGCGACTGGACCATGGCCTCCTTCGTGGAGTCGGCATCGGAGGCCATCCGCGCCCAGGTCGGTGGCGAGCGCGTGCTCTGCGCCATCTCGGGCGGCGTGGACTCCTCCGTCATGGCGCTCCTCATCCACAAGGCCATCGGCGACAAGCTCGACCTCCTCTTCATCGACCACGGCCTCCTTCGCAAGGACGAGTCCCGGTTGGTGCAGGACGCCTTCGCGGACAAGTTCCACCTCAAGCTGCGCGCCGTGGATGCCTCACGGCTATTTTTCGAGGCGCTCAGGGGCCTGAGCGACCCGGAGGACAAGCGGAAGGCCGTGGGGCGGACCTTCATCGAGGTCTTCGAGCGCGAGGCGATGCAGCTCGGGGACACCCGGTTTCTCGCCCAGGGGACCATCTACCCCGACCGCATCGAGTCGGCCGCCACCTCGGGCACCTCCCAGGTCATCAAGAGCCACCACAACGTGGGTGGCCTTCCGGAGCGCATGAGGATGCAGGTGGTGGAACCCCTGCGCGACCTCTTCAAGGACGAGGTGAGGGCCGTGGGACGCCTTCTGGGATTGGACGAGGCCTTCGTCAGGCGCCAGCCCTTCCCGGGCCCGGGCCTCGCGGTGCGCATCCTGGGCGAAGTGCGTCCCGAGGACGTGGCGGTGCTTCAAGAAGCGGACCACATCTTCCTGGAGGAGATCCGCTCGGCGGGGCTCTACGACGCCATCGCCCAGGCCTTCGCCGTGCTGCTGCCCGTGCGCTCCGTGGGGGTCATGGGCGACGAGAGGACCTACGAACGGGTGGTGGCCCTCAGGGCCGTCACCACCGAGGACTTCATGACCGCGGACTGGTACCGGTTCGACGATTCCTTCCTCGCCGGGGTCTCATCGCGCATCGTCAACGAGGTGCATGGCGTGAACCGGGTCGTGTACGACATCACCAGCAAACCGCCGGGTACTATCGAGTGGGAATAGGCTCAATGATGAGGCAGAGAGCCACGAGTCCACGGGTCCACGAGCCCACGAAAGACGGACCCCTCGACTTTTGTCGCACATGTACTTCCTCGTGGACTCATGGGCTCTTGGGCTCGTGGACTCTGATAGATAAAGGGCACAAATGACGGATAGGCAATTTGTCCACCTCCATCTCCATTCGCAGTACTCGCTGCTGGACGGCGCGTGCAGGCTGGACGACCTCGTCCACCAGGCGCAGGTTCACGGCTCGCCGGCCATGGCCATCACGGACCACGGGAACCTCTTCGGCGCGGTGAAGTTCTTCAAGAAGGCGACCAAGGCGGGCCTCCGGCCCATCATCGGCTGCGAGGCCTACGTGGCGCACGGCTCCCGGTTCGACCCGGGTTCGGCGCCCCAGGGCGGGAAGCGCCCGTACCACCACCTGATCCTGCTTTGCGAGAACGAGAAGGGCTACAAGAACCTGTGCAAGCTGGCCACGGCGGCCTTCCTCGAAGGGTTCTCCTACAAGCCCCGCATGGACAAGGACCTCCTGCGCGAGCACCACGAGGGCCTCATCGCCCTGTCCGCGTGCCTGGGCGGGGAGATCCCGCAGAAGCTGCTCAGGGGCCAGCCCGAAGAGGCCCTGCGCTCGGCCCTGGAGCTCCAAGACATTTTCGGCGAGGGAAACTTCTACCTCGAACTGCAGGACCAGGGCCTGCCCGAGCAGGGCGAGGTGAACCGCCAGCTCCTCGAGATGCACGGCGAGACCAAGATCCCGCTCGTGGCCACCAACGACGTCCACTTCCTGAAGAAGGAGGACTTCGACGCCCACAACGTGCTCCTGGCCATCCAGATGAAGACCACCCTGGAGGAACGCAGGGCGTCGGGCAAGATGGCCTACAGCCCGGAGCACTACCTCAAGAGCCCCGCGGAGATGTGGGAGCGCTTCGGGGACCGGCCTTCGGCCCTGGAGAACACGCTGGCCATCGCCAAGCGGTGCCACTTCGCGTTCGACACCAAGACCAAGCACTATCCCGTGTTTCAGGTCCCGGAGGGCGAGACCACCGTCTCCTACTTCGTGAAAGTGGCCCGCGAGGGTTACGGACGCCGCGTGGCCCAGGGACTCCTCTCGCGGCCCGGTGCCCGGCGCAAGGAAGACTACGAGTCCCGCCTGGACTTCGAGCTGGGTCTCATCGAGAAGATGGAGCTGACGGGGTACTTCCTCGTGGTTTGGGACTTCATCCGCTACGCGGTGGACCACGGCATTCCCGTGGGCCCCGGGAGGGGCTCGGCGGCCGGCTCCTTCGTCTCCTACTGCATGGGCATCACGGACCTCGACCCCCTCCGCTACGACCTCCTCTTCGAGCGCTTCCTCAACCCGGAGAGGGTCTCCATGCCGGACATCGACATCGATTTCTGCATGCGGGGACGGGCGGAGGTCATCAACTACGTCACCGAGAAGTACGGGCGCGACAACGTGGCCCAGATCATCACCTTCGGCGAGATGAAGGCCCGCCTGGCCATCCGCGATGTGGGGAGGGCCCTGGGCGTGCCCCTCGACAAGGTGGACCGGGTGGCCAAGAGCGTGCCCGAGGACCTGGGGGTCAAAATCGAGCAGGCGCTCCTGAGTTCGGCGCCGCTCAAGGCCATGTACGATTCGGACCCGGAGGTGCGGGAGGTCCTGGATGTGGCCAAGCGCCTGGAGGGCCTCACGCGCCACGCCTCCACTCACGCGGCCGGCGTGGTCATCGCCCCCATGCCCATCACGGAGTACTGCCCGCTCCACAAGGGGAGCGGTGGCAAGGAGGACATCACCACCCAGTTCAGCAAGGAGGAGATCGAGGACCTGGGCCTGCTCAAGATGGACTTCCTGGGGCTCAAGACCCTCACCATCCTCGCCGACGCCCTGGCCCTCATCGTCCGGTCGGGCCTGGAGCCTCCCGATCTCACGAACCTCCCTCTGGACGACCCCAAGACGCTGGACCTCTTCGTCCAGGGCGACACGGACGGGGTGTTCCAGTTCGAATCGGGCGGCATGAAGGACATCCTCCGCCAGCTCAAGCCCAAGCGCTTCGAGGATCTCATCGCCCTCAACGCCCTCTACCGGCCGGGTCCGCTGGACGCCAAGATGATCCCCAAGTACATCGCGAGGGCCCACGGCCGGGAGGAGGTCTGGGTCCCGCTGAAGGAGTTGGAGCCCATCCTGCTGGAGACCCTCGGCGTCATCGTCTACCAGGAGCAGGTGATGCTCATCGCCCACAAGATCGCCGGCTTCACCCTGGGCCAGGCGGACACCCTGCGGAAGGCCATCTCCAAGAAGGACGAGAAGGCCATGCAGGTCCAGCGCGACCTGTTCTTCAAGGGGTGCGGCGATCGGAAGGTGGACGCCAAGGCCGCGGCGGATCTGTGGGAGAACATGGAGACCTTCGGCCGGTACGGGTTCAACAAGTCCCACTCGGCCGCCTACGCGCTCGTGGCCTTCCAGACCGCCTACCTCAAGGCCCACTTCCCCACGCACTTCATGGCGGCCACGCTCTCGGTCCTCTCCAGCAATACGGACGAGGTGCTCAAGTACATGAACTCCTGCCGGGAAATGGGGATCCGTCTCCTGCCTCCCGACGTGAACCTGGGCGAGGAGGGCTTCACCATCGAAGGGGGCGCGGTCCGCTACGGGCTGAGCGCCATCAAGAACGTGGGACAGGGTTCGGTGGAAGCCATCCTCCAGGCGCGCAGGCGCGTGGGCCACTTCAAGGACCTCTTCCACTTCTGCCGGGAGGTGGACCGGTTCCACGTCAACCGGCGGGTGCTGGAGAACCTGGTCCAGTCGGGGGCCATGGACTGTTTTGCTGTGCCCCGGTGGAGCCTCATCGCCTCTGTGGACGGGGCCATGTCCTGCGCGGCCAAGGCCCAGGAGGACAAAGCGCGGGGCCAGGCGGTCCTCTTCGGGGGCGAGGGGTGGCAGGAACCCGAGCCCCAATACCTCAAGGGCGAGCCCTGGCGCGACCTGGACAAGTTCGCCAAGGAGAAGGAGAGCCTCGGCTTCTACCTCAGCGGGCATCCCCTCATGGAGCAGGAGGACAAGCTGCGCCGCTACGCGAGCCACCGGCTGTCCGACCTCGATCTGGTGCCCGACGGCACGGAGGTGACGGTGGGCGGCGTGGTGGCCAACTGGCACCAGAAGAAGAGCAAGGGCAAAGGCGACATGTACGGTATCATCCATCTCGAGGATCTCGAGGCCCGCGTGGAAGCCCTGCTCTTCTCCAAGGACGGCGTTTTCGAGGCCTACCACGACGCCGTGGTCAAAGACCTGGCGGTCCTGGTGGTGGGGACGGTGAAGCGGGACGAAGCCCCGGATGGCCAGCGCTCCAAGGTCAAGCTGTACGCCAACATGGTGGTGCCCCTCGACCAGGCCGACGAGCGGCTGAAACAGAAGGCCACGGGAGTGGTCCTGACGGTGCCGGCCCTGCTGTGCGAGGAGGAATGGCTCCTGGAACTGGAGTCCATCCTGAAGCAGAACGAGGGTCCTCTGCCCGTCTTCCTTGACGTGGTGGGCGAAGGGCGCGGCGTCCATCGCGTGGCCCTGAGCAACCAGAGGCGTATCCGGGCGGGTGAGCCCTTCCTCCAGGGCGTTTCGGGCCTGCTGGGCAAGGGGCGAGTTCAGTTCGTCTTCCGGCAGCAGAGCAACGGCGCCCGGGACAGGAGAAGGTGAGTTCATGAACGATCCCCGGGAATTCGAACGACCGATCCAGGAGCTGGAAGCGCAGATCGAGAACCTGTCGCTCTTCGGCGAGGGGAAGAGCCGGGAAAAGGAGCTGGGGGCGCTGAGGAAGAAGCTGGAGAAGACCCGGAAGGAGGTCTTCGCCAAGCTCACGCCCTGGCAGACCGTCCAGCTCGCGCGCCACCCCAAGAGGCCCTATACGCAGGACTACATCCAGGCCCTTTTCACCGATTGGCAGGAATTGCACGGGGACCGGCGCTACGCGGACGACCCCGCCATCGTGTCGGGGTTCGCGCGCTTCCACGGGCGCCCCGTGTGCGTCATCGGCCACCAAAAGGGCCGCGATACCAAGCAGAAGATCTACAGGAACTTTGGCATGCCCAAGCCGGAGGGATACCGAAAGGCGCTCCGGCTCATGCTGCTCGCCGATAAGTTCCGCCTTCCCATCATGACCTTCATCGACACGCCCGGAGCCTATCCCGGCATGGACGCCGAGGAACGCGGCCAGGCCGAGGCCATCGCCACGAACCTGGAGACCATGGCACGGCTTCGAACGCCCATCCTCGTCACCATCACGGGCGAGGGCGGCAGCGGCGGCGCGCTGGCCCTGGGCATCGGCGACCGGGTCAACATGCTGCGGTACGCCATCTATTCGGTCATCTCGCCCGAGGGGTGCGCGGCCATCCTCTGGAAGGACGCGGCGCAGGCGGAGACCGCCGCTTCTGCGCTCAAGCTCACGGCCCCCGACCTCCTGAGGCTCGGCCTCATCGACCGCGTGATCGAGGAGCCCCTGGGCGGAGCCCACGTGGACCCACCGGCGGTTTTTGCCGCGCTGGACGCGGTTCTTTGCGAGGAGATGGAAGAACTCACGGCCATGGCTCCGGAGGATCTCTTCGAATCCCGGTACCAGAAGTTCAGAGCCATGGGAGCGTTCACGGACGGCGGGGCGGCGCCTCGGGCCGAAATAGACTGACGTGCGAGGCTGATGCGCGCAGGGAGGACCGGAATTTCCGGCCCCGGCTCGGAGATCCCATCCGAATGGTTGTGCTATTTGTCTTATGACTAAAGAGAGCGCGCTACCGGCCCAGAATTTCACTTCGGCTTGACACCAGAAGGCTCCTGCCCTATGGTACGCCCATAGGCGCTAAAGGCGCGGGGAACTGGATCTGAATATGACCCTCTATCAAGTGCAGATCGACAGCCAGTCCAGGTCCGTTTATGCCTCTTGGGACGGGCCCACTCTCATCCGGCAGACGCCGTGCATCGTCCAGACCGAAGCGGGCGAGACTTACGGGCAAGTGCTGGAGGCGAGGAATTTCCTTCAGCCCATGGTGTCCCCCGGCCAGATCCTGAGGTTGCTCCGCCTGGCCGGCGAGGAGGACCACAGGAAACGGCAGAAGCACCGCCAGGTCGAGCGGGAGGCGTTCATCTACTGCCGCGATCAGGCGCGCCTCATGAACCTGGAAATGAAACTCGTCCAGGCCCACTTCCTCTTCGACGAGAGCCGGCTGATCTTCATCTACACCTCGGAAAACCGCGTGGACTTCCGCGAGCTCGTGAGGGATCTGGCCCACCGCTTCCACATGCGCATCGAGATGCGCCAGGTGGGCGTGCGCGACGAGGCCCGCATGCTGGGCGGTTACGGGCACTGCGGCCGGCCGCTGTGCTGCAGTTCCTACCTCCAGCAGTTCTACCCCATCACCATCCGGATGGCCAAGGAACAGGGTCTGAGCCTGAACCCCGCAAAAATCTCGGGACGGTGCGGGCGGCTCATGTGCTGCCTGCGCTACGAGTGCCCATCCAAAAAGCCCGGCGGGTGCGCACCCGCCGGAAGTTGATCAATTCGGGAGCAAGACATGCCTGACCGAAAGCTGATCCGGCCCAATCTCCGCGACTACAAGGGCGCGCCCCGGGAACCCCGCGAGCCCCGGGAGGTTCGCGAGGTCCGGGAGCCCAAGGACGACGATGCGGGCGGGTCCGGCGGCGCGTTTGTGCCCAGCCGGCGCAAGCAGGTTCCACCGGAGCAGACCAACGCGGAAAACTTCTACTACCTCAAGCAGATGGGCGCCAAGACCCCGCTGGTGGTGGTGCTCACGGACGGCGAGGAGCTTCACGGCTGGATCGAGTGGTACGACCGCGACTGCCTGAAAATCCACCGCCTGAACGAGCCCAACCTGCTCGTCTACAAGCACTGCATCAAGTATCTCTTCAAGGAGCGCGAGGCATGAGCCGTCCGAAAGTCGTCATCACCGCGGGCGATCCCGGTGGAATCGGCCCGGAGATTCTCTGGTCCATCCTCCAGTCCGGCGAACTCCAGGACATGGCGGAGATCACCGTGCTGGGTCCCGTCCGCACCGTCCCCTCGGTTCCCCAGGGGATCGAGTGGGAGGACGTGGACCTGCCCTCCCTGCGCTTCCACCGCAGGCCTCACCCGGACAACGGCCGGGTTTCCCTGCTTTCCCTGGAAGAAGCGTGCCGGAAGATGGAGGCCAAACAGGCGGACCTCCTGGTCACCGGGCCCCTCTCCAAGGAGGCCATTCGCCGGTGCGGCATCCCCTTCTCGGGGCACACCGAATACCTGGGCCAGATGTTCTCCGCCAAACCCTACATGGTCTTCCTCACGGGATCCATGCCCGTGGCCCTTCTCTCCACGCACCTGCCCTTCAGGGACATCCCCGCGTCCATCACGCGCGAAGCCCTGGAAGGCTTTATCAGGGGCTTGGCCCAAGCCTGGCACCGCCAGCTCAACTCCCGTCCCCGGTTCAAGGTGGCGGGCCTCAATCCCCATGCGGGGGAGGGCGGTCTCCTCGGGCGCGAGGAGCGCGAGGTCATCGAACCGGCCATCGAGGCCCTCATCGGCGAGGGCATCGAGGTCGAGGGCCCGATTCCCGCGGACAGCCTCTTCCTCCAGCTCAAGAACATGGAAAACACCATCGCCGTGGCGCTCTACCACGACCAGGGCATGATTCCCGCCAAGATGATGAGCCAGGGCCACGCCGTGAACTGCACCCTGGGCCTGCCCTTCCTGCGCACCGCCCCGGACCACGGGCCCGCCTTCGACATCGCCGGCGCGGGAACGGCCGACCCGGAGAGCCTCCGCAGGGCCGTCGTGGAAGGCCTGGAGCTGCTTAAAAAAAGGCGGTGAAACGCGAGACGCGAGACGCGAGGCGCAAAACGCCAGACGCGAGACGCGAGACGCGAAAAGCGAGGCGAAAGACGCGGGGCAGGGGGAATCTGGGGACTCGGAACTCGGAATTCGAAAAGAACCGAGCCGGCTACTTTCTTTGCCTCCTGCCTTTTGACTTTTCACTTTTAACTTTTCACTTCCTTTTGGGGTTCCCGTGCTCGACCTGAACCGCATACGCACTGAAACCGACGCCGTGAAGGCCGGCTTGGCGCGAAAGGGCGTCCCTCACTCCGAGGTGGACGAGGTCCTCGCCCTCGACGAGCGACGCAGGGACGCCATCGTCCGCGCAGAGACCCTCAAATCCAACCGCAACGAGGTGAGCAAGCAGATCGGCGCCCTCAAAAAGCAGGGCGCGGACACGGCCGCCGCCCAGGCCCAGATGCGCCTGGCGGGGGAGGAGATCGCCGCCCTCGACCTGGTCTCCGCGGGAGCCGAAAACGAGGTGCGGGACCGTCTCATGAGGCTCCCCAACATCCCGAACGCCATGGTGCCCGACGGGCGCGACGAGTCGGCCAACCGCGTGGAGAAGATCTGGGGCGAAGCCCCCAAGATGTCCTTCGAGCCGAAGCCCCACGACGAGCTCGGCGTGGCCCTGGGCATCCTGGACTTCGAGTCCGCCGCCAAGATCAGCGGCGCGCGGTTCGTGGTGTTGCGGGGCGCGGGCGCGGCCCTGGAGCGCGCGCTCATCTCCTTCATGCTGGACCTGCACACCCGCCGGCACGGGTACACCGAGGTCCTCCCGCCCTACCTGGTGAAACCCCACGCCCTGGAGGGCACGGGCAACCTGCCCAAGTTCGAGGCGGATCTCTTCAAGGTGGACGGCGGGGACTTCTACCTCATCCCCACGGCCGAAGTGCCCGTCACGAACATCCACCGGGACGAAATCCTGGAAGAATCGCGCCTGCCCATCCGGTACTGCGCCTTCACCCCCTGCTTCCGGTCCGAGGCCGGTTCCTACGGTAAGGACACCAAGGGGATGATCCGCCAGCACCAGTTCCACAAGGTGGAGCTGGTCAAATTCGTCCACCCGGACACCTCTTATGACGAGCTGGAAAGCCTCACCAGGGACGCGGAGGCGGTCCTGGAGGCCCTGGGCCTGCACTACCGCCGCATCACCCTCTGCACGGGGGACATGTCCTTCTCGTCGGCCAAGACCTACGACCTGGAGGTCTGGCTGCCCTCCCAGGGACGGTTCAGGGAGATCAGCTCCTGCTCCAATTTCGAGGACTTCCAGGCCCGAAGGGCGGGCATACGCTTCAAGCCTGCCGGCGGCAAGCCCCGCTTCGCCCATACGCTCAACGGGTCGGCCCTGGCCGTGGGCCGAACCCTGGTGGCGATCCTGGAGAACTTCCAGAGGGAGGACGGCTCCGTGGTCGTCCCCGAGGTCCTGAGGCCCTATATGGGAGGCCTCGAGGTCGTCGGGGGCTGAGGTTTTTCTCGGGCGGAGAGCCGGAGATGTCCCGGCCCACCAGGTTTCTTGCCCGAAGCGTGTCATTAATGACACATTTGGGGTCGCGTTCCGGGGGAGGGAAACGCATTGAAAAGGGCCGTGCCCATTGCGAGAGGTCCCCAGCGGACCCCTTTCCTCGCTCCCGTGGCGAAAGCGACACAAAGAGCCGTCCGGGGGGTTGACAGCTTGGGAAATCCTTTGCTACCTTATCCTTTGTTGAGAGTCGAAAGGAGGTGGTTTGACGTCCTTTTGGAATGTGTAACATGCTGGGAGGTAAAGCAATCTCGGAGGTTATGGAGGTGAAAATATGAGGCATATAGTCAAGTGGAGTGCCTTGCTCGCGTTGGCGCTCATGCTGTCCATGGCTGCATTCGCGCAGTCGGGCGGCGCGCTCCAGGGCAAGATCTCGGATGAGGCCGGCCAGCCGGTCATCGGCGCCATGATCCAGGTCACGGGTGCCTCGCTGCAGGGTTTCCAGGGCGCGGCCACGGACACCAACGGCCAGTACAACATTCCTCACCTGCCCGTCGGCCAGGGCTACCAGGTGAAGGTCGAGGCCCCCGGGTACAACAGCGTCATCCGGAAGGGCATCGACATTCCCCTCGGCATGACCATCAGCCTGCCCTTCACGCTGAGCCAGGGCAAGACCGAAATCGTGGTCACCGCCGCGGCCCCCCTCATCGACGTGAAGAAGACCGAGATCGGTGCCAACATCTCGGACAAGATGATCACGTCCATCCCCATGGGCCGCAACTCGTCCAACATCGCCTATCTCGCTCCCAGCGTCGTCAATAACGGCGACCGCGGTGGCCAGGGTCTGAGCGCGGCCATCAGCGGCGCCTCCGGTCTTGAAAACTCCATCCTGGTCAACGGCGTCGAGACGGTCAACTCGGGCAACGGCGAGAGCTACTCCAACCTGAACTTCGACTTCATCGAGACGACCGAGGTCAAGACGGGTGGTATCGACGCCGAGTACGGCGGCCTCATGGGCGGCCAGATCAACTCCATCACCAAGAGCGGCGGCAACGAGTTCCACGGCGGCCTGTTCGTGTACTATTTCGATGACAGCCTCGCCGCCCAGAGCCGGTCCTTGAACAATCCCGCCATCACCCCCACCCTGCCCTCTTTCAAGCAGTACGATCTGGGCGGTTACTTGGGCGGCTACTTCGTCAAGGACAAACTCTGGTTCTTCGTTTCCTACGACTACAACAAGACGGAGTTCAGCACTCCCGGATACGCAGTACACCAACCCCTACCTCAGCAACAACGGGCACCTCATGGGTTCGTGGGCCAACGGCACGTCGACCTACAACAACACCAGGGACCCTCAGTACGCCATAAAGATGACCTGGAACATCAGCCAGAACCACAAGCTGAGCTTCTCGTTCTTCGGCGACCAGCTGACGAACGACTACCTCGGCAACCTGGCCGGCCAGAGCAAGACGGCCTCCACGTTTGAAGACTACGGCAACAACTACGGCGTGAGCCTCCAGTGGAACGCCACCTGGACGCCCAAGTTCTTCACCGAGGCGGTGGTCGGAACGCGCCGCTCCTGGACCTCCAGCGGCCTGCCCACCAGCAAGACCGCCCAGGACAGCTACATGTATTACTACCGCTACGGCGCCTTCAGGACCCTGCCTTGGGATCTGAACACGAACACCCCGGCCGTGTGCGAGCGGAACGACCTACAACATGAACCTCCAGGGCAAACTGACCGCCAACCTCGGCAGCGGCTTCTATCAGACGGAAAAGGACTACAACGACCAGCTCCGCCTGAAGGGCACCAACCTCTTCAACGCCCTGGGCCGCCACGAGCTCTCCTACGGTCTCCAGTACTACGACATCACCTACGACAGGCTCCAGACCTACTCGGGCACGCCCTACCTCGAGAGCGACGCCTACAGACCCCTTCTTCGGGCAGTCCTCCTCGCGCGGCGCCTATGTCCGCTGGCAGGTGACGACGAACGATTTCAACGGCAACGGCATCAAGGACGATTACATCTTCCAGACCTACCGTTCGCACATGAACGACAACAACAAGGAAACCTCCCAGCAGTACATCGCCTACTGGGCGCAGGACAACTGGAACCTCACCGACTACTTCATGCTGAAGATCGGCCTCCGCTGGGACACGCTGGAACTCAAGGGCGGCAAGAACCTGGCCCTCCAGTCGAACCCACAGGGCCCCGGCGTCAATGGCTACACGACCTACGGCGTCGGCCAGATCCAGACGACGGCCTCCAGGAAGCTCAACATCAACGACATGGTGGCCCCGCGCATCGGCTTCACCTGGGACATCGCCCACAACAACAAGAGCAAGCTGTACGGCTTCTGGGGCCAGTACTACCAGCGCATCCCCAACGACATGGCCATCCGCGCCATGACCACGGAGTGGGGCCACAACACCTACTTCACGAACCCCCAGCTCACCCAGTCCTACGACATGTGGAGAGCGGCACACGCTACGTCCTTCGCCCCTGCTACCTACACCACGGGTTTCGACGAGACGGTCATCACGGGCACCCCCGGCGGCTCGAACCTCAAGGGCGCGTACGACGAAGAGACGATCCTCGGCTTCCAGTACGAGCTGGCCCCCGACTTCACCGTGGGCGTTCGCGGCATCTACCGCAACCTGGGCCGCACCATTGAAGACATCTCCGTGGACGGCGCCCACCAGTACATCGTGACCAACCCCGACACGTGGACGAACGTCTGGGCCCCCGATCCGCGCTGGGTGCTCTACGGCGACCCCACCTACAAGAATTACCGCTGGCGCTTCCCCAAGCCGACGCGCTACTACAAGGCGCTGGAAATCACCGCCGAGAAGCGCTTCTCCAACCACTGGCAGATGGGCGGGTCCTACGTGCTGTCTCGCATGGAAGGCAACTACGAAGGGCTGTTCTCCCCCATGAACCAGCAGGTGGACGCGCTCATCACCTCCACCTACGATCTGCCCAACCTGCTGTACAACGGCAGCGGCATCCTCTCCAACGACCGCACCCACGTGCTGAAGCTGTACGGCAGCTACAATTTCGACTTCGGCCTCGAGCTGTCCGGCCTCTTCGCGTTCCAGAGCGGCACCCCCAAGAACGCCATGGGCTCGGACGACGTCTACGGCACCGAACGAAGGCCTTCCTGGTGCCGCGCGGTTCCGCCGGCCGGTTGCCCAGCACCTGGACGCTCGACATCGGCGCCCAGTACAACTTCAAGCTCTGGAAGCAGAACTTCGCCTTCCGCGTGGACATTTTCAACGTGACCAACAACCAGGTCACCACCATGACGGACATGCTCCAGAACAACACCGATCAACACCCCAGCCCTCCCAGAACAACCCGAACTTCGGCAAGGAAACCGCGCACCAGACGGCCGCCGCATGCGCCTCGCTCTCAGGTGGAGCTTCTAGTTTCAGCGTAACAAGAGTCATCATGGGGCCCCGGGGCAACCCGGGGCCTTTTTTTGGCTTAAAAGAAAGAAGTGAAAAGTGAAAAGTGGAGAGTGAGGAGACAGAGCCGGAGCGGAGAGCGCGAGCCCGCCGCACACCCTCGCCGGTGTTCCTGATCCTCCAAGTCCCCCAGTCCCCTAGTTCCCCGTCCCTGTCCCCCGCTCCCCATCTTCCGCATCCCCCCAGGACTTGCACTCCGGGCTGAAAATCGTGGTAGATTATTTGGGCTTGCCCGGGGAGCCTTGGACTCGGGCCAGCGCCGGTGTAGCTCAACGGTAGAGCAGCTGATTTGTAATCAGTTGGTTGGAGGTTCAAGTCCTCTCATCGGCTCCAAGAGTCGGCACAAGGTAACAAGGCCATGCTGACAGGAAACCGGGCCTGAGCGTAAAGAGGAGGCCCAGAACACTCCAGGTGGAGGGGTTCCCGAGTGGCCAAAGGGAGCAGACTGTAAATCTGCCGGCCGAGCGCCTACGTAGGTTCGAATCCTACCCCCTCCACCACTTACAATTTGGATTGAGCGTTGAGCGCCGAGTCAGGGACGAGGTGACTGTTTTCCTTCAGCTCACCCTCAACTTCGAGCCAAGTTTAGGCGGGTGTAGCTCAGTTGGTAGAGCATCAGCCTTCCAAGCTGAGGGTCGCGGGTTCGAATCCCGTCGCCCGCTCCAAAGGGATCGAGCCGAACGAGTCAGGGAGCCGGACGAGCCGGCGAGGAGACGAAGAAGCAAGGGATGAGAAATCGCGACGAGGGGGTTAGCGGGGGAGAAGCTCCCCCGCGACACGGACCCCTTCGAAGAGGGGAGGAGGCCCGCGGGGGAACCGCAGGTGCCCCCGCGAGACGAAGCGAAGCGGAGTCGGAGCGTGGTTCGAATCCCGTCGCCCGCTCCAAAGGGATCGAGCCGGAGAGCCGGGGAACCGGAGAGCCGGCGAGGAGACGAAGGAAGTAAGTGAGGAGAGGAAAGAGCGAAGCGGGAATTGACTGGATGGGCCGGCGACAGATGCTTCGCCCTTTCTTCTCACTTTTCACTCTTCACTTTTCACCAACAAGGGCCCGCGTAGCTCAGTCGGTAGAGCGCATCCTTGGTAAGGATGAGGTCACCAGTTCGATTCTGGTCGCGGGCTCCACTTCGAGAGGTTGTCGGTCGTCGGTTGTCGGTTGTCGGTCGAGCGCGAGCCCATGCGATGGGCCCCTGGCGCTGAAGCTGAGAAGCGGACCGGTGAGCAGGTAGCGAAACGAGGCGAGGCGCAACGATGTCGAGCGATACGACACTCCGGCCCAAGCAGCACGTGAACATCGGGACCCTGGGCCACGTGGACCACGGCAAGACCACCCTGACGGCGGCGCTGACGCAAAGTGCTGTCGGCGGCGGGCCTCGCCCAGTTCACGGCGTACGACCAGATCGACCAGGCGCCCGAGGAGCGCGCCGGCGGCATCGGCATCCACACCGCCCGCGTGGGCTACGAGTCGGAGACCCGGACCTACGCCCACGTGGATTGTCCCGGACATGCCGATTTCGTCAAGCACATGATCGCCGGGGCCGCCCAGATGGACGGGGCGATTCTGGTGGTGTCCGCGGCGGACGGCGTCATGCCCCAGACCCGCGAACACCTGGAACTCGCGAGGCAGGTGGGCGTGCCCCGCATCGTCGTCTTCCTCAACAAGGCCGACATGGTGGAGGGCGAGGAGCTCGTCTCCCTCGTGGAGCGCGAGGTGCGAGATCTCCTTGCGTCCGAGGGATACGAGGGGACGCCCATCATCAGGGGCTCGGCTCTGCAGGCTCTGCGCTGCGGTTGCGGCCAACGGTCCTGCCCCAAGTGCGGCCCGATCTTCGAATCTGGTGGCCGCGTGCGACGCCCACATCCCGGTGCCGGAGCGGGCCGTGGACAAGCCCTTCCTCATGCCCCTGGAGGAGGTCTACGAGGCGCAACCCGGGGCCGTATCGGCCACGGGCGTCATCGAGCGCGGGCGCATCCGCTGCGGGGACACCGTGGAGATCGTGGGCCTCGGCGCGACGCAACGCGCCACGGTGACGGGCATCGAGATGTTCCGGAGGCCCCTGCTGGAGGCTCAGGCCGGAGACGGCGTGAACCTCATCCTGCAGGGAACGGCCGGCCTCGGCGGCGTGGTCCGGGGACAGGTGGCGGCCCAGCCCGGCTCGGCCAGCGCCCACAGGAAATTCAAGGCGGAGGCCTATGCGCTCGCCAAGGAAGAGGGCGGACGCCATTCGGCGTTCTTCAAGGGATACCGTCCCCAATTCCTCATCCGGACCACCGATGTGCAGGGGTCCGTGGAGTTGCCCGCCGATCGAGAGATGGTCATGCCCGGTGACAACGTGGCCGTGCAGGTGGAACTGCAGGCCGCCGTCGCCCTGGAAAAGGGGCTCCGCTTCGCCATCCTCGAGGGTGGGAGAACGGTGGGAGCCGGTACCGTCACGGAAATCGTGGAGTAAGCCATGCGCGATATCATCCATCTCCAGTGTGGCGCCTGCAAGCGTCGCAACTACACGACGACGAAGAACAAGAAGAAGCAGCAGGGGAAGCTCGAAGTGAAAAAGTACTGCCCCTTCTGCCGCTCGCACCAGCCGCACAAAGAGGTGAAGTAGTCGGAAACACAGGCGAGTAGCTCCAATTGGTAGAGCGCCGGTCTCCAAAACCGGATGTTGGGGGTTCGAATCCCTCCTCGCCTGCCAACAATGTCGGAGAAGGTGATCAAGAGATCAGTGATCGAGTTATCAACGGCGTGAAGGTGAGTCGATAGGCTCTAATCACCTGGTTACCTGATCACTCGATTATCTAGGAGAGGCGACCCGTGAAGTACCTAGACTGGTTCAAGCGGTTCCCGATTTTCCTGCGCGATGTGAGGCTCGAGGTCAAGAAGACCTCCTTCCCGAGCCGTCAGGAGGTCACCAACACGACCCTGGTGGTGGTGGTGGTCGTGGCCATCTTCGGCGTCTACCTCTGGATCGTGGACCAGGTGGTCTTCTCCATTCTGAACAAGGTCTTCGCGGTATTCCGTTGAGCGAGAGCATGGACGAGACCCCGAACGTCATCGAAAACGAGATCCCGAACGAGGGCGGGAACGAGGCCGTTGCCGAGACGCCCGTCCCGACGGGTCCGGAGAAGCAGTGGTATATCATCCACAGCTACTCGGGGTTCGAAAATCGGGTCAAGGAGAGCCTCCTGAACCGCATCGAGGCCTTCGGCCTGCAGGAACTCTTCGGCGAGGTGATGATCCCCACGGAGAATGTGGTGGAGGTGCGCAACGGCAAGAAGCGCGTCTCGACCAAGAAGTTCTTTCCGGGCTACGTGCTGGTCCAGATGTTCATGACCGATGAAACCCAGCAGGTCGTGCTCAACACTCCGAAGGTGACGGGCTTCGTCAGCACGGAAGCTCTCCGCCCCGAAGAGATGGACCGGATCATGGGACACATGACCCGCGCCACCGAGGCGCCCAAGCCCAAGTACACCTTCGAGTCCGGCGAGAAGGTCAAGATCATCGAGGGACCGTTCTCCTCTTTCCAGGGCGTGGTGGACCAGGTCAACTCCGACCGCTCCACGCTCACCGTCCTGGTCACCATCTTCGGTCGCTCCACCCCCGTGGAACTCAACTTCCTCCAGGTGGAGAAGCTCTAGGCACGCTTTGAGCTGACAGCTGAGAGCTGACAGCTGACAGCTTTGATTATGGAGATTTCCCGCTATGGCAAAAAAAGTTGTCGGTGAAGTCAAGCTGCAGATTCCGGCGGGGAACGCCAACCCTGCGCCTCCGGTTGGCCCGGCCCTGGGTCAGCACGGTGTGAACATCATGGGGTTCTGCAAGGAGTTCAACGCACGGACGAAGGGTCAGGAGGGGTTCATCATCCCCGTGGTGATCACGGTCTACGCGGACCGGTCGTTCACCTTCATCACCAAGACCCCTCCGGCTTCGGACCTCCTGAAGAAGGCCGCGCAGATCGCCAAGGGTTCGGGCGAGCCCAACAAGACCAAGGTGGGCCGCATTTCCATGACGCAGGTGGAGGAGATCGCCAAGCAGAAGCTCCCCGACCTGAACACCAAGTCCTTGGACAGCGCCAAGCGCATCATCGCCGGTTCGGCCCGAAGCATGGGCGTGGACGTGGTGGAGTAAGGAGAGGGTCATGGCCAAGACGGGAAAGAACTACAGGGCGGCGCTCGCCGTGGCGGAGGCCGGAAAAGAATACGGCCTCACCGAAGCGGTGGCCGTCGTCAAGAAGGCAGCCTTCGCCAAGTTCGACGAGACCCTCGAGGTTTCGCTGAACCTGGGCGTGGATCCGAAGTACGCGGACCAGATGGTCCGGGGAACCACGGTGCTTCCCAACGGGCTGGGCAAGGCGGTTCGGGTGCTGGTCGTGGCCCAGGGCGAGAAGATCAGGGAAGCCGAAGAGGCCGGGGCCGACTTCGCCATGGGCGACGAGGCCGTGGCCAAGATCCAGGGCGGCTGGCTGGACTTCGACGCCATGGTGGCCACGCCGGACATGATGAAGGAAGTCGGAAAATTGGGTAAGGTGCTGGGCCCCCGCGGCCTCATGCCCAACCCCAAGCTCGGCACGGTCACCTTCGAAGTGGCCAACGCCGTGCGGGATCTCAAGGCCGGAAAAGTCGAGTTCCGCGTAGACAAGACGGGGATCATCCACTGCCCGGTGGGCAAGAAATCGTTCGAGGACGCCAAGCTCGAGGAAAATCTGCACTCCCTCATCGACGCCGTGGTGAGAGCCAAGCCCGCGGCAGCGAAGGGGAAGTACCTCAAGAGCGCGTACCTCTCCACCACCATGAGCCCCAGCGTCAAGCTGGACGTCTCGGGATATTAGGGAGGTCGCCGTGAACCGCGCGGAGAGACAAGGTACCATCCGGGAAATCCAAGACGTCATCGAGCAGAACGAGGCGTTCTACTTGGTCGATTTCAAAGGGCTGCGGGTCAAGGACATCAGCGTGTTGCGCGACCGAATCCGCGAAAGCTCCGGTCACCTCAGGGTCGTGAAGAACACCCTGCTCAAGAAGGCCGCCGAGGGCACCGAGCTCTCGGGCGCCGACGGGTGGATGGAAGGTCCCACGGCGCTGGCCTGGGCCCCGAAGGACCCCATCCCCCTGGCCAAGGCCCTGGTGACCTTCGCCAAGGAGAACCCCAAGCTCAAGGTCAAGGGCGGCGTGGTGGAAGGCCAGACCGTGGACGCGCTGGGCGTGGAGACCCTCTCCAAGCTGCCCGGGATCGACGGCATCCGGGCCCAGCTCATCGGCCTGCTCCAGGCGCCTGCGACCAAGCTCGCCACTCTTTTGCAGATGCCCGCCAAGAACGTGGCCGTCTGCCTTTCCGAGAAGGGGAAGCAGACCGAAGAGGCGTAGAAGGTCGTCAGTGGTCGGTTGCCGGTCGCCGCTGAACGGCGCCGGTGGTCTGAATGAGAGTGTTGTTGTCGTAAATGGCCGGTCGTCATTCCCCGCAGAACCGATGGCCGAGAACCGAGAACCAAGAACTTTTTGCTAAAGGAGTTTCCAAATGGCTGACCTGAACGTGATCGTCGACCAGCTGAGCGCCCTGACCGTGCTCGAAGCCGCCCAGCTCAGCAAGTTGCTGGAAGAGAAGTGGGGCGTCTCCGCCGCCTCTGCCGCGCCCGTGATGATGGCCGGCCCCGCCGCCGCCGCCGCCCCCGTGGAGGAGAAGACCGAGTTCGACGTCATCCTCAAGGCCGCCGGCGACAAGAAGATCGAAGTCATCAAGGTGGTGCGCGAGATCACCAGCCTGGGCCTCAAAGAGGCCAAGGAGCTGGTGGAGAGCGCCCCCAAGACCCTCAAGGAAGCCGTCGGCAAGGACGAGGCCGAGTCCATCAAGAAGAAGTTCGAGGAGAAGGGCGCGTCTGTCGAGATCAAGTAGCTCGTCCAGTCGCATCGGCACCGTCGGGCAGGGAGCTTTTGGCTCACCCTGCTCGTGTGCCCGTTACTTCTCTCCCGCCCGGGCGCTAGTGGCCCGTGGAGCGTCGGATTCGGCTCCCCGTGGGACCGGTTTCCGGCGGCGGTAATCGAGAGTGCGATCCGGAGGGGCGGTTGACGCCGTGAGGGCGTCATCCCGCTCCCGTGCTTCAGCAGTAAAACGGACGCCAGTCTTGTTGAAGGGTTCTTGAGGAGATGGCCTGATGCCCAAGACCATAGATGTCGGGACGCGAAAAAGGCTCGAATTCTCCCGGATCGAAACCACGATTCCCATTCCCAACCTGCTGGACCTGCAGCGCGAATCTTACCGCCGGTTCCTTCAGATGGAGCTCCTGCCCGAGGAGCGCGAGAACGTGGGCCTCCAGGAGGCCTTCCGCTCCGTGTTCCCCATCAAGGACTTCCGAGGGGAGTGCGCCCTCCACTTCGTGGATTATTCGCTCGGGGATTGGCAGTGCCGGTGCGGCTTCGTCAAGGGCCTGGAACATCTGAGGCAGACCTGCTCGCACTGCAAAGGCCGGGTCATCGTTCTGGACACGCACGTCCGGGAAGTGCAGTGCCAGCACTGCGGGCAGATCCAGAAGCTCGAACTGCCCAAGTGTCCCCACTGCGACGATGTGGTGAACCTGCGCGTCCACGCGGGTGTGGACGAGTGCCAGGAGCGCGGTATGACCTTCGGCGTCCCGCTGAAGATCAGGGTGCGCCTCGAGGTCTACCAGAAGGACGCGAGCGGGCAGCCGTCCGTCCTGGACATCAAGGAAGAAGAGGTCTTCTTCGGCAACATGCCCCTCATGACCGACAAGGGGACCTTCATCATCAACGGCACCGAGCGCGTCGTGGTGAGCCAGCTCCACCGCTCGCCGGGCGTGTTCTTCCAGACGAACGACAACCGGAGCGAATTCGTCTCCAAGATCATCCCCGCCCGCGGGTCCTGGGTCGAGCTCGAGCTGGACGCCAAGAACGTCCTTCACGTGCGCATCGACCGGAAGCGCCGCTTCGCCGCCACGGTTTTCCTCCGGGCCCTCGGCCTGGGCGAGAACAGCGCGCTGCTCAGCCGCTTCTACCCCGTGGACACCCTTCACATCGAGGACGGCAAGATCCGCATGGCCGTCTCCGACCGCCTCCATCTCTTCAACTCCGGCGAGACCCTCAAAGAGGGCCGCGAGGCCGTGGTGGAGACGGGCAAGAAGATCCGCCGGAGCCAGATCGCACGCCTCAAGAAGATGGGCACGGAGGCGGTGCGGATCAGCCACGAGGATCCCACGGACATCTACATTTTCAAGGATGTCGTAGACCCGGAGACCGGCGACGTGCTGGCCGAAGCCGGCCAGGCCGTGGACCCGGCGCGCCTCTTCGAGATCGCCCGCTCCGGCGTGACCTCGGTGGAGGTCATCCTCCCCAAGGCCACGGAGATCGGCACGGCCCTCATGGAGACCATCACGAGGGACGTCTGCAAGAGCCAGGAGGACGCCTACCTGGACTTCTTCCGCAAGGTCCGCCCCGGCGACCCGGTGACCCCCGAGGGTGCGAAGAACTTCTTCAACCTCATGTTCTTCGACGACAAGCGCTACGACTTCTCCCGCGTGGGCGCCCTGAAATTCCTCACCAAGATGCACCCGCAGGACTTCCGCGCGCTGGGTAAGAAGCAGCTCACGGAGGCGCTCGACCGCCGGCGCACGCTGACGCTGGAGGACTACTGCGAGATCGTGGAGCACCTCCTCAAGCTCCCCGGAAACCCGCAGGCGCTGGACGACATCGACCACCTGGGCAACCGCCGCGTCCGCTCCGTGGGCGAGCTCCTCGAGAACCAGATCCGAATCGGGCTGGCCCGCATGGAGCGCGCGTCCAAGGAGAAGATGAGCGTCTACCACAACCTGGCCACGGCCATGCCCCGCGACCTGCTCAACGCCAAGCCGGTGGTGGCTTCCATCCTGGAGTTCTTCGGCTCCAGCCAGCTGAGCCAGTTCATGGATCAGACGAATCCGCTCTCCGAGATCACGCACAAGCGGCGCCTGAGCGCCCTGGGCCCCGGCGGATTGAGCCGCGAGCGGGCCGGGTTCGAGGTCCGCGACGTCCACACGAGCCACTACGGACGCCTCTGCCCCATCGAGACGCCCGAAGGCCCCAACATCGGCCTCATCAGCTCCCTCTCCACCTACGCCCGGATCAACGAGTACGGGTTCATCGAATCACCGTACAAGAAGGTCGAGAACGGGCGCGTCCTGAACCACTACCAGGTCACCTACCCGGGCGAGAGCCGCTTCGCCCTCGGGGACATCGTGGTGGAAGAAGATCTCAAAGCCGAGATCGCGCGGTGCAAGAAATCCCGGAAGAAGGCCCCCCGCGCGACGCCCTCGGCCTTCTACCTCACCGCGTGGGAGGAGGACCAGTACATCATCGCCCAGGCCAACGCGGCGCTCGACGAGCGGGGCACCATGACCTCGGACAAGGTCCAGTGCCGCAAGGCCGGCGAGTTCGTCCTCTCGCCCAAGGAGCAGATCCAGTACATCGACGTCAACCCCAAGCAGCTCGTGTCCATCGCCGCGGCGCTCATCCCGTTCCTCGAGCACGACGACGCGAACCGAGCGCTCATGGGCTCCAACATGCAGCGCCAGGCCGTGCCGCTCCTCCGCCCCGAGGCCCCCGTGGTGGGGACGGGCATGGAGCTGGTGGTGGGCAAGGACAGCGAGTCCACCATGGTCTGCAAGCGCGGCGGCATCGTGGACATGGTGGACGCGGACCGCATCATCGTCCGCGTGGGCGGCGGCGACGACGCCGAGGAGAGCTTCGACTTCGGCGCGGACGTCTACCCGCTCACCAAGTTCCAGCGCTCCAACCAGAACACCTGCATCAACCAGAAGCCCATCGTGAACGTGGGAGACCGGGTGAAGGGCGGCGACGTCCTCGCCGACGGGCCCTGCACCGACGGCGGCGAGCTGGCCCTGGGGCGCAACGTGCTCGTGGCCTTCATGCCCTGGCGCGGCTACAACTACGAGGACGCCATCCTGCTGAGCGAGAAGCTCGTCAAGGAGGACGTCTACACCTCCATCCACATCGAGGAGATGGAGATCGAGGCGCGCGACACGAAGCTGGGCAAGGAGGAGATCACCCGCGACATCCCCAACATCAGCGAGGGATACCTCTGCGACCTGGACGAGAGCGGCATCATCCGCATCGGCGCCCACGTGAAGCCGGGCGACATCCTGGTGGGGAAGGTCACGCCCAAGGGCGAGACCCAGATGACCCCCGAGGAGAAGCTGCTCCGGGCCATCTTCGGCGAGAAGTCCGCCGAGTACCGCGACGCCTCCCTGCGCTGCCCGCCGGGCATCTCGGGCGTGGTGGTGGACGTGAAGATCTTCACGCGCCGCGGCGGCGAGAAGGACGACCGCACCAAGTCCATCGAGCAGGAGTACGTGGAGCGGATGGACAAGAACCTCCGCGACCAGATCCGGATCCTGCGCGAGGAGAACCGCAAAAAGATCACCGACCTCCTCGTGGATACGGTGACGGCCGCGGCCCTCTACGACGAGATCACGGGCGAGGAGCTGCTGGCCAAGGGCGAGACCCTCACCGGCGCCACGCTCTCGCACATCCGGGCGGAGGCGCTCCCCAAGGTCCAGATCCAGGCCAAGTTCAAGGAGGCCAAGAAGCGCGTCGGCGAGATCGAGGAGCGCACCAAGCGCAAGATCGAGGTCCTGGAGCAGGAGTTCCGGGACAAGATCGCCAACCTCGAGCGCGGCGACGAGCTGCTTCCCGGCGTCATCAAGCTCGTGAAAACCTACGTGGCCATCAAGCGCAAGATCCAGGTGGGCGACAAGATGGCGGGCCGCCACGGCAACAAGGGCGTGGTGAGCCGCATCCTCCCCGAGGAGGACATGCCCTTCCTGCCCGACGGCACGCCGGTGCAGATCGTCCTCAACCCCCTGGGCGTCCCGAGCCGCATGAACGTGGGCCAGATCCTCGAGACCCACCTGGGATGGGCGGCCCAGGCCCTGGGCCTGCACGTCTCCAGCCCCGTCTTCGACGGCGCCACGGAGACCAACATCAAGGACATGCTCAAGAAGGCCGACCTGCCCCAGGGCGGCAAGGCCAGGCTCCGCGACGGGCGCACGGGCGAACACATGCACCAGCCCGTGACCGTGGGCTACATCTACATGATGAAGCTGGCGCACCTCGTCGAGGACAAGATCCACGCGCGCTCCATCGGCCCCTATTCGCTCATCACCCAGCAGCCCCTGGGCGGCAAGGCCCAGTTCGGCGGCCAGCGGTTCGGCGAGATGGAGGTCTGGGCGCTGGAGTCCTACGGCGCGGCCAACATTCTCCAAGAGATCCTGACGGTCAAGTCGGACGACGTGTACGGCCGGACCAAGATGTACGAAAGCATCGTCAAGGGGCAATACCCGGACGATCCCGGGGTCCCCGAGTCCTTCAACGTTCTCGTGAAGGAGCTTCAGGGCTTGGGTATTGACGTGAAGATCCTAGAGGTCGAAGACCACCCGGCGCCGGAAGGCGCCTGACGAGACAGGGGGTAGAACCTTGAGACGAGCTACCTATCTCGAAAAGACACGCAGCATCAACCGGATCAAAGGCATCCAGGTGATGCTGGCTTCACCCGAGCGCATCCGGGCGTGGTCGCACGGCGAGGTCACCAAGCCGGAGACCATCAACTACCGCACCTTCAAGCCCGAGCGGGACGGACTGTTCTGCGCCAGGATCTTCGGGCCCATCAGCGACTGGGAATGCCTGTGCGGCAAGTACAAGCGCATGAAGTACCGGGGCATCACCTGCGAGAAGTGCGGCGTCGAGGTGATCCAGTCCAAGGTGCGCCGCGAGCGCATGGGGCACATCGAGCTCGCCGCGCCCGTGAGCCACATCTGGTTCCTGAAGGGCACGCCGTCCCGCATCTCCATGATCCTGGGCATGAAGCTCAAGGACATCGAGAGCGTGAACTACTACGAGCAGTGGGTCGTCACCGATCCCAAGTTCGTGGCCGTGGACGTGGACGAGGTGAAGGCGGCCTACCAGGCCAGGCACCCCGCCGACTCTCCCCAGGAGCGCAACCGCATCATCCGGAACATCGAAGAGGTGGTCTGGAAGTACGAAGAGATGGGCGAGCACGAGGACGAAGACCCCGCCAAAGGCTTCGAGCGCCTCTTCAAGCTCAACGAGAACAGCGTCTGCTACAACGAGGAGCTGGCGGGCAGCACGGCCCTCCGCTACAAGGCCCTCCTCTACGACAAGACCCTGGACGCCCTGCGCTCCGTCTACGGGCAGGACGCCTTCACCGTGGGCATCGGCGCCGCGGGGCTGCAGGACCTCATGAAGCAGTACGGCGAGGACTGCCAGTGCGCCTCGTGCCAGGTGGCGCGGGGACCGAGGCTGGCACGCCTGGAGTGCGAGAAGAACCTCCTGCGCTCCTACATCAAGATCCTGGGCAACAACCAGAAGCGGGCCAACCTCACCAAGCGCCTGAAGATCGTGGAGGCCTTTTTCAAGAGCGGGAACAAGCCCGAGTGGATGGTCCTGAACGTCCTTCCGGTCATCCCTCCCGAGCTGAGGCCCCTGGTGCCGCTGGACGGCGGCCGGTTCGCCACGAGCGACCTGAACGACCTCTACCGGCGCGTCATCAACCGGAACAACCGGCTCAAGAAGCTCATCGAGATGCGCGCCCCCGACGTGATCGTCCGCAACGAGAAGCGGATGCTCCAGGAGGCGGTGGACGCCCTCTTCGACAACGGCCGCCGCGGCCGCGTGCTCAAGGGCACCAACAACCGGCCGCTCAAGTCCCTGAGCGACACGCTCAAGGGCAAGCAGGGCCGCTTCCGCCAGAACCTGCTGGGCAAGCGCGTGGACTACTCGGGCCGCTCGGTCATCGTGGTGGGCCCCGACCTCAAACTCAACCAGTGCGGCCTGCCCAAGCTCATGGCCATCGAGCTCTTCAAGCCGTTCATCTTCAACAAGCTGGAGGAGCTCGGCCTGGCCCTCACCATCAAGCAGGCCAAGGAGATGGTGGAGCAGGGACGCCCCGAGGTCTACGACGTCCTGGACGAGATCATCCAGAAGCACCCCGTGCTCCTCAACCGCGCGCCCACGCTGCACCGCTTGGGCATCCAGGCCTTCGAGCCCGTCCTCGTGGAGGGCAAGGCCATCAAGCTCAGCCCCCTGGTCTGCACGGCCTTCAACGCGGACTTCGACGGCGACCAGATGGCCGTCCACGTGCCGCTGAGCCCGGCCTCCCAGGTGGAAGCGTCGGTCCTCATGATGTCCACCAACAACCTGCTCTACCCGGCCAACGGCACGCCCATCATCGTGCCCACGCAGGACGTGGTCCTCGGCATCTACTACCTCACGCAGACGCTCAAGGGCGCCTTGGGCCAGGGCCACTCCTACGGAACGGTGGAGGAGGTTCTCCTCGCCCTGGACGCCGGATGGGTGGACCTGCACGCCGAGATCAAGCTGCGGTTCACGGGCGAGGTCATCGACCTGGAAGCCATGCTGGACGACCAGGACATACGGCACGCCGCGGTGGTCCCCATGAAGCGCCAGCTCCTCACCACCACCGTGGGTCGGGTGCTCTTCAACGCGGCCATGCCCCCCGGCATGCCCTACATCAACGCGCTCATTAAGAAAAAGGGGTTGAAGGACCTCTTCATTTACGTGTTCCAGCGCTACGGCAAGGAAGCCCTCGCCAAGGTGGCGGACACGGTGAAGGAACTGGGCTTCCTCCACGCCACGCGCGCCGGCATCTCCTTCGGCATGGACGACATGGTGGTGCCCGAGGACAAGCTCAAGCGCGTTGGCGACGCGGAGGCAGAGGTGGATGTCGTGGAGACCCAGTACCGCGACGGCGCCATCACGAACCGCGAGCGCTACAACAAGGTGGTCGACATCTGGAACAAGGTGACGGACGACGTGGCCAACGCCATGTTCAACCAGATGAAAGAAGCCTCCTCGCGGGGCTTCAACCCCATCTTCATCATGGCCGACTCGGGCGCCCGAGGTTCGAAACAGCAGCTCCGCCAGCTCGCCGGCATGCGCGGCCTCATGGCCAAGCCGTCGGGCGAGATCATCGAGCAGCCCATCACCTCCAACTTCCGCGAGGGCCTCAACGTCCTCCAGTACTTCATCTCCACCCACGGCGCCCGCAAGGGCCTGGCGGACACGGCCCTCAAGACGGCGGATTCGGGCTACCTTACCCGCCGCCTCGTGGATGTGGCCCAGGACGTGATCATCACCGAGCACGACTGCGACACCCTGGACGGCATCTGGATCACGCCCCTCATGGAGGGCGGGCGCATCATCGAGCCCATCCGCGACCGCATCGTGGGGCGCGTGGCCCTGGACGACATCAAGGACCCCTTCGACCAGAGCATCATCGTCGAAGCGAACCAGGAGATCACCTCGGATCTGGCGCAGGCGGTTCAGGACGCGGGCATCGAGCGCGTGAAGATCCGCTCCGTGCTGAGCTGCGAGACCAAGCGCGGCGTGTGCGCCAGGTGCTACGGGCGCAACCTCGGCACGGGCCAGATGGTGGAATTGGGCGAGGCCATCGGAGTCATGGCGGCCCAGTCCATCGGCGAGCCCGGCACGCAGCTGACGATGCGGACCTTCCACATCGGCGGCACGGCCAGCAAGGAGACCGTCGAGACGAGCCACACGGCCCGCCACGGCGGCCTCGTCAAGCTCATGGGCGTGAAGACCATCACCAACCCCGAGGGCGGGCTCATCGTCCTCAACCGCTCGGGCTCCCTCGTCCTGGTGGACGAGCACGGGCGCGAACGGGAGAAGTACGCCCTCGTTTACGGCGCCCACCTCAAGGTGGCCGAAGGCGACAAGGTGAAGGCCAAGGCCACCCTCGTCGAATGGGACCCCTACACCAACCCCATCCTGTCGGACGTGGGCGGCGACGTCCACTTCAAGGACATCATCGACGGCGTCACGGTCCAGGAAGAGACGGACAACGTGACGGGCCTCAGCCAGCAGGTGGTCATCGAATCCAAGGATCCGAACAAGGAGCCGCGCATCTCGGTCCGGGAAGCGGGCAAGAAATCCGGAGGCCGGGCCTTCCCGCTGCCCTCGGGCGCGCACATCCAGGTCAAGGACGGAGACAAGGTCTTCCCGGGAACCATCCTGGCCAAGATCCCCAGAGAGACCTCCAAGACCCGCGACATCGTCGGCGGCCTCCCCCGCGTCGTGGAGCTCTTCGAGGCCCGCCATCCCAAGACCCCCGCGGTCATCACGGAGATCGACGGCGAGGTCCACTACGGGGAAGTCCAGCGCGGCATGCGCAAGCTCTTCGTGGACAACCCGCGGACGGGCGAGCGGCACGAGTACGCCATCCCCAAGGGCACCCACATCAGCGTCCTGGAGGGCGAGTGGGTCCACGCCGGAGACCCCCTGTGCGAGGGCTCCGTGGACCCGCACGACATCCTCCGGGTCCTGGGCATCAAGGAGCTGCAGAAGTACCTCGTCAACGAGATCCAGGAGGTCTACCGCCTGCAGGGAGTCAACATCAACGACAAGCACATCGAGACCATCGCCCGGCAGATGATCCGCTGGATGAGGGTCGAGGAACTGGGCGATTCGCGCTTCCTGGTGGGCCAGCAGGTGGACCGCTTCGAGTTCCAGAGGGAAAACAACAGCGTCATGGAATCGGACGGCCAGCCCGCCGTGGGACGGCCCCAGCTTCTCGGCATCACCAAGGCCGCGCTCGCCACCGATTCTTGGGTTTCCGCGGCATCCTTCCAGGAGACCACGCGCGTCCTCACGGAGGCCTCCATCAACGGCTCCACGGACTACCTGCGGGGCCTCAAGGAGAACGTCATCCTGGGCCGCCTCATCCCCGCGGGCACGGGCTTCTACGCCTACAACGACGTGGCCATCGAGTACGACCCCACGGTCAAGCCCAAGGAGGAGGCCGTGCGCGAGCACTTCGCCGCGGACCTTCCCACCGAGCTCTCCGTCCAGCGGCTCCTGGAGGAGCACCACGCCCTCAGCGCCAAGGAGAACGACGCCGCCGTCACGGACGGGACCGAAGAGTAGCGCCCAGGTTCACCCATGTCAGCCATAAGGGCGGGCGAGAGCCCGCCCTTTTCTGCGTGGGGACGGGAGCAGGGAGCAGGGAGCAGGGAGCGGAAAGTGCCTTCTCCGCCCCTCCCGTTCTCCCGCTTCCTCGTTCCCTCGTTGGCTCGTTGACTCGTGGGCTCTATCTCTTCTGCTGGGCCATGAGGGTCTGGGAGAGGTGCTCGGCCACGGAGCGGAAGAGGCGCATGCCCATGTCCGGCTCGGTGGAGAGCAGGGCCTCCAGGCTCTTGGCGGGGAGGAAGAGGATGCGGGTCCGGCCCTGGGCCACGAGGGCGTTGGGTCGCGGAGGGCCTTGGACGAGACACCCGAGGCCCACGTAGTCGGCCGTGCCCAGAAACCCCACGGCCAGATCCAGGTTGTCCGGGTCCGGGGTGATGGTCAGCCCTCCGGAGAGGACCACGAAGAGCCCGTCCATGGGCTGCCCGGCCTTGAGTAGTACTTTGCCGGGGGGGATGTCGGCCACTTTTCCGATGCCCCAGAGGCGCCTGAGTTCGTCCAGGTCGAGGCGATGAAAGAGGCTGCAGTCTCGCAGCGGCGTCAGGTCCACGGCCCCCGAAGGCGCCGGAGGTGAGGCAGGCCTGGGCGCAGGAGACGGCGGCGGGGCGGGCACCTGCGCCACCTGGGCAGGCCGGGAGGCCGACATGGGAGCCTTGGTCGCCGGAGAGGGAGCCGGAGCTGGGGCGGCGAGCCGCTCCATTCGGGCCGTCACGTCCTTGTAGTCGAAGCGGGTCTTCTGGAGGAGCAGGTACGCCTCCCGGGCCTTCTCCGCCTCGCCGGCGTGATCCAGGAGCAGGGCGAGTTGGTAGAAGGCCTCCAGGCCCTCCTCGCCCTTGACCTCCATCTGCATGAGGGGCGAGAGCAGGCCCAGCGCCAGGTCGCGCTGCCCCTTCTGGAAGAGGATCTTCCCCGCGAGGAGGCGGCACTGGGCGTACTGTCTGTGGTGCGGCGGTATCCCTTGCAAGAGCGGCAGGGCAAGATCGGGACGCTTGGCCTTGAGGTAGAGGGCGGCGGCTCGGACGGGATCGTCGCCGCGCTCCTGACACCGGGCGGCGTCGAGGTAGAGCCGGTCCTCCCGGTAGATGCCCGCCGCCTGCTCCCAGGCGTGAGCCTTTTCCAGGTGCTGGGCCGCCAGAATCCGCTCGCCGCACTTCATGAAAAAGTGTGCCGCCTCCTCGTTGAGCCCCGCGAGGCTCAGGCACTGGGCGGAGCGCATGATGTCCCCGCATCGCCTGAAGGCCTCGGCCGCCACGGTAAAGTCCCTGGCCTGAAACAGGGTCTCGCCCAGAGCGGCCAGGATCTTGGGATTCCGGGCCTCGTCCAGCAGATTCCACCCCGCCGAACTGCCCTGGCGGAGATAAATCTCCGCGGCGGTGGCGAAATCGGATGCCTTCATGGCCCTCCAGATCTCCCCCTCGGGGAAGATCTCCTCGGGTGGCGGCGGCGGTGGCGGCGGCGGGAGACGATTCCTCAGACTTGGGCTGTGAGACCGCGCGTTTGGCTTCCACCTCCGCCCGATATTGCTGCAGGGCGAGGTCGGCGCGGGTCTTGTCACCCACTTGGGTGTAAAGATCAGCCGCGCGGCGCCAGTCCTTGATCAGCATGAAGAGGCGCGCAGCGTCCAGGGGCTTCTGGGCGTATTCGTAGCATTCGGCCGCCCGTCTGAACGCTTTGGCGCACACGAAAGCCCTCGCGGCGGAGGCGAACTCGCGCACGGCCAGAAAGGCCTCCGCCGCCTCCGAATAGGCGCCGCGATCGAGCAGGTCCCTCGCGTTGACAAGTTGTTCGGCCATCTGCCCCACTCCAACCTGTCACTATAAACAATTGCGAGCGGGATGTCTTTGGAGAAGGGGAGCGGGGAGCAGGGGAGCAGGGAGCAGGGAGCAGGGAGCAGGGAGCAGGGAGCAGGGAGCGGTGAGAGAACATCCTCTTTCTCTCGCTCTCCCGTCCTCTCCTTTTCCCGTTCTCTCCTTCTCCCGCTCTCCCCTTCTCCCGTTCCTTCCCCCTACCCCGCCGCGTGGAGGGCGGTGGCAGGCTCGAGACGGGCGGCTTTCATGGCAGGGTAGAGGCCGAAGCCGATGCCCATGGCGATGGACAGCGCCGTGGCCGCGGCCGTGGCGCTCCAGGGCAGAACCGTGGGCCACTGCATGAGGCGGCAGGTCAGGATCGTCCCCCCGATACCGATGAGGATCCCCACCAGCCCTCCCATGGCAGCCAGGGCGCCCGCCTCCAGGATGAACTGGTTCATGATGTCTCGCCTGCGACCGCCGATGGCTCGTCGAAGCCCGATCTCGCGGGTGCGCTCGCGGATGGAGATGAGCATCACCGCCAGGATGCCGATGCCTCCGGTGAAGAGGGAGACGCCCGCCACACTCCCCACGAGCACCGTGAAGGCCTGGCTTGTGTCCTGCTCCGATTGCATGAGCTGGGCCTGGTCCTGAATGGTGAAGTCGTCTTCCTTTTCCGGCTTGAGCCTGTGGCTCTTGCGCAGGATGGGCGTCATCTCCTCGGGGAGGGTCTTCATGGCTTGGGCATCGGAGGCCTGGACCAGAATGCTCTGCAGGTAGTCCACGTGGTAAACCCTCGCCATGGCCGTGGAGAGGGGCGTGTAGATGATGTCGTCCTGGTCGTTGCCGCTCAGGTCCTGGCCCCGGGCCGAGGCGACTCCTATGACTTTAAAGAGCACCTTGTTGACCTCAAGGGTCTGCCCTACGGGGTCCGCCCCGTAGAAGATGTTGGTCACCACCGTGGGGCCCACCACGGCGACGCGGGCCAGGGATCGCTCGTCGAGCGAGTTGTACAACTTCCCCCTGTCGGCCGTGATCCCTCGGATGGTGAATATCTCCGGCTCGGCGCCGGCGAGGGAGGTGCGCGTGCGAACGCCCTGGAATCGCGCCGTGACCCCCCGCTGGTAAAACCCGCAAACCAAGTCCAAGCCCTCGCCCGAGAGGCGCCGCTCCAACAGCCTCACGTCCTGCTTGGTCAGGGTGGTGAAGGAGGAGACCTGTCTCGACCGTCCGCCCATGTTGCGGAACCGTCCCGCCTGGACCACCAGCAGGTTGGTCCCCATGTTCTTGACCTTACCCACCACATCCTGCTCCGCGGCCTTGCCGGCCCCCACCATGAGAACCACCGCCGCCACGCCGATGGCGATGCCCGAACTGGACAGGAGGGTGCGGAGCTTATGCCCCATGAGGACTTCGAGGGAGATGCCGAGGGTACGGGTGAGGTTCATCGAAGGAGTCCTCTGGCATTGCGAATGCGAATTGCGAATTGCGGATTTTTGAGCAAGCGTGGCGTCCGCCCGTGTCCAATTCCGAAATTCGAAATTCGAAATTCGCACATCATCTTAAAGCCTCCACGGGATCGAGCTTGGCGGCGCGGCGTGCGGGCTGGACGCCGAAGATGGCGCCCACCGTGGAGGAGAAAAGGGCGGCGTAGGCAAAGGTTTTCCAGGTGACGGCCATGGGCATCATGGGAAAGAGCTTGGGAATGACCAGGACGGGGATCAGCCCCAGGAGCACTCCGAGGGCCATCCCCAGAAGGCTGACGAGGATGGACTCCGCCAAGAACTCCGTGAAGATGTCCCGGCGCCCCGCGCCCAGTGCCCGCTTGAGGCCGATCTCCGGAACGCGCTCGCTGATGGACAGGAGGAGGATGTTCATGAGGACCACCCCGCCCACGATGAGGGCCACGGCGGCGAGGGCGCCGCCCACGAGTTCGGCGGTCCGCGACATGCCCCGGATGCGCTGGGCGATGAAGTCCGGTGTCCTGATGGTGAAGTCGTCATCCTCCCCGGCGTGGATGCGGTGGCGCTCGCGCAGGAGGGCCGTCATCTCTTCTCCGACGGCGGCCACGTCCTTGGCGTCACGGACGTTCAGCCGGATGGTGCGCACGCTGTCCACGTGGAAGACGCGCCGCATGCCCGTGGACAGGGGAATCCACATCCGGTCGTCCAGGTCGAACCCCATGGAGTTGGTCCCCCTGGAGGTGAGGACGCCCTTCACGGTGAACTGCACCTTGTTGACGAGGATGCGCTGGCCCACCGGGTCCTGGTCGAAAAAGAGGTTCTTGGCGACGGTGCTCCCGAGAACGCACACCCTCGCCATGGAACGCTCGTCGTCCTCGTCGAGGGGAGCCCCCGAGGCCACGTACCAGTCGAAGGCCTGGGGGAAGTTGGGGTCGCAGGCCATGACGTCGGTCTGCGTGTTCTGGTCGCCCGCCTTGATGGGGATGTCGTCGCGCATGATCAGTGCGGCTACCACGGCCCGATCGGCGAGCCGGTCTCGAATGGCGGCCACATCCTCGAGCTTGAGGGTGGAGCCCGATGCGGCCCTGCCACCCATGCCCATCATCTGGCCGCCGCCCGCCCGCACCATCATGCTCCTGGGACCGAAAGCCTTCATGATCTCGTTGATGCGGCTCTCCACACCGGCGCTCAGCCCCACGACGGCGGTCAGGAGCATGATCCCCACGGCCGTCCCGATCATCATGAGGAAGGCCTTGCCCTTCTGGCTCCACAGGGCCCCCGCGGCGTGGCGGGAAAGTCGTGCGATCCTCATGGGCGTCCACCAAAGAAAGGTTCACCACAGAGGCACAGAGGCACAGAGAATAAATCTGAGGTGAAAAGAGAAGAAGAGAACTGGAGACAAGGCGAAGTTCCTTCAAAGGTCGCTCTTGCCACCCTCCAAATCATCCTCTGTGTCTCGCCGTCTCTGTGGTTCATTTTCTCTTCTCGTCGGAGGCCACCCGGCCGTCCTTGAGGGTGATGACGCGGGAGGCATGCGCCGCGACGTCGGTCTCGTGCGTCACCATGATGATGGTCCGGCCCTGAGCGTGGATCCGGTCGAAGATGTCCAGGATCTCCTTGCTCGCCACCGAGTCCAGGTTGCCCGTGGGCTCGTCCGCCATCAGGAGCGCGGGCTCGTTCACGAGCGCCCTGGCGATGGCAACGCGCTGCTGCTGGCCCCCGGAGAGGGCGTTGGGCTTGAAAGCCATGCGGTCTTCCAGGCCCACCGTCTTGAGCAATGCCACCGCGCGCTCCTTGGCGTCGGAGGGATAGGGGTCGGTGTAAAGGAACGGCAGGAGCACGTTCTGGAGCACGCTCACCCTGGGGAGCAGGTGGAAGAGCTGGAAGACGAAGCCGAGGCGCCTGTTTCGGATAGCGCTGAGCTGGTTGTCGTCCAGGGCCGTGAGGTCCTGCCCCGCCAAGGTGTAGGTGCCTCCCGTGGCGCGGTCGAGACACCCCAGGATGTTCATGAGGGTGCTCTTTCCCGTGCCCGAAGGGCCCATGAGGGCCACGAACTCGCCCTCCTCGATGTCCAGGTCGATCCCGTGCAGCACGGGGGTATCCACGCCGCCGGTGTGGTAGGTTTTCTCGAGTCCGCGAAGTTCGATCATGGTTTATCCCTGAAGGAATTAGAACATTTGAACCACAGAGGCACGGAGACACAGAGAAAAAGTTTTTGGGGAAGGGCGCTGGCGGGCCTCTGGTCAAAAAATCGGGTGCCGAAAAGTGCAGGACGACCGAGCGATCTTGTCCCTTTTTTGACCAAGAAGTCTCCTTCCTCCGTGCCTCTGTGTCTCCGTGGTGAGGTTGCGCTATCTTTCATGGTCCTGTCTCGCCGCTACATGCCCTGGTTCTGGGTGTTCCCGCCCGCCACCAGGACCTTGTCGCCCGCCGAGAGGCCGGCCTTCACCTGGACGAAATCGCCCGACTCCCTGCCGAGGGTCACCGGCCGCTGGGTGTATTCCTTGCCGTTCGGAACAGTGACGTAGGTCTTGCCGCCTTCGTGCTTGACGGCCTTGGCCGGAATCACGAGGGAACCCTTGAGGGCGTCCATGTTGATGGTGACGGAGGCCGTCATCTGGGGACGCAGCATGTTCTCGAACGGGTCCGTGATGGTGAGGATGACGGCGTAGTTCACCACGTTGTCCTGGATCACGGCCTGGGGCCGGATGGCCTGCACGACCCCGTTGAAGACCTTGTCGGCGAAAGCGTCCACCGTGAAGGTCGCCTTCTGGCCCACCTTCACGCCGCCGATGTCCACCTCGTCCACGTAGGCGTCCACTTCGAGGCGCCCCAGGTCGATGAGAGTCACGAAGGTGGGTGCGTTGAAGCTTGCTGCCACGGTGGAGCCTTCCTGGGTGGCGACAGACTCCACCACGCCGTTGATGGGGGCCCGCACGGTGGCATAGGAGTGCTGGATCTCTGAATAGTCGAGCTGGGCCTGGGCCTTCTTCACGTTGGCGAGTGTCGAGTCCATGTTCTGACGCGCCACATCCACCGCGTCCTGAGAGACGTACCCTTTGGGGAGAAGGTCCCGGAGCCTTTCGTAGTTGGCTTGGGCATAGACCTGGGCGGCCTTGGCGGCGGCCACGCTGGCCCTGGCGCTGTCCACGTTGGCGGCCAGGTCCCTCTCGTCGAGCACGCCCAGGACCTCTCCCTTTTTCACCACGTCACCGATCTGCACATAGAGCTTCTTGAGCGTGCCGGAGACCCTTGGCCCAACGGGCACCTCGGCCCCCACCTGCGGTGCCACCGTGCCTGTGGCGATGATCTGGGCCGGAAGGTCCATCATCTTGGCGGCTACGAGGTTCCCGCCCTGGCCTCGGCCCTGCGTGCCGCCGGATTTTTTACAGGCGGCCAGAACGAACAGGACGCCCAAGGCCAAAACGATGGTGAGGACGGCGGCGATGCTTCTCCGATGCGCATTCATGGCTTCTGGTCTCCCTCAGGGCGTTGCGGGACGATGGACGACACCTCGACGCCTTCCAGCAAGTCCACACCGGTGGCGCGTCTCCAGGCGAGCATGGCCGTCGCCACGGAAAGCCGGGCCGAGATGAGTCGGTACTTGGCGGAGGAGAGGGCGGCGAGGGCATCGTTGACTTCAAGCATAGAGCCCAGGCCGTTCTGGTACTGGCCGTTGGCCACATCCAGATTCTCTTGGGCGCTGGCCACGTAGGCTTCCGCCGCGGGAACCGCCTCGATGGCTTCGTTGAGGGCGATGCGGGCGGTATAGGCGCTCTTCTCGGCCGCGAGCACGGTGGATTGCAGATCCGACTTGGAGCTTTCCCACGCCTCCTTCGCCTGGAGGGCTTGGTATTTCCGGGCAAAGCCCGTGAAGACGGGGACGCGGAGGGTCACGCTGGCGCTCCACTCCTGCCGGTTGGGCCAGTTGCCCGAGTCGAAAAGCCCGGCCGTGCCCCCGGCGGTCACCGTGGGGAGGTAGGCCGCTTTGGCCCCGAGGTAGGCGTAGCGGAAGGACTCGGATTGCTGGAAGGCGGCCTTGATTTCGGGGAGGTCGGACTGGGCCCGGACCCAGTTGGAGGTCCAGTCGGGAAGCTGGGGCGGCGCGAACTCACGGTTCGCCGGGGCGATCTGGAGTTCCGAATCTGAGGGAAGCCCCATGTCGGTGGCCAGGTTGGAGCGTGAAGTGGCCAAGAGGGCCTCTGCTTGGATGACCGAAAGCCTGGCATCGGCCTGCGCCGTGGCCGCCTTGAGGACGTCTGACCGAGGGACGAGGCCCACGTCGTTTCGGGCTTGGGCCATGTTCAGCTGAAAGTCCGCCTGCTTGAGGGTGTCTTTGGAGACCTCCAGGGCCCACTGTGCTCCCTGGACCGTGTAAAAGGCTGTCTCCACCGACTGTGCCAAGTCCTGCACCGTGGCGATGTAGTTGGCCGCAGAGGCCTCGTAGCCCGCCTGGGCGCCTCCCACGGAGGCCTTGCGCTGTCCAGAATCCCAGATCGTGTATTGGGCCGAGAGCGTGGCATTGTCCGAGGTGTTCGTCGCGGAGTTGAAAAGGAGTCCGCTGCGTGAGGACCCGCCCGCAGGCTCGGAGTAGGATCGCTGGAGAGATCCGGCGAAATCCGCGGTGGGCCAATAGGCGGACTTGCTCAGGCCCACCCTGGCCAATGCGCCGCGGCCGGAGTGGAGCATGGCGGCCGTCGTCGGGTTGCGCTCCATGGCCAATCGAACGCAGTCCTTCACGGAGAGCACCTGGTCCGTCGGAACGGCGCCCTCCTGGCCGAAGGCCGATCCGAGGGCCACGCAGAGGGCCAAGCCCATCACGATTCGGGCGAGGGTAACGGTTTGTCGCGTCACGGGTGATTCTCCTCCTCAGGGAAAGGGCGATCGTCTGTCGGGATCCTGGATGCGGCGCCTGATGTGGTCGAAAAAGAGGCGTTGCTGCTGAGCGTTCAAAAGCTTCTTCTGAACCATCAGGTGGTCATCGGTCACCTGGAGCATGTGCTCGGTGGCGGCCACGACCTTCGCCTGCTGGGCGGCTACGGACTCGGGAGAGGGGTTCTCCGACGCGAGCACGTCCAGCATCTTGAGGCGCTCCGCGCGGAGATCGGTGTTCAGGGACCCCAATTGTTCCCTGAAGGTCTTGAAGTTGGCGTCCACCTGCGCCTTCGCTTGCGGGGTCAGATGGAGCTCGGACATGTCGTGCCCCCTCCGGTGCTGCACGACCTGGACGCCGAGGGCGGCCAGGAATCCGGCGTTCAGGCACAGGGAAACGGCGAGTAGGATTTTCCACCCGAGTCCTCTCATGGCGAGCTCCTGACGGGAGATGGGGAGGGAGTTTTCCCGGACAGGTCGAAATAGGCCAGGTCGGCGGAGGCCGTCGGCAAGGTGGTGAAGGCCTCCTGGTAGGTGGCCGCCATGCCGTCGGCGGGTGTCCCGGTCGTCTGCATTCCGATGAAGTACCCCAGGGTCAGGGCCACCAGCGCCATGGCCGCGAGAGCCGCCCAGCGCCAGCCCGCCGGTCGGACCGCAGGCCCGGCGTCCAACCTTGCCAGGACCATGGGCGCAAGGTCTCCGAAAGACGGCAACTCAGGGGGCTCGGCCAACGCCTCGAGCAGCCCCTTCTGGCGCTGCCACACCTGCGCGCAGGCGGGACAGGATCCCAGGTGTTCGGCCAGTTCGGGATGGCGGTCCAGGTCCGAGCCCGAAGTCAGTCTAGAGACGCATGCCTTCGCATGGGAGCAGCGCATGGCATCCTCCTCATCTTGCGTAACGAACGAGCCCCGGAAATCCTTCGGCGGGGGGGAGTGAGAAGTTAAAAGTTAAAAGTTAAAAGTGAAAGGAGATGCCTTATCCGCCGATGGTGCGAGGTTGAATGAAGTGCATAGCTCTATCAGTTGGTCACCTGATCACCTGATCTGCCTATGCACTTGACTTAACCTGATTGCCCGCACCTTGTCCGAGAAGGCCACCGACGCTGCGCGTCTTGGGTCGGGGGCCCGGTCGGTCGTTGGAAAGCCTCTCGCGGAGGTCATCTTGAGGGTTCACTTGCGACGGGCTGCCCTGGAAGGATCTCAGGCGCCGTGTCCGGATTCGGCTTTCCTCCGCCCGCCCTTGCCCCCTCCGCCGGTCTTCGACCGGCTCGGCCTTACTCTTGGCTTTAGTAAACTGCCCCCACCCCCTCCATCCATGCGCCGACGGCGCCGGACCTTCTGCGTCGTCAGGCTTCGCGGTCCGGGGCGCTCCAAGTACCGAAGTACGCGTCGGCCCCGGGCCGCTCTCCTTCCTAGCATAAGGCCCACCGGCGTCGGAACGCCGTCTCCCTTCGCTTCGCTCCGGGATCCGATACCGCATAGCCGCTGGCGGGAACGGTGGAGTCAAGTGCATAGCCCTATCACCTGATCACTTGATCGCTTGGTCACTAGATTGCCCAACCACGATCAGCAGGAGAAGATCTGGGATGGTGGCCTCAGCGGAGGATCGGCTCCAGGCGCTCGCGCAGCGCCGTGCGGGCTCGGGAAAGAAGGGACTCCGCGGCCTTTGGGGAGGTTTCCAAGAGCCGTGCCACCTCCTTGACGGCGAGGCCCTCCATGTGAAAGAGGACGATGGCCATCCGCTGGGCGGGCGCCAGTGATTGGAGCGCCGAGTCTAAGGCGCCGCGCCGCTCCGCGGCCGCCAGATCTTCGTGGGGGTCACCTCCCCCCTGGGGTTCCTCGCCGCCCGGTAGCGCCAACAGTTTTGGCTTCCGCCGCAGGTCGAGGCAATAGTTCACCGTCAGGGTGCGCAGGTAAGCCTCGAGGGCCGTGTCGGGACGATATCGGCCGGCAGATTTCCAGAGGCGCAAGAAGACCTCTTGGCCCGCATCTTCGGCCTGAGACCGATCGGCGAGAAACCGATAGGCCACGGACAAAACCCATCGCTGGTGTCTCCGGATGATGGCCGCAAAAGCCTCCCGGTCTCCCAGGGCCGTCCGTTTCATGAGCTGATGGTCGCTCGGCTCGAGAGGATCAACCACCCTCACCCCCCAGGTAGCATGGCACGGGGGCCCCATCAAGCAAAAGGGCCGGGTTCCCCCGGCCCCGTTTGAGCGCTTCGAATCTCCTCAACTGGGAGGCGCCTGGAGCTTCGCCAGGCGATCCCTGGCAATGAGCGCCTCGTCCGAGTTGGGAGCGGCCTGGACGAGCGCCTTGAGGACGGCCACGCCTCCCGGCTGGTCGTTCATGGCAACCAGGGTTAGACCCAGCTTGAGCCGGGCCGCCAGAGCCTTGTTTCCCATGGGATATTTTTCCACCACGTTCCGGAACGCGTCCCTGGCTTCGGGGTATCTCTTCTGGCTGTAAAGGCATTCGCCGATCCAATACTGGCTGTTGCCGGAACGGGGATCCGCCGGGAAGGCGTCCATGAACTGGCGGAATTCGGAGGCGGCCAGGTCGTACTTGCCCTGGACGTAGTCGCTGTAGGCTTGATTGTAGAGATCGGGGCTCACCGCCGCGGCCGGCGGAGGCGTGACCACCGGTCTCACGATCGGTGCTTGAGGGGGGGGGATGTCGGATCCCCTCAAAGGCGGGACCTGAAATGGCCCCGGCGCCGGCGCCGAAGCGGGCGAAGATTCCCGCGCGATCTGCAAAGCGCCGATCTGGCTCGCCAATATTTCGTTCTGGCGCTTCAGGGTCTCCAGATCCGCCCTGAGGTCGGCGGTTTGGGCGGAACGTTCCACCGCGTCCACGCGGGCGGACAGGGCCTGGAGGGACTTCTGGATCTGGGCCATTTGCGCCGACAGGAGCTGGACCTGCTGACTCAGGGAAGCGGTCTGCTGATCCAGCCGTGCCAGATCCTCGCGGGTGCCGGCATGGCCGGGCACGCATAGGCCCAACACGGCGAACAGGGCGACCGAGACCTTGGGCGACATGGGTCCCTACTTGGCTTCCTGGAGCATGAACTCGTCCCGCCGGTTCTGATCCCAGCAGGCGTCGTCGTGCTGGGTGCACAGGGGCCTGGACTTTCCGTAGGAGACCGTCTGGATCTTGTCTCCAGGGACGCCCAGTCCCACGAGATACTCCTTGGCGGCATTGGCCCGCCGCTCGCCCAGGGCGAGGTTGTAGGCCTCGGTGTTCCGCTCGTCGCAGTGACCCTCGACGGTCACCTTGAACTGCGGGTGCACGAGGATCCACGCGGCGTTCTCTTTCAGGATCCTTCGGGCATCCGGAACGATGTCCCACTTGTTGGTCTCAAAGTTGATGCGCTTCAGAACACCCTGCTTGTTGTAGGCATCGGCGCTGGATTCCACCTGAAGCGAGGGCGGCGAGGTCTCTGGGGTCCAAGGGGTCGCGGCAGGACCGCCGGATGCTCCGGCGCCCTCGGAGGGGACCGGTTCAGCGGGGCTCTGCTTGGCGGCGCACGCCAGGAAAATAAGCAGGGCGACTCCCACGAGGCTGAGCCGGGCGCACTGCATTATTCGATGCCGATCCATCTCACACCTCCATTGGCTCCAATAGTAACGGTCAGCGCGCACTAAAGCAAGGTAATTCCACGATTCGTCGGACATCCGTGACCACGCTCACAATCTGAGGGTAAACACCACCTTGTGGTCGCCCGGCAGATAGAAATCCCTGATGATGGCCGCGGTTTCACAGCCCAACCCCAGATAAAACTTCCTCGTGGGTTCGTACTCGGGCAGGGAGGAGGTCTCGATCACGCACAGGCGCCCACCCCGGGCCCGCATGTCTTCCCAGGCCGCGTCCATGAGGGCGCGGCCCACGCCCCGGCCTTGATGCGCGGGGTGGGTTGCGATCCAGTAGAGGTCGAAAGTGCCCTGGGTGCAGGGCGTCCGTCCCCAGCAGGCGTAACCGGCGATGGCTTCCCCCGAGGCGGCGACGGCGAAGGTGTAGTCCGTCTGCCCCTCCTTAAGCCCCGCGTCCACCACCTCCATAGCCACCTGGATCTCCTCGGGGCGGAAGACCTTCGTGGCTCGGATGAGAACCTCGAGGGGATCCCGGTCTTCGGGCCGGAGGGGCCGGATCAGAATGCCCATGGCGCACCTCGCTCCGCACAGTCCAGGAGGGCGTCCAGGAGGTCGGCGTAGTCCCATCCTCTGGCCTTGGCCTGCTTGGCCAAGCCCGCCGACGGGGCGAGGTCCGGGTTGGGGTTCACCTCCATGATCACCAGACGCCCCGTGGCGTCCTCGCGCATGTCCACCCTGGCGTAGCCGCGGCACCGGATGGCGTGAAAGGCGCGCAGGGAGAGGGCCTGAATGTGCTCCAGCAGATCAGCGGAGACGGGCGCGGGACACACCGTGGGGGTGAACTGGAAGATGGCGCTATCCGGGCTCCACTTGGCGGCGAAAGTGAGCACGGGCGGGTACTCCGGGGGAAGTCCCGAGTAATCCACCTGCGAGGGGGGCAGCGCCTCGGCCCCCCGGCCCGTCTCCACGATGCCGCAATTGAACTCTCGCCCCGAAAGGTAGGGCTCGACGAGCACTCCGCACCCGAATCGTTCCAGGAGTTCCCCCGCCCGCTCCACGTAGGTGGGCGGCTCCAGCACGAGGTTGCCCGGGCCGATGCCGTGGCTCGCATCATCCGCCGCGGGCTTCAGGAAAGCGGGGAAGGGGAAGGGCAGGGGGCGGGAGAGGTCCGCGAGATCCCTGAGGACGAATCCCTCGGCCACGGGCAGCCCTCGAGCCGCAAGGATCTCCTTGCAGAGGTCCTTGTGGAGGCCCAGGTGCATGGCCATGGGAGGGCATCCCGTGGCCCTCAATCCCAGCTTTTTCAAGAGCAGTCCGACCTGGACCTCGCTGGGAGGATCGTCGGGGAACCCCTCGAAGAGGTTGAGGACGATCGTCTCTCCAGGCAGAGCCTCGAGGGCCGCCGCGGCCGAGGAAAGGGGCGGCTCCAGGGTGAGCCGCGTGAACCTCCGGCCCAGGATTCCGAGAGACGCCTCCACCGCCTCCAGCGCCTCCCGGATCTCTTCCTCCGCCGCCTGCTCGGGAGTGGGTTCTCCACCCGTGTTGTGGATGATCACGACGGGCGCGTCCCGGCTGGCTCTCTGCAAGGGATGAGGGATGAGGGTCGAGGGGAAGGGGGTGCGGTGCGAGGCTTCTTTCTCCGCCTCTCCTGCTTTCCGCTCTCTTGGCTCCACCTCTACACCAGGCCGCATCGGGTGAACGCGGCGGCCAGGATGCGCCCCATGAGGTCAGGGTAGGGCGTGCCCATGCCGCGCGCGAGGATGGGAAGGTCGCCGTAGACGGGGCTCAACCCCGGGAGGGGATTGATTTCGAGGAATATGGGGACGCCGTCCCGCACGCGGAAATCCACGCGCGCCAGGTCGCGGCACCCGATGGCCCGGAAAGCCCTCACGGCGTCGTCGCAGAGCCGCTTGAGCGAGTCCTCCCCAAGGGGCGCCGGCACGTCGTAGGCCACCTGGTTCTGCCAGTCCCGCTTCACCTCGATGGAGTAGACGAAATGCGGGTCGGGCCCGGCCAGGGGACGGATGCGCATGGCGCCCATGGCGCGGGCGTCCTCGTTTCCCAGCACCCCCACGGTGTACTCGTCCCCGGCCACGAAGCCCTCCACCATCACGGGCTGATGGTAGTGGCGAAGCATCTCTCCCGCCACGGTTCGCAAGGCGAGTGCGTCCCGGACCCTTGAAGCGCGGCGGATTCCCTTGGAGGAACCCTCGTAAGCCGGCTTGACGAAGACCGGAAAAGGAAGATCACGGCCCGCGAGATCCTCCAGGTCAGACTCGTCTCTCACGACCCAGTCCGGGGCCACCGCCACGCCAGCCGCCGCCACGAGCTTCTTGGTGAGAGGCTTGTCCAGGCTGATGGAAAGGGTGAGCGGATCGGAGAAGGAGTAGGGGATATCAAGCATTTCCAGGATCGATGGGACCTGACCCTCCCGGCTGCGGAAGGTGCCACGTCCCTCGGAGATGTTGAAGACGAAGTCGAGGCGCTCGCGAAGAGCCTTCTCCAAGAACTCGCGGCCGCCGCCCAGGCGCACGACCTCGTGGCCGTGATCGGCGATGGCTCCCTGGATGGAAGCCACCGTGGCCGGTGGATCGTACTCCTCATAGTAATCGTCCGGGAGGTTATCGGGGAGACCCGGAGGCGCGGCGCCCCCGGGCTCCTTCAAGTCAAACGTCAGACCGATTCGCATGGGGAAGGGCCTGTTTCTCGCGCTTCACCAGGCGCGGGCGAGCGGGCTTGGCCTGCTCGAAGGGAAGGGATGCGGCCCGGCGGGCCTTGCGAGGAGCGGGAGGCGTGGGGTTCCTGTAGTTGAAGATGCGCCCCTCGTAGTTCCGGACCACCAGCGAATCTTCGGTGGCGTAGAGCAGATAGTTGGGGCTGAGGGGCACCTTTCCCCCGCCCTCCGTGTCCACCACGAAAGTCGGTATGGCCAGCCCCGAGGTGTGCCCGCGCATCTTGTCCAAGATCTCCACCCCCGTCCAGGCGTTGGTTCGCAGGTGCTCGGCCCCCTGGATGGGATCGCACTGGAAGAGGTAGTAGGGCCGGACGCCCATCCTGAGGAGACCGTGGCACAGCTTCATCATGGTCTCGGCGTTGTCGTTGACGCCGCGCAGGAGGACCGACTGGTTGTTCATGGGGATGCCGGCCAGTTGGATGCGCCGGCATGCGGCGGCGGCCTCGGGCGTCAGTTCGTTGGGGTGGTTGAAGTGGGTGTTCAGCCAGATGGGCAGATGCTTGGAGAGCACGGCCAGCAGGTCCGGCGTGATGCGCTGGGGCAGGACCACGGGGTAGCGCGTGGCGATGCGGATGATCTCCACGTGTTCGATCTTGCGAAGCTCCGAGAGGCAGTAATCCAGGACCGGCACCGGCAGGGAGAGAGGGTCACCCCCGGAGAAGATCACATCCCGGATGGCCGTAGTCCTACGGATGTAGTCGATCATGGCGTCGAGCATGGGGCGGCTCTTGGGCAGTTCGCCCGCCTCCCATTCCCTTCGCCGGGTGCAGTGCCGGCAGTACATGGGGCACATGTTCGTGGCGATGAAAAGGCAGCGATCCGGATACCGGTGGACGAGGCCCTCGACGGGCATATCCCCGTCTTCGCCCAAGGGGTCGCTGACTCCGACGCTGTGGAACGTGAACTCCGCCGCGGTGGGCGTGGCCTGTTTGCGGATGGGGTCCTCCGGGTCCGTCGGATCGATGAGGCTCAGGTAGTAGGGAGGAATGCCGATGTGCAGCTGTTGCTCCACGAGCCTCAGCTGCTTGAGCTCCGCGGTGGAGTAAGGCAGGAAACGGGCGAGCGCGTCGAGCGTCCGGACCCGGTTCCTGTATTGCCATTGCCAATCGTTCCACTCGTCGTCGGTGACACGGGGAAAATAATGGCGCCGCCCGAAGAGGGGCGGCGAGGTCGCTGGGGTTTCCAGCATGGGGTCCTCCCTGCGGGACTTGCGTCCCACACGATCCCGGGGGGTCTCCGGTGAGGGGAAAAGGAAGGCCTCGCTGAGAGACAGCGAGGCCGCGGCAAGCGACTTTCCGGCGTGCGCCGAATCAACGAATTCCAACCCGCTTGGTGGTTGCTCCGAGTCCATCATCTTGGCGGGACCTACCCGCCCCCTTTCCGCCTCTCGGCCGAGCCTCTGACCGTTGGTGAGCCTCACGAACCATTCGCGGTCCCCAACTTATGGGGAAATATAGACCATTAGTTGCGTTTGTCAAGGGGGCTACAACCCCTAGGGGGGAAGGTGCACTCTTGACAGGTGGGGGAGGACCACAAGAGGATGGGCTGAAGCGCCATCTAACTCCCATTCCATGTGGTTTTGCGATAGCGGGCTATCCGGCGAGGGACCTCGCCAAAGCGGCGTCGAGGACTCCCCGGAAGGAAGCGGCCTTCGCTTCAATTTCGTCAGCCCGAGCGCGGAGAGAATCCACCTCGCCCCCGGAGCGGCCCACCAAATTGATGCGGACATTGGCCAGCGCGCCGAGGCATGACGCGTGGGCCATGAACCCGGCGACGCTCGCGTCGGTGACGCAATTGGCGTTTCCGATGCGGGCCATTTCTTCCGCGCTCACGAGCATGTCGAGGGCGAGGCCGGCCGTCTCCAGCGGAACGCGCGCCGCGTCCAGGAGTGCCTCTCCGATAGCGCTGCCCCGATGCGCCTTCTGATCGTCCGTGTCTTTGGGCAATCTGTAAGCCGCGGAGACGGCGTCGTAGGACGCGGCGTCCAGTGCCACCAGCGCCATGAATCGACCCTGGGCAGCGTGTGCCCGGGCTGCCAGGTCCTTCACGCGGGCCTCCACCTCGGCGTACTTCTTCTTCCCCACGGTGAGCCCCGCCACCATGCGGAGGAGTGCGGACGCCTGGGCGCCCGCGAAGGCGGAGACGCTCCCGCCCCCGGGAGTCGGGTCGGGTCCCGCCACGGCGTCGAGGAAGGGCTGAGCCGCAGCGTGCGCGCCGGCCTCGGCCTTCGCCTTGGCCACCCGCGTCTCGATGATCATGTCGGGGTTGAAACCCCGGATCTTGAGGTACTGGGCGCCGCTTCCGATGAGGGCGTCCGCGGGAGCGAGCCCGATGAGTTCGGTCTCATGAACCTGCACCCCGGCCGCCGCGGCCCTCTGGGTCACGGCCTGGGTGAGCGTGGCGAGGGAGGTTTTGCGGTAATCCACCACATTGACGGAGACCTGCGCCATCTTGAGCTCTTCGAGCATGAAGCCCATGGCGCGGATGCCTGGAAATCCGCCGTCCTTCTCGCGGATCTCCTTGGCGATGGCCTTGGCCACGGACACATCCTCGGTCTCCAGGTTGATGTTGTAGGCGATGAGAAAGGGTCGCGCGCCCACCGCCGTGGCGCCCGCCGTGGGGTGGATGGCCCGTGGACCGAAGTCGGGATCCTTTGCGGCATCCTTGCCGATGAGTTCGCGCAGGCCCTCAAATTCGCCTTTGCGCACCGCCGGCAGGTTCTGGCGCTCGGGGTTCGTGGCGGCCGCCTCGTAGAGGAACACCGGAATGTCCAGCTCGCGTCCGATGCGCTCTCCCACGAGGCGGGCCAGTTCCACCGCGTCCTCCATGGTGGCGCCCTCGAGGGGCACGAACGGCACTACATCGGTGGCGCCCATGCGCGGGTGCGCGCCCTTGTGCCTGTTGAGGTCGATGAGCTGGGACGCGCGCTTGCAAGCCTGGAAAGCCGCTTCGGCGCAAGCCTCGGCGCCGCCCACGAAGGTGAGGACCGATCGGTTGTGGTCCGCGTCCGACTCCAGGTCGAGCACGAAGGCTCCAGGCACATCGCGCACGGTTTTGACGATTTCGGCCACGACGGCACCGTCTCTGCCTTCGGAAAAATTGGGGACACACTCGAAAAGACCTTTCATCGCCGGCTCCGCAGAAAAGAGAGTGCGCCGCGATTTCGGCGCCATGGGTGTTCACGGCCTCCCCCGAGACCGGCGTCAGCTATCATACCCGAAGAGGCGTGGGGGGTGAAAATTCCCGATTCGGCAGGCCGAAGAGAAACCCCTGCCCAAGGGGCACGCCGAGGTCACGAAGGACCCCGAGCTCCCGGTCGGTCTCGATGCCCTCGGCGATGACCAGGGAATTCACCTTCCCCCCGAGGACCAGGATGGAGGCCACCAGCTCCTGCTTGAGAAGATTGTCCTCCAGGCCGTGGATGAGGGATCGGTCCACCTTCAGAAAGGTCGGCCGCACGTGCGTGATGGTCTGGATGGAGGAATAGCCCGTTCCCAGATCGTCGATGGCCACCTGGTAGCCCAGGTCCCCAAAGGCTCTCATGGTGTTATCGAACCGGTCGTAGTTTTCGATGGGGAATCGTTCCGTGATCTCCCACACCACTTGGGAGGGTTCGATCCCGTGGCGGCCCAGGAGATCCCGGGCCTTGGCGTCCAGGAACTCCGGATCGTCCAGGGTGCTGGGCAGCGTGTTGATGAAGAGGAGGGAGCCCGCGGGACGGGCGCGGGCGGAGGCCAGGGCCGTGAGCTTGCACTGGCGGTCCAGCTCCTGGCTCAGCTTGGACTCGCGAGCGAAGCTGAAGAGGGCTTCCGGGGATTCGTAGGGCGTCCCCGCGGGACCGCGCGTCAGCGCCTCATAGCCCACGGGGGCGAAGTCGCCCAAGTCCACGATGGGATGATAGACCGTGGACAGGGCGTGCTGGCCGAGGATCTGCCTGATTTCGAGCTCGCGCAGGACCCGCTCCGTCTCCTCCCTGCGCTGGGCGCCCGCAGCACCCGCCTCGACCACGCGGTGCACGAGGCGCTCGAAACGGAGAAACGGGTTGTAGTGTAGGAGGGCGTACCCCAGGTTGAGGGAAAGCCCCGGTAGGTTCTGGTCCGTGAGGTTTTGTTCCAGGGCGGTGTAGAGCCGCTCGGCGACCTGATGGAGCAGAGAGAGGGGTGAGTCCGCCAGCAGGTCACAGGGGACGAACACGCAAAACCCGTCGTCGTAGACGCCGCGCATGGTCGGCAGGAGCGTCCCGGAGAAGCGCGCTCGGTTGACGGTCTCGATCTTCGAGGCGGCCTGCTTGAGGATCTCCTCGTAGCGCTGGAATCCGAAGAGGGCCTCCACCCGCTCCAGGTCTGAAAACTGGAGCACGACCAGCCCTAAGAGGCGGTTCTGGGTCATCTGCTTGAGGCGGTCGAAGACGGCCGGGTAAGCCGGGAACCGCGTCACGCTGTCGAAGAGGGAGGCTTTGAGGGAGAGGAGTTCGGTGTGGGCGTTCTTCGCGTCGGACCCGGTCAACCCCACCTCCTGCTCCGGGACCCACTTTAGGACAGATGGCGATGAAACGCAAGCCTGGCGATGATTACAGCCCCAGGCTCTCGGACTTTGCGGCGAGCGCGTCGCGGACGAAGGTGATGTGCTCCAGGAGGTCGAGCCCCAGATCCCCCACGCCTTGGGCGATGTCGTCGCGGTTCACCCCGCGGGCGAAGGACTTGTCCTTGAGCTTCTTCCTGGCGCTCTCGGGGCTCACGGCCGCGATCTTCTTGTCCGGTTGGACGTAGGCGCAGGCGAAGAGGAAGCCCGTGAGTTCGTCGCACGCGAAGAGGGATTTGGCCAGCAGGGTCTCCCTCGCCACGCCGGTGTAGGAAGCATGCCCGAGGATGGCGGTCACCATCTCCTCGGGGTAGCCCGACGCCCTCAGCACCTCGGCGCCCTTCGTGGGATGGTCCGGGGCCTGGGGATACCGCTCGTAGTCGAAATCGTGAAGCAGTCCCGTGATACCCCAGAGGTCCGGGTCCCCGTCGTGCTTGACCGCCATGGCGCGCATGGCAGCCTCCACGCCCAGCGCGTGGCGCCGCAGCGCCTCGGACTGTGTCCACTCGCACAGGAGCGCCCAGGCGTCCTCCCTTGATGGCAGGGGTGATGACATGGCCCACCTCCGCCGGCCATGATACCAGAAGGGCGGCTGGGGGGCCTTGAGCGTCTTGGCGGTTTCCTTTATACTTCACCATCGGGCGGTTAGCTCAGCTTGGGAGAGCGCCGCGTTCGCAACGCGGAGGTCGAGGGTTCGAGCCCCTTACCGTCCACCAAAGAAAGAGCGGCCCCGGGCCAGCGGCCTGGGGCCGCTTTTTCTTACATGAGGAAAAAAGGCGAGAAGGGCGGGGGAGCGTCCGTGGTTTTCAAGACGGCGGCGCCAACTGCTTGGCGCCACGCCGAAGAAAACCCGGAAGGGGACCCGCCCCGGGAACCGTAAATTCCCTTGAAACGCAGCGCCCTCTGGGCGCGAGGCTTCTAGGGAAGGTAAGTTCGAGCCCCTTACCGTCCACCAAAGAGAAAGCGGCCCCGGGCCTGCGGCCTGGGGCCGTTTTTTCTTATTTGAGAAAAGGGGCGAGAAGGGCGGGATACGCCGTAGGCCGCGCCGCGAGAACGCGACCGAAGAGGGAGCGTTCGCAGCCTGCGGGGCAAGGCGAGGGACCCGCCCCGGAACCCGTGGGCGCCCTTAAAACACAGGCGGGAAGCGGCCACGATCCTGCGGCCTGGGGCCGTTTTTTCTTATTTGAGAAAAGGGGCGAGAAGGGCGGGATACGCCGTAGGCCGCGCCGCGAGAACGCGACCGAAGAGGGAGCGTTCGCAGCCTGCGGGGCAAGGCGAGGGACCCGCCCCGGAACCCGTGGGCGCCCTTAAAACACAGCGGCGGGACTCCGACCGCCGTGAGGCTTTTAGGGCGCGCAGGGTTCGAGCCCCTTGTTGAGGTCCGGAGAAGCCAAGTTGAACTCCTTACCGTCCACCAAAGAAAAAGCGGCCCCGGGCCAGCGGCCTGGGGCCGCTTTTTCTTGAGTTGACCCCGTTCCCCCCGGATGCCACAATCACGCCATGCGCAAAGTGATGGTGGCGCTAACCTTCTCAGTCCTTTTCCTCATGCCCGCAGCCGGGGCCGATCGAGATTTCCGCCCCCTCGAGAGAAAGGCCGAGCAATTGCGGGCGCTTCGGTTCACCCATCCGGTTCCGATCCTCATGGTCGACGGCGCGGGCATGCGGAGGGTCCTGGCGGACCAGCTCCGGAAGGAGTACCCCGAAGGGGAGTGGCCCGTCATGGAGAAGTCGCTCAAGGCCTTCTCGCTCATCCCTCCCAAGATGAACCTCAGGGCCGTCATGAGCGGGCTCCTGGACGAGCAGGTGGTGGGGCTCTACGACCCGGACCAGAAGAAGCTCTATGTCAGCGACGCCCCCATGGCGGGTTCGGATCTGCTCTCGGGGTTGGCCGGGGAGGATTTTCAGATGGGCGATGTGTACGTTCTCCACGAGATGGTCCACGCGCTCACCGACCAGTGCTTCGATCTGAACTCCCTCCCACTCAAGGACAGGGAGAACGAGGACCGGGCCAGCGCCGCGCGCTGCGTGGTGGAGGGCGATGCCACGTGGGTGATGATGCGCTACATGTACGACGCCATGAAGGTGCCGCCGGAGAGCCGGAGCCAGCTCGACGACGTGATGGTCGGCATGAACCTGGGGCGTGAGCTCATGGGGACGTCCATCCCGGCCTACCTCCAGGAGAACCTCCTGGTGGCCTACCTGGCCGGCCAGGCCCTCGTGAAATCGGCCTATGAGCGGGGCGGATTCGACGGCGTGAACCGGCTCTACAAAGATCCGCCGCAATCCATGGAGCAGGTCCTCCACATGGAAAAGTATTTCTCTGGAAAGGACCGCCCCGTGGGAATCGTGCTCCTCCCCCCCAAAGTTTTCGCGGCAGAAGGCTGGCGGGAGTTCGGCTCGGGCGTGTGGGGCGAATTCAACACCCGGATCATCCTTCAGGAGTGGGGCGTTCCGGAGGAGCAGGCGCGCAATGCTTCGGAGGGCTGGGGCGGCGACGCCTATCGAGTGTTCGAGGGTCCCAAGGGAGAACTCGCCTTCGCCTGGGCCACGGTCTGGGACTCGGATCGAGATGCCGCGGAGTTCGCCGGGGCGTGCGCTCAGGCGAAGGGAGTCGTCACGGTGAAGGAAGGGAAGAGGGTCATGCTGACCAAGGGCGCGCCGGCGGCCACGGTCAAGAAGGCAGCGTGAGGGGAAAAATCGCCAGCAATCTCCTAGCTGAATGCGGAGGATGGAAATGCGCACGGTCGTGACCAAGACGGATTTTCCGGACTTAAATCTGATCTCCCGCGGGAAGGTCCGGGACATGTACGACCTGGGCGACGAGGTCCTCATCGTCGTGACGGACCGCCTGAGCGCCTTCGACCATGTCCTGCCCAACGGCATTCCGGACAAGGGCCGCGTCCTGAACCTGCTCTCCGACTTCTGGTTCAAGAAGACCGCCCACATCGTGAAGAACCAGGTGGTGAGCACGGACACGGCGGATCTGCCCTCCTCGCTCTGCCCCCACAAGGACATGCTGGAGGGCCGCTTCACCATCGCCAGGAAGGCGAAGATGCTCCCCGTGGAGTGCGTCGTTCGCGGCTACCTGAGCGGCTCGGGATGGAACGACTACCGGAAGACGGGCGCCGTGTGCGGCATCCCGCTCCCGGCGGGCCTGCGGGAGAGCGAGAAGCTCCAAGACCCCATCTTCACGCCCTCCACCAAGGCGGAGACGGGGCACGACGAGAACATCAGTTTCGAGGAGGCCTCCCGCCTCATCGGAAAGGAGCTCGCGGAGAAGGTGCGCCATGCCACGCTGGCCCTTTACACCTTCGCGAGGGACTTCGCCCGCGAGCGGGGTATCCTCATCGCCGACACCAAATTCGAGTTCGGCCTGCTGGACGGCGAACTGCTCCTCTGCGACGAGGTCCTCACGCCCGACTCCAGCCGGTTCTGGCCCGCGGACCTCTACGAACCGGGCAAGGGCCAGCCGAGCTTCGACAAGCAGTTCGTCCGCGACTACCTGCTCTCCATCCACTGGAACAAGGAGCCTCCCATCCCGACGCTGCCCGAGGAGGTGGTCGAGAGGACCGCGGAGAAGTACAGGGAAGCTTTTGAGCGCATCACGGGAAGCCCGCTGGGGTGAGGGCGCGAGACGCGGGACGCGATTGAGCGAGAAGCGATGGCGCTGAATCCCGAACTCCTCCGCCAAATCCGCCCCATGAGCGAAGCCGATCTGGACGCGGTATCGGCCATCGAGGCCGCCACGTTTCCCGATCCCTGGCCGAGGCAGGCGCTTGCCCACGAGGCCCTCCATAACCCCGTCTGCTCCAGCTTCGTCATCGAGGCGAAAGGCGAAGTCGTGGGCTATGCCTTCTGCTGGGTGATCTTCGAACAGGCACACCTGATCAATATCGCGGTGGCGCCGTCGCGGCGAGGCATGGGCCACGGCGAAGCCCTTCTCGTGCACGTCCTGCGCCATGCGCGGTCGCAGGGCGCCGAGGTCATGCACCTGGAAGTGCGCGAGACCAACCCCGCCGCCGTGGCGCTCTACCAGAAGTACGGATTCGCGATCTTGGGCCGGTCGGCGCGCTATTACTCGGACGGGGCTCCAGCCCTGTTCATGGAAACGGACCTCGCGCTATCGCTGGATCGGACGTGAGACCATGCCTTCCGTGACCCAGGGGAGCGGCATCGGGCCCGCCGGGCCGGCGAGTCCGACGGTGGCGGCCGTCTGTCCCGCCCGTGCTCCCGCCGAGATCTTCTGGGCGCACGGGATCCGCATGATAGAACTCTGGGATCCGCCCGCGGTGGAGGCCGGCCGCGCAGCAGCGCACCTTCCGCCCATGACCTGCGGGGTCATCCGCCAGGGGTTCGACCGCCTGGTGGCCACTCACCCGCCCGGGCCCGACCTGCTCCTCTTCCCCCACACCTGCGACAGCCTTCAAAACCTGGGGTCGCTCACGCGCGACCTGTTGGGAGAACCCAGGCCCTGCCTCTTCTTTTGCCCGCCCACGGGCAGGAGCGACGGGATGGCGGAGGCGTTTTTCGAAGCCCAGATCGGGGCCTTGGACGCCGAACTGGATCGCCTGGCGGGACCCGCGCGACAAGGGGCGCTGGAGCGCGCCCTGGACTGGGGACGGCGCCGCGCGCAGTTGCTGAGGGCCTTGTACGACCGGCGAGCCGCGGGTGGTTGGGAGTTATCCAACCGGCGCTTTTACGACGCCGTCCGCTCCTTCGAACACCTCTGGCCCGAGGAGGCCATGGCGCGCATCGAGGCCCTCCTTGCCGAGGCTGCAGGGGACGCCCCCGGGCACATCCCCTTGGTCTTTTCCGGGGTGGTGCCCGCGCCCGCCGACCTGTTAGATCGCCTGGACGCCTTAGGGGTCCGCGTCGCCGAGGACGACTTCATGGCCTGCGGCCGCCGGATACCGCGCGCCGAGGCTCAAGACCGGGGCGAAAAGCAAATCGAAGAGGGAGGGAATCCCTACCGGATTCTGGCCCGACGCCTCCTGGCCGCGCCCCCGTGTTCCACGGTGGGGTCACCCATCGGGGAGCGTCTTTCGTTCATCGAAGGTTTAGTGGCCCGGTCGAAATCGAAGGGCGTTGTTTTTCTCTCGCTCAAATTCTGCGAGCCCGATCTCTTCGATGTGCCCTCGCTCGTGGGGGGTCTCAAGGCGCGGGGCATCCCGGTCCTGTCGGTGGATGTGGAACTGGGACCAGCGACGCCCGCGGGTCTCGTGACGCGAATCGAGGCCTTTCTGGAGAGCCTCCCGTGAGCCTGCTGCCCGATCTGAGGTTCCGCGCCATGAAGGATGTGGTCCTCCCCGTGCTCATGGCCCGGAGCGGACGCCGTCGTCCTCCGAGGGCCGATCCACTCTTCGGGCCCCCGCTGAAGAGCGCTGCTGAGCTTCGCCGCATCATGACCCGCCACTATGCCCTGGCACCTTACGCCGCGGGCGCCCGTCCCGTGGCGTGGGTCACCAGCGGGGCACCGGTGGAATTGCTCAGGGCCTTCGGCTGCTACACGGTCTACCCGGAGAACCACGGCGCGGTCTGCGGGGCGCGCCGGATGGGGCCCGAACTGTGCGGGGAGGCCGAGGCGGCGGGATACTCCCAGGACCTCTGCTCCTACGCCAAGATCGACCTGGGCCACGCGCTCAGCGGGAAGGGGCCGGCGGGCCGCCTGCCGCGTCCCGACCTCCTCTTCTGCACCAACAACATCTGCCAGACCGTCCTCTACTGGTACAAGGCGCTGGCTCACCGCTACGGCATACCGCTTCTGATGCTCGACGCGCCCTACATTTCGGGCGCCCGGGACGAGGGGCCGGCCGTTTCCTATCTGACGGACCAGCTCAAGGGGATGGTGCCCGAACTGGAACGCCTCTGCCGGAGAGACGTTTCGGGAAGAGCGGTTCCTGGAGGTCCTGGCGGCGTCGCGCAGGGCCTCGGGGTTGTGGGGAGAGGTGCTGGCCACCATGAAGCGGCGGCCCGCGCCCATGACGGTCTTCGACGCATTCGTGCACCTGGCGCCGGTCGTGTCGCTTCGGGGCCTGCCGGTGTGCGAGCGTTACTACGAGATCCTTCTCGCGGAATTGAGGGCGCGAGCTGAGGCCGGCGTGGCCGCCGTCCCCGGGGAGCGCCACCGGATTTTATGGGACAACATCGCCATCTGGTTCGCCCTCAAGCCGCTGAGCCGCCTCTTCGCGGAGCACGGGTGCGTGGGCGTGGCGGCCACCTATACGAGCGCCTGGGCGGAGACCGCGCACCTGCTGGACCTGAAGGATCCCTTCGGCTCCCTCGCGCGCACCTACGGGCTCATCTTCCTCAACCGCGACCTCGGCTATCGAACTCGGCTCATGGCGTCGCTGGCCCGCGAGTACGGGGCCACGGGCCTGGTGCTCCACTCGGCGCGTTCCTGCAAGCCCTACTCCATCGGGCAGTACGACCTGCGTCGAAAGTTGGGCGAGAGCTCTGGGCCTGAGGAGCGTGGTGCTCGAGGCGGACATGACCGACTTCCGAATCTACTCGGAGGAGCAGGTCAAGACCCGGCTGACGGCCTTCTTTGAAACCTTGGAGGCGTGAGGTGGCGATCATTGCGGCGGGGGTGGATGTGGGTTCCCTCACGGCGAAGGCGGTGGTCCTGACCCGTGAGGGCCGCGTGGCGGGTGAGTCGTTGATCGACTGCACGCCGGACCTGAAGGCATCGGCGAGGGAGGCGCTGTCCCTGGCGTTGAAGGCCGCGGATGCTCTGGAGCAAGATCTGGGGGCGGTGGTGGGCACGGGCTACGGGCGTGGCAGCGTTCCCCGGGGAGGGCGGCCCGTCACCGAGATCACCTGCCACGCCCGGGGCGCCCGGGCGCTTTTCCCGGCCGTCCTGCTGGTGGTGGACGTGGGCGGCCAGGACAGCAAGGCCATCCGCCTGGGGCCCGCGGGCCGGGTGGCCGACTTCGCCATGAACGACAAGTGCGCCGCGGGAACGGGCCGTTTTCTCAACGCCATGGCCCAGACGCTCCGGACGGGCATCGAGGGTCTCGGGCCGGCGGGGCTCCAGAGCCAGGCCGCCCTGGATCTCTCTTCCACGTGCACCGTGTTCGCCGAGAGCGAGGTGCTCTCGCTCATTTCCCAGGGCGCCACCGTTCCCGACATCGCCCACGCCGTCCACACGGCCATGGCCAAGCGGCTGGCGGGCCTGGTCCGGCTCGTGGGCGCCGCCGAGCCCGCCGTCTTCACGGGAGGCGGCGCGCTGAACGGCGATCTCGTGGGCTGCCTCCAATCCATGCTGGGCCTCCGTTTTCTGATCCCCGAGCGGCCCCAGATGGCGGGGGCGCTGGGGGCCGCGCACCTCGCGCTCGAAGACATGAGACGCACGGCCGGCTGAGGGCGCAGAAACCTCCCGGGCAAAAATCCGTACAAAGGTTCTTTAGGTGTTCCCGAGACGGTCGGCGACCGAGAGGTTGCGGGCCGGCGTGAGCTTCTGTTCGATCTGGCCGAGGAGAATCGATGAGAGCATCCATGAAAGTGTCGCTGGCATCCGTAGCGGTCGCAGGTCTCGTCCTCGTTTCATCCGCCCCGCTCCGAGCGGACGAGGGCATGTGGACCTTCGACAACCCGCCCCGCAAGGAGCTTTCCCAGAAGTACCACTTCGAGCCGAGCCAGGCGTGGCTGGACCACCTGCGCCTCGCCTCGGTGCGGTTCAGCGAGGGCGGATCGGGCTCCTTTGTCTCCCCCGACGGTCTCGTGATGACCAACCACCACGTGGCGCTCGGACAGCTCATGAAGATGTCCTCCCAGCAGAAGGACTACGTCAAAGACGGGTTCTATGCGGCCACCATGGACCGGGAGATGAAGTGTCCCGACCTGGAACTCAACGTTTTACAGTCCATGGAAAATGTGACGGCAAGAATCAAGTCGTCCGCCAAGCCCGGGATGAGCGAGCCCGAGGCCAACAAGGCGCGCAAGGCCGAGATCGCCGCCATCACCAAGGAGTCCCAGGACAAGACGGGATTCCAGGCCGAGGTGGTGAGCCTCTACGGCGGCGGCGAATACTGGCTCTACCTCTACAAGCGCTACACGGACGTGCGCCTGGTGTTCGCCGTGGAACAGAGCGTGGCCTTCTACGGCGGGGATCCCGACAATTTCACCTTTCCCCGGCACGACCTGGATGTCTCCTTTTTCCGGGTCTACGAAAACGGCAAGCCCATCCGACCGGAGCACTTCCTGGCCTGGAGTCCGGAAGGCGCCAAGGACGGTGAACTGGTCTTCGTGTCGGGCCATCCCGGGTCCACGGACCGGCTCAAAACGATGGCGCAGCTCGACATGCAGCGAGACCTCGTGATGCCCTTTGAGATTTCCGAGATAGGCCAAATCCTCAAGGCCGTCCGGTCCTATTCGGAAAGGGGCCCCGAGCAGGCTCGCCGCGCCGTAGGGTACATCTTCGGGCTTGAAAACGGCCTCAAGGCGGTCACGGGCGAGCTGGAGGGCCTGAGGGATCCGGCCATCCTGGCCAAGAAGGCGCAAGAGGAGAAGGATCTGCAATCACGCGTCCAAAGCCAACCCGCGCTCAAGGCCATGACGGGCGCTTCCTGGGACCAGATCGCCGGGGCCGTCCAAGCCGAGCGGGGACATTGGAGCGAGACGGTGGGCGTGGCCATGCCCGGCTGGGGCCTGCCGCAAACGGCCTTGGACCTCCTGCGCTACCCTGTGGAGGTCAAGAAACCCAACGGTGAGCGCCTCCCGGCTTTCAGAGACAGCAACCTGGAGTCGCTCAGGTTCCAGCTCCTGAGTCCCGCCCCGGTCTACCTCGACCTGGAAGAGGTCCTGGTGACCGCCGCCATGCGGAGGTCGCTGGAGCAATTGGGTCCCGACCACCCCTTCGTCAAGGCCATGCTCCAGGGCAAGACTCCCGAGGAGGCGGCCAAGGCCGCCCTCTCGGGCACTGCGCTGGGCGATCCCAAGGTTCGCCAGGGGTTATTGGACGGCGGAGAGAAAGCCGTCGCCAAGAGCAAGGACCCCCTCCTGGAACTGGCCCGGCGTCTGGATCCCTTCCTCCGCGCCGAACGGAAGTGGCAGGAGGACCATGTGGAGGCGGTGGTGACGCCGGCCTCCGAGAAGATCGGCACGGCGAGCTTCGCCGTCTACGGAAGGGACAAGTATCCCGACGCCACCTTCACTCTCCGCCTCGCCTTCGGCCCCGTGGAGGGCTACGAGTTCGCCACCACCCGGGTGCCCAGCAAGACCACCTACTACGGCCTCTATGACCGCTGTCTGGCCTTCGACAACCGGGAGCCCTTCGCCCTGCCACGGCGCTACTTCGATCGCAAAGACCGCGTGGACCTCGCGACGCAGCTCGACTTCGTCTGTTCCGCCGACATCATCGGCGGCAATTCGGGCAGCCCGGTGGTGAACCGGGAGGGCCAGGTCGTTGGACTCATCTTCGACGGAAACATCCAGAGCCTCCCCGGCCGTTTCGTCTACGACGGCACGCGCAACAGGGCCGTGGCCGTGTCTTCTCAGGCCATCCCCATGGCCCTCAAGGCGCTCTATGATGCTCCCGGGCTCGCGGACGAGCTCACGGGTGCGAAAAAGAACTGATCGCAGGATACCGGGGTAAGTCGGCGGCGGCCCGCGGGGCCGCCGCTTTGCATTTCAAGAAGGCGGATCAGAGGGCCGAGAGGACCTTCCTCACCCGATCGAGGGGCGGCACGACGGGAACGGGGAGGGCCAGTCTGCTGCCGCGCTCGAGCAGGGGCACGAGCCGCTCCAGATCGGGGCCGGCCTCTGCGGCGGTGAGCGCCACGCGGATGGGGTGAAAGAGGGCCTTGCCCTTCACGCCCAGCGCCGCCTTGACCGCGCTCACCGCGTCCTTGAAAGCACCGGGCTGGGAAAGGTCCACGCCGCCGGCCTTCTCCAGGAAGGTGTTGACCACATCGAGCGCCCCGGGCTCGTGCAGGCTCGCGCGCGCCGCAGCATCCATGGACGAGGGTTCGAAGAGGAAGACCGGATCGCTGGCGCCCGCGGCGTCCGAAAAGACTTCGATCCTGTTTCGCAGGAGGGCGGCCAGATCCAGGGACCAGGTCCGGATCTCCGGGGGGAAATCGCCCAGAGGCAGTCGGCCTGCCCTCTGGAGAAAGGGGAGGAGCCCTTCGGCCACGGCTTCGTCGGAGAGGGCCTTGAGGTGCTCCCGGTTCAGGTGCTTCAGCTTGTCTTCGTCGAAGACCGCGGCGGACTTGTTCACGCGGCCCAGGTCGAACCGCTCCACCAGTTCCTTCCTCGACAGGACCTCGCGCTCGTCGGGGTCGGACCAGCCCAGGAGGGCCAGGCCGTTCGCCACGCCGTCGGGGAGGAACCCGCGCTCGCGAAAGGCGTCCAGAGAAACGTCCCCGTGCCTCTTGCTCAGCTTGCTCCCGTCGGTTCCCAGGATCATGCTCAGGTGCGCGAACTGGGGCGCCGGCAGGCCCAGCGCCTCGTAGAGGACGATCTGCTTGGGCGTGTTGCTCAGGTGGTCCTCGCCGCGGATGACGTGGGTCACCCGCATGAGGGCGTCGTCCACGACCACGGCGAAATTGTAGGTGGGCGATCCGTCCGGGCGCGTCAGGACCCAGTCCCCGAACTGCTGGGTGTGGATGGAAACGGGGCCGCGGACCAGGTCGGTGAAGGACACCGTGCGCGGCGCGATCCTCAGGCGCACGCAGGGCCGCCTCCCTTCCTTCTCGCGCGCTTCACGCTCCGGGGCCGTGAGCCTCCGGCAGGTCCCCGGATAGGTGTACGTGAGGTTGCCTGCCTGGGCGCGCTCGCGCGCCGCGTTCAGCTCCTCGCTCGTGCAATAACACGGATAGGCCTCTCCGGCGGCCAGGAGCCTGTTCAAGTATTCCTCATAGATCCCGTAGCGTTCGGTCTGGCGATAGGGACCGAAGGGGCCGGCCGCTTCAGGGCCCTCATCCCAGTCCAACCCTAGCCAGCGGAGGTCCTGCAAGACCGAGTCCACGCTCTCCTGCGAGGACCGCACGGCGTCCGTGTCCTCCAGGCGCAGGATGAAGGTCCCCCCGTGGTGCCGGGCGAAGAGCCAGTTGAAGAGTGCGGTCCTGACGTTGCCCAGGTGCAGGTGGCCCGTGGGGGATGGCGCGAAGCGTACTCGGACGTGGGATTCGGTCATGGAACCTCCGGGGCGACCAATTTTAGTCCCCCAGGGCCATGGTGGCAAGTGCATGAATAAGATGATCTTCCTCGACTTCCGCGATGGACGGAATCCCCAATCCTCTGCTGGAACCCCCGCGGAGCGCTTGGCATCCCGTCCCGGTAGGCCCACAATGTCCTTGACGGCACCCATCCGGATCGGCGAGGGACCCGGACGGGCGCCCCGGGGGGAGCACTCGGTGCCTCGACGTCTGGCGGTCCGGCTCATCTCCTCGCTCACCGCCATGGTGGTGATCGTGGAAGGGGCCTTCGGTTATATCAACGTCAAAACGCAGGAGCGCCAGCTCCTGGACAACATGGTGCTGGGGGCGGACCAGCTCTCCAGGAGCATCACCAGCGCCACCTGGCATTCCATGCTCGCGGACCGGCGCGCCGCGTCGTACGAGGTCATGCAGACCATCGCCAGCAAGCAGGGCATCGACCAGATCCGGATCTTCAACAAGGAGGGCCGGGTCACCTTCTCCACTTCGAAAGGCGGCGCCGCGCAAGTGGATAAGCGGGCGGAAGCCTGCACGCTATGCCACGCGGACGCGCAGCCCCTGGTGCGGGTGGACGTCCCCTCCCGCGCCCGGATTTTCCGCGGCGGCGACGGGGTCCGTCGCTTGGGTATGGTCACGCCCATCTACAACGAGATCGCGTGCAGCCAGACCGCGTGCCACGCCCATCCCGCCGACCGGAAAGTGCTGGGGGTGCTCGATGTGACGCTCACCCTGGATCGCGTAGACAGGGAGGTAGCGGCGCTCCGGCTCCGGACCTTGGTCGGCGTCGCCTTGGAGGTGGCGCTCATCATCCTCTTCATCATCCTCATCACGCGGCGATTCGCCGTGCTCCCCGTGAGGAAGCTCATCGAGGGGACGAGGGCGGTGAGCAACATGGACCTGGACCAGCCCATCGAGGTGGATGCCGAAGCCGAGCTGGGCGACCTGGCCCGGGCATTCAACGAGATGCGAGAGCGCCTGAAAAAGGCCGTGGCGGAGTTGAACGAGCTGACCCGGAGCCTGGAAGCCCGAGTGGAGCAACGCACGCAGCAGCTCGAGGCCACGCAGCAGAAACTCGTGCAGAACGCGCGCATGGCATCGCTGGGCCAGCTCTCCGCCACCGTGGCCCACGAGATCAACAACCCCCTCTCCGGGCGTGCTCAACCTGTCCATGCTCATGCAGAGAATCCTCAAGGAGGACGGGATTCCTCCCCATCGGATCGCGGAGTTCAGGGGCTACCTGGCGCAGGTGACGGCGGAGACGACGCGCATCGCCCGGATCGTCTCGGACCTCCTGGCCTTCTCGCGGCAGAGGAAACCCGGCGCGGCCAGCGCGGACCTGAACGGCGTCGTCCAGAGTGCGCTCGCCGTGGCGGGGCACAAGCTCGAGACGGCTGGAGTCGAGCTGGTCGTGGACCTGGCGGAGGACCTGCCGCCCGTGAGCGGGGATGGATCCCAGTTGAGACAGGTGGTCCTGAACCTGGTCCTGAACGGTGCGGAAGCCATGTCTCGGGGCGGCGTCCTTCGCGTGGGCACCCGCGTGAGGGCAGACGACGGGAGGGTCCAGCTCGAGGTCCAGGACCAGGGGGAGGGGATTCCGGAGAGCGTCCTGCCGAACATTTTCGACCCGTTCTTCACCACCAAGGGGGAAGGCCAGGGTGTGGGATTGGGACTGGCCGTCGTCTACGGGATCGTGGAAGCTCACCGCGGAGAGATCGAGGTCGTCGGCGCAGAGAGCGGGGGGACCATATTCCGCGTCACCCTCCCGGTGTTCGATGGAAGGGTCAACGCGGGGGACCGCGGGGACGGGGAGGCGTCATGAGCGTGGTGAGACCCATCCTGATCGTGGACGATGAGCCCGTAGCCCGCGAGTCCCTCGCGGCGTGGCTCAGGGAGGACGGCTACCCGGTGGAGACGGCGGCCTCGGGGGCGGAGGCGCTGGAGCGGGCGAGGGGGACCGACTACGAGGTCTACTTCATCGATTTGAAGATGCCTCCCGGCGCCGATGGCATCGAGACGATGAAGGCGATCCTGTGCATCCGTCCCCAGGCTTCCATCGTCATTATCACGGCCCACGCCACGGTGGACACGGCCATCCTCGCCATGAAGGAGGGTGCCCAGGACTACCTCGTCAAGCCGTTCAATCCCGAGGGCATCTCCCTCTTGCTCCGCCGCCTCCTCAAGGTGAAGACCCTGGAGCGGGAGAACGTGATCCTCCGCAAGCGCCTCGAAAGGAAGCAGCGCTTCGGCGACCTGATTTCAAAGAACCCCCAGATGCACGCGATCTTCGACCTCATCCGCCAGGTGGCCGGGACGAGGAGCACGATCTTGATCCAGGGGGAGAGCGGGACGGGCAAGGAACTGCTGGCCCGTGCCATCCACAACGAGAGCGACCGGGCGGGCGGGCCCTTCGTGGCGGTGGCTTGCGCAGCCCTGGCGGAAACGCTGCTGGAGTCGGAGCTCTTCGGTTACGAGCGTGGGGCCTTCACGGGCGCCGTGGGCCAGAAGAAAGGCAAGTTGGAGCTGGCCCACGGGGGGACGCTCTTCCTGGACGAGATCGGTGACATTTCGCCCAAGCTCCAGGTGGACCTGTTGCGCTTCCTTCAGGAGCGCAGCTTCTGCCGCGTCGGCGGGGCCCGGGAGGTCCCCGTGGACGTTCGCGTCATCGCCGCCACCAACCTCGAACTCCAGCAGGCGGTGAGAGAGGGTCGGTTCCGGCAGGAACTCTTCTACAGGCTCAACGTCATCAACATCCGGCTTCCGCCCCTGGCCGACCGGCGCGAGGACATCCCGCTGCTCGCGAGCCACTTCATCGAGACCTTCGGTCCCGAGCTGGGGAAACGCGTGGAGGGCGTCAGCGATGGCGCGCTTCGAATCCTGATGGGCATGGATTGGCCGGGAAACGTCCGCGAGCTGGAAAATGCCGTGGAGCGCGCCCTGGTCACCTGCCGCAGCACCGAGCTCGGCGTGGAGGATTTCCAGTTTCTGGTGGGGGGGTCCAGTTCGGCGGCGGGGTGGGTTCCGCCCGCGGATGTGCCCCTGAAGGAAGTGGAGCGGCAGGTCATTCTCGCGACGCTTCAGCGCAATGGCGGAAACATCCGGCAGACGGCATCGGTCCTCGGGATCGACCGGTCGACGCTCTACGAGAAGCTCAAGCGGTATGGGGTGGCGACTGGGGATTGAGGGATCGCCATCCGGGCGCGAGGAAAAGAGTCAGAAATCCTTCGAGCGGATCTTGCTGCGAATGTCCAGCCAAACGGCGCAGGCCATGGCCAAAAGCGCCGCCGCCGTGATCCCGCCCAGCAGCGCGTTCATGAAGTTCAGCCAAAAGGTCTGGGAGTCGCTCCAATCCACCACGGTACACCTCCTACGCCCAACCAACTATACAAATGGTTAGCAACTTTCATGCCCAAGTTCCACTCCCACCGGTGTCACTACAATGAGCTGGGAACACTGGAGATAGATGAGGCGGTGCGCCAAGGTCTCCGGCGTGCATGTGGGATTTTAGGACGACGAGGCGGCTTTTCCTACATGTGCGTCGCCAGAGAGCCTTGCCGCATGCCCCCTCGCGCCCGGGGATGAAAGAGCCCGGTTCGTCCGTTGGATCGGCGTTTGGCAGGCTGTCAAACCGCTTCCCGCGCCATCGGAGAGATGGGGAAGTGATAGCGTCAACGCGTCGAACGAGCCAGCGAGTCAGAGGAAGGCCGCGTCAAGGAACCGAGGAGCCCGTGAACGATCGAAAACGGCCCAGGATAATTAAAGCCCGCAGGGACCAAGCGCCAGTGTCAGAGGTCTTCAGCTCGCGCTGATTCTCTGACTCATCGGCTCACTGGCTCAATCCTTCCGCGGTCTGTCCCGGTAACGGTCCACCGCCTTGAGGACTTTCTTCCTGATGCGAAGGTTGGTGGGCGTCACCTCGAGAAGCTCGTCCTCGCCGAGGAATTCCAGGTGCTGTTCGAGGCTCATGACCCTGGGCGGCACCAGCTTGGCGGCGTCGTCCGAGCCGGAGGCGCGCATGTTGGTGAGGTGTTTTTCCTTGATGATGTTCACGTCCAGGTCGCTCTCGCGGCAGTGCTCGCCTACGACCATGCCTTCGTAAACGGGCGTTCCGGGGGCGATGAAGAACTGCCCCCTGCTCTGGAGGTGGTCGATGGCGTAGGCCGTGGTCCTGCCGGACCGGTCCGCCACGAGCGCTCCGGTGACGCGCCCGGCGATGGCGCCCTGCCAGGGCTCGTAGCCGTCGAAGAGGTGGTTGATGATGCCGGTGCCGCGGGTCTCGGTGAGGAACTGGGTGCGGAAGCCGATGAGACCCCGGCTGGGCACGCGCCACTCCATGCGCACGCGGCCGGTGCCGTGGTTCACCATCTTCAGCATCTTGCCACGCCGCGAGCCGAGGGCCTGTGTGACCACGCCCACGAACTCCTCGGGGCAGTCCACCTGCACGAGTTCCATGGGCTCCAGCACCCGGCCGCCCTCGCCCAGCTTGGTCAGGATCTTGGGCCGCGACACGGACAGCTCGAAGCCTTCGCGGCGCATGGTTTCGATGAGGATGGCGAGCTGGAGTTCACCCCGTCCCATGACGTCAACCTGGTCGCCCGTGGACGGGAAGACGATGCGCAGGCTCACGTTGCGCTGGCTCTCCTTCTCCAGCCGATCCTTGATCTGGCGGGAGGTGACGAACTTCCCATCCTGTCCCGAAAAGGGCGAGACGTTGGTGGAGAAGATCATGGAGAGCGTGGGCTCGTCCACGCTGATTCGCGGAAGGGCCTTGGGCGCGTCGGGATCGGTCAGCGTATCCCCGATGCCCACGTCGGGAAATCCGGCCACGAAGCAGATGTCTCCGGGAAGGACCTCGGCGGCGTCGACCCGGTCCATGCCGTGAAAGGTATAAAGGGCGGTGATCCTGCCCTTGGTCTGCTTGGCTTCCTGGAGGAGGACCACGTCCTGCGCGGCCTTGAGCTTCCCGTGAACCACCCGGCACAGGGCGATGCGGCCCACGTAGTCGCTGTAATCCAGGTTGGTGACCCAGGCCTGCAGCGGCTCGGCCTCCTCGTACTCGGGCGCGGGAACCGTGGAGAGGATGGCATCGAAGAGCGGCAGGAGGTTCTCGCCTGGCTGGTCCGGGTCGAGGGTGGCCGTGCCTTTCCTGGCGTTGGTGTAGAGCACGGGGAAGGAGATCTGCTCCTCCTCCGCGTCCAGATCGATGAAGAGGTCGTAGACCTCGTTCAGGACCTCCTGGGCGCGCGCGTCGGGGCGGTCGATCTTGTTAATGACCACCACCGCGGGCAGGTTCCGCTCCAGGGCTTTCTTGAGCACGAAACGGCTCTGGGGCAGGGGGCCCTCGGCCGCATCCACCAGCAGCAATACCCCGTCCACCATGGTGAGGCCCCGTTCCACCTCGCCTCCGAAATCCGCGTGGCCTGGGGTGTCCACGATGTTGATCTTCACTCCCTGGAAGGTGACGGAGGTGTTCTTGGCCAGGATGGTGATGCCCTTCTCGCGCTCCAGGTCGTTGCTGTCCATGATCCTCTCGGCCACGGCCTGGTTCGCGCGGAAGATACCCGACTGCCACAGCATGGCGTCCACGAGCGTGGTCTTGCCGTGGTCCACGTGGGCGATGATGGCGATGTTGCGGAGGTCTTCGCGTCGCACGGTGGGGCTCCCTAACAAATGGGGGTGTCCGCGGAGACACCGACTCCTGCGCGGCCCGGTGGACTTTCCGACCGGATTGTCGCAGGGAGTACGAAGTATACCCTAAAACACGCTCATTTTCAAGGGGTTGGGGACCATTCCCCATGCGCAATGGAGTTCTCCTGCCTTCGAAGCGAGGATCGCCTTTGGGGCAGATAGGGTCAGTTTCCCTGCCGGGGAGGGCCCTGATTTTCGCGCTTCGCGGGCAAAGCCCGGCGTGGACTCCACCCCGCCCTTGGGGCGTTCACGCCCGGTCCCTCATAGGCTCCTGACGCCTCGAAGGTTCGCATCACGGGATTAGGGAACACACATGCCGTCGTGGTAACCTCATAACAGGGGACTTCCAATTTGAAAATGAACAGGAGGGTGACCATGGTAAAACGTGTGTTGACCGCAGGGTTGGTGATGTGCCTTTCGTGGAGTGCTCTCGCGCAAGAGGCGAAGAGCGCGGACCCCTCCCCTCCTCCGACTCCCGCGGCAAGACAGCTCCTGGACCAGGACAAGTATGCCGAGGCCCTGGCTCTGGCGGAGGCGGCGCTCAGAGCCAACCCGGCCAGCGTGGACGATCAGGCCTACCGCATCGAAGCGTTGATGGGGCTCGATCGGAACCTCGAGGCCCTCCGCTACGCCGTGCCCCTGGCGGGCCAACATCCCGAACGGCCGGACCTGCGTTACCGCGTGGGTCAGTGCGCGTGCAGCTTGGGCATGTTCCCCCAGGCGGTCCAAGCCTGGTCTGCCTTGTACACCTGCTCCGACAAGGATTGGGCGGGGTTGGCCTACCGGCAGAGCGCCCGGACCCTGATGATCCAGGGCAAGGAACAGGAGGCGCGGAAGCTCGTTGCCGAGGCCTTGACCAAGTGGCCCCAGCCGCCCGTCGCCCTCCTGCGCTACTCCTTGGAGACCGACCCCAGCGTCGCCGAGGGTCTCAAACACGCGGACCAGCTCATGGCCCTCGACCCCGAGAACAAGGCGGAGTACGAGTCCCTCAAGGCCATCTTCGCCGCCGCCGGCGAGGGTGAGCTCTTCCAAGAGGCGCCACTATCCGGTCCCGTTACGGTCAAGCTCAAAGAGAAGAGCGAAACCCTGAACATGACCTCCTTGGTCTGGGGCAGGTCGGACAGCGAATCATCCTACGACATGACCACGTCCTCGCGCGTGGTGGTGTCCGCTTTGCTGAACGGGACCAAGGAGCGGTGGATGCTCCTGGACTCGGGCTCGGACCTGGTCTTCGTGAGCAAGACCGTGGTGCAGGAGCTGGGCCTTCGGACCGTTTCCGCCGCCTCCTACCTCGGCATCGGATACGAGGGCCTAAAAAACAGCTCGTGGGTGCTCCTGAAGACTCTCACGGTCGGCGGGTTCAGCCTGAAAAATGTGCCCGCCATGGTGATCGAGGGCAACGACGATTTCTGGAAAGAGAACGGCGGCATCCTTCCGCTTTCGCTGTTTTCGGCCCACGGCGTACTCTACGATCGGCGCAAGGGGAAGGTCACGCTCTATCCCTCGGGTACTCGGCCAGATGAGGCTCTGCCCATGGGGTCCTTCACCGTGAAGTCGCTCTGGTATTCGGGCAAGCCCCACGTGGAGGTCAAGGTGCAGGACAAGCCCGGGCTCAACTTCCTCCTCGACACGGGAGCCTGGACCACATTCATCGCGGGCCAATACGCCCAGGAATTGGGTGTGCACGTGAACGGCGCCGCAGAGTCGAAACACACCACGGGCCTTTCGGGTTCCTCGTTGTCCGGCCAGGCCAATGACGTGACCCTTTGGTTGGGGCCCGCGCGCTTCAAGCTCACACCCTGTCAGGTCATGGAGATCTCCGACGAGGGCGGGACGAGGCGGTACGGCATCCTGGGGCGCAACATTCTGGACCTGTTCGCGATCTACTTCGATTACCGGAGCAATATCGTGGCATTCAAGGCGTACGATAGGTAACAGGGGAGCAGGGAGCAGGGAGCAGGGAGGTAACCCCTCCCGTCCTCATTGTCCTCTCTTTGCATCACCTCGGATGCTGCAAGGGAACAAGGCTGAAAAAATAGGGCGGGAGGCTTCGTGCCTCCCGCCCCATTTGTTTGAAGCTTGCTACTTTTTGACACGACCTCGAGCTACCGCGTCAGGGAGACACGAAGTCCGAGCCAAGTCAGCTAATTGTTCGGCGCTCCCGCGTTGATCCAGTCCTTGATGGCCTGCTGGTTCGCAGCCGACACATTTCGGTGCCCGCCAGCGAGTTGGACGACCAGGAAACTGTTGGCCGTGTCATTGGGTTTGACCCGGAGCATGGGCGGGTTCGTGGTGGACACCACGTTGACGAGGTTGCTGTAGCTCTGCCCCGCACTGAGGTTCATGCCGGCCGTGGGGTTGGTACCGCCGTGGCACCCCGAACAACTCGGCGTGAACAGGCTCGCCTGGATAGCCGAGAGGGTTGCAACGGGCGCGGTCACGGTGATGGCGATGACCGCCGAGGTGGCGGTGTGAGCAGCGCTGTCGGTGACGGTGAGGGAGGCGGAGTAGGAGCCGGCCACGGTGTAGGTGTGTGAGGGGTTCTGAGTAGTGCCATGTGCCGAGCCGTCGCCGAAGTTCCAGTTGTAGGTGTAAGGGGGCACACCGCCGGAGGGCGTGCCGATAAACGATACGGCCAGAGGCGCCACGCCCGAGAGGGGTGAGGCGGAGGCCGAGACGGCCAGCGGGGGAATGGGCGCGGTCACGGTGATGGCGATGGCCGCCGAGGTGGCGGTGTGAGCAGCGCTGTCGGTGACGGTGAGGGAGGCGGAGTAGGAGCCGGCCACGGTGTAGGTGTGGGAGGGGTTCTGGGTGGTGCCGTGGGCCGAGCCGTCGCCGAAGTTCCAGTCGTAGGTGTAGGGGGGCACACCGCCGGAGGGCGTGCCGGTGAACGATACGGCCAGGGGCGCCACGCCCGAGAGGGGCGAGCCGGAGGCCGAGACGGCCAGCGGGGGAATGGGCGCGGTCACGGTGATGGCGATGGCCGCCGAGGTGGCGGTGTGCGCAGCGCTGTCGGTGACGGTGAGGGAGGCGGAGTAGGAGCCGGCCACGGTGTAGGTGTGGGAGGGGTTCTGGGTGGTGCCGTGGGCGGAGCCGTCGCCGAAGTTCCAGTCGTAGGTGTAGGGGGGCACACCGCCGGAGGGCGTGCCGGTGAAGGACACGGCCAGGGGCGCCACGCCCGAGAGGGGCGAGCCGGAGGCCGAGACGGCCAGCGGGGGAACGGAGGCGGTCACGGTGATGGCGATGGCCGAAGAGGTGGCGGTGGCGCTGGCGCTGTCGGTGACGGTGAGGGAGGCGGAGTAGGAGCCGGCCACGGTGTAGGTGTGGGAGGGGTTCTGGGTGGTGCCGTGGGCGGAGCCGTCGCCGAAGTTCCAGTCGTAGGTGTAGGGGGGCACACCGCCGGAGGGCGTGCCGGTGAACGATACGGCCAGGGGCGCCACGCCCGAGAGGGGCGAGCCGGAGGCCGAGACGGCCAGCGGGGGAACGGAGGCGGTCACGGTGATGGCGATGGCTGAAGAGGTAGCGGTAGCGCTGGCGCTGTCGGTGACGGTGAGGGAGGCGGAGTAGGAGCCGGCCACGGCGTAGGTGTGGGAGGGGTTCTGGGTGGTGCCGTGGGCGGAGCCGTCGCCGAAGTTCCAGTCGTAGGTGTAGGGGGGCACGCCGCCGGAGGGCGTGCCGGTGAACGATACGGCCAGGGGCGCCACGCCCGAGAGGGGCGCGCCGGAGGCCGAGACGGCCAGCGGGGGAACGGAGGCGGTCACGGTGATGGCGATGGCTGAAGAGGTAGCGGTAGCGCTGGCGCTGTCGGTGACGGTGAGGGAGGCGGAGTAGGAGCCGGCCACGGTGAAGGTGTGGGAGGGGTTCTGAGCAGTGCCATGTGCCGAGCCGTCGCCGTAGTTCCAGTCGTAGGTGTAGGGGGGCACCCCGCCGGAGGGTGTGCCGGTGAAGGACACGGCCAGGGGCGCCACGCCCGAGAGGGGCGAGCCGGAGGCACTCACCGCAAGTCCACCGCCACCGGCCGTCACCGTGATGGTGAGGTGGACCTCGGCTTCGTGATCGGAGCTGTCCTTGACCTCCAGCTCGACCTCAAATGTGCCCTCGGAGGCATAAATGTGCGAGGGGTTTTGGCTCTCCTCCTTAACCGATCCGTCGCCAAACTTCCACTCGTAAGAATAGGGAGGGCTCCCGCCCGTCGCGCTGCCCGCAAACGCAACCGCCAAGGGTGCGGGTCCGGAAGTGGGGGAAGCCGAAGCCGAGGCTGTCAGGTCCCCGCCACCTCCAGAGGTCACCTCGATGCGGAGGCTGTGATCTTCATTCTCCTGACCGGCGCTGTCTCTGACGTGCAGTTCGATTTCGTAGGTGCCTTGGCTATCAAAGGTGTGCGACGGATTCTCGGAGGTGCCGTGGGAGCCGTCTCCGAAGCTCCAGTCAAAAGTGTAAGGCGGCGTGCCACCCGAGGCGTTGGCAGCGAATTCGACCTCCAGAGGTGCCGGACCCGATGTGGGAGTGGCTGACGGGGCGATGGCGAGCGCCGTTCCACCGAAGACGAGCGGAGCGGTTGTGGTGGCACGGTTCGAGGACCTGACCCGGACCGAACCGATGACGATGGACGCGCCTCCAGACTGGGCCCGGCGACTCGTGGAGTCGGAAACCTCCACGGACACGGTGCTCGATCCGCTGGGGATCTTCATGGAGGACTTGGTCGAGGCCGCCGTATGGCCCGTGGAATCCACGAAAAGGAGGGTCACCTTGCCTTCGGTTCGGCCGCCCGGATTATCGACCACGAGTTGGACCTGCGTGCTCCTCACGGTGGAGAGGACCACGGGGGAGGTGGCGAAGGTCAAGCTCCATGCGCTGGCTCGAGGGGACGCCTGGATGAAAAGCGTGGTCGCCACGACTACGTCGGACTGGCCCTCGACACCGATTGAAAAGATGACCTCCTCGTCGGGATTGAACGAGACGAGCATATCGGGCCGGACGACGACGCTCAGCGTGTTCAGGCCGGGGCGCAGATGGAGGTCCTGGGTGAGGACGGGCACCACCACGCTGTGGTCCACCGAGGCCAAGGTGAAGATGGCCCGTGCATCGTAAGCCTCCGTGGCCTCAACGAGCACGGTCAAGGGGTTGTCCACCTGGAGAGAGAGGTACTCGGGTTGAATCACTCGGGCCGATTGGACGACCGGGGCCGCGGCCCAAACCGGTGCCATTCCTCCGCCCCATGCCAGGGCGGCGAGCAAGAGGACTCCAAACCAAGAGGGTCCTATGGGACAAGTGAAACAACTTCGCAGAAGTCGCTGTTTCCATAAGGTGACTCCTTTCCGGCGCGAAAAGGACACACGCGCTCGGAAGGAGGACATCAATTACCGTGCCAAGGTGACCGGTGGGCAACCCGGATTGTAGCTTGTGGCATAATCAAACACATGGAGACGGAACCTTTGGCGCCTGGGACGATGCGACTGGTGGTGGTTGGCAGGGAGCACCTCGGATGCCCCCTGAACAAGGAGGTTTTGCTCATCGGGCGGGAGGCCGACAACGACCTCGTCCTGGATTCTCCCACCGTATCCCGCCACCATGCCCGCCTCTTCCTCACCGCCGAAGGATGGCGCCTGAAGGATCTTCAGAGCCGAAATGGAACCATCGTGGGCGGCGTGAGGCAGGAGGAGGCGCTCCTGGCGCCCGGCGATGAATTCAGGGTCGGAGATTCCGTCTTGCGTCTCGAGCCCACCGCGGAAATCGAGGAACAGGACATCGAGGAAACGGTGTCCCATTTCACGACTGTGCCGTTTGTGGCGCAGACCACGTGCGCCACATTGTGGCAATCGCATGTGCATCCCCCACCTCATCGAGGAGGTCATCCAGAAAAATCCCGAGGCCGACGATCTGGACAAGCGCTTGGCCGAGACGCTGCGCACGGAGTTCCGGGCCGAGGGCGTGTTCCTCTTCTCGGTTCGGGAGAAGGACGGGGCATCCAAGACCCAGGTGGAGGCTTCGTGCCGCTACGAAACGTCCTCGGAGGAGGCGGGGTCCACGGTTCTGAGCCAGACCACCCTTAGAGAAGCCTTGAAGCAAAAGAGCCCCGTCTGGGCGCCCATGGACCTGCTCAGGCCCGGACTGAGTTTGCGAGGGCTTTCGGGTGCACAGATCCTCATTTATCCGCTGCTCGTGAAGGACCGGATCAGCGCGCTCCTCTATCTGGATTGGGGCAAACCCTGTCAGGACCCGATTCCGCCCATGACCGTGCTCGGGTCATGGCCGACCTGGGCCACGGTGCTCCTGGAGGCCCTGTGGGACCGCCGGTCCGCCTCGGCTCGCGCGGAGGAGGAGGCGAGGCACCAGAGGGCCCTCTCCCAGGCCTTCCGACGGCAAATCGACCCGGGGGAAATCCTGGGCGACTCCTACGCGCTCCGGAACGTCCTGGCACAGGCCGCTGCGGCTGCACCTTCGCCCTATCCCGTCCTCCTGTTGGGCGAAACCGGCGTGGGCAAGGAGATCTTCGCCCGGTGGGTCCACCTCCACAGCGCGCGTAGCGCCGGGCCATTCATCGCGCTGAACTGCGCGGGCATCCCTGCGGGGACGGCCGAGAGCGAGCTCTTCGGCCACCGGAGGGGTGCGTTCACGGGCGCCGAGCGCGACCACGCCGGGGTGTTTGAACAGGCGGAAGGGGGAACGCTGTTCTTGGATGAAGTGGGCGACATGGACCTCCAGCTCCAGGCCAAAGTATTGCGCGCCATCCAATTTGGAGTCGTGCGGCGCGTCGGAGATGACAAGGAGCGTAGGGTGGACGTCCGGCTCCTGGCGGCCACGCACAGGGACCCGAGACAGGCCATCGCCGACAAGATCTTCCGCGAAGACCTCTATTATCGGCTCACGACGTTTGAACTTCGCCTGCCGCCCCTGAGGCAGCGCCCCTCGGACATTCCGATTCTGGCCTCTGCTTTTCTCGTGAAAGCCTTCAAGAAGCCCGGGACCGCCACCGGGTTTTCGGCTGGCGCACTGGTGGCTCTCAAGGAATTCTCCTGGCCGGGCAATGTGCGCCAGCTCCAGAGCGCCGTGAATCACCTCTCCGCCAGCTCGTCGGGCCCGCTCATCGAAGAGGCGCAAGTGCGCCGCCTCCTCGGTTCGAGCGAACATACCCCGCCGCCGACCTCCGAGGTCCAGGAGGATCATGCCCTACAAGGAGTCCCTGGAGCGGTTCGAGGCTCAATATGTCAGGGCGGTGCTGGCGCGGGCGCAGGGGAATGTCAGCGAGGCGGCTCGTCTCAGCGGCCTCCCGCGGCGGACGTTTTACCGGTTTCTGGAACGCCACCCGGGAGCGAAGAACTAGCCAGAAGGCCGGACCCGACCCTCGCGGCGCTAGCCCTCGAGGTCAGAGAGGAGTTCCCTCCTCAAGGACTCGGGAGCGGCCACCTCGGCCTTGGCATGGGCGTGGCGGACGCCGAATGCGAGGGGCGCACCGGACCGGAGCGCACCCATGAAATCAGGCGTCAGGCGTATCCCAAGGTAGTGGACGGTGCTCGTGTAGTCCTCCCGGCTGCGTCCCTCTTCGCCCTCGGCCCTGACTTCGAATCCCCCGCAACGCGCATAGACGCTGTGCTCCACACCAGGCAGGCGAGGCAGCATCTGCTTGAGCCGCGCTTCGTCGGGGATCTCGATGTAAAGCGTGGCCTTCCACTCGTTCTCGCCCGGGATCAGAGGCCCGTAGGCATCGATTTCGCCCATGATGGCCCGATCGTCCACCATCCGCTCGGCGCGGGCCATCTCCTGGATCTGGTACCAGACCAGGCGCCGCGTTTCAAAGAGGAGCGTGAGGAAATCGTTGAGCGGGAAGCCGGCGCCGGGCCTTGAGGACCATCATCTCGGCACGGACCGCCTTGCGCTGCTTTTCGTATTGGACCAGGTCGAGGATGTCGGTCAGTTCAATGGGTTTCATGGGGTTACTCCGAGGGTGGTGACAGGGGACGGGAGACAGCGGACAGCCCTCCATCTTCTCTTTTCACTTTTCACTTTTCACTTTTTACTTTTTACTTCTTACTCTCCAACGCCGTAAGCCCTCGCGAGCAGGACCACGGGATGCTCCGCCCTCTTCCCCGTGGCGTGTTCGATCTGAAGCGCGGAGAGCGGGCACTCCGTGGTGATGAGCCCCTCCGCGTCCCTGACCTTACCGAACAGCTTGCGCCCGGATTTCATGGACGCCTCGTAGGTTTCCGTCCTTATGCCGTAGGTGCCGTCGTGCCCCGAGCATGCGTCCAAAAGCTTGACCTTGGTACCCGGGAGGGCGGCCAGGAGGTCTCGCCCCTTGAACCCCACGCCCATCTGTTTGAGGTGGCAGGGGAGGTGGTAGGCCACCTCGCCCAAGGCCCGGGGCTCCGTCTTGGGCCACAACCCGCGAGACTTGAGGCCCGCGAGGTAATCGAACAGGTCCCGAGTGGCGGCGGCCACGGCCTTGGCCTCCTCGCCCGGAACGAGCAGGGGATATTCGGTGATGATCATCATGGCGCAAGAGGAGACGGGTGCCAGGATCGTGAGGCCCTGCTTGGCGTAAGGGCCGAGCAGAGCGATGTTCGCCCGCGCCTTCTGGGCCGACGCTCCGATGTCTCCGGTATCGAAGTGGGGAATACCGCAGCAAGCCTGGCCCTTGGGCAGCACCACCTGGACGCCGCAGGCGGCCAGAAAACGGACGAGGGCTTCACCCAGGCCGGGGTAGTTGTCGTTCACCAGGCACGTCGTGAACAGTACGACCTTCTCCTCGGCGTCCGCCACCGGAGGAAAGTCGCGGAAGGCCGATTCGAAGGTTCGCGAAGCCACGGGAGGCAGGGGTGCCTCGGGGTGGATGCCCAGCACGGGGGACATGAACTTGCGGGCAAAGGCAGAGCGGTTCACCGCGTTCGCGAGAGCGGCCACGGGCCGGGCCTTCTTGGCCATGCCCGCCGGGTCGGAGAGCATTTTCTGGGAAAACGTGGCGCCCTTGGCCCTGTACCGGAGCGCCTTGTGCCGAAGGGCCAGGTGTGGAAAATCCAGCCTGAACTCGTGGGGCGGCGTGTACGGGCACTTGGTGTAGCAGAGCTTGCAGTAGTAGCAGGCGTCCATGACCGCGTGAAGGTCCTCTCCGCCGAGGTCCTCCGCCGCGATGTCCCTGCTGTCGATGAGCTCGAAGAGGATGTCGAAGGAGGGGCATAGGGACGCGCAGAGGCGGCACCCGTTGCACACTTCGAAAATGCGCTTCTCTTCCGATGCCAGATCGGCCTCGTCGTAAAAGGATGGCGAAGCCGGGTCGAAGATGTAGTCCTTGATGCCTCCGAGATCCTGTGCGGACATGATGCACCCCCCTCGACAACTGGAGCTCAATTCTTGTGGCAACTTCATCAAAGAGGTAGCCTTTTACCCCAAGGCGTCATCCTGAAGAACCCTTCGAAGGCATACCCCTGAAAGAATCTCAAACGGTGACCCTGCCGAATCGTCGTCTGAGATCCTTCCGGGGGAGGCCTGTGGCGAAGCCCTCAGGATGCCCCGGTCGGCTTCGCCGTCCGGGTCACTTGATCTCGTCCAACGCCTTCTGGAAGCGTCCGGCGTGGGCACGCTCGGCCTTGCCCAGCGTCTCGAACCAGTCGGCCACCTCTTCGAAGCCCTCTTCGCGGGCCGTGCGCGCGAACCCCGGATACATCTCCGTGTATTCGTAAGTCTCGCCGGCCACGGCGGCGCCGAGGTTGGACTTGGTGTCCCCCACGGGCTTGCCCGTGGCGGGGTCGCCGACTTCGGCCAGGTAGTCCATGTGGCCGAAGGCGTGGCCCGTTTCACCCTCGCCCGTGGATCGGAAGACGGTGGCCACGTCGGGGAAGCCCTCCACGTCCGCCTGGCGGGCGAAGTACAGGTAGCGGCGGTTGGCTTGGGATTCGCCTGCGAAGGCGTGGAGCAGGTTCTCGTGGGTCTTGGTTCCGTGTAGCTTGGCCATGGGTCACCTCCTGAACGAACGATTGAACGGATGGGTCGCCCGGCCGCAGGTGGCGCAGGTTCCCCGGACGATGATGTCCCAGGATTGGGGCGCGAAGCCCTCGGGCATGGTGAGATCGCAACGGTCGCCCTCCCGGATGGGGACGTCCCAAATGCGGTGGCAGCGGGTGCAGGTCACATGGTAGTGCGGCGTGAGGTTCGCGTCAAACCGGTCGGCCCCGTCTTCAGAGCGGAAACGCCGGACCGATCCTGCAGCCACGAGGATTTCCAGGTTCCTGTACAAGTTCGATGTGCTGGCCGCGTCACCTTCCACGGCGACGAGCTCGGCGAGCCGCGCGGCGGTAGGGTGCTCCTCCGTCTGCCGGAGGGTGTTCAGAAGAATTTTCCGCTGTTTCGAAACTCCGGCCATTTTAGGAACCACTCCAAGAATAGTTCCAACAATGGCGGAACGGCTCTATTCCGCGGTGGCTAGATCCATCGCTTTCGCCTGAAGAAGTAAAGCAGGCCCGCCGCCGTGAGGGCCATCACAAGGAGGGCCGCGGGATAGCCAAAGCGCCACCTGAGTTCGGGCATGTTCCAGGGCGAGGCGTCGGGGCTGAAGTTCATGCCGTAGAGTCCCGCGATGAAAGTCAGGGGAATGAAAATCGTGGCGATGATGGTGAGGACCTTCATGACCTCGTTCATCCGGTTGGACAGGCTGCTGAGGTACATGTCCAGCATGCCCGAGGCCATGTCCCGGAAGGTCTCGATGATGTCGATCACCTGTATGGTGTGGTCGTAGACATCTCTCAGGTAGAGCTTGGTGGCTTCCTGGACGAGGACTGACTCGGTGCGCGCAAGGGCCGAAACCACCTCGCGCAGAGGCCAGACGGATTTTCTCAGGAAGATGAGCGCGTGTTTGAGCTTGTAAACCTCTCGAAGGACCTCGGGGCCGGGGTTGAGGACGAGTTCCTCCTCCAGGGTCTCCACGACCTCGCCCGTGTTTTCCAGGGTCACGAAGTAGTTGTCCACCACCGTGTCGATGAGCGAGTAGGCCAGGTAATCCGCTCCCATCTTCCGGGTTTTGCCCGTGCCCAATTTCAGCCTCTCGCGCACGCCGTCGAATGCGGGCCGCTCGTTCTCCACAAATGAGAGGACCCAGTTGGGCCCGACCACCAGGCTCACCTGTTCCGAAATGGTCTCGCCATTCTGCCTCCCGGTCCGGGCGCCGCTTCGCTCGGGGGGAAGGAACATCTTCAGGACGACAAACAGGTAGTCGCCGAAATCTTCGAATTTTGGGCGCTGATCCGTGTTGAGAAGGTCTTCTTGTGTAAGGGGGTGGAGGCCGAAGCCCTCGCCCAGGCGTTTCACCACATCCACGTCCAGACCCTCCACGTGGATCCAGGTCACCGCGGGGGTCTCCTTGAGGGCCACGCAGCCCTCGATGCTGAGGTCCCGCTTCTCGCGGCACGAGGACTCGTCGTAATCCAGCCCGATGATCTTCACGGGTTCGTGCCTCTGATCTCCGATGAGCACGAGCGATCCCGGCGGAAGGCCGGTCTTCTTGGAGCGTTTTTTCATCCGGTGTTTCACGGTGGTGCCCCTCCGGCGGCCCATGCCCTCGTTTTCAGGGAGTCGGCCGTTGGTGCTATGGTATCCGTCTGCGGACGCTTCGTCCAGGAGGCATGAATGGTCTTGAAAAAGCTCGACGCTTTCTCCGCCGCGATGGTCCTGTGCCTGACCCTCTCGGCCGTAGCCGCGGGGGAGCCCAAGGGAACTCCCTCCTCCGCTCCCGCTTCCATCCAGAAAGGCCCGGACCACGAGGAGGACAATTTCCACGGCCGCGTGCCCCTCGTCCCCGATACGGACCCCGTCTTCGCGGGCAAGGTGGAGGGGATCAAGTCCATGGCCGAGGCGATCCGGCGCGGCTTGGCCAGCAAGCCCCTGATCCGCGCCTACGAGCGCCTTTATCCGCGGCTCTATCCCTTCGACCACGCCTTCTTGCTCGGGCCCGCCGTTCCAGTTGCGGCCAAGGGCCGTCCCGAGGCCACGCCCTCCTGGACCTTTCTCGGACCGACGAACATTCCGGGGCGCATCACGGCCCTGGTGAAGCATCCCTCCGATCCGAGCACCCTGTATGTGGGCGCCGCCGACGGCGGCGTGTGGAAAACCACGGACGCGGGGGCCACCTGGACGCCGCTGACCGACTTCGCCCAGACCCTCGCCATCGGCAGCATGGCCATGAACCCCCAGAACCCCGACGAGCTTTGGGTGGGTACGGGGGAGGGCAACTTCGCCATTGACAACTACCCCGGCGGCGCCCTCTACCACACCACCGACGGCGGGGCCTCCTGGACCACCCTGACCCACGGGTTCGGCGACATCCGGGGGCTCGCGGTGAAGCCGGACGCTCCCTCGACGCTGTACGCCGCGGCGGGGACGCGGCACGGCGCGGACTCGGGAATCCTCAAGTCCACCGACGGCGGGGCGACTTGGACCCTCTTGGCCAACGGCATCCCTTCGGGAATCGGGACGGAGGTGATCATCGATCCTTCCTCCACCGGCACGGTCTACGGCGTGCTGGGCGACATCTTCGGAAGCCCCGACAACGGGATCTACAAGAGCACCGACGGAGGGGCCACGTTCGCCAAGCTGTCCGGCGGGTTCCCGGACACGAACGTTGGGCGCATCAGCCTCGCCGTGGCCCCCTCCCGGACCTCGACCCTCTACGCCGCGGTGCAGAGTTCCTCCACCTTCGGCCTGATGGGTTTCTATAAGAGCCAGGACGGCGGAGGGACCTGGACCAACCAGAACCTCACCGGCGCCGCCGGCAGCTTCTGCAGCGGCCAGTGCTGGTACGACTTGGAGGTGGCGGTGGACCCCGCCAATCCCGACAGGGTCTACCTGGGGGGAGTGGACATCTACCGGAGCACGGACGGCGGCAAAACCTTTTTTGCGGTCTCCAACTGGACCCTGGATCAGAACAACACGCGCTATGTTCACGCGGACCAGCACGCCCTCGTGGCCAGCGCCCCGGGCGAACTCTGGGCGGGTTGCGACGGCGGCGTGTCCTACTCCTCCGACAATGGCACCACATGGTCCTTCCGGGGCAGGGGCCTGAACACGACGCAGTACTACAACCTGGCCATGCACCCCACCAAGCCCGACTGGAGCCTCGGCGGGACGCAGGACAACGGCACGCACCTGTTCAGCGGGGGCGACACCTTTGCCGAGGTTTATGGCGGGGACGGCGGCTACTGCGCCATCTCGCCGGCGGACCCCAACACCATGTACGAGGAGTATGTCTATCTGGAGATCCACAAGAGCACGAATGGGGGAGCGAGCTGGACCCTCGCCAACGCCGGGATTAGCAGCTCCGAGCCGGTACTCTTCATCGCCCCCTTCGTCATGGACACCACGAACCCGAACACCCTCTATGCCGGGACCAACCTGATCTACAGGACCACCGACGGAGCCTCGAGCTGGACGCCCATCTCGGGCACCCGTGACGCTGGGAAAGGTCTCGGCCATCGGAGTGGGGCCTTCCACGGGAGGCGTAGTCTTTTCGGGAGGCACCCAGGGCGAGGTCTACCGATGCGACAATCCCAAGGACGCCTCGCCCGTCTGGATTTCGGTGACCAGTGGCCTTCCCAATCGCTATGTGACGAGCCTGAGCGTGGCCGCGGACGAGCAGACCGTCTACGCGACCTTCTCCGGCACGGGGACGGCCCACATTTACAAGAGCACGAATCGGGGAGGCTCGTGGACGGCCCTCGCGGCCGGCCTTCCCGACGAACCCTTCGACACCCTCGTCATCCACCCCGCGGACCCCATGGTGCTCTACGCCGGTTCCGACTTCGGGGTCTACGCCAGCTTCGACGCCGGGGGCACCTGGGCGCCCTATGGCTCGGGGCTGCCGCGCGCCGCCGTGGACAGCCTCCAGATCTCGGCGCCCAGAGGCCTGCTCCAGGCCGCGACGCACGGTCGCGGGGTCTGGCAGGCACCGGCTCAGACCACGGGCATCCTGAGTGTTCAGCCGTCGGCGGCGCCCTCCACGGGAGGCGCGCCTCTCGCCGTGGCCTTCACCGCGAACACGGCGGGCGGGACGGCGCCGTACACCTTTGCGTGGATTTTCGGCGACGGGACGACGGGCAGCGGCCAGACCGTCAGCCACACCTACACCACCGTGGGCTCGTACGCGGCGAGCGTCACCGTCACCGACTCGAAGGGCGCGACGGCGTCGGGTTCCGTGGGGATTTCCGTCGTGGTCCCGCCCCCCACGGTCACTTCCATCATGGCCATGAAGGCCCCGTTGCGCCTCAAGATCACGGGGACAAATTTCAAGACCGGGGCCACGATCAAGATCGACGGGACCCCCACCCCTTCCACGACCGTGAAGAGCGCCACCCAGCTCCTGGCCAAGGGGTCGGCCCTGAAGACCCTCCTTCCCAAGGGCACGCAAGTCATGATCACAGTGGCCAACACGGACGGAGGAGAGTCCGCGCCCCGCGCTTTTACGAGATACTAGGCGGAGCGCGAGACGGGCCAGGGACGCGAACCTGCGATCAAGGGATGAGGAGAGAGCCCATGAAACGCATCGTGATCGTGGATGACCACGCGGTCTTCTGCGAGCATTGGAAAGCCTTCTTCGAATCCCGCTATCCCTGCCAAGTTCAGGTGGAGATCTACACCGACCCCTTTGCCGCCCTCCGGGTCCTGTCATCGGACATCCACCTGCTCATGCTGGACCTCCAAATGCCCGGGTTGGACGGAAAGAAGGTGCTCGAATTCGCGGCGGCCAGGGGCGTGGACCGCCGGCGCGTGGTGATCACGAGCGCCAGCCACTCCGACCGGCTCCACGAGACTTTTCCCTTCGGGCGATTGCCTGGCCGTCATCAACAAGGAGGAGCCGGACCAGCAGGCCGCGTTTCTGATGATCCTGGACTCGCTGATGAGAAAGTAGGTCCCGCGCGCGTTGGCCCCAGCGCCGGGCGAGGGTGAGGCGCTGCAGGACGTCCACTCCGCAAATGGGACGCGGCGGCCGGCGGGTGCGTTCTTGGAAAACAAAAGAGGCCTCGTCCCCGTAATAGGTCTTCTGAGTGAGTGAGGAGGGTCTCATGAGGTTAGCGCACCGGTTGCGTGTGTTGGCGGGAGTTGCGATCTTGGGTTGCGGTCTGGCTGTGGGGTCACGCGCCCAGGTCCCCGAGGGGGCCATGGCGCTGTCCCTCCAGGACGCCCTGAAAGCCGCCATGCAGAACAACTTCGATATCCGGGTCGACCAGGTTACGCTTCAGGAGTCGGACGAGGCCCTCAAGGGGTCCTACGGCATCTACGACACCCTGCTCAACTTCACCTGGTACTCCAACGTTCAGCGCCTGCCGACCACGAGCAGGCTCCAGGTGGGCGAACTGACGGCGACCTACATGGACCGGCAGGACGCCTACAACCTGGGTGTCACCCAGCCGACGTCGTGGGGGCAGTCCTTCCAGTTCCTCTGGAACAACAACCGCGCCCTGACCAACTCGCAATTCTCCTATCTGAACCCCACCTACAACAGCTCGGCCCAGCTGGGTACGACCCTGCCCTTGCTCCAGGGCTTTGGGAAGACCGTCGCGAGCAGGACCGTTCTTCTCGGCCAAGCTGGACAAGGAGATCGCGGGGAGCGCGTACCTTCAAAAGGTGAGGGACTCCATGCTCCAGGTGGAGCAGGATTACTTCCAACTCGTCTACAACATCAAGGACCTGGCAGACCCGGGAGGCGGCCCTCGAGCTCGCCAAGCGGTTCCAGGAAGAGACCACGAAGAAGATCGAGGTGGGGGTTCTGGCTCCCATCGAGCAGGTCACCGCCGATGCCCAGGTGGCCACGCGGGAGCAGGACATCATCACCGCCCAGCAGGCGGTGGGGAACAGCGCCGACATCCTGAGGCTGGACCTGGGCATCCCCAAGGATTCTCGCGGAGTGGAACCGTCCCATCTATCCCACCGATGAGCCCAAGCTCATCAGCAATGACAAGACCGAGGCCGAACTCATCGACCAGGCCCTGGCGCGCCGGCCCGAGGTGGCCCAGGTCGTGGGCAGGCTCGAGACAGGACAAGATCAACCTCGCGGTGGCCAAGAACGGCACGCTGCCCCAGCTCAACTTGAATGCCAGCCTGACCTACAACGGCGCTTCGGGGATGTACACGGACCCGCTCACCGGACAGGTGCTCTACGACCACGCCTTTTCGAAGGCCTGGAGCCAGATCACGGGCCACGACTTCAAGTCCTACTACGTGGGCGTCACCTTCGCTTACCCCATCCAGAACCGGGCCGCCAAGGCCCAGTTCCAGACCTCGCTCCTGGCCAAGACCGCCGACGAGATCTCCCTCGAAAAGCTCAAGCTGTCCATCGGCAACGAGGTGAGGGCCGGGCTTGCGCGATCTGGAGGCGGCCCAAAAGCGAGTGAACGCGGCGGAGGTGACCTTCCGGCTCCAAAAGGAGAAGCTCGAGGCGGAGCAGAAGAAGTACGACAACGGCCTGTCCACGGCGTTCAACGTGCTCTCCTACCAGAACGACCTGCTGGCAGCCGCGACGAGCCTCCTCAACGCGCGCGTCTACACCCAGGTCGCCGGGAGCGAAGCTCGAACGGGCCATCGGCACCTACCTTGAGAGCCGCGGCATCGAAATAAAGTGAGGAGTGAGGAGTGAGGGTGAGGGTGAGGAGGGTCGCCCTTTCACCCCCTCTACCCCATCTCCCGCTCCATCCTTTTGGGAGGGGAGCATGACGGAAGAGACCACGGGAAACGAGCAGGTTGCCCCGGCCACGCCCGAGCCTGAGCCCGAGCCGGTGCAGTTGCCTCCGGCAGGGCCTGGCATCTCCGCCTGCGCCGCCATGGCGGGCGTCTTCATGTCGCCCCGGGAAGCGTTGCCCCGGATCGTGGAGAAGCGCTGGCCCTTCGCGCTCGTCCCCATCGTCCTCGTGGCGATCCTGAGTCTCGCCGGCAGCTGGATCTTCACGAGCAAGGTGGACATGGCCCAGTTCGTTCGGGACCAGATCAAGCAGAGCAAGTTCGCCTCCCAGATGTCCGAGTCGCAGATCGAGGAGGCGGCCGACCGCGCCGCCCAGCGGCCCAAGTGGATCCAGCCCGTCATCGGAGTCTTCGTGGTTCCCCTCATCACGGTGATTCTGGCGGCCATTTTCTGGCTCGTCCTGCTCGCCTTCGGAAACGAGATCACCTTCGGGCGGAGCTTTCAGGCTACGGCCTGGGCGTTCCTGCCCTCCCTCATCACGGGTGTGATCTTCCTCGTCCTCCTCTTCGTGAAGGATGCCAACGCCATCGATGTCCAGAACCCCATCGCCACCAACCTCGCGGCGATTCTCGGCCGGGACAGCATGCCCAAGCCCCTCTACGTGCTCCTCGCGGGGGTTGACGTGTTCAAGATCTGGATCATCGCCCTCCTGGGCATCGGCCTGGCCGCCGCCGGGCGGTGCCGGATCCGAACGGCCGTGCTCTCCGTGACCGTTCTTTACGCCGTCTGGATCGCCCTGCGCATGGGTCTGGCGGCCATCTTCTAGGTGGATCATGAGCAAGAAAAAGATCGGGATCATCCTGGGCATCGTGGCGCTCGTGGTACTGGTTGTCGTGGTTTCTGTGGTCAAGTCGGGCCCCAAGGGGTTCGAGGTCGAAGCCGTGAAAGTGGCCAAGGGCGACGTTTCCCCCATGGTTACGGCGGACGGCCTCATCACGGCCAAGGACACGGTGAACCTCTCGTCCCAGGTCATGGGGGAGATCATGTCCATCCCCTTCCAGGAAGGGGCCAGGGTCCACAAGGGCGATGTCCTGGTGCAGATCAACCCTGACACTTACCAGCGGGATGTGGCCTCGGCCAAGGCCAACCTGGATGCCTCCATGGTGGCCGAGAACCAGGCCAGGGTCACCCTGACTCAACGCCAGCGGGATTGGGACCGCGCCGAGGACCTCTTCAAGCAGAAGATCTTCTCCACCTCCCAGCGGGACGACGCCAAGCTCGCCCTGGACCAGGCGCGCCTGGCGGCCGACTCGGCGAAGGCCATGGCGGCGCAGGCGAGGGCCTACTTCCAGAAGGCCCAGGACAATCTGGCCAAAACCACCATGCGGTCGCCCATCGACGGCGTGGTCACGGCGGTCAACGCCAAGGAGGGCGAGACCGCCGTCATGGGGACTATGAACTTCGCGGGCACGGTCATCCTCACCGTCTCCGACCTCAGCCAGATCATCACCGAGGTCCAGGTGGACGAGGCGGACTACCCGCGCCTCAAGCTGGGACAGCCCGTGATCGTCATCGTGGATGCCCTGGGCGGCAAGAAATACGAGGGGAAGGTCATCGAGATCGGGGCTTCGGCCCAGGCCAGCTCCGCGGGGTCCCAGGCCAACATCCGGCAGTTCAAGGTGAAGGTGGCCATCACCTCCGCGGACGAGCAACTGCGCCCCGGCGTCACGGCCCGCGTGAAGCTCATCGCCGACAAGCGCATCGGGGTCCTGCGGGTGCCCATCGGAGCCATCCGGACCGAGGAGAAGAGCGGCGAGCAGGTGTTCTTCGTCTTCCTGGACAAACAGGGCAAAGCCACCAAGAAGATCGTGAAGACCGGGCTCTCGGACGACCTCTACACGGAAGTCACGGAAGGCTTGGCCCAGGATGATGTGGTCATCATCGGCCCCTACCGCGTCCTCCGCCTCCTGGCCGAGGGCGACAAGGTGAAGGCCAAGATCCTCAAGGCCGAGGAGCTCGAAAAGCAGCAGAAGTCCGACGAAGTCGAAGTTCACGTAAGTTAGGAGAAGGTTGATTCCATGACCGGAGCGGGCGGAGAGCTACTCATCGAAGCGAAGGATCTCGTCAAGGACTACCCCATCGGGGACTCGGTCTACAACGCGCTGAAGGGCGTGAGCCTCACCGTCCGGCGCGGCGAATTTCTCGCCATCATGGGGCCTTCCGGATCGGGGAAATCCACGCTGATGCACCTTCTCGGCTGCCTGGATACACCCACTTCGGGAGAGTACCGCCTCGCGGGAAATGCCGTGCACAAGCTCACGCCCGACCAGCTCGCCGAGCTGCAGGAACCGGGAGATCGGCTTCATTTTCCAGATGTTCTTTCTCCTGCCCAGGGCCAACGCGCTCGAGAACGTGGAACTGCCCCTCATCTACGGCAAGGTGCCGCCCGCGGAACGCCGCCAGAAGGCCATGGAGGCCCTGGAGTTCCTGGGCCTGCAGACCCACGCGACGCACCGTCCCAGTCAGCTCTCCGGCGGCCAGCGGCAGCAGATCGCCATCGCCAGGGCGCTGGTCAACAAGCCTTCGCTCATCCTGGCGGACGAGCCCACGGGCAACTTGGACAGCAAGACCAGCGCGCACATCATGGGCCAGCTCGCGCGCCTCAACGAGATGGGCAACACCCTCATCGTGGTGACGCACGAGGCCGACATCGCCGCCTACGCCCCGAGGCAGATCCGCATCAAGGACGGCCTGATCGTCAGCGACGAGGTGACGAGATGAGTTCGCGAGGACTGAAGGCTGAGCGCTACTCATCCGTCATCCCGAGGCTACATTGCGAAGGGCAACTTCCGAGGGATCTCATGCGCGGTTTGGCAGTCACGGGGTTTGAGCTTCTTCAGGGGACTCAGCGCTCGAAGCAGCCTTCAGACGGACGGCAGGGAGGGTCGCCCTATGAGCGCCGCAGCCATGAGCCGCCAGGAAGTTTACGGGGTCCTCGGGTCCTTCACGGAACTCTTCAGGATCGCCCTGAGGGCCATCCTCGCCAACAAGATGCGCTCCTTCCTGACGGTCCTGGGCATCATCATCGGCGTTCTCTCGGTGGTGGCCGTGGTCTCCATCATGCAGGGCGTGTTCGCCGCCATGTTCGCCGAGTTCAACACCTTCGGCGCCGACACCATGTTCCTCCGGCCCAACTGGGAAATGTACAAGAGCCATCAGGAGGGCGTACGCCGCCTGAAGATGACCTACGAGGACGCCCTGGCGATCAAGGAAAGCGTCCCCCAGGTCAAAGAGGTATCCCCTTTCCTCATGCGCTCGGACACCATCTCCTACCGCGGCAAGAGGGACTCGACGCAGATCATGGGAACCACCGAGCCCTACGCGCCCATCAACAACCTGGACCTGGACGAGGGGCGCTTCCTCGGCCCCATGGATGTGGCGAGCCGAAGAAAAGTCTGCGTCATCGGCCAGGACATCCTCGACAAACTGGGCCTGTCCAGCCAGTGCCTGGGCGAAGAGATCCAGATCGGCCGCGGCACCTACACCATCATCGGCGTCATGGAGAAGAAGGGAGGGAGCTTCGGGCAGAGCGAGGACGACCAGATCTTCATCCCCCTGACGACGGCTATCCAGCAGTATGGACAGGACGCGGCCAACTCCGTCTTCATCGTGATCCAGGTCCACGACGCCAAGAGGATGGACGACGCCGTGGAGCGCATCTCCGCGGTCATGCGAAGGGTGCACGGGCTGAAGTTCGGCCAGACGGACGACTTCCGCATCTTCACGGTGGAGCAGGTCAAGAAGATCATCGACCAGTTCACGGGCATCTCCACGCTCGTGGTGACGGCCATCGTGTGCATCACGCTCATCGTGGGCGGCATCGGCATCATGAACATCATGCTCGTGTCCGTCACCGAGCGCACGCGCGAGATCGGCATCCGCATGGCCGTGGGCGCCAAGCGCGTCCACATCCTCTACCAGTTCCTCATCGAGTCGATCACGCTCTCGACCCTCGGGGGCGTATTGGGCCTCTTCGCGGGCGTCGGCATCGCCCACCTCACGGTGTTCACGCTGAGGCATACGGTTTCGGAGACCTTCCCCGCCGCCAACATCCCTTTCTGGGTCGTGGCGCTCAGCCTGGGTTTCGCCGCCATGACCGGTGCCGTCTTCGGCGTGTACCCCGCCGTGAAGGCGTCACGGCTCGACCCCATCGAGGCGCTGAGGTACGAGTAACGGCAAGCCGTTGACAACGACTCCCTTTGGCGAAGCGAGCTTCTCGGCCGCGCCAAGTTCTTGCATTCGGGCCGCCTCGGGGCTACTGTCTGAGCGGAGGGGGAGTTCCCGGATGGCTTTGTACGAAAAGGGTGAGGATTCGTGGGCGCCCTGGTTCATGGAGGGCGTCCTCCGCGACGGCAAGCGGTGGATCATCCCCCTGGAGCCTCTGCCTTTTTCCGTGGGCCGCATGGCGGACTGCAACCTCGTCCTCGCCTCGAAAAGCGTATCGCGCAATCACGCGGACCTCTTTCATCAAGGATGACCAGCTCTGGGTGCGCGACCTGGAGAGCCGGAACGGGACCTACCTCAACCGAAAGAAGATCAAGGGGGCCGTTCCCGTGCGGGGCGGGGACATCCTCCACTTCGGCACGGTGGAGTTTCGCATCGGACTCAAGGAGAGTTCCGTTCCGGAGAACGAATCCACCGCCACCCTCCTGAAGGTCACGGACCTCTCCAACCTCTTCCAAACCTTCGAAGCAGACATGAAGGCGCTCATCGAACAGAGGGCCGTCATCCCGCTCTTCCAGCCCATCGTCCACCTCGCGGACAGGACGCGCTTCGGCTACGAGGTCACCTGCCGGGGCGCCCGGGAGGGCATGCCCACGGCCCCCGAAGAGCTCTTCGGCCTGGCCGCGGGATTGGGATGCGAGGCCGAGCTGAGCCGCCTCTTCTGGTCCCAGGGCCTGCGGGTCGGGGGGAAGTCTGCCCGATGCCCGCGAGCTCTTCATCAACATCCACCCCGCGGAGCTGGCCCAGGCCGGTCTCGCCGCGTCCCTGGGCGAGGCTCTGGCCGCCCTCCGGAGCGTGACCAAGGATGCGCGCCTCACGGTGGAGCTGAGCGAGAAGGCCGTGACCGACCTCGCCGTCATGGCGCGGTTCCGGGCCGAACTTCTGGAGATGGGAGTGAGCCTGGCCTACGACGACTTCGGCGCGGGCCAGACCCGCCTGCTTGAACTCGTGGAGGTTCCTCCGCAATTCCTCAAATTCGACCACGCGCTGATCAGGGACATCCACCATCGCCCCCGCAAACTGTTCCAGGTGGTGAAGGCCCTGGTCCACATGGCCGAGGACCTGGGAATCGCCTGCATCGCGGAGGGCGTGGAATGCGCCGCCGAGGCGGAGGCCTGCGCCCACGCGGGCTTCCCTTACGCCCAGGGCTACTACCTCGGGCGTCCCTCCCAGGTGGGATTTTCCTCCCAGGCACCTTCTGCCCCCGACACGAACCGGGAATAAGCTTCAAAGACCACTCCGTTTCAGTTGACGACCGCGCGCTCACGGCGGTCCGGAGAACGATGGCATGGCCTCATTCATCGACGCGACACCCGAGCTGGTCCGAAGGCGCCTGGACACGGGCGAGAAGCTCGTGCTCATCGATGTGCGGGAGCCGGAGGAGTGGGCCATCTGCCGCCTCGAGGGCGCCCGCCTTCTCCCCATGTCCAACATGTCCGATTGGGAACACATGCTCGATCCCCGGGGCGGGCCCTACGTGATCTACTGCCACCATGGGATCCGCTCCCGATTCGCCTGCCAGCGCCTCGCCGCCGCCGGCCTGAGGGGGCTCATCAACATGACCGGCGGCATCGACGCCTGGTCGCGGCGCGTGGACGCCTCCATGCCGACCTACTGAGCATCTGCGCCCCCGCCGGGAGAAGATCCGCGGGCGGGACGCCCGTCAGCCTTCGGCTGGCGGGTCCTCTCCACCGTGCCAATCAAGATTGAGAGCGGATGTCCCGGAACTTGAAAAGGGATGGACTGCCACATGCCACCGCCGCGCACCACCCGCGGCCGAGGGAGCAACCTCCTGGTTGCCAACCCCCGAAGAGCTTCATTCACTGTCGCCGCCGATCTCATTGGCCGGGGCCCTATGCGGTCACTGCGGGGAGCGCCCCGGAGGGCAACAGAGCGGTCCGGCAGGCTTTGCCTGCGGAGCGCGAAAATGAGAGCGCCCTCCCTGTGTTGGAGAGAGAGCGGAGCGCACCCGATGAGGCGCCCCTCTCGAAGGCAGACCCAACTTCCGCGATTGGATTAGGTCAAACGGGTTGAAGGGCCTGCTGGACTGAAGCTTGATAACCACGCCCCATTCACCAAGCAGGTGAATGGGGCGGTTTTCGAGCCGGACACCTGCCGAGCAGAAAAGTCCCAAGGGTGGGGTGGGGTCCCCGGCGGGCTTCGCCCGCGGGGCGGGGAGGGAATGGGCCCTCCCCGTGTTGGAGAGAGAGCGGAGCGCACCCGATGAGGCGCCCCTCTCGAAGGCAGAAAACCTCGTTGCAAAATAAAGAAACCGGGCGGCGTCTTGGAGACGCCGCCCTTGGGAGGTGCGGGGGACGGGGATCCCCCGCGGGAAACGGGCTATCCGAAAAGGCGCCCTGGCTTCGTGCCGGGCGCCGGTCAAGGCCGCCTCAGGACTTCTGCTTCCTGATGAAGGGCGGCGTCTGGAACTCCTCGTAATTGCGCTCCCCGGGGATGTTGGGCGCGGCGAAGATGTCCGGGGAGGTGGGCGTGAACAGGTCCTTGGTCCGGCGGAAGAACCCGCTGGCGGAGGCGGCTTCGGCTGATGTGGCCGCGGCGGGCGCGGGCAGGGGACAGTCCACACCGGGGACGCTGCCCATGGCCGCGGCCGCTTCGGGCTGGACGGCCTGGGCGGCGGTGAAGGCGGGGCGCTTGAGGATCCGAAGCTCGGTTTCGAAGGCGGCCGCCACGACGGTCACGCGCAGTTCGTCGCCCAGGCTCTCGTCGAGGCTCGTCCCGAAGATGACGTTCACATCCGGGTGGGCCTTCTCGCGGACGAACTCGCACGCGCGCTGCACCTCGCGGAGCCCGAGCCGTCGGTCTCCCGTGAAATTGATGAGGATGGATTTGGCGCCCATGATGGACCCGTCCTGGAGGAGTGGATTGTTGGCGGCCTTCTCCGCGGCCTGCAGGGCGCGGTCCGGCCCCAGGGCCGTTCCCATGCCCATGACGGCGCGACCGCCCGCGGACAGGACGGACCGGGCATCCTCGAAGTCCAGGTTGATGACCCCCGGGCGCATGATCAGATCGGAAATGCCCTGAACGCCCTGGCGGAGCACGTCGTCGGCGGTCTGGAACGCGTCTTCGCAACTCACATCTTCGGGCAGGACGGCGAAGAGGTTGTCGTTGGGGATGACGATGAGGGTGGCCGCCGCCTCGGTGAGCTGGTCCAGTCCGGCCCGGGCGTTGGCCTCCCTCTGCTTGCCCTCCCAGGTGAAGGGCCGCGTGACCACGGCCACGGTGAGTGCGCCCGTCTCCGCCGCAAGACGCGCCACCACGGGCGCGGCCCCCGTGCCCGTTCCCCCGCCCATGCCGGCGGCGATGAAGATGAGGTCGGCGCCCTGAAGGTGCTCCATGATGGCGCTCGTGTCCTCGATGGCAGCCTTCTCGCCCCGCTCGCGGACGCCTCCCGTGCCCAGGCCCCGGGTGACCTTCTGCCCGATGGGCACCTTGATGTGGGCCATGGACTTCTCCAGGTCCTGGAAGTCCGTGTTGACGGCGATGAACTCCACGCCGTCCAGGCCCGCGGCGATCATCCGGTTCACCGCGTTGCCTCCGGCGCCGCCCACGCCCACCACCTTGATCCCCACCTTCCGCTTGCCGTTCCCGTCCAGCGTCCGATCCATGTCCGCCTCGCTCATGGAAAACCTCAGCCCGTTTCCCTGGTCCATGCTGAACCTCCCTTATTTTTTCCGCGTCTCCGTGCCCGCCACGGCACGCGGCTAAAAGACGTCCTTGAGGGCTCCGAAGAACCTGCCTACGACACCGCCCCTCTTCTTACCCGCTCCCTCGCGCCCTTCCACTCGGGCGCCGTAAATCACCAGGCCCACGGCCGTGGCGAACATGGGGTCCGCCACGATGTTGGTGAGCCCCAGAACGCCGCGCGGCTCTCCCACGCGCACCTGGTGGTCGAAGATGCCCTCGGCCACTTCCGGAAGCCCCGCCAGGTTCGCGTTGCCGCCCGTGAGGACGACTCCCGCGTTGATGGTCTTGTCCAGGCCCGCGTTGCGCACTTCCTCGTTGAGCAGGTGGAAGAGTTCCTCGGCGCGGGGTTGGAGGATCTCGGCGATCCTGGCGCGCTCCACCATGCGCGTTTTGTTGCCCGCGGCGGCGGGGACCTCGACCATCTCCTCCTCCGCAAGCAGGTTGGTGAGCGCGCAGCCGTACCTCTTCTTGAGGATTTCTGATTCCTGGGTCCCCGTGCGCAGGCCCACGGCCAGGTCATTGGTGAAGTGCTCGCCGCCAATGGGGATGACGTGGGTGTGCCAGAGGGACCCCTTCTCGAAGACCGCGATGCCCGTCGTGCCGTGGCCGATGTTGATGAGCGCCACGCCGATCTCCTTCTCGTCGGCGGAGAGGACGGCGTGGGCGTCGGCCATGAGCCCGAGCACGGGCTGGGTCACGGTGATGCCGCAGCGGTTCACGACCGTGCCCAGGTTGTGCAGGCTCGTGATGGAGCCCGTCACGATGTGGACGTTGGCCTCCAGGCGCGTGCCGGTCATGTTGAGGGGCTGGATGATGCCCTCCTGGTTGTCGACCATGAATTCCTGGGGGAAGGTGTGGAAGATCTGCTGCTCCTGGGGGAAGCTGATGGTGCGCGCGCCCTCCAGCACCCGCTGGATGTCTTCCTGGCTGACCCTGCGCTCGCGGTTCGTGACGGCCACCACGCCCCGGCTGTTGAAACCCCGGACGTGTGCGCCTCCGACGCCCACGTAGGCGCGCTCCACCGTGTAGCCGGCCATGAGCTCGGCCTCCTCCACGGAGGCCTTCACCGCCTCCACCACCTCGTCGAGGCTCGCCACGATGCCGCGCCGCATGCCCCTCAGGTCGGACTTCTTGCCGACCCCCATGACCTCGATGTTGCCGTCCTCCTTGACCTTCCCGATGACCGTGGCCACCTTGGATGTGCCGATGTCGATGCCGACGATGTACCCGGGGTCTTTAGCCATTGGCGGTCCCTCCCTCCTGGTCCTCAGGCTCCTGGGGCGCTTCCGCGCGCGCTGCCGGGAGCAGGACGACCTTTCCGGCCCATCGCAGGTCCAGGGCCTTCTGGTCGGGGGCGTAGGTTGCGGTCCAGGCCTTCGCGGCCTGGAAACGCCGCCACTGGGCGGCGATATCCTCGGGGGCCACCTGCAGGCGCCAACCGTCTTGGCACACGAGGGTGAGCGCTCCGGGCGCGTCCCCTGCGGCCAGGGTTTGCACGGCGCCGCGCAGGTCGAGTTCCAGGAGTTGGGCCACGGCGCCCTGCACCCGTCCGTCCGCCGGGTCGAGCCCCGGGCCGAGGGCCACGGTGGTCGGCGACCCCGCCGCGGCGGACCACGCCATGCCTGCGCCGTCGATGGCGAAGGGTCCCTTCTCGGTGCCCACGCTACACAGCTCCCGGCGCTCCACGACTTCCACGATGAGGGTGTCCGGCAGGTGCTTCTTGCAGAGGAAGCCCTTGAGCCACGGGAAGCCGGCAAAGCGGCGTGAGACCTCCTCCGGGCCCAGGGCGAAGAGGTTGCGGCCTCGGAGGTCCGCCAGGGCATCGCGCAGCACCTGAGGCGGATGGGCCACGAGGCCCGTGACGTGGATCTGGCGGATGCCGAAGGCGCCGTCGCTGTGGAGGAAGCTCCACCCGGCGTGGGCGATCACCGCGCCGCCCAGGAGGCCGAGGGCCACGAGGGTAGTGCGCACCGATCGGCGGAGCCAACGCCGCCGGGTCTTGCGGGACCTGACGGGGGAAACGGGTACAAATCCGGAGGCGCCGCGGCCTCTGAGGAACGTGCTCTCAGGACTCATCGCCAGATCTCCATTTCGTATTCGAGTGTGGTGCCGGCTTCGGCCGCCGCCGTCCGCGCCTCTTCGCAGAGGGCGAAGGCGTCCGCGAAGAGGGCGCCGCCGTGGTTGACCAAGAAGTTGGCGTGTCGCTCGGAAAAACCTGCGGCCCCGCGCCGCCGGCCCTTGAATCCCAATGCCTCCAGAAGGCGCCCCGCGGCATCGCCCGGGGGGTTCTTGAAGACCGAACCCGCGGTGGCCGCGCGCCAGGGCTGGGACGCCTCCCGCCGGGCCTTGGCCTCCGCGAAACGGGCCATGAGCAGGGCCGGGTCGTACCTGAAAAATGTCAATCGACATCCAGCCACGACTCCCTTGTGGGCCACGTCCGACGAGCGGTAGCCAAACGCGAAATCCGACGCGGGGTGCCATCGCCGTCCGTGCCCGGGCTCGATGAGGGCCACGGCATCCAGAACGCCCGCCATGTCGTTGCCAAACGCTCCGGCGTTCATGATCACCGCTCCTCCCACGGTGCCCGGGACTCCGGCCATGCCTTCGAGGCCGCCAAGGCCCCGCCGGACCGATTCGGCAGCAAGGGCGGGCATGGGCACATCGGCGTCGGCCTCCACCCCGGATTCCGTCCAGAGCATGCGTCCCCCCATGCGCGAGAGGTGCACGACGCCGAAAGGGAGGGGACCGTCGTCGGCCATGAGGTTGCTGCCGCCGCCGAGGATCTTGAACGGGGATCCGCAATCCCAAAGGGCCGCAAGAACCCGCTCCGCCGCGGGCCAGGTGCCCGGCCGCACGATGAAGGCCGGGATGCCGCCGATGCCCAGGCGCAGGAATTTCGCGAGGGGCTCCGCCTCGGAGTAAGTACAGCCGTGCTCCCGCGCCAGGTCGCGCACGCTCTCAAGGTCCATGCCCTTCTCTCTTCAAGAGATCCAACAGTTCTGGGCCCGCGTTCGTGATGTTTCCCGCGCCGAGGGTGAGGACGAGGTCTCCGGAGCGGAGCATGGGCCTGACGGTCGACGGCATGTCCTCGACCCGCGCGCAGAAATGCGCCTGCGCCTTTCCGAAGGCTCCGATCTTTTCCACGAGCGCCGCGCCGGTCACTCCGGGGATGGGCGCCTCGCTTGCGGCATAGATGTCCGACACGAGAACCAGGTCGGCGAGGGACAGCACCTGGGCGAATCCGTCCATGAGCGCCGCCATGCGCGTGTACCGGTGGGGTTGGAAGAGCACCACGAGGCGGCCGTCCCCCGCGACCCGCCGCGCCGTGTCGAAGGTGGCCGAGATCTCCGTGGGGTGGTGGCCGTAGTCGTCCACCACGCGAATTCCCGCGACTGCCCCCCGAACCTGGAAACGCCGGTCCGCGCCGGGGAAGGTGGCCAGGTGCTCCCTCAGCACCTCGAAGGGGACACCCATCTCCTCGCCCACGGCCAGCGCCGCCAGGGCGTCCAGCACGATGTGCCGGCCCGCCTGGGGAACCTGGACCTTGCCCCGATCCTCTCCGGCCACCGCCACGCGGAAGGTCTCGCCCGGACCCTCCGGAGGGACCCTCGTGGCGCGCACGTTGGCGTCCTGCGACAGTCCGTAGGTGACCACGCGCCTCGAAAAGCGGGGCAGGAGGTCGCGGATGTTCGGGTCGTCCGCGCACAGGACGCAGGCGCCGTAAAAGGGTACGCGGTTGGCGAACTGGAGGAAGGCCCCCTTCAAGTCCTCCAGGTCGGAGTAACAGTCCACGTGTTCCCAGTCGATGTTGGTGATCACCGCCAGGCTGGGATAGAGGAGCAGAAAGGAGCGGTCCGATTCGTCGGCCTCGGCCACGAGCAGGTCGCTGCTCCCGAGCCTCGCCGAGGCGTCCAGCGTGGAGAGCCTCCCGCCGATGACCACCGTGGGATCCAGGCCCGCCTTGTGCGCCAGATGGGCCACCATGGCCGTGACGGTGGTCTTCCCGTGAGAGCCGGCCACGGCCACCGAGGACTTCAGTCGCATGAGTTCGGCCAGCATCTCCGCCCGGGGAATCACGGGGATGCCCAGCCGCCGGGCTTCCACGAGTTCCGGGTTCCGGGGATCCACCGCGCTGGAGTAAACCAGGACCTGGGCATTGCCCAGGTTCTGTGCGCCGTGGCCCACGGTGAGGTGGGCACCGCGCGACCGCAGGCGGTTCAGAACGGCACTCTCCCTGGCATCCGAACCCGTGACCGTGAACCCCTGCGTGAGCAGCACTTCGGCGATGCCGCTCATGCCGATGCCTCCGATGCCCACGAAATGGATGCGGTTCAGTTTGCCCAGCCTCACGGCCTCACCCCCGACATGGTTCGGACCAGGTCCGCGATGTCCTGCGCGGCCCGGGGTTTCGCGGCGACGGCGAGCCGGGCGGCCATGGCCCGGCGCTTCTCGGGGTCGGAGAGCTCGTGGAGAGCTGCGACCAGGGCTTCAGGCGTGAGGGCGCCTTGCTCCATGCACAGGGCCCCACCCAGGGATTCCAGGCCCCGGGCGTTGTGGAGCTGGTGGTCGCCGGCGGCTTGGGGGAAGGGCACGAGAAGGGCGGGGCGGCGCGCCGCGGCCAGCTCGGCGAGCGTCGTGGCTCCGGCGCGGCAGACCGCCGCGTGGCACCATGTGTAGGCCTCATCCATGTTTTCGACGAAGGGCTCTATCTGGGCGCGCATGCCCGCCTGCGAGTAGGCGTCCTTCACGCGGTCCAGGTCCTCGACCCCCGTCTGATGGCGAATCTCCAGACCGCCGGGGAATGCCTTCAGACCCGGGAAGGGCGGCGATCACGGCGTCGTTGATGGCACGGGCGCCCCGGCTTCCACCGAAGACGAGCAGGCGCAGGGGGTGAAGAGGAGGCGCTTCGGGGGGCAACTGCGCGAGGGAGGCCCTCACGGGATTCCCCATGAGACGCCCCTTGCCCCGGAAGTGCTCGAGAGTTTGTGGAAAGGAGGCGGCCACGACCACGGCCCAACGAGCCAGGATCCGGTTGGCCAGGCCCGGAGTGACATTCTGCTCCAGGAGCAGGACGGGGATGCCCAGCAGGCCCGCGGCCAGGGTCACGGGGAAGGAGGCGTAACCGCCCACACCCACGACGGCATGAGGGCGCAGGCGACGGATCATGGCGAAGGACTTGACGAGCGCCAGGGGCACGGACACGAGGCCCTTTAGAGGCTGGAGGCCGCGCAGCCCCGCCACGCCCGATGCGGGCAGAGCAGTGAAGGGAAACCCGTACCTGGGGGCGAGCCGGGCTTCGATGCCCCGGGCGGATCCGGCGAAGTAGACGCGCGCGGTAGGCGATCCCCCTTGCAGGGCCTGCGCCACCGCCAGTCCCGGGAAAAAGTGTCCGCCCGTTCCGCCGCCCGCGATGATCACTCTAAGCTCCTCCAAGGATGGCTCCGAAGAAAGTGAAAAGTGAAAAGTGAAAAGTGAAAGGTAAAAGATGAAAAACAAGACAATGCAGACAAGGATGCAAACGCCGAAAAAGACCGGGGTATCGTGAGTTTCGATCGTTCCGCGCTTGCACTTTCTTTTTCGCCATCCTTTGCCCTTCACATCTCACTTTTTACTTTTCACTTCTAACTTCTTCATTCGTGCTGGCTCACGTTGAGCAGAATGCCCACGCCCGCCATGGTCACCACGAGGTTGGAGCCGCCGTAGGACAGCAGCGGCAGCGGCAATCCCTTGGTGGGCAAGAGCGTGAGGGTCACCATCATGTGCACGAGGGCCTGAAGGACGACCCAGGCCACCACGCCCATGGCCAGGTAGGCCCCGAAGAGATCGGGCGCGCTTCGCACCGCCTTGAGCCCCAGATAGCCAAAAAAGAGGAAGCTCCCGAGGACCACCAGGTTCCCCGCGAAGCCCAGTTCTTCCCCGATCATGGCGAAGATGAAGTCCGTGTGGGGCTCCGGGAGGAAAAGCAACTTTTGACTGCCGCCTCCAACCCAATTGCCCGCCAGGCCGCCGCTTCCCACGGCGATGAGGGATTGCTGCGCCTGGAACCCCTCGTGCCGGGGGTCCGCGTCCGGGTTCATGAAGGTCATGAGCCGCTGTCGGCGGTAAGGGCTCGACACGGCGAGAATGCCCACGGCCACCACGCCGATGCAGAGCATGGAGACCAGCCATTTCCAGGGGAGCCCCGCCACCAGGAGCAGGGAGCACAGGATGGCGCCGAGGATGACCACGGTCCCCAGGTCCGGCTGGATGACGATCAACACGGCCACGAATCCAGCGTAGGCGCCCAGCGGCACGAGCGTGTGGATCCATTCCCGCCGTTCTTCCGCCCTCTTGTTCAGGAGGTAGGCGGCCAGGATGAGGATGACGAGCTTGGCCGTCTCGGAGGGTTGGAGCGTCATGGGCCCCAGCTTGATCCAGCGGTGCGACCCGTTGATGGCGGGGCTGGCCAGGGCCAGCAGGAGCAGGATCACCTCCAGGGCCATGAGCCCCAGGACGATCTTGCGCTGGCCCCACTTGGCGTAGGGGATGTGCTGGGTCACGAAGAGCGCCACGACGCCGATGGCCGCCCAGACCATCTGATGTTTGAAGAAATACGCCGGGTCGCCCTTGCGGGTGAGAGCGAGGACGGCTGACGAGGAGTAGATCATCACCAGGCCGGCCGCCAGCAGGCCCAAGGTGACGGTGAACAGCTTCCGGTCGAAGTACAACAACCGGCTCATTGCATCGCCTCCCGCACCCAGGCCTTGAACTGCTCGCCCCGGTGTTCGAAGTTCTTGAACTCGTCGAAGGAGGCGCAGGCCGGCGAGAGGATCACGCTATCCCCGGGGCCGGCGAGCTGGAGTGCTCTGCGCGTGGCATCCTTCAGGGATTCGAAGGCCTCCAGGGGTACGGCGTCGCCCATGGCGGCGGCCACGTTCTCACGCGCCGCGCCGAAGGCGATCACGGCCTTGCAGCGGCGCTTCACTTCCGGGATGAGGCTGGACCAATCCGCTCCCTTGTCCTTCCCGCCTAAGAGGAGGACCACTCCGGCTTCGAAGGCCGTGAGGGCCTTGAGGACCGAGTCCGTATTGGTGGCTTTGGAGTCGTTGAAGATCGCCGCGCCGTTCACGACTCCCACCCTCTCCAGCCGGTGCTCCAGGCCTGTAAAAGCGCGAATCACGGGCCCCAGCCCCCCGGCAGGCACCCCCGCACATCGCGCGGCTAGGCATGCGGCCAAGGTGTCTTCGAGGTTGTGTGTCCCGGGAAGGGGCAGGTCCGCCAGGTCGAAGAGGACCTCGTCCTTCCCCTCTCTTCGCCAGAGGGCTCGACCGCCCTCGGTGAAGGCGCCCTCGCTCAGGCTCCCCGTGGCCGAAAACCGAACCTTCACGCCGCCCGATCCCGAACCGTAGCCATCGGCCAGCGGATCCGAAGCCGAAAAGACGGCGAAGTCACCCGGGCCCTGGTTCAAGAACACCCTGGCCTTGGCGTCGGCGTAGTCGTTGAATCGGGGGTAGCGGTCCTGGTGGTCGGGCGTGATATTGAGGAGCACCGCCACGGCCGCCCGGAAGGACTGGATGCTCTCCAGCTGGAACGAGGAGGCTTCGAGGACGAACCACGTCTCCTCGGTGGAGCCTTCCACCATGGTGCAGACGGGGATGCCCAAGTTGCCGCCCGTTCTCACATCTGGGAAATGGGCGGCCATGAGCTTGCCGGCGAGGGTCGTGGTGGTGCTCTTCCCGTTCGAGCCCGTGATGGCGATGAAGCGCCCCTTGGCGTGCCGGAACCCCCACTCCATCTCGCCCAGTACGGGGATCTTGCGCTCCGAGGCCGCCCGCACCAGCGCAGAGGCGCAGGGGACGCCGGGGGACAGGAGCACCGTCTCCACTCCGTCCAGCAGGGCGGGGGACTCGGAGCCCCCGTAAAATACCAACCCGCGTGCCAGGAGAGGCGAGAGGTCGACCTTGAGCTGCTCGGCGAGGGCCTGGTCGCACGAGGCCACGGTGTGCTTCTGATCGAGCGCCAGCTTGGCGGCCGCGTACCCCGAATCGCCCATCCCCACTACAAGCACTTTCATCGGTCATCCATCCCCGTGTTCTCCTACCGTATTTTCAGCGTCGCCAGTCCCATGAGCGCGAAAAGGATTGCCAGGATCCAGAACCGGATCACCACCTGCGTCTCCTTCCACCCGCCCATCTCGAAATGGTGGTGGATGGGGGCGCAACGGAAGATCCGCTTCTTGTCCCGCAGCTTGTAGGAGGCCACCTGCAAGATGACCGAGAGGGCCTCCATGACGAATAGCCCGCCCACGATGACCAGCAGGAGTTCCTGTTTGATGATGAGCGCGAGGGTCCCGATGCAGGCACCCAGGGCCAGGGAACCCACATCCCCCATGAAGACCTGGGCGGGGTGGGCGTTGAACCAGAGAAACCCCAGGCTGGCCCCCACGAGGGCCGCCGCGAAGATGGACAGTTCGCCCGTGTCTCTCACATAGGGGATGTCCAGGTAGTCGGCGATCTTGGCGTTACCGGCGGCGTAGGTGAGCACGGCGTAGGTGGCCGCGGCGATGAGCGTGGAGCCGATGGCCAGTCCATCCAATCCGTCGGTGAGGTTCACGGCGTTGCTCGCCCCCACGATGACGATCACGGCGAAGGGGATGAAAAGCCACCCGAGGTCGGGGCGGAATTCCTTGAAGAAGGGAACCGTGAGGGTGGTGTCGAAGTGGCCCGTGAGCCTGTACTGGTAGAGGAACCACGCCACCGCCCCGGCGGCGGCGACCTGGAGCATGAACTTCTGTTTGCTCGTCAGCCCCAGGTTCTGGTGGCGCTTCATCTTGAGGAAATCGTCCGCGAAGCCGATGGCCCCGAAGGCCAGGGTGGAGCCCAAGAGGACCCAGAAGAGGGGGCTGTCCCACCGGATGCACAGGAGGGCCGAGATCGCGAGAGCCAGGAGGATGAGCAGGCCGCCCATGGTGGGCGTGCCGCCCTTGACCTGGTGGGCTTCGGGCCCCTCCTCCCGGATGTACTGGCGGAGATTCAGCCTCTGCAGGGATCGAATCAGGATGGGCCCCAGCAGGAGCGAAATCAGAAGCGCGATGACGATGGCCACCGCGCCACGGAATGTAATGTAGCGGAAGAGCCTCAGGGCGGGCAGGTGTTCGTGGAGGGGATAGAGCAGGTGGTAGAGCATCAGTCTCCCTTCCTCTCCAAAAGCCAGGCCACGAGGCCGTCCAACCCGATGCCCCTGGAACCCTTCACGAGGACGCCGTCCCCGTCACGGATCTGACCCTCGATCCATTCGACGCCGTCCTGCCACTTCCTCACGTGGAAGGTGGGCCGTCCCGACGCGGCGAAGGCCTCGGCCATGACGCGGGCGCCCTCTCCGCCCACGGCCAGGAGGGCGCAGAGGCCCGACTGGGCGGCGAGGAAGCCCGTGGTCTCGTGGTGCCTCTGGGACGAAGGCCCGAGCTCCAACATCTCTCCCAGGGCGCCCACCACGCGGCGGCCCCAGCCGCGCGTGGAGCTGAGCACCGCCGCCATGGCAGCCGGGTTGGCGTTATAGGAGTCGTCCAGAAGGAGGACGTCGCCTCTCAGGAGATGGGTTTCGCCTCGATGCGCGGCGGGTTGCAGGTCGGAGGCGCACTCGGCCAGCTGGGCCAGGGGCGCGCTGAAGCAGGCGCCGGCGGCGCACGCGGCGGCGAAATTGAGGAGGTTGTGGATTCCCGTGACGGGGAGGAACCCCTGGGCGCTTTCCCCGCGCAGGTGCAGCCGGAAGGCCGTTCCTCGGGGTCCCGCGTCTCCCTCGGGTTCGATGCGAAGGTCCGCGTCCTGGCGCGTGCCGTACAGGATTCGCTCCATGCCGGAGGGCAACCTGAGGTCCTTCAAGAGCGGATCGTCCGCGTTGAGCGCCCCGAAGGCTCCGGGCTCCGCCGATTCGAAGATCTTGGCCTTCTCGTCGCGGATGGCCTCCAGGGAGGCGAAGAACTCGGTGTGCACGGGCTGGATGGTGGTCATCACCACGCCCGTGGGCCGTGCCATGGGCGCCAGGTCGTCCATTTCCATGGGTTTGCTGATGCCCGTCTCAAGAACCCAGAAACGGCAGTCCATGTCTGCGCCCATGAGCGTTTCCGGAAGGCCCAGGAGGTTGTTGCGGTTGCCCGAGGTGGCGTGGACGGTCCCGAGGCGCTTCAGGACGGATGCCGTGAAGTCCTTGGTGGTGGTCTTGCCGCAGGAGCCCACCACGGCCACGACCTCGCCCCGGAAGTCGGAGCGGATTTTCCTTCCCAAGACGCGCAGGGCCAGCTCCACCGAATCCACCTGGACCATCCCGCATCCCCCGGGCACCTCCACCGCGCGCTCCACGAGGACGCAGGCGGCGCCCAGTTCCGCGGCGGCGGCGCAGTAACCGTGACCGTCGGTTTTCTCGCCCCGAATGGCAGCGAAGAGCATGCCCGGCTTCACCGTTCGGGAATCCAGCGAAAGTCCCGCTATGGGTGCGGCGGAGGGCCGCAGGACCCGGCCGTCCGATGCGGAGGCGATCTCTTCGGCCGTGAAGGCTCTCATCGCCATCCCATGTCTCCCAGCAGTTCGCCAAGGACGGTGGGGTCATGAAACTCGCGCTTGGTCGTGCCCGTGGTTTGGTCTCGCTCGTGTCCCTTGCCCGCCACCACCACCGCGTCGCCCTCGCCGGCCAGGTCCAGGGCGCGGCTCATGGCCTGGCGACGGTCCAGGACCCGTTCGTAGGCCTTTCCGCCGCTTATCTCGGGAAGGATTCCCATTTCGGCATCCCGGGCGATGGCCTCGGGGTCCTCGGTTCGCGGATTGTCGGAGGTGAGGATGACGACATCGCTCAGCCGGGCCGCCACCGCTCCCATGAGGGGCCGCTTCGCTTTGTCGCGGTCTCCGCCGCAACCGAATACCGTGATGAGGCGCTTGGGGCCGAGCTCGCGCAGGGTTTGCAGGAGATTCTTCAGGGCGTCGTCCGTGTGGGCGTAGTCCACGAACACCGAGAAAGGCTGTCCGCGATCGATGCGCTCCAGCCGCCCGGGCACTCCGCGAAGAGCCTCGATTCCCGCCCCGGCATGATCCGGAGAAGCGCCGGCGGCGAGGGCCGTGCCCGCGGCCACCAGGAGGTTTTCCAGGTTGAACTGGCCCGTGAGGGCCGAGCGAACACGGACGTCCCCGCAGGGCGTCTTGAAGGTGCAGCGGATGCCCTGCAGATCCATGGAGAGCCTCTCCGGGCGCAGGTCCGCCGGGCTCTTTCGCCCCACCGTCCATACCCCGTGCCGATCCAGGTCTCCCGCGAGCCGCACCCCGTAGGGATCGTCCAGATTCAACACGGCCGTCCCCCCTGGAACCAGGAGGTCGAAGAGGGCCTTCTTGCAGGCGTAGTAAGCGTCCATGGTGATGTGGAAGTCCAGGTGGTCCCGGGTCAGGTTCGTGAAGCCCGCGGCCGTGAACCGGAGGTCGCTGACCCGGTGAAGGGCCAGCGCGTGAGAAGAGACCTCCATGGCCGCGTAGGGAAGGCCTTTCTCCGCAAGGGCCCTGAGCCAGCGGTGGATGAAATGCGCCTCGGGAGTCGTGCGGACCGCGGGGTAGAGGCCCTCCCCGTCGTCCACCTCGATAGTTCCCAGCATGCCCGCTCCGCCGGCCTCGCGAAAAATGCTCCTCAGGAGGTAGGCGCAGGTGGTCTTCCCGTTCGTCCCCGTGACCCCCGCAAGCTTCACGGGGTTGTCCGCGGTCCGGTACAGGGCCGCACAGGCCGCGGAAAAGGCTTCCCTGTCGCTCGGGCAGACGATCCAGGCCGTATCCTGAGGGAGGGGACCCAGGGGTTCGGCGTGGGCGAGGACCACCTTCGCGCCGCGGGCAAAGGCCTCGTCGGCGTATGCCCGGCCGTCCGATTTGAACCCTCGGAGAGCGGCGAACACATCTCCCGCCTGAACCTCCCGCGAGTCGCAGGTGATGCCCGACACCGTTATTCCGGTGGGTCCCAGGACCGCCGAGTAGGAGATCTTGCCCAGCAGGTCGGAGAGGAGCCAGGGCGTGGTCATGGCTGGCCCTCCGCGAGGGCCAGGTCCAGGGAGGACTGACGGTCCGGGTAGGCGAGGCGCTTGAGCGCGAAAGCCACGATTTTGGAAAACGCGGGAGCCGAAATCGCGCCTCCGTAAATCTTTCCCACGGGCTCGTCCACCATGACGAGGCAGACGACGCGCGGGTTATCCAGGGGCGCCATCCCGACGAAGTAGGCGATGAACGGCCGACGGCCCTCCTCCGTCTTCTGGCCGAGCTTCTGGGCCGTGCCCGTCTTGCCGCCCACGGCCACGCCCGCCACGGCGGCGGCCTTGCCCGTACCCTCCGTCACCACCCTGCCGAGCATGACCTTGAGCGCGTCACAGGTGGAGGCCTTGAGGATGCGCTCGGGGGGTGCGATGGTCTGGTCGGGCAGGAGCCGGGGCACCACGCGATAGCCTCCAGAGGCCACGGCGGCATAAGCCAGTGCGAGCTGGAGAGGCGTGGAGCGCAACTCCTGTCCGAAGGAGAGGCAGGGCAAGGAAAGCATGGACCACTCTTTGGGGGGGCGCAGGCGCCCGCTGCTCTCCCCGGTGAGCCGGAGGTCCGTGGGCTGTCCGAAGCCGAAAAGGCGCATGTAGTGGTACATGGTGTCCTCGCCCAGGGACATTCCGATTTTGGCGGCGCCCACGTTGGAGGAGTGGGCAAGGACCTCCTCCAGGTCGTACACGGCCTTGATGGGCGGCTCGTCGTCGTGGATGGTCTTGGGGCCCACGGTGAGGGTCCCATTGCCCACGACGATCGTGTCGTAGGGTTTGTAGCGGCCGGAGTCCAGGGCCGCGGCGAGCGTGATGAGCTTGAAAGTGGAACCGGGTTCGTAGGAGTCCGTCACGGCCCGGTTGCGCCAATCCTCCACCTTGGATTTTCCCGGCTGGTTGGGATCGAAGGTGGGTACCACGGCCATGGCCAGAATGTCCCCCGAGTTGGGGTCCAGGACGATGGCCACGCCGTCCTTCGCGCGCATCTCCTCGACGGTTGCTCCCAGGACCCGCTCGGCCTCGAATTGGATGGCCTCGTCGATCGTGGTCCGGATGGCCACCGGCCGAGGGGCCACGTCGGGGATCATTTCCATGGGGATGAGGCGTGTGGCGACGGCGTCGCGCATCACGAGATAGCTCCGGGTGCCGCCCTGAAGGTTGCCGTTCCAGTGATGTTCGAGTCCCGTGAGGCCACCGTCGGTCCCCACGCAACCCACGAGGTTGGCCGCCAGGCGGGCGTTGGGGTAGTACCGGCCCGCCTCCTCCATCATTTCGCAGCCCTTGAATTGGGCACAGATGGCTTTCGCGCCGTCGTACTTCTGAAAGGGAAGTTTGCGGGCCAGCCAGGTGAACTTCCGGCGGGAGCGGAGGTCCCGGAGGATATCGTCCACGTCTCTGCCGCTGATCTGCGAAACCGCCCGGGCCAGACCTGCGGGGTCGGAGATCTTCTGCGGGTCGAAGGTATAGAGTGAGGGACACTGAGTCGATGCCGCGAGCGGAAACCCGCAACGGTCCACGAGGGTCGCCCGGGGGAGGTCCACCTCGATCCGCTCCTGGGCCTGGTCCTTGGCGACCTGGGCGTAGTAGGCTCCGCGGACGAGCTGGAGGAAGGCCAGACGGCAGACGACGAGCGTCGCCATGGCGACCACGAGGGCACCGAAGAGGCGCAGGCGGCCCGCGGGCAATCGGACGATCACCTTGTCCCCCCATGGACCTTGGGCGTTGAAGGGGTGGTGGAGGCCCTTTCAGGGCCACCGGCCGGTTTCGGCCTCGCCACGGCGTCCGTGACCCGCCCCGAGGCGGTTGCCTTGGAGGGGCTGGAGGCGACCGGTGGGGATGCAGCCTTTCCTGAAGGGGCTTTTTCCTGGGAAGAATTTTTCAACCTCGGCTCAGTGGCTAGCCTGGCGGTTGCCTTGACCCCGGCATCCCCTCCGCGGCCCTCGTTAGCCGGCTTCTTCTCTTCCTGGTTCCCCCCCGGGGTTCGACTCCCCAGATCTTGAGGCTTTTCCTTCTTCTCCCCGGCTCTACCTTGCTCCGGCGCCACGCCCACGGTCCATTCCTGGGCGTCCTCCTCCACCATGCCCAGCTTTTCTCTCGCGATGGCATTCACGGTTCCCGGGCTGAGCAGGGCGTCGCGGGTCAGGAGAAGCCGCTCGTGCTCCTTCATGAGCTGCCGGCGGCCCTCGACCAGGCGGGATAGGCGGTACTCCTCCTGCACGTGTGCGGCCGAGAGGCCCATGTAGAGGAAGAAGGGCGTGGCGATGACGAAGATGGCCAGGGTAATGCGCACCGCCGCCGCGAAGCTCTGCTCGTCGGGCTGGCGGATGGGCTTGGCGCCGATCGTGAGGTCGCTCAAAGCCTCTCCCCCACGCGGAGCCTTGCGCTCCTGGACGCATGGTTGCGTGCCGTCTCCTCCGCCGAGGGGCGCCCCGCCTTCCGCCCGACGAGGGCCAGTTCGGGGGCCCGACCGCAGGCGCAGATGGGAAGCCGGGGGGGGCAGATGCACCCCTTCGCAAGGGCCGCGAAGGTCTGCTTTACGATCCTGTCTTCGAGGGAGTGGTAGGCGAGAATCGCTACCCTGCCGCCTCGGGAAAGAAGACCGACGGCCTGGCGGACGAATTCGCCCAGGCCCTCCAGTTCGCCGTTCGCGTGAATTCGCAGGGCTTGAAAGGTGCGGGTGGCGGGATGGAGACGGCCGTGAAATCGGTTGGGGACGGCGTGTTCCACGATCCTCGCCAGAGCGGCGGCGCTCTCTACGGGGCGGGACTCCACGATGGTCTGCGCGATACGCCGGGCGAAGGGTTCCTCGCCGCACTCTTTCAGGACGCGCGCGATCTGGTCCTGCGGGGCTCCGTTGAGGAAGTCCTTCACGCTGATGCCGGCGCCCGGGTCCATTCGCATGTCCAAGGCCGATTCGTCGGTAAAACTGAACCCCCGGCCCGACTTGAGCTGGAACGTGCTCATGCCCAAGTCCACCAGGATGCCCCGGGGAGGCTCGGGCAGGCTGGATTCCCAGGTCCCGATATCCTTGAAGTTGGCCCGGACGCCTCGGAATCGGTCGCCGAAGGGGGCCAGGGATTGCTGCGCCAGGTCGAGAGCCGCCCCGTCTCTATCCACGCCCAGCACCCTGGCATCGTGGGAAGACTCCAGGATGGCCCGGGTGTGGCCTCCGAGCCCCAGCGTGCAATCCACGAACCACCCTCCCTGCTCAGCCCGAAGCGCCTGAGCCACCTCCCGGACCATCACCGGGACATGGAGGGACCCCGTTTCCATTCCTCGCCTCCCGCATGATTTGACTGACGAATCGGATGGTCTCGTCGGTAAGGGGTTCCTTGGTCTGGATCTCGTTCAGCAACTCCTCGTTCCAAACTTCGAGGAAGTTCGTGGGATGGCCCAGGACGACCACATCGCCCTCCATGCGCGTGTGCTTGCGCAGGCGCTTGTGGACGAGGATTCGTCCTTGGGGATCCACTTCCTGCTCGTCGCCGTTCAAGTCCACAGTCCTGAGGAATTGGACCACTCGCGGGTCGTCCCCCCAGCCGCTCTTGCGGAGGACTTCTTCCACCTTCATCCACTCCGCCAGGGGGTAGATGCGCATGGACGGCGCGCCATAGGAGGTGACGAAGACCTTGGGACCGAACTGGTCTACGAGCAACGACCTGAATTTGCTCGGGATCTTCAGGCGGCCCTTCTCGTCAATCTTGGTATCGGCGCTGCCTCGGAACATGACATCCCCGTCTTCCCGCCTCAGTGGCGCCCCTCGCGGGGTTGGTCCACTTTAGACCACTTTAGTCCACAAGCCAATCATAGGGGCCTAAATAAGGCTTGTCAAGGGGGTTAGGGGGAGAGCGGGAGAAGGGGCGAAGGGGAGAAAGGGAGAAGGGGGGAAAATCAAGAAAAACAGGAAAAGAGGTTCAAAAAGGAATGATGGACAAATGGGGTAACTTTGGAAAAACCTCGCTCAATTCGTGTTGAAAGAAGGGGCGTCTTGCCAGATGGGCGGGCAGGGCGTATGGTTCCTCAGAAGGAGTGAATGGTTTGTCTCGACCGCTCAGAAAGCCTAACTGGTTTAAAATAAATAGGTTGACCGTCGGAGATCGGGCGAGCTCCGTGTTGGGCATCGTTGCCGAACATGGGCTTCACACGGTCTGTACTTCGGCGGCCTGCCCCAACAAGGGGACCTGTTTCGCCGAGGGTACGGCCACCTTCATGATCCTGGGGGACATCTGCACGAGGGCCTGCCGCTTCTGCAACATCGAAACGGGGCGCCCACTCCAGGAAGATCTCCAGGAAGGAGAACGGCTTGCGGACGCGGCTGCCCGAATGGGGCTCAAGTTTGTGGTAGTCACCTCCGTCTGCCGGGATGACCTTCCCGATGAGGGCGCGGGGGCTTTCGCCAGAACCGTACGGGCGCTTCGGGAGAGAATCCCCGAGGTGCGAGTCGAAGTCCTGACGCCGGATTTTTCGGGACGGCGGGAGTGTCTCGAGGTCGTTTTGCAGGCCCGGCCCCACGTGTTCAATCACAACCTTGAAACAGTCGAGCGCCTGACGCCTCGAATTAGATCGAAGGCCCGATACCATAGGTCGTTATCTGTTCTTGAGATGGTACGGAATATGGTGCCTGAGCTGCCGACGAAAAGTGGGCTGATGGTGGGATTGGGAGAGACCCGGCAAGAGCTGAAACAGGCATGGAACGACTTGGCGGGCGCCGGGGTCCAGCGTCTGACCATCGGCCAGTACCTCCAGCCCACCCGCACCCATCATCCCGTCGAACGCTATGTGGAACCCGAGGAGTTTGTCGAGATGCGCGAGGAGGCCAAGGCCGCCGGAATCTCCGCCGTGCTCTCGGGCCCCCTCGTCAGAAGCTCCTATCACGCAGGGACTTTGTAGCGAAAAGCGAGACGCGAGACGCGAGACGCGAGACGCGAGACGCTGGACGCTAGACTCGAGACGCGAGGTGTAAGAAGCGAAAGGTGAAAAGTAAGAAGAACAAGATCCTTTGTCGCCCTCGTCCCTCAATCCTCCGCTCTCAACTCTCAACCTCCTTGCCCGTTCCCCATCAGGCGGTTACCATATGAATGAAGGGGGTCCCTTTGGCGACCGATGTGCTGATCATCGAAGACCAGCCGGACACGACGGAGCTCCTTCGGGAGGTTCTCACCCAGTACCCTGTGACCGTGGCTTCGGCGCTGACCGCCAAGGCCGGCCTGGAAGCCAATGGGCGGGACACGCCGCCGGTGATCCTTCTGGACTACAAGCTGCCCGACGGAGACGGCCTCTCCATGGTGCCCGAGTTGCTCGCGGCCAATCCCTCCGCGCAGATCATCCTGATGAGCGCTTACGGGACCGTGCCCATGGCCGTGGAGGCCCTGCGCCGCGGTGCTCTTGACGTGCTCTCCAAGCCCTTTCAAATCCACCAGCTCGAACTCACGATCCAGCGCGCCCTGCACGTGGCCGCTCTCCTCGCCCAATCCCGCGAGAGCCGGGGGGACCTGGAGCGCCGCTTCCTCTTCCCGCGCCTCCTGGGACGGTCACCCGCCTTCCTGGAATCGGTGCGGCTGGCGAGCCAGGTGGCCACCACCGATGCCACCGTACTCATCACCGGGGAGAGCGGCACGGGCAAGGAGCTGTTCGCGCGGGCCATCCATTTCAACTCCAAGCGCCAGCAGCGGCCCTTTTTCCCGCTGAACTGCTCGGCCATTCCGGACACCCTGCTGGAAAGCGAGCTCTTCGGTTATCGCAAGGGCGCTTTCACGGGAGCCGACGAGGATCGGCAGGGGATCCTCGAAAGAGCCAGAGGCGGAACGGTCTTTCTGGATGAGATCGCTGAGACCTCTCCGGCGTTTCAGGCAAAGCTCTTGAGGGTCTTGCAGGACGGGGAGTTCCTGCCCCTGGGCGCCGTGGATCTCAAGCGCTGCGATGTTCGGATCCTGGCGGCCACCAACAAGAATCTGGATCGCTGGGTCGAAGAGGGCAAGTTCAGGAACGACCTCTATTACCGGGTCAACGGATTCGAGATCACCCTGCCCTCTCTCGCCGAGCGGCAGGACGATGTTCTCCTTCTGTCCCGCGAATTTCTCCAGGAATTTTCGCAGAAATACGGCAAGACGTTCCGCGGATTCACCCCGGAAGCCCAACGGGCTCTGGCGGACCACCACTGGAGCGGCAACGTCCGAGAACTGCGGAACAAGGTCGAGATGGCTTGTATCCTGTGTGGGGACGACCGCATCGGGCGGACGGACCTCTTCCCCCACCGGCCCGGATCGAAGACCCCCAAGGTCGGCGGCTCATCCGTGTTCACGCTTCCCGATGAGGGCATGGACTGGGATGACATGGAGGAGGGTCTGCTCAAAGAGGCTCTGCACAGGGCTGCGGGAAACCTCTCCAAGGCTTCGCGCCTCGTGGGTCTCAGCCGTCCAAAATTCAAGTATCGGGCCCAGAAATACGACCTCATCTGACGGACTTCTGGGCATCGATTGCATAAAACGATCTCCGCAAAATGCACCAAATGAGACAATAGTGAATCAAATGGTCCATACCTCTGAGACGTTAAAGATGGGCGGAAATGCGTATCTAGTTGAAAACGCTACGAGTGTTCAAGAATGCCGGGGCAAGAGGCTATTGGCATAGGAGTTGCTCTCTAGGGAATCGCACTAATGGGAGGTCAGCGAGTTGATCTTGGAGCCTTAGGGCTCCATTTTTGTCGGTGCACCGCTCGGCTGAGCACCGTGCCGCACGGTGTCGTCCGTGCTCCAGCCCCAAACCTCCTGTACAATGAACGGTGAGCGGACGTGCCCCGCGATCGATCGGAGTCGACCTTGGACCTTCTCGCCCTCCTTCCCGACCAGCTGCCCATTTCCGAATGGGAGATATGGGCTCCGCACACCTGGGCGCCGTGGTTGTCCATGCGCATCTTCCGCGCCCTCATTTTTTTCCTGGGGGCGTTCCTCCTCGACCGCGCATGGCGCGCCCTTCTCAGGCGCATAAAAGCCGCGGCCCTGAGGCGGGACCCCGGCGGGGGCAAGGACCTCGAACAGCGTCTGGACACGCTTGGGACGGTGGGCCGGTACATCGGCTCCATCTCGTTGTACGTGGCGGCATCCCTCATGGTCCTCGCCGATTTCGGTATCCAGGTCGGTCCGTTGGTGGCGGGCCTCGGCATCGTGGGCGTGGCCGTGGGCTTCGGCGCCCAGTACATGGTGCGCGACCTCATCAACGGCTTCTTCCTCGTGGCGGAGGACCAGTTTCGCGTGGGCGATACGGTAAAGGTGGGGGACTTCTCAGGCACGGTGGAGGGTATCTCCCTGCGCACCACGAAGATTCGTGCGCTGGGGGGGGAACTGCACACGCTCCCCAACAGCGAAATCAAAACGGTGACCAACTACTCCCGGCACTGGTCGCGGGCCGTCGTGGATGCGGGGGCGCCGAGGGACGCCGATCTGGAGAAGGTCTTCTCGGCGCTCAGGGAAGCCGGAACCCGGGCGCGGGCCGACAAGGCCGTTTCTCCCTTCTTCCTCGAAGACCCGGAAGTGGTCGGTGTCACGGAACTGACCGATTCGAGCCTTCGGATCAGGGTATGGGCGAAGGTCGCACCGGGCCGCCAGTGGGAAGTGGAGCGGGCCATCCGCCGGGCCATCGTGGAGGTCTTCGCCCAGCGGGGACTTCAGGTCCCCATGCCCCGATACGAAGTTCGTTTCGACGATTCGGCTCTGGAGGCGATTGCCGGGAAGGGGAGCAAGACGTGCACCACGATGTCATGAATTCCAGCCTTTTCGTAGCACTCGTGGTTGTGGCGGGCATCCACGCGCTCCTGCCCACGCACTGGCTTTCCTTCGTCCTCGTGGCCCGAGCCCAGCGGTGGTCCCGCGGCAGGATGCTCCGCGTGGTCCTCCTGTCCGGCCTAGGCCATGTGCTCAGCACGGCCCTCGTGGGGCTGGCCGCCGCGGCCCTGGGCAAGGGCGTCCACCACTATGTGGAAAACCTGGACACGCCCTTGCCTGCCCTGATCCTCTGCGCCTTCGGTCTCTACTACCTGGTCATGGGATGGAGGAGGGAGGGCCACCGCCATTGTGCGCACGACCACTCCGACGACCCCATCCAGGCGGACAAGGTGGCCGTGGGCGCCCTCTTTCTCGAAATGACACTGTCGCCCTGCGAGACCCTCATCCCGATCTTTTTTGCCGCGGGGTCCCTTTCGTGGACCACCCTCCTGCTCATGGCTCTGGCCATGAGCGCCATCACCATCGCCGCCATGGGCATACTGGCCTTCCTCGCGTACACGGGGTACGAGAAGCTCACCTTCCCGTGGCTCGAACACAACGAGCGTCTGGTTCTCGGAGTGCTCCTCATGGCCCTCGGCGGGTTCGGATACTTTTTTCACTAGCGGCGACAGCAGACTTGGCCGGTTGGTGAGGGCCTTCTCGAAGCGACAAAAAAAGGACCCGGCGGTCGGCCGGGTCCTTCGTCGTGCTTGGTGGCGGGGGAAGGATTTGAACCTTCGACCTCTGGGTTATGAGCCCAGCGAGCTACCGGACTGCTCCACCCCGCGACAAGTGATCAGTGTACGCGCCTTGTCACATGCTGTCAAGCTGGCGCGGCGGGTAATCGCCCTGGGCCCACACGCGGAACTCCTTAAAGTGCAAAGGTTTGGGGCCTGGATATCACCACAATCCCGAGCGCGCAGCCCCCACCCCTTCATCCGCCGAAGCCCAGCCCAGCGCCATGCGCGCGATCAATCGACAGGCTCCGAGGCCTCTCGGATGACCAGGGACATTACGGGGCCGTCCAGCGGCTGGCCCGTGTCGGGATCCTTCCAGGCGATTCGGCCCCGCTCCAAGTCCCCCGCGTCGTAAATGGTGACGAGCAGATCCTGGAAGGCCTCTGCCGCACCCGTCTGGAAAGCCAGGATCTCGTCGGCGTGCAGGGTGGCGAGGAAACGGTCGTCCGAGCTCTGCCCGATGACGCCCGCGGCCGCCGTCCCGTGAAGCTTCTCGTAGAGAATCCAGGCGAGCCGGTGGACGAAGTCTTTGGCGCGGGCCTGCCCGTACTTGGCCGTGAAAGCACCCATGGCTTCAGGGGCCAGGGACAGCTCCGTCAGAACCGATGGCGCCCCCGCCTCGAGCCGCTGCCTGTGCTCGGCCTCCACGCGCTCGGCCACGGGCAGGCCCGTCCAGGCGGTGGTCTTGAGCCCCGTCTCGGTTTCCTTGATGAGCTGGTCCACCAGGATTTCCAGCTGGCGGGGGTCGTATGGCTTGGTCATGTAGGCATCGGCCCCGCTATCGTACCCCCAATAGACGTCCTCCTTGAGGTTCTTGGCGGTAAGGAGGATGATCGGAACCCGACTTGTTTCGGGGTCCAGCTTGAGGTTTCTGCACACCTTGTAGCCGTTCTTCTTGGGCATCATGACGTCGAGGATGAGAACGTCGGGTTTGACCGCCCGGCACTTCTTCTCGGCTTCCTCGCCGTCCGAGGCCACCTGGACTTCGTACCCCAGGAGGCTGAAGTTGAGCTGCAGCACTTCGGTGATGGCGCGGTTATCGTCGGCGATCAGAATTCGCTTGCGCATGTCTCCCCCTCTCATCGGGCTAGGAGCATTTCGACTTGAAACGCGGCGCCCCGGGTTGCGGGGCGGACGCGGCCCAGGAATGCCGCATCCTCGGGCTGGATGGGAGAATCCGCCGTGAGCGAGCCGCCCAACCGCTCGGCGATGTTCCGCGATATGACCAACCCCAGGCCGGTACCGGCGACTTGGTCTCTCACGTTGCTGGCTCGAAAGAACGGTGAGAACAGCCGCTCCTTCTCGTCCGTTGGAATGCCGGGGCCGTCATCCACCACGCGCAATTTGGCCCAGGCCCCGTCGGACCAAAGCCTGACTCCGACGTGTCCCCCGATACCCGTGTACTTGATGGCATTGCCGATGAGGTTCACCAGAAGACTCTCCAGCATGGAGGCGTCTCCGTGCACGGTCAGGTCCTCGAGGCTTTCGGTCCAACCGATGAGCTTTCCCTTGATGGTGGCCGCGGAACGGTCGTGGACGGCTTTCACCATGGGAGCTAGAGCGACGAGCTCCTGTCTGACGTTCAAGTGGTAGACGCGGCTCAGCCGGACCACATCGTCCAGAAGGTTTTTGATCTGCTCGCTGTTTTCCTGCACCAGCGTCGCGATCGCGGGACTGGGCCTCGTTCATGGGTCCCGCCCGTCCGGAGGCCAGAAGATGCGCGGCGTTGAGGACCGCCGTGAGGGGGTTCTTCACCTCGTGGGAGATGATGGAAATGAGATCCTCCTTGAGGCGGTTGAGCTGGAACCAGTCGTGGATGTCCTGGGTGACCACGAGAAACTGCCCGCCTCCGGGCCATGGGATCACCTGGATCTGAAACCAGCGGCCCTCCATCTCGTAGGGCGTGGTCACGGTCTTGCCCTCCGCCTGGCTCTTCTGAATCAGCCCTCGCACGGTCCGCCCGGCCTGCCTTGAGCCGAACATCTTTTTCTCGCGCAGTTCCACGTCCGTGAGGCCGAGGGCCTCTCCCACCGCATGGTTGGCGAGCGCGATGACGCCCTCGGCGTTGGTGAGGAGGAGCCCCACGGGAACGCTCCGCATGATGTAGTCGAGTCGTTCCTTCTCCTGCGACAGCAGGACGAAGAGGTCGGGGCTCTGCAGCGACCGGGACTGGCCCTGTCCCGCTCGTTCCAGACGCAGGAGGTTGACCAAGGTAAAGTCGGCCATCCGCCTCAGGAGGTGTCGGTCTTCCGCGAGAAAGGCCGCTTCGGGCCGGGTTACGGCCAGAATGCCGCTGGGAAACGACGGGTCGCCGAGTCTCGAGGCCAGTCCCGAGACGGCCTCTCCGTCCATGATCGTGGCTGCGGTTTCCGACAGCGGATCACCCAGGGTCCACGACACCATGTCGTTCGGAAGAGCCTTGAGCCAGGCCTTGGAGGAGGCCGGAACGGACTCGGGGGGGTGGTCATCCACGGCGCGGTAGCAGCGGCCCCCCTCCAAGCCGAAAAGCACGAGGTAGGTGGCGCGGGCGCCCAGCACTCGCTGGGCCGCCCGGTGGAGGGCCGGCAGCATGTGGGATGCCTCCGCCGCGCTCTCCAAGGGATTCGCCCAGACCGAGGACCTCCATGAGATCCCGGTTCATCCTCTCCAACTTGGCGGTCTCCTCCCCATCGTGAAGCCGGCAGAGGAGGCTCATGAGCTCGGGGACGCGCTCATGCGCGGAGGCGGCGAATTCCCGGTCGATGACCCAATAGCCCCACAGCGTCTGGGCGTCCAGTTCGAGGGGGATCACCTCGTCGGAGGGCGAGAACGCCATCGGCTCTCCGGGAGATGGGTTTTCCGTGCCCACCTTCGCGGAGGGTTGGATTGCGGCGTCGAAGAGCACCAGATCGTGGGGCGAGGCGAGGTGATAAAGCTTCCCGGGCTTGGCCCAGGACGCGCCGGAAATCGTGTGGATGGCCCTGCGGAGTTCGTCGAGGCCCCGTTCGCCGGACATCTTCCCTGAAACCTCCATGGACGATCTTTCCCAGTCTCTCCTGGGCTTTCCGGGCAGCCCCTCATCACCTTCGATCCGATTGACAGAGCCTCATTATAGTCCCCTTTGACCCTCCGCTCCACCGGCTCCGTACCTTGCAGGGTCCATGGCTTGGGCACGTTCATGCCAGCGCACTCCCGGCATGCGGGGGCAATCCCGAGGGCTCCGGGCAGGCCGGATGAGCAAAGAGTGATATGCCCCACCCGCCTGATGCGGCGGACCCTCCGCCTTGCCCGCCAGAGGCGCGGACGACTACCCTCTTGTCTTAGGAGTCCCTGATGCCCCCGCGCTTTCAAGTGTTCGTCGTCAACCCAGGTTCGACGAGCACCAAGCTCGCCCTTTTTGCCGAAAGCGGAATCCTCGCCGAGGAGAGCGTTCCCGCGAATAAGGTGCCCGGCGGCGTGCTCGATCAGCTCCCGGGCCGGCTTGCGGCGAGCGAGGCCTTCCTCGCTCGGCACCAGGTGTCCCGGCTGGACGCCGCGGTGGGCCGCGGGGGGCTCATCCGCCCCGTGCCCTCGGGCACGATCAAGGTTAACGAAGCGATGATGGAGGACGCCCGCCAAGGCTTTCAGGGTGAGCACGTTTCCAACCTCGGATGCCTCATCGCCCACGCCATCGCCGGGCAGTATGGTGCTCCGGCCTTCGTCGTGGATCCCGTCGCCGTGGACGAGATGGTTCCACTCGCGCGCCACTCGGGCCTCCCCCATATCAGGCGCCAGAGCCTGGTTCACGCCCTCAACCTGCACGCCGCGGCGCGGAAGGCCTGCGAGCGCGTCGGCAAAGGGCTGAAGGACAGCCGGTGGGTCGTCGCACATCTCGGGGGCGGGTTCAGCATCGCCCCCATGGAGGGCGGCCGGATACTGGATGTGAACAACGCCAACTCGGGCGGCCCATTCGGTCCGACGAGAGCGGGGACCTTGCCCACGCAAGCCCTCATCAAGCTCTGCTTCTCCGGCGATCACACCGCCGCAGACGTGAAGCGGATGACCACCAAGGAGGGCGGGCTCATGGCCCACCTCGGGACGGACGATGCCCGCGAGGTGGAGCGTCGCATCGGTGCGGGGGACGCCAAGGCACGGGAAGTTTACGAGGCCATGGCTTACCAGGTCGCCAAAGAAATCGGTGCCATGGCGACGGTGCTCGCGGGCAGGGTGGACGGGGTCGTCCTCACGGGCGGCATGGCGCATTCGGACATGTTCTGCGCCTGGGTGACGGAGCGGGTGGGTTTTCTCGGTCCCGTCTTCCGCTTCCCCGGCGAATTCGAAATGGAAGCCCTTGCGGCGGGCGCCCTGCGGGTCCTCCGCGGCGAAGAAGAAGCCCTTGACTATCCCGGAGGAACACCATGCCCAAACTGATGCTCGGGAACGAGGCGGTGGCCCGCGGGGCTTGGGAGGCCCGGGTCGCCTTCGGCTCGGGCTACCCAGGCACCCCCAGCACCGAAATCTTGGAGGCCCTGGCCCTCTACCCCGATGTGACCGTCCAGTGGGCGCCCAACGAGAAGGTGGGCTACGAAGTGGCGGTGGGCGCTGGACTGGCGGGGGTTCGCGCCCTGGTCACCATGAAGCACGTGGGGCTGAATGTGGCCGCGGACCCGTTCTTCTCCTCCTCGTACATGGGCGTGAACGGCGGCCTCGTGGTGGTCTCCGCCGACGATCCGGGCATGGCCAGCAGCCAGGACGAGCAGGACAACCGCTCCATGGCCCGCGCGGCCAAGGTCCTCATGGTGGAGCCCTACGACGCCGAGGAGGCGCGCTGGATGACGCGGGAGGCCTTCGCGCTCTCCGAGGCCTTCGACTCTCCCGTGCTCATGCGCATGACCACGCGCGTGTGCCACCACACGGGCGTCGTGCATCCGGCCGAGCGCGTGGAGTTGAAGGCGAGGGGGTTCGCCAAAGACATCCCCAAGTACGTCCTCCTTCCCAATCACGCCCGCGCGCGCCGCGCCAAGATCGCCGAGCGGCTCCAGCGGGCCCTGGCCTTCGCCGAGGAGAGCGACCTTTGGAACCCCATCTTCAGGGCAGGCTCCGAGTTGGGGGTCGTGACCTCCGGCGTGAGCTTCGGTTATGTCCGGGAGACCACGCCGGACGCCTCCGTCCTCAAGCTGGGCATCACCCATCCCATCCCCATGGAGCGCATCCGCGCCTTCGCCGCCACGGTGAAGAAACTCGTGGTCGTGGAGGAGCTCGAGCCCTACCTCGAGGAGGCCATCAGGGCCGCGGGCATCGTCGTCTCCGGGAAGGACGTGCTCCCCGATACGGGCGAGTTCAACCTGCCCCTCGTGGAGAAGGCACTCCTGGGCCACGCACAAAGACAAAGTGACGGTGCACTTGGGCGGCGTGACGGTCCCCGGGCGCCCCCCGACCCTTTGCCCGGGTTGCAGCCACCGCGGCATGTTCACGCTGTTCAGGGACATGAAGCTCCGCGTCATGGGCGACATCGGGTGCTACACCCTGGGCGCCCTCAAGCCGCTCGCGGCCATGGACGCCTGCATGTGCATGGGGGCCTCCGTGGGCATGGCCGAGGGCTTGGAGAAGTTCGGCGGTCCCAAGGAGAAGGGGAAGACCGTCGGCGTCATCGGGGACTCCACCTTCTTCCACTCGGGAATCCCGGGGCTCATCGACATGATCGTCAACGGCAGCCACGCCACGCTCGTCATCCTGGACAACCGGTGGACGGCCATGACGGGCGGCCAGCCCCACCCGGGCACGGGCAAGGACATCCACGGCAAGGACGCGCCCCAACTCAACGTGGCCGAGGTCTGCCGCGCGCTCGGCGTGAAGCGCGTCCGAGAGGTGGATCCGTACGACCTGGAGGCCACCCGAAAGGTGCTCGAAGAGGAGCTTGCCGCCGGCGAGGTGTCGGTGGTCGTGGCCGTGGCGCCGTGTCTCCTCGGCGCGCGAGTCCCCAAGGGCCAGGCCGTGGAGATCGACCTCGAAACGTGCGACCGGTGCGGCGCGTGCATCCGCGTGGGATGCATGGCCATCCACGAGAAGGACGGGTTTCCCGACGTGGACCCCGACCTCTGCGGCGGGTGCGGGGTGTGCGAACAGGTCTGCGAGGCGGGGGCCATTTCGCTGCCGGGGCGGCAGTGAAATGAATGAACCCACGCCTCACAGCGAGCCCAAGAGCCACGAGGGAGAGAATGAGCCACGACGGGAGCCAGACCGCGATGAACGGGGACGCACGGGGGACTGAATGAACGCCGTCGAGGGTTGGTTTCGTGGTCTCGTGGTTTCGTGGGCGCGTCCGGGCTCGGTCCCGCTCTGCAGACTTGTAGATCGATTGGAGAGACGATACCATGGAGATTACCAATGTCTTATTCGCGGGGGTAGGAGGCCAGGGGATCCTCACGAGCAGCCGCGTGCTGGCGCTGGCTGCCGTCCACGCGGGCCTGGATGTGAAAATGAGCGAGGTCCACGGCATGGCCCAGCGCGGCGGCAACGTGGACACGCACGTGCGGATCGGCGAGCGGGTGCCCTCCTCCCTGATTCCTGAGGGCGCGGCCCACTTCCTCGTGGCCTTCGAGAAACTGGAGGCGCTGAGGTATCTCCACTATCTCAGGCCGGGCGGCGTGGCCTTCGTGTGCCCTATGGAAATCCCGCCCCTGACGCAAAACCTCCGGAAGGACAGCGGCTACGTCAAGGACATCGATGACATTCTGGAGGCGCGAGCGCCCAAGCTGGTCTGGGTCGATGCCGTGAGGCTGGCCAAGGAGGCCGGAGACCTGCGCATGGTGAATGTGATCCTGCTGGGTGCCCTCTCCCCCCTGCTTCCCATGCAGACGGAGGATTGGGAGGCGGCAATCCGGGAGCGCTTTTCCGCCAAGATCCAAGAGGCCTGTATCGCTTCTTTCGCGAGGGGAGTTCAGTATGTCGCAACGCCTGTCTGATTTCGACGCCGTCCTCCAAAGCGCCTGCAAGCGCGGGCCCGTCACCGTGGTGGTGGCCTGCGGCCACGATCTCGCGGCTCTCTCGGCCTTGGCGGCGGCCGAAGAAAACGGGCTGGCCCGGGGCATCCTCGTGGGAGACCCGGGCCTCATCGGACCCGCCCTGGACGCCATGCCCCAACGACTCCGGCAGTGCGAAATCGTGGATGCTCCGGACGAGGAGGCGGCGGTTCGCAAAGCGGTGGAACTCATCCGCGCCGGCGAAGGGCAGATCCTGCTCAAGGGGAAAACCCAGACGGCCACCCTGTTGCATTGGGTCCTCGACCGTGACCGGGGCTTGCGCACGGGGCACCTCCTGTCGGACGCCTTCCTCTTCGAGTTTCCCGGCAAAGAGGGCCCGCGGCTGGTCTGCGTGACGGACGGCGGCATCAACCTGGCCCCCGACCTCAACGCCAAGAGGCAAATCCTGGAAAACGCGGTGAAGCTCTACCACCGCCTCGGCACCATCCGCCCCCGCGTGGCCTGCCTCTCGGCCGTCGAGACGGTCCTGCCGGGCCACGGGCCAAGCCACGACGCGGCGGCCCTGGCGCGCATGGCCCACGGCGGCCAAATCATGGACTGCGAAGTGGAGGGTCCGCTGAGCCTGGACCTCTCCATCTCCGCCGATGCCGTGGCCAAGAAAGGGCACCAGGGCGAGGTGGCCGGGCGCGCCGACATCCTGCTCTGTCCGGAAATTGTTTCCGCCAACCTTTTGGCCAAGTCCACGACCTATTTCGCGCGCTACCGGCTGGCGCACGTCATCATGGGCGCGACCGTCCCGGTGCTCATCCCGAGCCGCTCCGACTCGGCCGAGGCCAAGATGCTCAGCATCGCGCTGGGGGCGCTGGCGGCGAAGTAGGAAATGGACAGGTTGAGGGTTGAGAGTTGAGGGATGACGGAATTGGGAGGTGGATGGCCAGAGTTGAGGGTTTTCACTCGACAACCGATAACTGATAACTGACAACTGATAACTCACTCCATAGACTTCATATCACGGAGAATGCCATGCCGGACAAATCCCTCCTCCTCATCGACGGCGGCTACCTCGACTTTCTCCAGCGCAGCTTCGGTTCTCCGCGCCTGGACTACGGCCGCATGGCCAACGCCATTTGCGAACACTTCGGCTGGACGCTCCTGCGGTGCGTCTACTTCAACTGCCTGCCGTACCTGTCCAACGCGCCCGCGCCCGAGGAGCAGGAAGCCTTCAGGAAAAAGGAGGGATTCTACATGCGCCTCCAACGGCTGGACCGTTTCGAGGTCAAGCTCGGGCGCCTGGCTTTCCGCGGCATGGACGAACAGTCCGGCAAACCCGTGCTGGAGCAGAAGCAGGTGGACGTGCTCCTCGCCATCGAGATGGTCTACTACGCCGCCCGGCGCAGCGTGAACAACATCATCCTCCTCAGCGGCGACGGCGACTTCCTCCCCGCCGTGGAGCTCGTCAAGCGAGAGGGTCTCACCTTCGCCCTGGCCCACGGCCCCCGCAGCGGCGCCCAGCTCACCGTCCAGGAGAGCCTGTGGGAGGCGGCCGACCTCCGCCTCACCCTGGACATGGGATTCCTCGAGCCCCTCCTCCGAGAAGGCTGAGGCGCCTCTCAGTCCTAATCGTAACGCTTTCAAGAAATTGAACCCCGGAGCCGTGTCCGGGTGCGAACGCCGTGAGCGGCTTGTCCTGAGGCGGATTCATTTCTGCGCGGACGCCCCCCGGGCCACGGGAAGATGAAGGCTGGGAGGCCAAGGCGTCAGAATCTGTAGTTCAGTCCCACCGACAGGAGATAGCGCGGTTCGAGCTGGAGTCCGCTCACGCGCTGGTAAACGGGCACCTGGAGAAAGGCGAAAAGCTGGCAGTTGGAGTTGAGGGAGGCGGTGAGGCCGGGGCTGAGGTAGGCGAGGGTGGCACCGCTGTTGGCCGTGTCGGCGTTGGTCCCCGTCTCGGGCGATTCGCTCCTCAAGTTCAGCTGGAGTTGCGGTGTCAGGACCTCGAAACCCGTATACCGGACCCCCGCGCTCAGGTTCAGCGCGTTTCCGGGACGGAAACCGTCCTGGCCGCCGGTGGGGAACTGGGCCAGGGCGGAGGCGAAGTATCCCCACTTCGGGCGTAAGGTTCCGAACTTGTAGACCCCCACAATCACATCCGTGGTGCCGGTGCCCAACTGGAGGCCCCGGTCCACCGTTTCTCCGACCAGGGGGCCGGCGGAGAAAGTGTCTTCAGTTCGTCCCGTGGGGAGCTTCACGCCGAGCTGAAGGCCGAAGGACCGGTCCTGGCTGAACCCCTGGTAGCGCCCCAGAAGCACCAGGTCACCGATGCCCGCGCTGCGTGAGTAGGAAGAGGTGAGGTCACCCTCGCCGATGGTGCCGTGGGTGCGGTCGGTCATGGGGACGAGCGCGTTGACGCTCCAGTCGGCGCTGGGGCTGTACCCCAGATCCAACAGAGTTGTTCGGCTGATGGTCCGGAGCTGGATTTCTTGTTCGGAGGGGAAAAGGAGGCTGCCCTTGTCGACGGTGGTCCGGCCCGTCCTCAGTTGGTCCTGGTCAATGTAGTCGAAGCGAAGGTTCAGGTTGAACCCGGTTCCGAATTGATACCCCTGGCTGACCCAATCCGAATTGAAGGCGCACCCGCAGACTCCGCAGGCGAAAAAGGGCAATGCCACGGCCAGTGAGGACATGGCGAGGGACAGGACCAGGGAGCGTCGTTTCATGTCATGTTCCCCCCAACGTGCGCTTGTCCCGAGGGTCTGGCCATCTTCCCCGGAATGGTCCCGAAGACCTCGCGTCTGCCCTTCGAAGAACAGGCGCTCACGTCCGTTCCCCGATTCACCTTACGGAGCATCGGCCAGACGTAAGCCGCGGCGAAGACGATGCGGCCGATGACTTCCATGTTCTTGGGCGTGATGAAGAAGACCGTATCCTCGGGCGTGTGGTAGCCGTGGTGGGAGCCGCCGGACCCGAAGAGGCTCACGGCGTGGACGCCGAGTTCCTGGAAGGGGCCGTGGTCGGCCCGGGCCTCGCCGGAGGATTCGCCCGCGATGAGCTTGGTTCCGGGCTCGAATCGGTCGCGGGCCTGCTCCAGCGCTTGGAAAACTTCGGGGAAGTTCTTCCCCCCTGCGACGTACGCCCCCGTTCCGGCGCCCAACATGTCCAGGTTGAAAACCGCGAGACAGCGGTGGAGCCCTTCGGGCGGGTGCTGTGCGAACTGCCTTGCGCCCAAGAGGCCCATCTCCTCGCCTCCGAACCAGACGAATGCCACCGTGCGGCGCGGCCGCTCCTTCATCCCGGACATGGCGCGCGCCACCTCCAGGAGGGTCGCCGACCCGCTGGCGTTGTCGTCCGCGCCGGGGAAGAGCGACGGCCAGCTTCCCACGTGGTCCAGATGCGCGCCAACCACCACATAGTCGCCGTCGAGTTTCCTGTCGCGGCCCGGGATGACAGCCACCACATTGAAGCCCTCCCGCGCCACACGGGCGGCCGCCTTCACCGCAAAGTGGACCTTTCGGCCCGTGGCGAAAGACGCCGTGCCGCCCTTCTCGAGCACCCTTCGGACCTCCTCCACCTTGAGCTTCTGGGCGGAGAGGATCTGGTTGGCCAGGTCTTCGCTCACCATGGCGGTGGGCATTCCCTCCAGAGGATGGCCGCTGGCGCTGAGAACGGGCTGGTCCACCATCAGAAACGCTGCTGCGCCGCGGGCCTTGGCGTTGGCTTCCCGCGCCGCGGTCGTATCGTAGGCCTTCCAGTCGCGGCCGTCCTTGGGCTCCCCGCGCAACACCATGACCACTTTTCCCTCGGCCTTGAGACCCGCGTAGTCGTCCCGACCAAGATCCGACGCCGTGATGCCGAAGCCGGCGAAGACGACTTCGGCGGTCACATCCCCCGAGGCGGACTGGAGCATGGGCATATAGCCCTTGAAGAATTCCTGGGCCTCCGGAGCGCCCTTCTCGTCCGAGGTGAGAAGTTCCAGGCTCGCCTTCTCGATGCCGCCCAGCTCCACGGGAAAAGGCTGAAGGTAGCCCTTGAGTGCTTTGACCGGCTTCAACCCCGCGCGCTTGCACTCCTCGGCCACCCAGTACGCGGCCGCCTCGTATCCGCCCGTGCCCGTGAGCCTGCCCGCGTACTCGGGGGACGCCAGGTGTTCCACCGTCGAGAAGGCGCCTGCCGCGGTGACGCGGGCCACGGCCTGATCGAGGGGAGCTTTTCCCGATGGCGGAGATTTGACCTGGGCATGAACGGAGGAGCCCATGGTTCCGGGTGCGGCCATGAGAGATGCGGAGAGACACGTGGCGAGGAGCAGCGCCAAGGACCGGATGTGTGCAGGCACGAGCAGCCTCCTTCTCAAGCCGTCTTTATATCACGGGGCCCGAGGGGAGAGGCGATCATACGACACGCAGCAAAAAAGAGACGACACGTATGCTGCTCATCATTTCGCCCGCTTCTGTTTTTGGTTCCGCCGCGACTGTCCGGGCTGCCCAGCCAACCCTTGGAGTGGAGCCGCCATGCCTTGATCAATCAGCGACCGAGCGAACAGCTCTTCACCTGGCCGGCATGGGTCTACTGTGTACGAACCCCCGGACGGCCTGGTAGGAGGGCTTGGGCTTCCCGGCGTAGGACATGAGGCCGAAGCCCGGCTCCTGCGGGGAGTCGCGGAGTTCATAGATGAAGACTTTCGTGATCCAACTTCGTTTGGCCGCGCCTCTGAGCAGGGAGATGAGATAGCCGGACTGCTTTTTGGGACCCACCTTGTCGGAGCGCCAACCCGTTTCGGTGAGCCAGAAGGGCTTCCCCTTCTGCCCGCGGCGTTCGATGACGCGCTGGACAGGCTCCGGTTCCCAGGGGCGGGACGGCCCTTCCAGCATGCGGAAAACCTCGTCGGGCTTGTCCTTGTAGCAGTGGTGCGAGATGACATCCAGATGGGGACCGGCCTCGGCCAGGATGCGGTCGAGCCAGGTGTCCCAGTTGGCTCCGGTGAGGTGGGCCAAATCGGGCCCCACGATCTTGCATTCGGGGTCAGCCGCCTTGGCCGCCTCCGCGCCGGGGATCAGCACCTGCCGGATGAACTGCTCCGCGCTTCCGTGGAAAAACGTGTTGGAGTTGGGCTCGTTCCACAAGGTCCAGTGGCGGATGCGCCCTCGGTAACGTCCCACGATGGCGGAAACGTACCCCTGCCACTCCTTGACGCTCCGCGGGGGGTAAAAGGCGTCGCCGCCGGAGGAGGCCCACGGCGGGCAAAAACCGAGGATTCCCAATAGCTTAACATCGTGCGACTCGGCGTCCTGGACCACCGGGTCCACCAAATCCCAGCGGTAGGCGCCCGGCTGGGGTTCGATCACGTTCCAGGTGAGGTCGATGCGCGCGAAACCGAACCCGGCCCTGGCGATGGCGTCGAAATCGTCCACCGTGGGGATGTGCGCGTTGATCCCATAGGCCGGATTCACCGCATAGGAGTGTTCGCGGCGATGGGCCTGCGCCGAGGCGTCAGGACCGACACAGGCCAGGAGGCCGAAGAGCAGCACTGCCATGGCCGGCCGTGGGAAGGTGGTTTGATTCACCGTGTGCTCCTTATGGGGGCAGGACGCGAGGCACCCGCGTAGGGGAGGGCCACCGAGCCCTCCCGTCGTTGTGCCTGCACCACCGTGGGCGGGGACGGTGTCCCGCCCCTACGAAATCGTGCCACTTTTAAGCCAACTTCGGTGAGACGCTAGGCCAACAGCTCGGTCTGAATCCCATGTCCCGTCTCCACGCATCGGAACCACCAGATGGCGCCCTTCTTCACGGGCCAACTCTCCGCGCGGCGGGTCATGAGGTAGGCCGCGATCTCCCCCAAAAGGGGCTGGTGCCCCACGAGGATGACGGTGCCCTCGGCTCTCGGCCAACCGGCGCACTCCAGCACGTCCATGACCGAGGCGCCCCCGTAGAGTTCGGGCAAGGGTTCCGGGGCCAGGTCCAGGCCCCGGGCCGTCTCCAGGGCCCGGGCGGCAGGGCTGGAGAGCAACCGATAGGAGGGCAGGCGGTCGCGCAACCAGCGGCCTAGGCGGGCGGCCTGGTCCCGCCCCTTGGCTGTGAGGCGCCGGGTTTCATCGGGCCAGGAATTCTCCGCCTCGGCGTGCCGCCAGAGGATCAGGTCCATGGGCGTCTCCCTTGTGGGCATTGTGACGGAGCTTGCGGCCGCCGCGCAAGCATCTCCAATTCCGCGAGGGAAAGTCTTGGGACCAGATCTCGCCCCGGAGGGATGCGCGCGAAGGACCCTCGGCGTATACTCGGAAGCGCTGCGGGAGGAGCGATTCGGGCCAAGAATGGCCCTCACCCTCGTCCCCGCCGGAGGACAGGCTTGTCTTGCGGGCCCGGCGGCAAAGACCCCCAGATTTTGTGAATGGAGGATGTACGAACATGAGGAGCAACTTACACAAGAGAGCGCCTATCCTAGGATTGTTCACCCTGGTCGTAATGGTTTTCGCACTCTGGGCCATGGGGCAGAGCGGAGGCCTGGTCCTTCCCCAGGACAAGGGCCCCGACAAGGTGGACGTTTCGGCCTATCCCTCAAACATCAAGGAATACTACAAGGTGTACGAGCGGCAATGTGGCAAGTGTCACACCCTGGCACGGAGCATCAACACCTCCATGCCCGCCGTCTACTGGGCCAACTATCTCGGAACCGCCATCAAGAAGCCCGAGTACGGCCTCACCCTCGCTGATGCGGACCAAATCTACCAGTTCCTGGCTCTTGACCAGGTCCTGCGCAAGACCAAGAACCCCAAAGGGTTCTATCCCGCCCTCACGGAAGACGAACTCCAGGTGCTCAGAGTGCAACAGGGAAAATGACCTCCTCCGGGCCTGCGAGGGTGGCGAGACGGGCCCGCGGGGATTACCTTAGGAGTATCGGATGGAGGCCGGAGCATGGGGCGTCTAGCTGAGTGCCGGTGGAGGTCATGGGCCCTGGTGGCATGCCTGGCGACGGCCTTGGTGGCCACCGGGTGCGCTCCGGTCGCGCCGCCGCCCCTGTACACGGCCTATGATGCCGGCCGGCCCATGTCCGTGGAATACGGAGTCGTGGACGCCGTCCGCCCGGTTCAGCTCCAGGGCCAGCCCACGGGCACGGGTGCCGCCGTGGGCGCCACCGTGGGAGCCATCGCGGGCGCAGCGGCTGGGAGCGATTCCTACTCGGGGTCTTGGTGGGGCTCACTCGCCGGGGCGCTCATCGGAGGGTTGGCGGGGAACGCCATCGAAACCGGTGCGGCGACGGTGAACGGTGTAGAGCTGAGGGTCACCATGGAGGACGGGCGAAGGCTCGCCTTCGTCCAAGGCGCCGAGGAAACCTTCCAGCCCGGTGACCAGGTGGAGATCCTCACGGCCCCCGACGGCACCTCCCGCGTCCAGCACCCGCGGCCCTGAACCTCAAATTCCGCGACGGACTCTCCTTGCCTTCGATGCCTATAACCTTTAGCACCTGAGCCCAAATCGGATTCCGAGCTGAGCGCCGACGATCTTCGATTGGACTTTCCGATCGAGAATATCCTGCTTCATTCGGTGTTGACCTCTTCTGAGGAGATAGACCATGGACCGCCGGCGCTTCTGGCTCTCGGGAATCTTGGCCGCGGTGGCCGCAGTGGTCCTTTGGAGCCTGCTCCAGTCGGCGGGGTTGCCCTTTTGGTCTTCCCCTCGCCCCCAGAATGACCCCAATCAGGGCGCTTCCAAGAGCGCGGGAGACAAGCCCATGACGCCGCCCGTGAAGATCCCCGACGAGGAACTTAAAAAGCGGCTCACGCCGTTGCAGTACGAAGTGACCCAGCACAAGGCCACCGAGCAGGCGTTCACGGGGGAGTATTGGAACAGTCACGCATCGGGGCTCTACCGGTGCATCGTCTGCGGCGCGCCGCTCTTCCGCAGCGACGCCAAGTTCGATTCGGTGTGCGGCTGGCCCAGCTTCTTCCAGCCCATCGACAAGAACGCCGTGGGGGAGCAGGTGGACAAGTCGTTCATGATGGTCCGCGACGAGGTCCTCTGCGCCAAGTGCGGCGCCCACCTCGGCCACGTCTTCAACGACGGCCCCAAGCCCACGGGCCTGCGCTACTGCATCAACTCCGCCTCGCTCAAGTTCGAGCCGGATCCCGAAGAGCCCAAGAAATAAGACCAGTGTCCCGCCAAGATCCGCCAAGAAGAAGAATGAAGAAAACAGGGCCTTGGCGTCCTCTGCGCCTTTGCGAGAATTTGAGTTGGATGTCATGGCAAGGAGGCCCTAGGCTGACGCGGCAATCTCGATAATCTCGGCGAGACTGCCGCGGTCCCCTTCGCTTCGCTCCGGGCTTCGGCTTGTCCGCTCCCTCGCTGTCACAGGGCGAGTGAGTATCCTCCTCGGTGATTGCGCCGGGGAAACGGTGTGACAGCTTCCCACGGGAGATTACAGTCCGGTGGGCAGGGGCCCGACCCAGCACCCCTGCCACTGCCGACGTGTTCACTTGGTTGCCACGTAGTTGATGGTGATAATCCAGCGCACGCTCACGGCCTTGCCGTCGTGCATGGGGCTCTCGTAGCGCCACTGAGCCACCGCCTCCTTGGCTGAAGCGTTGAAGATCTCATTATCGGATTTGAGAACCTTGATTTGGGTGGGTTCACCCTTTGGGTTGATCACGGTCTCCAGGACCACCCGGCATTTGAGTCCCTTTTTCCGGGCCTCCTCGGGATAAACGGGGTTCACCTGTGTGATGAGTTTTGGCGCGCCAATGGAACCCATGGGGTAAATGCCGTCCACCATCGAAACGGTGTCAGTGACCGCGGCCGTGGGCGTCGTGTCACCACCGCCCAAGAGAGGAAACGCTCCTGCTGCCAACGCTCCGGCGAGCAGGAGTACGAGAACTGAGCCCGTCACGGCGAGCCCCAATCTGAATTTCGACATGGACACCTCCTTGGTCAGGAGAGCCAGCCTCTGCAGAAGGTGGCTCCGATGGAAAAAGGGGAGTATCGCCACCGCCGCGGCGCCCTGCCGCGTGCGGGCCATGGCTGAAAGGGTGCTCATGTAAATTCGGCGGGCTTCGGTGATGCGGACCACCTCCATGTCCACCGACTGCTCGCGGCTCAGCGCCACGCGGTCGAGCACGAGCCAGAGCGCGGGGTGGAACCACAGGAGCGAGCGGAGGGATTCTTCCAGGAGGATCGCCAGCCAGTCCCTCCGACGCACGTGCAGGAGCTCGTGGAGGGCGATGCAGCGCTGGGACTCGGGAGACATCTCGGTCACCGCCTCGGGCAGGAGGACCACCGGGCGGACCCAGCCGAAGGTGAGCGGGGTGCTTACGGCCCCGGTGAGCCTGAACTCGGCGACCGCTCGGACCTCGGAGGCAGCCTCTTCGAAGACGGTCGGCACGGGGAGGAGGATCCGGCTGCGGCGCCTGAGCCTCTCGAGGAGGATGAGGCCTCCCAGGAGCCATAGCGCTCGGGCTGCGGCCACCGCCGCTAACGCCACCGGCACCCAAACCCAAGGCGACGAGGAGGCCGGACCCGCATGCACTTGAACCTCCATTCCTCCCGCGAGCCTGCCCGTGAATGAGCCCGAGGAAGAGGCCGGGGGGCGTGCCGCCAGCCATGCAAAGGGAACGAGGAGTGAGAAGGCCAGCAGGGCGTGCCAGTACCGCAGGCGGATGTGCGGGTCCCTCATGCCGAAGAGCCGAGGCAAAAGCAATCCTGCGGCGAGGAGGAGGGTCGTCTGCAGGAGGAAAGCCGCCAGATTGGCGGTGAAGGATGCGGCGCTCACGGCTTTTCCTCCAGGATGCGCTCGATCTCGCGGAGATCCTCCGCGGAAAGCTTCTTGTCCTTGGCGAGGCCCAGGACCAGGGGGCGGGCCGACCCGCCGAACACCCGGACCACGAACTCGTCCACCATGGAGGCGATGACCTTCTGGCGGGGCCGCGCAGGCGCGTAAAGAAACGCACGGCCCTCCTTGTGACGCTTGAGGTGCCCTTTCTCCTCCAGGATGCTCATCATGGTCATCACCGTCGTGTAGGCGACCTGACGGCGCTCCCGGAGGATTTCATACACATCCCGCACGGTGCCTCGCTCCAGATCCCAGAGGACCTGCATGATCTCCAGTTCGACGTCCGTCAGCGGTGCGAGGGGTTTGTTCATTTCGGCTCCCTATCTACTAATACATTAGTACTAAAGAAGCCGGATGTCAAGGGGGCGGTGGAGATGGAGCCAGAGATCCGGAGAACCGAGGAGCCGGGAGAGGCACAAGGGACAGGGGACAAGCGTCAGGAAGGAAAAGACGATTCCGGACAAGCCGGAATGGCGGCCACGGAGAATCCGCTAGATCGTAGGTGCGGTCATTCTGGCGAGCGGAGCGAGTCCAGAATCGGGTGGATGGAGGAATGGCAGTGGGCAATAGGCAGTAGGCAAAGGGCAGTGGGCAAGGCGCCTGACGCCTCACCCCTCGATGCCTTCCGCTCCCCGCTCCCTGCTACCGGCTCTTCAACTTCTCCCATAGCGCGCCCATCTTGGCCTTCACGTCGGCGGGCATGGTGAGGACCTCGGGCCACTCGCGGTCGAAGCCCTCGCCCTTCCACTTGCGCGTGGCGTCGATGCCCATTTTGCCTCCGTAGGCGAAATACTGGGAGGCGTGTTCGAGGGCGTCGGCGGGGCCGCGGGCGAGTTCGAGGTCCCGGCCCGGGTCGATGTTGGCGAGGACGCGCCAGGCCACCTCGCTCATGTCCTGCACGTTCACGTCGCTGTCCACAACGATGATGACCTTGGTGAACATGGCCTGGCCCAGGCCCCAGATGGCGTGCATGATCTTCCGGGCGTGCCCCGGGTACTGCTTGTCGATGGCCAGGATCATGAGGTTGTGGAAGACGCCCTCGGCGGGCATGTGCATGTCGGTCACCTCGGGCATCTGGCGCTTGAGGAGCGGCAGGGTCGTGCGCTCGATGGCGTAGCCCATGAAAGCGTCCTCCATGGGCGGCCTGCCCACGATGGTATGGACGTAAACGGGGTCCTTGCGCCGCGTGAGGCATTCCACGTGGAAGACGGGGTAGTCGTCGGCGAGGGAGTAGTAGCCCGTGTGGTCGCCGAAGGGGCCCTCGCGCTTGAGTTCCGCGGGGTCCACCCAGCCCTCGAGGACGAACTCGCTGTTGGCGGGGACCTCCAGGTCCACCGTCTCGCACGGGACCATCTCCACGGCCTCCTTGCGGATGAATCCCGCCAGGAGCATTTCGTCCACGTCGTCCGGGAGGGGCATGGCGCCGCAGAAGTAGGTGGCCGGATCGGAGCCGATGGCCACGGCCACTTCGATCTTCTCGCCCTTCCGAAGGGCCTGGCGCGCGTGTTTGGCGCCCTGCTTGTGGAGCTGCCAGTGCATGCCCGTGGTGGTCGCGTCGTAGACCTGCATCCGGTACATGCCGCAGTTGCGCTTGCCCGAGTTCCGGTCCTTCGTGAAGACCATGGGCAGGGTGATGAAGGGACCGCCGTCCTCGGGCCAGCAGGTGCACACGGGGAGGTCGCGCGTCAGGTCGAACTGCCCCTTCTTGAGGATCACGTCCTTGCACGGTCCCGATTTCACCGTCTTGGGCATGAAGGAGGCAAGCTCTGCGAGCTGGGGAAGCATCTTGAGCTTGTCGATCAGGCCCTGCGGCTGTTTGACGTCGAAGAAGGCGTTGATGCGCTGGTCCACCTCGTCGTAGCTGGAGATGCCCAGGGCCTTGAGCATGCGCCGGTGCGTGCCCATGACGTTGCCCAGGACGGGGACGGAGTACCCCTTCACCTTCTCGAAGAGCACCGCGGGACCGCCCTCCTTGACCGCGCGGTCCAGGATCTCGGTGATCTCGAGCTTGGGATCCACCTCCTCCTTGACGCGGAGGAGGTCGTCGTCCTTGTCCAGGGCTTTCATGAAATCGCGGAGGTCGGCGTAGGGCATGGGATGCTCCGTTTAATAAGAGGCGAGACGCAAGACGCGAGAAGCGAGAAGCTGGCGCGGAAGCCAGACGCAAGACGCGAGCAACAAGGAGCATCGAACCAAGGAACAAGATGGAGGCGCTTTGGCGCTATCGTCCCTCGCGGCTCCCGATCACCCGATCACCCGATCACCTGATCACCCAGTCCCCTGGTCACGCGGTCCACGATGCACCTCATCCCGCGCCTTTGCCATGGCCTTAAACCGCTTCCACAGAACCTCAACTTGCGCCCGAGTATGCGCGTCGGTCCCGCCGTTGTCCACGACCCAGTCGGCCAGGGTAGCCTTCCTGTCGTCGGGCCACTGGGCGGCCATCCGGCGTTCGATGTCCTCTGGGGGCCACCCGGCGGCCAGGAGCCTGGCCTTGCGGACTTCGATGGGGGCGATCACGAGGACGATGGCGTCGAATTCGGGCCAGGTGTTCGCTTCGAAAATGAGCGCCGCTTCGGAGAGGAACACGGCATCCGGGCCCAACCGCCGTGCCTTTTCCTGAATCCGGCGACGACGCGCGGCGACGACGCGCGGGTGGATGATCGCCTCCAGCCGCATTCGCGCGTCCTCATCGCCGAACACCCTCTGTGCCAGCTTCTTCCGGTCCACCGGACCCTCGGGGTGCAGCACCCCCTGTCCGAAGGCCTCCGCAACCGCGTCAACGGCTTCGCCCCCGGGGCCGAGCATCTCTCGCACCAATTCGTCCGCGTCCAGGACGACGGCGCCCAGGTCCGCGAACATCCGGGCCACGGTGCTCTTGCCGCTTCCGATGCCGCCGGTGAGGCCGAGGTTGAACATGACGTTCCCACCGGATTGCCGACGATCTGCCCTGCGTGATCTAGGAGAATCCACGAGCCCACTAGCCCACGCACCCACGCGCTGACGAAATGAGCCACGAGAGCCATCGTGGACGCGTGGCCATGGACACGTGGGCTCCTGTTACCCGGACTCGTGGACGCGTGGACCCGTGGGCTCCTTCGTTTCACGCGCCCAGCCTCAACCTGGCTGACTTGAGCGTATTCGACATGAGCATCGCGATCGTCAGCGGCCCCACGCCACCGGGGACCGGAGTATAGAGGGAGGCCTTCTCCCACATGGCCGTGGGGAGCACATCCCCCACGAGGGTGGAGCCCTTCTCCCGCACCTGCCTCATGCGGTCCGGGTCGCCGCCGAAGAGGCGCTCGGCCTCGGAGGGGTCGGTGACCCGGTTGATGCCCACGTCCACGACGACGGCGCCGGGCTTGATGAAGTCGTGCGTGATGAAGGCGGGCTTCCCCATGGCCGCCACGAGGATGTCGGCCTCGCGGCACACGCCCGGGAAGGTCCTGGGTCCGGCTGTGGCAGATGGTGACCGTGGCGTGCTCGCGCAGCAGCATGAGCGCCATGGGCTTGCCCACGATGTGCGAGCGGCCCACTACCACGGCCCGCTTGCCTTTGAGCTCCACGCCGCATCGCTTGAGGAGCTGCATGATCCCCGCGGGCGTGCAGGGCTCGAACCCACCCTGGTCGAGGACGAGATTGCCCATGCTCACCGGGTGGAACCCGTCCACATCTTTGGAGGGATCGATGGCCCTCAGGACGAGGCCCTCCTCCACTTGCTTGGGCAGCGGGAGTTGCACCAGGATGCCGTCGATGTCTTCGCGGCCGTTCAGGTCGCGGACGATCTGCAGGACCTCCTCGGTCGTGGCCGTGTCCGGACGCTCGACCTTTTCGGAGAAGAGGCCCGCCTCCCCGCAGGACTTGACCTTGGACGACACGTACACTTTGCTGGCCGGGTTCTCGCCGATGAGGACGGCGGCCAGGCCCGGCGGCCTCAAGCCCTTCTCTTTCAGGGCCGCCGCTCCCGCGGCCACCTCCGACCGGATGGCCGCACCGATCGCCTTGCCGTCCATGGGTCTCGCGGTCATTTTTGCTTTTCCTTTTTGAAGGTGGTGAGGAAGGGGAACTCCAGATCCACGCCCTCTCGGCCCAGGAGGATGCTGCTCAGGACCAGGGAGACCTTCTTCTGCTGGTAGAGCTCGTCGTACTGAAAGATCATGAGGCGTTCGATCCACTGCCCCGGGGGAAGGTGGAGCGCCTTGAAATAGAAGGACTTGCCGGCGGCAGCCAGGCGTTCATCGCCGTCCGTCTCCTTGTAGAACATCTGGTAGACCGTGATGTCGTCCACGAGGTTGCCCGTGCCGAACATGCTCGATCCCGGCGTGAACTCCACGTTTTCGTCCTTCTGGAGATTTTCGAAACGGACCTTGAAGAACGCGTAGTTGTCTTCGGCGCGAACGGCGGAGAAGGGGTCCTTGATTTCTCGCTCGTCGAACCAGGCGCGACGCTCATCGGCCGTGAGGTAGGACACGCGGACGTCCAGACGCTTGTCCCTGTAGTGATAGGCTTTGCCCTCGATGAAGTAGCCAGGTTGAGGCTTCTTTTGCGGCTGGGGGATGAGATCCTCAAGGATGTTTAGGGTCTTCGCCGAGAGGACGACGACCGAAGAGATCCCCACCGCCAGGGCGAAGATGACCGCGAGGGAACGCATGGCCTTCGTCCGCATGACTCCTCCCCGCGGGCCCCGGGGCCCGCTGTGAACCCATTGTACAGCAGGCCATCCGCCTCGGAAACCTTTGGCCATCGCGGCCGTACTAATCATCAGGTCGCCGGGCCGAAGCGTGGAGAGTGGGGATGGGCCGGGGGCGGCAGGAGGAAGCCATGAAACGCAATGTGTTGGTTGCAGGAGCGCTGGCGGTCTTGATCCTGGCGGTGGCGGGGGGAGGCTATTGGTGGTCCCACCGTGTGTCCTGGGAGTACCAGGGCCTCGCGGGTCGCTTTCCGTCCAAGGTGGAGGCCTTCGTGGAAGTCGGTCAGCTGGGCCAGTGGATGCCCCAACCGGAGGGCAAGAGTGCCGCGGCGCCCGCTGCCAATCCCGCGCGGGGCACGGACCCCATGCTGCAGGTCCTCCAGACGGTTTGGGCGGCACCGCCCGTTACCCCCAAGGACCTGCCGGACATCCTGAGGACCAAGCCTATGGCCGCGGGCTTCTGGCTGGAAGGCAAGGTCCTGAAGGGGGCCGTGCTCATGCCTCTGGCTCCCGGGGAGCGGGCCGCCGTGGAGAAGGTGATCCACGAGAAGATGGGTGACGGGCCCGTCGTGGAGACCGTGGCGGGCATCGAATTTCGCAAGGTCGATTTTCCCCAGGCTAAGAGCGAGATCGCCTTGGACCAGGTCCTGTGGGGCGTGGGCGACCAGTGGGTCGTCATCGCCCTGGGGCTCGACGGCGCCAAGACCGTGCTCGCTGCCCCGGCCAGTCCGCTTTCGGCCGATCCCGTTTTCCTGTCCGTCCAGAGGAAGTTCGCATCACACGATGGCGCCAGCCTGTTCGTGCGAGGCGTGTTGATGGAGCAGGCCGTGAAGCTCGGGGTCGATCATTCCCGGGCCGAGGAACCCGCGGTCAAGCCCATCGCGGACAACCATGTGACCCCGGCAGCCCCCGGGTCCGTGGACCCGGAGAAACCGGAAGTCGGCTTCGCGGATCAAGTGACCAAGGCGCTCATGAAGGCCGGTCTGGCCAAGTTTCTCTCCATGGAAAGCCTGAGCGCTCTGGCGGTCTGGACCTCTCCGCCGCGGGAGGGCGAGAAGGGTTGGCAGGTGCAGACCTGGATGGCCATCAAAGATCAGCCCAAGGGCGTTTGGCGTCTGGCGACCCAGGGGACCGCCCGGACGCCCCAAATCGCGGGCCGGTTGCCCAAGAGGGGCCAGACCTATGTTTGGGGTTCCGGCCGAGATCCGGCCAGGCTCTATCAGGACATCCTTGAAGAGCTGTCCAGGGACCTTCCCCCCGATCAGATGAGCTGGGTGCGCGCGGGGATCGGTGCGGCCGAGGGGAAGGTGGATCTCTCGTTCGCCAACGACCTCTTGCCCGCCTTGTCCGACGAGTGGTGCTTTGCTTCAGAAGCCAAGACGCCTCCGAGCCGGGAGGGCGCCGGTGACGGTTCACAAGCTAAAGCGGCATTCTTCATCATCCTTCGAGATCCTCGGCGGTTCGAGGATCTGGTGGCCCAAAAGCTCGCGCCCCAGCTCAAGTTGAAAGCCGTGGACTTGAAGGGCGCGAGGGCCTGGAGCATGGGCGAGGGCCGCGACACCGTGAGCCTGGTGGTGTCGGGCGGAATGGCCATCCTCACGAACAATCCAGCCTGGGCACTGGACACGGGCGGCTCGCCGGGGAAATCCTGGGAAGCGCTCTCCGACTACAAGGACAAGGCGTGCATGCTGGCCGTGGCCGATCCCTCACGGCCGACCCAGCCCGCCGATGTGCTCATGAAGTTCGAATGCCAGTGCGGGCCCCAGGGAATTCTTGTGAAGGGCCGGTTTCCCGGACAAGCGCCCGGTTGGTTCCAGAAAGGCCAAGGATGCGAGAAGCCCTGCGACAAGCCCTGCACCGAAGGCGGCGAAGCAGAGGGTAAGGCTCCCATGAAGTCATCGGGGGAAGCCAAGGGATCGATTTGATTCTCGATTTGACTTCTTGAACACGACGACGGGGCACGGCATCGTGCCCCGTTCTTTTTCGGACGCCTCTTCAGGCTGCATGAGCCCGAAGCCGATTCCCTTGCCGGGTCGGCCTCAACCTTTCCCTTTCGGCCTCAGTATCCCCTTGTCAAGGAGCCTCTGGATGGAACGGAGGACCTCCCTCTCGGCAAGGGGGGATACCTTCAGGATGGATGCCAGGTCCCAGACCCCGTTCACGCGCGACGCGAGATACCCCTCCTGGGGACTGAGGACCTCTTTGTAGAGCCTCTCGTTGGGCACGGCCAGTTCCAGTACGGTGTCCATGGGAACGACATCCCTGAAGTAGGCCTGGGAGAGGCCCTCCTCGGCCAGGGCCAGCCCTCGGGTCACCTCCTCGTCCGAGGGGGACATCTTGACCAGGTACCGGTACATGTTGGCAGCCTCGCTGAAGCGCCTCTCGCCAAGCGCCTTGGAAGCCTCTTCGAGGAGGAGCCGGTGGATGTTGGCGTAGGATTTCTCCTCGGGCGGCACCACCTCCCCGGACTTGACGACGAGCCCCGCTTCGAAGAGCTGGAAGGTCGCCTCCGCGAGCTGGAACTCCGTGGTGTGGAGGTCCAATGCCACCTCCGCCAAAGACCGGCGCCCATCGAACTGTTCGAACGCCCTCTTGGCAAGAGAGTTGGGTTTGAGATCCTTGGGTTCACGAGACGGGACCTTGTCCATGACCACGCGGCTCGTGGAGAGAACGCGGCGGATCCTTCCCCATTCGTCCTTCCTCCGGATGCCCTCCATGACCAGCGACATGACGTTCAAACGAACCCTGGGCAGGTCCTCTTCGATGGCTTCCAGGTCCTGGAAGCCGAAGTCACCCTCCTCCCACAGGAAGAGGTCGTAGATGTTTTCCTCCGCCTTGAGTTGCAGGACGGTTTCCAGGTCCGGTTCTTCCAAAATCCCCACCATGATGAGGATTTTGCCCAACTTGATGCCCGATTTGAGCTGGGTTTCCATGGCCTTGTTCAGCTGGTCCTCGCTGATGTACCCGCGGCTGATGAGGAACTGGCCGAGGTACTCGCGGGGGTCGGAAGAGGAGGTGAACACGATGGCTCCGCGCTCGAAATAGACGCGTTTGGTCACGCCCTGCGTGCCCCGAACGTGGAGGATGCCCGTCCGCTGGCCCGTATCCAGCCACTGGAGGACATCGGGGAGCATCATCGTCTTGAAATTTCCCTGGAGCCCCATGGCGACCCCTCCGGGACATGGTAACGCCTTTGCGGGCATAACAGAATAGGAGACTTGGGAGCGGAGGGTGGCGCCGCGCCTGTTTCGCACGCCATTCCTTATAACTGTTGACTCTTCACCTTTTGCTTCTTACTTTTCATGAATTGTTCCTCATGAGCCACAAAAGAGGGGGCGGTTGCCCGCCCCCTCGAGGTGTGGATCATTGCAGGACCAGGATTACTTCGCCGGGACCTTGATGGGCTCCACGGCGACGATCTGGACGCGGCGGTTCTTGGAGCGGCCTTCCTTGGTCTTGTTGTCGGCAATGGGTTCGGTGGCGGCAAAGCCTTCGATCTTGTCGAGGCGGGCCGCATCGATGCCATGCTCGGAGAGGTACTTGGCGACGGACTCGGCGCGGCGCTTAGAGAGGATGGTGTTCCATGCGACGGTGCCGGTGGAGTCGGTGTGGCCATAGACGTTGACGCGGAGGGCCGGGTACTCGTTGAGCTTGGTCACGGCGTCGTTGAGGGCCTCCTCGGAGTCCGGAGCCTTCGGAATCGCCCACTTGTCGGTGATGAAGTGCATGACCGAGTCGTCGATGGTGATCTCGACCATCGGCGGTGGCGGTGGCGGAGGCGGAGGCGGCGGCGGCGGCGGCGGAGGCGGAGGCGGCGGCGGAGGCGGCGGCGGCGGCGGCGGCGGCGGCGGAGGCGGTGCCGGCCGGTGGAAGAAGAAGGAAACGCCAATCAGCGCCTCGAATTGGTAAGGGTTGCTCTGTTTGACCAGGGACATGTCATAGGGATAGGGCTTGCCGTTGGGCCAATAGTTGTCCCCGAAGTACCGTTCGGTAAGATAATAGGTCATCCCCAACTCGGCGCGCAGGGCGACCTTGGGGGTGAAGAAGTATCGCAAGCCACCGCCCAGAAAGGCCGTGGTGTCTTCATGCCACAGCGGGACAGCGTCGGTCGCATCGGCGGGACTAATGGCCAACTTGCCAAGTCCGAACTTGACGAAAGGCGAGATCTTGTTGACGTTCCAGTTGTAGAGCATGTTGGCCCGGAACTGGGTGATGTGGGTGTTGACGTTGTTGAACTGGTTCGCCTGGCCGTAGGTCAGTTCGAACTCGCCCTCCCAATGGTCGCTGAAGCAATATCCCAGGGCCAGCGCGCTATCCCAGCCGTCCTTCAGGGGAATGCCTCCCGACTGCCACTGGTACCCGACCATGGGGGACAACTCCACCAGGCCCTTTTCCATCTGCGCAGCAGACGGAAGGGCGAAGAGGAAGAGCACTCCCGCCGTAAGTAATAGCCACTTCATTTTCCCTTTCATCCATTCCTCCTTCAGAAGTCCTTCGACAGTGTACCCACCCGGCCGGGAGCCATTCCCCCCCGCCTTACCACTCGTTCCCTAAACCTATACTAACGCCCTGAGCGACGCTTGGCAAGGCAATACCCCCCTCCCGGCTCGGCCATGGGGTTCTGCCTGGAGGCCAGCCCAGGGATCATCGCCTATATTTATCATAACAGAAATAGGCTGCATCGGCTGAATTTGGCCCTTATTGAAATGGCAAGGGTTTGGTGGCCCACCCCCTCGAAGTGCGAATCTAAACGGGACCACGCTTACCTCTTCCTCACTCAGCAACCTCCTTGACCGTGCCTCACTAACATTTCTCGCAAAAAGACGTCAACGGACCTTTACTACCTCCTTGATACCCCTTGAACCTGCGAATGTCAAGCCGAAATCTCGACCCGCGCCTCGACTGGGTCATGAGAGGTCAGAGTTCCAGTTCTTTCGGCTCGGGAGATTGAGGTGGATCCGCCCCGCGAAAAGACTTGTTTCGGGGAAAGGGGCCCAATATCTGGGAGTCTTGGGTTGTACAGACCCCTGGCGGCTCGGTGCAAACTGCGCTAAGCTAAACGACTTCTGAGGAGTCTACCCATGTTGCACGACCATCCGCCCCTGGCGCTGACTTTCGACGACGTGTCCCTCCTGCCGGCACACTCCGAAGTGCATCCCCAGCAGGTGGATACGAGCACCATCCTCACCAACAAGATCCGTCTGAACATCCCCCTCCTCTCGGCGGCCATGGACACGGTCACCGAAGCGGGCCTCGCCATCGCCATGGCCAGGCACGGGGGCATCGGCGTCATCCACAAGAACATGACCACGGACCGGCAGGCGGAAGAGGTGGACCGGGTGAAGCGCTCGGAGGCGGGGATGATCACCAATCCCATCACCATCTCCCCCGACCGCAAGGTCGCCGATGCGCTGGACATGATGACCAAGTTCAGGATCTCCGGGGTACCCGTCACCGCCCCGGACGGCAAGCTGCTGGGCATCCTTACGAACCGGGACCTGCGATTCGAAGACCGGACGGACCTCCCCGTGAGCCAGCTCATGACCAAGGAGAACCTCAAGACGGTCTCCGTCGGCACCACCCTGGAGGAAGCCAAGACCCTCCTGCAGCGGTACAAGATCGAGAAGCTCCTCGTCGTCGACGAGAACTACCATCTCAAGGGACTCATCACCGTCAAAGATATCCAGAAGAAAATCAAGTTTCCCAACGCCTGCAAGGACCGCATGGGCCGCCTGCGGGTGGGCGCGGCCGTGGGCGTCGGCGCCGACCTCCTCGACCCGGGCCAAGGCCCTCGTGGATGCCCATGTGGATGTCCTGGTCCTGGATTCCTCGCACGGGCATTCCAAGGGGGTGCTGGACGGCGTGGAGATGCTGAAAAAGGAGTTCCCGGACATCCAGATGATCGTGGGCAACGTGGCCACATTCCAGGGGACCGAGGCCTTGATCGAGCGGGGCGCGGACGCCGTGAAGGTGGGCATCGGCCCGGGTTCCATCTGCACGACCCGGATCGTGACCGGCGCCGGTGTCCCTCAGGTGACCGCCATCGCCGAGTGCTCGCGGGCCGCGGATAAGAAGGGCATCCCGATCATCGCCGACGGCGGAATCCGGTTCTCGGGAGAGGTCGTCAAGGCCATCGCCGCCGGGGCGCAGTCGGTCATGATCGGAAGCCTGTTCGCGGGAACCCAGGAGGCTCCCGGCGAAACGATCCTCTACCAGGGGCGAACCTTCAAGGCCTACCGGGGCATGGGATCCCTGGGAGCCATGAAGGCGGGCTCGGCGGACCGGTATTTCCAGGAGGGCGAGGCGCCCTTGATCCAAGCTCGTACCCGAGGGTATCGAAGGCATGGTGCCCTTCAAGGGCAACCTGGACAGCGCGGTCACCCAGCTCGTGGGAGGCCTCCGTTCCGGCATGGGCCTGACGGGTTGTGCCAGCATCGCCGAACTCCGCCAGAAGGCCCAGTTCGTGAGGGTTACGGCCGCCGGTCTCAAGGAGAGCCACGCCCACGACGTGATGATCACCAAAGAAGCGCCGAACTATATGAAGGAGGAGTTTTAAATTGCGAAGTGCGAATGTGAGCCGGGGGCGATCTGCTTCTTCTCAATTCGCAATCGCATTCGAAATTCGAAATGGGGTCCTACCATGATCCAAGAGGAAGACAAGCAAGAGTACAAGGCCCTGCGCGCCAAGGCCCTCCAGCTTCGGAGCTGTCTTTGACGAAGCCTCCGTCAAGCGCCGCCTCGACGAGGTGACCCGCGCCGCCTCGGCCCCTGATTTCTGGAGCGACCCCCAGAAGGCGGCGCTGGTCCTGAAGGAGCAGCGCGCCCTGCAAGTCGCGGATGTCCGACCTGACCAAACTGGACCGCTTCATGGGCGACCTGGACACGCTCCTGGAGTTTGAAGGGGAGGAGATCGAGGCGGATTTCCCCAAGACCCTGGCCGAGTTCGTCCCCTTCGTGGACGACCTCGAGATCAAGGCCCTCCTGAGCGGCGAGCTGGATCTGAACAACGCCATCGTCACGATCCACCCGGGGGCGGGCGGCACGGAGAGCCAGGACTGGGCCGAGATGCTCTACCGAATGTACACCCGCTGGGCCGAGCGCCGTGGCTACGCAGGTGGAACTCATGGACTGGCAGGACGGGGACACGGCGGGCATCAAGTCGGTGACCTTCTTGGTGAAGGGCGATTATGCCTACGGCTACCTCAAGAGCGAGAGCGGTGTGCACCGGTTGGTGCGGATCTCGCCCTTCGATGCGGCGGCCCGGCGACACACCTCCTTCACCTCGGTCTACATCTCCCCTGAAATCAACGAGGACATCGAGATCGAGGTCGCCGACAAGGATGTGCGGATAGATATCTACCGGTCGGGGGGCGCCGGCGGCCAGAACGTCAACAAGGTCTCCACGGCCGTGCGGATCACCCACTTCCCCTCGGGACTGGTGGTGACCTGCCAGAACGAGCGGAGCCAGCTTCAGAACCGGGAAACGGCGTGGAAGATTCTCAAGTCCCGGCTCTACCAGCTCGAACTGGAAAGCCGGGCCAAGGATCGCAAGGTGCTTGAAGATTCCAAGAAGGAAATCGCCTGGGGGAGCCAGATCCGGTCCTACGTCCTGCATCCGTACCGGCTCGTGAAGGATCACCGCACCGACACCGAGGTGGGGAACGCCGACTCCGTCCTGGACGGAAACCTGGACCCCTTCATCAAAGCGGCGCTCGTCTCCAGGGTCGTCTTCTGAGAGCGGACCCATGAGCACTCACGCCACCGCACGGTCGAAAGTCCTGGGGATCTACATCCAATTCAAGGGCATCGAGTGGGCACTCATGGGCCTCGTCCTGTACCTGTCTGCCGTGGTGGCGCCCGGTTTTTGGGAAGGATCGAACCTGCGGCTTTTTGCCTACTACCTGCTGGTCTTTGCCGCGCCCGGGGCCCTCATTTGGGTGGTGGGCGTTCTGGTTCGCTACAGGCACAGTCTCGGATGGTTCTTTGGAGTGGCATACCTTCTCGCGACGGTCTTGGGCAAGGTGTTGGGAGGAGTGGCCGAGATCCCCGTGGAAGCCTGGTACTGGGTGTCGCAACGCGTGCCGACCGAATATCTGACGGGCATCAAGATCTTCGGATTTCTGGCCGCCGTCGTCTTTGCCACGGATATGGCGGCCCTCCTGGCGCTACTCTCCCCCCGCGGGCGGGACTGCTGGGGCATTGGGAAACGCAACCCCGAGGCGAGGATTTAGGCGTGAAAAGTAGGAAATAAGAAGTGAGAAGCAAAAAGCTAAGGAGAGGGGCGAGGCGCCTCCTCCTGCTCCCCGCTCCCTCCTGCCTGTAGCCCTTTCCCTGTCCCCTGCCGCTAAAGAGCCACGACTCGGCCCCGACCGAGGCGCTTGGCCTCGTACATGGCGCGGTCGGCGGTCCTCAGGGCATCTTCCAGGGCCGTCCCAGCACCTTTGCGCCAAGCGATACCCCCGCTGAAGCTCAGCGGAACGCCGTGAAGGCATTCCAGGCGCATGGCCCGGACATCAGATTCCAGCCGGCTCCCGATGGCGAGGGCCTGAGACTTGGTGGTTTCCGGGAAGAGGAGCGTGAATTCATCTCCCCCGTGACGTCCGAAGAGATCGTAGTCCCGCAGGGATTTCTTGACGGTTTGGCAGATGCCCACCAGGACCTCGTCTCCCACCTGGTGACCGAGGCCGTCGTTGATTTCCTTGAAGTGGTCAACGTCCAGGACCATCAAGGCCACCGACAGATCCAGGCGGTCACTCCGGTCAAACTCCGCCTGGGCCAGCTCCAGGAAGTGCCGCCGCGTGTAGATTCGCGTCAGTCCGTCGGTGGTGGAGAGTTCCAGAAGGAGGGCGTTTTTCTTCTGGAGCTCGTCCTGGAGCAGCTTGATGTTCAGGTGCACGAGGGTTCGCGCGACGAGCTCGCCGGGATGGAAGGGTTTGGTGAGGTAGTCGCTCGCCCCCGCCGAGAGGAGGCGGATTTTTTGGTCCACCTGGTCCACGGCCGTGAGCACGATGACGGGCACCCCCAGCAGATCGGGCCTGGAGGCCCTCAACTGGAGAAACTTGAACCCGTCCATGCGGGGCATGACCAGGTCGCAGAGGATGAGGTCCACGTGGTGATCCACCAGGAGCTTGAACCCGTCCAGACCGTTCTCGGCCTCCAGGAATGAGAGCCCCGGTCTCGCCGCGCCGAGCGCGGCCTTGATCTCCTCGCGCACCGTCCGGGAGTCGTCCACGATCAGGATGTTCGCGTGACCGGACTGGACCACTGGTGACCCCTCCGACCTAACCATAGGCCAGGTCGTTTCTTCTGGCAAGAAAGGGCCCCGTGTCGCGGAGTCTCTCCAGGGTCCGAAGGGAATGCCGCTGCGTGGACACCCAGAGGGCGAGCGACGCACCGGCCGCCAGGCTCCGCTCGGCGAGGCTCGCCAGGTCCGAGAGATGGCCCACCGCGCCCATGCTCAAGTCGTCGGTCACGCTCAGCCCCGAAAACCCCACCTCCCTCAGGAGGCCGTAGGCCGCCGGCTCCAGGCTGGAGGGTGTACCGGTGGCCCAAAGGCCCTCGTAAGCCCCGTGGGCGATCATGGCGTAAGGGGCCCGGTCCTTCAGGGAGGCGTAGGGAGCCCAATGGGGGCGGCGCTCCTCCCGAGTCCCGTCCATGGCCGGCAGGCTCTGGTGGCTGTCCACCCGGGAGCCTCCCAGCCCCGGGAAGTGCTTGAGGCAACCGGCCACATCCGCTCGGGTGAGGCCCCGAAGAAAGGCATCGCAGCAGGCGGTGACGATTTCCGGGTCGTCCGAGTACACGCGCCCTTCCAACCCCGTTCCCGGATGGGCAGGCCCGAGGTCCGCCACGGGGGCGAAATCTACGTCAAATCCCAGATCGCGGAGGTGGCCGCCCATCTCAAAGGCCAACGCTTCGACCCGGACCGAATCGCCCGCCATTTCGGCGGCGGAGGGGAAGCTCATGCCCAGGGCCGAGAGACGGTTCACGCGGCCGCCCTCCTGATCCACCGCGATGCGCGGCACCCAGCCGGGAACGGCCTCGTGAATGCAGGCGTTCAACTCCCGGACCTGTGCCGCTTCCCTCAAGTGGCGCGAGAACAGGATCACGCCGTAGGGCGAAGCCTCGGTCAGGAACGACGAGACCTCCGCGAGCGAGGCGTCCGCGTCCACGGTGACCCAGATGGGAGATGGCTTGGCGGCGTCCGGAATCATTTTCGCCCATCCTTGGTCGCGGGAGATTTTCCCGGGGACAGCTTGGCGGGAGCGGAAGCCGGAAGCGTCACCGTGAAGAGGAGTGGGGTGGCGGCCTCGTCCCAGGCCAGGAGGGCCGCTTGTCTGGGGAGAACCGCCGGCGCGTTGAGCAGGGCTCCCGAAGGCAGAGCCCAAGTCCAGACCACCTTGCCCGTCGCAGGATCCAAGATGAGCAAGCGGCGTCCTCCCGCCTCTGCCAGGAGCAGACCCGCAGCCACGGGGTAGGGACCGAAGCTGGGCCGCCCAGAGGCGCGAAACTGCCAGGCGAGCTGCCCGTCCTTCGCGCGCACGGCTCTGACCATGTGGTCGGTGGAGGCAAATACGATGAGGTCGCCGGCGGAGACCGGTGGACTGGTCACGCTTCCTCCTCCGCGGTAGCGGTAGTCCACTTTCCCGTCTCGATCTCTCAGCGCCCACAAGGATCCGCTGGAAGTGCCTGAAAAGAGGTGACCCTCCGCCAAGACGGCCGGTCCCGGAGTGCCCGAGGGAGGGGACCAACTCCAGAGAAGTGAACCGGCCGCGGTGATCCGGACTGCCCTCGCGGGACTCCAGACCCAATAGCCCCCATCCGACAGCGGCTGGCCGCCGGAGGCTTGGAAGGGAAGGGCGATGCGCTGCCCGTCCCGGCGCTCGATCCGGTCCTTGAAAAGGATGACTGGGCGCCCCGCCTCGACCCACAGGTTCAAGGCCCCCGAGAGGCCCGAGAGGAGGGGTTTAGGCAGGCTTTCCCCCAGCTGCCAGAGGTTGCCTTCCGTGTCCAGCACGAGCGTCCCATCGGCCGAACAGACGGGCTGTACCTGAGGGGTGAAGTGCACCGGGTCGCACTGGGGGGCGTCATCGCCGGGGGATAGAATCTGGTTGCGCCCCTCGGTGGAAAAAACATAGAGCCGGTCCCCGCACAGGACCGGCTCCCAGTCGGCGGAAAGATCGAGGCGGATTCCCCCGGTGGGCGTGGCCACTTGGGCTTGTGAGCCCAGCCAGAATAGGGCGAGGATCGGGCCCAGAATCCAGCGTGAGGTCAAAATTCCACCCCGCTCAACCCGCCTGGCGGCCGCCGGCGGGTTCCATCTGGTCAAGCAGCTGCTGATTGAAGAGGACCTTCTTTTCCTTGTCGAGGATCGCACGCCGGCGCTTCACGTAGTCGTCCATGACCTCCTGGGCGGACTGGTCGCGCTGGCTCCGGGCGAAGGAGTCCTTGTCCTCGGCGAATTTCTTGGGGTCCACCGTGCTGTGCTCGGTGACCACGGCCACGACCCAGACGTTCCCGGCTTTGAGAGGTCCGACCGCCGAACCCACCTTGGCAGCCATGAGGGCCTTGTTCACCTCGGGGGCTTTGGCTGCGCCGGGGATCGGGTCGGAAGCTTTGAGGAGCCCAGATTGCTGGACGGCGTAGCCGTCCTTCTTGGCCGCGGCCTCCAGGGAGGCGGAATCTTTGGCGGCGGAAACGAGCGTCTGGGCCGCCGCACGGGCGAGGTCGGAGGCCCGTTCGTCGCGGATCTCCTGGGCGATCTTCGCCTTCACTTCGTCCAGTTTGGCCGGATGGGTTGCCACGATGGAGGTGACCTTGAAGCGGAAGATGCCATCGCGGGCCTTGATCGCTTCGGACCAGGCGCCCTGGGGGGCCTTGAAGATCTGATCCTGAATGGCGGGATCGGCGCCGAAGTTGCTGATGGGTTCACCTTTGGCGAAGGGATTGGTCACGTCCACCACCTTGAGATCGAACTTGGCGGCGGCGGCCTTGAGGGAGGCTTCGTCCGAGGCGCCCCGGATGGCCTTCTCGGCTTCGTCGTAGGCGGCCTTGGCCTTGTCCGCCATGGCCGGATCCTTGTACATGAGGGTCTGGCGGACCTGGGCCTTCACCTCATCGAAGGGCTTGGTCGCCCCGCCGAGGCCCGTGAGCTTCACCACGTGGAAGCCGAATTGGCTCCGGACGGGACCCACGATGTCGCCCACCGCCTTGCACTCGTCAAAAACCGCATCGGCGAAGGGTTTCACCATGCGGGTCCTGTCGAACCAGCCCAGGTCTCCGCCCGAGGATGCGGAGGAGTCCTGGCTGTTTTCGCGCGCGAGCGTGGCGAAGTCCGCGCCGGCCTTGGCCTTGGCGTAGATCTCTTCGATCTTCTTGCGGGCGGCTTCCACATCTTTGGCGGGGGCGTTCTCGTCCACCTTGATCAGAATGTGGCTTGCGCGGCGCTGGGTGGCCGGGATGGAAAACTCGGACAGGTGTGAGTCGTAGTAGGCCTTCACCTGGGCGTCGTCGATCTTCATGGCGTTCTTGATCTGGGAGGGCGAGGCGAAGATGTAGCTGATGGCGCGTTTTTCCGGGATGCTGAACTTCGCCTGGTCCCGATCGAACCGGGCTCGGATTTCAGCCTCGCTGGCAGGGGTGACCTTGGCGAGGAATGAAGTGGGCGGCACCGCGGCCACCATGGCCTTGACACCCTCGTTCTGCTCTTTGTAGCGCTTCTCGATCTCCGCGTCGGAAAGATATACCGAGGCGGACAGAAGGTCGCTGAGCTTCTGGTTCAGCAGTTCGTAGCGAAGGAGGCTCTGGAATTCCTCGGCCGTGACGCCCATGCGGGAGATCATGGCGGGATACTCGGTCTTGGGATCCCTGAAATTGTACATGCGCTGGATGTCCGCCGCCAGCTCCTCATCGCTCACGGTGAGGTGGTACGCCTCGGCCATGTCCGCCAGGATGAGCTGCCGGACCATGCCCTCGGCCACCGTCTTGGAGGCCCCACGGACGAAGTCCTCGCGGAAGTTATCGCCCAGCATCTGGCGGATGCGCTCCACATAGAAGCGGTACTGCAGGCGGAAGACGGCGGGCGGCAGGGTGCGCCCCTCCACCTTCACCGCGTATTCCTCTCCCAGCCAGGTCCGGCCGCCCTTGCCCGTGCTCCCCCCCGTGCCCCAGACGGTGAACATGGCGGCGACGAAGGAGATGACGATGATCCAGAGCAGGATTTTTAGAGATCCCATGTTGCGCATAGTCTTGAGCACGTTCATCAGGCCGTTCCTCCCACGGGCAAAGGCTTCATCTTACAGGATTTTCCCGCAGTCCGCAAGGATTAAGAGCCGGGAGCTGGGGAGCGGGGAGCAGGGAGCAGGGAGCATGGAGCGGGCGGGGGATGCCCGGGGCGGCCGGGAGTGCGCGGCAACCCTCTCGGCATGTCCGGCTTGCGCCCCATTTTCCGCATTGAGCCCTCGCCCTTCATTCCTCATCTTTCATCTCTCAACTCTCAACCCCGCCGACCCTCCTTCCCCCTTGACAAAATGGTCATACATGACTATATTGTTGTCACGGAGGAGTAGTCATGGACTACGGAGAGCGCATCGAGCGGGTTCGAAAATCCCTCGGGTTGAGCCAGGCGGAGGTGGCGCGGCGCCTGGAGTGGAGCCCTCCCAACTACGCGCGCATCGAGAAGGGGCGCACGACGCCCTCCCTCAGGTCCATCGAGGCCATCGCCGAGGCCCTCGAGGTGCCCCTCTCCGCCCTCACGCAGGAGGGGTTCGCAAGCGCCGAGGTCCCCGTGGTGGCCTTCGCATCGGCCGGCCCCGGCGTGGAGTTCACGGACCAGGGCTACCCGGCGGGCGGCGGCATGTACTTCCTACCGCGCCCGCCCCAGTTCACCGACCCGAACGGGTTCGGCGTGGAGGTGGCGGGGGACAGCATGGTTCCCAAGTACGAAGACGGCCAGGTGGTCATGGTGGACACGCGCAAGCGTCCCGTGAGCGGAGACTACGCCGTCATCGGCCTCATGAGCGGGGACAAGTACGTGAAGCGCTACCGGGAGTCCGGCGGCATGGTCGTCCTCGAGTCCGTGAACCCGCTCTATCCCCCCGTCGTCGTGGACCCCAGCGAAGTGAGGTTCGCGTACAAGATCGTGTGGGTGAGGGAAAGATAGAGCCAGAGAGTCGGCGAGGTCACGAGAGCCAGGAGAGCCACGAAGCAAGGGAGAGGAAGCCGATGGCGCTAAACAGCTACAAGGAACTTACGGGTCTATCGAGAAGGCCATGGAAGCCTGCATGAAAATTTTCGAACTGCACCGAAGACATTCCCTGCGGAGGAACGGTTCTCTCTGACGGACCAAATCCGCCGCTCGTCTCGTTCTGTCTGTGCGAACTTGGCGGAGGCGTGGCGGCGCAGGCGTCTACCAGGCGGCCTTCATTCCAAAGCTTACCGATTCAGGCCGTAGCGAGGCATCAGAAACACAGGTCTGGATCGAGATCGCGACGACGGTGTGGCTACCTGACCGAAGAGCAGGCGACGCAACTCGATCGACGTGTACGACCACATCTCTGCCCAGCTCATCACGATGATCCAAGCTCCGGAGAAATGGCGTCATCAGAGTGGCTCCGGTGCCCGACGAGGTCCCAGTGCTGCGAGGAGCGACACAGCAACGCACGCCACGGTGCGCCGCCGCGACGTTCTGAAGCGCGGACGCAGAGTAAAGCGGGCAACCGACGCTGTCCTCTGGCTTCTCGGCTCATGCCATCTTTCCCCGGCTCTCTGGCTCGCTGGCTCGTCCGGCTCTCGCCGAGGAGAGGCAGGATGCGTGATCCCAACCTCCCTCGCGCCATTGCATCCCGCCCGCTCCGCATCGGCCCCGCCGGCTGGGACTACCCGGACTGGCGCGGCATCGTGTACCCGCCCAAGGCGGGCCGGAGCTTCCAGGCCCTGCCCTACCTGGCGCGGTATTTCGACGCGCTGGAGGTGGACAGCACCTTCTACCGGATTCCGGACCCCATCCGCACGGGGGACTGGGTCCGGCAGGTGGGGGACTTTCCCCGATTCCGGTTCGCCGTGAAACTCTTCCAGGGCTTCACCCACACCCGCAAGGCCTCCCTCGTGGACGAGCGGGCCTTCCACAAGGCCCTGGAGCCCATGGCGCGTTTCGGCAAGCTGTCGGCGGTCCTGGTGCAGTGGCCGTGGTCCTTCAAAAACACCCCAGAGAACCGCAAGGCCCTCGCAAGAGGTGCTCTCGCGGTTCTCGGCCTACCCGCTCGCGGTGGAGGTGCGCCATGCCTCCTGGGCCAGCAAGGAGGTCCTCGCCCTCCTGCGCGAGCGGGGGGCCGCTTTCTGCAACATCGACCAGCCCGAGCTGGCCCGGTGCCTGGGCCCCACGAGCGCCGTCACGGCGCCCCTGGCCTATTTCCGGTTCCACGGCCGCAACGCCGCCGCCTGGTTCGCCGAGGGGGCGGGGCGGGACGAGCGCTACAACTACCTCTACAATCCCCGCGAGCTGGCGCCGTGGGTGCAGTCCCTGCAGGAGGCTTCGACCGTCGCCGACACGGTGGTGGCCATCTTCAACAACCACTTCCGCGGCAAGGCCGTGGCCAACGCCTTCCAGGTCCAGCACGCGCTCACGGGCCAGCCCCAGCCCGTCCCCGCCCAGCTCATCGAGACCTACCCCGAGCTCGAGGACGTGAGCGACACAGTGTTCCAACGCAGTCTGTTCGGTTGAAAATCGGTCGAGGCGCGAGGTTCTCAGGAAGAGAAAGTCTGCTATCCTTGTTCTCGAAAATACGCCTTCCGGAAGCTCCTTAGACCTCCGGGGGCGAGTTGGCTTTAAGGGAGTCCGCGCCGGACCCGAGGCCCGCATGAAGAACAGGAGACCTACCATGCATAAAATCCCTGCCTACGCTGCCGCTTCCGCCAAGTCCCCACTGGGACCCCATACCATCGAACGACGCGACCCCGGCCCGCACGACGTGCACATGGACATCCTCTACTGCGGCATCTGCCACTCGGACCTCCACCAGGTCCGCGACGAGTGGGGCGGGTCCATCTTCCCCATGGTCCCGGGCCACGAGATCGTGGGCCGCGTTAAGGCGGTCGGCGCCCACGTGACGAAGTTCAAGCCCGGTGACCTGGCCGGCGTGGGCTGCATGGTGGACTCGTGCCGCGAGTGCGAACCATGCAAACAGGACACGGAGCAGTTCTGCCAGAAGGGCGCCGCATATACCTACAACGGCACCGAGATGGACAGGCAAGACCCCCACCTACGGCGGCTACTCCACGCAGGTCGTCGTGGACGAGCGCTTCGTACTGAAGGTCCCGGAAAATCTGGATCCCGCCGGCGCGGCGCCGCTGCTGTGCGCGGGCATCACCACCTACTCGCCCCTGCGCCAGTGGAACTGCAAGGCGGGAGACAAGGTGGGCGTGGTGGGGTTGGGCGGCTTGGGCCACATGGCCGTGAAGCTGGCCGCCTCCATGGGCGCCGAAGTGACCATGCTCAGCACCTCCAGGGCCAAGGAGGCCGACGCGCGCAAGCTCGGCGCCCACGCCTTCGCGCTCACCTCCGACGAGGCCACCTTCGAAAAGCTCGCGGGCTATTTCAACCTCATCATCGACAGCGTTTCGGCTCCCCACGACTACAACAAGTACCTCGGCATGATCAAGCCGCACGGCACCATGGTCCTCGTGGGTGCACCCCCGGAGCCCACACCCCTATCGGCCTTCGGCCTCATCTTCGGGAACAAGCGGCTGGCCGGCTCGCTCATCGGCGGCATTGCGCAGACCCAGGAGATGCTCGACTACTGCGGGAAGCACAAGATCGTCTCGGAGGTCGAGATCATCCCCGTCCAGAAGGTCAACGAGGCTTACGAGCGCATGCTCAAGGGCGACGTGCGCTACCGCTTCGTCATCGACATCGCGAGCTTGAAGACGGCCTAAAAACCCCGGCAGGCCACCCTGCGCCGGGTGCGAACTTCACCGGGCCGGTTTCCGTAACCCTCTCCAGAGAATTGGGGGAGGGACGCCATGCTCGCAAACCGGCGCTGGCTGATGTTCATGGTGCTGGCCTGCGGCTACTCATGGTCGCTATGGGGGCTCATGATGGCCTCGGCGCAGGGGTGGTTGCCATTCCATTTCCCCACGAACTTTCTGGGCAGTTTCGGGCCGAGCCTGGCCGGGCTGGTCATGGCAGCGAGAAACAGGGGAGGCGCGCGCGCCCTCTTGAAATCCACCCTACGATGGCGCTTGCGGGGCGGTGGTACGCCGCGGCGCTTCTGGCCCCGCCCCTCCTCTTCGTCCTGGTCCTGGCCCTTGGGGTGCTCTTCGGGCAGGCCTTGCCCGCTCCGCAGAATCTGGACAAGGCGGCGTGGGTGCCCCTGCTGTTCGTCGTGGTGCTTCTGCTCGGCGGGCCGCTGGGAGAGGAGCTGGGCTGGCGCGGGTACCTCCTTCCGGAACTGCTCGCCAAACAGGGGCGCCTCCGCGCGAGCCTGTGGGTGGCGGCGGCGTGGTTCGTCTGGCACCTGCCTCTTTTTTGGCTGGAGGGTGCGGCCCAGAAGGGGAGCAGCATGCTTCTCTTCGGCGTCTGCGTGGCCGCATTTTCCGTACTCTTTACTTGGATCACTCTCGGTGCCGGAGGGAGTCTCCTGGCCGCCCTGTTGGCCCACACCATGGTGAACCTGCCGTCCTTTTGCTTGTCTCACGTTTTCCCCGTCGCGGCCGACAGCGGTCTCACCAACGGGCTTCTGGCCGGCCTGCTCGTGCTCGCGGCCTTCGCCGTGGTCCTGGCACGGTGGCCTGGGGTCAGCGCGGTTGCCGCACCCGCAACGGCGGGCCCGCCGGGCTGAGCGCCACGGACAAGGCGTGTTTCCGATAGATGTGCCCCCTCTGGTGTGACTGTGTAGCCCCTTGAAATAATAGTCAATCATGACTATATTAGGTATCGGACAGGATAGTCACGCCTGTCCGGCCTGTCCGAGGGGTTCTGCATGGCCTTCGTTCCCTTGCTCAACCGGACCGCCTTCACGTTCTACTCCGGAGCCATGTCCGCGGAACAGCTCGTGCGCGCCTGCGCCGAGCGGGGCTACCCCGCGGCGGGGCTCTGTGACCGGAACGGCCTCTACGCCGCGGTGCGGTTCTTCAAAGCTGCAAAGCGCGTTGGGCTCAAACCGGTTCTGGGTGCGGAGATTACCGGGGACGGGAGCAGGGAGCAGGGAGCAGGGAGGAGAAAGAGCATCGGTGGTTCGGTTGGGTCGGCTTCCCGCTTCCCGCTTCCCGCTCCCCTTTTTGTTTTTGCGAAGACCAACGAAGGTTACGCCCGTCTTTGCAACTTGATCACCCGCCGGAACCTGGAGCCGGACCGATTTGACCGAGTGGCAGAAGCGACGGCGGCCACGGAAGGCGGGCACGTGGCGCTGGTGGCTTCGGACACGACGCTGCTCTATGCGCTCAAGAAAGCGGGCGCCGTGGTCCTTGGGGGAATGGGGCAAGGCCGCCTCTTCGCGCGCCTCTCGGGCGAGCCCAAGGCCGATGGCGACGCGCGCGCCGCCGCGGACTGGCTGAGGTTGCCCCTCCTCGCGGCACCGCCGGCGTACTTCGCGGAGCCCTCGGGCTACGCCGTACACCGCGTCCTGCGCGCGGCCAAACACCTGGGTCCCGAGGCCGCGCCCACGGATTACCTCTTCGGTTCCGAGGAGGCGGGCCGGCGATTCCCGCGGGACCCGCGGGCCTTGGACGCGGCAGGCGAACTGGCGGCCTCGTGCGACATCACCCTGCCCCTGGGCGACTGGCTCCTGCCCCGCGCGCCGGTGGGGCGCGGAGAGACGGAGGCGGGCAAACTCCGGGCGCTCTCCTACGCGGGGCTGGCCCGGCGCGTTCGCAATGTTTCCATGGCCTACATCGAACGCCTGGAGCGGGAGCTGGAGGTCATCGTGCGCCTGGGCTTCGCGGGGTACTTCCTCGTGGTGGAGGACATCGCGCGCTTCGCGCGGGACCAGGGTATCCCCAACATCGGACGGGGCTCGGGCGCCTCCAGCCTCGTGTCCTACTGCCTCTTCATGACCCACGTGGACCCGGTGGCCGAGGGCCTCTACTTCGAGCGATTCCTCAACCCGGGCCGCCGCAACCCGCCCGACATCGACCTGGACTTCTCGTGGCGCGAGCGGGACCACGTCATCCGCCACGTCTACGACACCTACGGCGACGACAACGTCTGCATGATCGCCACGCACAACACCTTCTCGGTGCGCTCGGGGTTCCGTGAGGTGGGCAAGGCCATGGGCGTCCCCGAAGAGGAGATCGGCGTCATCGCGCGGGCCCTGCCCCACACCTCCTTCGAGCACTTCGCCGAGGCCCTCGCCTCGCGCCCCGAGGCGCGCAAGGCGCCATTGAAAGACCGCCCCTGGCAGGACCTGCTCGACATGGCGCGATGGATCGACGGCTTTCCGCGCCACCTCTCCGTGCACTGCGGCGGCGTGGTGGTCTCGCCCATCCCGCTGACCCGGAGGCTGTCCCTCGAGCGCGCCGCCAAGGGCGTGGCCATCACGCAGTGCGACATGTATGACGTGGAGGAGCTGGGCCTCGTGAAGATCGACCTGCTGGGCAACCGGTCCCTCGGCGTCCTCGTGGACGCGGTGGCCTCGATCAAGGACCACACGGGCGCCGAGCCTCCGGTCTTCCCCCCCGAGAGAACCTATGCCGACGCACGGACCAACGCCGTCATCTCGCGAGGGCCGAAGCATGGGCTGCTTCTACATCGAGTCGCCGGGTATGCGCCTCCTCCTCCAGCGCCTGCGGACGCGCACCTTCCGCGACCTCACGGCGGTCTCCTCCATCATCCGCCCGGGCGTGAGCGAGTCGGGCATGATGGAGGCGTACATCTCGCGGCGCCTGGGCGAGGAGCCCGCGAAGTACGCGGCGCCGGGCCTGGAGCCCATCCTGCGGGAGACCTTCGGCGTCATGGTCTACCAGGAGGACGTGATCCGCGTGGCCCACGAGTTCGTGGGGCTCACGCTGGGCGAGGCGGACCTCCTGCGCCGCGCCATGAGCGGCAAGTACCGCAGCCACGCCGAGATGGAGTCGCTCACGGGCTCCTTCTTCGACAAGGGCCGCGAGCGGGGCATCGGCGAGGGCGTGCTCGCCGAACTCTGGGTGCAGATCCGCTCCTTCGCGGGCTACGCCTTCTGCAAGGCGCACAGCGCCTCCTTCGCCCAGCTCTCCTACCAGGTGGCCTACCTCAAGGCGCACCACCCCGCCGAGTTCTTCGCGGCCCTCGTGAACAACCAGGGCGGGTTCTACGGCACGGCGGCCTACGTGGAGGAGGCGCGGCGCTGGGGGATGACGATCCTCCCGCCCGACGTGAACGCCTCCGAGGACGACTTCGCCGGGAAGGGGAGCCTCCTGCGCTGCGGGTTCTTCACCCTGCGCGGCCTGCGCCCAGGCGCCCTGGACGCCGTCTACGAGGAGCGCGGCGAGGGGCCCTACCGGTCCTTCGCCGACCTGTGCTCGCGCCTGCGAAAGCGCCTCCGGCCCGCGGAGGTGGAGATGCTGGTTCGTGCGGGAGCGTGCGATTCGTTCGGGAGCGAGTCGCGGTTCGTTGCTGGCAGCCCTTCGGAGGGACAGGTACGACGCGAGCCAGTGAGCCAGGTGAGTCCAGGAGAGGGAAGTGGAAAGCCCACGAGAAAGCAAGCGTAATTCGGAGGCGAGATCATCCTCGGGCCCTGGACCCGTGGACCTGTGGCTCTCTTTCTGGGCTCTGGGCTCTGGACTCGCGGATCCGCTTCTCCACGCCGCTCTCCCTCGCCGAAGCTCCTCACCGGCGAGGTCCGCGCCCTCGGCTACGCGACGACCGCCCACCCCCTCACGCCCATGCTGGACTGGGCGGCGGGCAACGGCTACACGCACGCGGGTGATCTGCCGGCGAGGGCCGGCGGGATGGTGGGTGGGAAGGGAAAAGATCCGGCGCACGCGTGGGGCCAGGTCATCACCTACAAGCGCATCCCCACGAAAAAAACCAAGGAGGCCATGGCCTTCGTCACCCTCGAAGACCCGACGGGTCTTACCGAACTGGTCTTCTTCCCAAAGGCCTACGCGCGCTTCGGTTCTCTCATCACCTCGGGCCGGCCCCTCGTGGTCGAGGGCAAGATCGAAAACGACCGCGGCGGCCTCACCCTCACCGTCGGGCATGCCTGGACCGTCCGTGGCGTCGTCGTCCCCAAGCCGGTTGAGGAGCAAGCAGCCGGTGAGGGAGTGGCGTGAGGAGTGGGAAGGACTTTTTCGGGTTTGGGATTTTGCGAAGGGAGCGAAGAGGGCAGCGAGGAGTCCTTAGCGACTCACTCTTGGCGTCTTGCGTCTCGCCACGCGCCAGAGGCTGTGGTTCGTCGCCGGCGCTCTCCCGGTGACCCCGTTCGGCAATCCCCTTGTTCCCCGGGCTCCCGGTCACGATGGCGAACGGCGGATTGGCATTTCCGTAAAAGGGTAAGGGCCTGCCGGGAGGAGGCAGGCCCTCGGAGGTTTGGAGGTGGCTCTGGGTTGGGTGCTCCGGACCTTCCGGGGCGGGGGTGAGTCAGACCCCCGAACCAAATCCACTCCGCGATGTTGGGAAGCAATACCGGTGCCAAGCAGTCCTTGCGGCGCAGTGGCGTCACGCGGGGGTCACAGGTCAGGAGAGGCGCCGAACAAGGCCAAAATGGCAGGCCGCTTCATGCCGTCTGCCAAAAAGGCGCGATCTGGTCTCTCGAGACAGGAGAGAAAGGCTGGGACATCACGTTCAAAGGGAGTCAGTCTGGGGGAAAAGTCTTAACTCCCGCCTGGCAATCGCTTCATAGCTGCAACATTCCCATGGAGATTCGTGCGATCCCGCACTCTGGTGAGGAAATTCTTCCCTTAACGATACCGATGACCAGACTGGCAAGCTATTTGCTCTCCCCAAAGCTGTTGGGGGGTGAAGATGTTGAACAAGCTATCGTTCAGCGTTGTGGCAAGCATGTGGATCGTGGCGAGTCTGCTCGTGGTTCTCTCGCCGGGAGTCCTTGCCCAGAGTGATCCCTGCGGTGTTTCGGAAGTTCGGCAAGGAACCCAACCCAATATCATTCTGATTCTCACGGACGACCAGGACCTCGAACTCAAGTCCCTGGACTTCATGCCGAACGTGAAGGCTTTGCTGGCGGACCAGGGGGCCACCTTCAAAAATTTCTTCGTGCCCCTCTCGTTGTGCTGTCCCTCGCGGACGGGCATCTTGCGAGGCCAGTATCCGCACAACCACACGATCTGGACCAACCTTCCGCCCGACGGCGGATTTCAAAAAGCCTACGCCGACAACCTGGAACATTCGACGCTGGCTACCGCCCTCCAGGAGGCAGGCTACAAGACCTTCCTCTTCGGTAAGTACCTGAACGGATATCCCGCCACCGCAAGCCAGACCTACATCCCGCCGGGTTGGCACGGGTGGAACAGCCCCGTGGGCGGCGACCCCTACGGCGAGTTCAACTACCAGATGAATGCCGACGGGACCGTCGTCTCCTATGGAAACCAGCCCTCCGATTACCTCACCGACGTCATGTCGGCCACGGCTGTGGACTTCATCCGAAGAGCGGCCGGGCAGGCCACTCGGCAACCGTTCTTCATGCACCTGACGACTTTTGCGCCCCACGTGCCCAGTACCCCAGCGCCCCGTCATGCGCACCTTTTCCCCCACGCCCAAGCCCCGAGGACGCCCTCTTTCAACGAAGCGGACGTGAGCGACAAGCCGGCCTACGTCCAGAGCCTTCCCCTCCTGACGAGCGCCGACATCCAGTCCATCGACGACCAATATCGACTGAGGCTCCAGTCCCTGCAGGCGGTGGACGACATGGTGGGCGCCTTGGTGAACGAGCTCCAGGCCGACGGCATGCTTGCCGACACCTACATCTTTTTCACCTCCGACAACGGCTACCACATGGGCCAGCACCGATTCCTGGCGGGAAAGTACACGCCCTACGAGACGGACATCCGGGTTCCCCTGATCGTCCGGGGCCCCGGCGTGCCAGCGGCCATTCAGGTCGACCCCTTCGCCGGCAACGTTGACCTCGCCCCCACCATCGCCGAACTGGCGGGCGCAACGTTGGCCGAGCCTCCCGACGGGAGGTCGCTGGTGCCTCTGCTGAGGGGTCAGAATCCTCCCACCTGGAGGCAGGCGTTCCTCATCGAGCAGATTCCGGGTGCGGTTTCGCCTCGGAGCCCCGTCCTCCATGACCGGCAGTCGGAGCCGCCCGATCCCGCGGACTTGGCGATGATCCCGGACTATCCCGGCCACGACGGGTATCGCGCCTCCACCTACAAATACGTGGAGTACAACACGGGGGAGAAGGAACTTTATATCCTTGCTCCGGATCCGGACGAAATGGAAAACCAGGCTTCGGCGGCCAGCCAGAATTTTCTGCAGGCGGCATCCGCCTACCTGGCCACGCTGAAGAGCTGCAAGGCCTCCGGTTGCCTCTCGGCGGAGGAGGTCCCGCCGCCCTCTCCCGTCACGGCGGATTTCACTTACGCGCCCGCTCAGCCCACGGATGCCACGCCGGTCACCTTCACGGGCAAAGGCGACGGCATTCCGCCCTACACGTTCACATGGAATCTCGGCGGCCAGCCGGCGGAGGGCCAGACGGTCACACGAACTTTCCCCTCGGGGACCTACAGCATCACCCTCACCGTGGTGGATGGTTCTGGCGCGAGTGACATGGAAACGCAGTCAATTACCGTGGGGCGCTCGGTCGTCATCACCGCGGTGAAGGCCGTCACTCCGCCGCTCCGGCTGGCTGTGTCCGGGACCGGGTTCCAATCAGGATGCCGCATCGCCATCGGCGGATCCACCGTTCCAAACACCCAGTTCAAGAACGGCTCCAAGGTGATGGCCCAGGGTTCCGGACTGAAGACCATGGTCCCCCGGGCCGTTCCAGTGCAGATAACCGTCACCAACCTTGATGGCACGGCCTCGGCAGCCTTTTCCTTCACGCGCTGAGGGGAACCATTCCGCTCGGCACTCCGGGTCGGTTCGTTGCGGAGAGTATGAGGAACTGGTAGAATCAATGCCCGCTTTCCACCGGGTTTGGAAAGCGGCATGGAGAATAGTATGCTTTCCTTCCTTCCGCCGTTCATCCTGGGGCCCTTGGCCTTCTTCCTCTTCGCTTTGAACACGATGTTTTGGGGTACCCTCCTCTACCTCGTCATGCCCGCCAAAATTCTGGTGCCGGTCCGCCCCTGGCGTGCGGGCTGCACGCGCCTCATGACGCGCATCGCCGAGGCCTGGACCGCGGGAAACAACTGGGGCCTGAGCCTCACCCAGCGCATCCATTGGGACGTGCAGGGGGTCGAGGGCGTCTTGCGCAAGGCCAGCTACCTGGTGAGCTGCAACCACCAGTCCGCGGTGGACATCGTGGTCCTCCAGAAGGTCTTCAACCGGCGCATACCCTTCCCGAAATTCTTCCTCAAGCGGGAACTGGCCTGGGTGCCCGTCCTCGGAGGTGCGTGGTGGGCCCTGGATTTCCCTTTCATGCGGCGCCATTCCAGCCAGTATCTCCGGGACCACCCCGAGAAGAGGGGTTCCGACCTCGAGACCACGCGCAAGGCCTGCGAGAAATTTCAATCCTCCCCCGTGACGGTGCTTAATTTTCTGGAAGGCACGCGATTCACTCCCGAGAAGCACGATAGCCAAGACTCGCCCTACCGGCACCTGCTTCGCCCCAAGGCCGGCGGGGTCGCATTCGTCCTGGAGGCCATGGGGGGGAAGCTACGATCCCTCCTGGATGTGACGGTGATCTACCCCGAGCGCCCCGCGCGATTTTGGGACCTCTTCACGGGCCGCATCCGGCGCGTCGTGGTGAGGGTCCGTGAACTCTCCATCCCGGAAGAGTTTGCCCGGGGGTGTGATTACCTGGAGGACGCGGCCCTCCGGGAGCGTTTCCAGGCCTGGGTTCGCGATATCTGGTCCGAGAAGGACGCGCTCATCGAGCGGGTCCTGAAGGAGTACGCCCAGCGCACGGGCGGCGGGTCGACGGGGCACTAGTCCCGGAGGCGTGCCGAAAGGATCTCCACGGGCGGTGTGAGCGTCTGGCCCGATGCGGGGGATCCCTGGATTCTCCTCACCACATCCATGCCCCGCACCACGCGCCCGAAAGCGGCGAAACCCTGGCCGTCGGGGTTGCGCTTCCCTCCGAAATCCAGATCCGGCTGGTCCCCGATGCAGACGAAGAAGTCCGAGGTGGCCGTATCGGGCTCGCCGCGGGCCATGGAGATGGCGCCGTCCACGTGCCTCAGGCCAGTGACGCTCGTTCGCTCCAGGGGGATGGGCGCGAACTCCTCCTTCTCCCGAGCCGGGTTCACGCCGGCCTGGACCACCTCGATCTTCACGGACTGTCCGGGCTGGTTGTCGGGCGTGACGGTCCGGTGGAAGCGCCCGCCGTCGTAGAAACCTCCCCGGACATAGCGCAGGAAATTGGCCACCGTGGCGGGGCGCGATCGGATTCCAACTCCACTTCGATAGGACCTAGCGATGTCCTGGATCTCCACCGTGACTGGAGCCCGTCCGCCCTCCAGCTTCGAACCGGCGCAGCCCGCGGCGGCCGCCAGCAAAGATTGTCACCCCCAAGAGTGCCCTCATGCCACCCCTCCTGCACCCATCCTAGCCGCGCCCGGACGCACTTGCAAAATCTGCTTTATACTTTCACGAATGCAGGGCGGTTACTCGGAAGACCGCCGGAGGGTGCGATGGCCAGGCTCAGCGCGACAATTCTTGCATGGGTGGCGACCTTGGGCATCTTGTCATCAGGCTGGATCGTCCTGGCGCAAGAAGCCACCGGAGCGGACAAAATCCGATCTTGGGTGATGGAGCATACCGAAGGCGGAGCCAAGGCCGATTTCTTCGTCGTCTTGAAAGAACGCGCCGACCTCGCCCTGGCCGAACAGCTCCCCACCAAGGAAGCCAAAGGCTGGTTCGTCTACCAGGCGCTTCGCGATGCTGCCGAAACGAGCCAGTGGCCCCTTCGGGCCTGGCTCGATGCCAAGGGGGTCTCTTACAGAGCCTACTTCATCGTCAACGCCGTCCTTGTGCAGGGTGGCACACGCGAGCTGGCCCTCGCCCTCGCCCAGCGAGATGACGTGGACCGCGTCGAGGGCAACCCCGTCATCCACAACCCGCTGCCCATCCCGGAGGCCTTTGAAGACGGGGGCTCCCCGGCGCCGGAGTCCCGGGGACCCTGTGCCCCCGTCCAACCCGAGGCGGCGGAGTGGAACATCGCCAGGACCGGGGCGCCCAGTGTGTGGGCCCTGGGATACGGCGGCCAGGGCATCGTGGTGGGCGGCCAGGACACCGGCTACCGCTGGACGCACGCGGCCCTCAAGGGAAAATATCGCGGGTGGAACGGCACGGTGGCGGACCACAACTACAACTGGCACGACGCCATCCACACGACGACGCACGGGTCCTCCTGTGGTGCCAATACCCAGGCGCCGTGCGACGACTACGGTCATGGCACCCACACCATGGGAACCGTTTTGGGGGACGACGGGACTGGAAACCAAGTGGGCATGGCGCCTCAGGCCAAGTGGATCGGCTGCAGGAACATGGACAACGGTTGGGGCACGCCGGCAACCTACCTGGAGTGCTTCGAGTTCTTCCTGGCGCCCTATCGACTGGCCGGAACCGGGGCGGATCCGAGCCGCGCGCCTGACCTGACCACCAACTCCTGGGGATGCCCTACCTCCGAGGGGTGCAGCTGGAGCACGCTCCAGGAGGCCGTGAACGCTCAGAAGGCCGCGGGTATTATGACCGTGGTCTCGGCGGGGAACGCCGGGCCCTCCTGCGGGTCCGTCGGGGATCCCCCGGCCATGTATGGCTCGGCCTACACGGTGGGGTCTACCACCTCCTCAGCGACACCATGTCAGGCTTCAGCAGCAGGGGGCCGGGGACGGGGACGGGACTGATCAAACCAGACCTCGTGGCGCCCGGAGTCGAGCGTGCGCTCCTGCTTCCTCTGCCAGCGACACCGCTTACGACGTGGCATGAGCGGAACGAGCATGGCCGCCCCCCATGTGGCAGGCGGTGTGGCGCTCCTGTGGTCGGCCCGCGCGTGCTACCGAAGACAGCAGGACGCCACGGAGACCCTTCTGAACGCCGAGGCCACGAAACTCACCTCCATCACCGAGTCCTGCGGCGGCAACTATGTGACGGGCCCCAACAATACCTGGGGCAACGGCCTTCTGAACATCTACGCCGCGGCCACCACCGATCCCTGCCCACCGCCCGGAGAGACCGCCTCGGGGAAGGGCTCTTCCTCGGCGCTGGCATGGACGGGCAAGACGACGGTGGCCTGGCCCATGAATCTCCAGGCGACGAGTTACACGCTCTACCGGGGCATCAAGGCCGGCCTGCCCAAGCTGCTCGACGGCGAGGTGGACTCCTGCACGAGGTACACGGGCGCCGCCAATAGCACGAACACGATCACCGAGGACCCCACGGGGGTGACGGGCCGATTTTTCTGGTATCTGGTGACGGGGACCAACGACGGAGGGGAGGGGACCGCCGGGAACGCCACGGCGGGCGCCCGCGTGGTGAACTCCTCCGGGATCTGCCCGTAGGCCCCGACGATTCTGCATGACCTTGAGAACTCCACCGGAACGGCGCGCCCGAGCGCCGTGCGACCGGTGCCGACAGGACATCCCATGCGCCGATGGACGATCATCGCCGTCATTCTGACCCTTGCAGCCCTCGGCCTGAGGCTCACTCTGGCTCTTGGCGTGGCGGTGGACTGTTCGGGCGACGGGCCCGTCTACCGTCAAATCGCGCTCAACCTTCTGGACCGGGGCATCTACTCCGCGGAGGGTGAGGCACCCTTCGTTCCCTCCCTCATCCGCATGCCCGGCTACCCCTTGACGCTCGCGGGGATCTTCTCTCTTTTCGGCCACGACAACCTCACCGCCGTTCACCTGGTACAAGCCCTGGTGGACACGGCCACCTGCTGGCTCGCGGCGCTGCTCTGCGGGCTCTGGGCGCCCGTGTCCTGGGAGGAGGGACGCAGGAGGGCCGCCGCCCTGTGGGCCTTTGCTCTCCTGGCGGTGTGCCCCTTCACGGCGGTGTACGCCGGCACCACCCTCACCGAAACGTGGACGCTCTTCTTCGGAACCTTGAGCGTGGCCGCCGGATCGTGGGCGCTCAGAGCCCCAGGACCGCGGGCTTTGGCGGTGGGCGAGCGCGGGGTTCGCCGCAGGCGCCACCTGTCTCTATCGCCCCGATTCGGGGCTTCTGGCGGCCGCCACTGGGCTTCCTGCTCGTGGGGCTGGGCGCGCGGGAGACCCTGAGAGCCGGAGGGGGTTCCCGGGACCTTCGCGCGGCGCGCCTCCCTCTCCTCTGGACCTTCCTTCGGGGCCTGGCGCTCTCCGCGGGCTTCGTGGCGGCCCTCGCGCCGTGGACCATTCGGAACGCCGTCACCTTCGGCGTCTTTCAGCCCCTCGCCCCCACCGCGGCCAACGCGCCGGGGGAGTTCGTGGCCGAGGGGTACGGGGCGTGGGTGAAGACCTGGCTCACCCGGCCCCAGTACATCGAGTTCTACATCTGGCCCCTGGACGAGAGGCCCATGGACCCGGCGGGCCTCCCTCCCGAGGCCTTCGACTCGCCGGCGGAGCGCGGGCGCGTGAGGGATCTCTTCGACGCCTACAACAGGGGCGGCAGCCTGCTCCCGCAGGGGGAGGGAACGGAAGAAACGGGACCGGCCTTGACGCCCGAGGTAGACGCCGGGTTCGCCGCGTTGGCCCGGGAGCGCGCCGCCGCTCACCCGCTGAGGCAGCTTCTCCTGCTTCCCGCGTGTCGGGCGTGGAACCTGTGGTTCGATGCACACTCCGTCTATTATCCCTTCGACGGGTACCTTCTGCCGCTCTCGGAGCTGCCGGGGCGGGGAGCGGAGAGCCTCCTCCTGCCGCTTTTCTACCTGCTGGTATGGGGCTACACGGTGCTGGCGGTGGCGGGACTCCTGGTCTGGTGGCGCGAACCGGCCTCCAGGCGCTGGATCGTCCTGCTGTCCCTCCTGTTCCTGCCGCGTCTGGCGTTCCTGGCCACCTTGGCGAACCCCGAACCGCGGTATATGGTGGAGATGTTCCCCTTCGTTGCCGCGGCGGGTGGCGTCGCCCTCGGCGGCCGGGGAAAAAACCTCTGGCCCGTCCCGGCAGACCGTGGGGCGGCGGGGAGTGCGGGAGCATCATGAGAGAGTCGAGACAGGTCCGCAGCGAAGGTGCAGGAAGGCAGGCCGCGCGGGATTTGGGGGATGTGGGTCACGCGGTGATGGACGACCTGAAACGGGGCGATTTCGGCCGCCACCTGCGGCGGGACCTCCACGATCTCTACCATTTCTATCTGGACGAAGCCTCCCGCGCCAGGCTCCAGCGCATGGGACGCATCAAGAGGGCCTTCGCCATGAGCTGGTGGCTCATGAAGGCCCTCATCCTCAAGCTTTCCCCCGTCCGGCGATTGATGCTGATCGTCTCCATATGGCTCATCCTCATGGGCGACCTGTCCTTTTCCTATAATGCCGCCGATGTGAGCATGAGCTTCCACTTCAGCAAGGTCGGCTACCTCGTCCTCCTGGTGGTCCTCATGCTGGAGCTGAAGGACAAGCTCCTGGCCCGGGACGAACTCGCCGTGGGCCGGGCCGTTCAGCTCGCGCTCATGCCTTGCGAGAGCCCGGACATCGCCGGCTGGGACGTATGGCTCTATACGCGGCCCGCCAACGACGTGGGCGGCGACCTCGTGGACTTCCTGTCCCTGCAAAACGGCGCCGCGGGACTGACCCTGGGAGATGTCTCGGGCAAGGGGCTGGGGGCTGCCCTGCTCATGGCCAAGCTTCAGGCCACGCTGCGGGCCTATGCGGCCGATGCCGAGGGCGAGGGCGCGCTGGCGGACATGGGCGGGCGTGTGAACCGGGTCCTCTGCCGGGACGGTTTGGCCAACCGCTTTGCCACCCTGCTGATTCTTCGAGCCGAGCCCGACTCGGGGCGCGTGCGGTTCATGAACGCGGGCCATATGCCGCCCCTGGTCCTGTCCGCGGGGGAAGTCCATAGGCACCCGCCGGTGGCGCCTCTTCTGGGGGTCCTGCCCGATGCGAAGTTCTCTGAACAGGAGGTGGATCTGACCGAGGGCGACCTTCTGGTGGCGTACTCGGATGGTCTGACGGAGGCCATGAACGCCTCCGCGGACTTCTTCGGGGAGGAGCGCCTCCTGGATCTCGTACCCTCCCTGGCAGGACTCGGAGCCAAGGAGGCGGGGCGCCGCCTGATTTCGGCCGTGGACGCCTTCATCGGCGAGGAACGCCCCAGCGACGACCTCTCCCTCATCCTGCTCCGGCGGACCCCCGCGATCCTCCCCCAGGATCCGCGCGAGCCGGTCCAGGGCGCCGAGGCCGAGACCCAAGGCTGAGCCGCTGCATTCTAGATTGGAAGCAACTTGTGGAAATCGAATTCTGACCGCCTGCGGACCCCGGTGTGCGCGAGGCGCCTAATTGCGCTACAATATGGTCCTTAGGAGAAAGAATGCCAGACGACGGACGACCACAAGACCCGCCCCAAGACCGAAAAATCCCCCCTTCATCTGCCCCCCATACCCAGACCGCGACGGTCAAGGAACCGGAGAACATCCTGCCTGAAACGGCATTGGCGGCCCTTCCCGAAAAGCTCCGCGATGCGGTGGGGCGGGCGGGCTGGCCCGCTCTAATGCCCGTCCAGGCAAGGACCATTCCCTACATGCTCGCGAGGCGGGATCTCATGGTCCAGTCGCGCACCGGGAGCGGCAAGACCGGGGCGTTCCTGCTGCCTATCCTGGAACGGACGGATCTCGCCAAGGACGCCTGCCAGGCGCTCGTTCTCGTGCCGACCCGCGAACTGGCCCAGCAGGTGGCCGGGGAAGCCGAGATGCTCTGCGGCGAGGCCGGACTGCGGACCGCGCTTCTCTATGGAGGCGCCGCCTACGGACCCCAGCTCGACGCGCTGAAAAAAGGCGCCCACCTCGTGGTGGGTACTCCTGGGCGCGTTTTGGACCACCTCCTCAAGGGAACACTTTCCCTGCACAGCCTGGAAATTCTGGTCTTCGACGAGGCGGACCGCATGCTCTCCATGGGGTTCTACCCGGACATGCGCCGCGTGAAGCGCTACATACCCGAGAGGCGCATCAACGGGTACATGTTCTCGGCGACCTTCCCGCCCTATGTCATTCGCCTGGCCGGCGAGTTTCTGAAAAAGCCCGAAATGCTCAGCCTCAGCCAGGACCACGTGCATGTGGCCGAGGTGGAGCACGTTTACTACACCGTGCCACCCATGAAGAAGGACCGGGCGCTGGTGAAGATCATCGAAGTGGAGAATCCGTTCTCCGCCATCATCTTCTGCAACACCAAGGTGAACACGCACTACGTCTCGGAGGTGCTCAAGCGCTTCGGCTACGACGCCGACGAGCTGAGTTCGGACATCGGCCAGGGCGCGCGCGAGAAGGTCATGGCGCGGGCGAGGGCCGGCAAGCTGCGCTTCCTCGTGGCCACGGATGTGGCGGCACGGGGTATCGACATCCCCGAGCTGTCCCACGTGTTCCTCTACGAGCCCCCCGAAGACCAGGAGGCCTACATCCACCGGTCCGGGAGGACGGGACGGGCGGGGGCCAGCGGCGTGGCCATCTCCCTCGTGGCGGGCATGGAGGAGATCGAACTCAAGCGCATCGCCAAGGCCTACCACATGGACATTCAGGAGAGGGCCCTGCCCACCGACGAAGAGGTTTCGGCGGTGGTCTCCGAGCGCCTCACGGCCATCCTGGAGGCCGAGCTTCGCGGGTTGGACTCGGTCCAGACCGAGCGGATGCAGCGCTTCGTGCCCCTGGCATCCAGCCTGGGACAGACGGAGGACGAGCTTGCCGTCATCGCCATGCTCCTGGACGACCACTACAGGAAGACCCTGCAGGCTCCGCCCGCCGCGGAAGTAAAAGAGCGGGAGAGCTCTAGCGCGGGAGAGCGGGTGAAGGCCGTCGAGCATCAGGGACACGACCGTCCGCCCAGGAGCGGCGGCTCGGGCGGCGGGCCGAGGCGGAGGCGGTAAGGCGCGAAACGCGAGACGCGAGACGCGAGACGCAAGCTATCACAAAAAAACGGGGCGGACCGCAAGGCCCGCCCCGAAGTGCTTTAGCCGGGTCCCTTGGGTTCAGCGCGTGAACGAGAGGGGCGCTGAAATCCCGCCGTCGTCATTGTTGGTGAGGGTGAGGCTCACCGCGACACCCTTGGGGAGCAACACTTTGAGATTCGTGCCCTTGGCGAGCACCAGGGTGTTGCTCTTGTATGTGGCCGTGACCGGCGTCCCGTTGATCTTCAGCGTGAAGTCGGAATGGAAGTTGCTTCCAGAGACCTTGAGGCGCAAAGGACTCGCGAGCTTCTGCGCGGAGATGAGAACGGGCGGAGGGGGCATGACCGATAGAAAAACCGAGGTGGAAGAGGTCGCTCCTCCGCCGTCGGTGGCCGTGACCCGGGCTTCGTAGGTACCAATCGCCGCGTAGGTGTGATTCACGGACGCGCCGCTTCCGGAACCTCCATCGCCAAAAGCCCACGCGTAGGTATAAGGAGCCTGGCCGCGGAAGGCGGAGGCGGAGAGAGTCACCGACAGCGGAGCGGGCCCCGAGGGCGAGACGGCCTGTGCGGTCACGAGCGGTCCGGTGGTGGGCGTGCAGCTGGAGAACTTGAATGCGCCCACGCGGGTCTGCCATCCCGCCGTGCCGGCCGCTTGGCCCGCCGCCGTGTAGTATTCCTGCGTGTACCAGAAGGTGCAGTCGTCCACGGGGTCCAGGCTCATGGTGCTGTAGTCGCCCCACCGTCCCGAGGAGTGCGTTTGGGCGCCGCTGCCCTCGATGAGGGACTGCTCGGCCTGGGACAACTCGCCGAGAGGGTCCCCGACAAGACGGCCGGCATAACGGATCGACGGATAGAGATCGGTGCCGGACACGCTGTAACCCAAAGCCATGTCCCCCGCCCTGTCCATCCCCACGCTGCCCATCCAGCGGTGCTCGGTGTCGGGGGCGTATGTGCCCTGCTGGTAGATGGACCATCCCGCGCCCGAGTCCCGCAGTTCGTACCAGCGGACGCCGGCGTGATCGGTCCCGTCCGCGTCCACGGTGTGACAAGTGGCGAGGGTCTGGTGGTCGCCGAAGTTCAGTAGTCGAGGCGGAACATGAGGCGGTCGCTGATCGTGGCGAGGGCGCTGGTGACCCCTTGCTGGGGAACGCATGAGTCGTAGCCGCAAAGGTCGGCGTCGAAGGGCGCCGTCTGGAGCACCGCGTCGGGATCCCCGGAGAGGCCGAAGGTGGAGCTGGAGGGGGCGGACCAGTCGGCGTGGAATTCCCACAGGCTGAGCTGGTCGTAGGGCCTGCCCCAGGCGTCGTCGTCCACCTCGGCGAAGGGGCACGGGGCTCCCGCGGGAGGAGGCGTCGGCCCCACCACCTGGGCGGGAAGGAGGCCCCCGTAGCTCGCGTCCACCGAGTAGAGGTCGAAGGTGATGAACCTCGCCGAGGGATCACCGGCGAGCATCTTGGCCCGGTCGAAGGCGAAGACGGCCGCACCCGCCCAGCGGCCGGCACTGTTGAACTGGTTGACACTCATGTAATAGCCGTCCGGCCAGACCCCCAGCTTGGGGTAGTCGTTCATCTTGGTGTCGCTTACCTTGAAGGCGTATCGGTACCAGGGACCGGTGGGGTCGGGGCTCTGGGAAATGGCGATGTACTGGTAGAACGGGCCCGAAGGGTAGTTGGGCAGGGCGAACTGGCTGATGAGCCACCGGTTGGCCAGACGATCGTACAGCACCACGGGGTCGCCGTCGTTGCTGGCGTCGGCCGGGCCGCCGAACCCCTGCCAGAGCGTGTTCCCATCCACGGGGCCGTATACGAGCGCTCCGGTTTTGTCCCAGATGGCCAGCGACAAGTTGACCCACTGGACATAGTGATCGAGCCCCACATCGCCCTGCGTGTCCGGGGGCAGCACGCCCGCCAGGTTGCCGAGACCTTCCCAGTTCTGGGACGGGTGCCGGCATGGACGGCCCCGTGCCGGGCCATGACTGGAGGGCCGGGTCGGCTCCCGCCCGCTTCTCGGCCCGAGCGGCCTGCGCCTTGGGCAGGGTCTGGTTGGGAACCTCTGCCTCGCTTCTCTCCTTGATGCTCCACGGAGGCGGGATGCGCGGCATCTCGCGCAAGGGTGGAGAAACGTCGAATTGGACCGCGGAAGACACCCGCGGGACCAGCCTGGAAGAGGCTCCGGAGCTCGGCCTTTGGCCATGGGCCACGGATGGAACTGCAGCCAGGATGGCTAACGCCAGGGCTGACTTGGCGAGAAGACGGACGGTCATGAATCCTCCTCTGAGTGGGGATACCTCTACAGGGACTGCCAATTTACACCAGGAAGGTCGGGACGCCTAGCTCGAACATGGAGGGGCCACCCTGATTCCGAGATGGGCACAGGTGCTCAAGACTAAAGGCGCTGTTGGGCAGGAGAAGGACCGGCACGACCCGCTCTCCTGGTAGGACCCCTGGGGCGCCTCCAAGTTCAATGCCTTCATGGCAGAAAACCCCAAGGGTGGGGTGGGGTCCCCAACGGGCTTTGCCCGTGGGGCGGGGAGGGAATGGGCCCTCCCCGTCATTGAGACGGAGATGCGCATGCCCGAAAGCATCCCCCGATTCGAAGGCCAGGAAAGTCCGTCCCGGAATTAGGCGACGAGACCGCGGTTGCGCTTGGAACCCTTGGAGTGTTAGCTTCAAGGGCTCTGGAGTGGCTGATGCGCGTTGCGATGGTGCAGCTGGGTTGCCCGAAAAACTGGGTCGACGGCGAATGGATGCTCGGCCAGGCGCGGGCGGCGGGTCACGAGGTGACCTCCGACCCCGACGCCGAGGTGGTCATCGTCAATACGTGCGGCTTCATCGATGCGGCCAAGGAGGAATCGGTGAACGCCATTCTCGAGGTGGCCGAGCGCAAACGCACCGGCCGCGTGAAGCGCCTCATCGTGGCGGGCTGCCTGGTCCAGCGCTACAAGGAGGAACTGCGCAAGGCCATCCCGGAAATCGACGGATTCATCCCGCTCAGCTCCTCCGGTGCCGTGGCCCAACTCCTGGCTCGCCCCGACCTGGCCGTGCCGGTGACCGGCGATGTGGCTCTCTACGACGGCCTGTCGCCCCGGATCCTGTCCACTCCTCCGTTCATGGCCTACGTGAAGATCGCCGAAGGGTGCGACAACCCCTGCTCGTTCTGTCCCATCCCCACATTCAAAGGCCGGTTGCACTCGCGTCCGGCGGGGGACATCGTACGAGAGATCCAGAAACTCGCGGCCGCGGGTGTCCAGGAAGTCCTGCTCGTGGCGCAGGACACCACCGACTACGGGACCGACCTCGGCATCAAGGAGGGCCTGCCCAAACTCCTGCGCCGCCTCCAGGCGGAGACCGAAGTGCCCTGGATCCGCCTCCTCTACGCCTACCCGAACCACTTGAGCGACGCCGTGCTGGAGACCATGGGGCGCTGCTCCAGGGTCGTACCTTATCTGGACCTCCCCCTCCAACACGCCCACGCCGGCCTGCTCCGGTCCATGAAGAGGGGCGGAAGTGGGACGGCCTTCCTCAAGCTGATTCAAAGGGCGAGGGCGGCGGTACCCGGCTTGGCGATCCGCTCCACCTTCATCGTGGGGTATCCCGGCGAGAAGCGGGAGCATTTTTCAGCGCTTCTGGACTTTTTGAAAGAAGCCCGTTTGGACCATGTGGGGGCCTTCACCTACTCCAGCGAGGAAGGAACGGGGGCACACGCCCTGGGCGACCCCGTGGACCGGCGCACCAAGACGAGGCGACAGGAGAAACTCCTGGAGGTCCAGCAGGCCATCTCCTGGGAGAAGAATAGGGCCCGCGTGGGACAGCGTTTGGAGGTTCTGGTGGAGGGGGTCTGCGAGGAGACGGAGCACCTCCTTCAGGGCCGGCTCGCCACGCAGGCGCCCGACATCGACGGGCGGGTGCTCATCAACGACGGGTTTGCCGCCCCGGGGACCTTCGCCAGGGTCCAGGTGACCGAAGCGCACCCCTACGATCTTGTGGGAGGAATCATTGCCTGAGGGTAAAAAGGGGCCGATGCCAAAGGGTGACAGAGGGCCCGCCTGGGCGGTGGCCGCGTCAACGGTGCTGGGCCTGGGGTTCACCCCGAGAATGCCGGGCACGGTCGGAGCCCTGGTGGGAGTCTTCATTTACCTTCCGGCGTTCCTCATGCCGGCGGAATGGGTCTTCATCCTTCCCCTGGCCGAGCTGGCCGCCATCCTTCTGTTGTCGGCCCTGGCCGTCCCCCGGGTCCTCCGGGCCTCCGGTCTGAAGGACCCGTCTTGGGTCGTCATCGACGAGGTCGCGGGCATGCTCTGCGCCCTGTGCATGACGGTCCCGGACTTCCTGCGCATCCTTCTGGCCTTCTTGCTCTTTCGGGTGCTTGATATTTTCAAACCCTGGCCCATCAACCGGCTGGAACGCCTCCCCGGTGCCTGGGGAGTCATGGCCGACGACCTGTTCGCGGGCCTCCTGTCGGGTCTGCTGTCCATCCTCCTCATGAGGCTCTCGTGATCATCCTGACCGATCTGGCCCGCGTTCCCGATCTCAGCCCGCCGGTGATCCTCACCATCGGCAATTTCGACGGCCTCCACCGGGGGCACAAGCGCGTCCTGAGGAAAGTCATCACGCGAGCCAGGGAGGAGGGGGGCACGAGCTGCGTGGTCACCTTCGAACCCCACCCCCTCAAGGTTCTCCACCCCGAACGCGCGCCTCACCTCATCCAGACCAGGGCGCAGAAGCGGAGCATCCTCGCCCACCTTGGGCTGGAGGTGCTGGTGGAAGTGCCTTTCGACCGGTCATTCGCGGAGGTGGACGCGGAAACTTTCGCCCGCCTCCTGGCCGCGAGTCTCAGACCACTGGAGATCTATATCGGCGAGGATTTCCGGTTTGGGAGAGGCCGGGAGGGAGGCATCGAGCTTCTGCAGCGCCTGCAGGGCGAGCTGGGCTTTGAAGCCACGGCATTCCGCAAGCTGAAGGTGGGCGGCGAGGAGGTTTCCTCTTCCCGCATCCGAAGGCTTCTCCTGGCGGGGGACATGGAGGAAGCGGTCCACCTCCTGGGACGGCCCTATGTCATCGAAGGTCTGGTGGAACACGGGGACGGGCGCGGCAAGACCCTGGGATTCCCCACGGCGAACCTCGCCATCGAGAACGAACTCGTCCCCGCGCACGGGGTCTATACCGTCGCGGTGGATGTGGGGGAGCCCCTCCTGCTGCCCGGAGTGGCCAACCTGGGCACTCGGCCCACCTTCGAGGGAAGACGGGTTGCCGTGGAGGTCCACTGCCTGTCGGGCGGAAGGGACCTTTACGGCCAAAGAGTGCGGTGCCTCTTTTTCCGAGTTCCTGCGGCCCGAAGCCAGGTTCGCCTCCGTCCAGCAACTGCAGGCGCAGATCGCCCTGGACATTCAGGCGGCGAAGGACTACTTCGCCAGGGCGCCCCTGCAACGTAGGATGTATTTTTGACGCGAGACGCGAAACGCGAGACGCAAGAGGCGCCATGAAGTCGCTCCCTCGAATCGGGGTTCATCGCGCCAGGCGCGACTTGCATCCAACTGAAAAGTCTGGTATAAACTACAAACCGTGCGCGGATTGACACTTGGAGTGCGCACAATCTGAAAAGAGGGGAGGCGATAAGTTTGCCCACGATCGTACTCAAAGACGGCGAAAACATTGACGGCGCGATCCGCCGGTTCAAGCGCAAGTGCGAGAAGGCGGGAGTGCTCTCGGAGCTGAAAAAGCGCCAGCACTACGAGAAGCCCAGCGTGAAGCGCAAGAAAAAGGCTTTGGCGGCTCGTAAGAAACTCCTCAAGCGCCTGGCCCAGGAACGCAAATTTAACGCCTAAGGTCTTTACAGGCATTCACGTGGACGTCAGGACTCTTCGGGCCCTCGAATGGGACCGGGTCCTGGCGCTTCTTTCTCTGTGCGCCACCACGGCCGAGGGGAAAGCGCGCGCCGGCACCCTCCTTCCGGGGATCGACCTACAGACGGTTCGACGGCGGCACGCCCGCGTGAGCGAGTGCCTGGCGGGCGAATCCCTGTCGGGGCGTCTCTCGCTCGAAGGTTATGGGCGAACTCCCACGAGCCTCCCCGCTGGCCTTGCGTTCCCCATTGAAACCTTCCGCCAGCTCAGGCAGAACCTCCGTGTCCGGTCGAGCGCCCTGGCGTGGCTCCGAGACCCGTCTGCGCCCAAACCCGTCCTGAGCCAGGACTTCTCGGGTTCGCATGTCCTCGATCAGCTCACCGGCTCTTTGGAGCGTCTCCTGGACGAGCGGGGCGAAGTCGCCGACACGGCCAGCGACCGCCTCAGGGGCATTCGCCGGGAGAGGGAGCGGGCCCGTGGTCAAGTGCTGGCCCGCATGGAGGCGCTTTCCAGCACCCTCGGTACTGGCATCCTGCGGGAAGCCTCCTACACCGTCCGCAACGGCCGCCTCGTCCTTCCGGTCCAATCGAGTCGGAGGTCGGACGTCAAAGGCATCCTCCACGACACCTCGTCCACCGGAGCCACGGCCTTCATCGAGCCCCTGGAGGTCGTGGACTTGAACAACCGCCTCACGGCGCTGGACGCGGAGGAGCGGGAGGAGATCCAGCGCCTGCTTCTGGAGGCCACGGGTTCCGTCTCGGCATGCTCCCCTGAACTTGGGGGGGCGTTCGAAGCCATCGAACTCCTGGATCTGGACCTGGCCTGCGCGCGCATCGGGAAGGCGTGCCGGGGGATTTTGCCCCTGCTGGACGACTCTGGGAGGATGGACCTTCGCGCGGGCCGGCACCCCCTGCTCGACGCCGGCCTCTCCGGGCTGCGGCGCGAAGCCTGGGGCGAGGCGGGGGCCCGGAGCGCCGTGCCGCTTGACATGGCTCTGGCCCTGGATGGCACCCGGACCCTGGTCATCAGCGGCCCCAATGCGGGGGGCAAGTCCGTGGCGCTGAAAACCATCGGCCTGCTCTGCGCCATGCACCAGGCGGGGATACCCATCCCGGCCGAGGAGGGTACCAGGCTCCCGGTGTTCCACTTCTTCCATGCCACCGTCGGCGACTCCCAATCCATTCTGGACAGCCTGTCCACCTTCTCGGCCCGGATGGGTGCCATCCGCGACGCCCTGAGAGACCTCGAAGAGCCCTTCCTGGTTCTTCTGGACGAGGTGGGCTCGGGGACGGACCCCGCCGAAGGCGCGGCCCTGGGTGAGGCGATCCTCCTCCACATGCACGCGCTCCAGGGGTTCACCCTCTGCAGCACGCACTACGAAGGCGTGAAGGCCCGAGCCTTGGTGACGGAGGGCATGGGCAACGCCGGCATGGAGTTCGAGGAGGCCACCGGCCGGCCCACCTACCGCCTCACCATGGGGCAGGTGGGGGCGAGTCGGGCCCTGGAGATCGCCGAGCGCTCGGGGTTGCCCGCCTCGATCCTGGAGGAGGCTCGGGCACTGCTTCCCGATGGCGAGAAACACCTGAGGGAAGTCCTCAAGGCGCTCGAGGGGGAGATCGCGGCTCACGAGCGAGAGAGCGGCCGGCTCGAACTCAAGGCGGCGGAGCTCGAAACCGCCCGAAGGGAGCTGGAGGCGGCCCGCAGGTCGGCCGAATCGGACCGGGCCCATCTCTTGGCCACACTTCCCGAGCGCGCCGCCGCGTGGGAGGCCGCCTTTCTGGAGCACCTCAAGGCGGACGTGAACCGCCAATCCGTCAAGAAGGTGTCCCGGAAGGCCGTCGAGAAGGTCGCGGAGCAGGTGGCCGCGGAACTGGGAGTGATCCCGCCCGTGACGCGGGCCGCCATGACGCTCCCGGAGAAGGGCGACCGCGTCAGGGTTCGTGGGTTTGGCGTGGAGGGAACCGTGGCCGAAGTGGACGGGGGTTCCGGCCGCATCGTCATCGACTGCGACGGGAAGACACTGGCCGTCGGGTTGGCCGATGTGGACCTCCTCCCCCCGGGAGCCACCCCCCGGGCCAGGCGGTCCGTGGTGGGCGCCCCGGCTCCGGACGCCTCATGGGAGATCAACCTCATCGGGCAGACCGTGGCGGAAGCCGAGGCCGTGCTGGAACCTTTCCTGGACCGAGCGGTCTTAGCCGGCCTGGGGGAGGTTCGGATCATCCACGGTATCGGAACGGGCCGGCTCAAGACGGCGGTACGCGCCCTGCTCAAGCACTCCCCCCACGTGGTGACTTTCGAAGACGCCCCCCAGGCTGGAGGCGGGGCAGGTGTGACTCTCGCCTCGCTTAAAGAGTGAGGAGTGAGGAGTGAGAGAGGGGGACGCGGAAGCCGGTGGCTATTGGCTATGGGGTCTAGATGGAAGGCGCGTAACACCGTGCCAGCGGTTCGAAACAAGTGGCGAGACGCTTTCCCCTCAAGCCTGATCCCTCATCCCTCTTCACCATCGGGTTGCGCAAGCGGGTTCGGGGCACTAGATTAACGTTTGACTGCGAGGTTGCATGGGCGTTGCGCACAACGTGGACGAGCTGAAACACCTCATCGGTCCACTTGCGGTCTATCAGGACTATGTGCGGCTCACGGCTCGCGGTCGGCGGCGCGTCGGTCTGTGTCCCTTTCACAAGGAGAAGACCCCCTCGTTCTCGGTGGACGAGGACAACGGCCTGTTCTACTGTTTCGGTTGCCACAAGGGCGGCGACATGATCCAGTTCGTTCAGGAGATGGAGGGCGTCGGACTTCAAGGAGGCGCTGGAGTTGCTCGCCCGAAAGGCCGGTGTGGACCTGGAGTGGCGCTCGCCGGCCGGTGGCCAGAAGGACCAGGGCCAGGATCGCAAGGAGCGCCTGCGCAAATGCCTTCTCGCGGCCAGGGACTATTACCGCGGGGCGTTGGTGGGCGCGGCCAAAGGTTCGCCCGTCAAGTCTTACGTGGAACGTCGCGGCATTCTGCCGGCCACGGAAGAATCGCTCCAATTGGGGTTCGCCCCGGCGGGTGGCGGACTCCTGGCCTACCTCCGGAAAGACGCCTTCACGGCCGAGGAGGCCCAGGAGGCGGGCCTCGTGCTCGACCGGGGCCGGGGGGAGTGGGGGGAGCGGTTCAGGAACCGTCTCCTGTTCCCCATCGTGGACCTGCTCGGTCGCGTGGTGGGATTCGGCGGGCGTGCGCTGGGGGATGACGAACCCAAGTACCTCAATTCCCCCGAGAGCCCGGTCTTTCAGAAGCGTGACGTGCTCTACGGCCTGAATTGGACCAAGAACGCGGTGCGGGAGAAGGAACAAGTGGTGCTGGTGGAAGGTTATATGGACTTCCTGTCGGTGTACCAGGCGGGCGTGCCGAATGTGGCCGCCACATTGGGGACCGCCCTAGCGGAAGGCCAGGTAAGGCTCATCCGGCGATACGCCAGGGAAGCGGTCCTCAACTTCGACCGTGATACCGCGGGCGTGTCCGCGGCCAGGAGGGCCATCCAGGTGCTGCTCGGCGAGGGACTTCGCATCAGGGTCATCTCCGTGCCGGACGGGAAGGATCCCGACGAGTTCATCCGCCTTGGCGGCCCCGAGGCGTACTCCGGGCTCGTGGAGGGGGCCCAGCCCTTCTTCGCCTTCCTGGTGGAGCAGTCCCGGGGGGTTCTCTCCCGAAAAGATGTGGAGGGCAAGGTCGCCTTCGTGGAGGATGTGGTACCCTACCTCGCGGCCGTGGCCGACCCCATCGAGCGGCAGGAGTACGCCAAAGAGGTCGCGGGACGTGCGGGCCTGGACCTGGCACTGGTGTTGGGGAAGCTGGCCCGGGCAGCTTCCGGGGACCGAGGCCCACAGGAGACGCAGGCGGTTTGCCGGTTCAACATTCCCGTGGCGGACCAGATGCTGGTCAAGGGCCTCATGGATCCGACCTTCAGGTCCAAGGCCCTGTCCCTCCTCAGGGGTATTCCGGAGGAGGCCTTGTCCGAAAGGGCCTCCGCGCCGCTCTGGAAGTCGTTGTCCGAGGCAGGCCAGGCCCAGGGGCCCGAGCAGACGGCACTGCTGGCCTACATTCAGAACACTTGCCACGAGGCGCTGTCCGAGCTGAACTTGGAATGGGCCGCGGCGCAGATCGTGGAGGACCACCTGAGGGGACTGGAGCGGAGCCTCCAACAGCAGATCCGGGAGGCGAGCCGGAATGGGGATTTCGGGCTGGTCCAGATTCTGAACCGAGAAAAGATGGCGGTGCTGGACCAGATCCAGGCGCTGGCCGGACCTTGAGCGCGGACGCGAGGCAACCAGGAGAGCCTAAAAACATGGATGAGCGACTAGAAGATTTCAGAGAGATTGTGGCCTACGCGCGCACCAAGGGCTACGTGAACTACGATGAGATCAACGACATGCTTCCCCCGGAGTTCAGTTCCACGGAGGACATGGACTTTCTCTTCCAACTCTTGGACGACGAAGGCATCGACATCTCCGAGAAGCGTGTCGTGGAGGAGATCCCGGTGCTCGTCAAGCCCCACGCCGCGGAGTCTCTCCTGGAGTACGATCCGGACCTGGAACGCACGAACGATCCGGTCAAGATGTACCTTAGGGAAATGGGCCAGACCCCCCTGCTCAACCGCGAGGGTGAGGTCCGCATCGCCAAGGCCATCGAGCGTGGCCGGAAGGTGATGATCAAGGCCCTCAGCCGGTCCCGCTACGCGGCCCAAATGATCCTCGATATCGGCCGGGAGATCAAGGCCGACCCCGTGGCGGCCACCCAGTACTTCTCCTTCTTCGATGACCTGGACGACGAGGAGGCCCTGGCGGGCAAACTCGAGGAGCAGATCGGCATCATCGACCGAATCGATGCCATCCAGAAGGAGGTCCAATCACTCTCCAAGCGCATCGCGCGCCTGCCCAACCCGAAAACAAAACGCGCCAGGGAACTTCGCTGGGCGCTGAGCCGCATCTACGTGGAGCTCACCCAGAAGATCCGCGGCTTGGAGCTCAACACCCGCTTCATCAATGAGATGATGAGCTCCTTCAAGCGATCCAACCAGGAGATCCGGGCGCTGGAGGCCACCCACAAGCGCCTCAAGGCGCGGCACGTGAAGCTGACCAACAAGACCCAGCGCAAGCAGCTTACCCTCCGCATGGGGGAGGTCATGGGTCGCCTGCAGGAGATCGAGTCCCAGATGGGCTCCCAGCTCGTGGAGGTGAAGCACATCGCCACCCTCATCTCCAAGGGCGAGTCGGATATGGAGAACGCCAAGAGCGACCTCGTGAGGGCCAATCTCAGGTTGGTCGTCTCCATCGCCAAGAAGTACACGAACCGGGGCTTGCAGTTCCTGGATCTCATCCAGGAGGGCAACATCGGGCTCATGAAGGCGGTGGAGAAGTTCGAGTACCGGCGGGGATACAAATTCTCGACTTATGCCACCTGGTGGATCCGCCAGGCCATCACCCGAGCCATTGCGGACCAGGCCCGCACCATCCGCATCCCGGTCCACATGATCGAGACCATCAACAAGCTCTTCAAGACCATGCGGACCCTCGTGCAGGAGATAGGCAGGGAGCCGACGCCCGAGGAAGTTGCCGAGCGCATGGGCATCACCGTGCCCAAGGTGCGCAAGATCCTCAAGATCGCCCAGGAGCCCATCTCTCTGGAGACGCCCATCGGCGAGGAGGAGGACAGCCACCTGGGGGACTTCATCGAGGACCAGGACATCCCGTCGCCCATCGACCACGTCATTTCCGAGGACCGGCGGGACCACGTGGCCGAACTCCTGGACGAGCTGCCTGAGAGAGAGGCGCGCGTCATCCGCATGCGCTTCGGCCTGGGTTACGACACGGAGCACACGCTGGAGGAGGTGGGCCGCGCCTTCGCGGTGACGCGAGAGCGCATCCGCCAAATCGAGGCCAAGGCCCTTCGAAAGCTCCCCTCCAGGAGCCGGCACCTCAGGGCCTTCCTCGAGGGAACCCGTTCGTGACGGGCGTCGCCATCTGACCTGCTGAGCCATAAGGGTTGAATGCCTGGCCCTGGGGGAGTACCCTGACGGCTGGGAGGCGGCTGAGAAATTCGCGTCCCAAGGGGGTTCTCGGTGATCTGAATGCGGGCCGGGCGGACCGCCCGGCGGGGCGGGGAAGGTTTCCATGGTCTCAGGCAATTGGGATTCGGCGCTCCGGCGCGGCCGGGGGGTAGCACAGGGGAGGCACCGATGAGAGTCGCGGTTCGTTTTCTTGCGTTTTCTGCGCTGGCCATAATGATGACCGTGGGCTCCTTGGCCCAGGTGACCAAGGGGTTTCGGGGTCGAGTCGTTGACAACGACGGCAAGCCCGTGCCCGGCGTGCCGGTGGTCTTTGAAGACCTGGCGAATGCCACCAACCACTACGAGGTCAAGACCGAACCCGACGGGGAATTCGTCCAGACCGGCCTGTTTTACACGGTTGCGGGTTACAGGATCACCGCTTCCGTCCCCAACCTTCCTCCCATGATCAAAGTCGAGAAGCCCAAGCTCATGGACCTGATCGAGGTGAATTTCGATCCTCGAACCGGCGTCGGGTTCAACGGAACCGTGAGAGACAGGGCGGGCCAGCCCGTGGCGGGGGCCAAAATCACCATCGTCAACCTGGCGGATGAATCCAAGGTCTCCACCGAAAAGACCGACAGCAAGGGCTATTACCGCCAGGCCGACCTACCCTACACCGAGAAAGGGTACAGGCTCACGTGCCAGGTCCCCGGCGAACAGCCCATGACCCGGTCCGTGGGCGTCCAGCAGATCGCCATGCTGGACGGCTCCTTCACCCTGGGTCAAGCGCAGGCAGCTCCTCAGGCGAGTGCCGCCGTTTCGACCAAGGCTGCGGATGCCAAGGCCATGTTCGAACTCGGCGACTACGAGGGCGCGCTCAGTAAGGCGGACGAGGCCATCGCCGCCAACGACAACGCGAACGCCGCCAGGCTCATCAAGGCTACGTGCCTGGCCCGGCTCGAAAGGACCGACGACGCCATCGCGGCCTTCGAGGGATACAACAAGGACAACCCCGGGGACGTGAACATCCTGGGAGAGCTCTACAAGCTGTACGAGAAAAAGGGTGACACGGCCAAGACCGAGGAGTACCGGAAGGAGTTCGTGGCCAAGGGCGGAAAAATTTCCGGCCAGATTTACAACGACGGCGTCAACGCCCTCAATGCCGGAAACGCCCAAAAGGCCGCCAGCTCCTTTAAGGAAGCCATCAAGGAAAACCCCACCGACCCTGACGCGCACAGAGAGCTTGCCCGTTGCTATGCCCAGATGGGTAAGTTCCAGGAAACGGTCGACGAACTCCAGATCTACCTCAAGATGAAGCCCAACGCCGAGGACGCGGACACCTGGAAGGCCGCCATCCAAGGGCTCGAACAGGCGATCCAGCAGCAGCACAAGAAATAAGCAGGGCACGGGCGGTAAGGCGCAGCCGCAAGGAGAGCCACAGACACTCGTGCCCCTGAGCTTTGGGGACGCCGGGCAAAGAAGCCCCAAGGGTGGGCCCTGAAGGGCAACCCCTTCATCCGACGGGTTTTGCCCGCGGAAGAATGAGGGAGAAAGACCCCGGCGGCCCTTGTCCGCGGGGGGCGGGGTCCGAGGGGCAGTTTCCCGAGTTGGAGGGCTTGGCACTCGCTTCGGGAAGTCAAGAGCATGGGCCCTCCCCGTTTCAGAGGCCAAGCGGCCGCGCCCGTATCCCCTCCCCCGCAAAAAGCAGCCTACCCCTCGCTCGGGTTTTGGAACTTGACTTCCCCTTTACACTTTGGCACAATCCATGCTAAAGTGCATTGGTTTGGTCGGGGCCCTTAGCTCAGCGGTGAGAGCCACCGGCTCATAACCGGTTGGTCCCAGGTTCGAATCCTGGAGGGCCCACCATGAGAAGGAGTTAGGCGTGCCGCTCAGGCTTGTGAAGACTTTCCAGAGGGCAGTCAGGGAGGGGTGCTAAGGTGCACCCCTTTTTTGTTGTGTGGAGGCGGATCTCTTGAACCCGATCCTTGAACAGCTTCTCCGGCTCCAGCGGTTGGACTCGGACATCCGGGCGCTGGGCCACGACCTTCAGCAGATTCCCAAAAAGAGCAAGCTCATCGATGAGAAGGTGCACTCCGTCAAAGAGCCCCTCGAGCGGATCCTGTTGGAAAAGGCGAACCTCGAGAAGGGACATTCCGAGCGGGAAGCGGCGCTCAAGTCCCTGGAAGACAAGGAGCGCCAGCTCAAGCTGAAGATGCCCGAGATTCGCTCCAACGACGAATACGGGGCCCTCCTCCGAGAGATGGACGCCACCAAGCGGGAGCGCGACAAGACCGAAGCGCTCACCCTCAAGGCCATGGAACGCCAGGAAGCGATTCTGGCCGAGATTCCTCCCCTGGAAGAAGCCTACCAACAGGGCGAGGCGGCCGTGGCCACGGAGCGTTCGGCCCTCAAGGCCGAGCAGGACAAACTTTCGGCCGACCTCCTGGCCAAGAAAAAGGAGCGTCAGGAGGTTCAGACCAAGATGAACGCGGGCTGGTTCCGCAAGTACACGCATATCGCTGCCCAGCGCAACGGTCTGGCCGTCGCGGCGGTCAGGGGAGGCACATGCCAGGGATGCTTCATCGGCGTGCGCCCCAAGTTGGTCCAGGACCTGCACTATGGCGAGGAAGTGGTGTCGTGCGAGGGGTGCCAGCGCATCCTCTACCTGGATGACGCCGCAAAAAACACCTGATGCGGGCCTGATCCATCTCACAGCAAGCAGGGGAAAAGGGCCGCGGTGACGGCCCTTTTTCCGTATTTCGACCATTCAGGAGGTAGATGTCCATGAGACTCCCCCCCACGCTCATCGAACTCCTCTCCCGAAATCTCGTCATGGGTCTCGTCGAGAGGGGCATTCTGGCAAGCGATCGTCCCGAGCGGACGATTGAGAAAGCGGCCCATCTGGTCACCTCGGACCTGATGGTGGAAGACGAAATCACCGAGGAGGCGCGCCAGATCCTCCTGGAGCACCAGGGTGAGCTCAAAGGCCAGGATGTGGAGTACCACTCCCTCATGGGGCGAGCCAAGGGCCAGCTGGCGGCGAGGCGGGGCTACGTTCTCTCTTCGGGTCCCGGCAGGCTGTCTCGGGAGAAGATGCAGGATCTGACCACCAAGCTCTTTGACATGCTTCTGAGGGACCCCGACGTCGAGTATTTCGTGAAGGACCAGGACTTGCGAAATGCCGTCCTGAGGGCCCTGGAGCACGAGATGGCCCACGATGCGGCGCGGGAGGAAAAGGCGAAGGAGAAGGTGCGACGGATCCGGCGCAACATTCCTGAGGAATCCGCAGAATTTCACGCCCTGTTCCAGCAGTTTTACCGGGAACTGCTCGACAAGGGGCAATGATTTTAGTAAGTAGGTTAGTAGGTGAGTAGGGCAGTAGGGTTAGTAGGTGAGTGGGGCAGGCGGAACACGAGGAAAGTTGCGTCCAAACAGGCAAAAATCGGTCGAGCCGAACTTCTTTCCCTACTCACTTACTCTCCTACTCTCCTACTCACGGCCCGATCTCCCGCGTGATATACTTCCGCTTTCGCAATAGGGGTTTTCATGAAAAAGGACTGCTTTTCTCAAGATTTCGTAGACGCCGAGAAGTTCCGCGAGTGCGCGACCTGCCATCTGTTCGACGAGTGCACCCAGACGGTCACGCTGAAGGGCGCCAAGAAGGCCTCCAATGTCGGGCAGGTGCTGGGGTTCCTCCTCGCCGCGGCGACCCTCGGAGTGGCGCTGATGACCTGGGGGAACATGCCCCACGGCGCGCCGTGGCTCGCCTTGACGGCCCTCGTCTACGCGCTCTCGGTCTACCGGGCCGGCAAGGAATACGGGGAGGACAACCTCGAACAGCGGGAGCATCTGGATCGCGCGGCTGATGCGAAGCCGTTGGCGCCCGCGGGCGAGCAACCGCATGGGGCGCATCACTAAGAAATAGGGAGCAGGGAGCGGGGAGAAGGGGAGCAGGAAAGAATCCTCCCTCCCGGCTACCCGCTCCCCGCTCCCGAACTTCGAGGCCCTGCCTTCAGGGGAATTTATGGGACGCTTCTACATCACGACCCCCATCTACTACGTGAACGACTACCCGCACATCGGGCACGCCTACTGCACGATCTGCGCCGACTTCCTCGCCCGCTACCACCGTCTGAAGGGTGACGCCACGTATTTTCTGACGGGCACCGACGAGCACGGCCAGAAGGTTCAGAAGTCCGCCGCCGCCGAGGGCATCTCCCCCAAGGACCTGGCGGACCGGGTGGTGCAGCGCTACTACCCCCTCTGGAAGAGCCTCCTCATCACGAACGACGACTTCATCCGCACCACCGACGAGCGCCACAAGCGAGGCGTCCTGGCCGTCCTGGCGCGCCTGCAAGCCGCGGGCGACATCTACAAGGCCTCCTACTCGGGTCCCTACTGCGTGTCCTGCGAGGCGTTCTTCCCGGAAAATCAAGTGGTGGACGGCAAGTGCCCCGACTTCGGCCACCCCATGACGACCCTGGAGGAGGAGTCCTATTTCTTCCGCCTGAGCAAGTACCAGGAGCCCCTCCTCAAGCTCTATGCCGAGCGGCCCGACTTCGTCCTTCCCGAGAGCCGCATGAACGAGGTCAGGGCCTTCGTTGCGGGGGGGCTCAAGGACCTGTCCATCTCCCGGACCTCCATCACCTGGGGCATCCCCTATCCGGGGGACGAACGCCACGTCCTCTACGTCTGGCTGGACGCTCTCTCCAACTACATCTCGGCCCTGGGGTTCGGCTCGGACGAGACGGTGAAATACGAGACGTACTGGCCGGCCCAGGTGCACCTTATCGGCAAGGACATCCTGCGCTTCCACGCCGTCTACTGGCCGGCCTTCTTGTTGAGCGCAGGGCTCCCCCTGCCCGAGCACGTCTTCGGCCACGGATGGTGGATGAAAGACGCCAACAAGATGAGCAAGTCTCTGGGCAATGTGGTGGACCCGCGTCCCTACCTCGACGAATTTGGACCCGACGCCGTGCGCTACTTCCTCCTGCGCGAAAAGCCCATCGGGACGGACGGCAGCTTTTCCGACGAGGCCTTCCTGGACCGCCTCAACGCCGACCTGGCCAACGATCTGGGCAACCTCGGCTCGCGCCTGACCAACCTCCTGGAGAAGCAGGCGGACGGCAAGGTGGGCGCGGGGGACGGGACCCTCAAGGCCCGCGCCGGCGCCATGCTGGACGCCTACCACACCGCCATGGAGGCCTACGCCCCCCGGGAGGCGCTGGAGGCCGTGTGGGCCCTCCTTTCCGACTTGAACAAGTTCCTCGTGGAGCGCGAGCCCTGGAAGAAGACCGGCACGCAGGACGCACTGGACGCGCTCTCCGAGGCCGCCCGCGCCCTGCGGCTCTGCGCCCTCTGCGTGGAACCCGCCACGCCCCTCGCGGGCCCGGCCATCGCCAGGGCCCTGGGCTTCGATCCCACCGACTTCATCAACTTCCGCTGGGAAGACAGGCAGCACCAGCCGGCCCGCAAGCTCACGGGGTTGTTCCCGCGGGTGGACAAGGCGGAGTACTTCGGAAGAGATCGAGTCCACGAGTCCACGAGCCCGCGGGCCCACGAAGGGAAAAGGAATAAAGAGGGGAAGATGGAAGAAGAGAAGAAGCAGCCCGAAGGTATGGCAGTAACGCCTCAGGTTACCCCCGCCCAGGCGCCGGCGGTCCCCGCGGAGCCCGCATTGGAAAAGGTCTCCATCGACCACTTCCGCCAGGTCCAGATGCGCGCCGGCAAAATCGTCGAGGCGGAGAGGGTTCCCAAGAGCAACAAGCTGATCCGGATGGTGGTGGACTTCGGCGGCGAAACCCGCCAAATCGTCGGCGGCATCGGCAAGAAGTACGAGCCCGAGTCCCTCGTCGGCAAGACCTGCCCCTTCGTCTTCAACCTCCAGCCCGCCAAGCTCATGGGCGTGGAAAGCAACGGCATGATCATGGCCGGAAATCTCAACGGCGAGCCGGTTCTTCTCCAATTCCTCGAAGACGTGCCCCCAGGGAGCCCGATTACCTGAGGGGCAGGACGTTGGAACTTGTAAGTGGGTGAGTGGGCAATCAGGCGCCAAGAATTCGGGGCGGAGCCGGTCACGAGACCGGCCCCGCCCTTGTCGTTTATCCAATGAGGGTCGCCGGGGTCTTGTGCTCAGAGGCCCTTGCCCACCTCGAGGGTCGGGGGGTCGCCGGGTTTCAGCTGCCAGGTGGTCTCCGCTTGCTTGCAGACCGCGTCCAGGAAGGCTTGGATCGGGACCTCATCCATCTTGATGGTCACCTTCTTGCCCGTCAGTGACGTGTCCATGAGGAGCTTGGCGTCCAGGAGGCGTGCGGCCATCTTCATGGAATCGGCGAGCTCGGCGTCCTTGAGGTCGATGCTGACCACGACGTCCTTCTTGCCCTGGTCGGATACCGTCCTCCGGACCCGCACTTCGGCCTTGGCCTCGGGCTCCCCTGCCTTGGGCGGACCGCCCCGCTCCTCCACCTTGATGAGTCGCCGTTGGGTATCGCCCTGGGGCGCGGCGGGGGCACAGGTGATCCTCAGCACGGTGGGAGTGCCAGGCGCGAGGGCCCAATCCAATCCCGCGCTCTCGCAGATGGCGCTCAGGCTCGTGCGGACCTTGAGCTCCTCGAAGGAAATGCTGATCTGTCTGTCCTGGGCGCATTGGTAGTCCACCTCCACGCCCAGAAGATCCTTGTAGAGTCCCAGCACCTTCTTCACGGAAGAGTCCTTCAGACTGAGGCTGACGCGCTCCGAGTCCATCTTTTGTTCGACGCTTGTGACGTCCGCCCCGAGGACGTGCCATGTGAGTGCCATGCAGGCCGCCGAAAGGACGAGTCCACTCCAGAGTTTCCTGTTCATGTGTCACCTCCGATGATCCAGTACCGCACCCTGCCCTCCGGTAACACGGCGGCCATGCAGCCGTCCCGGTTGAAGATCTCCACCACGCCCGGCGCGTGACCCGCCGGTCGCCGCGCCGCATCCCGCGGCCCGGTCGCCGGGACCAGGAGTTCCACTTCGCCGGAGGCATTCGTGATGAGCGCCACGGGGCCTTGAACGGCGCGCGCCCGCCGGATCACCTGCGGCTCCTGGTGGGGGCCGAGCGAGAGGAATCCCCACGCCAGCAACCCCAGGGCCGCCGCCGCCGCAGGCAGACGCCAGTCCCAGCGCCGCGTCGGTTCCGGTCCGGGCTCCGTGCGAAGAGCGTGGCGCACCACGCGCCGCACCTGGTCCTCCGACGGCGCCAGCCCCTCCCGGAGCCAGCTTTCCACGGGATCAGGAGCCCGCACGGACATCCTCGTGTTCCGGTTCTCGGAATCCATGGCCCAACTCCATCGAGGACGAAAGCCTCTGGCGGGCCCGGTGGACCCGCATCTTGAACGCGGAGGAGGTGATCCCAAGCACCCGGGCGGCGTCCTCCACGCCCATCTCGGGATCGGCGGCCAGGAGAATGGCCTCCCGGTCACGCTCGGTCAGCCTGCCCAATGCCCGCAAGGCTCCTTGGAGACGCTCACGGTCCGCACTCCTGGTCTCGGGCCCCGGTGCCGGGTGAGGCCGCGATTCGAGGAGGTCGAGCGGGAGAAACCGGAGGAGCCTGCGCCGCCAGCGGTGGGCCTGGCGCCTGGCCACCGTGTACGCAAAGGCCGCGGGGGACTGGGGAGGCCCCTGGGTCCTCCAATAGCGGATTAGAGACGAGAGGGCCTCCTGTGCCAGTTCCTCCCCCTCCGCGGGGCTGCGCGTGAGGCCGGTACAGAATCGGAGCAGTTCGGGTGCCAGGCGCTCGATGGCGCTCTCCAGGTCCATAGACTTCCTAGTACCGCAGAGGCGTTGCGGTCACACCGATCATAGCCTGCTAATCCTCCATGGGGTGTTTGTGGTCACGCACATCCTGGTCGGCCTGCTGGAGGATGGGCGCGAAGGCGTTGTAGGCCAGCGTGACGCCCAAGGCGAACACCGCAGCACCCACCCCCAGCAGGACGCTCACATGGCTGGGGGAGGTGAGGGCGAGGCGTATGAACACGGTGGCCACGGCGTATCCGGAATTCCTGAACACGAAGCTGTAGGTGGAACTGTAGCGGAGCGAAATGAGCACCATCAGGATGTCGCTGAAAATGAGGACCGTGAAGAAGATCTCGAAAAACGGGTAGATGGCCTGACCCGAGAAAACATGCGCCAGGTCCACGGCGCCGATGAGGATGAACAGCACGAAGAGGGACAGGGAGATGAGCTTCTTGATGGCGATGAAGCTGGCCTTGTCGTGTGTGTCCATGGTGATGGGCCGTCGCTTCTGGCTCCTGTAATAGAGTCCCAGCACGACGAAGATGACCAGGGCGCCCGAGGCCAGGGAACCCATCTCCAGCAGGACGGGCTTCACCTGGGTCCAATCCACGGGCTCCTGAAAGGCCGCCAGCTCCTTGATGGCCTGCCGGATCAGGATGAGGGAGAGGATCTCGAACTGCTTGCCGAGGGAGTAGGAAACCGACTCGGCCAGGTTGAACACGAGGGCGATCACTTCGAAAAGCAGCAGGAGGGTGAAGGCAAGGTTCACGGCGTGGAAGTGGTTGAGGGGCACCAGGAGGCGGAGGCCTTCGGGGAGCCAGCCCTGCCGGTTGACCTCGATGGCGAGGAGGGCCACCAGGAAGGTCGTCACGAGGATGGTTCCGATGCGGTGCTGGGTCGTCCTGCTGTCCCAACGTCGATCGAGCCCGTCGAAGAGGCGGCTCACGCGCTCCAAAACGATGTTCATCACGGCGCCCTCTTTCCTAGTATAGCGTCCATCTTGAAATGTTGGAGGTCGGAAGGAGTGAGGAGTGAGGAGTGAAAAGTAAAAAGTGAAAAGCACAAACGAGCCGCGAGCCGCGATGGGCGGGGGTTCGTACTGCAAATTACGAATCAGAGGAGGGGCCAATGCCTGGAGCCCCACTAGCATTGCCCAATCCCCTCATCACCTTATCTCCCAGGCCCCTGTCCCGTTCCGCATTCCGGGATGAAAACCAGTCTAGCTCAGCTCACGGCTGGAGCCATCTTGTCATGAGCCCTCGCATGACCTAATCTGCGAGGGGAGGGCGACGTCCACCATGAAGCCACTGAACCCCTGCGAACTGGAGATCGACCTCTTCTGCCGTGGCATCCGAATCGATCCCTCCTGCGCCCTCGCGGAGGACGGCCGGTTCTTCTCGCGCACGCGCGCCGGCCTGGGTTCCGGCCTGGAACTCGTGATCCCCGCGCCGGGCAAGGACATCTGGCTCAACGTCCCGGTGGAGGAGGACTTCGCCTCCGCGTCGCCCTACCGGCTGGTGAAGTGGGGAGACCAGTATTTCACCCGGGACGACCGGGACGACACGCTCTCCTACCGGGTCACCATCCCCCCCCAGCCCGAATGGTACGACCGGGCCACGAGCAAGGGCACGCCCATGAGCAAGGTGGGCGTCCTCCAGGGCACCTATCTGGGAATCTACATCAGCAATTCCTGCCTCTACTGGTACACGACTCCCAGCCAGGCCTGCAAGTTCTGCACCACGGGCCTCAACGTGGGTGTGAACGAGGTGGCCGTCAAGAACCTGGACGATGTGGTGGAGACGGCCCTCGCCGCCAAGGCCGAGAGCGGGGTCACCTTCGTGCACTTCAACTCCGGGTACCAGCACGAGGGGAAGGGTCTGGATGAAGCGGCCCCGTATGTGAAGGCCGTGAAGGAGCGCGTGGGCGCTTTGGTAGGTGTCCAGGTCACGCCCAGCAAGGACCTGTGGAAGTACGACTGGCTCATGGACCTGGGCGCGGACCACTTCTCCTTCTGCTACGAGTTCCACAACCCGGATTACTTCGCCAAGTATCTGCCGGGCAAGCAGGCGACCATCGGCCAGCGGGCGTTCTTCGAGGCCATGGAGCACTGTGCCAAGCGCATGGGCCCCGGGCGGAACTCGGGCGAGATCATCGCCGGCGTGGAGCCCATCGAGGACACCCTGAGGGCCATCGACTACATCGTCTCCATCGGGTGCTTCCCCACGGTGTGCATCTTCCGGCCGGTCATCGGGGCCGAGATGGAGCAATTCCCGTCGCCGGCTTACGAGGACATGGTCATCGTCATGCGTCACATGTACCGGGCGTGCATGAAGGCCGGGCTGCCCATCGGCATGACCCCCAACATCCAGGTCAGCCTCATCGTGAACCCCGAGGACGCCCGGTTTCTGGAGCCCCCGGGCCCGCGCAAGGCGTTCTACGAGGCCAAGCTGAAGGCGTACAAAACCGCGGCGAAGCCGCTGTTCTGGTGGAAGATGAGGATGCGGCCGAGACCCGCGCAGATGAAAGACTATAATCCAATACTCAGATAGGGTTGAGAGTTGAGAGTTGTGGGTCGAGAGGTGAGAGCCGAGGGTTGAAGTCAGTTGGGAATTCGCGATCACCCGATCACCTGATCACCCGATCACCTTTTTCCGGGAGCCCCATGGCGCGGCAATGGACCGAGGAGACGGCAAAATGGCTCTGCGTCGCGGCGGGCGCGGCGCTGATCTTCTTCGCGGCGGTCATCGGCGGGCGCGTGGCCGCCTACAAGGGGCTCTGGCGTGTCCCGGACATGGGGACTTGGGCAAACATCGCCTTGTGGGTCGTTCTCGCCGCCGCACTGCTATTCGCCATGGACCGCGGCATACCGCGGGAAGGGCCGTGGTCGTCGCGACTCTACTGGATGCGGCGCGGCCTTCTGGTCGCCTCGTTTGCGACCATCGCGGCGATGGCGTGGTTGAAGTAACGGGAGCAGGGAGCGGGAAGCGGGGAGCTGGGAGCAGAAAAGGCAAAGAGACGGACCGGCAGCAGAAGTGGCGTAGAACGATTCGAGGGGTACAAGGCCAATCGAAGGGGACCCTTCAATCCCCTCCTGCTCTCTGCTCCCGGCTCCCGTTCTCCCGGCCCTTAACGGAGATCCCATGAAAGCGATCTTGGTCAAGAAGCACGGAGATGTGGATCAGATGGTCCTGGGGGACGTACCCGCGCCGGTGGCTCAAGCCGGAGAGCTCCTCATCGCGGTGAAAACGGCGGGGGTAAACTTCGCCGACATCCTCTCCCGCCTGGGCATCTACAAGGCTGCGCCCAAACCGCCCTTCGTGCCGGGCATCGAGGTGGCGGGCACCGTGGAAACCGTAGGCGAGGGCGTCACGGGGTTCGTTCCGGGTGACCGAGTGATGGCTTTCTGCACCTTCGGCGGGTACGCCGAGAAGGTGTCCGTCCCGGCGCCATTCGCCATGAGAGTGCCTCAGGACATGACTTTCAACGAGGCGGCGGCCTTTCCCGTGCAGTACCTCACCGCCTACCACGGGCTCTTCCAGCTCGCCCACGTCCGCAAGGAGGATGCGGTGCTCGTCCATGCCGCGGCGGGAGGCGTGGGCATCGCGAGCCTTCAGCTTCTGAACCCCACGGGCGCGAGAGTCTTCGCCACCGTGGGCAGCGAGGCCAAGGCCAAGGTGGTCCTGGAGGAATGCCCGAGGGCGCGCGTCATCAACTACTCGGTGCAGGACTTTGCGAAGGTGATCCGGGAGGAGACGGGCGGAACCGGACTGAGCGTGGTCATGGACTCCATCGGTGGCGAGACTTTCAAGAAGTCGTGGGATCTGCTCGCCCCTTACGGCCGCCACATCCTGTTCGGGGCGGCCGCGGCGGTGAAGCCTGGCGCCATCGCCCAACTCGGCGCCCTCTGGCGCCTTCGCAAGATGCTCCTGATCTCCCCTCTCGCCATGATCGACAAGAACCGGACGCTCAGCGCGTTCAACCTCTACCACCTGGCTTCGCGCCCCGATCTCATGGGGGAGGCCACGGCGGCGTTGCTCGACCTTCGGGCCAAAGGGGTGGTGAAGCCCCGCGTGGGACTTTCCCTACCGCTGGAAAAGTCGGCCGAGGCCCATCGCCGCATGCAGGACCGCCAGACCGTCGGCAAGGTGGTCCTCACGGTGGGGTGAGAAAAGGCGACAGGAGCATTTCGGAATTGGCATTCTGGAATTGAAGGGAGCAGGGAGCCGGAAGCAGGGAGCGGGAGAAGCAGCACATTGGTTCGTTGGTTCTTTCCCTACTCACTTACTCTCTTACTCACCTCCTCACTTTACTGCGTCTCGCGCCTCGCGTCTCGCGTCCCGCTACATCTGTCCTTCATGTCGAATGTTGGTGCCTTCGGCCACGAAGACCACATCCTCGGCCAGATTGGTGCACAGGTCGGCGATGCGCTCGAATTCCTTGGCCGCGAACACCATGGCCACGGCGCATTCCCGTTCGGCCCGGTCGCGCCATGTCCCGGAAAGGACGGCCTCCACGATGTGGAGGAAGAGCCCGTCCGCCAGGTCATCCCGCTCGACCACGCTTCGTGCCAGGGCTGCATCGCGGGCCACGAACGCGTTGATGGCGTCCCCGAGCATGCCCAGCGTGAGTTCGATCATGCGGTCGAATTCGTCCTTGAGGACGGGGATGGGGGAGGCTTGCATTTCCACGGACCGCTCGGCGATGTTGAGGGCGTGGTCCCCGATGCGCTCCAGGTCGTTGTTGATCTTGAGGGCCATGAACACCGTCCTCAGATCGTCGGCGGCGGGCTGGTAGAGGGCGAGGATCCTCAGGCACTTGGCGTCGTTCGCGTTTTCGAGTCGGTCGATCTCGGTATCCTTGTCGTGGAGGACGCTCAGCACCCCAGAATCCCGGGCCATGAAGGCCGCGGACGCCGCTCTGAGGAAACCGCCCACTTCGTCGGCCATGGCGACGATGCTCGCGATCATGGCCCTGATTTCCTCTCGTTCTCTGCTCATCTCTTTTACTCCGGTCTAAGGTGAGGAGGTGACAGAGTGATCGGGTGATCAGGTGATCAGGTGATCAAGCCATCCTCCACCTCGCGTTAATCGTGACCAGGGGACTAGGGACTAGGACACTCACAACCAAACCCCGCGTTCCCATTCATTCCAAATCCGAAATCCGAAATAGATCCTTCCCTCCTGCCGATACCGTCTCATCCGAATCGGCCCGTGAGGTAGTCCCGGGTTCGAGTCTGCTTGGGCGTCGTGAACAGTTTTTCGGTCTCTCCGAATTCCACGAGCTCGCCCAGGTAGAGGAAGGCAGTGTACCCTGCAACGCGGGCGGCCTGCTGCATGTTGTGGGTCACGATGACGATGGTGTAACGCTCCTTCAGTTCCTCCACCAACTCTTCGATGCGCGCCGTGGCGATGGGATCGAGGGCTGAGGCGGGCTCGTCCATGAGGATCACCTCGGGTTCCACGGCGATGGCCCGGGCGATGCACAGCCGCTGCTGTTGGCCGCCCGACAGACTCATGCCGCTGTGCTTGAGCTTGTCCTTCACCTCGTCCCACAGGGCGGCCCGCCGAAGGGCCTGCTCCACGCGCTCTCGCAACAGCGATTTGGGAACGGCTTCCTGAAGTCCGAGGCCGAAGGCCACGTTGTCGAAGATGGACATGGGGAAGGGCGTGGGTTTCTGAAAAACCATGCCCACGCGCGCCCGAAGGGCCGCCACGTCTATGTCCTTGTCCAGGAGATTTTGCCCGTCCAGCAGGATCTCCCCTGTGGCCCGCTGGCCCCGGTAGAGGTCGTACATGCGGTTGAAGCACCGGATGAGCGTGGACTTGCCGCATCCGGACGGTCCGATGAAGGCCGTGACTTCCTGGGCCACGATGGGCAGTGAGATGTTTTTCAACGCCTGCTGTGACCCGTAGTAGAAGTTCAGGGACCGGACGGAGATGCGGAGCTCCCTGCCCGATAGGTCGCAGTCCCGCCCGGTCGGAGGACGCGCCCTCGGTGACCTCCAGCCCTGCGGTCGGCGATGCGACGCCGAGGGGCGGCGGGGGCATGGTGAGGTTCATGTTCAACTCCTTCCGATCTGGGTTCTGGAGACGATGACCCGCGCCACGACGGTGGTGCAGAGCACTCCCATGGTGATGAGCAGGGCCGCGGCCCAGGCCTTCGCGCGCCAGTCGTCGTAGGGCGACATGGCGTAATTGAAGAGGGTCACATTGAGAGTCCCCATGGGCTTGGTGAAATCCGCGCTCCAGTAAGGGTTGTTCAGAGATGTGAAGAGGAGGGGAGCCGTCTCGCCGCTGACCCGGGCGATGGCCAGGAGAATCCCCGTGGTGAGGCCCCCGAACACCCGGCGGTAACAGACGCGCATCACCACTTTCCAGTAGGGCGCGCCCAGGGCGAGGGCCGCCTCCCTCAGCGAGTTGGGAACCAGCTTAAGCATCTCTTCCGTGGTCCGGACCACCACAGGAATCATGATGATCGCCAAAGCCACCGCCCCGGCCAGCCCGGAGAACCCGTGAAAGGGTTGGACCAGAACGGCGTAGACGAAGACGCCCACCACGATGGAGGGTGCGCTCGTCATGACATCCGCGACAAACCTGACGACCCTTCCCAGAGCGCTCTGCCGGCCGAACTCCGCGAGGTAGGTCCCCGCCATGAGACCCACGGGGACGCCGATGGCGGTGGCCACCAGGGTGATGAGCAGAGTTCCCACGATGGCGTTGGCGAGCCCGCCTCCGACCATTCCAGGCGGCGTGGGAAGCTGCGTGAAGAAGGCCCAGTTCAGCGCGGGGACGCCGCGCCAGACCAGGGTGCCGAGGATCCAAAAGAGCCAAAAGAGACCGAAGAGCGCCGATGCGCCCGAGAGGACCAGCATGAGAGCGTTCACCAGCTTGCGGCGGACGAACCGGCCGGTCTGGCCCCGCGCTGGACCCCGCGATTGCCCCGGCGTTCGGCTCATCGGGCACTCCCCTTCACCTGAGCTTCGATGCGCCAGAGCATGAACTTGGCCAGCGCCAGGATGGTGGTGGTGATCAGGAAAAGGATGAGCCCCAGCTCGATGAGGCTGGAGGTGTAGATCGGCGTCGTGGCTTCGCTGAACTCGTTGGCGAGCGTGGAGGCGATGGTATTGGACGGGCTCAGCAGGCTGAAGGAGATCTTGTGGGCGTTTCCGATGACGAAGGTCACGGCCATGGTTTCACCGAGCGCACGCCCCAGGCCCAGGAAAATGGCTCCCACGAGCCCCGAGCGCGTATGGGGAATGACCACCCCCCGAATCACCTCCCAGGTGGTCGCGCCCAGGCCATAGGCCGATTCTTTCGACATGGCGGGCACGAGGCTGAACACATCCCTGGCGACGGATGCGATGAAGGGGATGATCATGATGGCCAGAATGATCCCCGCGGTCATCATGCCGATCCCCATGGGGGGGCCCTGGAAGAGGGGCAGGCCGCCCAGGTGCTCTTTGAGCCAGGGCTGGACGGTCCTGGACATGATGGGCGCGAAGATGAACAGCCCCCACATGCCGTAGATGATGCTCGGCACGGCGGCCAGCATTTCGACACCCAGGCCCACGGGCCGTTGTAGCCACGGCGGCGCCATCTCCGTCAGGAAGACGGCGATGCCGATAGAGATGGGCGTGGCGATGAGGATGGCCAGGAGGGAGGAGAACACGGTTCCGAAAATGGACGGCAGGGCACCGAAATCCTCCTTCACCGGGTCCCACGCCGTGTTCCAGAGGAACTTGAACCCGAAGGTGCTCACCGCGAGGTGGCCTTTCACATAGAGCACCACGCAGATGCTGGCGATGAGGGCCAGAACCAACAGGGCGAAGAAGGTCGTGGTGCCCCTGAAGATTCGGTCGGCCGTTTGGGATGGGGATTTGCGGCGAATCCCCGGGCCAGGCACCGGCAGGGGATTGGGCAGACTCATGGCCTGGCCGCCGCCGCCGCCGGAGGCCAGACCGCCTGGCCGCCACTCTTGACCTTGGCGGCCCAAGCGGCCCGGTTGCGCTGCGCCGCGCCATCGGGAAGAGGCACATAGCCCAGCTCCTCGGCCACACCGTCCCCCTCGCTGAGGCACCAATCCAAGAAGCCCAGCAGGGACTTCGCCTTGGCGGCATCGGGCTGTTCGTTGTAGATGAGAATGTAGGAGGCCCCTACGATGGGCCAGGTGGCGGGGCCGGGTAGATCCAGAAGGAAGGTGCCGTCGCCTACCGGGCCGGACCAGTTGGCCTGTTTCTCTGCCGCCTTGTAGGCCGACGGCGACGGAGCCACGAATCGCCCGTCCCGATTTCTCAGGCGGGCCGTCGCAAGGCCGCTTTGATCCGCGTAGGTAGATTCCAGGTACCCGAGTGCGCCCGGGATCGTCTTGATGTAGGAGGCCACGCCCTCGTTGCCCTTGGCCCCGGCTCCCACCGGCCAGCGGACGGATGGCCCCGCCCCCACCGCTTTTCCCCACGCGGGGAAGGAGCGCGTTAGGTACTGCGTGAAGAGCCACGTGGTACCCGAGCCGTCGGCGCGGTGGACGATCGTGATCGGCAGGCCTGGAAGCTTGAGCCCCGGGTTGAGGTCCCTGATGGCCCGGTCGTTCCAGTACGTGATTTCTCCCAGGTAGATTCGGGCCAGGATGTCGGCGGTGAGCTTCAGCTCACCCGAGGGGAGGTCGGGAAGGTTGACCCCGATCACCACCGCTCCCACCACCATGGGAAACTGCAGAAGGCCCTGCGCTTGAAGTTGGGCTTCCGGCAGGGGATATTCGGACGCGCCGAAGTCCACCGTCCTGACGCGGAGCTGTTCGAGCCCCCCGCCGGAACCGATGGAGATGTAGTTTAGGGTCATGCCCGTCTTGATCCGATAGAGGTACGCCCACTTGGCGTATAGCGGGAAGGGGAACGTGGCGCCGCCGCCGTGGATCGACGGGGGCGGTGTCGCCCAAACCTCTCCCCAGCAAGCGAGGGTCATCAAGACGATCAAGGCGAGACGACACCGCACGGGCACCCCCTGGCTGAGCACGACCAACTCGACCGCCATTTTACCCGAAAAGAGGTTTCAGAAATCCCTCCTACTCGTTGCGGAATCGCAATAGTTGAGACGTCGGCTTCTTGACAGCGATGATCGCCACGGGCTATTCTTAAAGCTCGCCGAAGTGGCGGAATTGGTAGACGCGCTGGGTTCAGGGTCCAGTGATCTCACGGTCGTGGGGGTTCGAGTCCCCCCTTCGGCACCACGAAGCGAAAAAGCGGGGAGGCGAGGCCTCCCCGCTTTTGCTTTGCGATCGGGGAGGGGACGAGAAGCCTGGGAAACGCCTTGAAAGGGCCGCGAGGGCGCGCCGAAGAGGCCAGCGCCCGCAGCGCGCCCATTCTGGCGAGGGTCCCAGGCCGGGTTTGAACCCAGCGCTTGGAACGTAGCGAGCGGACTCCGACGCGAGCGAGGCTCCTAGCGCTACTTCAAACCGAGTCCCCCCTTCGGCACCACGAACAAGCGGCGGAGAGGGGCACCCCTCTCCGTTTTGCATTTGGCTGATCTCGAAGGCAGGGGGACGAGAAGGGCGGGAGACGCCATAGAGGAAGACGGCGTCCCGCCGCGACGGGCGCAGAAGCCTGACAGAGCACATGGCTCTATTTCCCCATCTCTCGATCACCCGTGATGAATCTCTCTCCGATCCTCCACCATTGCCCCCGCGCTTGCCCCCGGTCTATTCTTACGGCATGTCGGCCCTGCTGGAGGTCCAGGATCTTCGGGTGGAGTTTCCCTCGGCGGCGGGGCCGGTGCCCGTCGTGGAGGGGGCGTCCTTCACGGTGGCGGCGGGCGAGCCCGTGGCGCTGGTGGGGGAGTCGGGTTCCGGCAAGACCCTCTCGGCCCTGGCCCTCCTGAATCTGATCCCTCCGCCGGGACGCATCGCGGGGGGACGGGTCCTCTTTAAGGGCCGCGATGTCCTGGGTTTCTCGCCCGCCATGCTTCAGGCGTTTCGGGGCAAGGAAGCGGCCATGGTGTTCCAGGAGCCGCTCTCCGCTCTCAACCCCGTGATGACCATTGGCAAGCAGGTCACCGAAGCGGTGTCGGCGCACGAGAGCGTTTCCAAACAAGCGGCTTTGGCCCGTGCCGAGCATCTCCTGCGGCGGGTTCGGATGACGGACCCCAAGCGGATTCTCCGCGCCTACCCCCACCAGTTGAGCGGGGGGATGCGGCAGCGCGCCATGATCGCCATGGCCCTGGCGAGCGGGCCGGCCCTGCTCATCGCCGACGAGCCCACGACGGCCCTCGACGTGACGGTGCAGGCCCAGGTGCTCGACCTCTTGAACGAACTGAGGGAGAGCGAGGGGATGGCGCTGCTCTTGATCACCCACGACCTCGGCGTGGTCGCCCGCGCCGCGGCGCGCGTCTACGTGATGTACGCGGGCAGGATCGTGGAGGAAGCCACCGTCCGGCACCTCTTCGAAGCGCCGGCTCACCCCTACACGCGGGGCCTCCTGCAGTCTTTGCCGCGCATGGGCCATCGCGAGCGCCGCCTCCGGGCCATTCCGGGCGCCGTGGCTCCTCCGGGCTCGTTCCACGGGGCGTGCGCTTTCGCTCCGCGGTGCGACCGTGTCGAGGAAGCCTGCAGGAACTCCGTGCCCGCCCTACTCCAGCCGTTCCCGGAGCGGGCCGTGCGATGCCTCTTCCCGCTTGACCCTCCCCAAGAGAAGGCCGCGCCTTGACAGGCCCCGCTCCCTCCCTCGTTGACGCCTGCGGGCTGAACCTCCGGTTTCCCGTGCGCAGAGGGTTTTGGGGGCGCGCCAAGGCGTTCGTGCATGCCGTGGACGGCGTCAGCTTTTCCATAACCCGCGGCGAGACCCTGGGCCTGGTGGGAGAGACGGGTTCGGGTAAGAGCACGGTGGGGCGTATCCTGGTGCGCCTTCAGGAGCCCGATGCGGGACGCGTGCTCTTCGGCGGCGAGGACCTTCTGGCCCTCAAGGGTCGGGCCCTCCGGGAGAAGCGCCGGGAGTTTCAAATCGTATTTCAGGATCCCATGGGGAGCCTGAATCCGCGGATGAGGGTCGGCGACATCGTGGCGGAGCCCCTCCTGATCCACCGGCTCGGAGATCGAAAAGAGCGCCGCGCGCGGGCAGAATCACTCCTGGCTCGCGTGGGGCTCGACGGCTCGTCCCTGGACAAATTTCCTCATGAGTTTTCGGGAGGCCAGCGTCAGCGCGTGGGCATCGCCCGGGCCCTGGCCCTGGATCCCAAGTTCATCGTGCTCGACGAACCCGTCTCCGCCCTGGATGTCTCGGTCCAGGCCCAGGTCGTGAACCTCCTCCAGGACCTCCAGGAGGAGCGGGGCCTGACCTACCTTTTCATCGCCCACGGACTCCAGGTAGTGGCCCACGTGAGCACCCGGGTGGCGGTCATGTACCTGGGGCGGATCTTGGAAGTCGGCTTGGCGGAAGATCTCTTCCAAAGGCCGCTCCATCCCTACACGCGCGCCCTTCTTGCGGCCGTTCCCAAACCCGTCCCGAACCGCGCCGCCCCGCCTCCCCTCCTGGGCGAACTCGGCTCGGCCGTCGATCTCCCGCCCGGCTGCCGCTTCGCACCGCGATGCCCGCTGGTCAAGGAGCGTTGCCTCCACGAGGATCCCGTGCTCCGGGAGTTTGGAGCGGGCCACCAGGCCGCGTGTCACTTCGCCGAAGGCTGACCCTCTCTGCAACTTGACCCGTCGCTTCGGATGAGGCAAGGTTGAGGGCGAGGCGTACCCAGCGCCCGACGGGGAGGGTCCATGGCCAAGGAAAAGCATCCGAAAGGTTTGTACGTCCTCTTTTTCACGGAGATGTGGGAGCGCTTCGGCTTCTACACCATGCTCGCCATCTTCACGCTTTACCTGGACGAGTATTTTCACTTCGCCCACCCGGGGACCATCTACGGAGCCTTCCTGGCGGTGGTCTACTTCACGCCCATAGGCGGCGGCCTGGTGGCGGACCGGGTGCTGGGATTCAGGAAGACCATCATGGTCGGGGCCATCCTGATGGCCGTGGGCTACGGCCTCATGTCCGTGAAGCCTCCCGGAGAAGCCGCAGGCGGAGCAGCAGGTCGTGGCCGCGGAGCAGCAACTCGTGCAGGTCCGCGCCCAGTGGGAGGAACGCTCATCGGCAGCCCAGGCCGCCGGACAGCGCTTCGAGGAGCCGCAGCCTCGCTACGAAGGCCCGGGCAGGACGACCGGGCGGCCCCTGTTCTTTCTCGCCCTGATCCTCCTGGTTCTGGGCAACGGCATGTTCAAGCCCAACATCTCCGTCATGGTGGGCAACCTCTACGAGGAGGGAAGCGGCCTCAAGGACTCGGCCTTCAACATCTTCTACATGGGCATCAACATCGGGGCGTTTTTCGCGCCCCTCGTGGCGGCGGCGCTCCGGAACACGCTGGGGTGGGGCTGGGCCTTCGGCGCGGCGGGCGTGGGCATGTTGATCTCGCTCGGGATTTTCCAGGGGTTCAAACGCTTCGTGGAGCACGCGGAGATCAGCGGGCATGCAGATTCCGTGGTGAAGGCCGCCGAACTCTCCAAAAAGCAGGAGTGGAACCGCATCGGGGCGCTGCTGGTCATCTACGCCATCGTCATCATGTTCTGGATGTCGTTCCACCAAAACGGCTTCACGCTCACCCTATGGGCACGGGATTCGACGGGGCCTCTCTTCGGAAGGTGGCAGATCCCCGCGGAAACCTTCTCCGCCGCCAATCCCTTTTTCGTCGTGACGCTCACGCCCCTCATCGTGCTGTTCTGGGGGTTCATGAGAAAGAGGGGCCTGGAGCCGAGCACCCCCGGAAAGATCGGCATCGGCATGCTCCTCACCGCGACGGCCTTCGCCATCATGGCCGTGGCGGGGAAAATGGGAGGAGATTTCGGCCGCGTGTCGCCGGTCTGGCTCATCGCGTCCTATGCCGTGGTCACCTGCGGCGAACTGTGCCTGAGCCCCATGGGGCTGAGCTTCTGCTCCAAGGTGGCCCCGCCGCGTTTCCGAGGTCTGATGATGGGGCTCTGGTTCGGCGCCACGGCCTGCGGCAACTACCTTTCGGGTGCCGTGGAGCCCCTGTGGGACAAATGGCCCCACAGCGCGTTTTTCGCCTTCCTCGTGGCATGTTGCCTCTTCGCAGCGCTGCTGCTACGTCTGGTCCTGAACCGCGTGAATGCAGCGGTGACGAGCTAAGAAGCCGGGAGATGGGAGCGGGGAGCGGGGAGCGGGGAGCAGGGAGAACCAGTGCATCGACCGTGCTTTTCCCAGTCCCCTAGTCCCCTAGTCCCCTAGTCACCTAACGATCCTGTCCATGAAACGCACGAGAGGCGGGCCGCGGCCCGCCTCTCGGTGTCTTCCCACATAAGGCCAAACTAATCGCTAAAGGCCAGATACCCCGGAATGATCAGGTTGGCGATGGGCACGATCATGAGGATGCCCAGCCAGGAGGGTTTGCCCCGGCGCTCCGCGATGGCCATCCAGAGGATGATCGCGAAGACGATGCTCAGGATGGGGATGAACAGGAGCAAGATCCACCACCACTCCTTCCCGGCGCACTGGACGACGATCCAGAGGTTCACCAATGGAATCCACGCCAGCCAAGCGTTTTCGACGCCGAGCTTCTGAGCGATCTTCATGATGCAGAAGCTCATGTAGACATACCCGATGAGCGCGAGGCAACAAATGAACCCGTACATCCCCGCCATCAATCCCATCAAAGCTTTCGGATCACCACCACCGTCCATGAGCCGCCTCCTCCCCGTTCGCTGGCCCGCGCGGGCCGGGCGCCCGCTGTGGCGAAATTTGGACTAAGGATTGCTCCGGAAATCCGTGAAGTCAAGGTGGGGGGCGCGTCCCCCAGGGACGATGGAATTCCCGAGCAGGTCTCCTTCGCGATACAGGGGCATAGCCAGAGAATCGGATTGGCGGATTGACAGGGCCGCGTGCCTCCCCATAACCTGGGAGGCAACGAGGATCGGGGGAGGCGCCCATGGACAACAAGTGGACCGTGATCCGCCAGCGAGCGACCTTCGGGACGGCCTGCGCGTTGGGAATATCGATTTTGCTGGCATGCGGATACTCCCCAGGGACCACCGACGGACAAGCCATCTACCGGGAGGCCTGCGCCCCCTGTCACGCCGTGCCGCCGGCCATCGGTCCCAACCTCGTGGGCATGAGGCTCACGCCCGAAATCCTCTCGAAGAAACTCGACACCGGAGGCAAGGGGATGCCCAAGTTCCCGGGCATCAAGGGGGAGGCCCGGCAAAACCTGATCAAGTTCCTCCTGGACATGAAGAGTCCGTCGGGGAACTTAGGGACAGTGAGGGAGTGAGGAGTGAGCGGAGTAGGAGATTTGGAGAAGAGGGCTCATCTCGGGCCTCGATTCGCCCGCTCCCGGCTTCCATCCCAAATCCCAAATCCGAAATTCCAAATCCGAAAATTCCCTCCCCCTTCGCCCAACCTAGGAGGACTGTGATAACCTCAACACTTTGAGGAGCGCACCCTTGCCCAAGGCCGACCTGCACGTGCACACCCGGTATTCCGCCTGGCGCCACCTGCGCTTCATCCACCCTCGGGACTGCTATGTGGAGCCCGGGCAAGCCTACGAGCGGGCCCTTGCGGTGGGCATGGACCTCGTGGCGGTGACGGACCACGACAGCGTGGAGGGGGCCTTGCGCCTGCTCCAGATGCCCGGCGTGGATCCTCACCGGGTCATCGTGGGCGAGGAAGTGGAGTGCTCCTTCCCAGAGACGGGGCAGTGGGTCCATGTGAACGTGCTGGGCCTGGGCGAGGAGGATCACCGCGAACTGCAGCGCCTGAGGGGCGATGTGCGTGACGTGGTGGGCTACTGCAGGACTCGGGGGTTGCTCCACATTTTGAACCACCCCTTTCAGTCCTACTTCGGGCAGAAGCCCCTGGAGGCCTACATCGAAGACATCCTGGCGCTCTTCACCCATGTGGAGGGGCTCAACGGGGGGGTGACCCACCTCCAGAATCGCTCCGTTCGAGCCCTGTGCGCCGCCGCGGCGGCGCAGGGGTGCGAACTCACTCAGGTGGGCGGTTCGGACGCCCACACGGTCGGAAGGATCGGCAAAGCCTGGACGGAGGCCGAGGGCGATACGGCCCCGGCCTTTATCGAGAACGTGCGCGCCGGCCGCTGCCACCCGGGTGGGGCCTCACAGGGCGTTTGGGGCCTGTTCCTCGATGTGGAGCGCGTCATCGGCACCTATTACGCCCGGTTGTACACGGGGCGGGGCGGGGGCGGAAGCGCGGCGGCGTATGCTGGGGATCTTCTGGCTGCCACGGCATGCTTGCCCGCGGCCTTCGGGCCCTTCCCCCTGGCTGTCGTCGCCCTCAACCAGGCTCGCCAGAGGGCCGTTTCGCGGGCCGTGCCGGCCAAGCTCTCGTCCCTGGATTGGAATGGTCTGGCACTGGCATCGCGCTGAGATAGTGAGGAGTGAGGAGTGAGGAGTGAGGAGTGAGGAGTGAGAAGTGAGGGCAGATGCGGGGCATCCCCGCTTTTCCGATCGCCTGATCACCTGATCACTTGATCACCTGATTACTTGTCCTGTTTCGCATGGCCGGACTAGATTTGCCCAAGGAGGACGCTCCGTGGACGCCCGATTCAAGCCCCTGGTTCCCGACGAATCTCCGGCCGTGCCGCTGGGCCTCCCACGCACCGAGGACTCCATCTGCCCCGAGTGTTTCGAGGTCATCCCCGCCCGTCTCTACGAAGAGGGCGGCAAGGTCCTGATGAGCAAGTCGTGCCCCGCCCACGGCGGATTCGAGGACATCGTGAGCAGTAACGCCGCCATTTTTCTCCGCATGGAGAAGTACGCGGTCGAAGCGGAGACGGAGCTGGAGAACCCCGTCGTGCCTGACTCCGAAACGTGTCCCCACGGCTGCGGCCTATGCGCGGGCCACCTCTCCCACGCCAGCCTCACCAACCTGGACCTGACCAACCGCTGCAACCTGCGCTGCCCCTACTGCTTCGCCAACGCCAACGTCCAACCCTATGTCTACGAGCCCGACCTGAGCCAGATCGAAGCCATGGTGGACAAGGCCCTCGGCATCGAGCCGCGGCGCATGCAGGCCGTGCAGTTCAGCGGTGGCGAACCGACCCTGTCGCCCCACTTCCTGGACGCCTGCCGGCTCGTGAGGTCCAGGGGCATCAAGATGATCCAGGCGGCCACCAACGGCATCCGCTTCGCCCAGGAGGAAGGCTTCGCCGAGCGTGCCGCCCAGGCGGGGTTGAACGCCGCCTACCTCCAGTTCGACGGCATGGACGACGAGGTCCACCGCGTCACGCGCGGGGTAAGGGGACTCTTCGATATCAAGCTCAAGGCCATCGAGGCCTTCCGCCGGGCGGGCATCCGCGTGACCCTGGTGCCCACGCTCATCAAGGGCGTGAACGACCACCAGATCGGAGACATCCTCAAATTCGCCCTGGCGAACCTGGACGTGATCGTGGGACTCGCGCCCCAGCCCGTGGCCTTCACGGGGCGCATCGACCCCGGCGAGCGCCTGCGCCCGCCGCTACACGAGCGCCGATGTGGCCATGGACATCGAGCGCCAGACGGGGCTCCTCAAGGCCGACAGGGACTTTTGGCCGTTCAGCATCACGGTGCCCTTCGCGCGCATCGTGGAGAACGTCCTGGGCGCGGACAAGAACGGTTTCCTCCCCATGCACTGCAGCGCGCACCCGGACTGCGGGGTCTCCTCGTTCCTTCTGGTGAACCAGCGCACGGGCGCCAGCGTGCCGCTCAACGAGATGTTCGACATCGACCGCACGGTGATGATGGTCCACGACCTGGCTCGCAAGACGGGCCGGCACCCCAGCCGGCTTTACGCCACGGCCCAGTTCCTCTCCATCTTGATGAAGACCTACCGGTCGGACCGTGCGCCCAAGGGTCTGAACATGCTCCAGCTCGCCAAGACCATCGACGCCATCTCGGGCAAGCGCATGATCGGCATCGCCAAGAAGAAGCGCTACGAATGGCGCATGTTCCTCGTGGCCTCCATGCACTTCATGGATGCCTACAACTACCAGGTTTCGCGGGTCAAGCGGTGCACGATCCACTACAGCTCCCCCGACGGACGCCTCTACCCCTTCTGCACCTACAATTCGGGCCACGCCTTCCGCCACGAGGTGGAGCGCGAGTACAGCGTCCCCAAGGCCGATTGGCTCGCCAACCACGGCGGACGCTATGTCAGCGAGGGGTTCTTGGAGTAGGTTCCCCGCAGGGGCCATCTGCCCAGGCCCCGGAGTCCGAATCACCTCGGCGGCCGGGGTGGAGTCAGAAGCGAAAAGCTAAAAGCGAAAGCATTCAACCGCGAAGACCGCAAAGTGCGCCAATAAAAAACCTCTTCTCTATTGTTTTTTAATACCCTTTGCGACCTTGGCGTCCTTGGCGGTTAGATGTCCTGGCCCTTTTCAGCTTAAAGAAAAGTCATCAAGTCCATGCAATAAGCCCGCACGATCTCCAGCCTCACCCACTCCCTCAGCACCCTCCCTCTGTGACAGGCATCACGAAGGGTGCCATTACCTCTGGACACTTGACATAAAAGGAGTTACCTTACCTATAACGATTGTGGGAGGCAGAGACTTGTCGAAAAATAACGCGTCGGCCCGAGGCAGGAATTAAGGTTTCCCGCGGAGGGCCGGTTCGAAGGGACTCGAGGAGGTGGGGCATGAAGAAACGGGTGAGCGTTGGAGTGTATTTTGTGGCCATCCTGGCCATGCTTTTGGCGGTGGCCGCCGTGGCGGCTCCTCCTCAGGAAAAACCTTGCGACCAGGCAACGGCAACCCAGGCGGCGGACCGATGGGACCCCAATGCCGCCGTCCCTGCTGACGGTGGGCAGGTTCTGGTGAAGGCGGTCCCGGCTCCCGCAAAGAGCCTGGCAGAATTGCAGGCCTGCTCCAAACCGCCGCAGAAGGGGGGAGGCGACGACGGACTCGCGCTCCAGCGCCGGGTGGCACCCTCGCCCTCGGCCGTGACCGCCACGGTTCTGTGGGACCAGCCGTCCAACGGCGGGAACGGCATCATCGATCAGCACTTCCCGGATTTCGGCGCCGGTGTATACAGCGCCGATGATTTCATCGTGGACACCCCATGGAGCATCGGGACGATTTTTGTGGACGGTCAAGGCTCATCGCTCAGCAACGCCGTAAGCTTGAACTGGGCCATTTACGCCGATCAGCCCATGGACACCAGGCCCATGGGACCTATCAGCACGATGGCTCTCCCTGACGGCTATCCCGGCGCCGGGGCGGCCCCCATCTGGAGTTTGAGCCTGGCCCCCAGCGCTCCCGGCGTCACGCTGGGAGGGGGCAACACCCAGGTGACCCTGGACATCATCGCCGCCGGCGGCTCCGCGGTCCTGTTGTCGCCCGGGACCTACTGGCTCGAGTTCTACCCCAGCCTCAGTTTCGGTTCCTATGGGCAATGGTTCTGGGACATGGCAAGCACGACGAATGGCTCGATCGCTCAAGTCGTCGATCCGACTAACCTCCTCGGGAGCGGCTGGACCAATTGGGTGCCGTGGACCCTCATCGACACATCCGCGCACGATGCCGCCTTCCGCCTGGAAACCCCCTCCTGCCCCTCCTACACCTATGACAACGGCCCGCTGGTCACGCATCCCGGCGGCGGCTCGGGCGGCGCGGACGCCAGCGTCCTTCAGACAGCCCTGAGCTTGAACTCCTATGGGTTCGGCCACGCCATCTCTACCGGTTACCGCGTGGCGGACGACTTCGTGGTGACGGACTCGGCGGGCTGGGATGTGAACACCATTCAGTTCTATGCGTACCAGACCGGGTCCACAACGACCTCCACCATCAACAACATCAACTACCGGATTTGGAACGGCGACCCCAGCAACCCCGCCAGCTCCGTGGTCTTCGGCGACACGACCACGAACCGGCTCATGGGATCGGTTTGGTCCAATATTTACAGGGTCGTGGACTATTCAATGATGGACACTAACCGCCCCATCATGGTAAGCACGGTAAGTTGCGGGACCCACCTGGCCCCGGGCACCTACTGGCTCGACTGGCAGGTCGGCGGGACGCTGTCCTCGGGCCCCTGGGCCCCCCCCATCAGCATCCTCGGCCAGACCACCACCGGGAACGGTCTCCAGTACTACACCTCCTGGGCCGCCGCGCTCGACGCGGGCACATTGACCCAACAGGGCCTCCCGTTCAAGGTCAACTACAGCGTGTGCGTCGTCTGCCCCACGATTGATGTGTATCCCTACACCTTGCCCACGCCCACGGTGGGTGTCCCCTATACCGTGGTTTTCTCTGCGTACGGCGGGACGGAGCCCTACACCTTCGCGGTGACGGCGGGCACGCTTCCTCCGGGACTGACGCTGGCGCGGACGGCACGCTGTCCGGCACGCTCACGTCCCTGGGCGACTTCTCCTTCACGGTGACGGCCACCGATCCCGGGCTGCACGGGCGAGCAGAGCTACTCCATGGCGACCTTCAGCGCCTATTTCCTGGACGACCAGGGCCGGTCCAAGCTGTGCGTGAACCGCCTCACGGGCGACTACATCTGGGAGATCACTTCAGGCCCAGGCATGGGGACCTACACGGGCGTGGCCAACATCCTCAACGGCGGGACCAAGATCTACAGCAAGCCCGGCGCGTACGATTATCTCAACTGCACCTACGACGCCATCAAGAAAAGGGCCGCCGGATACTACATCACCGGGGCTGGGGACTATTCGGCGCTGAAGGACTACAACACGACGAACAACGAGGGCGGATGCTTCGGGCGACCGGAGGAGCCCGTCAAATGACCCACCCGCTTTGAGCAGGCGTGCCATGCCTGCTGAAGCGGTGAATTGATCTGCAGTTTGATTCCAAGGGCGCGGGGCCTGTCTTTCTGAGACGAGGGCCCCGCGCTCTTTGTTTGTGAAGAGTGAAGAGTGAAGAGTGAAGAGTAAGAGACGCTCTCCTCGGGGGAGCTCATCTTCGGCCACGCTCCCCACGCGCACCTCGCGAGCTCCGAGATGGATCAGTGACGACCATCACGAAGTGCTCGCCCTTGCTGGACAAGTCAACTAAGAATAGGTTAAATTAAGGCCATGGAAATCGGGAGAACGAACCAGTCACGGGAAGAGCGCGGTCGGCCGAGGCAGGGTGAGAGTGTCCCGCAGACGGGTCGATGGAAGGAAAATGGGGAGGTGTGGGATGAGGATGAAAGGTGGAGTACTGTTGGTGGTCATCTTGGCCATGCTCCTGGCGGTGGCTGCCCTGGCGGGTTCCCCTACCGACAAGCAGTGCGGCAAGGTCAGCGCGGGCCAGGCGACTCAAGCCGGTGCCCGCCCAGGCCAAGACGGTTCCCGCGCCCCGTAAGAGCTTTGGGGTTCCGCAGGTCTGTTCCAACCCGGCCAAGCCGGGAGGAGGCGACGACGGCCTTCGCCCCAAGGCCGCCCCAGCACCCGCGCCCAAGGCGGTGAGTGCCACCGTCCTCTGGGACCAACCCCTGAGCACGGTGAACCAGAACGCCTATGTGGACCAGGATTTCTCAGATCTTCCCACCTACAGTTCCTACCTCGCTGACGATTTCATCAACGAGACCTCATGGAACATCGGCACCATCTTCGTCCCGGGCGACGGCTGGAACGGGTTCACGACACTCATGAACGCCACGAGCCTCACCTGGGCCATCTATGCCGACCAGGGCGTGCTGCCCTCGGGACCCATCAGCATGATGGGGATCCCCGACGGCTATCCCGGCGGAGGCAACGCCCCCTACTGGACCATCACCCTGCCGCCCACCGATCCCCAGGTGGCCATCACCACGGGGACGGGTGGTTATCCTTCCAACACGACCCTGACGCTCACCACGCCCATCAGCCTTCCCCCGGGCGCCTGGTGGCTCTATTTCTATCCCACGTTGAACTTCGCGTCGTATGGCCAGTTCGGCCGCCAGCCCTCGGACACTACCAACGGCGGCATGGCCCAGTTCATCAATCCGGGCGGCGGCTTTGGTTTGGGCACGGGTCTACAAAATTGGAACATCCTCGACCCGGTGGGGCTCACCCAGCATGACCTCGCCTTCCGCCTTGAAGACGCAGGCTGCGTGGAGACGGTGCAGGACGGCAGTTTCGAGGCGGGTTCGCCCAATCCTTACTGGGCGGAGTATTCCACCAACTTCGGCACTCCCCTCTGCACCGTGTCGGGATGCGGTACGGGAACGGGCACGGGACCGCGCACGGGGTCCTGGTGGGCGTGGTTCGGCGGCATAGCCGCCTGGGAGGACGGCAGTGTCGCCCAGTCCATCGTGATTCCGGTGGGTACGGCCACGCTGAACTACTACACCGAGTTTCCGGTATGCAGCGGTGTGGCAGGGGACTACCTCGATGTGAGTCTCGACGGCACCAGAATCGCCCGCTACACGGCCCAGGACGCCACCTGCGGGACTGTGGGCTATGTCCTGCGCACCCATGATGTGACGGCCTATGCCGATGGCTCCGCACACACCCTGAGCTTCCACTCCAACATTTCTTCGGGCGTCACCTCGAACTTCTTTGTGGACGATATCTCCCTCGTCTCGTGTGTGAACCCCTGCTCCACGATCTATGTGTATCCCTACACCCTGCCCACGCCCACGGTGGGAGTGCCCTACACGCTCCAGTTCTGGGCGTATGGCGGGACGGAGCCTTATACCTTCGCGGTGACGGCGGGCGCGCTGCCTCCGGGGCTGACGCTGGCCGCGGACGGTACCCTGTCCGGCACCCTCCTTTCCCTGGGCGACTTCTCGTTTACGGTGACGGCCACCGATGCCAACGGGTGCACGGGCGAGCAGAGCTACTCCATGGCGACTTGGAGCGCGTATTTCCTGGACGACCAGGGCCGGTCCAAGCTGTGCGTGAACCGGCTCACGGGCGACTATATCTGGGAGATCACCACCGGTCCGGGCATGGGGACCTACACGGGCGTGGCCAACATCCTTAACGGCGGGACCAAGATCTACAGCAAGCCCGGCGCGGAAGACTACCTCAACTGCACCTACGACGCCATCAAGAAAAGGGCTGCTGGATACTACATCACCGCGGCCGGCGACTATTCGGCGCTGAAGGACTACAACACGACGAACAACGAGGGCGGATGCTTCGGGGGAGAGCAGAACCCCGACTGAACCCACCCATCTAGGCGGGCGAGCAACGCCCGCTGAAGCGGTGCAGTGATCTGCGGTGTGATTCACAGGGCGCGGGGCCTAGTCTGCAAAGACGAGGCCCCGCGTTTTTTCGTGACAAGTGAGAGGTCAAGAGTGAAAGGGAAAAGTGAAGAGTGAGGAGTGAGGAGTGAGGAGCAAGAGAAGCTCTCCTCGGGGGAGCTCATCTTCGGCCACGCGACCCTCGCACGACTCTCGAGTTCCGAGATTGACTCGTGACGACCATCACGAAGCGCCCGCCGTTGCTGGACAAGTCCATGAAAAATACGGTAAATTATCGCCATGGAAATGGGGGAGCGAATCACCCGACGGGAAAGAGCACGATCGGCCCGAGGCTGGCAGAGGGGGAAGCGGGTACAACGCCCTGCGAAGAAGCAGGAAGGCATCTCGTTTCTTCAAAAGGGAATGGCTATACTCTATCAATAGACTTTTGCATAAAGGGGGCGCGCGATGAGAAGGATTCCTGTCCGTCCGATGTGGTTTGTGGTGCTTCTTGCGGCGATCCTCGCCCTGCCGGTGGTCGCCGGCGCGGCCCGGAACGACCAGTCAAGCATGGCGGGGGTGGCTCCCCCCCGGGCCTCACTGTCGGCCAATCCCGACTTCAGGGCCAAACCCCCGCAACGATGTGAATCGCCGGCGGTTCTTTCGGAAGGGGCCAAGGCGCGCCCGATGCGGGCCTTCAACAGCAATCAACCCAACAGGACCGCACCGTGGTCCAAGGTCTACGCGCCCTCCGGGAAGGCCGTGGCTCCGGGGCTGGCCATCCTCGTCTACGCCGACGATTACTTCCATCAGGCGCCCAACACCTTCGTGGACCAGGCCCTGCAGTACTGGGGCTACGGGTACACGGCGCATTATGACGGCGACTTTTCCGGTTTCGTGGCCGATCTGACGGGGGGCACCGCCTGGGATCTCGTCATCTTCGCCCACGAGAACTACTCGACCGATTCCTCCGTGTTCGACGCCCTGAACACCTACGCGCTCGGCGGCGGCCGCCTGATTTTCCAGACCTGGCAGATGGGCGGAGGCGGCGATAGTTACACCTATCCCATCTTCGCAACGCTGGGGTTCAACCTCGTTGAATCCAACTACGATCCCCCCTGGAACACCTACTGGTGGGATCCAAGCCACCCCTTCTTCAACTCGCCCATGACGGTTCCCGAATTCACCTCGCTGACGGGCTACCGCTACGGTACTTACGGCGGGCGCGGGGATGCGGATCCGGGATTCACGGCCGTGGCCGGGTACGTCTCCGGCCAGCCTACGGCCGTCTACATCCCCGGATACGCCGCCCTCGTCGTCGGGAACGGCGGGAGGACCATCTTCAAAGCCTTCCTCGACGGGCAGAACGACGCGAACCTCAACGAAAACGAGTATCCCGACGGCGCGGAACTCTGGATCAACATGATCGGTGGGATCTTTGGGTGCCCGGGCGCCCCCGTCAACGACGGGAGCTTCGAGAACGGCCCGCCGCCCTCCAGCGCCTGGACCGAGTGGACGAACACGGGATGCGAGTGGATCGGCGACATGAGCGGAATCTGGGGCATCCCCGCCCACGAAGGGGTGAATGTGTTCTGGGCCGGGGGGCTACTGCGGCGGTTCCATAAACTCGGACTACGTCGAGCAGAGCATCACGCTCCCGGCCAGCTCGCTGCTGAAGCTCAAGTTCTGGACGGTCTTCTATCGTCCCGATCCCGACGACGCCTCCCCGGACACCTTCTACGTCAACGTGAACGGCACGCAGGTGTTCGCGAAGGGGATGATCCAGGCCAACGACAGCTATCCGAACTGGGTCCAGGAAGAGGTCGACCTCACGGCGTACCAGGGCCAGACGGTGACCCTGCGCATCGGAGCCGACAGCCAGGGCTCGTCCACGGGGAACGTCCTCGTCGACGACCTCTCTCTCTCCGTCTGCCCCGTCGTCTGCCCCACGATTGACGTGTATCCCTACACCTTGCCCACGCCCACGGTGGGTGTCCCCTATACCGTGGTTTTCTCTGCCTACGGCGGGACGGAGCCCTACACCTTCACGGTGACGGCGGGCACGCTTCCTCCGGGGCTGACGCTGGCCGCGGACGGCACGCTGTCCGGCACCCTCACGTCCCTGGGCGACTTCTCCTTCACGGTGACGGCCACCGATGCCAACGGCTGCACGGGCGAGCAGAGCTACTCCATGGCGACTTGGAGCGCGTATTTCCTGGACGACCAGGGCCGGTCCAAGCTGTGCGTGAACCGCCTCACGGGCGACTACATCTGGGAGATCACTACAGGCCCAGGCATGGGCACCTACACGGGCGTCGCCAACATCCTTAACGGCGGCACCAAGATCTACAGCAAGCCCGGTGCGTACGATTATCTCAACTGCACCTACGACGCCATCAAGAAAAGGGCGGCCGGATACTACATCACCGCGGCTGGCGACTACTCGGCGCTGAAGGATTACAACACGACGAACAACGTGGGAGGATGCTTCGGGAGGACCGGAGACGCCCAACTGACCGAACTCCGTCAGGGCGGGCGAGCCATGCCCGCTGAAGGGGTGAGTTGATCTGAAGTCTGATTCAAAAGGGCGCGGGGCCTAGTCTGCCAAAGACAAAAGGCCCCGCGCCCTCTTGCTTTTTGATCGCGAGGGAACCATATTAAGTGGTAGTGAAATAAGAAAGAAGGGCCATCCAGCGCGGGAGGGGCCAGAGCGGTTGGGTCGGAGGGTGCCGAACCCGTCAAGAACCGACTCTGCCAGGAGTGGCAGAGCCGAAGGCGGCTTCAACCCCGATCCGACTTGAAGCCGGCAGTCGTGTTGAGAAAGGAGACGGGGAAAAGGAAAGCGCTTTCACCATTTCGTGGGGCTCGCCCCGGCGCAGGCAGCCTTGCATCGGTAGCGGCCGTGGCTGGGGACACCGGGGATGGGGGTAGCGGCGGGGGGCCATCGCGGCCTCGTGGGTCTAAGAAATTTGGGGAGGTTGCCATGCCAAGTAAGAGAGCGGGAGTCCTTTTCGTCTTTCTGGCCCTTCTGGTGGCCGTCGGTGCCATGGCAGGCCAGATCAAAATCACGCCCGGCAATAGCGTCCATCGGAACGGACCCGTCGGTGTCGGGACAACCGGATCCGGATTGCCTCGGCCCGACTGTCCCGAAGTCTTTGACCAACTCCACCGTGATCCTTTCGGCAGGCTCAACCGACGTGTGCTGGACCCCGGGCACATCCCAGACCTTCTGTTTCCAGACCGATACCTTCACGCCCGACTGGGAGTATGTCTACACGCTCTGGCTCAGGTTTCCCGCCGATTGGACCGTCACCAATGTCACCGTCGACGGGACCCCGTCCTGCACCGGCGGCGGTAGCTGGGGATCTTTCAGCTGGGGCTTCGAAACGTCTCCTTACGAAGTCCGGATCAACCACCCCCGCTACCAGGCGTACACGGATCACTGCACCGCCACCTACTGCGTGACGGTGACCACCGGCGCTGGCTCGGGGGACGCCCCGGTCTCGTGGTACTGGGATGGAGACGGCTACGGCGGGGCGCCTCACCACCCCTGCAGCAGCGATGTCTACACCCCTCCCAGCATGGCATCGGAACCTTGCGACCAAGCCGTGAACCCCCCGGCGTCGGTCCCCGCAGGGGGCGTCTGGACCACCGTGAGCCGCCTCCGCCCCCCCGTCCTGGAATGGCAACGGCTACCCGTGCAGCGGATGCACGGCCCAGAACGGCGCCGCGCAGTGGGTCACCTACCTCATCGGCGACACGACGACTTTCGGGGGCTTCTGGGGCTACAACCACGCCACGAACGCGTGGTTCAACCCCGGGGCGGCGGGAACCCCTTCGAACCGTTGGGCTCCCAGCTGGGCCTACGATTCCGCCACCAACCGCTGCTACCTCACGGGCGGCGCCACGACTCCCGGCGGCGGGAACATCACGCAGGCCTACATGTTCGATCCCGTGGCCAACAGCTTCTCGGCCCTGCCCAGCTTCACCACGGCGCGGGCCTTCCACGGCTCCTGGGTGGGGACCATCGACGGCACGAAGTACCTCTGCATCGGCGGGGGCGTCGATGCCAGTTCCAACGTCTGGACCTCGACCCAGTGCTACAACCTCGACACCCTGCCGGGCGCCTGGGCGGCCGAGAACGCCACCATGGGGCCCTACCCCGTGGGCAAGTGGGGCGCGGCGTACGGGCGTCTCGCGGGCCCGGGCGGCTCCCAGTTCTGGGTCGCTTCGGGCGCGGATACGAGCTTTGCCCTCAACGACACGGCGCACTACTTCGACGATGCCGATAACCTGTGGCATGCGGCGGGGAACACGGGGGCGCTCGTGTACCGCACGTCGGGCACGGTCTCAGGCAGCGATTTCTACATCGTGGGCGGATCTACGGGGGGATTCAGTCCTACCTCCAGCGTCTGGAAGCACAGCGGTGCAACCTGGGGCCCGGCGCCCAGCATGCCGCACGCCCGGATGGACCTCGTGACGGGCGCCGAAGCGAATGGGAGCATCTGGGTCGTCGACGGGTACGGCACGGGCGGCGCGAATTACGTAGATTACCTGACCTCCTGCGGCGGGGGATGCCCGACCATCACGCTGTCCCCCGCAACGCTGCCACTGGCCATCCTGGGCGTCCCCTACACGCAGACCATCACGGCGACGGGCGGTACGGGCCCTTACACCTTCGCGGTGACGGCGGGAGCGCTGCCGGCGGGGTTCACCCTCAGCGCGGGGGACGTTCTCGCCGGGACGCTCACGGCACTGGGTAGCTTCAGCTTCACGGTGACCGCCACCGACACCCTGGGATGCACCGGGGAACTGGCATACACCATCGGAACCTTCAGCACCTTCTTCCTGGATGACGCCGGTCGTTCCAAGCTGTGTGTGAATCGCCTCACGGGCGCCTATACATGGGAAATCATGGTGCCTCCAGGCGTGGGCGTTTATACGGGCGTGGCCAACATCCTCAACGGCGGCACCAAGATCTACAGCCAGCCCGGTGCGCCCGATTATCTCAATTGCACCTACGACCCGATCAGGAAGAGGGCCTCCGGGTACTTCATGACCGCCGCCGGGGATTACAGCCGGCTGACGGACCTGAACACCGCCAACAACCTCGGCGGATGTCCGTGATGAACTGATCGGGCAGGTTTGCGGAAACTTGAACGGGCGCGGGGCCTTTCTGCATGAGGGGCCCCGTGCCATTTATCTTGACCAGCGAGGAACGCGTGGAGGTGAGAGAATGGCTCCGTCGGCCGCGGTCCTTGCGCGCGAGCGGGTTTTGGGCCTGGAAGGTCCAGACCCCAGTGGGGCCAGGAATAGGCCACGGGGGCCGTTCGTTCTTCTTTCTCCGGGAACCTTTCGGAAGGAGAAGTCAGGGATGAGGGTGAGGGCGTTCGGGTGGGTTCTGCTCTTGGCGGCCTCCTCACTGTTCGCGGGGGCCGCCGCCCCGTCCCACCCCGGTGGTCAGGCGAGGCCGGACCTCGTGCAGATCGCCGACAGGACCCTCTTGCCCGACCTGGAGGCGTCAGGGGCGGCCCGCGTCATCGCGGACTACGGCTCCTACGTTCTCGCCGAGACAGACCCGGCGGAGGCGGCCACCCTGCAGGCCTCCGGTCGCGGTGAACCTCGCGGCGACTACCGGTTCGTCATGCTCAACGCCGGGTGGATCGACACTTCCTCCGAGGAGGCCCGCGTATCTTCGGACTCGGTCGGGAGTTTCTCGGGGAAACGGCTCCACCTGATCCATTTCGTGGGTCCCGTGCAGAATGACTGGTACCACGCCCTGGAAGCCACGGGCGTGCGCGTGATCACCTACATCCCGAGCAACAGCTACCTGGTGTACGGAGACATGGCCAGCCTGGCCCGCCTCCAGCGGATGGCGCGCCGCTCACCCTTCGTCTCCTGGCAGGGGGCGTACGGTGGAACTCAGAAGGTCGCGGCGGTCATACCCGAAAGGGAGGCCAGGGGTGAGTCCATGCCCAGTCTGTACGCCGTCCAGCTCGTGAAGGACGCGCAGGCCAACGGGGACACCCTGGCCCTGCTGGACTCGCTCAGGCAGGGCGAATTCTTCAGCACCTACGAAATCCTCGACTACGTCAATATCATCACGGGTCTGGACTCCGGACCGCATCGCGGAACTGGCCGCACGGCCCGACGTGGTCTCCATCCAGCCGTACCAGATTCCCGAGAGGAACGACGAACGGCAGGACATGATCGTGTCGGGCAACCTCGCGGGTTCCGTGCCTTCGGGCCCCGGCTATCTGGATTGGCTGGCCGACAAGGGCTTTACGCAGGCCCAGTTTGCCGCTTCGGCCTTCGCGGTGGATGTGACGGACAGCGGCGTGGACGACGGCAACCCCGCTTCGCCCAACCACTTCGGCCTTTACGAGCTGGGGCTGAAGCCGGGGACGAGCCGCCTGATCTACAGCCGCCTGGTGGGCACGCCCAGCATCGGGGGCACGATCCAGGGCTGCGACGGGCACGGGACCCTCAACACCCACATCCTGGCCGGGTACAACGACCTGGCGGGGTTCCCGCACGAGGACGCATCGGGCTTCCACTACGGGCTTGGCGTGTGCCCCTTCGTCCGGGTGGGCTCCTCGGTCATTTTCGATCCCCGATGGACCGCTCCCAGTTTCCCCGCCCTCCTCTCCCAGGCTTACCACGACGGGGCGCGGATCAGCACCAACTCCTGGGGGTCGGCCGTGGCGGGGGCCTATACCATCGACTCCCAGGCCTATGACGCGCTCGTGCGCGATGCCCAGCCCGCGGGCTCCACCTATCCCGCCGCGGGGAGCCAGGAATTACCCATCGTCTTCTCGGCCGGAAACTCGGGTCCCGGAGCCAGGACCATCGGGGCTCCGGGCACGGCCAAGAACGTGATCACCGTGGGGGCCTCCGAAAACGTCCAGCCCTTCGGACAGCCCGACGGGTGCGGAATTTCGGACGCCGCGGCGGACAGCGCCCGGGACATGGCGAGCTTTTCCAGCCGGGGTCCCTGCGCCGACGGGCGGATCAAGCCCGATCTCGTGGCGCCCGGGACGCACGTGACGGGTGGGGTGTTCCAGGTGGCTTCGCCGCCCGCGGATCGGCCAGGCGGACCCTTGCTTCACGGGGAGCTACCTCTGCGGCGGCCCCGGCGCGAGTCTCTTCTTTCCCGTGGGCCAGCAGTGGTCCACCGCATCCTCGGGCACGAGTCACGCCGCGCCGGCGGTGGCCGGGGGCGCCGCCCTCCTCCGCCAGTATTTCATCAACCACGGGCAATCTCCCCCGAGCCCCGCCATGACCAAGGCCTTCCTCATCAACTCGGCGCGCTACCTTTCGGGCGCGGGCGCCGGGGACACGCTCTGGTCCGGCGGCCAGGGCATGGGCCTCCTGGATCTGGGCACGGCGTTCGACGGTGTGCCGCGTATCGTCAAGGACGAGCGATCGGCTGACCGATTCACCGCCTCGGGACAGACGAGGGCGGTCGCGGGCAACATTGCGGATGGCTCCAAGCCCTTTCGGGTGACCCTCGCCTGGACCGACGCGCCGGGCCCTACCTCCGGAGCGGCCTACAAGAACGACCTGGACCTGGTGGTCACCGTGGGGGGGCGCTCGTACAAGGGCAACGTGTTCTCCGGGGCTGCTTCCCTCACGGGCGGAGTGGCCGACGGTAAGAACAACGCCGAAAGTGTCTTCCTCCCGGCCGGCGTGAGCGGCGGTTTCGCGATCACCGTGAATGGGACGAACATCAACTCTCAAGCCGACCCGGCCGTGGCGGGGAATAACCAGGATTACGCCCTGGTGGTCTACAACGGAGACGAGGCCGTCCAGCCGGTACTCAGCGCGGAAGCGGCTTCGGTCGTGGCGGAGAACTGCCTTCCCCCCAACGGCGCCCTGGACCCGGGCGAGGTGGTCACGGTCAGCCTCGGCCTGCAAAATGTGGGAACGCGGAATACGGACGACCTCGTGGCCACCCTCCGGGCCACGGGCGGCGTGCTGAGACCCAGCGCGCCCCAGACCTACGGAGTCCTTGCGGCGGGCGGAGCCTCCGTGGCCCGCACGTTTACCTTCTACGTGGATCCGGCAGTGGCATGCGGCTCCGAAGTCTTGGCGACCCTGTCTCTGCGGGACGGTGGTGCGGATCTCGGCACCGCCGTGTTCAATTTGAAGACCGGAGTCCTCCCCACGACCCTCAACGAGACCTTCGACGGCGTCACCGCGCCATCCCTGCCCACCGGGTGGTCGGCCACCCGACCCGCGGGCACAGGAGCGCTGTGGACCACCACCGCCACCGCGCCCTTTTCTGCGCCCAACGATGTCTACAGCGCGGGCCCGGGCACCGTCAACGACAACCGCCTCGACACGCCCGCTTTGACCATCTCCGGACCCTCGGCGGAGGTGAGCTTCCGCAACAATTTTGCCCTCCAGAGCACCTTCGACGGCGGCGTGCTGGAGCTCTCCATCGGGGGCGGGCCCTTCCAGGACATCCTCGCCGCCGGCGGAGCCTTTACGGCCGGCGGTTACAACGGCGTCATCAACTCCAACTTCGCCAACCCCTTGGCCGGCCGGCAGGCTTGGACCGGGAACTCGGGGGGCTACATCCTCACGCGGGCGCTCCTGCCGCCGTCCGCCGTGGGCCAGACTGTCATCTTGAGGTTCCGGATGGGCAGCGACACGGCGGTGTCGAGCACGGGCTGGCGGATTGACGACGTGGTCGTCCTCGGAGGCTATGTCTGTTGCGTCCGACCGCCGTGTCCCGCGATCGCAGTGGCCCCGGGGAGTCTCCCCGACGGCCCTGCGGCCACGGCCTACAGCCTGGCCCTCGGTGCCTCGGGCGGGGAGGCTCCCTACGCCTACGAGGTCACCGGGGGAAGCTTGCCCCCGGGCCTTGCCTTGTCGTCCGGAGGCACGCTCTCGGGCACGCCCACGGTGACGGGCACCTGGAACTTCACCGTGACGGCCACCGATGTGAATGTCTGCCAGGGAAGCCAGGCCTACTCTTTGACCATTATCTGTCCAGTCATCACCCTGAGCCCGCCCGTCCTGCCCGGCGGAATTCTCGGCCTGCCCTACAGCCAGAGAATCGCAGGTTTGGGCGGCGTGGGCCCCTACGCCTTCGCCGTCACGGGCGGCTCCCTTCCGCCGGGGCTGGCGCTGAGCCCGGACGGCACCCTGTCGGGCACGCCCACCAACGCGGGATCCTGGTCCCTGACGATCCAGGCCACCGACGCCAACGCCTGCACCGGAAGCCAGGCCTACGTCCTGGGTGTGAACAACCTCTATTTCGTGGACGACGCGGGCCGTGCGAAGGTGTGCATCAACGCGGTGACGGGGAATTACACCTGGAATATCCTTCTAGGCCCGCACGCCGGAGAGAGCTATGCGGGAACGGCCCGAGTGATCAACGGCGGGGCCAAGGTATACAGCGTGCCGGGTGAACCCAACTCCCTGAACTGCACCTACGACGCCATCCGGAAGAGGGCCGGCGCCACCTTCGTGTCTGCCGCAGGGGTGTACTCTGTCCTGGCCGACTACAACACCGCCAACAACACGGGCGGGTGCTTTTGAACCGCCTCCTTGACAGCCCGGGGCGGTGGTCTCAAAATAAGCACTTCGCTTCGGTCAGGTCTGGGACGGCGGATCACTGTCTCAGGCCATTTTTTTATGCTGGAATGCGGGGCACTCGCGGCGGGCGGTGTGGTCCCCGAGGGAATCGGATGGGTGCGTGGTGTCCATGGAGGAGTGGCGGATGAAGGCTAAGGTCGCGATTAGGTGGTTCGTGTCGGGAGCGCTGGTTCTGGGGCTCGGTCTGCCGCAGTTCGCGGCCGCGGGAGCGCCACAAGAGCCCCCAGCGAAATCAACCACGGCGAAGGCTGTCCCGGGGACCCTCAGGCCCGTGGTGGCGACGCCCGCAAACTTCGGCATTTCGAGGCCGTTGAGCGAGATCGCGGCGGAGCGGTCGGCCCAGTCGGGCCCCATTCTCACGCACAAGATCTTCGAAGTCCCTAACCAGCAAACGCCTCGCGACGAGGACGAGAACGTCCGAATCCAATCCAAATCCGCGACTCACGGGCCTGATGGAGCCCTTCAGACCACCAGTCCCATCGAGGCCATGCCGACCCCGTCAGCGAACTTCGACGGCGTCTCCAGCGCGGACAACGCCGCGGCCTTTGGGGGCCGCGTCTACCCTCCCGACACGGATGGAGCCGTGGGGCCCAACCATTATGTTCAGGCCGTCAACCTTCTCGTGGGTATCTACAGCAAGGCGGGGACCCTGCTCGTGCCCAAGTTCAAGATGAGCAGCCTCTTCGCCTCCCTCGGCGCGCCCTGCGGAACCCGCGACGACGGCGATCCCATCGTGCTTTACGACCGCCTCGCGGACCGGTGGTTGATCAGCCAGTTCGTCCTCCCCAACTACCCCAGCGGCCCCTTCTACGAGGAAATCGCCATCTCGCAGACGGGCGATCCCACGGGGGCTTACTACATCTACTGCTTCATGGTGCACGCCACGGAGATGAACGACTACCCCCACTTCGGCATCTGGCCCGACGGCTACTACATGACATGCCACCAGTTCACCGCCGCCGGCGCTTGGGCCGGCCAGGGCGTCTGGTGCTTCAACAGGACCAAAATGCTCGCGGGCGACCCCACGGCCGCCTTCATCTACTTCGACCTGAACGCACTCGACCCCGCCATCGGGGGCATGCTCCCCGCCGATGCGGACGGCCTCATCCCGCCGCCCCTGGGCGCTCCCAACGTCTTTGCCTATCCCCTCGCCACCGAATGGGGCGACGCCGTGGACGGCATGCGGCTTTTCAACTTCCACGCCGATTGGGCGGTCCCCGCCAATTCCACCTTCACGGAGCGCGCCGAGAGCCCCGTGGCGACGGCCGCCTACGATCCCAGCAATCCCACCGGCAGGCGCGACATCACGCAGCCGCCTCCAGCCACGAGCACCATGAGGCTGGACTCCATCGCGGACCGGTACATGCATCGCCTCCAGTACAGGAATTTCGGGGGCACCGAATCGCTCATCCTGTGCCAGTCCGTGGACGCCCTCGTGTGGCCCTCCTACCAGTCCGCCGTGCGGTACTGCCAGCTGAAGAATGCCAGTCTTGGCGGTGCCTTTGCTCCGGTTGAACAGGCCAGCTTCGCACCCGATGGCGACCATCGTTGGATGGGCAGCGCCGCCTGCGACTGGCAGGGCAATCTGGCCGTGGGCTACTCGGTCTCCAGCCTGACCACCTTCCCCTCCGTCCGGTATGCGGGACGCCTCGTCTCCGATCCGGCCAACCAGCTCACGCAGGGCGAAGCGACCCTCGTGGCGGGGAGCGGTGTCCAGCGCGGCACGGCCAACCGCTGGGGCGACTACAGCGCCCTCAGTCTGGACCCCACCGACGACGCCACCTTCTGGTACACGCAGGAATATTATACGGCGGCCAGCCAGGCCACGAGCACCGTGGGCTGGCTCACACGGGTTGGATCCTTCAAGTTCGCCGGGGTGCCCGCTTCCCCCCGCGGTACCCTGACGGCCCACGTCACCAACTGCGTCACCGGCTTGCCGGTGCCCAACGCGGTCATCAGCACCTCGAACGGATACTTCCGGACCACGGACGCTTCGGGTGACGCCGTGCTGACCATGGCCCCAGGAACCTATACCGTCACGGCTTCCAAGTCCAGCTATCAGGCACCTGTCAGCGCGTCCGGCGTGGTCACCGATGGCGGGAACACCGGCCTCAATTTCTGTCTCCAGCCCACCGTTCCCCTGTTGACCGTTGGGCCGGCGACCTTGGTGACCGAGAGCTGCGTGCCCCCCAACGGGGTCATCGATCCCAACGAGCAGGTCACGGTGAGCTTCTGCGTGAACAACATGGGGAGCAACGCCACCAGCAACCTGATCGGCACGCTCCAGACCACGGGCGGCGTGGTCAACCCCTCCGGCCCGGCCACGTACGGCGTGGTAGCGGGCGACGGCGGGCTGGGTTGCGCAAACATCACCTTCGCCGCCAGCTATTTGCTCAGCTGCGGCGGGACGCTCACGGCTACGGTCCACTTCCAGGACGGGGCGCTAGACCTGGGTTCCTTCGCCTACACCTTCACCCTGGGTACCATGGCCACCGTCGCGTCGGAGAATTTCGACGGCGTCACGGTGCCCGCCCTGCCCGTGGGCTGGACCGCCACTCGTCCCACCGGCACGGTGCCCTTCTGGGCTTCCACTACGGCGCAGGCCTCGAGCGCTCCGAACAGCGTCTTCAGTGCCGACCTGGCTACTATCAACGACAACCGGCTCGACTCGGCGCCCATGGCCATCCCGAACGCCCCGAGCAAGCTGACTTTCAGAAACTACTACAACACCGAGTCCACCTATGACGGCGGCGCCCTGGAAATTTCCATCGCCGGCGGTGCCTTCACGGACATCCTGGCCGCGGGCGGGACTTTTGCGAGCGGCGGTTATAACGGCACCATCAACTCCTCCTTCGGGAACCCCCTGGCCGGTCGCCAGGCCTGGACGGGCAACGCCGGTGCCTGGATTCTCACCACGGTCAACCTCCCCGCCGCAGCACAGGGCCAGAGCGTGGTCTTCCGCTTCCGGCTGGGCAGCGACAACGCCGTGGCCGCCACGGGCTGGTATGTGGACACTCTTGCCATCACGGCGCCCTCCTGCTGCGTGTGCCCGCCCATCACCATCGCACCGGCGGCCCTGCCTTCCACGGTAGTGGGTCTGGCCTACAACCAGGCGCTCTCCGCGTCGGGCACCGCGGGCCCCTATACCTACGCGGTGACCGCGGGCACTCTGCCCCCGGGCATCACGCTCTCCGCCGCCGGATTGCTGTCCGGGCTTCCCACGAGCAAGCTCAGCTTCACCTTCACCGTGACCGCCACGGACGCTGCGGGGTGCACGGGCACCAAGACCTACACGCTGGCGGCTTCAACCCTCTTCTTCCTGGACGACGCTGGCCGCGATCGGCTGTGCGTCAACAGCGTGACGGGCGCTTACACGTTCCAGATCCTCACGGGACCGAACGCTGGTATGTCCTTCACGGGAATCGCCAACATCGTGAACGGCGGGGCCAAAATCTACAGCAAACCGGGCGCCGCGGACTACCTGAACTTCACCTACGACTCGTCGCGCAAGCGGGCCTCCGGGTACTTCATGAGCGCCGCCGGCGTCTACGCGACGCTGGCCGACTACAACACCGCCAACAACACGGGCGGATGTTCCTGAACGGCGAGTAATCTGAGCGGGTGAACGACCCGCCGGAACACGGGCGCGGGGTTCCTGCCATTTCCAGGCAGGGGCCCCGCGCTCTTCTACTTTTGTCATATACAATCTATTTATTGTTTGACTAGCGCTCCCGATCTCCCATAATGGCCGTGGGGGGGCGACATTCGAAGAATACGAAACCCTCATAAGATAAAGTCAGATTCTTGACAGCAAAGGTGGGCATGCCCCGTGCGTGCGCCGTGCATAGCGTTGAGGGGAGTTTAGGAAGCGGGAGAGTCCAGGTCAGGGGGAGTGCTCCGTCGGCCGCCATGGCAAGGGGAGTCCCAACGCAGTCGCGCCGGTTGAAGCCCCGTTGAGGGCATGCCAGGCGCGGCCGAAGAAGGAGGGGAGGTCGGCAACCAGGTCGCTGTGAGGGGTGGTGACACGAGGGATCACGAGGAAGAGGAACGTGGCATAAGGGGTTCGACCATGAGATGGCGAAATGTCCTGTTGGTGAGCCTGGTTCTGGCCTTGCTGGTGCTTCCGGCGTTCGGCGCTCAGCCCACGCGGAAGGCGCCCAAGACCGAAGTGTCCTATCCGGTGGCCGTGGCCTCCTCGCCGGCCTTCCGGGACCTTCCGGTGGACAACAAGGAAGTGGCAGTGGGGACGAGCCCCAATCGGATCATCCCCAACCCCCAACTGAACAAGACGAACGCACCGGAGGCTCCCGAAGCCTTCGGGGTGGACGCCGCTCTGCAATACCGGCACGGGAACGCGCCGGCGCCGAGCCCCCTCATCAGCTTCGACGGTATCAACAACATCGCGGGCGTGGCGCCTCCGGACACCCAGGGCGACATCGGCCCCGACCACTATGTGCAGTGGGTCAACTCCCACATCGCCGCGTGGAGCATCAACCGCTCCACCTGGACGCCCACGCTGGTCCTGGGCCCGGTGGCGGGCAACACGATCTGGACCGCCCTGGGCGGTCAGTGCGCCTCGGACAACTGGGGCGATCCCATCGTGCTGTGGGACCGCTTCAGGAACCGTTGGGTCATCAGCCAGTTCTCCCTCGGTCCGAGCGCCAACGGTCCCTCCAAGACGGCCATCGCCGTGTCCAAGACCACCGACCCCACGGGGGCCTGGTGGCTCTACTGCTTCGACTACAGCCCCACCACCATGAACGACTATCCCAAGTTCGGGGTGTGGCCGGACGGGTACTACTACACCTGCAACCAGTTCCTGAACTTCGCCTCCTGGGGCGGTGCAGGCCTGTGCGTGTTCGAAGCGGACAAGATGATCACGGGCGACCCCACGGCCCGCCAGCTCAAGATCGACCTGGGCGCCGTGAGCCTCAACTACGGCGGCATCCTGCCCGCGCACTTCGAGGGCACGGACGACCCGCCGGCCGGCTCGGGGTACTTCGTTGAGGTGGACGACAGCGCCTGGATGAGCCCGCCCTTGGCGCAGGACTCCATCTCGCTGTGGAAGGCCCATGTCAACTGGACCGCCGGCACCTTCACCGTGGGGGTGGGCGGACTGCCCGACCTGACGATCCCGGTGACGGACTTCACGCCCCTGTGCACGAGCACCCGCTCCTGCATCCCGCAGCCGCCGGGCGGTGAGAACCTGGACGCCATCGGCGACCGGGGTATGTACCGCTGCCAGTACCGCAACTTCGGCAGCTACGAGGCCATGACTTTCAACCTCACGGTGAATGCGGGAAGCGGAGTCGCCGGCATCCGGTGGTTTGAACTCCGCAAGGACAGCGGGCACCCGGACTGGTACCTGTACCAGGAGGGGACCTACGCCCCCACCGACGGAATCAACCGCTGGATGGGCAGCGCGGCCCAGGACCACATGGGCGACCTGTGCGTCGGCTACAGCATGTCCAGCAGCTCACTCAAGCCGTCCATCGGGTACGCGGGCCGCCTGGCGGGCGACCCGGTGGGGACCCTGCCGCAGTCCGAAGTGGTGCTCCACAACGGGCCAGGCGTGCAGAACACGGGTTACAGCCGCTGGGGCGACTACAGCACCATGAGCGTTGACCCGGTGGACGACTGCACCTTCTGGTACACGCAGGAGTATGTGGAAGCCACGGGCGGCTGGGACTGGGCCACCCGCATCGGCGCCTTCAAGTTCGGCTCCTGCTCCGTCGGTCCCACGGGAACGCTGAGCGGCACGGTGACCGACTCGGCAACGACCCTCCCCATCGCCGGCGCCACGGTGAGCGCCACCAACGGCACCATCACCGTGAACGCCACCACGGGGGGAACCGGCGCCTACAGCATGACCCTGCCCATCACGCCGCCCACCTACTCGGTGACGGCGAGCGCCTTTGGATACACGCCCGCCAATGTGGCCGGCATCGCCATCACCACCGGCGGCACCACCACCCAGGACTTCGCGCTCGGCGGGGCCACCAGCTACCTGGTTTCCGGTACGGTGACGGATGTGAATACCGGCTGGGGCCTCTACGCCAACGTGACCATCACGGCCTCCGGCTGGGCGGGCACCACGATCCAGACCAACCCCACCACGGGCGCCTACGCCATCAGCCTCGTGGGCGGGGCCACCTACAACTTCAGCGTGGCCTCCATCGTCCCCGGGTACACCACGGGTGCGGCGACCGTGGGTCCGCTCGGGGCTCCGGCGACCCAGAACTTCCCGCTGGACGTCAACAGCTGCGGTGCGCCGGGATACACGATGTCCTTCAGTGAGAACTTCGATGGCGTAACCGCCCCGGCCCTCCCTGCGGGTTGGGCAGCTGTCAACGCCTCGGGTGGTGGCGCCCTCTGGGTTACGAGCACAACCACTCCCTACTCGGCGCCCAACGACGCCTTCGTGGACAACCCCGCCGCCGTCAGTGACAAGCGACTCGATACGCCTGCCATCGCCGTCACCAGCGCTGCGGCGCAAGCGATCTTCCGGAACTCCTACGATCTGGAGAGCGGATACGATGGCGGCGTGCTGGAGATCTCGATTGGAGGAGGGGCCTTCACGGACATCCTCACTGCGGGCGGGTCCTTCGCCGGCGGTGGATACAACGGCACCATCAGCGGTAGCTTCAGCAACCCCCTCGCAGGGCGATCAGCCTGGACGGGCAACTCGGGTGGTTACATCCTGACGACCGTGAACCTGCCGGCCTCGGCCAACGGCCAAAACGTGGTCCTGCGCTTCCGGATGGGAAGCGACACCAGCGTCTCAAAGCCGGGCTGGCGCATCGACAACCTGACAACGGGGCAGTGCGCTCCCCCACCGGGCGGGCTCATCGTGGGCTTCGTGAAGGACGCCGCGACGACGAACGCCATTTCCGGGGCTACGGTGGTGAACGCCACCACGGCCTTCACCGGTTCTTCCAACGCCCAAGGCTTCTACGCCGTGTACGCCGCGGTCGGGGCCAACAACCTCACGGCCAGCAAGCCCACCTACCAGGACGGCACGGCGACGGTGACGGGCGTGGCTCACGCTACGGTCCAACGCGACTTCAACCTCTCCAGCGCCCTGCAGTACACCCTCTCGGGCACGGTGACGGACGCCACCACGGGCTGGCCGCTCTACGCGACGCTGGTGTTCAGCGCCTCCGGCTTGCCCACTGTGACCGCCTACACCAACCCGGTGACGGGCGCCTACAGCGCCACGATTTACGGCGGCACGGTCTACAACGTGGCCGGCACGGCCTGGGCGCCGGGTTATACACCCCTGGCCACCACCGTGGGACCCATCGCGGGCAACACGACGCAGAACTACACCATGGCGGCCGATCTGACGATCCTGCGCGGCTCCGGGCTACACCTCCGCCAACGTGTTCCAGAACTTCGACGGCGTCACACCGCCCGCCCTTCCTGCCAACTGGGCGATGGTTCGCACGGGCGGTGCGAGCACCTCCACGGCCTGGGCATCGAGGGTCGGAACGCGCTATCCTTCAGGCTTACCCCGCTTACAGCGGGCCCAACGTGGTGTTCTTCAACTCCTTCTCCGTGAGTACGGACAACAGCGCCCGCCTTTACTACACCGTGCCTGTTAATCTCACCGTGGTTGCTCCCTCGCTCTCGTTCTACATGTTCCATGACACCGGCTATTCATCGAGCAACGACCGGGTGCAGGTCGAGGTTTCCGTGGACGGCGGTGCCAACTGGCAACCTGTGGGCAGCCCCATCTCCAGGTACCTGGCGGCCAGCAACGCCTGGTCCCAGCACACCGTCGCCCTCACCGGATTCACCGGGCCCAACACCTCCGTCCTGGTGGGCATCAACGCCATCAGCGCATACGGGAACGACATCCACCTGGACAGCATTCTGATTGGCAATCCAGGTTGCTCGGCCCCGGCTGGCGGCGGTCTCATCGTGGGCAACGTCTACGACGCCAACACGAACATGGCCCTCAACGGCGCCACGGTGAACAACACGACCACGGGCCGGTCGGCCCTCGCGGCCGCTACGCCGGATCCGAACCTGGACGACGCGTTCTACTGCCTGTACGGGCCCGACGGCGCGAACCTCATGAACGCCATGGCCCCCCTGTACAGCACGGACAACGAGACCGCCACGGTGCCCCACTACGGCGCCGTCAGGCGGGACTTCCACCTCCCCGTGGGGCGCCTGTCCGCCACGCCCACGAGCCTGGAATTCACCATGCCAACCAACACCACGGGCCAGCAGACCTTCGACCTGAGCAACATCGGCGGCGGCATCCTGGGCTTCACCCTCACCGAGTCCGCCGGTCACCCCGCGGCCCCGCAGTGGGACCTCTACGCCGCCAAGGACGCCAAGCCCGAAGGCTGGGCCAAGGGCAACATGCTCACGGCGTTCAAGAAGAAGCCTGCCGAGTCCCCACGCCTGAGCAGCTCCGCCGACGCCCGTCGCATCGTGCTCGAGTCAGGCAAGAGCGACGGCAGCGACTTCGATGCTGCCCCAGCTCCCGCCGACGCATGGCCGCCGTCGGGTCCGATCCAGCTCTACCTCGACGACAACTCCTACGACAACGCGCTCGGTCTGACGGCTGGCGGATCGTTCGTGTGGTTCAACCGGTTCACCCCGAACCCCGCGGACTTCCCCTTCGTTCTGGACCAGATCAGCCTGATCTTCTTCACCGCCGTTCCCGTGGGGAGCGACATGGAGATCCTGGTGTACTCCGACCCCGACGGCGATCCCACCAACGGCGCCACGTTCCTCTACTCGCAGAACGTGACGGTGCAGACCAGCGACGCCGCCACCTGGAACAATTACGCCCTGACGACCCCAGTTCCGTGCAACGGCCCCGGCGACGTCCTTATCGCCGTGGTGAACCGTGGAGCGACAGGCGTAGGCGCAGTTCCCCGGCCGCCATGGATCAGACGACCTCGGCCGGCCGCTCCTGGGTCGGGTTATACACCGGTGCCGTTCCCGACCCGCCGACCTTCCCGGCCGATGACACATTCACTACCGTGGACAGCATCGGCTTCCCCGGGAACTGGATGATCCGGGCCAGCGGCGGCGCCGGGGATGTGCCCTGGCTCGACGAAAACCCGAAGACCGGTCCGCTCAATCCCGGCGAGACCCAGACCATCACGGTGGACTACAACTCCGCGGGCCTGGCTGCCGCCGAGTACCTGGCCACCATCAACTGCGCCCAGGACACCCCCTACGGCCCCGTCCCGGTCCCCGTCACCCTGAACGTCTGGGCGCCGGTGGCCGCCGGCGCACCTCTCACGGGCGTGGCCCCCTTGGCGGTCTCCTTCACGGGGACCATCACCAACCCCGTGGGCGCCTTCACCTACGACTGGAACTTCGGCGACGGCAGCCCGCATTCCACGGCCCAGAACCCGACCCACACCTACAACATCGGAGGCACCTTCACGGTGACCTTCACGCGCCACGGACTCCTTCGGCCACACGGCCTCCGACAACCACCTCTCGGTGACCGTGACGGCGCCGGGGGCCCCGCTGGTCTACAACTTCTACGACGACGCGGGCCGCTCGCGGCTGTGCGTGAACCGCCTCACGGGGTTCTACGTGTGGGAGATCCTCACGGGTCCGGGCGCGGGTAATACCTACACGGGCACGGCGAACATCGTGAACGGCGGCACGAAGATCTACAGCAAGACCAGTGACCCGAACTACCTGAACTGCACCTACGACCCGATCAAGAAGAGGGCGTCGGGGTACTACAACGTCGCGGCCGGGCCCTATTACAGCCGGCTGACGGACCTGAACACCACCAACAACCCGCCCGGCTGCTACTGAGCGGTGGGTGACAACGGCGGGTGAATAATCCGCCGGGAACACGGGCGCGGGGTTCCTGCCACGGCAGGGGCCCCGCGCCTTCATTAGTGAGGAGTGAGGAGTGAAAAGTTAAAAGTTAAAGAGCAAAAGGAAAAGGGAAAAGGCGAAGTGAGGGCCAAGCTCCTGGCGGGAAGCCAACACCTTCTGGGCGGGTGGGGCGAATGTGAAGAGGGCGCCTTCGTCTCGGCAGTGAAGCGGAGGTAGGGCCGGGGGCTCCACGAGCAGGTCTATTGCAATCACAATGCATAACTTGTTTGACTCAAGGGCAGGAGACTGCGAAAGTATCTTCCGTGGGCGAGAAATTGAGATCTTGAAGCCATGCTGGCGCTGTGAGGGATCAGCGCTTGTTGTGTTTCCGCTGATGGAAAGACCGGCTGGACCCCGAGAGGGGTTTGTGTTTGGCTTTTGTGCCAGAGAGAGCCGCTCGCAAGCCCAACCGCAAGGGGACATGCCGCTTACGGGGGTTGGGGCGTAGGACGCATCGGCCCGAACCCGTGGTTCAGGAGAGTCTCATTCGGCGGGAGGGAAATGAAGCTCCAGGAGTGACTACGAGCCCGTCGAGAAGCACCTGGGCTCGGACGATTTCGGTGGGGCCGCGGGGCCTGAAGGCGCCGCAACCCGCGAAAAGGAGGCAAGCTCGGCAACCAGGTCGCTGTGAGGGATGGTGACGCGAGGGATCACGAGGAAGAGGAATGTGTCATAAGGGGTCTGACTATGAGATGGCGTTCTGTACTGTTGGTTAGCGTGATTCTGGCACTGCTGGTTCTGCCGGCTTTCGGCGCCCAGCCCAGTCGGAAGGCGCCCAAGGCCGAAGTGTCCTATCCGGTGGCCGTGGCCTCGTCTCCGGCCTTCCGCGACCTTCCGGTGGACAACACGGAAGTCACCGTGGGGACCAGTCCCAATCGGGTCATCCCCAATCCCCAGCTCAACAAGACGGGCGCGACGAGCGCACCGGAGGCGCCCTTCGACGTGGACCAGGTGCTGCAGTACAAGCACGGCAACGCGCCTGCCCCTAGCCCTCTAATCAGCTTCGACGGTATCAACAACCTCGCGGGCGTGGCCCCTCCGGACACCCAGGGCGACATCGGCCCCGATCACTACGTTCAGTGGGTCAATCTCCACCTCGCCGCGTGGAGCATCAACCGCTCCACATGGACACCCACGCTTGTACTGGGTCCCGTGGCGGCGAATAGCATCTGGACCTCCCTGGGCGGTGATTGCGCAACGACCAACGACGGCGATCCCATCGTGCTGTGGGACCGCTTCCGTAGCCGCTGGGTCATCAGCCAGTTCGCCCTGCCCAATTACCCAAGCGGTCCCTCCAAGACGTCCATCGCCGTGTCCAAGACCGCGGACCCCACGGGGGCGTGGTGGCTCTACTGCTACGACTACAGCCCTACCACGATGAACGACTACCCCAAGTTTGGCGTCTGGCCGGACGGGTATTACTACACCTGCAACCAGTTCCTCAACTTCTCCTCCTGGGGCGGTGCCGGCCTCGTGGTGTTCGAGGCCGACAAGATGATCAACGGCGACCCCACGGCCCGCCAGCTCAAGATCGACCTGGGCGCCGTAAGCCTGAACTATGGAGGCGTCCTGCCGGCGCACTTCGAGGGTACCAATAACCCGCCCGCGGGCTCGGGGTACTTCGTGGAGGTGGACGACAGCAGCTGGATGAGCCCGCCCTTGGCGCAGGACTCCATCTCGCTGTGGAAGGCCCACGTGGACTGGACCACTCCCAGCTTCACAGTGGGCGTGGGCGGACTGCCCGATCTGACCATCCCCGTGACGAACTTCACCCCCCTGTGCATCGGGAACCGGAACTGCATCCCGCAGCCTGGGACCACCCAGAGGGTGGACGCCATCGCGGACCGGGGCATGTATCGGCTCCAGTACCGGAACTTCGGCACCTACGAGGCCATGGTCTTCAACATCACGGTGGACAGCGGCTCGGCGGTGGCCGGGGTCCGGTGGTTTGAGCTCCGCAAGGACAGCGGGCACCCGGACTGGTACCTTTACCAGGAGGGGACCTACGCCCCCGCCGACGGCAAACACCGCTGGATGGGCAGCGCGGCCCAGGACCACATGGGCGACCTGTGCATCGGTTACAGCCTCTCCGACGGCACGGCCACCTATCCCTCCGTGGGCTACGCGGGCCGTCTGGCGGGCGATCCGCTCGGCACTCTGCCCCAGTCCGAAGTGATTCTCCACGCCGGCGCGGCGTCGCAGACGGGCGTGAACCGCTGGGGCGACTACAGCAGCATGAGCATCGATCCCGTGGACGACTGCACCTTCTGGTACACGCAGGAATACTCCACGGGCGGATGGGATTGGGCCACGCGCATCGGCGCGTTCAAGTTCGGCACGTGCTCCATCGGGCCCACGGGGACGCTGAGCGGCACGGTGGTGGATGCGGGCTCGCTTGCCCCCATCTCCGGCGCCACGGTGACGGCAGTGGGTACGGTCAGGGCTTCGGCCACCACGGGTCCCACGGGCGCTTACACCCTCACGCTCCCCGTGGACACCTACAACGTGACGGGCGCGGCCTTCGGCTTCAACCCGGTGACGGTGAACGGCATCGCCATCACCAACGGCGTCACCACGACCCAGAACTTCTCCCTCGCGGCCGCGGGTAGCCACACCATCACGGTGACAACCAATGATGGCACTACGACCTGGCCCCTCTACTCTCGAATCGACATGACGGGCGACATGGGCTATCCGGGCGGCACCTTCTGGACCGACCCGCTCACAGGCACCTGGGGGCCCTTCCCCTTCGTGGACGGCGTGACCTACCACGGCGTCGTGACGCCGCTCTATCCCGGCTACGGTACGGGCTCGTTCACGACCCCGCCTCTCAGCAACAACTTCAGCGCCGGATATGGTTTCGGTGGTGACGGCAGCTGCACCGCTCCGGGGTACGTGCTCTCGGGCGGGCTCAGCCAGGATTTCGAAGTGATGCCTCCCCCGGGCTGGACGGTTGTGAATAACGTCGGCGGTGGTCTCATCTGGAACTCGGACACCTCTTACGGCGATACCAACTACACGGGCGGCACGGGTCACGCCGCCGACGTGAACAGCGATGCCAACTCGGGTGTCCCCTACGACACCGAGCTTCGCACGCCTGCCATGAACTTCACGACCTTCTCCGGTACGACCCTGACCTACAGGCTGAACTACCAGGACATCACGGCGTATGACGCCCTGGATGTGAACCTGAGCACGGACGGCGGCGCCACCTGGCCCGTGGTCCTCCGCCACTTCACCACCGACCAGGGCAGCCTCTACGCGGGACCGGGCGTCTCCGATTCCATCGACCTCTCCGCCTATGCCGCCCAGACCAACGTCATGATCCGCTGGCGGTACTACACCTCCGAATCCAGTCCCTGGGATTGGTACGCTCAGATCGATCAGGTTCGCATCGGAACACCCGGCTGCACGGCCCCCGCCACCGGCGGTATCATCGTCGGCCAGGTGAACGACGCCAACACGGCCGGCCCCGTCACGGGCGCCACCGTGACCAACACGACCACTACCACGGTCGTCACGGCCCAGGCCACGCCCGATCCCGCCGTGGGCGACGCCTTCTACTGCGCCTTCGCCAACACGGGCAACGTCCTGAACGCCGCCAAGGCGCTCTACGGCACGGACACCACCACGGCGGGAGCCTTCCCGGCGAGCCGCATCCTCGCGCACGACTTCGCGCTCACGTCCGGACACCTCACGGCGACGCCCGCGAGCCTCGAATACGCCACGCCCACCAACGCGACGGGCTTCCAGACCCTGACGCTGAACAACATCGGTGCCGCGCCCGTGAATTGGACCGTCTCGGAGGCCATGGGTCATCTGGCCAAGCCGAGCGGGAACCTCTTCGCGTGCCTGGCACCCCAGGCCGGGTCCAGCAAGATCGACCGGATGAACATCCTGGCGGCCGAGGAGGCCAGGGAACGGATTCGAGGGTCGGGAGGACCGTCCCAAGGACGAGAAGATCGCACCCCCGAGCAAGGACAAGACCGAAAAGCCTGAAGCACCCCACCAGTCCGCAGATGCCCCTCGGTCTTCCGGCATTGCGGATCATGCCCCGCCGGCCGCGGCACCCTACGCCGCGGGGGATGTCCTGGGAAGCTGGCCCAGCGGTCTCAGCATGGCGTGGGGCATCGCCTTCGACGGCGCCGACAATACCGTGTGGGTCGGTTCCCCCGCTCCCTCCTGGGGCGGTAACGACACCATGTACGAGTACACGCCGGCGGGCACCGCGACGGGCCGCACCTATCCCTTCAGCTGGGCGCACTCGAACGGTCCCGGGGACTTTGCCTACGACTGGAACACCGGGAACATCTGGGTCATGAACATCAACACCGGGGTGAGCAACTGCATCTTCGAGGTGAACCCGGCCACCGGCCCCACGGGCGCTTCCATCTGCCCGGGCGGCGGTACGGGCTTCGCCACCTCCGAGCGCGGCATCGCCTACGACCCCGTCACGGATACCTTCTATGCGGGTGGCTGGAACACGCTGGCCATCACCCACTTCGACGCCAGCGGGACCATCCTCGGCACGACCTCCGTGGGCCTCGAGATCTCTGGCCTCGCCTACAACCCCACCACCCAGCACCTCTTTGCCCAGACCAATTCGAGCCCGAACCTCATCTACGTGCTGGACGCGGCCAACAACTACGCGGTTCTTGGCTCGTTCGCGGTGGCCGGATTCGGAGACTACTCCGGAGCGGGCCTGGAGATCGACTGCAACGGGCACCTGTGGGCGGCGAACCAGGTCGATGCGAACATCTACGAGATCGACTCGGGCGAGGCCGCCTCGCTGTGCGGTATCCCCTGGCTGGACGAGACACCCCTGAGCGGGACGGTGGCCGCCGGCGGCAGCCAGGATGTGACCGTGAGCTACGACTCCACGGGCATGGCGACGGGCATCTACCTCGCCACGCTGGTCTTCGGCAACGACACGCCTTACGGCTCGCTCAATGTTCCGGTCACCATGAACGTGTGGGAACCGGTGGCCGCCGGCGCGCCTCTCACGGGCCAAGCTCCGGTACCCGTGGCCTTCACCGGGACCATCACCAACCCCCTGGGAGCCTATACCTACGACTGGGATTTCGGGGACGGCAGCCCGCATTCCACGGCCCAGAACCCGACCCACACCTACAACATCGGAGGCACCTTCACGGTGACCTTCAGCGCCACGGACTCCTTCGGCCACACGGCCTCCGACAGCCACCTCTCGGTGGTCATCACGGCGCCTGCGGCCCCGGTGGTCTACAACTTCTACGACGACGCGGGCCGCTCGCGGCTGTGCGTGAACCGGATCACCGGTGCCTACAGCTGGGAGATCCTCACGGGACCGGGCGCGGGTAATACCTACACGGGCACGGCGAACATCGTGAACGGCGGCACGAAGATCTACAGCAAGACCAGTGACCCGAACTACCTGAACTGCACCTACGACCCGATCAAGAAGAGGGCGTCGGGGTACTACAACGTCGCGGCCGGGCCCTATTACAGCCGGCTGACGGACCTGAACACCACCAACAACCCGCCCGGCTGCTACTAGGCGGAGGGTGACGACGGCGGGTGAGTGACCCGCCGGGAACACGGGGCGCGGGGTTCCTGCCACGGGCAGGGGCCCCGCGCCTTTTCCTTTCTGGCGCGCCGAGGGGCCCCAATTCCGCTATGGGAGCAAGTGAAAGCGGCGAAAAAAGGAAGGGCCACTGCGTTTCAAGCCGCCGTGCACCTATCAAGGGATTGGGGGTGCCTCCGAGCCTGCTGAGGAGGCTCCAAGGGTGGGGTGGGGTCCCCCCGGCGGGCTTTGCCCGCGGGGCGGGGAGGGAATGGCCCTCCCCGCCATGGAGGCCAAGCGGTTTAATCCCATAGCCTCCCAGTTTCCGAAGGTAAGACAATTCCATCGCTGAATTTGGGTGGGCCCCTTCCATTGACAATCGGACGCCCTCCTCTCTATGCTTGGCCGAATCGGGCTCTTGAGGCGCCCGGTCGGGTCAGCGGGTACGCCTGTCAAGAGGACCCGCACGAGGGAGGGGTGTCATGGGAACGCGGCGAGTGGTGTGCATGTGTCTGTTGTTGATTTCCGTCCTTTTCTCGTTGGGGATGTTCGCGCAAGAACTTCCGCAGCAGGAGATAGAGGTTCAGGGGGCGGTCCTCAATTCTGGCAAGGAGCCTGTGCAGGTCCTGGTCGTGTTGAACGATCCCCCGGCGGCGGTGGTATACGCCGATGTGAAATCGAAGCTAGGTTCCTCGGAGGCCCTGGCGTTGAGCCAGGCCAGGTCGCAGGTGGAGAGGCTCCGGCAGGCTCAGGGCCCCCTGGCCGCCCTCATCGAAGGTGCGCCTTTCAACGGCAGAGAGATCTACCGTGTCCAGAAGGTCCTGAACGGGATCTCCATCATGGTGGATCCTGGCCAGATCGAGGCCCTGAAGAAGCTGCCCGGTGTGAAGGCCGTCCACATCGTGGAACCCGAATATCCCTCCCTCTCCACGAGCGTCCCCTTCATCGGCGCCCAACACGTCTGGAATGGCCTCCCAGGCGGCATCGGGCCCTACAAGGGCGACAACATCCGCATCGGCATCATCGACTCGGGCATCGATTACAACCACGCGGACTTCGGCGGCACGGGCCTCCTCGCCGACTACCAGGCGAACGATCGGGTCAATCCCAACGCTTTCTACCCCAACGCCAAGGTCGTGGGCGGATGGGACTTTGCGGGCGACGCCTACACGGGCGGCAACGTCCCGGTGCCCGATGCCAATCCCACCGACTGCCTCGGCCACGGGTCCCACGTGGCGGGCATCGCGGCGGGCTACGGTGTCAACGCCGACGGTACCACTTACGCGGGAGCTTACGACGACACGACCAACTTCTCCTCATTCCGCATCGGCCCCGGCGTGGCTCCCAGGGCCCAGCTATACTCCCTCCGTGTTTTTGGGTGCGGCGGGTCCACGGGCCTGACGGTTCTGGGCATCGAGTGGGCCATGGATCCGAACGGCGACAACGACATGTCAGACCACCTCGACGTCATCAACATGTCCCTCGGTTCCCAATTCGGCAGTCCCGCGAACACCTCGGCCATGGCGTCTGACAACGCCGCCCTGGTGGGCGTCATCGTGGTGGCATCCGCGGGGAACAGCGGGGATACCTACTTCATCACCGGCGCCCCGGGCGTCTCCGGACGGACCATCAGCACGGCGTCGTGCATGGACAGCGGTATCTTGGCCGAGGCCCAGGTGATCCAAGGCGCCAACACTTACGTCGCCACCCCCGCAGCGTTCGGCGGCGTCCTCACTGCTCCTCTGACGGGAGCCATCGAGAACGCCAATCCCATCCAGGCCTGCTCAGCCCTCACAGGGTTCACGGCCGGTCGCATCGCGATCATCGACCGGGGCACTTGCAGCTTTGTCATCAAGGTCAAGGCGGCCCAGGATGCGGGCGCCATCGCGGTCATCGTGGCGAACAACGCCGCCGGAACTATCGTTATGGGGGGCACCGACCCCACCATCACCATCCCCTCGGTCATGGTTTCCAATTCGGACGGCGCTCTCCTGAAGGCCCTCGCGGCGGGTACCTCAGTGACCATCAACCCCGTCTTCGGCGGGGACATCCTAAGCTCCTTCTCGTCGAGGGGCCCCAGCCGTGGCTCCATGACCCGGCTCAAGCCCGACATCACGGCGCCCGGCGATCAGATCATTTCGGTAGAGACGGGCATGACGTGCACATCGGCGGGCGCGGGGTGCATCTTCCCCAATGCCACCGGCTACAATCCCGGGAACCTTCCCGGAAACCTCTCGGGCACCTCCATGGCCGCCCCCCACATGGCGGGTGAGATGGCCCTCCTCAAGCAGCAGCATCCCGGCTGGTCCGTGGAGGAGCTCAAATCCGCGGCAATGAACGGCGCCCTCCACAACGTGACCACGACGCCCAGCGCGGGCGGTCTGACCTACGGCGCGGGCCGCGTCGGCGCGGGCCGCGTGGACCCCGTCATCTCGGCCAAGAATGGATGCGTGGCCTTCAACGACGAGCCCGGCGGGCTCGTGAGCGTCTCCTTCGACGCCTCGGTGACGGCGCCCACGACGCAGACCAAGAATGTCCGCGTGATGAACAACGGGACGGAATACGCCAACTACGACATTGCCCTCGTCACCACCTTGGATGCGCCCGGTATCACCTTCACCGAGCCCTATGTCAGCATGGGCCTCGGAACCAATGCCTCGATCCTGATCCCCGTCACCATGACCGCCAACCCCGCCCAGATGAAGCACACCCGAGAGGCGACGGTATCGAACGCGCAGACCGGTCCGGCCCCTCTGGCGAACAGCTACTACCGCCACTGGCTCACCGAAGAGTCTGCCTACCTCGTCCTCAGCCAGGGCGGCCAGCCCAAAATCCGCGTGCCGATCTACATGACGGCCCGACCGGCCTCGGTCATGCAGGGCCCGGCCTCTATCGTCACGGGCGGTGCGCCCACGGGCTCCACCACCCTCGCCCTGACGGGGACCGGGGTCTGCACGGGCACGCCCGGAGTGGGGACCTGCGCGGGCACCTTCCCGAACGATGAGGTCTCCCTCGTGACGCCTTTCGAACTGCAGGTGGTCCATCCCCGAGACCCATCGATTCCCGACTACTTGGATATCCAGTACGCCGGAGTCGCCTACAACACCGCCAACAACATCGTGATGTTTGGAGTATCAACCTGGGGGCCGTGGGCCACTCCGACCGATGTGTCCTTCAGCATCGACATCGACAACAACCTCGACGGGGTCTGGGATCGTACCCTCTTCAACAGCAACCCGGGGACCATGGCCGGCTACCTCTTCGGCACGTCGGGCGCCTACGCGCAGGATTCCTTCCTCTGCGCCTACTTCAATATCGCCACGAGCGGAGTGGGCACCACGCAATACCTCAATGCGGTCAGTGCCAATACGGCAGATACGGCTCTCTTCAAGAACAACGTGATGTTCCTGACGGCGAGCCCCGCCTCGTTGGGAATGGCAGGTACCAGTTTCAGGTACCGCATCATCGTCCGGCAGGGCACCAGCCCGTTGCTCGGCTCCGCCGTGGAAACCATTTCGGGACCGTTCTTCTGGGACCGCGCCGCCCAGGGACTTAACTTCGGTGGGACCTATCTCGGGAACGACCTCAACGGCGCGACTATCCCTGTCACCTGGAATACAGCGAACTTGGCCACGAACGGTTCGCTGGGAGCCCTCCTCCTGCACCACCACAACGCCCCCGGAAACACCGCCCAGGTCATCCCCCTCCAGGGCACGGCCTCGGCGGACCTTGCCCTCACCAAGACGGCCCTTCCCGCGTCGCCAACCTTTGGTCAGAACGTGGTCTTTACCCTCACGGTGACCAACAATGGCGGCTCCGCGGCCTCTGGCGTCACCGCCAGCGACCCGCTCCCCGCTGGACTTACCTTCGTTTCCGATGACGGTGCGGGCGCCTACAACAGCGCCACGGGCCAGTGGACCATCGGTGCCCTGGCAAGCGGCGCCGCGGCGACCCTACACATCACTTGCACCGTGAGTGGGCAGGGGACCATCGTTAACACGGCCAAGGTCTTCGCAACCTCTCCCCTCGACCCGGTCCCGGCCAACAACACCGCGACGGCGCAGTTCAGCGTCGGCCGCAGCGCCGACCTGGGAGTCACAAAGACGGGCGACGCCACGGTCTACAGCGGCGGCAGCATCACCTATACCATCACCATGACCAACGCTGGCCCCGACGACGCCCTCCACCCCTGGATCCAGGATGACGTTCCGGCCAACACGACGTTCGTTTCGGCCACGGCGAGCGCCGGGGCGGTCCTTTCGATGCCGGGCGTCGGCGGCACGGGGACGGTGGTTGCGAGATGGCCCGCCAACGCCCTGCCCGCCGGGGGGACCTTCTCGCTGACCCTCGTGGTCAACGTGCCCGCCAACGTGCACAACGGCACGCCCATCACCAACACGGCGACGGTGGCGTCCCTCGTACCGGACGGCAATGCGGCCAACAACACGGCGACCTTTGTGACGAACGTCCTCTGCCCGACCTTCTCCATCCTGCCGGCGGTCCTCCCGCCCTCGGTGACTGGTCTTCCCTATAGCCAGCAGCTAACTACGCCGGGAACGGCAAGTGCGTGCACGTTCGCCGTGACCGCTGGGACCCTGCCCCCGGGTATCACCGTGTCGGCCGCCGGTCTCATTTCCGGGATACCGACAAGCACTCTCAACTACAACTTCACGGTGACGGCCACCGATGCCGCGGGTTGCACGAGCACCCAGGCCTACACCTTCGCTTCCGCCAACCTCTTCTTCCTCGACGACGCAGGGCGCACGAGGCTGTGCGTGAATGCCAGGACGGGGGCTTACATCTACCAGATCCTGCTCGGGCCCCACGCGGGCGAGACTTACACCGGAACCGCCAACATCGTGAACGGGGGGACCAAGATCTACAGCAAGCCGGGCGCCGCGGACTACCTGAACTTTACCTACGACCCCATTCGCAAGCGGGCCGCCGGGTACTTCCAGAGCCCCGTGGGAGGGTATTCGACCCTGACCGACTACAACACGGCCAACAACGCGGGTGGATGCACCTGATCGGCTGGTGACGACGGCGGGTGAGTGACCCGCCGGGAACAGGGGCGCGGGGTTCCTGCCACGGGCAGGGGCCCCGCGCCTTTTTTTGTGAAGAGTGAAAAGTAAGAAGTGAAAAGGGGAAAAGAAAGGCAAAGGAGAGAAACAGTGAGTGAGATGCGAGGAGTGAGGATGGGTGATCCGCACTCGGTGACTTCCGATTTGCCGATTGGGGCAAATGGCCCAGCGTTCTGGAGCTTTCCCGATTCATCGGTCCAGGCGCAAAGAACCCAGGAATAGCAAGGGTTTCATCTTGTTGACACCCCTAAAGGCCCGTGGTAGGCTTCCCTTCTGACTTTCGCAGGTCCAGGGGGGACCACACAGGCTCAAGGTCGAGGGTTCCAATGCAGAACACCTACCTGCCGATTCTGGTGATGGTCATCACCGCGTTCTGTATCGCCGTGGGGTTGGTGCTGGCCTCCTGGCTGCTGGGGTTCGTCCGCAAGTCCAGGACCCTGCTCTCCCCCTACGAGTGCGGCCTCGACCCCATGGACGAACCGTTCAAGCGCGTGTCCATCCGATACTATGTGGTGGCCCTTCTTTTCCTCCTGTTCGATGTGGAAACCCTTTTCCTCTTTCCCGTGGCCGCCGTTTACCGGGAGCGGGTCGCCGCGGGGTGGGGACTCTTCGTCTACGGGGAGCTGCTCCTTTTCCTGGCGATCCTCCTCGTGGGCTACGTGTACGCCCTCAAGAAAGGCGCCCTGCGATGGGAATAGAGACTAAATCCCTCGCCGTCGATAAACAGACCCAGGACGACCTCAAATTGCTCAAGCAAGGGGTCATCATGGGTTCCCTGTCCAAGGTCATCGACATGGCCCGCAAGAACAGCCTGTGGCCCATGCCTTTCGGGCTCTCCTGCTGTGCCATCGAGATGATGGCCGTCGCGGCGAGTCGGTACGACCTGGCCCGCTTCGGCGCGGAGGCCATGCGTTTCACCCCCCGCCAGTGCGACCTCATGATCGTGGCGGGAACCCTCACCAAAAAGATGGCCTTCGCGGCGAGGCGTATCTATGACCAGATGCCCGAACCCAAGTGGGTCATCGCCATGGGGGTGTGCACGACCACGGGCGGCATGTTCAACAGCTACAGCGTGGTCCAGGGGATCGATCACATCATTCCCGTGGATGTCTACGTACCGGGTTGCCCCCCCCGTCCCGAAGCTCTGATCTACGCCATCATGAAGATCCAGGACCAGGTCATGTCCGAGAAATGGCGGCCCGCGGGAGAGATGCGCCGACACGGGCATTACCGCGGCCGGGACCCCAAATACGGCGCGCTTCCCATCCTGGACTTGGGCGTCAAGACGGAAGCGAATATCGACCCGGAGGACCCCAACGCGCCAACCTGGAGGAAGGGCTATTTCGGTGGCTGATCTGGTGAAGGACATCCAAGACAAGTTCCCCGGCGCCTTGAAAGAGGTGGTCCAAAAGCAGGGCGAGACGACGCTCGTGTTGGACGCGTCGCGGGCCAAGGAAGTTCTGCGTTTCATGAAGGCCGAGCGGGGATTCAATTACCTCGTGGATGTCTCCTCCGCCCACTGGCCCGAGGAGGGGCGCATCGACGTGGTCTACCAGGTGCGCAGCCTGACCACCCGCGAGCAGGTGAGGGTGCGGGCCGCCTTGCCCGTGGAAGATCCGACCATCGAGACGGTCTGTGACATCTGGCGGACGGCCAACTGGCTCGAACGGGAAGTCTACGACCTCATGGGGGTGCAGTTTCTGGGCCACCCGGATCTGCGACGGATAATGATGCCGGAGGATTTCGAAGGGTATCCGTTGCGCAAGGAGTACCCCATGGAAGGCGACGACGAGTGGCGTAATTATCTTTCTCCTGAAGAGGGTTGAACCACAGAGGCACAGAGGCACCGAGGAACCAAAAAGATTTGGATGGCGATTGATGACCGATGAAGCAGGGCGAACAGACCAAGAACCTGGAATGTTCTTTCTTGTCCTTTCTAATCAGGATTTATCTTTCTCTGTGTCTCTGTGTCTCTGTGGTGAATATTTCTTAGGGTTGTCTTGATGGATAGATCGAATCGAGAGCGCCTGGACCTGAACACCGAACTCGTCACGGTCAATATGGGTCCCCAGCACCCTTCCACGCACGGGGTTCTGCGCGTGGTCGTGACCCTCGATGGCGAGACCGTGGTGGCGGCCGTTCCCGACGTGGGATATCTGCACCGGGGTATCGAGAAGATCTGCGAGACCATGACGCTCCATCAGGCCATCCCCTACACGGACCGGATGGACTACCTGGCACCCGTGGTCAACAACATCGGGCTGGCCATGGCCGTGGAAAAGCTCATCGATTTTCAGATCACCGAAAAGTGCCGGGTCATGCGGGTGATCTGCATGGAGCTGGGACGGCTCTCCAGCCACCTGCTCTGGCTCGCCACCGTGGGCCTCGATCTGGGTGCGGCCACCGTGTACTTCTACGCGTTCACGGGCCGCGAGCGGATCATGGACCTCTTCGAACGCATGTCCGGAGCCCGGTTCACGGTCTCCTACGGCAGGATCGGGGGTCTCGCCCGCGACTGGGAGCCGGGCCTCGAGCAGGACATCCTGAAGGTCCTGGGCCCCACGCGGGACTGCGTGGAAGAGGTGGACAAGCTCCTGACCCGCAACGTCATCTGGTGTCAGCGGAACCAGGATGTGGGCCCCATCTCCGCCGAGGACGCTATCGACATGGGTCTGAGCGGCCCCAACCTCCGCGCCGCGGGAGTGGAGTGGGACATCCGGAAAGCCTATCCCTACCTCGGCTACGAACGATACGAGTTCGAGGTCCCGGTGGGGGAGCACGGGGACTGTTACGACCGTTACCTGGTGCGCATGGAAGAGATGCGGCAGAGCATCCGCATCATCGAGCAGGCGCTCAAGGAGTACGACCCGAGCCTGCCCCTCTTCCCCCAGGACCTCCAGTCCCAGAAGGTGTTCCTGCCCCACAAGGACCGTGTGCTCACCAAGATGGAAGAGCTCATCCACCAGTTCATCGTGGCCACCGAGGGTCCCAAGACCGAGCGCGGCAAGGAGGTCTACTTCTCCATCGAGGCCACCAAGGGCGAGCTGGGATTCTACCTCGTGGGTTCGGGCACGAACGTGGCGCACCGCTGCCATTTCCGGAGCCCCTCCTTCGTGAACCTCCAGGCCATGCCGCTCATGGTGGAGGGCCAGATGGTCGCCGATGTGGTGGCCACCATCGCCTCCCTCGATCCCGTTCTCGGTGAGGTGGACCGGTGAGTTACGCTACGGTGGCGGAGATGTTGGAGAGCCCGGAGTTCCAGGCCCGAGTGGAGGCCACGGTTCAGGCCTTCCCCGAGAAGCGCACCGCGCTCATGCTCGCCCTTCACCAGTGCCAGTCCGAATTGCGGTTCGTGCCCTTGGAATTTCAGGCCTTCATCGCGGACAAGCTGGGGATGTCGCCGGCCCACGTGCGCGGCGTGGTGACCTTCTACGAGATGTTCACGGAGAAACAGCTCGGCCGACACCTCCTCCAGGTGTGCAAGACCCTGCCGTGCATGCTCGCCGGCTCGGACATCCTCTTGGAACACCTCCAGGGGAAGTTGGGCATTAGGCCCGGGGAGACGACCCGGGACGGGAAATTCACGCTCGTCACCGTGGAGTGTCTGGCCTGTTGCGACGGAGGCCCCGCGCTCATGATCAACGAGATGTTGCACCGCCGAGTCTCCGCGGCCGACGCCGACCGGCTCCTCGCGGAATTGGAGTGAGAACCTTTGAATAGGGAACAGCGAAGAGAAAATTGCAATCTGGAAATCGAAATTCGGACTTCGAAATTGTCATTGGGGCATCGGGATGGCTGAGCTGATGAAACTCCTGACGCGGAACGTGGGAAAGGCCAACTCCACCAACGTGGACGCCTACATGGCGTCGGGCGGGTACGATCCGCTCTTGACGGCGCTCCACAAGATGACGCCCGAGCAGGTCCTGGGCGAGGTGAAGGCCAGCAACCTCAAGGGTAGGGGTGGGGCCGGGTTCCCCGCGGGCCTCAAGTGGTCCTTTCTCCCCAAGGGCAAGGAGAAAGTTAAATACCTGGTCTGCAACGCCGATGAGAGCGAGCCCGGCACGTTCAAGGACCGGCTCCTCATCGAAAACGACCCCCATGCGATCCTCGAGGGGATGATCCTCGCCGGGTTCGCCACGCAGGCCTCGGGAGCCTTCTTCTACATCCGCGGCGAGATGCCCCAGGGCTACCGGATCTTCCAGCGGGCCGTGGACCAGGCCTACGAGCGCGGGTTTCTGGGCAAGAACATCCTGGGCTCGGGGTTCAGCTTCGAGGTCTATGTCTCCCGCGGAGCCGGAGCCTACATCTGCGGCGAAGAGACGGCCCTCATGAACTCCCTGGAGGGCAAGCGGGGCGAGCCCCGTCTCAAGCCGCCCTTCCCGGCGGGGTACGGCGTCTACGGCCAGCCTTCCAACATCAACAACGTGGAGACCTACGCCAACGTGCCCCTCATCGTGAAGAACGGCGGCGCGTGGTACGCCGCCATCGGCGCGCCCAGCGCCCCGGGACCCAGACTCTACGGCGTCTCGGGACACGTGAAACGCCCGGGGGTCTTCGAGCTTCCCTCGGGGGTGTCCCTGCGCGAGCTGATCTACGAACACGCGGGCGGAATGCTGGGAGACCGCCCACTGAAGGCGGTCATCCCGGGCGGCTCCTCCGTGCCCGTGCTGCGCGCCGACCAGATCGACGTGACCATGGACCCGGACGGCCTCAAGACCGTGGGGACCATGGTGGGGTCGGCGGGTGTCATCGTCATGGACGATTCGGTCTGCATGGTGAAGGCGCATTCTGAACCTCACCCAGTTCTACGCGCACGAATCGTGCGGCCAGTGCACGCCGTGCCGCGAGGGCACCGCCTGGATGAAGAAAATCATCGCGCGGATCGAAGCGGGGATGGGCAAGCCGGGCGACGTGGACCTCCTCGACGAGGTGGCGGGAAACATCATGGGGCGGACCATCTGTCCCCTGGGCGATGCGGCCGCCATGCCCGTGCAGTCCTTCGTCAAGCAGTTCCGGCAGGAGTTCGAAGCACACATCAAGGAGGGCCGCTGCCCCATGGCCCACACCCAAATGACCGTGGCTGTCTAGAAGACTATTCACCACAGAGGCACAGAGGAATTTTGTTAAGAAGGCCATTTACCACAGAGGCACAGAGACACGGAGAAAACTATTGGAGTTTAGGAAAGTGATGACCGCTGAAGCCAGGCAAGCCGATCAAGAATCCAGAATGATTATTCTTGCCCTTTCTGACCATGATTTGTCTTCCTCTGTGCCTCTGTGTCTCTGTGGTTCAAACTTCTTGAGGTTTTCATGCCGCTGATTTTGATCGACGACCGGGAGATCGAGGCCAAGGAAGGCGAGAGCCTCCTCCGGATATGCCTGAACAACGGCATTCCGGTGCCCTACTACTGCTGGCACCCGGCGCTCTCCGTAGTGGGTCAGTGCCGCATGTGCCTCGTGGGCGTGAAGGGGGTTCCCAAGCCCCTCACCGCGTGCTCGACGAACGTGACGACGCTGCCGCCCGACCGGAAGGTCGACGGCAAGTACGACATGGTGGTGGACACGAAGAGTCCCGCCGTAAAGAAGGACCAGCGCGCCATCATGGAGTTCCTCCTGCTCAACCATCCCCTCGATTGTCCCATCTGCGACCAGGCGGGCGAATGCGAGCTGCAGGAGTTTTCCTACACCTACGGCAACGCCGTCCAGCCGCTTCGATTTCGAGAAGGAGCACGCCCCCAAGCGCGTGGACATGGGTCCCCACGTGATCTACGATGCGGAGCGCTGCATCAAGTGCACGCGGTGCATCCGCTTCTGCAACGAGATCACGGGCACCGGCGAGCTGACCCTGGTGGAGCGCGGCGTTCACACCATCGTGGACACCTTCCCGGGGCGTGACCTGGACAACGACTACTCGGTCTGCACGGTGGATGTCTGCCCCGTGGGCGCCCTCACGAGCAAGGAATTCCGATTCAAACAGCGGGTCTGGTTCCTCACGTCCAGCAACTCCGTGTGCCAGGAGTGCGCCAGAGGTTGCAGCGTTCGCGTGGATACCTACAAGGGAGAGATCCTGCGCCTCGTGCCGCGGGACAACCCGATGGTGAACGGGCCGTGGATGTGCGACTACGGCCGCCTCGTCTCCGAGCGGCTGAAGGAGACGACGGTTCTGGCCCGGCCCAAGGTCAGGCAGGACGGGAAGCCTTCGCCCGTGGCCTGGCCCATGGCCGCCGATGTGCTAAAGGAAAAGCTCGGGAAATACGGGGGCGAGAAGTCCAAGGATCTGGCGCTCGTGTGGTCGGGCCGCATGACCCTCGAGGAGATGGCGGCGGCCAAGTCCCTGTCCGCGGGCCTCTTCGGAGGGAGCCAAGGTATCGCTCCGATGGTTTGCCAGGGCGAGGACGACGCCCTCCTCATCCGCAGGGAGCGCCGGCCCAACCTCAAGGGCGCGGCCCTGCTGGGCATGCCCGTGTCCCAGGAGGGCTCGCCGTTCTCCTCCCTCCTGAAGGGGAAGAAGGCCGCCTTCATCGTCCGCGAAGATCTCGTGGGAGACGCGGAGGGCGAAGAGCGGGAAGCGCTGAAGAAGGCGCTCGCCTCCATGGATCTCGTCGTGGTCGCCGACTACGGACTCACCCAGACGGCGGCCTTCGCCCACGTGTTCATCCCCCTGGCGGGCTGGCACGAGATGGAGGGCACGGTCGTGAACTTCCAGGGCACGGTCCAGAAGATGGCCCGCGCCGTGGTGCCGCCGCGGGATCGGAAGGCCTTCTACGAGGTGGTGTCGCACTGGCTCCGGGCGGCCGGTCTCGAAGCCCCAGAACCGACTTTCCTCGCATGGCACGCCGAGGTCAGGCGCGCGCTACCCGCCATGAAAGACGTGAGCATCCGCGACCTCCTCCCCAACGGCGTCAAACTGGAGGCGGCCCCATGAGCCCTATCTGGGCCATCCTTATCGAGGCCCTCGTCAAAATCCTGGTGATCATCGCCATCGTCATGACGGGCGTGGCCTACAGCACGCTGGCCGAGCGCAAGGTCTCGGCCTGGATGCAGGACCGGAAGGGTCCCAACAGGGTAGGGTGGTTCGGCCTGCTCCAGCCCGTGGCGGACGGCCTGAAGTTCTTCTTCAAGGAGGACATCACGCCCGGCGCGGCGTACCGGCCCGTCTACCTCCTCGCGCCCCTTCTGACGCTCACGCCCGCCCTCATCACCTTCGCCGTCATCCCCTTCGGCACCAGCGTGACCTTCGCGGGCCGGACCTTCCCGCTGGCCATCGCGCCGGGCGTGGACGTGGGCATCATCTACCTCCTCGCCATCTCCTCCATGGGCGTGTACGGCATCCTCCTGGCGGGGTGGTCGAGCGGGAACAAGTACTCGCTCCTGGGCGGGTTGCGCGCGGCGAGCCAGGTCATCTCCTACGAGCTGGGGATCGGGTTGTCGCTCTTGAGCGTGGTCCTCTGGACCGGAACCTTCGACTTCAACAAGATCGTCGGCGCGCAGAGCGGAGGCTGGCCACACTTCTGGTTCTTCATCCCGCACTTCCTGGGGTTCCTGGTTTTCGTGGTCTCCATCTTCGCCGAGACCAACCGCCTGCCCTTCGACATGCCCGAGGGCGAGAGCGAGATCGTGGGCGGCTACCACACCGAGTATTCGGGCCTGAGGTTCGCGGCGTTCTTCATGGGCGAATACGCCAACATGATCACGGCCTCGGCGTTCCTGGTCCTGCTCTTCCTGGGCGGGTGGAACCTCCCCTTCGTGCGCTACGAATGGTTCGGCCCGCTCTGGGGCGGACTGCTCTCCATGGCCGTGTTCTTCACCAAGGTGTTCGGGTGCGTCTTCGTCTTCATCTGGGTGCGGTGGACCCTGCCCCGGTTCAGGTACGACCAGCTCATGAACCTGGGCTGGAAGCGCCTCTTCCCGCTGGCGGTCCTCAACTTCCTGCTCATCGCGACCTTCCTCCTGCTTCGGGGGCGGCCATGAAACTGACCCGGCCCAAGCTGAGCTGGTGGGAGCGCACCTATATTCCCGCGATCCTCAAGGGGATGGCCATCACCTTCCGCCATATCCCGAAGGTGAAAGAGCGCGTGACCCTCGAGTACCCGGAGGTCAGGTGGGATCTTCCCAAGGCCTACCGGGGCGCGCCCATCCTGTTGACGGGCCTGGACGGGCAGGAGAAATGCACCTCCTGCAAGCTCTGCGAGTTCATCTGCCCTCCGCGGGCCATCCGCATCGTGGCGGAGGAGACCTCGCTGGAGAAGGAGAAGCGCCCCAAGGAATTCGACATCGACATGGGCCTGTGCATCTTCTGCGGCTACTGTCAGGAGGTCTGCCCCGTGGAGGCCATCTGGCTCAAAGACGAGTACGAGATGGCCGATTACGATCGCACGGCGCTGATCTTCAGCAAGGAGCAGCTCCTGGCCCGGGGCCGCAAGCCCCCCTATCTTCCGGGCCGCGAGAAGCCTCTGGAGGAGAGCCGATGATATCCGCGGTGGCGTTCTTCGTGGTGGCCTTCCTGGCGTTTCTGGGGGCGCTGACGCTCGTCTTCCACAGGCATCCCGTCATCGCCGCGCTCGGCATGGCCGTGGCCACGGTATCCATCGGCGTCCTGTACGTCATGCTCCACGTGCCCTTCCTCGGGCCTCTTCCAGATGATCGTCTACGCGGGGGCCGTCATGGTCATCGCGCTCTACATCATCATGGCCCTCGGGCCCGAGGAATCGGGTCCTGCCATCGGCTCCGTGCAGACCGTGCTGACCTTCCTCGGGTCCCTCCTGCTCCTGCTCGCCATCTACCGCGTACTCCTGCGTTCGGACATCGGCCCCATGCCGCCGCTGGATGCGGCCTTCGGTTCCATCCAGTCTTTCGGGCTGGCCCTCGTGAGCAGGTACGCCGTGCCCTTCGAGCTGGCCTCGCTCCTCCTGCTGGGCGCCATGGTGGGAGCGGTCATCCTCTCCAGGAGGCAGTGGCAATGACGATCACCCTCGGGCACTACCTCGTCCTCTCCAGCTTCCTGTTCGTCGTGGGCCTCATCGGGGCCCTCACCCGAAAGAGCGCCATCATCGTCTTCCTTTCCGTGGAGCTCATGCTCAACTCGGTGAACCTGGCGTTCCTCGCGCTGGGCCGCTACTTCGGCCAGCTCGACGGGGCCCTGTTCGTGTTCTTCATCATGGCCGTGAGCGCCGCGGAAGCCGCGGTGGGGGTGGCCATCACCGTGGCCTTCATCCGGCGGAACAAGACCACCAGCATCGACGCCGCGAATCTGATGAAATGGTAATGGGGCTTCGAAGAGGGGACGTGGGGATGGAATTCGGAATTCGGAATTCGGAATTCGGAAAAGGCGGTAGCGGGAAGCCGGTAGCGGGGAGCAGGAATTCCTCGCGGACGCTGGTCTTTTCCGCTCCCTGCTCCCGGCTCCCAGCTCCCGCATCGAGGTATTCTCATGACCGCCGTCTCTCTCCTCTGGCTGATCCCGGTGCTGCCGCTGCTGGGCGCGCTGGTGAACGGGTGCGTCGGGTGGAAGTGGGAGCGGGAGCACAAGCTGGGGCCGATCTCGGCGGTGGCGCTGGGGTCGACGGCGCTGTCGCTGTTGCTGGCGCTGTGGAACATCGCGACGCTGTGGACGACGAACTGGGCGTCGCTGTCCGGGCTTCCCGCGAACATCACGGCGGACGCGGCGCACCACAGTTCTCGCTGCACCTGGCGTCGTGGATCCCCGTGGGGGACTTCACGACGGGTCTGGGGGCGGCGGGGAAGTTCGCGGTGGAGTGGCTGTTCGTGCTGGATCCGCTGTCGGCGGTGATGCTGTTCGTGGTGACCTTCGTGGGGTTCCTGATCCACGTGTACAGCGTGGGGTACATGGCGCACGACAAGGGGTACTGGCGGTACTTCGCGTACCTGAACCTGTTCATGGCCATGATGCTGACGCTGGTGCTGGGGGGGAACTACCTGGTGATGTTCATCGGGTGGGAGGGGGTGGGTCTCTGCTCGTACCTGCTCATCGGGTTCTACTACACGAAGGACTTCTGCGCGGACGCGGGGAAGAAGGCGTTTCTGACGAACCGGATCGGGGACATGGGCTTCGCGGCGGGGCTGATGCTGATCCTGTACTGGTTCGGGACGCTGGACATGGCGGAGGTGAACGCCATCGCGGTGGGGGGGACGATCCCGCCGTGGGTGATCACGGCGAGCGCGATCCTGCTGTTCGTGGGGGCCACGGGGAAGAGCGCGCAGATGCCGCTGTACGTGTGGCTGCCGGACGCCATGGCGGGCCCGACGCCGGTGAGCGCGCTGATCCACGCGGCGACCATGGTGACGAGCGGGGTGTACCTGGTGGCGCGGAGCAACGGGCTGTTCTCCATGAGCCCGACGGCGCTGATGGTGGTGGCGGGGGTGGGGTGCTTCACGGCCCTGTTCGCGGCGAGCATCGGGCTGGTGCAGAACGACATCAAGAAGGTGCTGGCGTACTCCACGGTGTCCCAGCTCGGGTTCATGTTCCTGGGCGTGGGGGTGGGGGCGTACGCGGCGGGGGTGTTCCACCTGTACACGCACGCGTTCTTCAAGGCGTCTGCTGTTCCTGGGGTCGGGGGCGGTGATCCACGCCATGAGCGGGGAGCAGGACATCCGGAAGATGGGGCAGCTGTGGGCGAAGATCCCGCAGACGTCCAAGGTGTTCCTGATCGGGTGCATCGCCATCGCGGGGATCCCGGGGTTCTCGGGGTTCTTCAGCAAGGACGAGATCCTGTGGAAGGCGCTCACGGCGGGGGACGGCCCGGGGAAGTTCGCCCCCCTGTACTCCAAGGTGCTGTTCGTGGTGGGCGTGAGCGCGGCGATGATGACGGCGTTCTACATGTTCCGGCTGCTGTACCTGACGTTCTTCAACAGCGACCGGGTGAGCCCGGAGGCGGCGCACCACATCCACGAGAACCCCAAGGTGATGACGGTGCCGCTGTGGATCCTGGCCATCGGGTCCATCGCGGGGGGCTGGATCGGGCTGCCCAAGCTGTGGACGGGGAGCGAGAACTTCTGGGAGCGGTGGCTGGAGCCCACGCTGTACCTGCCGGGCGGGCACGCGGGCGAGGCGCCCGCGCCACACGTGCTTGCGCAGGCCGCCTCGGAGCACCTCGTGGGGCAGGCGCCCTCGCCTGCCGTCCATGCCGTCGTGCACCACAGCGCGGCGCTGGAGTGGGGCGCCATGGGGCTGAGCGTGGCCGTGGCCGTCGTCGGGCATCCTCCTGGCCACGCGGTGGTACAAGAGAGAGACCGAGACGCCCTCCAAGCTCGCCGCCGCCCTCAAGGGCCCCTACAAGGTCCTGCTCAACAAGTACTTCGTGGACGAGATCTACGGCGCCGCCTTCATCCGGCCCTTCGTGATGGCCGGGCGGATTTCCTGGGGCGTCGACCGCTGGCTCGTGGACGGCACCGTCAACGTGGTGGCCTACTCCAACGAGGTGCTGGGCATGCTGCTGAGGTTCTTCCAGACGGGCTACATCCGCAACTACGGGCTTTTCATCCTGATCGGCGTGCTCGTCCTTCTGTATTTCTTCGTCTGAGTAGAGCGGGGAGAGCCGAATGTCTGAACTCCTGTGGGGAACACTTCCGGTGGCGGGCGCGGGCCTCGCGGCCTGCCTCCTCTTCCTCCTGGCGGCCGTCCTCAAGAGCGGCCGCACCATGGGCGTCCTGGGCATCCTCGCCATGCTGGGGCTGGGCGGGGGCGGCGTTCTGGCGCTCTGGGCCGACGGGGGGAGGACGGTTCCCGCGGCGCTCATGTCCAGCGACAAGCTCGCGCTCTTCTTCGACGGGCTCTTCGTCCTCGCCTGCGTGCTGTCCATGATCCTGTCTCTGGAGTACTTCGAGAAGAAGAAGGCCCACCACGTGGAGCTGTACGGGTTCATGGCGCTGGCCACCACGGGCATGATGGTCCTGGCTTCGGCCACGAGCCTCGTGACCTTCTACCTCGGCCTGGAGACCATGTCCATCGCGTTCTACGTGCTCGCCGGCTTCCTGCGCCAGCACGAGAACTCCGTGGAGTCCTCCCTCAAGTACTTCCTGCTCGGCGCCTTCTCTTCGGCCTTCCTCCTCCTCGGCATGGCCTTCCTCTACGGGTCTTCGGCCTCGCTGGAGTACGGCGGCATCGCGGCGGCACTGGCCACGGGGAGCTTCCCTCTCGGGGAGCCGCTGCTGGTCCTGGGTTTCTTCCTGTTCCTCGTGGGGCTCTTCTTCAAGCTCTCGCTCATCCCGTTCCACTTCTGGGCGCCCGATGTCTACCAGGGTGCGCCCACGCCGGTGACGGCGCTCATGGCCGTGGGCGGCAAGACCGCCGCCGCGGCAGGCGCCATCCGGATCTTCCTCTCGGTCTTCACGGTCCATGCGGGACTGGCGCAGAAGTGGATGACCCTCTTCATGGCCATCGGCCTGCTGACGATCTTCGTGGGCAGCATGATCGCGCTCACCCAGCGCCACATCAAGCGCCTGCTGGCCTATTCCTCCATCGTCCACGCGGGATTCATCGCCCTGGGCCTCGGCGCGCTGGCCGTCCCCAAGCTGCAGGCCTCCATGCTCGCGGCGGTGCTCTTCTACCTCGCCGCATACCTCTTCATGAACATCGGGGCCTTCGCGGTGGCCTCCGCCGTGGAGCGCCCCGAGAACTACGACGAGACCATGCGCAGTTACGCGGGGTTGGGCACCAGTTCGCCCTACCTGGCGGCCCTCTTCACGGTCTTCATGCTCAGCCTCGCGGGTATTCCCCTCACCGTGGGCTTTCTGGGAAAATTCTATGTCTTCGGCGCGCTCGTCAACGGGGGGTACTACGTGTACGCCGCCCTCGGCCTCCTGGGCGCCGTCATCGCCACTTACTATTACCTCAAGGTGGTGGTGACCCTCTACTTCCCAAGTCCTGGAGAAGATCCCGCCGAACCGCCCCACTTGGGACCGGCCACCCTCGCGGTTCTCACCCTCATGGGCATCGCCACGCTGTACCTGGGCATCTTCCCGGCCCTCCTCACGGATTTGGTCAAGGGCCTCGGAATCGGGTAGGCGCCCCAGGAAACCCTTACGGACAGGGCTCCATCACGACCCAGGAGAAGCTGCTCCACCCCGAACCCCAGGAGTAGGTTCTGCGGTGGTACCGCGTCACCTTGGGCACGCAGAAGCCCAGGAGGGTGACGCGGATGTCCGCATTGACCGAAGTACGGACACCGTTTACCGCACCAAGGTCAATATTTCCCATCCGCCTCGGCTCTCGCTCGTTGAGGCCCTGCAAGGTCACGGGACCCCACTTGGGGAACGAACGCTGCTCGCCCATCTTCATGCCGACGAGGTATTCCATGACGAGGCTGGTCCTTCCGCACGAGGTGAGGAGCATCTGCCCGGCGGGCAGGCTCTGAAGCCCCCACGACGTCTCCAGCTCTGTTTCAATCGAAGGCCAAAGGAGACGGAACATCTCGGATTGGACGACGCGGCCGTCCGCGGCGAGCGCCTCCACCCTGAACATGAAAAGCCCTCCATTCAGGGTGGGTTCTCCCGTTCCTTCGCGCACCACGGCGGGCGGTTCGCCAAACTCGGCCTCCATGGACCGGCGGGAGATCTCTCCCTGTCGGCCTGCCGGTGGGTGGACCGCGGCGGGCGATGGGAATGCGTTCTCCTCCCAAGTGCGGGTGCACCCCGCCGAGAAGAGAAGGGCTCCAACGACCCCGGCCGCGCACCGTCGTGTGGAAAGCATGTTCCTCCCTAAGGGACAGACAGCCCCATTTTCCATGACTTCGGCGCGAGCGAAATCGCCTCCCGCGACAGAATTCTCGCTCCTCTCAAGTCCCCGGATTCCCGGTGCATGCAGGCGGCACGGTAGAGGGACAGGGGCAAGAACACCCGCGCGCGGGGTACGGTGACGGCATCCCGACGGACCCCGTCGACGAGGCCTGAAAACCGATCGAGGAGGGCCGGATCGCGCGAACCTTCGCGCCACCTGAGCCAGAGGTCCGCCTCGTCGATGTCGCGGCCAGATTCCTCGTACCACTTCTGCGCCTCGGCGAGGGTATCGCGGGCTTCCTTGAGGCGGCCCTCACGGATGAGACATTCGGCGAGCAGGAGCCTCGGCTCGGCTTCCTGGTCCAACTCCGCACCCAGGGACAGAAGGTCCTTCACCGCACCGGCGGAGTTGCCGCGCATGCACTTCTGCATGGCGTTGAGCATGAGCGGGTACCAATCGTAGGATGTGACGCCGGAGGCTTGGGTGACCCTCTCCAGGGCGCGGCTGTCGTCGGAGCATAGGGCCGCGAAGATGGCCGTGTTTCCGAGTTCGGGCTTGGCCATCCGCACGTCCTCCGGAAAGGAATCGTAGAGTTTGATGCACTTAGCATATCGGCCGGCCAGGAAGAGGGCGTCCAGGGCGAGCTGGCGCGCATAGAGGGGCGGCGTGGGGCGGTCCGGCGAGAGCAGGGAACGGTCCACTTCATCGTATCTGGCGAGTCCTTGCAGAGCGCTGGCCCGGAACAGCGTCTTGATCCAATCATAGGTCTCATCGGTTCCGGAAGGCAGCTTGGCGGACTCGTCCAGAAGCTCTGAAAACAGGCGGCCGTCACGCAGATAGCACAGGTGAGGGAAAGCCGCGTTCCATCGGGACACGACTTCTCCGGGGGGCCCGACAATGCGTCCGGCCCGCAGCAAATTTCCCGACGGATCGAGTGACCACGGCGCGCCGGTGCCCAGCGTGATAAGCGGCATCCCCAGAGGCCCCGGGGCCAATTTCATGCGCCTGAAGGGGTCGAAGGAAAAGAGACGGTACACCAGGGGCGGGTCCGAAAAGCCCGTTTCGCAGTCCGGGGAAGTGAGTTCACCTCCCAGGCTGTTGCTGGCGGGGACCTTGACCGCCGCCACGAAGTCAGACCAGTACAGGGGCATGTTGACCCCCCCGTAAATGATCTCGTCGCGACCGTCCCCGTTAAGATCCTTGTAGACCCATCCCGAGATGCCTCCCGAGTTGCGGACGATGAGGTCCGGCGAGTGCACGCCCGTTTCCCAAGGCTGTCGCCCCTCAAAGCTGTACACGAGAAGTCCTGAGGGGTGCCAGGTCAAATGGTGGGCGTAGATGACCAGCCGCTCGCTCTCCCCCGGGGCGAAGCGGTGGGACGAGAGATGGAGAGTGAAACGCGGGGAGAATCCCTTGAAAGCCAGGGGTGAGACCAGCCTGAGCAGGAGTTTCCCGCGCCGGTCGTAAACCCAGAGGCTGGGGGCATTCCATTCACTCGGCTCGACCCCCCTCAGGTCGGATTGGGCAGCATTCCATTGCGTCGAGCAAGCTACCGCCCAGGAACCTTTCGGGCCGAACCTCCCCGCGACGGCCGACTGGATCGTGTTGGGCAGAGTCTGGCTCCAGAGCACGTGGTTCGATGCGTCTCGGGCCTCCAGCACCGTGTCGTGAAAGGTCGCCGTGAGGGAGCCGGGGCGCAGAACGAACCACAGCGCGAATGAAGCCACGCCCAACAGAAGGGCGGCCGCCAGAGCCGACAGTCTCGCCCGGCGGTTAAGTCGGAGACTCCTCCGGCGGCGGTCCAGGGCGGCCAAGGCTTCTTTGGGGGAAGCGAACCGGTCGGCAGGGTCCTTCTCGAGGAGGCGCGCCGCAACCTGCACGAGCCAGCGGGGCGTCCTTTTCTCTTGGAGGAGACCCATGGGCGGCTGCTGGGTGAGGTGTTTTCCGGCCACCTCCACGGCGCTGTTGCCCTCGAAGGGCAGGCGGCCCGTGAGGAGTTCGAAGAGGATGACGCCGGCGCCGTAAAGGTCCGAACGCGGCGTGGCCGCCTCGCCTCGGATCACCTCCGGGGCCATGTAGCCCGGCGTCCCCAGCGTCGTCCCCGTGGCGGTGAGGGTGACGCCTCCCAGGTCATCTCCCTTGACCAGGCCGAAGTCCCCGAGCTTGACGGCCCCGTCGGGTGCGAGGAGGATGTTGCCGCTCTTGACGTCCCGGTGGACGATGCCCGCCGCGTGCAGGAGGACGAGGGCCCCCAGGACGTCCCGCAGGACACGGGCCGCCTCCTCCGGCGGCATGGGGCCCTCCCGTTGGATGCGCTGGCGGAGGGTGGATCCCTCGACACGTTCCATGACCAGCGCCGGGCGGCCCTCCAGGATGAGGAGTTCGTAGATGGCCACCACGCGCGGATCCTGGATGGATTGCGCGGCCCGGATCTCGCGGCGGAGGCGTTCGAAGGCGGGATCGCCCTCGTCGGCCTCCTCCCACAGCACTTTGAGGGCGGCGCCTCGCCCCATCAACTCGTCGCGGACACCGTACACGGCCCCCGAACTGCCCGCCCCCAGGATCTGCTCGACGACAAACCGGTCGCCCAACCGCTGTCCGGCATGAAAGAGGGGACCGCCGTGGAAGCGTGGTCCCGAAGGCCGGGCCGTGCCCCCGCACTCGGAGCACTCCAACATGCCTTCCGGAACCCCCCTCCCGCAACGCCCGCACCGGTCCATGATGGACCCAGTTTAGCACGGGGACGGGGAAGGAGGAATTGCGGATTGCGGATTTCGAATTTGGGAATTTGGGCTTGGGATTTGGGCGCGAACGGCCACCCTTCGTTTCCTGCTTTTTATTTTGGATTTCTTGTGTTCATTTCTTACTTCTTACTTTTTGCTTTTCACTTTTCACTTTTCACTTTTTACTTTTTACTCCTCACTCCTCACTCCTCACTATTTACTCACCCCACCACCTTGGCGAACTCGGCTTCGATGCGCTCGGCCTCCAGCGTCTCCAGGAGGGGTCCGAGGATGAGGTCGAAGTCGCCGTTGAGGACGCGCGTCGAGGCGGTGGACGGTGAGGCCGATGCGGTGGTCGGTGCAGCGGTTCTGGGGGAAGTTGTAGGTGCGGATCTTCTCGGAGCGGTCGCCCGATCCCACCATGGACTTGCGCGTGGTGGAGAGCTCCGCCATGCGCTTGTCCTCTTCGAGTTGGAGCAACCGGGAGCGGAGGATCTTGAGGGCCTTGGCCTTGTTCTTGATCTGGCTCTTCTCGTCCTGGCAGGACACCACCAGGCCCGCTGGGGAGGTGGGTGATGCGGATGGCGCTGTAGGTGGTGTTGACGCTCTGCCCGCCGGGGCCCGAGGAGCAGAACCGGTCGATGCGCAGGTCCTTTTCCTCGATGTGCACGTCCACATCCTCGGCCTCGGGCAGCACGGCCACGGTGACGGCGCTGGTGTGGATGCGGCCCGACGGCCTCCGTGGCGGGGACGCGCTGGACCCGGTGGACGCCGCCCTCGAACTTCAGGCGGGAGTACACGCGCTCGCCCGAGAGGGTCGCGATGACCTCCTTGAATCCGCCCAGCTCGGTGCTGTTTTCGTCCAGGACCTCGAGCTTCCAGCCCTGGCGCTCGGCGTAGCGGGCGTAGGCGCGGAAGAGGTCTCCCGCGAAGAGGGCGGCCTCGTCGCCTCCCGTCCCGGCGCGGATCTCCAGGATGGCGTTCTTGGCGTCGTTGGGCTCGGTCGGAAGCAGGCACAGCTTGAGCTGGCGCTCGAGGGGTTCGAGCTGGGGCTCGAGCTGGGCCAGTTCCTCCCGGCCCATCTCCGCCATCTCCGCGTCGCCACCCTCCGCCAGCTCCTTGGCGCCGGCCATGTCGGCGGCGAGCTTGCGGTAGCGGTTGTAGGCGTCCACCGTCTCTGGTGAGGTCGGAGTAGGCCTTGGAGAGCTCGCGGAAGCGTCCCTGATCGGACATCGACATCGGACCGGCTGAGCTGATCGGACAGCTCGCCGTGCTTTTGAACCACCTTTTCCAGCCGTGCCAGAATCGCAGCGTCCATCTTGCTCTCAGCTCAGCTGTAGCTCATCAGCGTCAGCGGGAAGGCCTTTTCTACTGTCACCTAGTCACCTGGTCACCTGATCCCAAAGACCTCAGGCTCTGCTTCGAGTCCTAGGTGACCACGGGTTCGGCGGCCAGGTCCCGGGCTTCGCTCAGGGCCTGGAGGGCCACTTCGAGCATGGCGTCGTCGGGCTGGCGCGTGGTGAGGAGCTGGAAGGCCAGGCCGGGCCACATGAGGGGCCGGACGAAGGGCGAACAGGGGAACTTGGCCGTGAACCGGATGATCTCGTAGCTGATGCCCGCGATGAGGGGCAGGAACACCAACCGCGCGAGGGCCTTCGCCCAGAAGGGATAGCTGTGAGGGACCAGGGAGAAAACCAGGATGGACACCACCATCACGAACAGGAGGAAGGAGGTGCCACAGCGCGGGTGGAGGGTGGACTTTGACCGGGCGTTCTCCACGGTCAGGTCCTCCTTCGCCTCCCAGGTGTAGACCACCTTGTGCTCTGCGCCGTGGTAGGCGAAGACCCGGCGGATGTCCTTCATCAGGGAGATGGCCAGGATGTAGACGATGAAGAAGACGATCCGGATGGCACCGTCCACCAGGTTGAAGCCCAAGCGAGTTCTTCGCCCAGTCCACGTGGCCGCTGAGCGACTGGGTCAGCAGGAGGGGCACGTAGAAGAAAAGAGCCACGCCCAGGGCCAGGGAGACGGCCACGGTGAGCGCCATGGCCCAGGAGAATGCCGCGTCCTGACTTCTCGGCCTCGGTGGGTTCGCCTCTCCTTCGGCTCCTCCTCCATGGCCACTTCGGCCGAGTAATTCAGCGCGGAGATGCCCAGCATCATGGCCTTGAAGAGGATCACGGAGCCGCGCACCAGGGGCAGGTTCCCGAACTTGCCCCTGGCGGTCTCGGGCAGCCGCTCCTTCTTGACTTTCACTTCGCCCTTGGGGTTGCGCACGGCGACGGCGTAGGTCTGGGGAAGGCGCATGAGGACGCCTTCGATGACCGCCTGCCCGCCCACGAGCACGCTCCCTTCGGCGAGCAAGGGCAAGGTACACCTGCACCATCGGCGCAGGTTACCGGAAGGTTGTTTCAGCATGTGGGTGTTGACCGCTAGGCCTTGGGCTTCTTGTCGTACTTGTTGTGGAACTTCTCGATGCGGCCCGCGGTGTCGAGGAACTTCTGCTTGCCCGTGAAGAAGGGGTGGCAGTTGGAGCAGATCTCGACCTTCAGCTCTTTCTTGGTGGAGCGGGTCATGAAGGCGTTGCCGCAGGCGCAGCTCACCTTGACCTCGTGGTAGGCGGGATGAATTTTCTCGCTCATGGAACGAAACCTCCTTCAAAAGCAACATGATAGCTCAAATGAACCATTTTGGCAAGGGCAAGCAGGCGGAAGGGCTTTGGGGATATGGGATCGTGGATATGGGCAGCATGGCCAATGAGGCACTTGTGACCTCCATCACCGGCAGGGGGGAATTGCCGGGCGGCTCGGCTGTTGAGCCAATCCTATCAAGGAGATGCACATGGCCTGGCAGGGAGGGCTAAACAATGAAAAAGGGACGCCCAACCCGGTCCGCCACGTGTCCGATGTCCGCACCGGTGACACCGGGGTTCTTCGACCCGCAGTCCGTTTCTGGAGGTGACCCATGTCGTACCCGCAAGATCCCTTCCCCCGCCCGTCTCGCTGCCTTGCCCTCGCGGTGGTCCTTGCCTTGGCCCTTTTGAGTCCGATGGTCCTTCTCGCGGAGGCTCCGGCAGCCCCCTTCGCGGGATCGGTGGTGGGGCTGAACACCCCTCCCGCCGACTGGGTCGCGGAGGGTGGAGGCCTCCTGGCCTTCGGCAGCGGAGTCGCCGTGAACCTCGCCACACCTGAAGCCCCCGCCAAGGTGTTGGCCTCCTTTTCCCTGGGCGCGCCCGTCACCAGTGCCGCCCTCGCAGGGTCCTATGCCTACCTCGCCCAAGAGGGGCTGGGGTTGAGGGTGATGGACCTAACCATCCCCTCCCAACCGGTCGACCTGGGCCTGATTCCACTGAGTGGCGACCGCCTGCGCGTGGCCCTCGTGGGTGGGCGGCTCCTCGTGGCTACCACGGGGCGGTTGAGCATCATGGAGCTGAACCACTCCATTTGCCCCGACAATTCGCTGGGGGTGTGCATGGGTCCGGCAGATCCCTTCGACATGGCCGAAGTGGCCACGGTCCCTCTGAACGGTACCGCCGTGGCCATGTCCAGCTGGGAGGGGAAGGCGATCCTGGCCATGGACGCAAGCTCTCTAGAAGCGGTAGACCTCTCGGCTCCCGGCCCGCCCATGGCGCTGGAGCAACTTCACGGAACCGTGTCCGCGGGTGCGCTGGCGTCGTTCTCCCGCGGGCTCGCAGTGGGGTTCTCCGGCGCGGTCCCGGAATCGGTGCGCGTGGTTCCAGGACGGAGTCCATTCGAGGTGTGGGGCGCCAAGGGTCTCGTCGCCGAGGGACGGATCCTGTTCGTGGCCTCCGGAGACCAGGGGCTCTATGCGGTGCGCGACGTAACCCCCATCGAAGCCACCGTATCGGTCAGCGTGGGCAACTTCTTTTTCAGCCCCAGCAACGTGAACATCAACCAGGGGGATAAGGTCCACTGGACGTGGGTCGGCGGAACGCATACTTCCACTTCGGGAGACTGTCCCGGCGGGAATTGCCTGCCGGACGGGCATTTGGAACTCGGGAACCAAGGCGCGGGGCAGCTTCGACTTTACCTTCAGCGCGGCGGGCAATTTTCCCTATTTCTGCGCAAGTCCACGGGTCGTCCATGACCGGGCGAGTGTCCGTGGCAAGCGTGGGGCCGACGCCCCTGTCCGCCTCGGCTTCGGCCAATCCCGTCGCGGGACCGGTACCCCTGGCCGTGGTATTCACCGGGACGGCCGTGGGGGGGACGCCTCCCTATAACTACGCGTGGTCATTTGGCGACGGGACGGTGGATTCGAGCGAGAAGGATCCGCCTCACACCTACACGCAAGTGGGCAGCTACTCGGCAGTTCTTACCGTCACCGATGCAGCGTCGGGCACGGCGCAGGCCGCACCCGTAGGCATCACCGTCGCAGAGCCCTCATCCAACCCTCCCGTCATCACCGCGATCAAGAAAGTGGCCCCGCCCTTTGCCATCGTCATCACCGGGAGCAACCTCCAAAATGGGATCCGGGTCTTCATCAACGGGACGGAGTGGACCTCGGTGGCCTGGAAAAACCTGGGCAAAATCAAGCTGGGCGGGGGGAAGGCCCTGAAGACCGCCGTGCCCAAGGGGGCGAGCACTCCGGTGAGGCTGCTCAATCCCGACGGCGGAAGCGTCACCCGGACCTTCACTTGGTGAGAGGGAGTTCTCCTACTCGTCGCTCCTCACTCTTCACTCCTCACTCCTCACTATCAAGGGGCCCGAACGGGCCCCTTCGCCGTTGGGGGCCAAAGGGGATAAAATGACCCTTTGAGAGGGAGGCCGAGTGAAGCGAATCGCTCTCATCCCGGGAGACGGCATCGGTCCGGAAGTGACCACCCAGGCAGTGAAGGTTCTGGAGGTCCTCCGGGAGGAGGGCCTTCCGTTGGCCTGGGAGGAATTCCCGTACTCCGCGACTTACTACCTGACCGAGGGACGGGCGCTCCCCGAGGGCGGTCTGGAGGGCCTGCGTGCCTTCGACGCCATCTTCGTCGGGGCGTTCGGGGATCCCCGGGTCCCCGACATGGCTCATGCCAAGGAAATCCTGCTCGGCGCGCGTCGCGGCTTCGACCTCTATGTCAACGAGCGTCCCGTGCGCCTCCTCCACGAGCGGCTGACTCCGCTCAAAGGAATGAAACGGACCGATTTGGACTTCGTCATCTTCCGCGAAAACACGGAGGGTGCCTATGTGGGCGCGGGGGGCGTTCTGAAGGCGGGGACACCGGACGAGGTGGCTCTGCAGGGCGCTCTTGCTACGCGAAAGGGCGTCGAGCGCATCCTGCGAAGGGCCTTCGAGCGCGCCAGCGGCCTGCCGCGAAAGCGGCTCCACATGGCGGACAAGCACAATGCTTTAGAGTTCATCGGAAACCTTTGGTATCGGGCCTTTTCTGAAGTGTCGGAGGACTTCCCCGAGGTCCAAACCAGCCATATCTTTGTCGATACCCTCTGTCACGATCTCGTGCGGGACCCGGCGAAGTTCGAGGTCATCGTCACGAGCAACCTTTTCGGAGACATGGTCTCCGACCTGGGCGCCGCCTTGGTCGGCGGCCTCGGCGTGGCCCCCTCGGCCAACGTGAACCCCGAGGCGAGCAGAGGGCTCTTCGAACCGGTCCACGGTTCGGCCCCACACATGGCGGGAAGGGACCTTGCCAACCCCTTGGCGGCCTGCCTCTCGGCGGCGATGATGCTCGACTTTCTGGGATTTTCTCCCGAAGCCCGCCGGGTCGAGCGGGCCGTGGAGACCTGCGTGGCACGCGGTCAGGTGACCCGGGACCTGGGCGGAAACCTGGGCACGGGAGAAGCCGGCGACGCCGTTTGCCGTGACCTCCAGGACCCCGGAAGGGATGGCGCCGAGTGGGCATGACCCTGAGCGAGAAGATCCTGGCGTCTCACGCCGATAAGAAGGCGGCCGCAGCGGGCGATCTCCTGCACTGCCGGGTGGACCGTGTCATGGCCACGGACATCACGGCACCCCTGTCGGTGGAGGTCTTTCGGAAGATGGGCGCCCGGAGGGTCCACGATCCCGCCGCCTGCATCCTCATCAACGACCACTTCGTCCCCGCCAAGGACATCCGGTCGGCAGATCTTGCAAAGACCATGCGGGAGTTCGCGGCGGAGCAGGGCATCGCGGCCTATTTCGAAGTGGGCCGCTCGGGGATCTGCCACACCCTGATCCCCGAGAAGGGCCTGGTGGGTCCCGGCGAAATCCTCGTGGGGGCGGACTCTCACACCTGCACGGCGGGCGCGCTGGGGACCTTCGCCGTGGGAGTGGGAAGCACGGATCTGGCCGCGGCCTGGGCCCTGGGCGAACTGTGGTTCAAGGTGCCCGAAACGATCCGCGTGGAGGTCGAAGGGACGTTCCGGCCCCATGTGACGAGCAAGGACCTGATCTTGCACCTCATCGGCCGGGTCGGTGTGGAAGGGGCCCGCTACCGCGCCATGGAATTCGCGGGGACCGCCATGGCCGCCATGCCCATGCACGCCCGGCTGACCCTGTGCAACATGTGCATCGAGATGGGGGCCAAGACGGGTATGGTGCCCTGCGACGCCTTGACGGTGGAGTATCTGTCGGCGCGCGGACGGGTGGTGGTGGATGCCCCTACCCCCGATGCGGACGCCCGCTACGAGCAGGTCCTGAGGGTCCGGTTGGACGAACTGGAGCCGTTGGTGGCGGAGCCTTTCCTGCCGAGCAACGTGAGGCCCGCCAGGGAACTCCGGGGCGTGAAGGTGGACCAGGTCTTCATCGGGTCCTGCACCAACGGCCATTACGAGGACCTGGCCCAGGCCGCGGCTCTGCTGAGAGGCCGGCGCGTGGCCGAGGGCGTCCGCCTCGTCGTCACTCCGGCCACGCAAGATATCTTTTTGAGGGCCGTCCGGTCGGGGGTCATGGCCGACCTCGTGGAATCGGGGGCTGCGGTCACCACGCCCACCTGCGGAGCCTGCCTGGGAGGGCACAGCGGGGTTCTGGGACGGGAGGAGGTGGCCCTGGCCACCACGAATCGCAACTTCCGTGGACGCATGGGCGACACGACGTCGCGGGTCTACCTGGCCAACCCCGCCGTGGCTGCGGCCACCGCCGTGTTGGGCCACATCGCCCTTCCGTCGGACCTCCCGGGAAAGGACTGCCCATGAATACAAGCCCCTTGACAGGTCGAGAATACATCGAGGGCCGGGCCTGGTGTTTCGGGGACCATGTAGACACCGACATCATCATTCCCGTTCGCTACTGCACCACCTCGGAGCGGGAGGAATTGGGCCGCCACGCCATGGCCGGCGTGGATCCCGGATTTTCGTCCAGGATCGCGCCGGGAGACTTCATCGTAGCGGGCCGCAACTTCGGTTGCGGCTCGAGCCGCGAAAACGCCCCCATCGCCCTGCTGGGGGCCGGAGTAGGCGCCGTGGTGGCCGCCTCCTTCGGGAGGATCTTCCACCGCAACGCGATCAACGTGGGGCTTCCCATCTTCGAGACACCCGAGGCCCTGGCGCTCTGCGAACCGGGCCATCTCCTGCGCGCGCGAGTGGAGGAGGGGGTCCTCGAGAACATCACGACGGGCCTAATCATGGCCTTTGCGCCCTATCCGCGGCAGGTCGCCCAGATCATCGAGGCGGGGGGCCTGGTCGAATACGTGAGACGCAGGCTGGGCAACGGCTGAGACCCATGCAAAAGGGCGGCCTTCCGGCCGCCCTGGCAACGTTTGCTAAAACCCCATCACATCAAGGGATGGTGAGCGTCCTGGTCTCGCTGTAGGTCTTGTCCTTGTTTAAGGTGTAGACCACGCGCCAGTAGAGCGTGGTCCCGCTCTTGGCCAGAGCGACGATGTCATGCCAGGCGAACGTCGTGGGCTCCCAGTAGGGCACTTTGAGTTTGGAGGCCGTACCCTCGCTGGTTTTCGTCTTGTGCTTGTTATTGGGGAAGGATGCATCGTTGGACACCTGGACCAAATACGTGGTGCCCACCGCGCCCTCCTCCCAGGTGAAGATCGGGATGTAGAACCTGGAAAGCACGGAACCGTTGCAGGGCAAAAGGAGTTGATTTCCCGCACAGGAAGTAGGCATCAGACTCCACAGTCCCCCTTCCCGGCATGAGAGGAGCCGGGTGCCGTCGGGCAAGAAGGCCGCCTGGTAAGCGAATGTCGGGGCGCCGAAGAAAGACATCAAAATGGGGTTGGAGGGGGTCGTGAGATCGTACTCGCGCAAGCCCGTCTTGCCATCGCAGGAGAGCATCCGCGTCCCCGAGAGCGCCACGTGGATGGACCCGTCACCGACCGAAGCGACACTGCTGGGTTTGGCCGGATCCGTCACATCCACCACCTGCCAGCTCACGGAGCCGCTGACGGCGATGATGTAGTTCTGGTAGAGGTAGAGGCGACCAGCATAGGTGCTCGTTCCCAGCTTCCCCAATTCCTTGATGGCCGAGAGGTCGGTCAGGTCGAGGGAAGTCAATCCATTCTCGCTCTGATGGGCCCACAGGGTGGTAGGACCCGAAAAGGCCACGCCGCCCACAAACCCCTTCTTCGCATTCCATATCCCGGCAGCCACCGGCGCCGTCGGATTCGTGATATCCGCGAGGATTGCCCCGTCGGAGCCGTCCGCGATCGCCAAGAGGCTTCCCGAGACGGCCAATTGCCCCGCCGAACCGGACACCGGGAATGTGGACAGAAGTGCGGGGGCCGCCGGGTTTGAAATGTCGAAAAGCAAAACCCCCCCTTCCTGACACGCCGCGACCAGGAGATCTCCGGACACCAGCAGGTCCAGCGCCTGGACGGGCGTGTCTACGGAACCCACGGGAGCAGGGTGGCTCGGGTCGGAGAAATTCCAAATCTCGATGGCCTTGTCCTTGGAAATAAACGCCATGCTACCTTGCACGGCAAGGGCGCCGAAGGGCACCTCGCCGGGAACGACGAGGTTGGTCACCGGAGCGGTGGGCGTGGAGGCGTCCAGCGAAAAGAGGCCAGAACCCGAGCAGAGCAGGTAGGGCCGGAGGCCCTCCGTTTCCACTTGCACGGCCGGCGTGGGAGTCGCCGGTTGGGACATGAGCACGGGATTCGAGCGATCGGTCACATCGACGACGGCGTACCCTCCATCTCCCAGGGTCACGACAACCTGGTCCCGGCCAGCCAGAAACCCCACATCCAATGCCTGGGTGGCGAAGGCCAAGCTTCCCTTGAGGACGGGCGTCTTCCAATTCGAAAAATTCACCAGGGCCAGACCCAGATCCCCGTCGGCCACGGCCACGAGAGTGCCGCCGACAGGGTCCACGCTGAGGCGGTTGGCGGCCTTGAGATCCTTAAACTGCTTGACCCGCAGGGGGATTCCCGGCTTCTCCAGGTTGTAGACCACCAGACCCTTGGCTCCGCAGGCCGCAATGAGGGTCTTGTTGATCACCGCGATGTCAAAAATGTTGGCGTTGGTCACACCGAGGCTAGAAGTGGTTTTGAGTTTGAGAGGATCCTGGATGTTGATGGCCTGGATCGACGCCTTCCCGCCGCACACATACAGGATTTTGCCGCTCGCATTAATAGCCAACTTCAGGGCGCTGTCCACATAGAAACTGGTGATGAGGGCAGGAGTAAGCGGGTTGTTGACACCGACCAGGATGAGCCCGAAATTTCCCGCGGCGATGTAGAGCGTGCCCGCATTGAACAACAGGTCTTGGGCGGGGCCGGGAAGGGTCACTTGGGAGACGACCCGGACATGGGCGGGGTCCGTCTCGTCCACGATCTGGAGAGTCGTGCCCACCGCCACGGCGCGGTAGGGTGCCCCGACAGACGCCGTGCTTCTCACGGGAGCGGCGGTGAGCTGGGAGACTACCGAATAGCCTTCCATGGTCATGGGAAAGGATTGGGCCATGGTCCGGCCCGCGGGAATCCCGAGGGCACCTATCAGGAGCCACAGGCAGGCGGCGCGGCGGTGGTTCATCGGCATCGGGATCGTCCTTTCATCAGCGGGGTTTAAAACCCCTTGGTATCTTAGCCGCGAAGCGCCTGGGGGTCAAGGATGAATGGAGGAAGCCCCTGGCGGGCGGGGGGGGATGCCCGCAGGGAAGCAGACCCGGAGCCCCGGACCCGTCCCCAAACTCGCGAGGGGGCGTTTGCGGCCCCCTAAGAAGCAGGCAAGGCCGCCGGCGGAGATGCGGAGGGCCCCGGTTGTGGCTTGACAGGCGCGGGGGAGGCCGGGGAAAGGGAATCGGATTCGGGGGGCTTGGGGACGACCTGCAGGGCCGGAAAATCTCTTCTCAGGGCCTTGAGCATGGGGAGGAAAGGGGCAAGCGACTGGGCTCGCTCGAAGGCTTGAATCCCTTCCTTGGCGCGACCTTGCGATAGCTCGACCTTGGCGATCCAGGCGAAAAGCATCGGGCTCTTGGGCTGGCGGGAGAGGATCCTGTTAAATTCCGCCATCGCACCGTCGTAATCCTTCTTCTCGTACAGCGCGAGGCCCTGGTTGAAGATGAAAAAGGGATCGCGTCTCAAAAACCGCTCACCCTGGGCCTGAAGCTCCGCGGCAAGTTGCCTTTCACCTGCCCCCTTGGCGGCCTGCACGGCGTTCGTGTAGAGGGACTGGTAGTCCGGGAATTTCGTAATCGCGTCCTGATAGAGCCTGAGCGCCTCCTCGAATCGTTCCTGGCGCATGAGGATGACTCCCAGGTTGTTCTGGGCCTCCTTGAGGTTCGGAAGGGTGGTCAGGAGGTACCTCAGCAGGCTCTCGGCGTAGCTCAGGTCACCGGCGAGCATGTGGTCCACGGCAAGGTTGTTATAAAAAAGGCCCGCCGCCGTGGTGTCGTCCACCTGATCGTAAAGGGCCAGCGCGTACTCCGATTTCTGCTCCGTGAAGTCCACGATCACCGTGTAGTATTGCGCGGTGCAACCCACGGCCATGTGCGACGACACGAAGTACATGCCGTCTCTCTCGTAGTAGTTCCTCGCCTCGTCAATGTGGATGAAGAATGCGTGCACGCCCAGACACCTGGCCAGGCCCAGGTAGAGGTTCGTGTAGGCCATGCAGTCCCCCCGGCGAGCCCTGAATGCCTCGTTGGCCGCGAGCGACTTGTTGGCTTCGTAGTCGAACCCGCGCCTGTTGAGGTAGCGCGTGAGGCTACCCATCCGGTCCGTGGGGGTGCCCCCGCGGCCCACCGCGTTCTCAACCTCGGCCGCGATGGCGGGATCCACGGCGATGGGGTTTTCGAGGACCAACCCCTGTTCCCTGGCCCCATCGATGAGCTGGTCCAGGGTGACGAGCTTCTGCCCTTGGGGTTTCGGGGCACACCCGAGCAAGAGGAGCGCCGCGGACAGGCTCCAAACCGCCAAGACCTCCATCGCCAGTCGCCCGCGCTCTCTCGTCGTCATGTCAGCTCTCCAAGGGGTTTCCTCGCACTTCGCGGTCTCGCCAAAGGTGATTTTACGCCGAGTTGACGCGGAGGGCGAGAACCCCGACGAAAAAAGTCGCGGGAGGGGAAATCCGCCAGGATGGGCATGAAGGGAGGGCGGGGCCTCGCGCGCTCCCGTGCGGGAGCTCCATCCCTGTTGACTTGGAGTTGCTTCTGGCTATAATATTCGTTCGGGCCGATGGGCCGTTAACTCAGTCGGTAGAGTATCTCCCTTTTAAGGAGAGAGTCACTGGTTCGAGTCCAGTACGGCCCACCACAGGCGTCCCCATCGTCTAGCCCGGCCTAGGACACCGCCCTTTCACGGCGGCGACAGGGGTTCGAATCCCCTTGGGGACGCCAACCCTTTTCCCCTCCTTGGACAACCTGCAGAGGCATCCCGCCCAAGGGGATGAGAAGGGAGGGACCCGCCCCGGAACCCGTAGGCGGCGTTGAACCGCAAGCCGGCGGACTCCGACGACGGCGAGGCTTCTAGGCCGCGTAGGGTTGAATCCCCTTGGGGACGCCAAACACCTTTCCTCCATAGGACAACTTGCATTTAGATCCCGCCCAGGGGGCGCGCAATCCGAGGGTGGAACTCCATCTCCCCCCAGCTTGCCTTGTGGCTTGCGTCCTCACGCCCTTCCGCGGTTGTGCTAACCTTTGGCCGTGGGGGCCCATGCACGAAGTCGGGATCATGCAATCGGTGCTGGATCTGGCGGAGCGCGAGGCCCGCGCGGCGGGTTCGGCAGGGATCAGCGAGGTCCGATTGCGGATAGGGCGCCTCACGGGCGTGGTCCCCGAATCCCTGGAGTTCGCCTTTTCGATCCTCAAGGAGGGCACTCTGGCCGAGGGCGGACGGCTCGTCGTGGAGTTCGTTCCGGGTGGTTACTGGTGCGGGCGTTGCGAGGCGGAGTTCGAAGCCGAAGGCTTCGCGTGCGTTTGCCCGCGTTGCGGAGAATTCAGCCTCGACCTCAGGCGGGGCATGGAAATGGAACTGGTCTCCCTGGAGGTGCTCTGACCATGTGCGTGGAATGCGGCTGCGGGCGTCCCGGCCCCACGAAAATAGACGGCAAGCCCGCGGACCAGGTCCGCTCGCCGCTGACCTTCTCCCCTGCAGGGGAACACGCCCACGAGCACGGGCACGAGGGCGGCCTCTTCCACAGCCACCCCCACAGCCACGATCACCCGCACGCTCCACGACCCGGACCATCCCCACGATCACGACCACGGAGAGGGCGCCCGGCCATAGCCACGCCGGGCGGGAAGTGGAGGTCCACCGGTCCATCTTCGAAGCCAACGACCGTCTTGCGGAGCGCAACCGGGGATTTTTCGGGGCCAAGAACTGGCTCGTGCTCAATGTGGTCTCCTCGCCCGGGTCGGGCAAGACCACCCTCGTCCAGAAGACCATCGAGCGCATGAAGGAGAGCGTCCGGGTGGGCGTCATCGTGGGGGATCTGGAGACGGACAACGATGCCCGGCGCCTTCGAACCACGGGCGCCCCGGTGGTCCAGATCACCACGGGGACCCTGTGCCACCTCGACGCGGAAATGGTGGCCCGGGCCGTCGGAAGCCTTCCGAACACGGGCATGGACGTGCTCGTCATCGAGAACGTGGGCAACCTGGTGTGCCCCTCCTCCTTCGACCTCGGCGAGGACCTGAGGGTGGCGCTCCTCTCCGTGACGGAGGGGGAGGACAAGCCCCTCAAGTACCCGCCTCTCTTCCACGCCGCACACGCCGTCCTGGTGACCAAGACGGACTTGGCGCAGGCCTGCGAGTTTGACCGGGAGGCGGCTCTGGCCAATATCCGCCAGGTGAGCCCGGCGGCGCGCATCTTCGAAGTCTCCGCCAAGACGGGGGAGGGGATGGAGGCGTGGTGCGCGTTTCTCGGGGAGTGTCGAGGCCAGAAGCAGGGCGCGAGACGCGATTAGGCGAGACGCGAGACGCGAGACGCGAGACGCGAGACGCGAGACGCGAGACGCGAGACGCGAGACGCGAGACGCGATTGGGCTAGAGGCAAGAAGAAAGAAAATAGCAAGCGCTTCGCTGGTCGCTTTATTGCTTAATCGCTTAATCGCGGGTTTTAAGCACCCGCTCCTTGAACAGCCGGCCGAACTCGATGAAGGCCTTGGGCTTTCTGTACCCCATGAGCCAGGCCACGACCTCGTAAGTGACCCAAACGCCGTAGAGCGCCGCCACCTCCTCGCGCAGGTGCGGGACGAGAAACTGCGCGAGAAAGAGTGCGAAAAGGACGATGGCCTCGTGCCACGCGAAGTTCATGTTGGCCAGGAGGCATACGCCCAGGGCGGATTGGGCGATGGTCAGGAGCAGCTCCACCTTGTGTTCGTGGTCGAGGGGGATGGGCTGGATGTGCCCCGCGGAGATGGCCACCACGATGGGGATCATGGCCGCGAGCATGGTCCACTGGTTGATGTTGGAAGAGACCATGTTCATGAGCGCCATGGGCGCACCGGTGATTTTTCTGGCCCAGTAGAAGGCGGAGAGTTTCTCGGGGAACTCGCTCAAGAAGGGGGCCACCCACTGGATAAAGACAAACTGGCTCACGCCCAGGGAGAGGGCCAGCGCCAGGAGGGAATGTAGGAAGGGCTCGGCGGTGAAGTAGATGATCACGGCCCCCCCGAGGAAGAGAGCCGCGATGGTGGAGTTCCTCGCCGCGGGCTTCATCACGACGATCTGCCGGACGGGCCACTCCTCCTCCTCCGGGTTCTCAAGCTCCTTCGGCGGGATGCGGTTCAGGACGAACATGTAGGCGAAGTAGAGAACCATCAGGACGATGCCGTCCCAGATGGTGAGGGTCCCCTTGAGGGTGATCACGAGGAAGTAGAGGATGGGCAGGACCAGCCCCACGACCTCCACGCAATGCTCCTGTTCCAGGTTGATCACCTTGAGGGGCCGCTTGTATTTCCGCCGGTGGAAGAAGGCCGCCACGGTGTAGATCATGGGCCAGCCCAGACCCACCAACAGCCGGATGGAACCCGTGAAATTGGCGAGCACCAGGCTCATCCCGTTGTGAGTTCGCGGGGCCTGCCAGGCGATGACCGCCTCCACGGCGAACTCCGGCAGGGTCTGGACCCAGGCCAGGATGGCCAAAGAGAGGCCCTGGGACATGAAGAACTGGGCCGATTCGGCGGCCCAGGCGATGAGGAAGGACCCGCCCACGATGGAGGGGAAGGTCCAGAGGGCGGAGAGGGCGCCGCCCTTCGCGGCGGCCGCCAAACCGACGCCCTTCACGACGGATCTCCCGATGCTTTCTCGCTCGCCATGGTTTCCACTCCAGTCATGTTGCCGGGCCCTGACGGCAAGGCTCGGTGGCGTCCCGCCGCGAAATGCTCGCCAGGCCACTCTCCCGGCGAATCTGGATTCTGGACGCGCCTCGCTTGCCAGAATGACGGTCGGAGGTGGAGTGTCCGAGAGGATGTCATTCCGGCTTGTCCGGAATCGTCCCTTTCCTAATGCATACTTTCCACGGCCAAGACAACAAGGGCCCCTTTCGGGGTCCAGTTTACACGAGAAAGACCGCGCGGCTCAGCGCGTGTAGGGCCACGCGGCCGAGATGCCCCCGTCGTCGTTGTTGACGACGGTGATCTGAACGGTCACGCCCTTGGGAAGCATGGCTTTGAGACCGCTTCCCTTGGCTTTGACGAGCGTGGCGCTCTTGTACTGCGTCAACGGGACGGCTTGGCCGTCGATCTTGATGGTGCAGCCTGTGTGAAAGTTGGAGCCCGTGATCTTCAGCCTCAGGGGAGTGGTGACGCCTTAGCAATCACCGGATGGTGGTGCGGTAGGCCTGAGGTACTGGGAGATCTGGGGTAGGATCTTGACGATCTCCACGCCCTGGTTCATGTTCGAGCCATTGCACGAAGCGCCGAGCCGATGCCGAAGTGGTGGAGGGCGATGACCGGTTGTTCGCGTCGAGGACCGGAGAACCCGAGGATCCTGCCCTGGTGTCGGCAAAATAGCCCATGTCCGCGTGGCCGCCCGTCACGCTCGGGTCTCCATTTCCTCCGATCAGGTTCAGGGCCTGCACCTTGGCGTTGCCGCCTCCGTCCAGATCCGACACCACGGCGAACCGCTTGGGCTCTCCGAATCCCGGGTGCTGGGGGATCCAGAGGACGTCGCCCACGCTGGGCAGGATGGGGTTGAGCGTGAGGTAGCCGTAGCGCTGGGCGGGCGTGTCGTGGCAGAATGGTCACGAGGGAGAAGTCGCAACTTGGGTTGGTGACGAGCAGGTGGGCGCCCGTGGACGTGCTGTCCGTGCCTAGAGTTCCGCCCGCAGCAAGCCGACTACTGGTAGCGCCAGCGCACCTCGAGGGTACTGGCGGCGTGCTCGTCCTCGATGCAGTGGTTGTTGGTGAGGAAATGGTTGTAGGGAGAGACGAGGGAACCCGTGCAGAGGTACCAGCCGCCGTCGCTCATCTGAAAGAGCATGCGGCCCACGGCGTCGCCGGCGGCCCACTTGCCCGCGTCGGACTGGTAGCAGGCGGCGTTCAGGCTGTCGTCCACGCCGCAGATGGACTCGGGCGTGGGCATCGCGACCCCATGGGCCACCTTGTCCACGATGATGCCACGCGCCGTGGAACCCTTCAGCGGGCCAGATCTCGAGGGTGAGGTGGTCGCCGTCCACCGAGGGGAGCCAGCCCTTCCTGGGTCACGGGGCCGGTCCGGCTGTAGACTTCCTGGCCGTAAGCGTCGGTGATGAGGAGCAGATCGCCGTCGCCCAGCTGCATGTCGGCGAGGTGAAGCTTGAGAAAGGTCGCCCCCGGCACGTCCACGTCCTGGCGCCAGAACCCCGAGACGGGGTGAGGCGACTCGATGCGCGCGTCCACCGTATCGCCGACCTTGGCCAGGTCGGGCGTGCGGGCAGCGACACCGAGGCCCAGGGCTAACATCGTAAGGGCAAACAACTTGTACCGCATGGGAATCCTCCGGACCGGGACACTGACTCTGCCCCGGTAAACAAATAGTTTACTCCATGAAGCGGAATGGAGTCAAAGGGAACGGGTCCAGCAGACCCTGCAACCGTTGTCGCATGGACCGCTTTCGCGTCTTGTTCTGCACAACGAGATTGCCACGTCGGCCTTCGGCCTCCTCGCAATGACCGCTTCCGCGTCTCGCGTCTTGCCCAATCGCGTCTTGTGTTGCACAACGAGATTGCCGCGTCGGCCTTCGGCCTCCTCGCCATGACGCCGGCCTCCGCTTCCACCTCCCCTTCGCGGATGGCGGGTTTTCCGTGTAGCATAGAGCCGGAGGCGTCGTGAAACTCAGGCTCATCGACCGTTACGTCTTGAAGGAGATGTCCGGCCCCTTTCTGGTGGGGCTGGTGGTGTACTCGTTTCTCTTCCTGATCCAGCTCCTGTTCCAGATGGCGAACCTGGTGATCCAGGAGGGGCTCTCCGCGGGCACCATGGCGCTCATGTTCCTGCTGAGCCTGCCGGGCCTGCTGGCCTACACCCTGCCCATCGCGCTCCTGCTGGGTACCATCATCGCCTTCGGACGCCTCTCCTCCGACAGCGAGATCATCGCCCTGAGGGCCAGCGGCGTACCCAGCGGCAAGCTCGTGCGCCCGCCGCTCATCTTCGGGGCCGCCGTGACGGGCGTCCTGCTCTGCTTCAACTTCTGGCTCGTCCCTTCCTGCCGGAGCGCCGCGGACAGGCTCCAGTCCGAAGCGACCCAGGCCATGAACCTGGTGCGGCTCCTCCGCCCGGGTGTGTTCTTCGACCGCATCCCCGGAGTCCTGCTCTACGCCGGGAAGGTGGATCCCGTCTCGGGCCGCTACGGGCAGGTCTTCGTGTTCCAACGCTCCGGCGGACCCGTGGACAGCCTCACGCTTGCGGAGGGCGGGCGGACGGTGCGGTCCGACGACGGGAGCACCCTGCAGTTCCTCCTCGAGGATGGGGAGACCGTGAAGTTCGACCGGAAATCTCCCGGCAAAGTGGAGATCTCCACCTTCCAGGAGCAGGCCCTCACGGTGGAGACGGGGCCCGCCGGGCAGGCAGGGCTGCAGAAGGGGCTGGCGGAGCTGGGTACCCTGGCGCTCATGGGCCGCCTGGACCTGCCCTCCGCCTCCTCGGACCCGGAGTTGGCGCGGAGGCAGCGAGCCGCGTACCAGTTCGAATTGCACCGCCGTGTGGCGGCCTCTCTGGCCGCGCTCTTCTTCGCCCTCATCGGTGTTTCCCTGGGCATGGTGAACGTGCGGGGGGGTAAGGGCGCGGGATTCAGCCTCTCGCTCGTGGTGCTGTTGGGCTACTGGGTTCTCCTGTCCGCATTGAGCGACCTGGCCCTGGCAGGCCGCGCGAACCCGGTCCTGGCGGCCTATCTTCCCGACGCGGTTCTTTTCGCCGTGGGCGTGGGATTCTTGCGAAGCAAAGACAAGTTGTCCCAGGGCGGATGGATTCAGGCGCTCCTGAGGCTGTTCCCGTCCCGCGTGTCGGCGGGCGCCGACGCGGCCGGCGAGAGCTTCCGGCCCATACCCCAGACCCGCGGGGTGCCCATCCTGGATCGGTACCTCCTCAAACGCATGGCCGGACTCATGGCCCTCATCGCCTCGTCCGTCCTTCTGCTGGACTGGATCATCCAGGTGCGAGGCCTGGGCGAGTTCCTCACGAACAAGGACAAGCTTCACCTGCTGCTGACCTACCTGCTGAACCATTCTCCGGCCATTCTGATGATGCTCCTGCCCCTGGCGGTCCTCATGACGGCCATGGTGACTTTCGCGCTGCTGGAGCGGACCAACGAACTCACCGCCATGAAGGCCAGCGGGATCTCCCTCTACCGCATCAGCTTCTCGGCCCTTGCGCTGGCCTTGGGCGCGAGCGTCTTCCTCTGGGCCGTGGGGGAGGGCGTGGTTCCCGTCACGAGCCGGAAGGCGCAGGTCACGAGGGACGCCATCAAAGGGGTGGTCAGCCGCGGCGTGGCGAGCACCCTGGACGTATGGCTCTTCGCGCCGGGACGAGGCCAGCTCTACAACTACCGCCACTACGATTCCAAGGCGAAGAAATTTTCGGGTTTCTCCGTCTACACGCTGGCCAAGGACCATTTCCGCCTGAGGTCGCGATTCTTCGCCAAAGAGGCTTCATTCAGCGCTGCGGAGACCCTGGCCTACCTCAAGGGCTGGGAGTGGCGCCGGGACCCTGCGGCGCCCTTCGAAACCAAGCCCTCCGGCACGATTGCCCTGGGCGTGACCCAGAACTACTTCGTCATCCCCGCGTTCCTGGAGGGGCAGTACTTTTCGTCGGGAGAACTCAAGAGGCTCATCGCAGAACTGAGGCAGAAGGGCTACCCCACTTACCAGCAGCGCGTGGATTACTACCAGAAATTCGCGGATGCCACCGCGCCCCTCGTGCTTCTCGTCCTGGGCCTTCCATTCGCCTTCGTGTCGGGACGAAAGGGGTCGCTCTACGGCATCGCCATCGCCCTGGGCCTCTCGATCCTCTACTACGCCCTGGGCGCCGTGTTCAACTCCGTGGGCGCCATGCAGTGGCTCGACCCCGCCCTCGCGGCCTGGGCCCCGGCCGTTCTTCTGGCCTGCACGGGCGGGTACCTCCTGCTCAACGTGAGGACCTGAGGAGCGGGGCACCCGACGCGGCGGTGATCCCAGCCGCCTGCAAAGGGCGGCCTCGGTTCACGCGGGTTCTGCGAGCAGGGCTTCTATTTCCTTAACGAGGGTGTCCGAGGTGGGCGTCACCTTGGAATCGTAGCGCGCCACCACCTTCCCCCGCTTGTCCACCAAGAACTTGTTGAAGTTCCAGCTGATGTCCCCGTCGAAGCCCGCCTGGGTGGTGAGGAACTTGTAGAGAGGGTTGATGTCGGCGCCTTTGACGCTCGTTTTGGCAAAGAGGGGGAAGGTGACGCTGTACTTGAGGGTGCAGAACTGCTTGATCTGGGCGTCCGTCCCCGGCTCCTGGGCGCCGAAGTTGTTGGCGGGAAAGGCAAGGACCACCAACCCTTTGTCTTTGAACTTCTGGTAGAGCTCTTCCAACCCCTTGTACTGGGGCGTGAACCCGCACTCCGAGGCGGTGTTGACGATGAGGAGAACCTTGCCTTTGTAGTCGGCGAGGTGCTTTTCGTTGCCGTCGTTGAGCTTCATGGTGAACTGGAGAACGGTGTTGTCCATGGCCGGAACTCCTTTTGCGGGCAGGGGGCTCTGAGCCCGCACCTGAGACAGACCCGCCGCCAGCCCCAGTGTCAGGGCGAAGGCCGGGACGAAGGATAGGGAGAGGGAAAAAGCCGAAGTGATATGGTCGAATTTGGTCATGGGTTCCTCCGGGGGCGGGCTCTCCCGCCCGAAGATCATTTAACGGCAGGCGTAACCCCCCTATTCCGGTGTAAACTACGCTTCCGCGTTTTCGGGGAGGATCCTTTGAGCGAAGAGAATAGCGCCGCAACCGATGTGAAGCCCGTCTCTCCCTGGAAGGAGATCAGTCAGCCCTTTATCGACTTGGTCCATGCGCCGCGGGCCCTGTGGGCCATCAACCTCAACTACCTGCTCGAAGGCTTCGTCTACTTCGGGATGGTCATCTACCTGGCCATGTACTTCAACCAGTACGTGGGCCTGGACGACCAGCGCGCGGGTTGGATGGTGGGGGTCCTCACTTCGGGCATCACCATTTCCATGCTGTTTTTCGGAGGTCGCGCGGACAAGTGGGGCGTTCGGCCCGCCCTCCTGGTTTCTCTCGTGCTCATGCTTTTCGGGAGGGCCATCCTGGCGGCCGCCCCGGCCCTCGGTTTGACCGGAGGCTTCATCCTGACTCCGCTCAACGCGCTGGCCATCGGGGGAATTCTGCTCATCGTCCTCGGCTACGGCATGTACCAGCCCGCCGCCTACGCCGCGGCCCGTCAGTTCACAACCCCGGCCACGGCCAACATGGCCTACGCCATGCTCTACGCCGTGATGAACCTGGGCGGCTGGCTCCCCACGTTCATGTCCCCCATCCGGGAGCACTACGGGATCAAGGGCGCCTATTGGTTCTACACGGCTACGACCATCGTGGGCCTGGGGATCCTCTTTTTCATGCTCAGCAAGAAGACCGTCGAGAAGGCCATCGCAGACGCCAAGGCGGTGAGCGCCACCGACGCCGGCCAGGCCAAGGAGGGCACGCAGTCGGGCGTCCAGCGGGCGGCCCAGACCGAAGCCACGGGTGGTGTGTTCTCACGGGCTATGCATTGGATCAAGAACCACCCCCTCGCCGATGCCAAGTTCGCCTTCTTCATCTTCTGCCTCATTCCCGTGCAGACTCTTTTCGCCTACAACTGGCTCGTACTCCCGCAGTACGTGAACCGCGCCTTCGCGGGAACCTGGGTGGGGGCGCGTTTCGAGACGGCCACGAACCTCAACTCCCTCCTCATCTTCATCCTCTGCCCCATCGTGGCGGCCCTCACCACGAAGGTGAAGGTCTACAACATGATGATCGTCGGCACTGCCGTCATGGCCGCGCCCACCTTTTTTCTGGCCATCGGGCCCACCGTCTGGGGCCTCTTCACCTTCATCGTCCTCATGACCATCGGCGAGGCCATGTGGCAGCCCCGCTTCCTGCAGTATGCGGCGGAGATCGCCCCCGAGGGCCGGACCGGTGCCTACATGGGTGTGGCCCAGTTCCCGTGGTTTCTCACCAAGATGATCGTGCCCATCTACTCCGGCTGGTTTCTGCTGCACTACTGCCCGGAGCCGGGCAAGGGCCCGAACCAGAGCGGCACCATGTGGCTCATCTTCGGGTGCGTCGCCATGATGTCCACGGTCCTGCTCATCCTCGCCAAGGGCTGGCTCGGGAAGGACTTCAAGACGAAGCATGGTTAGGGGAGCAGGGAGCAGGGAGCGGGGAGCGGGGGCAGGGAAAGACTGTTATCGGTTATCGGTCATCGGTAGACGGTGATCGGTGGCAGGTGCTTGACCGACAACAGAAAACCGACGACCGATTACCAGTTTCCCCACCTTCCTCATTTCGCCATCCCCACCATGTCGCCCCAATGGGCGAGCACGACGAGATTCCAGAGGACCAGGCCCCGGTCCCGGCCGGCCTGGTGCTCGTCGAAAAGGGCCCGGATGGCGGCGCGATGGAAATGGCGATCCATCCACGAAGCGCCATCCAAGGTCTCCATCACAAAATCCTTGAGGGGGCCGCGGATCCACTCGCCCCAGGGTACGGGGAAGCCCAGCTTGCGCCGGTAGGCGATGTCCCTGGGCACGCCCGCCTTGACGGCGTATCGCTTGAGCAGCGCCTTGGTCGTACCCCGGCCATCCACCTTGAACCGGGGTGGCAGGCGGAAGCAGTAGTGGACCAGGTCCACATCGAGGAAGGGCACGCGCATCTCGATGCCGTGGGCCATGGACATGCGGTCCGAGTGGTTGAGGAGGTTGTCGGGCAGCCAGCCCTTGCACAGCGTGCCGAGAATCGCGTCCAGCGGCCCGCGGTGGCTGGGCACCTCGGTGTAGAAAGCGTCCAGCGTCCGGTCGTAGGGCGGGGGCATGCAGTCCTTGAGGAGCGCGTTCATGTCCGTTTCCTGCAGGGGTAGGGTCAGGTCGTAGCGGATCTTGCCGGGGAGCTGTCCCGCATGGGCGTATCGAATGTCCTCCCACCGGGCCAGGTAGGCCCGCCTGGGGTCTCGTTTGGCGATGGCGGCGGCAATGGCCCTCGCGCCGGGAAGCCTCCTCAAGGCCGTGATCACCCGGATCTGCCTCAGGACCCTGTCCAGGTGGTATCCCCCCAGCACCTCGTCGGCCCCCTGGCCGGAAAGGAGCACTTTCACGCCCTCCGAGGCGAGGCCGCACACGTGGAAAAGCGGGAGAACGGCCATGTCGGCCACGGGATCATCCAGGTGGGAAAGGACCACGCCCAGGCTCTTGGCGAAATGGGCCGGAGAGATGACGATCTCGTGGTGGTCGGTTTCGAAGCGCTCGGCGATGGCGCGGGCCCATCGGCGCTCGTCGAACTTGCCCTCGCCCTCGAAGGCCACCGTGTATGTGGCCATGCGCGCCTGACCCATGCGGCGCAGGGCGGCGGCCACGGCGGAAGAATCCACACCGCCCGACAGCAGGACCCCGACGGGCACATCGGAAATGAGGCGCCGCCGCACGGACGCTTCGAAGAGCTCGCCGAAGCGATCCAGGGCCTCCCTGTCGTTGGTGGCGCGGACGCGGTCTCCCATGGGGAGCGTCCAATAGGGCGAGACGGACGCGCCCTCGGCATCCACCTCGAGGATGTGGCCCGGCGGCAGCTTCTGAACGGAGGTCAGCAACGTGCGTGGAGCGAGGACATAGCGACACGCCACCTGCTCGGCCAGAGCCCGCGGGTTGATGTCCCGGCCCACCTGCGGATGATCGAGAAGGGGCGGGATCTCCGATGCGAAGACGACGCCCGTCCCGCGTGCGGGACCAATAGAGCGGCTTGACGCCCAACCGGTCGCGGCACAGCGTGAGGCGCTTTTCCCGCCGATCCCAGAGCGCGAAGGCCCACATGCCGTTCAGCTTGGAGAGCGCGTCTCGTCCCCAGACCATCAGGGCCCGCAGGAGCACCTCCGTGTCGGACCGCGTGATGAAGCGCTCGCCCAGGGCCGCCAGCTCGGCCCTCACCTCTTGGAAGTTGTAGATCTCCCCGTTGTAGGCGATGACGTAGCGTCCGTCGGGGCTCGTCATGGGCTGGGAAGCGGCGTCGCTCAGGTCGATGATGGCCAGCCTTCGGTGTCCCAGGGCGGCCCCCGCTTCGTGCCAGAGTCCTTCTCCGTCCGGGCCCCGGTGAGCCAGGCGCCGGGCCATGGCGCGGACCCGCTCGGGGTCCGCCGGCCTTGAGTCAGAGAAGGAGACTTCCCCGCAGATGCCGCACATTCCCACCCCTCCCGGGGGGCATTGTAGCGTATTCGGGGGACAGTGCGACAACGCGGCTCCGCCGCGGGTCCCGCCGCGCGTCTTTGGATCATCCCCGGGCGCGGCCACTCGAATCCCCACCACGAGCCCACCATGGCCGCGACGCTCACCGGGTTCTTCTGGGAGACTCTAACAGGCTGCTGAAAAACTCCCGTAGGTCGCGTTGCCTACGCCACGGCCCCGGATGCAAGACGTCGCGACGCCGTCGATGCCTTGCACATCGGAGAGCCCATCCGACCCTAGGGCGCGGTCGCGCGCGCGGCGCCGGGCGAGCAGGACAAGGCGGCCGACCGACGACAGGGTGGTGCCCTTTCTAGGGAGGCCAACGCCGTCATGCGATGCCCGCCGCCCGCGCCCGAAGGGACGGGGCTGGCCGGGCGCCTGGCTTTGTCAGCTCGCTCATCCGATGGCACCGCATCGGCCCTCGCTCGCTTCCTCGCCATGCATCCCGGCCAGCCTCCGTCGCGGCTACGTCCTAGGGTCGGATGGGCTCCAAGGAGCGACAACACCGCAGGCGGGGCCGTGCCGCGGCAACCCCCATCTCCTAAAGAGGCAAAAGGGGCGCAAGGGATTGGGGGCCACCTGCTTTGTTCCGGCTCCTAGAAAGGGGGCCCACCCTGTCGTCGTCGCCGCGCCTCGCATCCTGGGGTCTGACCCGGGGAGGGCTCCCGGCGCGTTGCTCCCTGGGCCGGAACGGATTCGCGAAGGCACGACGATCCCGTGCCGGGAGCACGGGGAGGAGGGCCGACAAGGAAGACGACCGGCCCAGGGGCAACCCGGAGGGCCGCCGCGCCTGGGGCGCCTCGCTTTGTTGGGCCTCGTCGCCGATGACACCACGTCGCCTCCTCGTCCCGCCTCGCGATGCATCCCCAGGCGCGGGCGGCGCGCCAGAGATCCTCCCCGGGTCAGACCCCTACCCCCAAGCCTCTTGCGCGCGGCCTACGCGGGTTTCTCAACAGCCTGCTAAGAGAGGGGTAGGTCTTTAGTATTAGTCAATCAGGACGCTAACTATAATGACCTGACCCCAAATCTCCAAATCTCCTCCCCGCTCCGCCTTATGGCGGGAGCGCCTGTTTCTGCTTGCCCAGGATCCTTTCCATTTCGTCCAGCAGGCGGTTCATGCCGGCCATGCTCCATTGGAATGGATCGGCGCTTGTCATGTCGGTCCCAGCCTGCTGCAACAGGGCGATCGCATAATCCGACCCGCCGGCGGAAAGGAACCCGAGGTATTTTGTTCTCGCCGCTTCGTTGCCCTGCAACACCCGCTCGGCCAACGCCGCCGAAGCGGTGAACGCCGTCGCGTACTGGTAGGCATAGAATCCGGAATACAACTGCGGGATGGTCGTCCAACCCGACCGGCTTTCGTCATCCACGACGCAGACATGCTGGTCATGGCCGTAGTACTTGCGGACGATTGCGAGATAGAGATCGCTCAGGTTGTCGCCGTTCAGCGGTTCGCCATTTTCCACCATCTGGTGGGCACGCAACTCGAATTCCGAAATCAGCGTCGCCCGGAAGATCTTAAGGGCGAAGCCATCCAGGCAGTTGGCCAGCATCGTCAGCCGCAGGTCGTCGTCCGAGGTATGCTTCAACATGTGATCGACCAACAACGCTTCGTTAAAAGTGGCGGCGACTTCGGTCACGAACCTCGGGCAGGCCGCGGTGGCGAACGGTTGCCTGGCATTGGCCAGTTGGCTCTGCACCGCGTGTCCCAGTTCGTGGGCAATCCCGCTCACGTCGTCGTACTCCCCGCCGAAATTGAACAGGATGTAGGGGTGGACGTCGTAGGCCCAGCCATTGGCGTATCCACCCGGTCGCTTGCCCGCGGTCGGAAGGGCGTCGATCCAGCGGTCGGCGAATGCTCTTTCGGCCACGGCCACATAGTCGGCCCCCAGCGGCTCGAGGGCGGCTAGAACAAGTTTCCTGGCCTCCTCGAAGGAATAACGGGGAGCGGCTCCGGCCGACAACGGCGCGGACAGATCGTAGGAATGCAATTCACGCACGCCGAGAATCCGCTGCCGCAGTTTCAGGTAGCGGTGGAACGTACCCAGGTTTCGGTTGACGTTTTCAACCAGGGCGGTATAGACCCGGACCGGAATGTGGTCCCCGTCCAGCGAGGCTTCCAAGCACGAGTCGTACTTCCGCACCTTCATGGTGAACAAATCCCCCCTGTACTGGGCGTTCAGCAGCGCACCGAAGGTGTGGCTGTACTCTCCCAGCCGGCCCATGTAGGTCGAGAAAGCCTTGCGGCGCTCTTCGCGGTCCGGCGATTGCAGCAGCCGGGAAAAGGTGGAGGGGTCGAGCGTTTGTTTCCCGCCCTCGGCGCCGATCAACTCGGGGAAGTGAAAATCGGTGTGCAAAAAAGCGTCGCGAATATCCGCGGGTGCGCCCGACATCAGATCCCCAGCGGCGATGATCCGCTCCTCCGCCGCGGTGAGGGTGTGCGCCTGGCGGCGGAGAAGATCGTCCAGGTAGTGCCCGAACGCCCCGAGTCTCTTTTCGCCATCCAGAAATTTCCGCACCACCGCCGGGCCGATGGCCAGGATTTCGGGCTCGAAGAAGGCCGTTTTTTCCGCGAACTCCGCGCCCAGCCGATCAATCTCCTGTTTCAGCGCCAGGGCCGCAGGCGCGCGCATGTCTTCGTCCAGGCGCAGATTGGCGTAGGTGAATAGTCGGGCGAACTCCTTGTTCGACCGATCGAGGAGGGTGAGGCCGCCAAGCAGTCGCTGCGCGGATTGGCCCAGTGTTCCCGAACACGCTTGGAGGGCCGGGAGCCCGGTGGCGAATGCCCGGGTGGCTTCCTTCCAGGCTGCATCGGAGGGATAGAGGTCGGTGAGGTCCCACTTGGCCGAATCGGCCACCTGGCTCCGATCCGTTTCCTGGGCCATCACGGCCCCGGGCACCCCAAGCGACCAGCCTAGAATCAGCAAAGCCGAAACGGCGAGTGTACGCATTTCATTTCCTCCCAGCGTCCAGAGTTAAAATTTCGCAGAAGATGTGACCACACTCCGGTTATGCCCAGGATTATCAGGGTTTCACGCCAGGACTGTGGAAGCGGGCCTGAGTGATTCGATCACCGCTGCGTCAACCCAGTAGATATTGCAGTCTTCTCCACAGAAGAAAAGGTACTTTTCGTCTGGCGAAATGCTGGGAAATCGGCCTGGAATGTCGAACACCCTCTTTGGGGTCGACCAGGCTCCATTTCCAAGGTTGAAGCTGACATAGATGTGCATATCCTCCTTGTCCCCGGTGTGCGGCCGGTTGGACGAGAAGAGCAGGAAGGACTCGTCGGGCGAGACGAAGGGCGTATAGTCGATGGCGTTCGGGACATTAATCAAGTCACCCAGCGGTTGCGGGTCGGAATAACCCTCCGCGGAATACCGGGCCGAGAAGATTCCAGTGCCCCAGGTCTTCGTCTTCATCTTATCTGAGAAGTACGCCCTGCCGGAACGGGTGAAGGAGGAGCTGCAGTTCAGCAGAATGCCCTCGTCGCGCGGGGCGCTCCATCCCGCGTCGGTCATCTCGACATATTTCGTGGCCCATCCCTTGTCCGTCTGGATCTTAAAGAAGAGCTTCTTGCCGTCGGGCGAAAACATGGGAGCCTGCGTATTCCCATCCTTGGCAAAGGAGGGTGGTTGCGGGTCGGTCCACTTTCCGTCCATGTTCATAATGCAGAGGATCTGAGTGGATCCTGCGTCCATGTTGAAGGTGTTCCAGAACATGGAGCGACCGTCGGGCGAGATCACCAGGCGGCTGTGGATATTTCCTTTAGAAATCACGCCTGGGGCGAAGATGCTGGGAACGATCCCCGGAGAACGCTGGCCCAGATAGGGCGCGCCATCCGGCTTGCCTTGTGCGTAGCTGGCTGACGCCATTGGGGGCGCATCGGGGCGAAACCGCTCCAGGGCGGACGTCAGCACCCAGTGGAGGTCGGCCCGCTTGACCGTCGTGCCGGGTGAAGAAGAGATAGCGTTCGTCGGGGGAGAGGGACGGCGCGTACTCGTTGGCGGCATTATTGAACCCATCGCCGAGGTTGATGGGAGCGGTCCAGCCGCCGGATCCGTCGCTATAGCTTATGTAGAGATCGGAGCCGCCGCGCCCCTCCGGGCGGACGGCCGAAAAGATTAGAAAGTGCCCGTCGGCGGCGATGCACGGATCTCCGGTGGAGTATGGGGAATTGATCTGGGCACCGAGATTCTCCGCGCGGGCTGGCTGGCCCGGCACCTGGCGCACCCGGTAGAGGTCCATGGCGCCGACTCCCGCCGGGGCGGTTGGAGCAGAAGTACGATGTCCCGTCCGCGGTCTGCGAGTAGAAGAACTCGATGAAATCCGAGTTGATGGGAGGCGGGAGACGCTTGGGTTCACTCCATCCTTTTGCAGTACGCTCGACCATCCAGAAGTCCCTCTTGTTCGTGTCGGGCCGGGCGTCCCGATCGGAGGTGAAGTAGAGCTTCGTGCCATCTTTCGAATAGAACGGCTCGTGATTGATCCATTTCGGGTCGGCGAAATCAGGAGTCGATGGCTCGGTCCAGACGTCACCGCTAAGCCGGGTGCCCAGAATTTTGGGATGCGAAAACGTGGCGTCCGTGACCGTGAAGTAACATTCGGCGCCGTCCGGAGAGAAGGCGATGCGGGCCACGAAGCCGTATCGTGCCGACAAGAATTCTGGGGCAAAGGGTTCCGGAGTCTCTCCCGGCGGCCGCTGGCCGAAGTAGGGCCCCTTCACGTCAGCCGGCCTGGCGGTTGCAGGCTTGTCCACGGCCGAGACGGCAGAGTTGGCGTCAAGGACGCTCTGGATGGAAGCCACCACATCATCTTTCACCGGCAGGATGACCTCGAGGTTCATGGCTGCGCTCAGGAGCCTCGCCGCCATCGGCTGCCCGAGCCGTCCATCCTTCGCCGCGGGATCCAGACTCGCCACGACGCCGTCCACCAGCTGCGCTTTCGACGCTGCGGCGACGCTGTCTTTCATGGCCTTCAGGGTACCTTCCACATCTTTGTAGGGAAGTTCCGCCAGGTGCCTGGTCAGCATGGCACGAAAGGTGGCATGGAAGTCGGCTCCGGGCGCCTCCATGGCTTGGATGTAGGGACCGGTGATCGCCCCCGTCAACAGCTTCGCGGTGGCGGCCTCCTGCAGTTCGCGTACCGCCTCAAGGTAGCGGCGTCCTTCGGCGAAGTCCTTCTTCAGCAAGCAGATCGCGAAGAGCGTGGATTTGAGCGCCACGAGGGAAGCCTTGTCCTGCGGGTTGGCCTGCTTGACCGCCACCTTCAGGTCCTTCTCCACCTGAAGTGCCAGGGCGAGGACCGCCTCGTGGTCTTGCACCACGTCGCTGGGTTTTCCGGGGATCGCGTAAGAAGGTGGTTCAGGCCCGGCGGAGGTGTTGCCATCGGTCTTCCCGGCGGGGTTCTCGGCCATGCGCTTTTCGACGGCGGAGGCGGCCACCCAATAGATGCCGTTTTCCTTTGCAGAGTGGCGAGTGAAGAAAAGATATTTCCCGTCGGGGGACAGGTGGGCTCCGTACTCATGGTCCGAGCTGTTGAATGGGTCTCCCAGGTTGATGGGAGTCCCCCAGTTCCCTTTCCCATCCCTGAAGCTCACGTAGAGATCGGCGCTGCGTCCGCCCCGACCGGAGTTGAAGACCAGGAAGTGCCCATCTGGGGCGATGCAGGGATCCCCCTCGTAGGATTGAGTATTGATGGGTGCGCCCAGCATTTCAGCGACCCAGGTCTCTTTTGCGTCCTTGTACGCCTTGTATATCTGCATCATGCCAGAACGGTCCGAACACCAATACATGGTTCCATCCGACCCAACGCTGCTGCGATAGTCCTTGCCACCGCTGTTGATCGGAGGAGGAAGGGCCGAGGGGGTGCCCCATCCTTGATCCGTCTTCCGCACGGTCCACAGATCTATGGTTCCTCCTGCCTTCTGGCCGGTGAACGTGAGGGCGTTCCCATCCTTCGAGAAGACAGGTTCGTTTGAATAGACGAAGTCCGTGACGAATGTCGCCGGTGCAAAGGGCGTCCAGGCATCGCCTTGGCGTTCTGAAACATAGAGCTTGGCACTTCGATAATCCGCGGCACCGACGGAAACGAAGAACTGGTGCCCATCCGGAGAGAATGCCGTGGCTTCGACCCAGGGGCTCAGGGAAGACAGAATCTCGGGCGCAAAGGGAACCGGCGTCTCTCCCGGCGGCCGCTGGCCGAAGTATGCCCTTTATCGGGGGGCTTGGCGGTCACGATCCCCGGCGGGTTGCAGGCCCCCCGGCGGCGGTCGTCGGCTGGGCATAGGTCGCGGTGACGGCTCCGAGCACGATGCCTGCAAGTGCAACGAGCCGGCCAATCATTGTTCAGCAAGCAATCCGTGAGTGGATTGTGAGCCTCCACAAGGTCAAGTGTGCTGTGGCGGTTGCAAGCTGACCGCCCTTCAAGTCCTAACTCCGCCTGAGAGTCCCAGCCAGGGGAGCCTGACCATCGTCTTCGAGCTCCTTTGACGGCGGAGGTGGCCACCCAATAGGTGCCATCTCCCTGCGGAGTGTGGCGGGTAAAGAACAAGTATTTCCCGTCATGGGTCAGGTAGGCGCCGTACTCGTCATTCCCTGAATTGAATGCCTCCCCGAGATTGATGGGCGTGCCCCAGCCGCCCTTTCCAGTATTGAAGCTCACGAATAGATCGGTACTGTTGCCGTTACGGCCCGAACAGAAAATCAGGAAGTGTCCATCCGGTGCTACGCAGGGATCGCCCTCTAAAGCATTCATGTTGATGGGCGACCCCAACTTCTCAACGACCAGCTGCCGGCCGGAATCCCGGTAGGCTTTGTACACCTGGTACATTCCGGGCCTGTCTCGTTCCGAGCCGAAGTACATCGTCCCATCCGTCATGGTGCTGCCGCGCCATTCGTTGGCGCCGCTGTTGATCGGAGCCGGCATACGGACCGGCGTGGACCATCCCTGAGCCGTGAAATCGACGGTCCAGAAATCCGTCGACTCGGCGGACGTCTTCTTCCCAGTGAAGGTGACGGTATGGCCGTCCGCTGAAAATACAGACTCGCAGGAGGAGTTAAAATCCAAAACAAAGGGCGCCTTCACGAAAGGCCTCCAGGCGTTGTTCGCCCATTCGGAGTAGTAGAGCGTCGCGGGAGTCGAATAGTCGGCCGCACCCACGGACACGAAGCATTTCGTGCCATCGGGAGAGAAGGTCGGGGCGCCAGCGAACGCACTCAACGAAGTCAGGATGTCAGGCGCGAAAAGCACTGGCGTCTCTCCCGGCGGGGTCTGCCCGAAATAGGCGCCTCGGATCTGGGGATTGGCTGCCGGCGACTGCCCAGCCGACTTGATGGCCGATATGGGAAGGGCTAAGACGGCCAATAACAGTACCGGAATGAAACGTTGGAGTGTTCGTGTGAGCATCCTAAAATCCTCCTTTTTGCCTCGGTGCCTTGTTTCTCATTCGCTTAGAGCGATGTCACTTCCGATTCCGCCTCCTTAACTTCAGCCTTCGACAAACCGAGGTTTGAGCTTTCCGATGGCTGAAGTGGCGACCCAGTAGATATCCATGCTTTCACCCCTCTTTTCCCTGGTGAATAACAGATATTTCCCATCCGGGGATACACGGGGTCCGTATTCATCCTCAGCGGTATTGATTGTTGATCCAAGATTGACAGGTTCAGTCCAGGATCCATCTTTCTGACGAAAACAGATCCATAAATCCCATCCCCCGTTCCCGCCCTTACGTGTTTCGGAAGCGAATATGAGGTAACTCTCATCCGGAGACATGAACGGCTCCGTTTCTCCCGAAGTCGTCTTGATGATATTCCCCAGACTACTCGATCTTGCGCATAGGCACCGTCTTTGGGTATCGCCCGATAAAGCCAAGAACCTCCTGTGCCGCCGGTGCGGAGCGATTTGAAGTAAAGGGTTCCGTTATTCGTGACACAAGGCGACCCGTCCTGGGCGGCTGAATTGATGGGATCAGGCAAACGGATCGGAGCTGACCACGATGCATCCGACGTCCGCTCGACCATCCAAATATCCATACCGGAAGAAGGCGGACGGTTGGAAGCGAAGAACATCCTTTTCCCGTCAGGGGAGATGAACGATTCCCAATTGATATACCGGTCGTCTGAGAAAGGAGCAGCCTGCGGGTTTGGTCCACACTCCGTTTTCGAGACTGGTACATAGAATTCTTCCCTCTGTCCAAGCGCCATTGACGACACTGAAATAAAGTGTCTTCCCATCCGGTGAAAATGTCGGATAGGTTTCAAGCCTTGATTCGAGTGAAATAGTCCCCGGAGCGAATACGACGGGTGTTTCACCTGGCGGCGTTTGCCCGAGATAGGCCTCCGAATCGCGAGGCGCCAGCATCAAAGCCTGCCGAGAGCATTTCCCGGCCTGGTCCGGGTTGCCGCTCCGGGAATAGGCGTCGCCCAGACTTACCTGGGCGTCCGAAGAACGGGGATGGTCATCCACCCTGCGTTGCAGTACCTCCAAGAGACTGTCAAATCGAACCCAATGGACATCCACTCGTGTGAAATCGGAGGAACTCGAATAGAACAGATAGCGTTTGTCATCGGTAACATAGGGCCCGAATTCATATCCAGGCGTGTTTATCGTCGCGCCTAGATTCTTCGGATCCGACCAAGAACCATCACTCTCCCTGAAACTGATGAAGAGATCGCCTCCTCCGAAGCCTCCTCGATGTGGGGAGCCAAACACGATGAAAGCTTCATCTCTCGCTACATAGAAGTCCCCCTCGTTCCCCGGAGAATTGAGTGGCCTCCCTAGACTGTGAAAGTCGCCTTTGGCGCCGGTCTTCACACAGGTCGATATGTCCATTTGCCCGATCCCGTTCAGTGCCCCCCGTGACGACGCATAGATGCGACCGCTAGCGGTGTCCTGAAGATAGTGCTTGTCTTTCGGATCCGGCAGTTCCGTGCACAACGTGGTGTACTCCAACCGGTGTCAGTCCGTTTCGATTGCCAACACGTCCTGGAATCGTTGTACTTCTCGAAAAACATCGTCTTGTTGTCAACGGAAAGCGCCGGCCCCAAAAAGCCTGGGAATAGATCGAAAGGCCCGTTCCATTTGTTATCAGAGTACTTGTAGTACCTGATGTTGTAGTCGCTCCAAGTGTTCGTGACTTCGGTATAGTAGAGTTCCTTGCCATCGGCTGATATGGCAATTCGGTCACTGGCGAAAAAGCCTTCGTGCGTCAGAAGTCTAAACACTCGCGGCGTGTGTTCGGGAGGTGCTTGATCGATATATCCAGTGAACCTTTCTTGAGAAGAGCCACTAATACTCACCCATGCCGCCACAAGTAGTGCAGATGACGCCTTCTTCACGGTCTTCTCCTTCTCAGCGTGTCGAAGCCATGATTACCTGGAACCGATATCTACTAGCTCCATGCATGCTCAGCGCTCATGGCACCCTTCCTTGGAACCAGTCTTTGCCTGCCTCTTGAACCCCAGTCATCGGTGCCGTCCGCTCGATCTTCCCCCCGGCCACATAATCTACGGGAAACGCCCCTGGGAAGTTTCATGGAAGACCTTGTGCTGCAAGGAGTTATGGGCAATTGCCCGGTCGTCAGCGCGAACGGCCCACTGAACACACCAAGTGGCCTATTCGTCACAAGACCAGAGCCCGGCTTGACCCAACATTTCGCCGCGACCACGGACAGATCTTCCTTGTTCACGAGTGCCGCACGAGGTGGTGCTGCAGAAACTCTTCCGTGGCATTCTGCGTATACTTTGACAGTGGGAGGGGATGTGGAGACGAGGCCGGTGACACCCCCCATGGGTCTTTCTTCCGGGGGACCGCTCGCTGAACTGGAGCGCGCGCCTGACCTTGCGCGGGCGGGGGCAACAGCCCTGGCCCGTGAGGTAACCTGTCGGTGCTTGTTCTATGCTTTTCCGTATTCGGCGTCATCGCGATCCTCGGCGCCACGGACTACTACGGCATCCTCGGTGCTGTGAACCGGCCCCGCAGCTGGTGGTTCTGCCTCCTTTGGAGCGTACCTACGGCTCTCTGCTGGACTCTGTTCACCCCCTTCATCCTCCACTTTTCCCGCCGATGGAGCTTTGAAAGGGGCCAGAGGACAAGGACCGTCTTTCGTCACCTGGCCCTCCTGACCGCGCTGGCCCCCGTGCAGATAGTCCTGGATCTCGGGATAACCATAGCCGGTTTCCTGGCGACCGACGCCTCTCCTCTTCCCGTGCGTGTTGAAAGCAGTTCCTTCCGGCCTCCTCCAAGGCCTGGCCCAGGCTCCCATCGTCTACGCGGGCATCGCGAGTTTCGGCGCGACGATGGGCCTCTACGACAGGTATCTGGAGAGGGTCGCCGAAGAAGCCCGGCTCAAGGACTCCCTGGCGCGGACACGCCTCCAGGCCCTGGGCACCATGCTCAATCCGCACTTCCTGTTCAACACGCTGAACGCCATCGGCCCCCTCAGCCGGAAGGACTCGGAATCCACGAGCCATATGGTCGCCCTCTTGGGCGGGCTTCTCCGCCGTTCGCTGGATGGGGCAAGGCGCCGGATGGTGCCCCTCAGGGAGGAGATGGACTTCATCCAGGATTACCTCCAGATCGTGAAGATTCGCTCCTCGGAGCCGCTCAACATCGAGTGCGACGTCCCCGAGGAAGCCCTCGATGTCTCGGTCCCCAACATGATTCTCCAACCCGTCGTGGAAAACGCCATCCGGCACGGCCTGGCTCACCGGCATGGCCCGGGCCGGCTCACCTTCAGGGCGAGGGTCAACGGTGGCGTGCTCCGGCTGGAGGTGGAGGACGACGGAATCGGGTTGGATAAGAAGAGGGATGGGACCGTTGGGTTCGGTCTGGGATTGACGCGCGAGCGCATCGAGGGCATCTATGGGAAGAGAGGCAGCCTGGAGCTGGCCGCCGGCCCGAGGGCGGCGTGCGCGCGACCTTCCAGCTGCCGGTTGCTAGAGGCGTTTGATGGATGTGAGGAGGTGTGCTCATGACCCTGCAAGTCTTCATCGCCGACGACGACCACCTGGCCAGGGAGCAGATCCGCTACCTGCTCGCGGCCCAGGCAGGCGTCCACGTGGCGAGAGAGTTCAGCACGGGGTGGGAAACCGTGCGGGCCGTGCAGGAGGAGAAGCCGGACATCCTCTTCCTAGATGTGCAGATGCCCGATCTCGACGGTTTCGGGGTCCTCAGGGAACTTTCTTCCAGCGGGGTCCCTGAGGTCGTTTTCGTCACGGCCTACGACCAGTATGCCCTGAAGGCATTCGAGGTGCGCGCCTCGGACTACCTGATGAAACCCGTGGACCCCCGGCGGTTCCACGAGACCTTCGAGAAAGTCCGGCAGAGGGTGGAGAGCCAGCGCGAGACGGATTCGCGCCAGCTTGGCGCTCCTCCACCGGAGGAGGGCAAGCAGGACCATCCCCAGCGCCTCGCGGTTCCCTCCGGGGACCGGATTCTCTTCTCCCTACGGACGGCGTCTTCTCCGTAGAAGCGGCCGGAAACTACGTGCGGATCCACACCAGCAGCGGCTCATACCTCCGGCGGGATACGCTGGCCAACATGGCCAGACTCCTCGACCCCGAGCGGTTTCTCCGCGTCCACCGCTGCTGGCTCGTCAACGCGGACCGAATCCGCGAGCTGATCCCCTGGTTCCATAGGACCTTCATCCTCGTCATGGAAAACGATCACCGCATCCAAGTGAGCCGCTCCTTCCGGGACTCCATTGAATCCCTGCTGGGCAAGCACCCGCGACAGTTGCGTAGGCAGGTGACGGCCTAGCAGGTCGCTCAAAGACCAACGCGGCCCACGGGGGTGTTGAGCAGCCTGTTAGTCCCAGGTTCCCTCGAATCGGCAGACCTTGGCGCCCTTGCAGACGCATGTCACATGTAGGAGCTGGACATTCTTGGCGCCGGAGAGTTCGAAGGTGCGGACGATCCAACCGGCGATGCGTTCGCAGAACTCGGGGGCGGGCTCGCCGAACTCCCGCACTTCCACGTTCGCGAACCCGGGCCCTTCTCGGTGACCACCATCTGGCCCTGGTCGTAGAAGCTGGAGAAGATGACGGAGGCCTTGGAGATGATCCACTGGGGGAGCCCACCTTGAACACGAGTTTGTAGACGGTGGTGTGGGCATAATCGGCGGACGAACGGCCCATCTGGGTCACGATGTCGGGCATGCCGGCGCCGAACTCCTGCTTGGCGGCCCGCATCACCGCCAGGAGGAAGGAAACCGGGTACCAGGCCGAGGACAGACACCACATTGTCCATGCGCTCCAGGTCTTCGGGAGTCAAGGGGACCTGACACCTTAGCCAGCCCCTCTTCCCCGAAAGTCTCTTTGACGAACCGTAGGGTTCCTAGAACCGCCGTTCCCTTCACCTGGGTCTTCATGGGTCGCCTCCCGCTTAATTCGGACTGCCTCCCCCCCCGAAACCAGCAGGTGATCTGCCCGCATGCCATCACTTTAGTCTACCCGTCTGAAAAGCAGCGAGGCCCCCCATGGAGGGGGGCCTGTTGGGAATATGCCTGGAGCAACCGCTGGCGGTGATGGGACACCACCTTATATGGATGTGCCTCCGCCATCCTGGTCCCGCTCGACGAAGAACCAGTAGCAGAGGTGTCCGAGGCCGATGATGGCCACGAAGGCGCCCCAGATGGCCACCTTCATGTCCACGGTGACATAGAGCGCGAGGGCGAGGCCGAACCCGATGAACAGGAGCTTGATGCCGCGGTAGAGCGAGTTGCGGTAGCGGCCCGAGTTGACGTCCCCTTTGCAAGGTCGGGCAGAGCGATGCCCTTCTCGATGGCGGCCATGCGCTCCTGGTTCCGCATTACCTGCTTCTTGTGGTCGAAGAACATGGCGAGCCCCGCGATGATGATGCCGGTGGCCATGCCTCCTCCGATGGCAAGAATGGGAATAAAGTTTCGCGTCCATGGCGGACCTCCTCTTTCACCCCCTTGGACGGGGGACTGATCGGTCACAGGGTGGGTGGGAACGGGGACGGGGATGATGAGATAGGGTGGTGTGCGGGCGAAGCGAGGCAACGCCCTCGGTCATTCCCTGAAACCGATGCTAGTACACTATCTCCGTCCAAGGGGTCGTGAGGAGAGAGAGATGGAGCCGCTCCCGGGCGAAGGGAACTGGATCCTCAGGTTCCAGTCCCGGGGACGCCTCCGCCTTCGTGGCGCATCATGAACCATTACGAGCCTTACATTCTGGGCCTCCTGACCCGCCTCACGGGGGACCGCGCGCGGGCCGAGGACCTCTGCCAGGAGACCTTCCTGAAGGCGCTCAAGGGCCTGCCGTCCTTCCGTCGGGACAGCTCGCTCAAGACCTGGCTCTTCAGGATCGCCCACAACGCGGTCACGGATCACGCGCGGGCCGCGGGGCCGGCACCGACTCTCTCGACGAGCGCGAGGAGGGCGGACTCCAGGCCCGGCAGCACCGGCGCCAGACCCCCAGGCCCGATTGGAGGAGGCCCAGGTGCGGCGCGCCGTCGAGGAGGCCATGGCGCACCTTCCCCAGTCCCAGCGCGAGGTCCTCCACCTGTTTTACTGGGACGAGCTGTCGGTGGGCGAGATCGCGGGCGCCCTCCGCATGCCCGAGGGTTCCGTGAAGACGCTTCTCTTCAGGGGCCGGCACGGCCTGAGGGGCACGCGTGCTCGATCTCTTGCCCGAGGTGACACATGAATTGCGAATGAATTCCTCCAAATCCTGGACGAGCACCTCGACGGTGACCCGCGCCCGCCGGGTGGTCGGACCACGCCGCCGCCTGTCGCCCGCTGCGCCCTGGCCCTCCGCCTCGAACGGACGCTGACGGCGGCGCCGCGTTGGGCCGAGACGCCCGCGTCTCCAGCGCAGGGGCGTGCGGCAGGTGATCCGGGCAGGTGGGACAGCGCCGCATTCTGGCGCCACTTCGCGACCCTGGCCGAAGAGTCCGCCGCCACGGCGCTGGCCGCCGCGGGGATCGCCGCCGTGGCCATCTACGCCGGCCCGTCACTCTGGGCGGGAGCGGTTCCTGAGAGCGGCGCGCCGCACGCTCGCTGCCCTACCTGCAACCCCTGTTGGACGGCGTCCGCGCCGCAGCGGCCTCCTTCGAACCGCTCGTGCGCCAGGGATGGGGCGTGGCCCTTCTCGGGCCTCACGGCGTTCGTGGTTCTCTTCGCGGCCGCCCTCTCCACCCGGGTGCTCTCGCCGGGGCGGAACGCGTAGGGAGCGAGACGCGATTAAGCGAGACGCAAGGCGCGAGATGCGAGGGACGGGATGGTGACCGAGTGATCAGGTGATCAGGTCAGCAGGAGGAAGCCGGCTCCCGACTCCCAGCTCGAACCCAGCTCCGGCGTTTGTCCCGAAATCCGAGATTCCGAATCGCCTGCGGCTCCTCGCAAATGCCGGATTCCAAAGTTGCCGCCAAATTCCGAATTCCGCATCCCGAATTCCGAATCCCGAATCATTCCCCACTCCCTCTCCGGACTCCATTCCCCTTCCCCCTCCTTGCCACAATCTCCACGCTGGTTTAGGCTCAAGCGTTCTGTCGGAGGCCCCTTGGGCGGCTGTAAAGGACGGTCTTGAAAACCCTCTCCTACGTGATGGCCAAGGCCATCATGTACCCGCGCTTGCGCGGCTGTATCTTCCGCGTCGGCGTAGCGGGCGGGAGCGCCTGCCGCGGAAGGGGGCGCTTCCTGCTTGCCGCCAACCACTTCTCCTTCGTGGACCCGCTCATCCTGGGCGCCATGCTCCCCGCGCCGGCTCTGGTTCGTCATGGCCGAGGATCAGTTCGAGACGGCCCGGGCTCAGGAGCTTCTCCCGCCTCATGGACGTGGTCCCGGTGAAGGCGGGCGCGGCCTTCCGCCTGGGGCCCATCCGGAAGTGCCTTCAGGTTCTACGGAGCGGCCGACGTGGTGGCCATCTTTCCCGAGGGCGCGCCGCTCGCACACGGGAACGCTCCTGCCCCCCATGCCCGGCGTGGGCGTGCTGGCGCTCGCGGGCCGGGCGTGCCCGTCATCCCGGTGGCCATCGCGGGAACCCGGGAAGCCTATCCCCCTGGGCCGGCGTTTCCCAAGACCGGGAAAGGTCTCCCTCTTCGTGGGGCAACCCCTTTCGGGACTGGAAGGTCTCTCGCCCGACGCCGTGGCCCAGCAGGCCATGGACGCCATCGGCGCCCTGCTTGTGCAGAACGGGTTCGCGGATTATGTCCAGCGAGGCGAGAGGACGTCATGCTGTCGGCTGATCGTCGATAGCTGGGTCGCTGACAGCTTTGATCTTCAAGGATTTCCATGAAGACCGCGGCACTGATCATCATCGGCTCCGAAATGGTGGACCCCGCGCGCAGGGACGCCAACGGGCCCTTCGCCAAGGACCGGCTGGCCGCTCTGGGCATCCCCGTGGCGCTGCTGGTCCGCGTGGAGGATCGCGTGGAGAGCATCCGCGAGGTCCTGCACGCCGGCGCTCTGCCCACTGCGACCTGGTGATCACCTCCGGCGGGCTCGGCCCCACGGGCGACGATGTGACGCGCGAGGCGGCGGCGGACCTGCTGGGCGTGGGCGTTGCACGAGGACGCCCGCTGGCTGGGCATCCTGGAGGAGCGCCTCACGACCCGCGGCCGCGCCGCTCACGGAACTGCGGCCGGCGGCAGGCCCAGGTGGTGGAGGGCGGGGAGGCCCTGGACAACGGCGCGGGGCTGGCGTGCGGCTGCTGGATCCGGCCCGGGGGGAAGCACCTCGTCCTCCTGCCCGGGCGTTCCCCGGGAGTTCCAGGACATCCTGAACGCGCAGGTCCTGCCGCGCCTGGGCCCCTCTTCCCGGACCAGCCGAAAGCCAGGATGCTCAGGGCCGTGGCCGCCGGGTTGCCCGAAGTGGAGGCCGAGGAGACGCTCAGGCCGTGGTACGGAAAGCCCGGGATCGACGTCTCCATCCTGCCGGCCCTCGGCGTCCTGCGCATCGGCTTCACCTTGACGAGCCCGCCCCTCGAGGACTTGGACGACACCGAGTCGGCCGTGCGCACCTCTCGTCCGAGGGCCTTCGCAAGCACCTCGTGAGCCTGGACGGCACCTCCCTGGAGCAGCGCGTGGGCGAGCTGCTTCTGGAGCGCGGTTGGACCCTGGCCACGGCCGAGTCCTGCACGGGCGGCCTTCTCGGCCAGAAGGTGGTGTCCGTCCCCGGCGCGTCCCGCTACTACCTGGGCGGCATCACGGCCTACGACAACGGCGCCAAGGAGCGCCTCCTCGGCGTGCCCGGGGTGCTGGAACGCCACGGCGCCGTGAGCGAAGAGACGGCGCGGGCCATGGTGCGCGGCGCCCGGGCCCGCTTCAACGCGGCGTGCGCGCTCTCCACCACGGGCATCGCGGGCCCGGACGGCGGCACGCCGGACAAGCCCGTGGGCACCGTCTGGATCGCCTGCGGCACACCCGAGGGCGAGTGGGCGCGCAAGATCAGCTTCCCCCTGGACCGGGAGTCGGTGATGGAGATGAGCGCCCACACGGCCCTCTTCTTGCTCTGGTCCAGATTGCGGGCCGAGCCGACCCCATGAAGATCTCCGCCGTCGCCTTCCTCAATTCCGCGCCCCTCTGGTGGGGACTCAGGGCCGGCGTGCACCCCGCCGGGTGGACAGGTGGATTTCGACACGCCCTCCGCCTGCGCCCGGAAGCTCGCCTCCGGCCAGGCGGACGCGGGGCTCATCCCCTCCGTGGAGTTCGCGCGCAACCCCGAGCTCGTCCTGGCCGCGCCCCTGTGCGTGGCGGCGCGCCGCGAGGTGACGAGCGTCCTCCTCCTGTGCGGCGGGGAGCTGAAGGATCTCGGAAGGTCTGGCTCGACCCCGCCAGCCGCACCTCCCAGGCGCTCACGCGCGTGCTCCTGGAGATGGAACGCGTGCCCCGCCCGAGTTTCGAGGAGCGGCCCAATCTCCCCGAGCGCCTCGGCCCCCACGAGGCCGCCCTCGTCATCGGCGACCGCGCGCTGCCCTGCCGCCGACCCTGGCGCCGCCACGCGAGTGGACCTGGCGGAGCTCTGGAACCGCCACACGGGCCTGCCCTTCGTCTTCGCCGTGTGGGCCGCGCGGCGAGAGGCCGCCTCCTCCGAGCTGACGCCAAGTCCTCGACGCGCCTCCTACGCCTACGGCGAGGCGCACCTTGGCGGAGATCGAGACGGAGTTCACCCGCTCCTGGACCTGCCCGAGGGCAGGGTGCACACCTACCTCACCCGCCACCTCCACTACACCCTCGACCAGGAAGAAATCTGGAGGCCATGGCGCTGTTCTTCCGGCTTGCCCTCAAAGAGGAGTTTCCCCATGACCGTTTCCGCCTGCCCCCCGGGTCCTCCTGATAGGACAGGCCCGCGGCGCTCGACAAGGCCTTCGCCGGCGAGCGCCTGACGCCCGGACGAGGGCCTCCTCCTCCTGGAGCAGCGCCCCCTTCCTGGAATCTGGGCCAGGCCGCCGACGCCGTCCGGGCCCGCAAGCACCCCGACGGGGTGGCCACCTACATCGTGGACCGCAACATCAACTACACCAACGTCTGCGTGGCCAACTGCAGCTTCTGCGCCTTCTACCGCAAGCCCGGCGATCCCGAGGGCTATGTGCTCTCCATGGGGGAGCTGCTCGACAAGGTCCGCGAGACGGTGGATCTGGGCGGCACGGGCATCCTTCTGCAGGGCGGGCACAATCCGGCCTCCCCTTCGAGCTTCTACGAGGAGATGCTCCGCGAGCTTCAAGGAGGCCTTCCCCCAGATCCACATCCACGGGTTCTCGCCCCCCGAGATCACCTTCTTCTCCAAGCTCTACAAGATGCCGCTGGCGGAGGTCATCGGGCGACTGAAGGAGGCCGGACTGGGCAGCATCCCCGGGGGCGGCGCCGAGATCCTCTCCGACGCCGTACGCTCGGAGATGGCCCGGGGCAAGGCCACGGTGAAGGAGTGGCTCGCCGTCATGCGGACCGCCCACGGGCTCGGGCTCAGGACCACCGCCACCATGATGTTCGGCTCCATCGAACACCCCGCGGACATCCTGATCCACCTGACCCACCTCCGAGCGCTCCAGGACGAGACGGGCGGCTTCACGGCCTTCATCCCCTGGACCTTCCAGCCCGGGGAGCAGCACGCCCCTGCAAGAGGCCACGGCCACGGGCGTGGACTACCTGCGCGTGCTCGCCCTCTCCCGCCTCTACCTGGACAACTTCGACAACGTCCAGGCGAGCTGGGTCACCCAGGGCCTCAAGATGGGCCAGGTGGCCCTCCACTTCGGGGCCAACGACATGGGCTCCATCATGATCGAGGAGAACGTGGTGGCCTCCGCGGGCTGCCGCAACCGGACCAACGAGGAGGAGCTCCGCCGCCTCATCGCCGACGCCGGGTTCGTCCCCCGCAAGAGGCGGACCCTCTACGAGACCGCGGAGTAGAGGCCTTCAGGACGGCGGTCCGAGGGCATGGGCGCGAGGCCCCGAAGCCGGGCTCGACCGGGCCCGTTCCCCCGTCCCTCCTCCGGCCCTCGCCTGGATAAGTTCAGACACATGTGAGACGGGTGGGATAAGATTTGGGGGAAGCTCCTGTGCGAAAGGAGGCTTCCCCCGATGCAGCGGAAATACTTGCCAAAGGAATTATATGGCGTAGCGCGTTTTGATGCCAGAGAGCTTAGCCCGAAGGCGCGGGAGCGGCTTCGGGCTTTGGATCGCTCTGGAGAGGACGAAAGACACCGGGCTGGCTTGTCGTGATCTTCGGGATGAGCCGTGCCGGCCTACTACCGGTGGCGGAGGCGGTTTGATCCGAAGAACCTGCATTCTCTCGAAGACCGGTCAAGGCGCCCCAACGCACGTGCGCAAGCCGGTCTGGTCTTCGTGAACTTGTCCAAGCGGTGGAACGGCTGCGGAGACGGTATCCAAAGTGGGGCAAGGAGAAGCTGGCAGTCCTCCTGGAATCCGAAGGCGTTTCAGCGTCGGAATCCACCACGGGCCGAATCTTGAAAGATCTGAAACGAAGGAGCGTGCTGCCCGAACTCAGGCCATGGGCAATCTCCGCGCGTGAGCGCGGCGCGCGCAAGCACGCAACGAGGAAGCCGAGGTCATACCGGGCAACCAACCCCGGCGACCTAGTGGAACTGGATACGATGGACGTTCGCCCGCTCCCCGGCGTCGTGCTCAAATCCTTTACGTCCAGGGACTGCGCCGCAAGGTGGGACGTGCTGGAAATCCACGCCGCCGCCACGGCTACGAATGCCAGGACGTTCCTGCGGGCCGTCCTGGCTCGCACCCCATTCCCCATCCGCGCTTTCCAGGTCGACGGCGGCTCAGAGTTCAAAGCCGACTTCGAGGACGCATGCCAGCGCTCAAAATCCCCCTCTTTGTTCTGCCGTCCGAGAAGTCCCAAACTCAACGGCCACGTCGAACGCGCCAACCGCACTCACACCGAAGAGTTCTACGAGCTATACCAGGGCGCTTGGACCGTCGCAGCCATCAGCCCCGGCACTTCTCGCCTGGGAACAGACCTACAACACCATGCGTCCCCACCATGCGCTCAGGAAATGCCACCCCATTCCAATTCCTCCTCCAACACGCCATCATCTCCACGCGTGCTTCCCCGATCTCGTCTCACATGTACTGAACCTATTCACGCCCTTGACACGGGTCGCCTTGCGCTGTATGATCTCCTCTCTTGTGTGACTGGAGGAAGTTGTGGCGAATCACGAATCAGCGTTGAAGCGAGTGAGGCAAGCGGAAAAGCGGCGGCTTCGGAACCGGATCGCCGTGGGCCAGATGCGCACGGCCATCAAGAAGTATCGCGGGCTCGTGGCGGAGAAGAAGCACGAGGAGGCCACCGCGGCCCTCCCGAGCGTTTACGCCGTCATCGACCGCACGGAGAAGAAGGGCGTCATCCACGCCAACACGGCTTCCCGTTACAAAGCCCGCCTCGCCCGGCTCCTCGCCGGACTCAAGAGCTAGATCCCAAAGGCCTGACCGCCTTCTGGCGACCACGGAGGGGATGCATCCCCTCCGTGGTCGTGATTGCGTCTGCGGGGCTTTGGCCGGGGGCGGGGATGCCGGACGCTGGGAACGATGGCTCCTAGTCACCCGATCACCCGATCACTTGATCACCCGATCACCTATCGATCACTTAATCACCCACCTTGATGTTCCCGAACTCCGCCAGGTCGCACGCCTGGAGTTCCTTCTCGTACTTCAGGTAGAGCGCCCGGTTGGCCGAGACGGGACCGCCGGCCTCGTCGAGGGTGGCCTTGAGCTTGTCGATCTGCTCCTGGAGCTGGGCCTTGGATTCCGGCGTGGCGCTCGGGCGCGTTCATCTGCTCTTCGAGCACCTTGACGGAGCTGTCCACCATCTGCCGCTGGGCGTCGGTGGCCGCTTCGCCCGCCGCTCTCCCGGGACGCGGCCTCGCATCGCTCTGCTCGATCCAGTGGAACTCCTTGGAGCTCATCCTCTGCTCGGAGAGCCCCTTGCTCATGGCGGCCACGAGGTCGCGCGGTCATGGTGAGGGCCTTCTTCACGTCCTTCCAGTCGCCCTTGTCGTGCTTGTCTCTCGTGCGCCTTGATCCAGCCCTCGTAGGGCGCCATGGCCGTCTTCACCCCGGTGGCCACCGCGATGTAGGCCTGGAGGCGGGCCTTCGTCCACGTCGCCGCTCTCCGGCGGCGTGAAGGGGTAGTCCTTCTCCAGCTGCTCCATGGCCTTGATGTCCTTGGCCATCTGCCTGGCGCCGCCGATGCCGCCGAGGAGATCGGTGACCTTCTTGCCCGAGTACACGACCGCGACGATGCCGATGACGCAGCACAGGATCAGGACGACCAGGCATCCGACGCCGATTTTCGCCCACGTTTTCATGCTCTCCTCCCTGTTGAACCTCGCTCATGCTATCCTGAATCTCCCGGAGGCGCCAGAGCAACCGGCGGACTATATTGTGTTCCGGAGGACCCATGGCCACAGCCCTGACCCGCGACCTCGCCGGCCGCATCCGCGAGCTCGCCCGCGAGAAGAACGCCGTCATCCTGGCCCACAACTACCAGATCGGCGATGTCCAGGACGTGGCGGACTTCGTGGGCGACTCCCTCGGCCTGAGCCAGCAGGCCGCCAAGTCCGAGGCGGACGTCATCGTCTTCTGCGGCGTCCACTTCATGGCCGAGACGGCGAGCATCCTCTGCCCGGACAAGACGGTGCTCATCCCCGACCTGGAGGCGGGCTGCTCCCTCAGCGACACCCTCACCGCCGCGCAGCTCCAATCGCTGGAAGGAGCGCTACCCGGACGCGGTGGTGGTCACCTACGTGAACACCAGCGCCGCGGTGAAGGCCCTGAGCGACTACTGCTGCACCTCCTCCAACGCCGTGAAGGTCGTCCAGTCCATCCCCGAGGACAAGCCCGTCCTCTTCGGCCCCGACATGTTCCTCGGCGCCTACGTGTCCCGCGTGACGGGCCGAAAGAACCTGCACCTCTGGGCCGGCGAATGCCACGTGCACGCGGCCGTGCGGCCCGAGGACGTGGAGCGGGCGCGCGAGGCGCACCCGGGCGCCGACTTCCTCATCCACCCCGAGTGCGGCTGCGTGACCTCGTGCATGGTCTACCTCAAGGACAAGGACCTGAAGCAGGAGGACGCCTACATCACCTCCACGGAGGGCATGGTGCGCCACGTCACGGCCTCGCCCAAGCGGGAGTTCGTGGTGGCCACCGAGACGGGCATCCTCCACCGCATGCGCAAGGTCGCTCCGGACAAGGCCTACTTCCCCGTGAGCGACGAGATGGAATGCAAGTACATGAAGATGATCACCATGGAGAAGCTCCTGCGCTCCCTGGAGGAGGGCGTCTTCGAGGTGAAGGTCCCGCAGGAGATCGCGCGGCGCGCGCGCCTGCCCATCGAGAGGATGGTCAGTATAGGGTAGGGAAATAGCTATCAGCTATTGGCTATCAGCGTCATTGGCTCTTGGCTAGAGATCCTCGAGGAGTACGCCAAGGCCGGTCCAGTTTCTTGTCTCTGAGCTAACAGCTAAAGGCTAACAGCTTTTCCTTAAGGAGCTCCCATGGACCGATCCGCCCACCGGCAAGCTCGTTGCTTTTCGCAGCCGGGGGCGGCGCTCTGGGAGGCGCGCTCAACGCCCTGCACGCGCTCTACGCCTTTCGGGACGATCTCGCGTGGCACATCGTCCCCGCGGGGATGGTCCACGGTGCCCTCCTGGCGGGGCTCTCGATCTTCTGCGCCCGATGGATCGCCTCGCAGCGCCTGGCCCTCAGGCTGACGATGCCGGCGGTGGAAGGATACTTCATCGGCTATGCCACCTTCCTGCCCATCGCGCTTTCGGCTCACTTCGACCTCAGCTTTTTCTGGTTCGGACAGGAAGACCAGGCCCTCTACTGGCCCTGGTGGGCCTTCGGCCTCGTGGCCTCACTGGCCTGTCTGGCGTGGGGCTCCGCCCGCCTGATCGCTTCGCGCCACGTGATCACCCATTTGGCTGCAGGCTCAGGCGCGGGCGTGTTGGGGTCCCTCTGGTGGTGGAGCAGTTGGGAGGATTCTCCCTACAGCCTGCTTCACGGGACGATCTGGGGCTGCTTCGTGGGCCTCGGCGTGTGGAATGCTGGGCGGAGAGCGCCGGCATCCCCCTGAGGACGAGGGGCTGGCCGCAGGCATAAGGACCGTTCCCGAGCGTTGAAATCTAAGCGGAAACGACCTCGTGACCAAGAGTCGCCATGACCCGGAGCCAGCCATGACCACAGAGAGGGGCCGGTCCATCAAGAACCTCCTCATCATGGACCGGCGGGTCCTCGTGCTCGGGGCCGGCCTGGCAGGGCTTTACTGGGTTCTGGAATCCTGCCTGGACGCCTTCGTTTTGGGACAGGGGACCTTCGCGCAGAGTTTCATCTCCCCCAATGCCCAGGAGATTTCCACGCGCCTCTCCGAGCTCGCCCTTATTATCTTTTCGTGGGTGGCGCTCCAATCGCTGTTCACGAGGTGGAAGCGGGCGGATGAGGCGCTCCGGGCCAGCGAGGAGAAGTTCGCGAAGGCCTTTCGAACCAGCCCTGATGCCATCACTCTTACGCGGCTTTCCGACGGAGCTTACCTGGAGGTGAACGAGGGGTTCACCCGTCTCATGGGGTGCTCGGCGGAGGAGGCGCTCGCCTCGTCCACGCTGGAACTGGGACATTGGGCCGATCCGGAGGGCCGACGGCGGGTTCTTGACGCCATGGAGGACAAGGGTTCGGTGCTCGGCATGGAGATGTCCTTTAGGCGCAAGGACGGTTCCGTCTTCATCGGCTCTCTCTCGGCGGTCTACCTGGACCTGGAGGGAGAGCGCTGCGTTCTGGCCACCACCCGGGATGTGACCGAGCAGAGGGAGGCGGAAGACCGGCTCAGGGCTTCTCTCAACGAGAAGGAGATCCTCTTCAAGGAGGTTCACCATCGGGTGAAAAACAACCTCCAGATCGTCTCCACGCTCCTCGATCTCCAGTCCAAGTTCCTGGTGGACGAGCGGGACCTAAAAACATTCAAGGAGAGCCAGAACCGGGTCAGGGCCATGGCGCTCATCCACGAAAAGCTTTACGGCTCCAAGAACCTCGCCAAGCTGGACCTGTCCTCCTATGTGGCGAGCCTGGCCGACCACCTCTTCGAAGCTTTCGGCGTGGAACGGAGCACCGTGGAGTTCCAAACCGAAGTGGAGGACATCGCCCTGAACATGGACAAGGCCGTGCCCTTCGGCCTCATCCTCAACGAACTCGTCTCCAATGCGCTGAAATACGCTTTCCCGGGCGGAAGGAAGGGCACCGTTCGGATCGAACTCAAGGCGAGGCAGAACGGGGAAGTGGCGCTCTCGGTCAGCGACGATGGGGTCGGCTTTCCCGCCGAGGTGGATTTTCGCCACGCCAAGACGCTGGGCCTGCATCTGGTGCGCATGCTGGCGTGGCAACTCCAGGGGAGCCTCGACCGGGAGGAAGGGCCGGGGACGAAGTTCGTGATCGCCTTCAGGCCGTGAGGGAGGAAATGCTGGGATGGTCGGCAATCGGATCTTGATCGTGGAGGACGAAGGCATTCTGGCCACCGGGCTCCAAAGCCTCCTGGAGGAACGGGGCTTCGAAGTCGTGGGCCTGGCGGCCACCGGGCGGGATGCCATTGCGCGCGCTTCGGAGACGTCGCCCGACCTGATCCTCATGGACATCAAACTCACCGGAGACATGGACGGCGTGGAGGCGGCGCTCTACATCCGCGAGCGGCACGATGCCGCCATCCTCTATCTCACCGCATACGCCGACGAAGCGACCCTGTCGCGAGCCCTGGGGACGTCGCCATTCGCCTACGTGGTCAAGCCCTACGAGGAGCGTGAACTCCTGGCCGCCATCCGGACGGCGATCCAGCGTCACCAGGAGGAAAGGCAGATCCGGCTGGCCATGGCCAGGGTGGAGGAGGCCAAGGAGGACCTGGATCACCAAAAGCGATTTTTCGAAACGCTGTTCGCCGCACTGCCCTGCGGCGTGCTGGTCGTGGACCGGGACAAGAAGGTCTCGGCCGTCAACCCCGCCCTGGAGGCGACCCTCGGAATCGTCAAGGAGGACGCCCTCGGCAAGCCCATGGGCGAGGTTCTGGGCTGCAGCGAGCTGCCCCAGCTCCGATCCAACCCGGAGAAACCCGGATGTTGGGGGGAGTGCGTCGTCCACCATGCCATCCAGGAGGCTTTCGAGGGAAAGACCGTGCAGCGCCGCAAGGCGGAAATGCGTCTCTCCCGGTGGGGCGAGGCGCGCCAGCTCGATCTCCTGGTGAGCACCGCCGGCGTTCGTTTCGAAGGAAAAGACCTCTGTGTCGTCATTTTGGAAGACTTCACCGAATTGGGCAACCTCCGGCGCCTCCTTCAGGCCCACCAGCCGGTGGAGGGAATCGTCGGGCGCGACCCCAAAATCCTCGAGCTTTTCAACACCATCCGCGAGGTGGCCGACAGCAAGGTCCCCGTCCTGATCCAGGGCCAGAGCGGCACCGGCAAGGAGCTCGTGGCCCACGCCATCCACAACCAGGGTCCCCACCCCGACAGACCTTTCGTGACCGTGAACTGCGGCGCCCTTCCGGAGGGTCTCCTGGAGAGCGAACTGTTCGGCCACGTGAGGGGGGCCTTCACGGGGGCGATCCGGGACAAGAAGGGGCGGTTCGAGCTGGCCAACGGGGGCACGCTTTTCCTCGACGAGGTGGGCGAGCTCAGCCCCCACACGCAGGTGAAGCTCCTGCGCGTCCTTCAGAACGGGGCCTTCGAGCGGGTGGGGGGTGAGGAGACCATCCGGGTGGAAGTGCGCATCCTGTGTGCCACGCACCAGGATCTCACCCGAGCAGTCGCCTCAGGGCGCTTCCGCGAGGATCTGTTCTACCGCCTGGCCGTGGTGCCCGTTACCGTGCCACCGCTGTGCGAACGCCGGGGCGACATCCCGCTTTTGGCGGCCCACTTTCTCGAGGAAATCGCGAAGGAGCACGGCAAGGAGGGAGGCTCCGAGATTTCGCCTGGGGCGCTCGCTCTTCTGGTCGACCACCCGTGGTCAGGCAACGTGCGGGAGCTGAAAAACGCCCTCCAATTCGCTTACATCAAGGCCAGGGGCAACGTCATCGAGGCCGAACACCTCCCGCAATCTCTCACGGGAACTCCCCGCCGTGTGCATCGGAATGACCTGGTGTGGAAGGCCAGGCTGGATGAGGACAAGGTCCTGGAGGCTCTTCGCCAGTGTGACGGCAATAAGGTCAAGGCCGCCAAGTTGCTACATGTCTCCCGTTCCACGCTTTACCGGTTCATCGAGGAGCGGTTCGGCAAAGCCGAGGAACTCCCCTGACGACCGCTCCATGCCTGCGCACACAACCCGCAAAATCCCTCTCCTACCCACTGTCCCAAATGTCCGATTTGTACTGATGTCCCAGGAAGGGGCTCTGAGCAAGGGTTGCTAGAGGTCTTTTCTTGCAATATCGCAGAGGAACATGTAGTGAAATGAGATAGTTATGTGGACGGACACCTCTTGGGGTTGCTTGCAAGAGGGTGTCTCGTGAGACATCCGGCACGGACTCCGCAGTAAGCCCTCCTTCTGCCCTCGCAAATCCGTCGTAGTTCCATAAAAAACAACAGGTTATCTAGGGGCCTCCCGACCTCGGGCAAGGTGTTGGCACTGGCCTTGCTCTAGAAGGGTTCGCAACTCGGCAAGTTTGCTTGTCCGCTGCTGAATGCAAGGAGACCCGCTCATGAATTGCGAACTCGTGGTGGACAGGAGGCTGGATTTGGCCAGGCAACTGCTCGAATTGGCGAACGAGCACGGTATGGAGTGCGGTCAGGACGAATGCCTCGTTCTGGACGGCGTGGTCAGGGATTGCGCCTACAAGATTCAGGCGGCCGTCCAGCGTTGGCGCCGAGAGGTCGAGGCGGGAGCGTTATCCAAGTCGAAATGCGTTTCAATCCAGGGAAACGGAGGACCTGCCGGGCAAGGACGCCGTCAGAGCATCTCGTTTTCAGCGAACGGGAGGGTGAAGTGAAAATGTCGAAAAAGAGTCTTTGGGCAGGCTGTCGCGAAGCCGCCAGGATCTTGACGGGCATGGCAGGAGTCTGCCTGCTGGCTCTGGGAACCCAGACTGCGGCCATGGCCTACACCATCAACGTGACGGTCAAGGGCGCCGGCACTTCGGGGAACCCCGCAAGCTTCCGCTGGCTCGTGGAGGAGGACAACTCCACGCAGTCGGTTCCCGGCGTGAGCGTGAACAACAGCATCGGCATCGTCATCCACAAGAGCTACGCCCCCGTGGTGGCCAGCGGCCACGCCACAGGCAACACGGCCACCATCACGGTTCCCGACGGAAAGTGGTACTTCGTATCGGTCTTGCCGGACATGGACCTGGGCCCACCTTCCAGAGCTTCGCCTTGGGAGGAACCACGACACTCGTGGATCCCCAGCACCCCTTCACCTTTCCCTCGGGAACGGTGAACCTCACCATCGTGGTGAACCCCGAACCCATCCCCACGGCCCAGATCTGGCTCTACGCGCACGTGGATCACAACGCCATCAACAACGTGCCGGACCAGGGCGAGCCTGGCCTGGGCGGATTCTCGGTGATCCTGCACGACGACCTGGGCCAGGTGAGCCAGGACGCCTTCGGGAATCCCTTGGGCACCCAGTACAACTCCCGACATGACCGTCAAGGTCATGGGCGCCCCGGGAGGCCTCATCAAGACCATGACCGAGGCGGATGTGAACGATCCCGTCAAGAATCCCTACGGCATCGCCGTGGGCGAGGCGCTCATCAAGTACCTGCCTCCGGGCAAGTACGGGACGCAGGTCATTCCGCCCACGGGAACGCCCTGGGTCCAGACCGCCACCATCGAAGGCACTCCGGTGGTGGACGCATGGGTCAAGGCGGGCGAGCCCCGGGCCTTCACCGAGGGCTTCGGGACGGGCGCCTGGCACGTCTTCGTCGGCTTCGTGAACCCCACGGCCACCAACTACACGACGAGCGCCGACACACGCCTGCCCTGGCTGGTCACCCCGCCCGCGGGCACGGGGAGCATCTCGGGCACCATGGTCTTCAACCACTTCGGTGCCCCGCCCAACAACCAGGCCAACTTCGGCGGAGCGGTGGTACCCGAGGCCTGGATCGGCCTCAACGATCCGGTGACGGGCCAGGGGCTCTACGCCGCCGAGGCCAACATCAATACGGGAGAGTTCACGATTCCCAATGTGCCTCCGGGCACCTACCAACTCGTCTGGTGGGACAAGCCCCTGGACGCCCTCTTCGGCTTCCAGACCGTGGTGGTCCCGCCGGGCGGCGGCGGCACGGGCGCGCCCGTGGCTCTGGGCCAGGTGCTCGCGTTTCGCTGGTTCGGGACGCACGAAGGCAGCGTCTTCTGGGACGATGGCGGGCCGACGCACATCCCGAGCCACATCGGGAACGGGTTCCGCGACCCCGAGGAGACGGGCATCATTAACGAGATCCTCAACCTCCGCTACCGCGACGGGCGCATCTATATGTCCACATTCACCGATCCCGCGGGCGAATACTCCTTCCCGGAGGTCTTCCCCTTCTTCAAATGGCTCGTGGCCGAATTGGATTACACGAGGTATAAACCCACGGGTATGACGGCGGTGTCCGACGCGGGCGGCGCATTCGGTGCCCACGCGGGTTGGGCTTATCCCTCCTTTGACAAACTCACGCCCCAGCCCCAGACGAACCCCAACAGCTGGCTCAACGGGACGACCCCGAGCCTGGTGCCGCTCAATAATTTCTGGACGGGGAACAACCTCTCCCGCACGGAGAACTCCTTGCCCACGAGCACGCCCGGCGGGACGGGGGCCACCTTCCCGTTCCTCCTCCAGGCCCTCATGAACTACCTCAACCAGACCACCTACATCGACTGGGGCAAGACCCTTTACGGCCCCGGCGAGAACGGCGGCATCACGGGCATCGTCTACTACGTGGTCACGGCGGCCGAGGACGACCTCCGCTACGCCGTGGGCGAGAACTGGGAGCCGGGCATTCCCCGGGCGGTGCTCAACCTGTACAAGGATGCCAACAACGACGGCGTCATCGACGATGTGAACGGCAGCGGGTCCATCGAGCTGTCCGACGTGGACAACTATCCCTTCGAGGATTTCCCCGGGCCGGGCGACGTGGACTACAACACCAACGGGGTGCTCGACCCCGGCGACGCGGTCCAGACCGGGACCACGGACAGCTGGGACGACAGCCCGCCCACCGATTGTCACCAGGTCCTGCCGGACCTGCCGGGTGGACCTCCGGCGCCCTGCTTCGACAACTACGGCACGTGGAACCAGATCCGTGACGGCGTCTTCGACGGCGGGTACTCCTTCCAGTCCTACTTCCCCAACGGCATCTCCGGGGCCACGCCGGAGCGGCCGCTGGACCGGGGCTACTACATCGTGGAATCGGCCACGCCTCCCGGGTACCTCCTCCTCAAGGAGGAGAACAAGAACGTGGACTTCGGCGACGGCTACGTGCCCGGCCCCGATGTGATTCCCCCGGCCTGCGTGGGCACGGAGGCCAACCTGGGGCCGGCCCCCTTGGATGGCGCACCCCGCGTCGCCGCGGGCGGCACTCCCTATGTGGTTCCCGCCGAGCTGACCCTCTTCCCCGGCGTGCCGGCTCCCTTTGCGGGCCAGACCCGCCCCTTCTGCAGCCTCCGCCAGGTGAGAGTCGCCGATGGCCTCAACGCGGCCGCCAACTTCTGGGCCCTGACCGAAGTTCCCAAGGCCACCCGCTGCGTGGGCTTCGTGAACAACGACCTCTCGGCGGAGTTCAACGCCGCAAGCCCCATCTTCGGCGAAAAGGCTTCGCCCTCGTGGATTCCCTGCTCCTTCAAGGATTGGAACGGCAACGAGATCCTGCGCGTGTACTCGGACGAGTACGGCGCCTACAACGCGCTGCTGCCCTCCACCTTCAGCAAGAACATCGTGACGCCCACGGGCGTGTCGCCCAACATCATCACGGTGTGCCTCAACGATCCTCTCATGCCTTCGGTGCCCGGTGATCCCACATCCACCAGGGTTCCGGACCCCCACTACGATCCCAACTACGGCCAGGTCTGCTGGTCGCTGCACTACACGCCGGGCGCCACGACCTACCTGGACACGCCCATCGTGCCCATCGGCGCCTTCGTGGGCTACCCCTACACGGCCATCGACATCGAGCCCGCCGCGGGAACCCCCGAGATCGCTTCGGTGGACGGTCCCACGGGTGGCCCCGTCATCTGCAACAGCCCGGGCAACGGCGACACCATCACCCTCGTGTCCATGGGGACGGTGGCAGTGACCAACCCGCAGTACAACCCCACGCTCCCGGGCCCGCCCACCAACCCCTGGAACGTGCCCACGGTCACGAGGGATTACGGTTTCGGACCCTATGTGGCGGGCATGAGCCTGGTCACGGTGAACGGTGTGCCCCTCACCATCAATCCCGTCAACTGGAGCAACTCGGTCATCACCGCCACGGTTCCCGCAGGCGTCACCACGGGGACCCTCGTGGTGACCCGCGCCGACACCCAGCGGACCTCCACCAACGGCGTCACCCTGCACGTCCTGACCCCGGCGCAATGCGCCACGGGTATCCGCAGGGTCACCGCGGCCCCCTACCCGGCCACGCCCATCCAGGACGCCATCGATGCCGCCAACTGCGTGCGACCTCATCCTGGTGGCGCCGGGAACCTACGACGAGAACCCCATCGTCTACAAGCCCGTCAAGCTGCAGGGCGCGGGCGCGTCCACGGTCATCAACGCCCAGCCCGGCAATACCCTCCGCCTGGACCGCTGGCACACCAAGGTCCGCGACGCTCCTGGGCACGCCCGGCACCGACCCCTACGTGGCCAACGAGGCCCCCGGCTTCATGGTCATGGGCACCGTGCCCCCGGGCAACGGAGGCATACCCTTCCCCACGACCCCCAACACGTGCGCCCTCATCGACGGCTTCTTCATCCAGGGAGCGCAGGGCGGCGGCGGCGTCTACGTGGACGACCAGGTGCACTACCTGCAGATCAGCGGCAACAAGGTGAAGGGCAACCAGGGCAGCTACGGCGGCGGCATCACCGTGGGTACGCCCGACATCACCTCGAGCAACACCTACATCACCATCAAGGACAACGAGGTCGTGAAGAACGGCGGCATCAGCGGCGGCGGCGGCGTGACTCTCTACGAGGGGTCGGACCACTACACGGTCACCCGCAACCTCATCTCCGCCAACCTCACGCGCCAGAACGGCGGCGGAATCCTGCACGAGGGGCTGAGCGACTTCGGCCTCATCGAGCGGAACAAGATCCTCTTCAACGAGGTCTTCTTCGGCGGCCAGCTCGGCGGCGACGGCGGCGGCATCTTCGTGGGCAGCAACGCGGCGGCCGGAGTGCTGGGCGCGGGTGCCGGCAACGTGGACATCGTGGGCAACCTCATCCAGGGCAACCTGGCGGGTTCCGGCTTCGGCGGCGGCATCCGCGCCTGGGGCTTCAACGGGACGGACGTATCCGGGGGCCTCGCGACGGCCTACGAGCTGAATCTCTTCAACAACATGATCGTGAACAACGTGTCGGCCAACGCGGGCGGCGGCGTCTCCCTCCAGGACACGGTCAAGGTCAACATCATCAACACCACCATCGCGGACAACGACAGCACGGCCACGGCCATCTCCACCTTCGCCACGGGCAACGCCAACTCCACGCCTCAGGGCGCGGGCCTCGTGGCGCACTACCACAGCCTGGCTTTGCGCAATGCGCTCGTCGCGGCGGGTATCCCGCAGACCTACGCCAACCCGAGGCTCGAGGACAGCATCCTCTGGCACAACCAATCTTTCTACTACGACCCGACGCTCAACGCCACCAGGGGCGGGCTCGTGCCCAACCCCGCCTTCCCACCGAACGGCTACTGGGATCTCACGGTGGCCGACTCGCCCACTCCCCAGGTCTTGAATCCCCAGTACTGCGACCTGTCGAGCACGGCGGGCTACGCGGCGAACCAACGTCTCCACGGACCCCCTGTTCGTGAGGGAGTACGACAACGCCCTGGTTTCCGCCAAGGTCACGGACGAGGGCGGCAACAACATCTCCGTTCGGTACTCGCCCATCGATTACTCGGCGGGCGACTACCACCTCTCCACCACCAGCTCCGGTGCCTTCAACCTGGGCCGCAGCACGGCCTTCGGAACCTACCCGGCCCTGACCCTGGACTTCGACCGGCAGGGCAGGCCGCAGCTGGTCTACCCCGACGCGGGCGCCGACGAACTCATCCCGGCCTACATCCCCTTCGTGCTGGACCCCGGTGCAGAACCTCGTGGCTCGGTTCGGGACAACCGGGCCCCAACTTCCTCGGCCCGACCCAGTTCTCATGGCAGGAACCGTCGGGCGTGGCCCCCGAGTGCCTGCCCCTCCAATACGACCTCCTGCGCAGCACCACCGCTTCGGACTTCATGTCGGCCACGTGCGTGGCTTCCAACCTCACCGCTCCGTCGGCGAGCCGACTCGGACGTTCCCGGCCCCGGAGAGGTCTTCTACTACCTGGTCAGAGACAAGAGCGCCCTCTGCGGCGAGAACCTGGGAACGCGTTCCGACGGCACGCCCAGGACCGGCGGAGTCTGCCATGAGTGACCGCAACCGAAAGACACTCGACAGGGCCGCCGGCGTGCATGGCCTCTCGGAGAGAAGGAGTTCGATGATGATTGCCAACCGCCTCGGAACGGGCCTGCTGGCGGGAATCCTCATGGTCTCGCTGGGGACCTGGGCAGACAACCTGCCCGGCGCCAAACGGCCCCGAATGGACCTGTACGGCCCCGAATCGGTCCTGGTCCAGTGCCCTCCCGATACGGACGGCATCGACACCGACGGGGACGGGATCGTGGACAACGACAACGTCTGCATGCACCTCACGTCGGGAGACGGTTTCGTCAAGACGGCGGACCGCGACCGCACGGGAGCAGATCCAGGAAAGGGTGACATCTACACCTTCGGCTTCTCCGATGTGACCCTCTCCGCCGCTCCTGCCCTGGACGGGGTTTGCGGAGCCGAGTTCCCCGCGCCCACCCTCGTGGGCTACGTGGGCGGAGCGGGAACGCCCGCAGCCTCTGAGGGAGGGACAGAAGCTCTACCTCACCCTCACCAACGTGGGGATGGTCATGCGGGGCGACCTTTTCGACCCCCATACCGTCCACTTCCACGGCTTTCCCAACGCCTCCACCATCTTCGACGGAGAACCCATGGCGGGCATCTCCATCAACATGGGCGCCAGCCTCACCTACTTTTACAACCTCGTGGAGCCCGGGACCTACATGTACCACTGCCACGTGGAGGCCTCCGAGCACATGCAGATGGGCATGCTCGGCAACCTCTATGTCCTGCCCAAGCAGGACCGGTTACCCGATGGCACTCTCCTCGGGTCATTCACGCATCATACCGGGTACAAGTACGCCTACAACGACGGTGACGGCTCCACCTTCTACGATGTGGACTTCCCCATTCAGGTCACGTCCTTCGATCCCAAGTTCCACGACGCGGACCTGAGCATCCAGCCCCTGGACTTCGCCTACATGAAGGACACCTACCCCATGCTGAACGGCCGGGGGTATCCCGACACGGTCCTCAACGCGCCCATCATGAACAACCGGAGCGCATACCGTGGGGAGCTGGCCGACAAGCCCGCCCAGAAGGTGAACGCCATCATCCAGGCGGCCGTGGGTCAGAAACTCCTCCTGAGGATCTCCAGCCTGGCCACGACCGAGTTCTACTCGGTGAAGATCATGGGCCTCTCCATGAAGGTCATCGGGCGCGGGGCGCGCCTCCTTCGAGGCCCCGACGGCCCCGGCGGAACGGCCGGAAAAAACCTCTACTACGACACCGACACCATCACCCTGGGCGGCGGGCAGTCCGCGGAGGTCATCCTGGACCTGGCGGGCGCGACACCGGGGACCTACTACCTCTACTCGAGCAACCTGAACCACCTGAGCAACAACACGGAAGATTACGGCGGCATGATGACCGAAATCGTGGTGACCCCATGAGCCGGGCGATTTCGAAGGGGAGGACGGCCATGAACAGGGTGATGACCTTCGGGCGGTCGGGGTTGCTGGCGCTGGGGGCGCTGGCCCTGCTCCTGTCCGTTCCCGCTTCCGCGACCATCGATGGCCTGGCCGGCGGAACCTACGCCTTCACGGCGCGCGAGGGTTACATCAGCACGGCGGACGGCGGGTCCTATTACTGCTGGGGCTACGCCAACGGCGGGGGGACCATGCAGTTCCCAGGACCCACCCTCATCGTCAACGAGGGCCAGGTCGTGACCATCACGCTCACCAACGCCATTCCACACGCCCTGGGGGCCAAGGTGTCCATCGTCTTCCCGGGCCAGGAAGGGGTGACCGCCACGGGCGGCACGGCGGGCCTGCTCACCCAGGAGGCCTCCTTCGGCGGCGGCGCGGTGACGTACACCTTCACGGCCAGCCACCCGGGTACCTACCTCTACCACAGCGGCACGAGCCCCGAATTGCAGTGCGAGATGGGTCTCAACGGCGCCATCATCGTGCGGCCGGCGGGCCATCCGACCTGGGCCTACAACCATGCGGGGACGGCCTTCGATCATGAGTACATGTTCCTCCTGACCGACATGGATCCCCGGATCCACGAGCTCATGGAACTCAACCTGTTTCCCAAGACCAGCGCGCCCACCAAGGACAGCACCAGCTGGTGGCCGACCTTCTGGTTCATCAACGGACGCACCGGGCCGGACACGATGGCCGATCCGTTTGTGGCCTGGCTCCCGAACCAACCGTACAACTGCAGCCCCAGGACCCGACCCGGCGAGAAGGTCCTCATCCGGTTTCTTGGAGCGGGGCACGACTCGCACCCCCTGCACACCCACGGTGAGAACCACCGGGTGATCGCGAGGGATGGCCGGTTGCTGGAAAGCACGCCGGGAGCGGGCCCGGACTTGGGCTGGTCCGATTTCACGGCCACCATTTCGCCCGGGGAGACCATGGACGCCCTCTGGTCCTGGACCGGCTATGGCATGGGGTGGGATATCTACGGGCACCAGCTCGGGGGCACCAACCTTCCGGGCCACGGCTTCGATGCCCACGAAATGTATGCGCAGTCCACTCTCTCCGGGGGGATTTCCGCCTCCGACACGACCATCACGGTTCCGGTGGGCGAGGGGGCGCGTTTTCCGGACGCGTTCCGCGCCATCCTGTACCAGGCCGGCGCACCCGATCCCGATACGGGGACCACTCCCGAAGTTGTCATGGTCGCCAAGGCGGGCGCCGACACCTTCAGCATCAGTCGTGGAAAGGAAAACACTACGGCGCTGGCTTGGGCCTCCGGTTCGATTCTCGCTTACACGGACCATGGGAGAGGGCTCACGGTGAGCCTCCCCTCGCAGCAGACCATCACGAACGGCCAGTTCGTGAGCGGGAGCCCCTTCCTGGGCGGCTCGGGCGAGCTGCCCCCCGGAGAGGGCGGGTTCAATCTCAACGGCGGCCTCTTCTTTATGTGGCACTCCCACAACGAGCGGGAGATCGTTAACGACAACACGTTCCCGGGGGGCATGTTGACCATGGCCGTGGTCGAGCCGCCGTGGGTCGTCATCCCTTGAGCTCCATCGGGGAAGGGAGAATGAAGCGATGAGAACCCTGATGCACTTGAGGACCCTCGGAACGATGACTCTGGCGCTGATCGCCTTGGGCATGACCGCCGGAGGCACCATGGCCGCGGAGGTCTGGCTCCAGGCCGAGGCGTTCACCAAGACCATGCCGGATTCTACCGTGGTGACCATGTGGGGCTACCGCCGCATGGATGCGGGCTGGGCGGACCTGGCCGGCGAAGTCGCGCAGGTTCCAGGGCCGCGGCTCGTGGTGCCGCCGGGCGAAGGCCTGACCATCCACTTGAGGAACAACCTGACGGCGGAGCCCATCTCCATCGTCATCCCGGGGCAGGTTGCCGCCATGACGCCCACTAAATTCGGGCCGGGCGATCCCAACTACCCCGACCGGATGCGGTCATTTACCAATGAAACGGCACCGGGCGGAGGTACGGCGGATTACACCTGGCCCGCCCTGAGGGAGGGCACCTACCTCTACCACAGCGGCACCCACCCGCAGGTCCAGGTCCAGATGGGGCTCTACGGGGCCGTGACCAAGGACTACGCCGTCGGTCAGGCCTACTCGGGCGTGTCCTACACCAAGGATGTCCTCCTGCTCTACAGCGAGGTGGACCCCGTTCTCCATGCCGCGGTTACGGGTGGCACCTATGGCCCACCGGGCCTGGGCATCACCGTGACGAGCACCATGGAATACGAGCCCAAGTACTTCCTGGTGAACGGCGCGTCTTATCCCGATCCCACGCCGGGACTGCCCGTTCTGTCCGTGGGCGACCAGGTCCTGTTCCGATTTCTGAACGCCGGGTTGGAACCCCACATCCCCATGTTGCAGGGTCTTCATGTGAACCTGGTGGCCGAAGACGGGAACAAGGGTCTCGGGCCGGGGGGCAGCAACGCGCCCTATCCCAAGACCCTTTATTCGGTGTTCTTGCCCGCGGGCCAGACCGCCGACGCCACGCTCGTCCAGCCTGTCCAGGCGGGGCCCTGCAATTTCGCCATCTACGACCGGGCCCTGCACCTGACGAACGCGGCGGCCACCAACGGCGGCATGTACACCTTTATCGCTCTCGCGGACTCGGGGCTCCCGCCCACACGGGTGGAAGACACCCTCATGGTCACCAAGGACTTGAGCGGCAACATCCTCCTCCATTGGACCGACCTCGCGGGAGGTTTCTTCTACAGGGTTTACCAGAGCACCTCGGTGGGGCCCACCTTGCCTCCCTTCACCAACCTGGTTGGCAACTCTTCCAGCGGTTCCACGGGGCTGTCTGCCCCCATGCCCGCCTCCAACCTGGTCTTCTACCAGGTGGCAGCAGTGGCATCTTGCGGTACACTAGAAGGGCCGCAGAACTAGAGAGCCACTGACCCCGGGGGGACGAATGAAGGTCGTACGACGAATGCCCAGAACAGGGCCGGGGTTCCTCCCGGTCCTGTTCTTCCTTTCCCTTGCCCTTCTCGCGGGTTGCGCAGAGAGCCAGCATCGGGTCCAGGCCGACCCCGCGGCCATCTCGGCCGCCGCGAAGAAGGCCGACCTGGCGGAACGCTTCGGCATCGAACTGGTGGCCCTCCGCCTGACATCCGCAGAGACCATGCTGGACTTCCGCTACCGCGTGGTGGATTCCCAAAAGGCCGCGGCTCTCCTGCACAAGGGCGCCAAGCCGTACCTCCTGGACCCCGCAACGGGAGCCAGGCTCATGGTGCCCTCACCCGCCTACATCGGGCCCCTGAGGCAGACGGCCGTGGCCCCCGAAGTGGGGAAGACCTACTTCATCTTCTTCGGCAACTCCGGAAGGCTGCTCAAGCAGGGCGACCGGGTCACCCTCGTCCTGGGGGATGCCAGGTTCGAAGGCATTGAGATCGAGTAGAGACTTCCCCCAAGGGTGCGACCTACGCGCTTGTGAACAGGATGGAATGGGGTTTGGCAACCTCTTGTTACCATCGAGTGACACGGCCGTCGCTCCGCGGCCGGAGGGGTGGTTCTGTGGCCTCGGATCCATGCGCGGCAGGATCGTGGGTGGAGAAGTGTATGGTATGATTCGAAGCGTTATTCAGCGGGGTTACCAAGAAATCATTGTGCGGTTATCTCGAGGAGAGGCAGATCATATGAAAAGACGAATTGGCATGGCCATTCCCATGGCGGTCGTGGCTCTAATGGTTCTGGCGTGCTCGAAGCCGGAAACCTCCCAGAAACCTGCGTCCATCTCCAACCCCGAGCCGCAGGCGGTCTCCCAAGCGCCCCAGGCCGCAGCTGACGCACCGCAACCCGCCGCCGTGCAGCCGGCCGCAGGTCAGCAGGAAGGGACTCCTCCAGCCGCCGCGCCCGCTTCGGACAAGGTCTATGTGTGCGACATGGGTTGCGAGGTCGTGGACCACCCCGGAAAATGCTCCCAATGCGGCATGACCCTCAAGGAAGTGAACCGGGCCGACATCAGCTACGTGTGCGAAACCTGCGGGTTCAAAAGCGACAAGCCTGGCGCGTGCCCCAAGGATCACACGATCCTGGTACTGAAAATCCAGGAACATAAGGGCTGAGCGAATGCTGCTCCAGGCCCGGCGCGCTCTCCTGTCCGCGGTCCTCCTGACCCTCCTGCTGGCCTTGGCCTGCTCGGGACGGGCCAAGGGGACCGCAACCTACTACTGTCCCATGCACCCCCAAGTCACCTCAGACAAACCCGGGGATTGCCAGATCTGCGGCATGCACCTGGTGCCCAAACAGTCCGCTCCCGTTCCGGCGGCCACCACCAAGTACGTCTGTCCCATGCACCCGCAGGTCACTTCGGACAAACCCGCTGACTGTTCGATTTGCGGGATGCACCTCGTTCCCAAACAGTCCGCTCCCGTTCCGGCGGCCACCACGAAGTATGTCTGCCCCATGCACCCGCAGGTCACTTCGGACAAACCCGCTGACTGTTCGATTTGCGGGATGCACCTCGTGGCCGTCAAGGTCGAGGCCGGCGGTGTCAAGAACGAGACGAGCCCGGCAGGCATGTCCCCGGTCACCCTGGCGCCCGAGGCGCAGGCCCGGCTGGGATTGACCTTCGGCACCGTGGAGACGCGGCACATGACCCGGACGATCCGCGCCTCCGGGCGCATCGTGGCCGATGAGACCCGCATCTTCCGCATCATCGCCCGGGTGGAGGGATTCATCGACCAGCTCTTCGTCAAGTACGCGGGCCAGTCCGTCCGGAAAGGCCAGTCCCTCTTGGGTCTCTACAGCCTCAACCTCATCAGCCTCCAGCAGCAGTTCCTGAACGCCACGCCCTCCGAAGGCCGGAGGTACTTGCCCCCCCCGACACCGCGGGAGGCCCCGGCGGCTGAGGGCTCGGAGCGCGGTTCCGACAAGGCCCCGGAGCGGGGCGAGGACATCCAACGGCAGCGCCTCAAGTACTGGGATTTCTCCGACGAGCAGATCGACCGCATACTCAAGACGGGCAAGGCCGAAAACTCCCTCATCTTGCAGGCTCCCGCCGGCGGCGTGGTGACGGAGAAAAACGCCATCCTGGGGCAGAAGGTCTTCCCCGGAGATACCTTGCTGGTCATCACGGATCTCTCCGCCGTCTGGGCCGAGGCCAACGTCTCCGAGACGGACATCCCGAGCGTCAAGGTGGGCGGCCCCATGGAGGTGAGCCTGCCCTCGCTGCCGGGGAGGACCTTCGGCGGCAAGATCAAGTTCTTTCTGCCCGTGCTGGATCCCCAGACGCGCACCATGAGGGTCTTCGTCGAGGTTCCCAACCGCGACCTGGCACTCAAGCCAGGCATGCTGGGAGCGGCACTCCTCACGGTGGATGAGGGGGAGCGCCTGGCCGTTCCCGAGGGCGCGGTCATGGGAGCGGGGGGCCAACCCTACGCCTTCGTGGACCGGGGCAGCGGCACCCTCACGCCGGTCCGGGTGACGCTGGGCGCGAGATCGGACGGGTATTACGAAATCCTGTCGGGGCTCGAGAATGGGGACCGCGTCGTGACCTCCGCCAACTTCCTCCTGGACTCCGAATCTTCGCTCAAGGCCGCCCTCGAAGCCGTCAGCGACACGAAATGATCAGAGCGATCATCGAGTTTTCGGCCCGGAACAGGCTTTTCGTCATTTTGGCGGTGGCGGCGGCGGCGCTGTTCGCCGCGCACACGCTCCACACGATCCCCCTCGACGCCATCCCCGACCTGAGCGACACGCAGGTCATCGTCTACTCCCGCTGGGACCGGAGCCCGAACATCATCGAGGACCAGGTCACCTACCCCATCGTGACCGCGCTCCTGGGCGCCCCCAAGGTGAAGGCCATCCGGGGGTTCTCCGATTTCGGCTACTCCTTCGTCTACGTCATCTTCGAGGACGGCACCGACCTCTACTGGGCGCGGAGCCGCGTCGTGGAGTACCTCTCCAAGATCCAGGGCAGCCTCCCCCAGGGCGTGAAGACCGAACTGGGACCCGACGCCACCGGCGTGGGCTGGATCTTCCAGTACGCCCTCGTGGACCGGAGCGGCAAGCACGACCTGGCGGAGCTGCGCTCCTTCCAGGACTGGACCCTCAAGTACGCCCTCCAGAGCGTGCCGGGCGTGGCGGAGGTGGCCGGCATCGGGGGGTTCCAGAAGCAGTATCAGGTCACCGTGGACCCCGCCCGCCTCCAGGGCTTCGACATCTCCATCCTGGCCGTGGCGGAGGCCATCCGAAAGAGCAACGACGAGGTGGGCGGCCGGCTCCTGGAGTGGAGCGGCAAGGAGTACATGGTCCGCGGCCAGGGCTATGTGAGCGGCGAGCGCGACCTGGAGGATGTGGTGCTGCGCACCAACGAGCGCGGCGTGCCCGTCCTCCTGAAGGATGTGGCCACGGTCCAGCTCGGCCCGCAGATCCGCCGCGGGGTCCTGGAGCTGGACGGCAAGGGCGAGTCCGTGGGCGGCATCGTCGTCATGCGCCATGGCGAAAACGCGCTTTCCGTCATCGGCCGGGTCAAGGAGAGGCTCGAGGAGATGAAGGCCTCGCTCCCCGACGGAGTGGAGATCGTCACCACCTACGACCGCTCCGACCTCATCCGCAAGGCCATCCACACCGTGACGCACGAGCTCGCCTGGCAGATGGTCATCGTGAGCGCCGTCATCCTGTTCTTCCTGTGGCACATCCCTTCGGCGTCGGTGCCCATCCTGACCATCCCGATCTCCGTCTTGCTGGCCTTCGTCCCCATGTATTACCTGGGCATCACCTCCAACATCATGAGCCTGGCGGGCATCGCCATCTCCATCGGCGTGCTGGTGGACGGCTCCATCGTGGAGGTGGAGAACGCCTACAAGAAGCTGGAACGCTGGAAGGAAGGCCCCCGGGACAGGGACTTCCAATCCGTCCGCCTGGATGCCCTCCTGGAAGTGGGTCCCTCGGTCTTCTTCTCGGTGCTGGTCATCGCCGTCTCCTTCCTTCCGGTCTTCGCCCTGGTAGAGACGGAGGGGCGGCTCTTCCACCCCCTCGCGTACACCAAGACGCTCACCATGCTCGTGGCGGCGATCCTGGCCATCACGCTGGATCCCGCCGTGCGCATGATGTTCACCCGGATGGAGCCCTTCCAGTGGGGCCCCCGGCCCGTGCGCTGGACCCTGAACACCATCCTGGTGGGCACCTATTACCCCGAGGAGAAGCACCCCGTGAGCCGCGTCCTCTTCCGGCTCTACGAGGGTCCCTGCCGATGGATATTGGACCGCCCCAAGGCGGTCATCGGCACGGCGGCCCTGATCGTGGCCGTCACGATCCCGGGCTACTTCCTCCTGGGACACGAGTTCATGCCTCCCCTCAACGAGGAGAGCATCCTCTACATGCCCACGACGCTCCCGGGCATCTCCGTCACGGAGGCGACCAAGCTCCTCTCCACCCAGGACAAGATCATCGCCTCCTTCCCCGAGGTGGTATCGGTCTTTGGAAAAGCGGGGCGGGCCGAGACCTCCACGGACCCGGCGCCCTTCTCCATGATGGAGACCACCATCATGCTGAAGCCGCCCGACGAGTGGCGGCCCAAACACCGCTGGTACTCCTCCTGGACGCCCGGGCCCGTTCAGGCTATTCTCCGCCGCGTCTGGCCGGACCGCATCTCGTGGGACGAACTGGTGGCCGAGCTGGACCGCGCGGTCCAGATTCCCGGAAACACCAACGCCTGGACCATGCCCATCAAGGGCCGCATCGACATGCTCACCACCGGAATCCGCACGCCCGTGGGGGTCAAGATCTTCGGGGAGGACCTCGCCGTGATCTCGCGCGTGGGCGAGGAGGTGGAGCGGGCGGTGAAGGGAGTGCGGGGTACCCGCAGCGCCTTCTCCGAGCGCGCCTCGGGAGGGTATTTCATCGACATCAAACCCGATCGCCCCGCGCTGGCGCGCTTCGGCCTCACGGTGGAGGACCTCCAGGCGGTCATCACCACGGCCGTGGGAGGGGAGACGGTGACCACCACCGTGGAGGGCCGCGCGCGTTACAGCGTGAGCGTCCGCTACCCGCGCAACCAGAGAGAAGACCTCACGGAGATCGAGCGCGTCCTCGTGCCCACTCCCCAGGGATATCAGGTCCCCATCGAGCAGGTGGCGCGCGTCACGGCTTCCACCGGGCCGTCCATGATCCGCAACGAGGGGGGCATGCTCGCGGGCTACGTCTACGTGGACGTGGCCGGGCGGGACCTGGGTTCCTATGTGGAGGACGCCAAGCGCGCCGTGGCGGCGAGCGTCAAACTGCCCGTGGGGTACCACCTCGTCTGGAGCGGCCAGTACGAGAACATGCTGCGCGTACGCGAGCGGCTCAAACTCGTCCTCCCCGTGACCCTCCTGCTCATTCTGGTCCTGCTCTACATGAACACGCGCTCGGCCTTCAAGAGCGCTCTGGTCATGCTCGCCGTGCCCTTCTCCCTCGTGGGCGCCGTCTGGTTCATGGTGATCCTGGGCTACAACATCTCCATCGCCGCCTGGGTCGGCATGATCGCCCTCATGGGCCTGGACGCGGAGACGGGCGTCTTCATGCTCCTCTTCCTGGATATCGCCTGCGCGGACGCCAAGAAGGCCGGCCGTCTCAACACGCTGCCGGAGCTCAAGGAGGCCCTGGTCACCGGGGCCGTCAAGAGGCTTCGGCCCAAGCTCATGACCGTGGGCACCTCCATCGTGGGCCTCCTGCCCATCATGTGGTCCACCGGAACGGGCGCCGATGTCATGAAGCGCATCGCCGCCCCCCTCGTGGGCGGCCTCACCACCTCCTTCATCCTCGAGCTTCTCGTCTACCCCGCCGTGTACCTCCTCTGGATGAAGCGGACCCTGCCCCAGGAGGCCCTCGCGGAGTCAGCCTCCTAGCAGGCGGCTTCTCCTCGAGACAGCGCCGCCCGCGCCCACGGAGGACACAGAGCGAAGAACGGCAGGGTGAAGGATGAGCGCGGCCGGTCACGGTGAAAAGCCCAAGAGCAAACCCTGTTCACCGCGGAGAACGCAGAAGGCGCGGAGAAGGCAGGGAAGGGGAACTTCTTTCACCGCAGAGCACGCAGAGAGCGCAGAGGAAAGATAAGAGAACCCCTTTAACCGCCAAGAACGCAAAGGGCGCAAAGGGGGCCTCTTCACCTCCGGAGGGGTCGGTTGACCCCGGCCCTTGTGAAAAGCCCCACAGGAGGGATCTCCATCTCCTTACAAGCACATCCGTCTAGGCTACATAGGGGAGGGGTGTCTCCTTCGCGTTCCGCAGGCGGAGCCCGTCGAAACGCTCTGCTGCGCCTCGCGGGCGCCCTCCCGCCGCCGGTCCACCATCGCCGGTGCCCCTTCCGTGGCGCGGACACCGTCGTTGTCCGCGGAGAGGAGGGCGGGAGAGGGTGGACCCGCGCGGTGAGGCGAGGAGCGCACCAGGTGAGCAAGACCGGACTATAACAAATGGCAGGCCTCAAATGGACGATGCCCACCCTGCCCGCCTGAAACTTTGCTATGCTGCCAAGGGCTCCGAAACGGCACAATCAGGAAGCGATGACAAGGGAGGGAAGAAATGAACTGTAACGGCGCACTTTCGACGAGTCACAACGCAAAGCCGCAAGAGTCGCGGGATTCGCTTTCCTGTCCGCGATGGCGATCGTCGTCCTTGCGAATTATGGCATCAGCTTTCGCCTCAGCGTCCCTGGCAATGCCGCAGAAACCGCCCGGAACATCATGGCGCACGAGACACTGTTCCGTCTCAACATCGCCTGCAACCTGATCTATGTGATCAACATCCTGGCGCTGCTCACGGCGCTCTATGTCACCCTCAAGCCAGTGAATCGGAGCCTCGCCTTGGTTGCGACCTTCTGCAGGCTGGTCGTTGCCTTGATGTGGGGTGTCACCGCGCTCAACATGCTCGGCGCTCTGCGGTTTTTGGGTGACGCCGCTTACCTGCCCGTCTTCCATGCGGATCAATTGCAGGCCTTGGCGAGACTGCACCTCAGCTCGAGCTATGACGCGTACTATGTCGGCTTGCCGTTCTGGGGATTGGCCTCCACCGTTTGCAGCTACCTGTGGTTCAAGTCCAGGTTCATCCCGAGAGCCCTGGCTGTCTTCGGCCTGATCTCGTCCGCATGGTGCATGTTCTGTGCTTTCGCTTTCATCGTATTCCCCAACTTCGACAAGACGGTTAGCGCGTCCTGGTTCGATATGCCTATGGTTATCTTCGAATTGGCACTGGGCTTTTGGCTTCTGTTCAAGGGCTTGCGTCCATCCGGGCGGGCCGTGCCCGACAGTGCTGGAGATCGAGCTCAGGCCGGTGGCGCCTAGCCATCAGAGGCACCACCGTTGCCCCTTCCGTGGCGCGGACGCTCTCGTCCGCGCAGAGAAGAGAAGGCGGGCAGGAGTGCCCGCCCCACGGTGAGAAGCCCAAAAGCAAACCCTGTTCACCGCCGAGAACGCGGAGGTCACATCGGAAGAAGAGGAAGGGGAACCCTTTCACCGCGGAGGGCGCAGAGAGCGCAGGGGGACAAAACGTAGGTGGTGCTGAGGGTCTAGCGCCCAGTCTTCGTGGGCCCTCCTGCAAGTCCGAGAATGATCATGGCGCCGGAGGATGGCAAGCGCCTGAGCGCGAGCCAGCCGGGCGCTTTTGATTCCGGCGATAAATCGCGGCGTCCGCCTCCTGCTTTCCTTCAACGCTGCGGATAATCATGTGACGATGTGAGAAAAGGTGTTGCAGACGATCTTGAGGGTCTCCTCATAAGCGCTTTGGATGAGTTTCCTCTTCGGTCATGTAGGCCTCTCTTTAGCGGGAAAGCGTCACATGGGCAGTGGAGCTTCGGCTTGGTGACGGCTTTCTCCGTCCTTGCTCCGTGTCCTCCGTGTTCTCCGTAGTGAAGTTTCTTTCGGTTGGCTCTTTGCCTCTGCGTTCTCCGCGCCCTCTGCGGTGAACACCCTTCAGTTCGTTTTGGCCGGCCTTCAGACGCCGAATCGCGCGAGCCTGGGGCGGAGGGCGTAGTGCATGAGCGTGCCGACCAGCAGGCCGATGAGGTAGCCGTAGGGCAGGAAGGCGGAGGCGAGGGCCACGATGGCGGCGATGGCGAAGTCCGCCCGCTCCGTGGCCACGTCGCGCGCCAGCATGATGAGGGCGAGGGCTTCGAAGAGGAGCAGGATGCCCAGCACGGGCAGGGGGAAGAGGTGGATCACGGCTTCGAACCCGGAGCCGAAGAAGAGTCCCACGGACATCAAGAAGGTTCCGTAGAGCACCACGGAGCCCCCTGTCCGGGCGCCGAAGGCGTAGTGTCCCGCCATTCCCCCGCACCCGTGGCACACGGGCACGCCCCCCAGGAACGGGCTCACGAGATTCATGATCGAGTAGGTGAACCCGATCTTCCGTGCCGTCACCGGGCGGTCGGGAAAGAGGTCGCCCGCCAGCTTCTTGGTGGCCAGCACGGAGTTGCCCAGCGAGAGCGGGAGCTGGGGCAGGGCCAGCACGAGAAAGCCGGTGGCCACGTCCGCGAGCTTGGGCACGTGGAGGGCGGGAAGGTGGACGCCGAAGGAGCCCGCCAGCTCCTGGCCCAGGCCGCTGAACGCCGCCGAGTACGCCAGCCCCAGGGGCACCATGAGCAGGGCGGCGGGCATGCGCCGGTCGCCCAGGAAGAGCAGGCCCAACAGGAAACACGCGGCGGCGAGACCGTACCCGGTCCAGCCGTCAACTCGGACGTAATCCTTCAGCGCGATGGAGGCGAGCTGGATCCCCAGGCCCATCTGGATCCCCCGCACCACGACGCCGGGGATGACCCGAACGAGCCAGTCCACCAGCCCCGTGACGGTCAGGAAGAGCATGAGGATCCCGATGGCCAGCCCGCCGCCGAAGAGCACGTCTGCCGAGATCTTCTGGGCGATGACGATGGCCGCCATGGCCTTGAGGGGCTGGACCGGCATGGGCATTCGGTAGACGAGGGCCGTGAACACCTGCAGCGCGCCGAAAACCACGAGGACGCTGGCACCGTTCAGCTGGGCCGCCAGGGCCATGCCGATGAGGAGCGGCAGGTCCGTGCCCAGATCTCCGCAGGAACCGGCCCACTCGTTTCGATCGAAGCGGAGGGGCGGTCGCACGACGGCGTTCTCCTCAGGGAAGGGGAGGAGCATAGCACGGGCTCCGCTTGCTGTCATCCTGGCGAGCGAAGGGAGTCCAGGATCAGATTCCGGACATGCCGGAATGACGGGTTTTCGATGAGCCGTGTCATCCGACGACTGCCCCAATAGGCTCCCCTGAATACCTCAGGATGGCCGGAGAACTTGCATCCCCATGCGTGAAAGACGCCTTCTTAGGGTATTCTGTGGGGGCATGAGAAACCCTCAATGACCCGCCCGCCGACCTCCCGCATTCTTGCCGCCCTCGTGCCCGCGGCGCTGTTGCCGGTGGCGGCGTCGCTGTTCTACTTCGTCCTCTTCAGCGATCAGCCGTGGGCGAGGGTGTTGTACGGCGCCACCAAGGCATTCACGCTCCTGTGGCCGCTCTTGGCCGTCCGGTTTCTGTTGGGCGAAGGCCTCCACAGCCCTCTCGGGAACCTGCGCGGCCAGCTGCGGGCCGTCCCTTTGGGCGCGTTCGTCGGGCTTCTGGTGGTGGGCCTCATGGCGGGTCTCATGGCGACCCCCATGGGCGCCGTCGTGCTTCAAAGCGCGGGCACCATTCGCGTGAAGGCTGAGCAGCTTGGAATCTTGAACCACTATGTGGCCTTTGCGATTTTCCTGTCCCTCGTCAATTCGGCGGTGGAGGAGTTCTACTGGCGCTGGTTCGTCTACGGCCAGCTCCGCCGTCTTCTTCCCGGGTGGCGGGCGCACGCGCTGGCGGGAGCGGCCTTCGCCGCGCACCATATCGTCGTCGTCACCCAGTTCTTCCCCCTCGGGGAGGCCCTGAGTTTCGGGGTCGCCGTGGGCCTGGGCGGAGTCATCATGAGCGTCCTCTACGAGCGGCAACGGACGCTCTGCGGGGCCTGGGTGTGTCATCTCGTCGTGGATTTGGGTATCATGGGAATCGGATACGGGTTGCTGTTCTACTGAGTTAGCCGCTTCACCCGGGGGGGTGGGAGGCCTGACCGTGACGACGAGCGTCACCCTGCCCCTCTGGCTGCTGGTCCTCATCGTACTCCTCGCGGCCCTCGCCACCCTCGACCGGATGCTCGTGCCGAGCGCGCGGTGGTTCATCCGCCAGAGGACGAACCGCGTTCTGGAAGAGATCAACACGCGCCTCAAGATCGAGGTCCAGCCCTTCCACCGCACCAAGCGCCAGGTGCTCATCGACCGCCTCCTCTACGACCCCAAGGTCGTGGAATCGGCGGAGGCCTACGCCAGGGAGCAGGGCATGCCCCGCGAGGTGGTCATGGCCCGGGCCCAGCGCTACGCGGCGGAGATCGTCCCCGCCTTCAACGCCTACCTCTACTTCCGCCTGGGCTATGCCATGGCCCGCCGCGTGGCGCGCCTGCTCTACCGCGTCCGGCTCGGGTATTCGGACGAGGCGGGGCTGGCGGCCATCGAGAAGGGCGCCACGGTGGTCTTCGTCATGAACCACCGCAGCAACATGGACTACATCGTGGTGGGGTTCCTCGCGGCGGACAGGGCGGCCCTGAGCTACGCCGTGGGCGAGTGGGCACGGATTTGGCCCCTCCGGGCGCTGGTGCGCTCATTGGGGGGGTACTTCGTGCGGCGCGATTCCCGCGATGCCCTCTACCGCCGCGTGCTCGAGCGCTACATCGTCATGGCCACGGCGGGCGGAGTGACGCAGGCCCTCTATCCCGAAGGCGGGCTCAGCAAAGACGGCAGACTGCGCGAGCCCAAGCTCGGCGTGCTCGACCTACATGCTCCGCGAGTTCGACCCCCAGGGAGCGCGCGACCTGGTGTTCGTCCCCGTGGGCATCAACTACGACCGCACCATCGAAGACCGCACGCTCCTGCTGGGGCAGGCACCGGGCGGATGCAGGCGCGGCACCGTGAGGGCACTCATGACCACGGCCCGCTTCGCGGCGAGAAATTTCGGGCAAATGGGGCTGGGACGCTGGTACCGGTTCGGCTACGCCTGCGTGAACTTCGGCACGCCCATTTCCATGAGGGCCTACGTGTCCGAGAAGGGCGTGGACTTTCGCAAGGCTCCCGGCGACGAGCGATCGGAAGGCGTGGCCCGGCTCGGCGCGGAGCTCATGGACGCCGTGGGTCAGGTCGTCCCGGTCCTGCCCGTCTCCCTCATGGCTACGGTGCTCCTGGAGAATCTCGACGCTCCCATGGGGGAGTTGGATCTCAAGGGGCGCGTTCAATCGCTCGTGGCGGACCTGGAGTCCCGGGGCCACCACGTGTACATACCCCGCGGCGACCGCGACTACGCCATCACCGTGGGCCTCCGCATGCTCATCCTCCGTAACATGGTGAAAGAGGAGGCCGACCTTTTCTGTCCCGTTCCCGATCAGGTGCCCCTCCTGCGCTACTACGCCAACGCCATCGCCCACCTCCTCCCGCCCCGGCAGTAAGACAAGCGAGAGAGGAAGAAAGCGGTCACCACAGAGACACAGAGGTCGCAGAGGAAGAGGTGTCATGTAGAAAGTGCGGCATGGAAGCCTCCCTCAACCCCGCCCAAGGATCCGCGCCAATTGACAGAACCAAAGATTGCCGTGGGAGCCACCTTCGGGTGGCGATTTTGCAGGGGAGAAGAAAAACTCGGCGCGAAGGGCGCGAGGGATTGGGAGGCGCAAGGTTGGGGAATGAGTCCCCGTGGAATTTGGGCCAATGGAGGCCTGTTCACCTTTTCCTCTCCAGGCAGTAGCATGGGGCCAGGATGGAGTGAGATGGCTGGCGTGATCTTGGCCAGAATGAATGAGCGGCGGGAACGAGCGGAGGTCTGCGCCCTCGTCGAGGGGCCGGAATTCGCCCTGCGCGATACAGCGCTGACCGGCGCCCTTGCCCAGGTCGGGTGCTGACATGGAGAGGGAGCGGTCCGAGGAGATTCCGTCCCATGCTCGCGTGGCTCTCGTGGTGGCCCACCCCGACGACGAAACCCTGTGGGCGGGGGGGACGCTGCTCATGCATCCCGGATGGGAAGTCTTCGTGGCTGCCCTCTGCAGGAAGGGCGACCCCGACCGGGCGCCGAGATTCTTCCGCGCCCTCAAACGGGTCAACGCCGCCGGCGCCATGGGAGACCTGGACGACGGTCCGGACCAGGCGCCCCTTCCAGCGGACGAAGTGCAGGAGGCGGTTCTGTCTCTCCTGCCCCGCCGGGACTTCGACCTCCTCGTGACGCACGCCCCCTGGGGAGAATACACGCGCCACCTCCGCCACGAGGAAACCTCCAGAGGCGTCATCGCCCTTTGGGCTGAAGGGAGGCTCCGCGCGACCTGCTCTGTGGCTCTTCGCGTACGAGGATGGCGGAGGCAGCCATCCTCCGAGGGCCGAGGCGGGCGCTCCGATGCGCTTCCCGCTTCCGGACAAGGTGTGGAACGAAAAGGCCGCCATCATCAAAGGCGTGTACGGCTTCGGAGAATCGAGCTGGGAATCGGTTGCCACACCGAGGGAGGAGGCTTTCTGGGTTCCCTCCTCTCCGGAACAGGCCTCGGCATGGGCCCTCAGAGGATCTGCTCAACCATGAAAATTCTCGTGCTCTACGACTACCCGCCCCCTCCCGGCGGTCTCGCCACGCAGGGCGACCTGCTGCTCAAAGGCCTCCAGAAGATCGGGGTGGAGGTCTACCCCGCGCACCTCGAATCGGCCTTGGAGAAGGAGTGGTACTACCGCTGGTTCAAACCGGACGCCGTCATCGGCGTGGGCTATTGGGGGCAGTCGCCTCACATCGTCCTCCATCCCCTCGAGCACGGCGCCCGGCCGGTCCCGTGGCTGGTGGCCGACGGGTACGTCGCCAACTTCAAGCCGGTCCTCAACGAGCTTCCCCTCATCCTCGTCACCTCCAACTGGGTGAAGGAACGGTACGTGCGGGACGGCGTGAGGGGCGACAACATCGAGGTCCTCCCGGTGGGTGTGGACACGGACGCCTTCTGTCCCATGGACCAGGCCGAGCCCAAGGTCCAGCTCGTCCGGGACCTGCTGGGCATCAAGCCGGACCAAGCTCACGATCCTCACCGTGGGCGGCGACGCGGCGTCGAAGGGCGGGCGCGAGGTCATGGAAGCCCTCGCGAGGATCAGCGGCGAAGTCCCCGACTGGCGGTATGTCTGCAAAGTGTGGGCCCAGCCCAGGACATCGGTCCAGAGCCGCCTCGACGCGGAACTCTGCGAGAGCCTCGGGCTGGAGCAGCGCGTCATCTTCTCAACCAGCCGCATTTCCAGGAGCTTCATGCCCTATCTCCTGGCGGCGTGCGACATCTACGCGGCCCCCTCCAGACTGGAAGGGTTCGGCATGGCCCAGGTGGAAGCGGGGGCCTGCGGCAAGCCGGTGGTGGGCATCAGGGCCATGGCCATGCTCGACACCCTCGTGGAAGGCGAGACGGCCCTCCTGGCCGGCGTGTCGGAGGAGATCAGCGTTTCGGAGGTGACCCTCGGGGAGGAATCGGGATTCGAGCCCGGGCACAAGGTCGTTTTCGACCCGCCTCGCGTGGTGGACTACCGCGCCAGCGTGCCGGACCTTGCCAGGCACCTCAAAGCGCTCATGAATGATCCCGGGCTGAGGAAGCGCCTTGGAGAAGGGGGGAGGAAGCGCGTGGTGGAACGGTACGACTACCGCCTCGTGGCCAAACGTCTCGTGGAAATCCTCCGGACCAAACTCGGGATAGAATGAAAGAACAAAGACATCTAACCGCGAAGGACGCGAAGGGCGCCAAGGGGTAAGAATAAAAAAAGGAAGTCTTTCTCAGCGTTCTTGGCGGTCTTCGCGGTTCAAAGTTATTTCTTATCGGGGGGTGTCCGTTTGAGGAAGCGAACGCTGGATCCAACCATCGAGGAGGCGAGGGAAGCCGCCCTGGAGGTCCTCCTCCACAACGACCGCGGGCCATGCAACGGCCTGCCCAGGACGGCGGGATGGGGCTACCCGGAACCCTACACGCGCGACCTTCTCATCGCGTCCCTGGGAATCCTCGCACACGGCCATGAGCGGCTCGAGAAGAGCCTGCGACGGGTTCTCCGGACGCTCGCGAAGAACCAGACACCCCTGGGCCACATCCCCTCGCTCGTCCACGACCCCGGGGACCTGGGCGCCAGCGACACCACGCCCCTGTTCCTCATGGCCCTCGGCTGCTACCGAAAAGCCGCCGGTGAGCCGCGCTTTCTGGCGGGCGCGGCGCGCAAGGCCCTCGCGTGGATGGCCTACCAGAGCCCGGACCAGGGAGGACTCGTGGCCCAGCAGCCCACAAGCGACTGGCGCGACGAGCACTGGGTCTTGGGGTACGGGCTCTACGTCAATGCTGTCTATTGCGCCGGCCTCGCGCTCCACGGAAAAGGGGAGCGCGCCCGGCAGATCGCCCGGTTGCTCAACCGGCACGAGATCCTCGGGGAGGTCAAACCCAGGCACGTGCGCGAGGGCCTCGTCGTGCCCCACCAGCCCTACTACGCGCTCTGGTCCTACAAGATCATGCACGACGACCGGTTCGACCTCCTGGGAAACAGCCTGGCCATCCTCACCGGCATCGCCTCCCGCGAGAGGGCGCGGCACCTCGTGGCGTGGATCGAGAGCCGGTGCGCCGCGCTCAAAAAGAACGGCGAGCTGGCCGTGGACCTGCCCCCTTGCCTCTTCCCTTACATGCGGCCTCGCGACACCGACTGGCGGGAGCGGTACGACCGGTTCAACCGGCCCGGTGAGTATCACAACGGAGGCGTGTGGCCCTTCATCTGCGGCTTCTATGTGGCCGCCCTGGTGGCGGCGGGCCGCCCTGCGCTCGCGGAGAGGAAGCTCCTCGCCCTCTCCGGTCTCGTGAAACCCGCGCGCCAGGCTCCGGTCGCTTTCGGTTTCAACGAGTGGTTCAAGGCCCAGGACGGAGCCCCCATGGGCCAGGACTGGCAGACCTGGTCCGCCGCCATGTTCCTGTACGCCTGCGCGTGCGTCGAGCAGGCGCGGACGCCCTTCTTCGAGGAGATCCGGGCCCACTCGTGCTATTCTTGAGGCATCAGGAGGACACCATGGGCAAAGCCAAAGAGACGAAGAAGGAAACCAAGAAAAAACCCAGCAAGACCATGAAAGAGAAGAAGGCCGACAAGAAGGCCAAGAAGAACTCCAAGGGCGCCGTCACTCCCGCATAAGGCGCCCGCATAAAGCGCCCCCATAGCGCGGAGGACGACAAGAGGCGGGTCGGTGAGGACGGCTCTCTCAGAGAGTCGTCGTGGCAGCCACGGTGACGGTGTCTCCGGGCCGGACCTCGCCGCCCCTGAGCACGCGGGCAAAGACGCCCTCCTTGGGCATGACGCAGTCGCCGGCCTGCTCGTAGATGGCGCAGCGGGTGTGGCACTCCTTGCCGATCTGCGTGATTTCCAGTTCCGTCTCACCCACGGCAACCCGGTCGCCGATGTGGAGGCGGGGCACGTCGATTCCCTTCGTGGTGAGGTTCTCGGCGAAGTCCCCGGAGGTCACCTCGAGCCCCAGGGCCTGCATCTTCTGGATGCTCTCCAGGGCCAACAAGCTGATCTGCCGGTGCCATTCGCCCGCATGAGCGTCACCCTCGATGCCCCAGTCCGGCTTGAGCCGGGCTCGCTCCACGTTTTGCTTCCTCACGCCTTTGGTCTCGCTCACCGAGACGGCCACGAGAATTCCTTGCTGGGTCATCGTTGCCTTGCCTCCGCGCAGGCTATCGCGCTCACCATTCCAGGAGATGAACCTCGACTGCGGTTCCCGCCTCCAGGCGTTCCGCCTCCGCCGGGAAGGCGATGAGGCAATCGGCCTGGGCCAGGCCCGACAGCATATGGGATTCCCGCTTCTCGATGGGTTGCACTTCGGGACTTCCGTCCCGTACGCCCAGGATGCCCCGGACCCACTCCAGCCGTCCCGCGGGTTTCTCAAGGCCCGCCTTGAGCCGGGCACGGAAGGTCCTGGGCGGCGCTTGGCGGCACCCCATGAGGCCGAGCAGGGCGGGGCGAACCAGCCTTTCGAAGGACAGGAGCGCGCCCACCGGGTTCCCGGGCAGGCCGAAGAAGAGCGCCCGGCCTCCGCCCGGCCGGTCCCAGCACCCGAAATAGTTGGGTTTGCCGGGCTTCATGGCCACCTTCCAGAAGCGCCTGACACCGCCGAGGGATTCGAAGGCCCCCGGGACAAAATCGAAATCTCCCACGGAAACTCCGCCCGCAGTCACCACCACGTCCGCGCCGCGGAGTGCGGTTTCCACAGCGGCTCGCGTCTTTGCAGCGTCATCTTCGCAATAGGCCACGGCCACATCCGAAATGCCGAGGGATCTCACCGCGGCCTTCAGGCCGGCGCCGTTGGAGTCGTAAATCCGCCCCGGCGCGAGGGGTGTGCCGGGCGGGGCCAGTTCGCTCCCCGTGATGAGGATCCGCACACTGGGCAGGGCGTGAACCTGGACATGAGTGCGGCCCGCGCCTGCCAGAAGCGCGGCCACGGGCGGGGTGACGCGCGTGCCCCGGGGCAAAAGGCGCGTTCCCGCGAGGACCTCGCCGCCCCGGGGGCGGATGTTCTCACCGGGTTGGGCGCCCCGCGTCAGGTGGACGACGCCTTGGTTCTCGTGGTCCTCAATCGCGTACTCGCGCATGACCACGGCCTCCACGCCGGCCGGCACGGGCGCGCCCGTCATGATGCGAAGGGCCGCGCGCGGGGGCAGCTCGCCGGGCCACGGAGTACCCGCGGCCACGACTCCGGCGACCTGGAGGTGCAGGGGGTTTTCGGCGGAGGCCGTAGCCGCCTCCGCGACGCGGACGCCGTAGCCGTCCACGGAGGAGTTATCGAAGCGCGGCATGTCCACTTCGGCAACCAGATCATCGGCGAGGCATCGCCCCGGCGCGGCGTCGAGCGGGAGGCGCTCCGGCCCCATGGGCGCGATCTCCTCCAGCAGGATGCGGACGGCTTCGGCGAAGGGGATCATGGCCGGTTTCGCCCGCGCCTCGCATCGGCTTCGGGATGCCCCCCGCCGCGCGCCATGACCAGCGCGTGGAGAAGGGCGGGAAGCGCCGCGTCCAGGGCCTCCGCCGCGGCATCCGGAGAGCCGGGTATGTTGACGATGAGCGTGTGCCCCCTCAGCCCCGCGCGTCCGCGGCTGAGCATGGCGTGGGGCGTCCGCTCCTGGCCGTGAGCGCGAAGCGCCTCGGCGATTCCGGGGATCTCGATTTCGAGGACGGCGCCCATGGCTTCGGGCGTGCGGTCCCGGGGGCCGATCCCCGTGCCGCCCGTGGTGAGGACCAGATCGACTCCCCGTTCGTCGGCGCAGCTCTCAGCGCCGCGGAGATGGCATGGGGCTCGTCGGGCAAGATCGCAGGAGGCACCACGACAAATCCCGCCTTGCTCAAGCGCTCCGAAAGAATCCGCCCGGAGAGGTCCGCCTTCTCGCCTCTAGCGGCGCTGTCCGAGAGGACGAGCACGGCAGCCGAAGGGGGCTGGGCGAAGGCCTGGCGGAAATCCGACTTGCCGCCGCGCTTTTCCAGAAGGCGCACGCTCTCGATGACCATGTTCTCATCGAACATCTTGAGCATGTCGTAGAGGGTGAGCGCCGCGACGCTGGCGGCCGTGAGGGCTTCCATCTCGACGCCGGTCTTGTAGGTGGCCGTGACGGTGGCGGCGATCCGGATCGTCTCCTCCCCCAGTTCGTACTCCACGCCCACGAAGTCGATGGGCAGCGGATGGCAGTACGGAATGATTCGCGGGGTCTCCTTGGCGGCCTGAACGGCGGCCACTTTGGCCACCTCCAGGGCGTCGCCCTTGGGCACCTCGCGCCGGCGGACGCGCTCGATGGTCCGGGGCGTGGCCCGCAGGACCGCCTCGGCGCGCGCCGTGCGGCGGGTTCGGGTTTTGTGCGAAACATCGAGCACGGCTAGCCTCCGATCTCGTTCATGGCCAGGTCCTGACACCCGGGCAGGTCCTCCGCGTTGGGGTGCCTTTCGGGTTTGCGCGTCAGGGCATCTCGGATCATCCGTTCGAGCGCTTCGTCGCTGGCGCCGCGTGCCAGCGCCGCGGCGAGATCCACGTCGGCGGGAGCGAAGAGGCAGGTCTTCAGCCGGCCCTCCGCCGTCACGCGCAGGCGGTTGCACCGGTCGCAGAAGCTGTCCGAGAGGGGCGTGATGAAGCTCACGTGGCCCCGGAATCCCTCGATGGAGAAGTCCTTCGCCACCCCGCCCGTCCGCTCTCCGCGACCGATGGGCTGGAGGCGATGGACGCGCCCGAGGGTCTCCATCATCTGGAGGTGGGAGATGAAGTTCGACCGGTTCCAGCCGTTTTCCCTGAAGGGCATGTACTCGATGAAGCGGATGTTTATGGCGCCATCGCGGGCCAGCTCCGCGAAGTCCAGGAGTTCGTCATCGTTGATCCCCCCCATGACCACCGTGTTGAGCTTGAGGGGCTCAAAACCCGCGCTCAGCGCCGCCTCGAGGCCTTTGAGCACGGCGGGGAGAAGATCCCGGCCCGTGATGGCGGCGAAGCGCTCGCGCTTCAGGCTGTCGAGGCTCACATTGAGTTTCTCGATGCCTGCGGCGCGCAGGGGGAGGGCGAGGCCCTGCAGGTTGACCCCGTTGGTGGTGAGGGCGAGGGTCTCGATGCCGGGCACGCTCTTGACGCGCGTGGCGATCTCCACGATGTCGGGCCGCACGGTGGGTTCTCCCCCCGTGAGGCGCACCTTGCGGACGCCCATGGAGGAAAAGACGCGGACCAGGCGCACGAGGTGGTCCGCGGGCAATGCGGCAGCCTGGCGCCCCGCGATGTTGCACCCCACGGGCCGGCAGTAGGCGCAGCTCAGGTTGCAGCGGTCGGTGACGGCGAGCCGGAGGTAGACGTGGCGGCGCCCGAAGCGGTCAAGCAAGCCGGTCCCTCCCTTCCGCAGAGGCGCACAGCATCTCCAGGTCCTCGGGCGTGTTCACGCTGGCCAGGCGGGCCTCCTCCAAGGTGGGGACCGAAAGCCAGTCCACCTCTTCATACGACAGGAGTTGCCTGAACGCAAGCCGGCCTTCGCCGATGGCCTGCCGGACGCGCTCGCCCAACCAAGCCGGGTAGTAGCCGGGAAGGGGTCCCAGGGACTGCCCGCCCTGCCGGGACCTGAAGAGCCTAGGCCGGTCCGCGGGGTCCTGGCCCAAGAGCCGCAGCAGAGAAGCCGTCAAGAGGGGCTGGTCGCACGCCGCCACCACGTAACCCTCCGCAGCACCCGAATCGAGCAACGCCTCGAGACCGGAAAGGGGTCCCTGGCCGGGGCGCCGGTCCGTGATCCGGCTCAGGTGCTGATTGCCGTCCCAGTCGTATCCCGTGCAAGCGCCCACGATGAAGATCTCCTGGAAGGTTTCTCGGAACGCGTCGAGGACCCACTCGATCATGGGTCGCCCGTCGGGAAGGAGGATGCCCTCCTTGGGCCGGCCCATGCGGCTGCTCATGCCGCCCGCGAGGACGGCACCGGCGATGGAGGGTGGCAGGGCCTCGGTGTCGGGCAAGGGGTCTCCAGAACCTGGGATCAGGCGGGACCGGCGGGATTTCCAGGCGAGACGGTGATGGTTTCCCCCGGGCTCACCTCGCCGGGGGTCACGACGCGGGCCATCCAGCCCAGGCGGCCCACCGTGACCTCCTTCAGCTTCGGGTCCACCGCGTCGAGGACGAAGCAGGGCTTGCGCGCCTCGCTCAACTCGATCACCACGCCCCCCGAAAACGCGAGACGGTCGCCCGCGGCCACCCGGCCGAAAAGGCCCTTCACCGTGAGGTTCTCGCCCAGGGCTCCGGGCGAGACGTGGTATCCCTCGCCCTTGAGCTGCTCGATGATCTCGATCTCGAGCAGGGAAAGGGCGCGGTGCAGTTTCGTGTGCTTGGCATGAGCCTGGCCGTCTCCCGCCAGCCCGGCCTCGGTCACTCGTCCCCGGGAGAGGGGGAGCTTGGGGATCCCTCCTTCGGAGACGTTCACGGCGATCAGCAAGGGTTCGTCCATCAAGGCATTGGCCCTCGGGAGTTTGTCCACTCTGGAGCTCCTTCCAAATTGCCGCGCGCCCTAAGCGCATGGCGCAGCGAGGAAATTGAGTCACTCCGGGGCGACGGCCAGGCACCCCGTTCCCGCAAGGGGGATAGCATGCACCAGGAACGGCCCGAACGCCAGTAAGCCAAGGCGGATCGGTGGAAAGACAATCCAGCGTCGCTGGTTTCGGCGCCGGGTGTAAGAATTGGCCCACGCGGGTCATAACCACACTTGAGAGTCCGGGCATCAGATGAGCCCATTCCAGGAGTCGGATCATGACCTGCGGCAAGGTTTTTCTAGTCCTCCCGCTGCTTGCCGGTTTGGCGTGCGGCGGTCCGAAGGCACCCGTGGTCGTCGCCGTGAGCGTGGATCGCGTGGCCCGAGAGTCGGTACAGGCCAAGAACCTCATCGGCGACGTGGAGGCCTTCGCTAAGTCCGTGGAGGACCGGCTGAACCAGGTCGCAGAGCAAGTCCAAGCCGGCGCCCGGAACCCTCGAAGGAATTCCGAGGAGGTTCGCGCTCTCAACGCCCGGTTGGACCAAATGCGCCTGGAGGCGCAGGAGGAGGTCGACCTCCGAAGACGAAAGGCCGAGCAGGAGATCCGAGGCGCCATGGAGAAGGCGGTGACGATGCTCGCCCTGGAGCAGGGCTGGGAACTCGTGGTCCGGAAGGACTCCCATTCTGCCCTTTGGTCGACCGATGCGCTGGACCAGACCGAGATGGTCATCAATAGAATGGACAGCCTCGCCTTGGCCCCGATGGCCCGGCCATGAAAGGCTGTGGAGCGCCTCCTCCGATCGGGCGAGCGTTCTCCGGAGATGAGGGTGAAGAACCTGTGGCCGTTGAGCACCGCCACGCCCAAATCCGCGGGAGACGCCACGCCCCACGGCTGTTCAACGCATGGGTTTCCATCCTCCTCGTCACCCTCGCTCCCCGATTTGCCTGGAGCGAGGATTCCCTGAGTTGTCCCCTCCGTTCACCTCCGCGGGTCGACGGCTCGCCGGCAGAATGGGGCACCGGTCAAGCCCGGGTCCTTTCCTCGGGGGAGGGCACCCTGAAGATCTCGCACAGCGCGACCCACCTGTACCTGCTTTTGCAGATCCGCGACGAAACCACGGCCTACCTGATGCTGTGTCAGGGGCTCGGGATCTGGATCGACGGGCAAGGGGCGAGGGCCATGCGGTATGGCCTCCGATACGCGGGATCCCTGGACCTCGCCAGCGAAATCGACACCCACCACGACCCCTTCCCCAAACGCGCTCTGCCTGCGGCGTTGCGCGACCCGGCCGGGCCAACGGTCTTCCCGAATCCACCCTCTGGAGATCTCCCCCCGGCCGGTGTCCCACCGCCCCCGGAGCAGGGGTCCCGGCCAGGCTCTCCGCCGGAAGCATCCTCCGAGGCCAAGATCCTTCGGGTGTTCAAGAAAATCATGGATCCCGGAATACTCTTGGTGACGAAGGCGAGCCAGGTGTCCATGCAACTGGAGTGCACTGCGAACGGACCATGCGCGGCGTCACGCTATGAGAAGCCCGACTTCTGCTACGAATTTGCCATCCCGTGGACCGAGCTGGAAGTGGAACCCATCGCCTTCAGCACCGGTCCCCTCCCCAAGTTAACCATTGGCCTCGAGATCCCCTCCCTGCGACAGGAGCAGGAAGTTCACGAGGAGAGGGGCGGCGGGATGGGGGGCGGCATGGGCATGGGCTCGGGCCCTGGTGGTGGCGGGATGGGGGGCGGCGGACCTGCGGGGGGGGCTGGAGGCGGACCCCCTGGAGGTGGGGGTGGAGGAATGGGAGGTTCAGGTGGCACAGGCGGGCCGGGCCACCCCGGCGGACAGGGTGGCCCTGGCGGTCCCGGCGGGCTGAGACCGGCCCCCGGTTATTCGGTGCATAGGGACACTCACTGGTACGCGGTGGTGTTCGCCAGTGAGACCCCGGGTGACGCCGCCGGAACCGCGGGATTCGCGGCTCCGCGTTCTGCCGAGTGAGGTCGGCCACGGTGTAAGATTACCCCCTGTCCAGGGCATAAGAGGCTGTGGAAGGCATGGAAAGCGATGACCGCGAACTGCTCGAGCAAATTCAACAGGGAAACGGCGAGAGCTTCGGCGTGCTCTTCGATCGCACCCACCTCTGGTTGCTCCAGTTCGTCATCCTCCCCCGAGTGGGCAGGGCGGAGGCCGAGGAGGTCCTGTCCGAGACCTTTCGGACAGCTCTCGAGTCCATCGCCGGATTCCGTTGGCAGGGCATCGGTCTCCTGCATTGGCTCGCGGCCATCGCCAAGCGCAAGTCCCTCGAGCACTGTCGGCGAAGGGCGCGGGTGCCCGGGTCCTTGGAAGATCTGCCCAACCTATTTGAGGTTCCCGATGATGTGCCCACCGCGGAGGCCGAGATGATCCGAATGGAGCAACTGGCGGCCCTTCGGGAGCGGGTGTGGGCGACCCTGTCGCGAATGACCCCCCGTTACGCCCGGGCGCTCCGTCTCCGCCTCCTGGAGGAGAAGTCCCGCCAGGAATGCGCCCAGCAGTTCGCGGTTTCGCAGGCCACCTTCGATGTCCTACTGCATCGGGCCACCCGCGCCTTCACCAGAGAGTGGGGCAGGTCATGAAGGACAATGAGGTTCTGCCGGAAGCTACCGCCGATGTCCAGGAGGCCGAATGCGCCAGGCGGCTCGCCGCGGCACTCGACACGAAAGCCTCCTCCGACCAGGATCCCGAGAGCATGGCCGTGGTCCGGCTCTTTGAGGTGTTGGCCGTCCGGGAGGAACCGGGCGAGTTGAGGCACAGGACGCTCCGCGCCCAGCTCGTCACGGCGGTCCCCAAGCCCAGACGCCGGCTTCTGTGGGATCTCGCGGCCGCCGCGGCGGTCATCGCCGCGGCACTTCTCGCGTTCCATGTGGCACGGCACGTGGGCCGGCCCAGCGGCCGGCTCCTGGCGGAGAGAGAGAGGATGGCCCGTGCGGCCCTCTCCTCCGTGGCGGTATGGGAATGCGAGGGAGCTTCGGGAGAACAAGGGCTGGCCCGAGCCTACGAGCGCCAGTGGCAGACCCGGACCCGCTCCAGCCTCGAGAGCGCACGCTACGCCAGGCTTACGGGAGGGACGTCGGCGGCCGGCGCCACGGGCACATCGAGTTCCATCCGAACCTCCGGAGGTGATTCATGAAGACGGCCATGAGAACGGTGGCGCTGCTTTGGGCGCTGGCAGTGCCTGTGATTTTCGCGGGCCAGGAGGCCCCACCGCAAACCAGGCCGGGCGGCCCGCCGGCGCGCCGGGGCGGCCAGGGAGAAGGCATGCCGCAGATGCCGGACCCCACCGGCTTCTTCCAGGCACAGGCCATGCGCGCCATGGATGAGAAGGGCTCTCTCCTGCTGGAGATGGGCAAGAACGCCGAGGCGATCCAGGCCCTGCGAGAGGTGTACACCCTCGACGTTTCCAAGCAGAGTCCCATGTACGAGCTTAAAGTGCATCTCATCGGCAACCTGGCGAAAGCCTACCTGGCCGCAGGCCAGAAAAGCCAAGCGCTGGAGACCATGAAGAAGGTGCTGTCGGAGGTACCTGCGGGCTCGCCCGCGGAGGCGGCAGCGTGGCTCGAAGCCGGGGGCGTCTACAAGAAGGCCGGAATGCCCGAAGAGGCATTGAAGGCCTTCGACCGATCCATCGAGCTCTCTGAGAAACTCGCCGTGAGCGGGTGGGCGCCGCCCCCGCCGCCCGGCGCTCCCGGAGGTCCTTTTTCGGGCCCCGGCGGCCCACCCTCAGGGGGCGAGCGGCCCTGAGGGCCCGAGTTCCTAAAACAACCCAACGGTGAGCGACGGCGGCTGCCGCAGCTCCAAGCACCCCTGGACGCCATGTCCTCCCCCCGTGGCGTCTCATCGGGAGGGGACTGTGTCCGCGAGGCGGGGAAGCCCTGTGGGCCCGAAGGGGCGGTCGGACTTTCCGGAAGTCCCTCACCGCCTGCCGAAGAGGCCCGAAGAAAGGAGTACGGCCGTGACAAAGAAGTGGATGTTCGCCTCTCTCCTCATTCTGGCGCTGGCCCTGGCGGCGCCGGCGCTGGCCCAGGGGCAACCGCCTCCGCCGCCGCCCGGCGGACCGGGTGGCCCAGGCGGCCCCGGCCCCGGAGGGCCCGGGATGGGACCGCCGCCCGATCTGGCGCTGAAGGAGGGCTTTTCGCTCACCGACGATCAACTCACCGCCCTGAAAAACCTTCAGGACGCCCGGCGGCAGACCGTCGAAGGCATCATGCCCCAACTCGCCGCGGCCGAGAGGGCCGTGGCCGAAGTGCTCAACGCGTCCTCACCCGACCCGCAGCAACTCGCTACGCTCCAGCTCACCGTGAAGGGCTACCGTGACCAGATTCGCGCTGCGGACATGACTCTCGGTGCGGGCTTCAAGACCCTCCTCTCTCCCGCCCAGCAGGCCACGCTGGCGCAATACCTCGCCATGAGGGACGCCCTGCCCGTCCTCATGGCGCTCAAGCACATGGGGTTCTGAGTAGAACCACCGGCGCCCGGATCCTCTCGGTCCGGGCACCGGCTGGCAGAATGCCTTCGTCTCGGAATGCGAAAAAAGGGAGGGCCGCGCGAGGCGGCCCTCCCCGAGTGACTCCCGTCGAGCGATGGTCAGAACTTGTAAGTGAAGGTGATGCCGCACAGGAGGGAGGCACCCTCGTAGTAGCCATCGGGCGTGATGGGGTAGGTGGTGGGATAGACCTGGCCGAAGCCCGGCACGATGACCAGCGGCAACCCCGTCTTGCCGTAGCGGTAGATGTTCTGGGCGGTCACGTCGGCTTGGCGGAACTTCAGGTACATGGCGTACCAGTCGATCCCGATGTGCCCCTTGTGCCAGCCCGTGCCGAAGGTGAGGGACCACCGGTCCTCGTCGGGCAGTACGGGGCTGCGCGTTGCGTCGGGCACGGGGGCCTGGTCGTACAGGGCGCCCCAGTAGAGGTCCACGCGGTCGTTGAGCTTGTACTTGAAGCCCAGGCGGAAGCAGTAGGTGTCCTTCCAGTCGAAGATGAAGGCCTCGTCTTTCACCACGGGTGTTCCGTAGAAGTCGGTGTGCTGGGAGAATCGCGCCTGCGAACGCCCCCAGGAGCTCCACTGGTCCCAGGTCACGTCGAATTCCACCTCCAGCGGATCGCCGGTGTAGGCGACGCCCATGCGGGCGCTGGCGGGGACGGCGTTCAGGTCCACACCGACGCTCTGCCCAGGGAAGAGGTTGGCCAGTGATGCGAGGCTGGCGGGCACCTTGAAGGAGCTGTGGCCCTCGTAATTGATGGTGGGCCGGTTGTGGTAGAAGAGGCCGAAGGACCATGGCTTGTTCCTGTACTGATACCCCAGGTTGAACCCCAGGGCCTGGTCGCGCAGGTGCGTGTCCACCGAGACCTGGGATTCGGAGTAGTAGGGGATAGCGTTGGGGTAGGGAGGAGAGGGCAGGCGGTGGGGGTTGATGGCCGTGGAAAGGGCCGAGGAGTTCACATTCCGAATCAGGTTGAGCTCGCTGTCGTACCAGTCCAGGCCCACGGAGATCGCGTTGTGGTCGTTGATCTTGAAGGCCACGACGGGCCGGTAGTCCAGGGTCACGATCTTGGAGTGCCGGCTGGCGAAGCGGCCTGGAAAGTCGTCGGACCAGTCCGTCGCCAAGTTGTAGGGAGCGGTGACGGCGAATCCGAAAGTGATCCGATCCGACAGGGGATAGGTGACGAACACCGCCGGGATAAAGAAGTTCTGGGCGTTGTCTTTGTAGGTTCCGAGCGTGGGGCTCTTGTACTTGACGTCGGCGTAGATGTAGGTTTCGTTGAAGCTGAACTGGATGCCCTTTTGGAAGACGATGCCCGCCGGGTTGTAGAAAATTGCCGACGGGTCGTCCACCCGGGCGATGACCGCCCCGGCCTGGGCCGAAGCGCTGGCGCTCTGCTCGTAGACGAGAATGCCCGAGGCTAAAACCGAGGGCGCCACCGCCAAGAGTAAAACGAGACTCACCCAACCCTTCATCCTCATGCCCGCCTCCTCGTGATATCTGGTCCGTTCCGTTTCGTGCGCATGGTCTCACTCACTGGAAGAGCGGGAACGGGCGCGGGGTGAAGGGGTCGAAGACCGGCGTCATGCTGAAAAAATTCGGGTCGAAGACGGGGGCGCCCTGCGCGCTCGTGCCGATGAACCCCGACTCGCCCAGCGGGAACATGGATTCGATGCGCACGGGGCCGGTGGGTCCCAGCTCCACGCACTGGGCGTAAGTGGAGCGGTCCGAGTAGGGCGTCGAAACGGGAAGGAGCCCGAGAAGGTCGTGACGGTAGCTGATGACGCCGCGCGGCTGGTTGTAGGGCGGTGCCCCGAGCTGTTGCATGGTCATGTCCAGGGCCAGGACGATGAGCTGCTGGGGATCGGTGGGCAGGCCGCTGTGGGACGGGTCCTGCCACCAGTTGTACAAGACGGGCACGCCGGCCGAGGGGCCCTCCAGCGCGTGGATGAGAACATTGAGGAACTGCACATCCGGAACGGCGTTTTCCGGCCCCAGCTTGGGCGCGAAAGTGAGGGTGATCATGTTCTTGATCCACGTGTCTTCGATGACATAGCCATCGGCCTTAGTGGGCCCCAGCGCCCATTGCGTGGGGCCGCCGGCGACGAAGTGTCCGTCCCAGGCCTGGACCATTCCCAGGAAGGCCAGGCGGTTCGCATTCGGGTAGGCCTGCACCGCGGCCGTAAAATAGGGCCCCACCTTGCTCCACGGCACTCCCCCACGGGGACCGAAGGAACTGTCGGTGGTGGCGATGTTCAGGGCCAGGTCGCGGACCTGTTCGAAGGTCAGACTATTGTGAGTCTTCAGGTAGTCGTCCACCACGTGGGCGCGCGCGAAGGGGCCGAAGCCGTACCCGAGATTCTGGGGCGCATTCATATAGCCGGCGTTGGACTTGTTGTTCCAGCCGCCGAAGTAGCCCTGGACGGGGTTCTCGGCGTGGGAGCGCGGCTTGAGGGTCACGGGTTTGGGCCAATCGTGCTTGTTGTCCCCGGCCAGCGGCAGGCGGGGATCGTAATCGGAAGTGGTCTTGCGGACGGGATCCCGCCCCGACATCCAGTAGGCGATGTTGCCGTCCCGGTCCGCGTAGCAGAAGTGCTGGCTCACCGCCACTTCCTCGATGCCGGCGCCGAACTGGGCCACGCTCTGGGCGCGGGCCAGATCGAGGAAGGCCTGCACGGCCTGGAATTCGTAACCCCAGTGGGCGTAAGCCCACACGACGATGGTGCCGGTGAGGTTCTTCAAGTCCAGGGGCATGGGGTTGATGACGGGCCCCCGGCTCGTCCGGTAGGCCCAGAACGTCACATCATCACCGCCAGCCACATGGATGACCACCTTGTGGTGCTTTTTCACCGAAAGGGGGCTCTCGACGTAGTAGTCCAGCGTGTGGGCGTGGCCCACCTGCATGGACCAGGCGTGGTGGGGCGTGCGGCCGATGATGATGCCGGGAATGCCCGGCACCGTCATGCCCGAGATGTCCAGGCCTCCGCCGCGAAGGGAGCCCTCGGTCACGATGGAGGGGACCGTGAAGCCCATCTGGGGCCCCGAATAGAGGATGGGGTGGCCCGAGGCCGTTTTGGTCCCCGAGACGGTCCAGGCGTAGCTCCCCATGGGCGCCCAGGCGTTGATCCGTTTGAGGTTGTTGATGACATCGTCGAGAACCGACGAGACGTCTTTGGCCGCCTTGCTCATATCGGGAAGGGTGGCGAGGTGCTTCTCCAGGCGCGCCAGGGCCACGGTGGGATCCTCCGGGCCCTGCTCCGGCGCATTGCCCGAGGGCGGGATGTAGGTCAGCGCCTCCGGGTCGTTGATCCACCTCAGGTCCTGGAACATGGCGAGGCCCTGCTGCCCGTACTGGGCCTGGAGGGCCTGAGCCAGGTAGGCGTTGACGAGTTGTCCCTGCTCCAGGGCCTCGGGGTCGAACTCCCGCTGGAGGAGCGCGAGCCAGGCCAGCACGTCGTATTCGGTCCACTTGGAAGGAAGCACCGTGGCGTGCATCTGGGCGCTCAAGGCGACGAATTCGAAGGGGACGAGGGTGGGGTTGGCGCGAACCTCGTCCACCCTGCGGTTGTACCCGGTGATGAAGGACGTGACCATGGTCTGGCCGTCGGCGCTCAGCGACTTGAATCCCTTTTTCAACTCCTTCGGGGTGTATCCGATGGTGCTCATGAACATGTCGGTTTCGAGCTGGCTGGGACCAAGAAGCTCTGAGAGGCGGCCCGTGGCGGACCGGTAGTAGAGCTCGCACTGCCATAGCCGGTCCGTGGCCACGGCGTAGCCCATGCCGTCGTACAATTCCGCCAGGGAGGAGCCGGTGACGAACCACACGCCCCTGGCATCGCGGGTCGTTGCGGCGGAAGCCTGCGGGCCCTCCGCCGCGTATGTGGCCAAGGCCGACGCGACCACGAGCAGGCAGATCAGGACGAGCCCCGTTCTCATTCGCATGCGCAAATCCTCCTCCTAAAGTCTGGGCACGAGTTAAGCGAGGTACGCAAAACTTGGCGGGACGAGCCTGTTGAGAAACAGATGGTCAACGGAGACAGTTTATGCCACCGGGGTCAGGCTCTTGTCAAGGAGGCGTGCCTGGTGCGGACAGGAGATCCGGGCGGGGATTGGCGGCTGGATGTTAAAGGAGGGTTTGAGCTAGGCGAGAAAAGGCTGAATCGCCCTGAGGGTGGCGGGCGTGCCGTTGACAGCCTCGGGGCGTATGGCGGCGCGGAAGAGATCGAGGCGGTCAAGAAACCCTCGCATCCGGGCTGGGGTGAGGAGATCGGCGGAAGCACAGTCACCCGCGCCGCTCTCTCTGAGAAAATGAGCGTTGATGCGTTGCTCGAAATTGCCCGGTTCGGGTACGGCCAGGACCGGCTTTTCGAGGTACAGCGCTTCGCCGACGATCTGGTTGCCCGCCGTTGAAAAGAGGGCCTCACATCCTGCGAGGTCCTCCAGGAACCCTTCGGTGCTCACCCGCCTGAAGATGAGATTGGCCTCCGGAGCCCTCTCGCCGAGGCCGTAGACCATGACCTTCTGGGGGCATGCCTTGAGCGCGTCCAGGACACCCTGCCCGACGAATCTCCGCAGGTAGGCCACGAAGTATCCGCCCGAGTATGGGGTCGTAAAGAGGACCTCGGGGCGAAGGAGGACACCCACCTGGACGGCCTTGTCCTCGTACCCCGGCTTGAGCGGGGGGGCGAAGAAGGACGAGACGATGGTCTTGACCTGCCCCTGGTAGAAGATTCTGACGACCGAGCCCAGAAATTCTCCGTACCATCGGAGCCGGGCGGGCAGGGAGGAGAGGTCGTTCACCACAAGAAAGTGCTGGTGGTTCAGGCTCACGAAGGGGACGCCGCAGCGCTGCGCGGCGCGGGGCAGGGCGGGCTCCAAATCGGTGATGACGAGGTCGGGCTTCTCGCGGCGGATGCGCGCGCTGAGAAGGTCCACCATCTCAGGGAGGACGCTCGTGGCAAATCTCACTCCGCTCATACCGGTGCGGAAGTAGTCCAGTGCCAGCTCGCGGTACACGAACCGGGGGCCGCGGATGGGCCTGACCTTGACGTTGGAGTCGCGATAGACCGGCTTGAGGAGGGCGTAGGCGTCCCCGAAGGTGAAAATCGTCACCTCGTGGTTTAGCCGCAGGTTCTCGACGAGTGCGCGGACCCGCGTGGCGTGCCCCCGCCCTTCCCCCGCCAGGCTGTAGAATATTCTTGCCATGGATTTCCTTTGACTTCTCCCGTCAGCCGTCGCCTGAAACGACAGGCAGATGGCGCGCGGGACGGACGAACTTCAACGTGGCGGTGAGCAGTGAGGCATGCATTGTTTGATCCGTGGGCTCCTCGTCGGGTTCTTGGAGCGGGTTTGCCCTCTCGAGTTCCGCCTCGTGCTCGCGGTAGCTGAAGAGGCTCCACCGGCCCTCGTGGTACTCGAGAGCCGTGAGGTTTTCGATCCAGTCTCCCGAGTTGAGGTACATCACCCGTCCGCCGTCGCCCGCGATCTCGCGCATGGCGGGCTGGTGGATGTGGCCGCAGACCACGTAGTCGTAGCCCTCCTCGATGGCCATGGTGGCCGCCGTCCGTTCGAAGTCCCCGACGAAGCTCACGGCGCTCTTGACCCCGTCCTTGATGCGCTTGGAGAGGGAGATCCTGCCGTGGCCCGACAGCTCGGAGAGCCAGTTCACGAACCGGTTGATGAGGATGAGCAGGTCGTAGCCCACGCCCCCGAGCCTGGCCAGCCAGCGGGAGTGCGTATTGACCACGTCGAAGATGTCCCCGTGAAACACCCACGCGCGCTTGCCGTCCAGGTCGAGGACCACCTTGTTGACCAGGTGGAAGTTCCCCAGGTCCTGTTCGGCGAACTTCCGGAGCATGTCGTCGTGGTTGCCCGTGACGTAGTAGACGGGCACTCCCTGGGAGAGAAGCTTGAGGATGCGCTTCACCACCTTCATGTGAGCCTTCGGCCAGTACCACTTGGTGAACTGCCAGCAGTCGATGATGTCGCCGTTGAGGACGAGGGTCCCGGGCTGGACGCTCTTGAGGTAATGGAGGAGCTCCGTGGCGTGGCACCCCACGGTGCCCAGGTGGATGTCCGAGAGGACGAGGACGTCCACGGGGCGCTTGCCCTCCCATTTCCCCGCGCCCCCCCGGGCCGTCAAGAAGCCACCTCCCGGGGAGAGTGGACCCGCTCGATGTAGCGCTCCCGCTTCTCCGAGGTAATCTGGGTCACGTCCACGAGGATGAACCCGTCTACGCAGTGGCCGAAATCGGGATCCACACCGAAATCGAGGAATCTCGTCCCCCCCGGCTCGCAGAGCTCGGCATACTGCTTGAAGAGGGTGGGAATGGCGCGCCCGTATATCTTGAGCGCCGATTTGAGCCGCCGAAGCTCCTCGCGGTAGTGCTCTCCCGGAAGAAGAGCCCGCAGGTCCTGCTCCCGGGCCTTGCTCAAGATGAAGGGGTTCCGGGCCCTCGCACCTCCGCCCGCCTCCCCGAACCATGTTCGGAAGAAGTGTACGAGGAGTTCCTTGGCCGGTTCGGGGTAGGCCCCGCTGATGCTCACGCACCCGAAGAGGTAGCGGATATCAGGCCTGGACAGGAGGAAGGCACCGATGCCCTGCCATAGCTGGTCGAGGGCCCGGCTGTTCCAGTAGCGCTGCTGGACAAAGCTCCGCCCGAGTTCCGCGGACCTTGGGAGGAGGGTCTCGAAGGCCGGGCCGTACTCGAAGAGGGAGGCGCTGTAGAGGCCGTCCTTGCCCCGTTCTTTCAAGATGGGTCCGGCGACGCCCAGGCGATAGGCCCCGGTGATCTCCAGCGCCGCCTCGTCCCAGATGACCAGGTGTTTGTAGTGGCGGTCGTAGGCGTCCAGGTCCAGACGGGCCCCCGTCCCCTCTCCCACGCTGCGGAAGGTCAGCTCCCGGAGACGGGCCACTTCCCGAAGGACGTCCCTCCGAGTCCCGTCCATCAGGAGGATGCGCTTCCCATCACCCGTCACACCGAGGACTTCGGCCTGCTTCAGCTCCGCGCGCAGGAGACGGCGGTCCACGGGATGAACGATGGTGCTCTCCGTCTTGAAGGGCCCCTTCTTGCCTTTGCCCACGCGGACCGCATGTTTCTGTAGGAGCTTCGTGAGGGCGCCCGGCTGGACGGTCGCCCCGGTGAAGGCCGACGCCGGGATGGGATCTCCCACCTTGAGGACGATGGTCCTGCCCCGCTTGTTGAACATCTCGTGGGGCAGCAGGAGCATGGAGGCCGACGCGCTGATGAGGGAGGCGAGATAGAACCAGAAGGAGTTCCGGGCTTTCACCCAGACGGGGAGGATGGGGGCGCCGTGGTTTCCGGCGAAACGGACGGCCCCGCGCCGCCACCGCCGCTCCCGGATCCCGTGCCAGGAGGGGCGGGCCACTTCGGCGGCGGGGAAGAAGATGACCGCCTCGCCGCGGTCCAGAGCCTCCCCGATGGCGGCCAGCCGTTCCTTCTGGGGGCGACGGGAGAAGACGCCGTAAGGGGTGAAAAGCTCGGAGAGGCCCGGCAGCTCTGCGAGGAGTTCGTTGGCCACGACCCTCACATCGGGCCGCACTTCGAGCATCGCGCGAAGGACAGCCAGGCCGTCGAGCCCCCCGAGGGGATGGTTGGCCACCACGATGAGCTTTCCCTCGGCCGGGATGCGCATTCGGTCGCGCAGGGCGATGGAATGGCCCACGTCGAGGCGATCGAAGATCTCGTCCAGAAGCTCTGTACTCCGCGCCTCGGAGTGTTTTGTAAGAAACTCGCGCACCTCGCGCAAGTGGAACAGGCGCTCGCCGAAGGCCAGAAGCCAGGGGCGCATAAGATGGGGAACTCGTTCGAGAAAGTGGGGGGCGTGCCTGGCCAGAAGCCGTTCGAGGGTGAGGTTCTCCACGGTCGCTCCTATCCAAGCCTCAAGCTACCCTCCCATTGTCAAGGGACCATTGCCCCGTTATTGCGGCATCGACATTCTGGCGCGGCGCCTCGCGCGATCTTGACGGGCCTCCCGATCCTTGTCCGTGACTATGGGCCCATCGGCCGTCATGGCGGCCGACCCAATGATCGTTGCCGCCGCCGCAAGGGATCCCCGGGCTCTCTTCAGGGAATCTCCACTCGAGGTTGTATCCCCTATCGCAGCAACATCAAGGATGAGGGACCATCCCCTGCGGAACATGAAGACTTCGTGTTGCTCCCGACGCACGGAAGCCGCAGCACCTCCGAGGTGAGGCACCATGTCCCCGCGACCACGAGCGGTCCGATGTGGCTTCCAGGTTTCGTGGACTAATAAGACGGCGAAGGCGTGCCTTGTGCCGCGATCTTGGCGATGAGTTCGTCCAAGGTGGACTTGAAGCTCGCGAGGGCGTCATCGGCGTAGACGCGAAAGTCCTTGTGGATCTTTCGGTATCGGGCGCGCATCTCGGCCAGGACGCGATCCCGGTAGGCCTCCAGTTCCGCGACCTTCAGCCTGAGGTCGGGCACGGAAAGGCCCGTCGGCCTTCTCGGGGAAGGCCCGCGCGACGGAATCCAGGGCATTTTTGAAATTGCTCCAGCTCCAGGAAGCGCTGTGTCATCTTGAAGAAGTGATGCCCCTTCACGGCCATGGTCACCGTTTCGGCGAGCATGCTGGGCTTGGCGAGAAAGCCCCGGACCATGAACTTCCAGTAGGGCCAGCTGTAGGAGGAAAAGGTCTGGAGGAGGAGGGAGAGCGTGAAGGCCCTCAGCTCCGTGCTCCCGACCCTCCGGGCGCTGGTCGTGTGTTTCTTCGTGTTCTTCAGCAGGCGGAGGCAGCGGTCGAAGTAGCGGTCGGGCTTGTAGATCGTGGCGATGACCCTCTTGTATCCCGCGAAGAGCTTCTCGAGGTCCATGGTGGGGACGAAGTTGAGCCTGAGGTCGTGGGTGTTTCCGCCCACGGAGTCCTGCGTGATCCGGCCCTGCGCCGTAGAGCCTTCTGTAGAGCTGGGTATTGGGCAGGGCGGTCAGGACTCCCACCATGGCCGTGGGGATGGCGGCGTCCTGGATGAACCGGATCTGGCGGTCGAAGATGTCGTCCTTGTCCCCGTCGAAGCCCAGGATGAAACCGGCCGAAACCTCCATGCCCTTGGCCTGTATGGCGCGGACGCTCTGGAGCATGTCGCCCCTGAGGTTCTGCGTCTTGCCGGTGACCGCCAGGGTCTCGCGGTCCGGGGTTTCGATGCCCACGAAGACCATGTTGAAGCCCGCGAGGACCATCTGGTCCATGAGCTGTTCGTCCTCGGCCAGAACGAGGGTGGCCTCGGTGAACAGGTTGAAGGGGTAGTTCCTCTCCTGCTGCCACGAGGCGATTTCGGGGAGCAGCTTCTTGACCTCTCTCCTGTTTCCGATGAAGTTGTCGTCCACCACGAAGAGGGAGCCCCTCCAGCCCTCTTCGTACAGGAGGTCCATCTCCTGCAGGAACTGGGCGGGGGTCTTGGTGCGGGGCACGCGGCCGAACATCTCGATGATGTCGCAGAACTCGCAGTTGTGCGGGCACCCGCGGGAGTACTGGAGGGCCATGGTGGAGTATCGGCTCTTTCGGATGAGGTCGAAGCGGGGCGCCGGCGTAAGGGAGAGATCGGGTTTGGCCGTGTCGGAGTATACAGGCTTTGCGCAGCCATTCCGGTAATCTTCGAGGAACGCGGGGAGGGTGACCTCGGCCTCGTTCAGGACGAAGTGGTCCACGCCGGGGATTTGCGCGTTCATGCTGGTGGGATAGGGTCCGCCCGCCACGACCGTTTTCCCGTGTTTCTTGCACAGGCCGATGACCTTCTCGAGGGAGTCCTTCTGGACGATCATGGAGGAAGTGATGATGAGGTCCGCGCCGGCGATGGCCGATTCCCGCAGAGGCTCGACGTTCATGTCGACCAGCGTCACGTCGAAGTCGTCGGGGAGCATGGCCGCCACGGTCATGAGGCCGAGCGGGGGGAAGACCGCCCGCTTCCCGATGAAGGGAAGGGCGTACTTCAAGCTCCAGTACGTGGGGGGTATTTCGGGATAGACCAACAATGTCTTGATCGCCATTTTTTCGGCCCCTTACCTGTTCCAGTTCAGGTCCCGCTCTAACACCGAGACAACATAGCCCGTGAGAAACTCGTCTCCGGGCGAGTCCGCCGCCACCGCAGTGGGAAACAAAAATAGGAGCAGGAGCCAGAAAGATGCAACGAATAGGCAACCGCCGGCTCTGAAGCAGGAGACCATCGGCAACCGCATGGCTATTCCATTCCCTAGGCCCTACACTCGGTTCATCAGCAGCAGGACGATGAGGACGATCACGACCAAGCCCAGCCCACCGCTCGGGTAATATCCCCAGTTTCGGCTGTGAGGCCAGGTGGGCAGAGCACCGAGCAGTGCCAAGATCACGACGACGATCAATACGGTCATTAACATGGGGTTCTCCTCCTACGGGGCGAGACGGGCCGGAAAAGTGGCCACTTAAACTAAGGTCGCGTGGGGCTCACCAGGTCGATCCGCCAGACCGGATCCGAGGGATAGAGCTGCCCCTCGAAGCCCACGAACGCCGGTACGTCGGCGTCAAGGATCCAGGCGTGGGCGTCTTTGGGCACCCGGCCGAGCAGCGTGGCGAAGATCTTGAGCCATGTCCCGAGCCGGGGCTTCAGCACGTAGTGGACGGCCGTCATGGCCACCTCGCCGACCATGAAGGTCTGCCCGCCCGCGGGCGCGATCTCCAGTTGGATCATCCGAGGTTCGGGCGTGAAGGCGACGAAATGGACCGTCTCGCCAGCTCCCTTGTGGAGGTCCTTCACCACGGTGGGGATCATGCCGTTGTAGACATCGGGGGGCAAGTCGAGCGTGCCTTCGAGAACCTTCAAAGAACTATCCTTGTGGATTTTGGTCTCCACGCGGTACTTCCCGGTTGCTCGCTCCAGCGAGATCCTGGTGTCCTCCGCGAACGCCGGGCCGCTCTGCTCCAGCCGGTAGCTCAGAAGCGTATAGACCCCCTGCTGGGAGAAGACTGCCGTCTCCTCGAACAGAGACCCATCCTTGAACCGGAACACCGTGGTCCTCTGGATCTCTGCGCCCCGCGCGATCTCCAGGAGGTCACCCTGGGCTATGAGTTTGCCCTCGGGGGTTCGCAGGACGAGGAATCCGTGGATGGAGCCCTCGGGGAAAATTACCGGAATCGTGGCCGCCGCGAGCGGCAGCGAGGCCAGCAAGGCCCCGAAAATGGCGATCGGACCCGCCTTTGCCACCCGCATGAACCGCAGAAGCGTCAGGCCCATTGTGGGATTCCCTCCCGACGCGGCACCATTTCGAGCTGTCATCTTCCGATGTGGAGAACTCCTGGCAAGGGGCCGATCAGCCCAAAAACGCTCAGGAGCCACAGGATCACGACGATGACCACGACGGCATTCAGAATCGACTTGATGGGGCGCGCCATGGGAATGAAACTGTTGATGAGCCACAGGAGGACGCCCACCACGATTAGAACCAATACCACATGAATAAGCATGATCTCATCAACCTCCTTGCCTGGTAGACCACTTCGGTCTTCCCCGCATGGACCTCGTCATCACGGCACCGTAGATTCGCCGCAAGGCCATGAAGGGAGATAGCTCGGTTTTCCTTGAACTGACCACGGGTAAGGCTCCGTATTGAAAATGTTCTGCAGGGTCCTGAGGAGGGTATGCCATGAATGGCAGGCCGCCCCGTGGATGGGCAGTCACCGGGAGCGATCCATCGGAATCGGTGCTTTCCTCGATCACCACGGATCCGAAATGGACGCTTCCCCTCGCCTCAAGCTCCGCGCGGCGGCGCCTGGCCTCGGTGACGATCCTATGCGCGCAGTCTTCGAGGATGCCCTGAAGCGGAAGCCGGCCAGGATGATCACATTCCTTCCAGTGACCGTCCGCAAGGAGCTGCAGCTTCGCGGAGAGCTCCAGACCCTCTGCGATGTCGCTGAGCGAGTCCATGACCTCTCTCTTGGCTTCCCGGCCCGATTGTTTTTCGGAGCCATCGGCCCGGCCCTCCATATGCCTGCACATGGGTCATTCTCCTAGGCGTTGGGGGATCGGGCCGGAGAGATTCCGGCCCGATCTCCCATAGAGTCTTCTCGGCCGATCAGGTGGTGGCTTCGGCGGGGCCTTTCTTCATGGCCTTCAGATAGGCCTCCTTGCCCCCGATGACGGCTTCTTTCAGAGCCTCCTTATGGGTCTGAGCGAAGTCTTTAGCCTCGTCCACCTCGTCGAAGATCCTCTCTTTGCCTCTGCGCAGGGTGTCTTTGATCTTCTTCCGCGTGTCCGATCCGGAGGCCGGCGCCAAAAGCAGGGCCGTCACTCCGCCCGCCACGGCACCCAGGAGTAATCCCACCAGTACGTTCGAAGCATTCCTGTTCATCGCATTTCTCCTTTTCTAGGAATTGCTGCTCTCGACGGTCATTTCGTTCTGGACCCCGACCACGCCGTGGATGTCTTCGGCGATCTTGGTGACCAATTGCTTTTCGGCGGCGTTCTTCGCCTTGCCCCGCACCGTGATGACGCCGTGCCTCGTTTCGATCTTGGTTTCAATGGCGCTGGTGGACTTGTGGAACAGCAGCGCCAGCTTGACCTGGGTGGTGATGGAGGCGTCATCGATCTTTTCGCCGGCGGTCCTGGACGAGGTTTCCGGGACAGACGAGAGCGTCATCTGGTTGTCCACGCCCTTGACGCCGTCCACGTCCTTGACATATTCGGTGGCCAGTTCCTTTTCGGCACCGCTCGCGGCAACGCCTCTGAGGGTCACGATGCCGTCCTTGACGCTGACTTCGGTATTGGCGGCGCTCACGCTGCGATGGAACAGGAGCGTGGTCTTGACCTTGTCCCAAATCCAGAGATCGGAGTTCTGGGTGGCAGGCTCGCCCGTCAGCGTCAGCCTGTTGTCCACGCCCGTGACCCCCGGGAGGTCCGCCACGGTCTCCTGAGCCATGAACTTGTGCGAAGGCGAGGCGACCGTGCCCGTCAGCGTGACGGCGCCGGCCTTGGATTCGATCTTGATGTCGTCTCCCCTGAGGTAGGTCTGGAAGATGTAGGAGGCTTTCGCCGAGGATTCGATGCGGTCGTCCGTGTCGGATGCGCGGAAGGCCAGGCCCGTCACCATCAGGGCGGTGGCAGCCACGATCAGAGTCGAGAGGCCAAGGACTTTCGAGTATTTCATCGCAGTTTCTCCTGTAATGTTAAGTGATTGCTAAGTGGTTTCGCCGTTCTTTGAAGCGCGCCACTGGACCTGGCCTTCGACCCTCTCAAACTGCCGGTTCCAGACGTGGCGAAAATACTCGACCTCGGGAAGGTTGGAGGCTTCGGGGGGTGCGTCCTTCATCTCCAGGGCGTCCAGCAGAAAGAAGCCGTCCTCACCCACCGCCAACGCGAGCGCCTCCCTCTTCTGCAAAGTCTCTGGGGCTTTGCCGTCCGCTCCATTCCTGGCATAGCGCTGGAACCAGTGCGGGAGCACCGTCCTCTTGAGCCAGTCCGGGTGATAGATCGCGAGTTCGTCCAGCGCGAGGCGCATGGCCCTCACCATCTGGGAGAAGCGGTTGAGCGTATGGACGGCGTCCAGCATGGAGGCCGTGTCCACTTTCTTGAGGTCTTTGGGATGCGAATCGTACAGGTTGCGGACCCGTTCCAGCAGACCGTTCAAACACTGGAAGACCGTCGGATCCGCGATCAGCTGTTGGTGGTATTCATCGAGTTCGTTCTGCTCGAACCCCAGGCTGACGAGAGGGAGGTGCAGCGCGTACTTCCAATCCACCCGGTTCAGCACGGCGGCGGTGGCCTGCGAGTCGGACAGGTTTTCCAGGTACTGAAAGACCGTGATGAGGAACAGGAGCGGTATGGTCACGTGCGGCTCGGAGGCGCTGCGACCGGGATCGGTGTCGCATTCCTTGCAAATGTCTCCCAGTTGGTCGCCCACATTTCGGTAGAAGGTGCCCTTCTTGAAGTGGGCCTTGCCTGCAGACACCGTGTCCTCGGGGATGGGGCGGACGGTCCTGGCACTCATGGCTGTCATTTCTCCTCTCTCCACCCGGCGGCCGGCCCAGCAGCTCGGCAGGGTGGATTGGATGCTCCCTGGTCCAATTTCAATCTAACCTCCAGCCGTCCTTCGAATCAGCGCGGGGGCTACGGATGGGGACGCGCATCGGGAGGTTGGGAAAATGCGGAGGTCGCCCGGCGAGTCCGTACAGACTACGGAGTACATCGGACGGTTCGTGATTACAGGGTGGGTCGCAGAGCTCGAACACTCCGCAGGCGGCCGAAAGGGTCCTTAGAGCCTGCCGCCATTCTCAGCAGTCTACGAGAGGTCAATCGTGCTTTTGATCCGTCTGCTACTTCTTGGTGCTCACGAAGAGCAGGACGCCGCCGATCACTATCGCACCGACACCTGCCCACACGGGGATGTTGACCGTCTCCTTGTCCTTGACCGAAAGCTCCAATGGGCCGAGCTTGGCTTCGTGGGTCGTCTTGGTGTAAGTGAACCCGCCGTACGCAAGCCCCAGAATGCCGGCGGCGAGCAGCAAAATCGCGACGATCTTGAGTGCGCTCATTGAGTCTCCTTCTACCGAACACCGGTCGCGGGCCGAGAGGCCGGCCACCCGGAGCCACCTCGAGGTGAGTGATTTATCCCGCCGCCGTTCGGTAAGGCTTGGGACATCGCCTCTGCTTGCCCCTGTGAGGACCGCATCCCGCTAGAGGACGCGTCGTCCGGAGACGAGCCTGACAATCAGAACGATGACCGCCACGACCAGAAGAATGTGAATCAGGCCGCCTAAGGTGTAGGAAGAAACCATGCCGAGCAGCCACAACACGAGAAGAATGACCACGATTGTCCAAAGCATCACGGACCTCCAGACCCAAATGTAGTTCCTGGATTCTATTCAAGGAAGAGCACTTTCTACCCGGGGCGGGCATGGATGTGCGTAGAAACTACCCCTCCGCTCTCCGAGGCATGGGGACCGCATCGAAGCGGGGGGATGAAATCGACAAGTCGCCATCATAAAATGCTGGCGGACGGACCCCGGAGGCTCGTCCAGGGTCCAGCTACCGCGAGCCGTCGGAGTGCTATTCGAGAAGCTTGTGTTCGGTGGCGTAGCGTACGAGCTGGACCCGGGTCTGGAGATCGAGCTTGCCCATGAGGTTCGCACGGTGGCTCTCGACGGTGCGGACGCTCAGCTTCAAGGTCTCACCGATCTGGCGGTTGGTATAGCCCCGCGCGATGAGCCTGAGCACCTCCACCTCACGGGGGGTGAGCGGTGTCTCGCTCCGCTTCTTCTCGGGAGCGGGCTTCTGGACCGGGGGGTCGAGGAGGGCGCGCATCATGAAGGGGTGCACGTAGACCTCGCCCCTCTGGACGGCCCGGATCGCGTTCAGCAGTTCGGACTCCACGGCGCGCTTGATGATGTACCCCGAGGCGCCGGCCTTGAGCACCTCCCGCACCGTGCCATTTTCCTCATGGGCCGTGAGGATGAGCACCTTGGAGTTGGGCGCCGTCTCGACGATCCTCCGGGTGACCTCGATGTTGCCCGGGCCGGGCATGTTGAGGTCGAGGAGCACGATATCCGGCTGCAGCTTGGCGGCGAGCCGGAGGACCTGGTCTCCCTCCCAGGCTTCGGCCACCACGTGGAACTCCTCGTCGGAGTCCAGCAGGGCCTTGAGCCCCGCCCTCAGCACTCCGTGGTCGTCAGCGAGCAAGATCCGGATCGGCATCCGGCACCTCCGCGACGATCGTTGTCCCCTTGCCCTCTGAGCTTTCCACCACCAGCGACCCTCCGAGCATCTCGGCCCGCTCCCTCATGCCCAGGAGGCCGAGGCGCCCGCTGTGGAGCGCCAGGACGGGATCGAACCCGACGCCGTCGTCCTCGACGACGACCACGACCCGACCTTCGCGGCGCTCCAGGAGGACCGACACGCGGGCCGCGCGGGAGTGCTGAACGGCGTTGCCGAGGGCCTCCTGCGCGATGCGGAAGAGCGCCGTCTCCGTGAACTCGGGGAGCCTTTCCGCCCCCAGTCTTCCCGCCTCAAAATCCACCTTCGGTCCCCCCCGCAGGTTGATGGCTTCCACCATCTGTTGGACGGCGGCGGACAAACCCACGTGGTCCAGGCTCGCCGGGCGGAGGTTCGTAGCCAGCCGGTGGAGGCCCACCATCACCCCGTCCACCTTCTTCTGAAGATCGGAGATCCCGGCCCTGACCGCCTCCGGGTTGCCCACCTTCGCCTCCAGGAGGTGCAGGTCCACCTTCAGGGACGTCAGGGACTGGCCCGCCTCGTCATGAAGCTCCCTGGAGACGGCCCGGCGCTCGCTTTCCTGGATTCTCACGAGCTGCCTGGACAGGGACTGGAGACGGGCCCGCCCCTCGCCCACCTTCTCGAAGAGCCATGCGCTCTGGATGGCGGCCGAGGCCTGAGAGGCCAAGGTGCGCGCGAGTTCCAGGTGTTCCTCCCGATAATAGCCCGGCTCGCTTTTCCCCAGAGAGTACATGCCAAAGACCCGGCCGCTGGCCACCAGGGGGACCCCCATCCAGCTCCGGGTGCCGTCTGCACCCGGATATCCCGCCCATGCCGGGTCCGAGCGGATGTCCTCGACGACCCTTCCCCGTTGCTCGTCCACCAATTCGCGGAGGACGGGGACGCCGTTCGTGTCGAAGGTGACCGGTGATTCCGTGTCGAGGATCGACGAGCCGTTGTTGCCGCGGAGGGCGCGGACGGCGAACCGGGTGCCCCACTCGACGAGCATGGCCGCGGCCTTGTCGTACGAGACGAGCCGGCCCAGGTAGTCGAGGAGGACCCTCAGCACCACGTCCACATCCAGGGATTGCGTGATGGCCATGCTGAAGGACGAGAGCGTTTGGGCGAGCCGCCTGTCCCGATGTTCAGCCTCGTAAAGCCTGGAATTTTCAATGGCGCTAGCGGCCAACAACCCCACCGATTCCATGAGCTGGGCATCCGCCTCGGTGAAGGCGCCGAGCCTCTTATTGAAGAGCACGGACACCCCGATGGCGCGATCCCCGGCGATGAGCGGCACGCAGACCATGTCGCGCGGGATGAAGTCGATGTCCTTCCTTCCGTGGAAGGCGAACCGGGCGTCGGACGCCACATCGGCGACCAGGGCGGACTTCCGGTTGGCGATGGCCCAGCCCGCGATGCCCACACCCTTCGGCAGACGGGCGCCGACGGCCAGTTCTTTGAAGGCGGTCCCGAAGGTGTGCCTGACGACCAGGTCGCCCGTGCTTGCGTCCACGAGCGCGATGATCCCGACCTCCGCGGCGTTGGTCCGGCACGCGAGTTTCAGGAGGTCCGACAGGATGTGATCCAGTTCGGCGCCCAATTTGGGAGATCTCGCCGATGATGTCCAAGAGCTCCTCCAGCAAAAGGCCGGGCCCGGCTTGGGTATGGCACACGACCATAAGAAAGGCTCGCTTTGAAGGATTCAATCCGCCAACGCGTCAAACGGATTGCGCCGCCTTGAAGGCCACTTACGCTCAACCTTCCCGGGAAATCCTTGCGGTTTTCTACTTGCCTTAAGGTGGGGTTCAGCAGCCTGCTAGTGCGACAAGGACTTCAACGGCCAAGGTTCAGCTGTCCCCCCGCCGCAACTTGTCCTGCATGATCTGGAGGATCTGCCCGTCCATGGCGGCCATGCCGAGGCTGGCGATCTTGCCCAGGTTGGCGAGGGATTCCATGCCGCTCCCGCCCACGATCCCGTCCGTCTCCGGGATGCCCATGCCGCTCATGGCCAGGGAGGCTGCCCGGAAGGCGGCGTCCACGGAGGTCATGGTCTTCAGCGCGCATCCGATCTTGGCCCCGTCGCAGATCATGCCCGTGACGTTGCCGACGATGTTGTTCACGGCCAGCGAGATGGCGGGCAGGTCGCCGCCCTGCAGGAGGACCAGGCCGGCGGCCAGGCCCACGCCGGCGGCGTTGGAGCAGCCGCAGGCCGCGGAGAGGGTCCCCAGATGGAAGGTCGTGGCGGATGCGAAGAGGCAGGCGAGCGCCAGGGCCTCGTCGATCCGGCGGGGGTCGGCGCCGATCTCGCGGCCCCACAGCACGATGGGTACGGCGGTCACGATCCCCTTGTTCCCCGAACCGGCCAGGGACATGACCACGAAGTCCTCCCCGGACATGCGCGCGTAGACCCCCGCGCTCACCAGCCGGCTGATGCGCGTCATGGCATCCATGCCGATGAGGTCCATGAAGGGCCCCGGGAAGAGGGTCAGCCCGTGGCGGGCGATGGCGATGTTCATCTCGGCGCCCTTGCGAAGGGTCTCCTGGTCAGAAGGGGTGATGGATCGAGCCATGTCCAGGAGGTCTTCGAAGCGCAGCCCGGCCAGCGCCTCGCGCATGGGAATCTTGGGAGCAGGAGGGACCCCGGAGGTGGCTTCCGTCCCGCCCTGCCCGGGAAGGGGGACGGGCTTCCCGTCCCTTTCGAGCCGGACCAGTCGGGTGTGATCTCTTTCGATACGCGCGTGCCCCGACCCGCCCATGCGGGTGACCGAACAGTCCGCCATGAGGTGCTGCTGGGAGGCGTCCACCTCCACGGTCACCGCGTTCTCCTCGATGAGGCGGCCCGCCTCGGAAAGGATGGCGGGGTCGATCTGCCGGAACACCTCGAGCTTCGCGGAGGGGTCGGGCAGGAGGCTCCCGATGGCCAGCGCCCAGAGGATGCCGACCTTGTGTTCGGAGTAGGGGATTCCCACGGCGTAGCAGTTTTTGTAGATCCTGGGGTCGCACCGCAGGTGAACGGAACGGACGGGGCCGTCGGACTGGGCCGCGGCCAAGGCGGCGGCGTAGGCGATGGAGGCCGGTTCCGTGCACCCCAGAGCGGGCTTCCACTCCTCGATGAGAAACTCCTCAAAGCGGATCATTCGAATGCCTCCGTCACCGGCGGGCCGATGGCCGGGGTTGGCCAAATGGCGCCCCACGGGCCCGTGAAAGTATACGCTTTTTCGTGGAACCATCTACCCGCAAGTCAAACCCGTACCTGCGGCTTGCATTCCGGGCAAAAGGGACCTATATTAATTCCAATTAACGATAATGACTATTATTATTGTTAATTGAAAGGCGGCCATGGCAAGACCCTTCCTATACCGAGAGACGATCCTGTCACTCCTCGCGGAGAATCCCATCCACCCCACCGTGGACTGGATCCACGTCCAGCTCGGCAGACGCATCCGCGGGTCAGCCTGGCCACGGTGTATCGCACCCTGAGGACCCTGGTGTCGGAGGGCATCCTCTGCGAACTGCCCTTCGGCACCAGCGAGGCCCGCTTCGGGCTCCTCAAGACGGAGCGGCACTACCATTTCATCTGCGATGCCTGCCACAAAATCTACGACCTCCCCCTCGCCCCGAGGGTCGAACTCGAGAAGGTGATCCAAAGAGGCACCGGCCACCAGGTGAACCGTCACACCGTGGAGTTCTACGGCCGATGCTCTGACTGCTCCCACAAGACGATTCCGGAGCCCCCGCAGAAGCGGTCCCCGGCATCGGACAACCCAGGCCGACGCGGCAGTCCCTCGGCCGCCCTGAAGGAGAAGACCCATGGCTAAAAAGAGCAAGCTCACCAGGAGGACACCCGAGAGAAATTTGATCGATGAGTGCCAAGTCCGAAATTGGACCGAGTAGTCGGCTTAAAACAGCCAAAGGAGAGAACCATGTCGACCGAATCCAAGTGCCCGGTAACGGGCGGCGCCCGCACGAGCACCGTCGCCGGATCCCGATCGAACGCAGACTGGTGGCCCAATCAACTGAAGCTGAATATCCTGCACCAGCACTCCCCGCTGTCCAACCCCATGGGCGAGGGGTTCAACTACGCCGAGGAGTTCAAGAGCCTCGACCTGAATGCCGTGAAGAAGGATCTTGCGGCGCTGATGACCGACTCACAGGACTGGTGGCCGGCGGACTTCGGCCACTACGGGCCGTTCTTCGTCCGCATGGCGTGGCACAGCGCAGGCACGTACCGCATCTCCGATGGTCGGGGCGGTGCTGGGCATGGCAGCCAGCGCTTCGCACCCCTCAACAGCTGGCCGGACAATGTGAACCTCGACAAGGCCCGCAGGCTGCTTTGGCCCATCAAGCAGAAGTACGGCCGCAAACTCTCCTGGGCGGACCTCATGATCCTGGCCGGCAACGTGGCGCTGGAGTCCATGGGACTCAAGACCTTCGGTTTCGGCGGCGGGCGGGAGGACGTCTGGGAACCGGAAGAAGACATTTACTGGGGGTCCGAGGGCAAGTGGCTGGCAGACGAGCGCTACAGCGGCGACCGTGACCTCGAGAATCCTCTCGCAGCGGTCCAGATGGGCCTGATCTACGTGAATCCCGAAGGACCTAACGGAAATCCGGATCCCGTCGCCGCGGCGCGGGATATCCGCGAGACCTTCGCCCGCATGGCCATGAACGACGAAGAGACCGTGGCGCTCATCGCCGGCGGACACACCTTCGGCAAGTGCCACGGCGCCGCCGATCCCAACGAGTATGTGGGACCCGTGCCCGAGGCTGCCGACATGGAAGAGCAAGGCCTCGGCTGGAAGAACACCTTCGGCAGCGGCAAGGGTGGTGACACGATCTCCAGCGGCCTGGAAGTCACCTGGACCACCACGCCGACGAAGTGGAGCAGCAACTTCTTCTGGAACCTGTTCGGCTACGAATGGGAGCTGACGAAGAGCCCGGCCGGTGCGCACCAGTGGACGCCCAAGGGCGGCGCGGGCGCCGGCACCATCCCGGATGCCCATGACCCCTCGAAGCGACACGCGCCGACCATGCTGACGACCGACCTTTCCCTGCGGTTCGATCCTGCCTACGAAAAGATCTCGAGGCGTTTCCACGAGAATCCCGATCAGTTCGCGGACGCCTTCGCCCGGGCGTGGTTCAAACTGACGCACCGCGACATGGGGCCAAGGGCGCGCTATCTCGGCCCGGAGGTTCCCGCCGAAGAACTCATCTGGCAAGACCCCATCCCCGCGGTCGATCACACATTGATCGATGAACAGGACATGGCTTCGCTCAAGGCCAAGATCCTCGCATCGGGTCTGTCTGTCTCTCAGCTGGTTTTCACCGCCTGGGCGTCGGCCTCCACCTTCCGCGGCTCCGACAAGCGCGGTGGAGCGAACGGCGCGCGCATTCGCCTGGCGCCTCAAAAGGATTGGGAGGTCAATCAGCCGTCCGAACTGGCCAAGATTCTGGGGAGGCTGGAAGCGATCCAGAAGGACTTCAACGGCGCACAGTCCGGCGGCAAGAAGGTCTCGCTTGCCGACCTGATCGTCCTGGGCGGCTGCGCGGCCGTCGAGGCAGCGGCGAAGAAGGCCGGCCACGACGTGAAGGTCCCCTTCTCGCCGGGGCGCATGGATGCGTCGCAGGAGCAGACCGATGTGGACTCCTTCGCCGTGCTCGAGCCGGCCGCGGACGGGTTCCGCAACTACGTTCGCAAGGGGCTCGAGGGATCGGCGGCCGAACTGCTGGTGGACAAAGCGCAGTTGATGACGCTGACGGCCCCCGAGATGACGGTTCTGATCGGCGGCCTGCGTGCCCTGAATGCCAACGCCGGACAGTCCAAACACGGCGTCTTCACCGAGCGCCCGGAAACTTTGACCAACGACTTCTTCGTGAATCTTCTGGACATGAAAACGAAATGGCAGAGGTCCGCCACCTCCGAAGGCGTGTTGGAGGGGCACGACCGGGCGACGGGCAAGCTCAAGTGGACGGGCACCGTCGTCGATCTCGTCTTCGGTTCGAACTCCCAGCTCCGGGCCCTCGCGGAAGTCTATGCGTGCAGCGACTCGCAGGAGGCGTTCGTGCGGGACTTCGTGGCGGCCTGGAACAAGGTGATGAACCTCGATCGGTTCGACCTAGCAGGATTCTGAGGAACCCGCGACCTGCGGGAGTTTTCAACATCCTGTCAGGCCCCTCTTCGCGGTCGCGAGGACCTGTTCCCGCGCCGGTGGGAGAATTGAAAGACCGGCCGATCAGGCTACCCTCCAGCCTGCGAGAACGAGTGGGCGCCGCGTTCCCGCGGCGCCCATCCTGTCGTACCGGTACTGCCGACCCCCCCGGCTAGTGGCCTCCTGCGGCCGCGCCAACCAGCTCTTCGTGCAGCGCTTCGGCGTTCCCTTCACGGAGGAGCTCGTCGGCGTCAGCGACCGTGGCCTGGGGCTGGTCGATGAAGCGGGACTGGAGCGAGGCCTAGTCGCCGGCATACCGCTACCTCGCGCTCGGGCTCAAGGGCCGCAGGTCCAACTTGTCGTACTGTTTCTCTACTGCATTCGCTGGCGCGTCAGGGTACGTTGTCCCTGACCGCGCCCATTTAAGCAGTTTGCATCGTCAGCCGTTGTGCTTCTCGTTATTCTTCTTCTCGTCGTTCGGCGCGGACTTCGAATGGTTCGGCTGGGCCGCGTTCGGCTCGGCCTTGTGCTCCATCTTGGGCGCGGGCTGCGTTTTGTTGGGGTGCCCCACGTTCGGCTCGGCCTTGTGCTCCATCTTGGGCGCGGGCTGCGTTTTGTTGGGGTGCCCCACGTTCGGCTCGGCCTTGTGCTCCATCTTGGGCGCGGGCTGCGTTTTGTTGGGGTGCCCCACGTTCGGTTCTGCCTTGCGCTCCATCTTGGACGCGGGCTGGGCGTGGTTAGGGTGCTCTGCATTTTTCGAAGGACTCGCACCGTCAAAGATGCCGGGCTTCGCGGTAGCGGCTATGGCCGGGGTTCCGTGGTTCACCGAATCCTGAAACTCCCTGTTCCTGCTTGCCCCTTGCTCGTGCTGCATTTGCACGGACGTGGGGGGGGTGTGCTTTTCGCGCGCGGCAGTGTCCTGTTCGCGGTTCGGCCGCGCCACGATTCCGCCATGACCTCCGTTGTAGCTCACGCGGTTATGGTCCCTGTTGACGACGGGCCCGTCGTACACGTGGCGATTGATGTGGCTGTTCACATTGGTCACGTGACGGTTGTAGTAGAAGTCTCGGCCGCGCCAGTACCCGCCGTCATATCCGACGCCGTTGTATCCGAATCCGTAGGCGACACCGCCGTAGAAACCGATCTGGGGGCCCCAGTAACCCGCGTTCCAGGCGTAACCACCTCCGCCCCAGCCCCAATAGCCGGGTGTCCAGAGGAAGCCAACCTGGGGTGGCTGGACCCAGGTGCCGGGCACCCAGAAATAACCATACGGTCCGTACGCCCAGTACCCGGGCGTCCACATGTAGTTGGGCGCAGGGCACATGGGCTGCGAATAGACCGGCAGCATTGGCGGTGCAATGGTGATGGATAGAGAGACCTGCGCTGACGACGCGGCCGGCAAGGCCAGCATCATCGCCGCAACCAGGAAAAGAACAATGAACCGTGAGTTACACATCGTTTTCACCTCGTGAGAGCCATACGGGCTCAAAGAACTCACAACATGCTTAGGAGCGTCTCAAATCAGCGACCTGCGGATACGGACGTAAGGAGAATCACGGCTGTGGTCCAAAGCACGCTCGCCTCCTTTCTGAAGACGCCATGCGTCCGTCCATTGGGACTTGCTATCTTTCAATGGCCTCCCAGATCTTCCGGCGAGCCAGCCGGAGGCTCACGAGGCCACTGCGGTCATGGGACGACGGCGCCGGTCACGTCGTGTGGATAGGCCGAGGTCATAAGGCGAGTGCTTTATGACGCCGCTCCCTCCCGCTCGTCGGGGAGATGTATGGACATCTTCAAGATTTCTTGTTGGACATCTTGGTGATCACGACGACCAGGAGGACGATCACCAGCACGCCGATCACCGGCAACAGCCAATATCCTCCGCCCATTCCGAACCAGCTTCCGTCGTGCATCACGGCCGACTCCTTCTGTCGACTTCGCCCCCGCCGCGGGTGGCCGACAGACGCGGAGTCCTCTGGGCGCCAGCGCGGACACCGGCCATGGAACCTTCGATCACATCGATACGGCTTTGCATGAGCACTCGTCCTTTCTCGAGCGTGCCTTCAACGTAGTGCTTCAATCTCCATACGGAAAAGAGGACTTTCTACGCGGGAGAGGGGCCGCCGCCTTGGTAGAAACTACTGCTCACGGGGACCACCATGGGCGCCGAACCGTGCGACCCCTGCGACCATGGTCGGGCTGGGTAGATCGGAACCCAAATGGCCTGTTCACGATGCCCCAGTCACCTCTCAGGTGACCGAAGCTGCCCCCGAGCACGATGCATGCCGGGCAGGAAAGGGCCAAGGGTGGGGCGGGGAGGGAATGGGCCCTCCCCGTCATGGAGACCGAGTCGCTCCCGCCCGAAACCACCCCCACATCGGAGACAAGAGAATTCAATCGCGGAATTAGACTGGGGCGGTCAAGTCGTCGATGGCCCGTGTCGTCGCAATGCAACAAAAGGCAGGCGAGAGGAGGAGGCCGTGACATGAACGACGCGATCCACCCGGCCTTCATGAGCACTTTTGGATACCGCGCGGCGCGAGGAATAAAAGAAGAGCTCAAGGGCTTATAATATGTATAGATTGCCTGATCGGGTGCGACTGAGCCCTCTCCTTTACTCTGCACCTTTCAGCGGAAGGAACAAGCGAGCAAATGCCATGACCCCATTTCACCTGCGCCGTTTGGGAACCATCATGGAACCGGAGCCCGGGAATCCTTATGAAGCCGAGGGAGTCCTGAATCCAGCGACGGCCCGCGGGCCCGACGGGGCCCTCTACCTATTCCCAAGGCTGGTGGCAAAGGGCAATTACTCGCGCATCGGGATCGCCCGGGTACTCCTTGACGATGATGGCAACCCGCGGGGAGTGGAGAGGATGGGATTTGCTCTGGAGCCCGAGGCGGACTATGAACTCCACGCAGGCGGAGGCGGATGCGAAGACCCCAGGGTCACGTTTCTGGAGCCCCTGGGCCGCTACATCATGACCTACACGGCCTACTCCTCCCTGGGCCCCCGGATCGCCCTCGCCGAGTCGCGGGACCTCTTCCATTGGACGCGGCTCGGGCTCGCCACCTTCGACCCCTGCGACGGCATCGAATGCACTATGCAGGATTTCACGGGAATCGACAACAAGGACGGGGTGCTTTTCCCCACGCTCCTGCCCGACCACCAGGGCCAATTGTCGGTCGCCATGATCCACAGGCCCCTGTTCAAAGGCACGGATGCGCATGAAACCGTCCATCACCCCACTCCGCGCAACGTGGAGCTTTCCAGCGAGAGCATCTGGATCTCCTACTGCCCCGTGGAGGGGAGGAAGGGAGAACCGCATCGCCTGGGCCACTTCCGTTCCCATCACCGCCTGGCCTGCCCGGTGGAACCGTGGGAGAGGTTGAAGATCGGAGGGGGCACTCCGCCCTTCGCGGTGCCTCACGGCTGGGCCTTTCTCTATCACGGCGTCTCCGGCACGCCCGAATCCCCGGGCCACCCCAAGAGGCTTCGCTACAGCGCCGGAGTGATGGTGGTGGACAAGGATGATCCCTGGCGCTTGCTCTACCGCTCGCCTGAGCCCATATTGAAGGCAGAGCGAGCCGAGGAGCGCGAAGGCGTGGTGTCCAACGTGGTGTTCCCAACGGGCGTGGACGTCCGTACCGATCTTGGGACGCCCAAGCGTGTGGACGTTTACTACGGCATGGCCGATTACAGGATCGGTGCTGCCACGCTCGTCGTTCCGGAAGAGCTCCCCTCCGGATCCCGGGCCGACCCGCACGAGGGCAAGGTCTAGGGCCCCAGACTCCTCCTTCCCCCGCGGCGGCACGAGCCCTGGTTCCGTGGCTTGGCCACCGTTCAGGAGACAGTCATGAATCCGTTGAAGGAACTGAGAACCTTCGGGCAGTCCGTCTGGCTCGATTACATCGACTCGCAAGTTGTTGGACGGCGGGGGCCTCCAGCGTCTTGTGGAGGAGGACGACCTGGGGGGCGTCACGAGCAATCCCACTATCTTTGAACAGGCCATCGCCGGAGGGTCCGAAGACCTGCGGCTGGCCCGCATCTTCGCGGAAGACCCCCTGGCCGGCGAGGAGTCCGTCTTTACTGCGTTCGCGGTTGAGGCCCTGCAGAAGGCCTGCGAAATCCTGGCACCGATCCATCAGTCGACTCAGGGCCGGGACGGCTTCGCGTCCCTGGAGGTTTCACCGAGGCTGGCCCATGATACGGACGGGACCATCGCGGAGGCCCTGAGGCTCTGGAAGGCCGTCGGGCGAACAAACGTCATGATCAAGGTGCCGGGGACCCCGGAAGGCGTTCCGGCCATCGAGGACCTCATCGCGCGGGGTGTCAACGTGAACGTCACCCTCCTTTTCTCTCCTGCCCAGTACGAAGCCGCGGCACAGGCGTATATACGGGGTCTTTCCCGCGCGGCCGAGCCCTGGCACACCGCCTCCGTGGCGTCCCTCTTCGTGAGCCGGGTGGACACCCTCGTGGACTCCAAGCTCGATTCCATCGGAACGTCCGCAGCACTGGCCCTCCGCGGGAAGGGCGCCGTGGCCAACGCAAAGATGGTGTACCGGCGGTTCCGGGAGCTCTTTGACGAAGCGCCTTCCTCGGAACTGGCGGCGAGGGGGAGCATGGCGCAGCGCCCCCTCTGGGCGAGCACGGGCACAAAGAACCGCGCCTACCCGGACATCCTCTACGTGCAGGAACTCGTCGGCCCCGGCACGGTCAACACGATGCCGCCTGCGACCATGGCGGCCTACCGGGACCATGGCCGGCCCGGCGTGACGGTGACCGAAGGATGGGCGGAGGCAGAAGAAGCGCTCCGGCTCCTTCGGGAATTGGGCATCGACATGAACGCCGTCGGAGAGGAGCTGCAGGCCCAGGGCGTGGCCTCCTTCACAAAGTCCTACGACGCGCTGCTGGCCGCCGTGAGGCTCAAGTGCAGGGGCTTCCGTGACGGGTCCACACCGAGAATCACCTTCGCCCTCGGGAACTACGGGTCCGCCGTCGAAGACCGGCTTCTGTCCTGGCAGGGTTCGAACTTCCCCTCGCGCCTATGGAAGAAGGACCCCAGCCTCTGGTTCACCCGGCCCGCTCCAGAGATCACCGACCGCCTCGGCTGGCTGGACCTCCCAAAAGACATGGAGGCGGCCGTCCCGGACCTCGAGCGATTTTCTGATGAAATCAAGTCCGAGGGCTTCCGCCACGTGCTCCTGCTCGGGATGGGCGGTTCCAGCCTGGCCCCCGAGGTCGTTGCCCGCACCTTCGGCGCCGCCCCGGGATTCCCCGACCTGACGGTCCTCGACAGCACGCATCCTTCGGCTGTGCTGGATGCGGCTTCGAGGTTTGACCCCGCCACCACGCTCTTCGTCGTCTCGAGCAAGTCGGGCACGACCTTGGAGACCCTCTCCCTCTTCCGATACTTCTGGAATCTCTCACAAGACCACCTGAAGGAGCCGGGGAGGCATTTCGTCGCCATCACCGACCCCGGCACGCCCTTGCAGGCGCTGGGCGAGGCACGGGGCTTTCGCAAGATCTTTGAAGCTTCGCCGGACCTGGGAGGGCGTTATTCCGCCCTGTCCCATTTCGGCCTAGTCCCGGCCGCGCTTATGGGCCTGGACCTGCGGGCGTTGCTAGAACGGGCACAACGCGCCGCCGCATCCTGCGGCCCTGGCGTTGCTGTGAAGGCAGACATGGCGCTGACCCTGGGCGCGGCCTTGGGAGAGCTTGCTCTCGCGGGGCGCGACAAGGTCACATTCCTGGCCTCTCCCGGCCTGGCGGCCCTTCCCATCTGGCTGGAACAGCTCATCGCCGAGAGCACGGGCAAGGAGGGCAAGGGCATCGTCCCCGTCGCGGACGAGCCGCCCGCCAAAGTCGCGGATTACGGGAAGGACCGCCTATTCGTGCATCTGTCGCTCGAGGGCGATGCCGACCCGGAAGCAGAGATGCTCTTGAATGAACTGGAGGCCGCGGGGCACCCCGTCGCACGCATGGCCCTCAGCGACCGCGCCGGCCTGGGTGGGGCCTTCTTCCTCTGGGAGATAGCCGTGGCGGCCGCCGGAGCCGTCTTGGACATCCACCCCTTCAATCAGCCCGACGTGGAACTCGCCAAGGAGCTGGCCCGGGAGGTCATGAGCCGAGGGGATGGCGCTCTTCCAGGCGACGCCGGACCCGTGAGCGCCCTGGACGGGCCGGGCCTGACTGCGGCCATTTCGGCCTGGCGCGCTTCGGCGAAAGCGGGAGACTACGCGGCGATCCAGGCCTACCTGGACCTCTCCGAGGGCACTGCCGGGCACCTGCAGTCCCTGAGATTGGCCCTCCGCGACCGGATGGGGTTGGCCACGACGGTGGGTCTTGGGCCGCGCTTCCTCCACTCCACCGGCCAGCTCCACAAAGGTGGGCCGGACACGGGCCTATTCCTCCAATTGGTGGACGAACCCGCGGAGGAGGTCCCCGTCCCCGAGACGGACTACACCTTCAAGGCGATGATCCGTGCCCAGGCTCTAGGCGACTACCAAGCTTTGCTTCAGCGGCGGCGGAGGGTGCTGAGGGTCAATCTCGGGGCCGACACCGCGGCGGGGCTGGAGTTGGTGCTCGCGGCGATCCGCGGGTGACACGGCGAATGTGGGCATCCCGATGAACCGCGCACGACGTTACAGAAGGCGCCCTTTTTCTAGGGTATGAGGAGGCAAAACATGGAACTGGCCATGATCGGTCTGGGCCGCATGGGGGCCAACATGGCGGAGCGCCTTCTGAAAGGGGGCCACCGCGTGATCGTCTTCGACACAAACCCGGACGCCGTGGCCCTCATGGCCGGCAAGGGTGCGGTTCCGGCGGCCTCCATCGCGCAGGCGTCCCAGGAGGAGAGTAAACCGCGCGTCTTCTGGATCATGGTGCCCGCAGGCCAGCCGGTGGACGACGTGCTGGGGGCACTCTATTCCGTCGCCGAAAGCGGCGACGTCCTGGTGGACGGCGGAAACTCCCACTACCGCGACACCCTCCGTCGGGCTGCCGCCGCCTCCGCTCGGAAACTGCGCTACGTGGATGTGGGCACGAGCGGAGGCATCTGGGGACTCGCCGAAGGTTACAGCATGATGGTAGGAGGCGACAAAGACACGGTGGAATGGCTCAGGCCGGCTCTGGAAACGCTGGCCCCGTCCCGCGACCGGGGTTGGGGGCACGTGGGTCCCGTCGGCGCCGGGCATTTCGTCAAGATGGTCCACAACGGCATCGAATACGGGATGATGCAGTCCTATGCGGAGGGGTTCTCGATCCTCCAGCACAAGGCTGACCTCAAGCTCGATCTCCACCAGGTCTCCGAAATCTGGCGGTATGGGAGCGTCGTCCGTTCCTGGCTCCTCGACCTCATGTCCGAGGCGCTCGGCGAGAACCCCGAACTCGCGGGAGTGGCCCCTTTCGTCGCGGACTCGGGGGAAGGCCGCTGGACCCTCGCCGAAGCCATAGACCTGAACGTTCCCGCCCCGGCCCTCACCGCGGCGCTCCTGGAGCGGATACGTTCAAGGGAGGTGGACTCCTTCGCAGACCGCCTTCTCTCCGTGACGCGGAACAAGTTCGGGGGCCATCCCGTCAAGACGGATGATTGACCCGTGGACGGTGCGCGCGTGCCACCTTGCGTCTTCGTGATCTACGGCGGGCGGGGCGATCTGGCCCGGCGCAAACTCCTTCCCAGCATCGCGAGGCTGCTGGACCAGGGACGCTGGCCAAAGGAGGGCCTGGTCCTGGGGGTGGGGCGGGACCCCGACCACTCGGACGAAGCCTACCGGGCGCTCGTGCTCGATTCACTGCGCGAAGCAGGGTGCGCGAGCTCTTCGGAATGGTGGAAGGAGCACTGCTTTTTCCAACCCGTGCCGGACGACGGCGAGGGTCGCTACGAGGACCTGAAGGGGCGGATCAGCGCCTTGGAGTCGGTTCGCGCCCTGCCGAGCAACCGGGTCTTCTGCCTCGCCATTCCACCCGGCGCGGTCACGGGCGTCGTCGAGGGGCTGGGCGAGGTGGGATTGAACGCAAGCCCGGGCTGGACGAGGCTTCTGGTCGAAAAACCGTTCGGCCGCGACCTGGACTCGGCACGGGAACTCAACACCTTCGTGCACCGCCACTTCGAGGAAGAACAGATCTACCGGATCGACCACTACCTGGGCAAGGAGACCGTCCAGAATCTGCTGGTCTTCCGGTTCGCCAACGCGCTCTTCGAGCCCCTCTGGAACCGCGACCGGATCGACAGCGTCCAGATCACCGTGGCCGAGACGCTGGGCGTGGGAAAACGTGCGGGCTACTACGACGGAGCCGGCGTGGTGAGGGACATGGTGCAGAACCACCTGACCCAACTCCTGGCGCTCACCGCCATGGAAGTGCCCGGGTCTTTCCAGGCGGACGACATTCGCCAGGAGAAAGCCAAGCTCCTCAGAAGCGTGGCGCCCATCAAGTTCGACGACGTGGTGCTGGGCCAGTATGGCCCCGGCGAGGTGTCGGGTGAGGGGGTGCCGGGCTACCTCCAGGAATGGGGCATCCCCGGCGGGTCGAACACGCCCACCTACGCGGCCATCAAGATCGAGATCGCCAACTGGCGCTGGCTGGGCGTCCCCTTCTACCTCCGCACCGCCAAGCGCATGCCGAGGCGCGTGTCCGAGATCGTCATCTCCTTCCGGTGCCCGCCTGTGTCCATCTTCCAGCCCTTCGACGCCTGCGCGCTCCACTCCAACGTCCTGGTGATAACGATCCAGCCCGACGAGGGGTTCGATCTGCATTTCGAGGTGAAGACCCCCGGCCATGGGCTCGGCATACAGCGGGAGCGTCTTCGGTTCCGGTACGCGGAGGCCTTCCGGCCGCTACCCGACGCCTACGAGACCCTTCTCATGGACGTCCTCGAGGGCGACCAGACCCTCTTTGTTCACGAGGACGAAGTGGAAGGCTCCTGGCGCCTCTACACGCCCCTCCTCACGGCGACGCTCCCCGTTCATCCGTATGCGGCGGGCACCTGGGGCCCGCCGGCGGCGCGAGAGTTGATCAGCGGGAGCGCGGAGGGATGGATGACGCGGTGAAGCTAACGCTGAAGGTCCTGGACACGACAGAGGCAGTGAGCGAAGCCGCGGCCGAGTCCATCACGGGGACCGTGATTGGTGCCGTCGCCGCGCACGGCCGCTGCTCGCTGGCTCTCGCGGGCGGCCGCACGCCGAAGGACACCTATGCACTGCTGGCCGGTCGATGCCGGGACAAGATCCCGTGGCCCTCGGTGCACCTCTTTTGGGGGGATGAGCGGTGCGTGCCGCCGGTGGACCCCGACAGCAATTTCAGAATGGCTTCTGAAATGCTTCTGGAGCGCATCCCCATCCCGCCAGGGAATGTCCACCGAATCCTCGGAGAACGTCCTCCCGAACTGGCCGCCGAGGCCTACGAAAGAGAGCTCCGAGCCTTCTTCCCTGCGGGTGCCTCCCTCCCCGCGTTCGACCTCGTCATCCTGGGTGTGGGGGCCGACGGTCACACGGCATCGCTTTTTCCGGGTTCCTCCGCTCTGGAGGAGAGCAAGCGGTGGGTCATGGCGGTGGAGGCCCCGGGCGGCGTTCCCTGCCGCCACCGGGTAACGCTCACCTTGCCGGCGATCAATGCCTCGAAAGGAGTCCTCTTTTTGATAACTGGCGCCGACAAGGGCAGGACTCTCCGGGACCTGTGCAGGGACTCGGTGATACCTGCCGCCACACCCGCAGGACGGGTCTGTCCTGAGGGGGACCTCCGCGTGTTCGCGGATGTCGGGGCCGCGGGAGAATCACCTGGGGCGGAACGCCAATAATCGTCGCCTTCGGCTCCGATGGCCTCAGCTCTTGATCCAGGAGGAAGATGCGATGAACTCATCTGACAAAACCGGCGCCGATCCGTCGGATCTGGACCAGCTCGCGATCAACACGCTCCGCTTTCTGTCGGTGGACGCCATTGAGAAGGCCAACAGCGGCCATCCCGGCTTGCCCATGGGAGCGGCACCGATGGCCTACGTGCTCTGGACCCGATTCCTGAGGCACAACCCCGAAAATCCGCGGTGGTGGAACCGCGACCGCTTCGTGCTCTCCGCGGGGCACGGCTCCATGCTGCTCTACAGCCTCCTGCACCTCACCGGCTACGATCTTCCGCTGGAGCAGATCAAGCATTTTCGGCAGTGGGGCAGCATCACCCCCGGCCATCCCGAGCGCGGGCTAACGCCCGGGGTGGAAGTGACGACCGGACCCCTCGGCCAGGGATTCGCCAACGCCGCCGGGATGGCCATCGCCGAGGCCCACCTCGCTGCGCGCTTCAATCGCCCAGGGCACCCTGTCGTCTCCCATTACACCTACGCGCTCGTGGGTGACGGCGATCTGATGGAGGGCGTCTCCTACGAGGCGGCCTCTCTCGCGGGCCACCTGAAGCTGGGCAAGCTCATCTGTCTCTACGACGACAATCGCATCACGCTCGCCGCCGCCACCGACCTCACCTTCACCGAAGACCGCGCCGCCCGGTTCGACGCGCTCGGCTGGCATACGCAGGCCGTGGAAGACGGGAACGACCTCGATGCGATCGACGGTGCGATCCGCGCGGCGCAGGCCGAGGCGGAACGCCCCTCTCTGATCCTGGTGCGTACCCATATCGGATACGGCTCGCCGAACAAGCAGGACACGTTCGAGGCACACGGCTCACCGCTCGGCGAGGACGAAGTGGCCCTGACGAAGCGAGGCGCTGGGCTGGCCGCTCGATCCTCCCTTCTTCATCCCCGACGGGGCGCTCCAAAAATTCCGCGAGGCCGTGGAGAAGGGGAGGGAGGCCGAAGAGGCCTGGAGCGCCGCGCTGGCGCGGTACTCCCGCCAGTTCGGCGATCTCGCGAAGGAGCTGCGGCAGGCCATGGAAGGAGAACTGCCCGAAGGCTGGGACGCGGGTGTTCCGGTTTTTCCGGCCGATGCCAAGGGGATGGCGACCCGCGCGGCGTCGGGCAAGATCCTGAACGCCCTCGCCCCGCGCCTCCCGCCGCTGATGGGCGGCTCGGCCGATCTGGATCCCTCCACCCAGACCGCCCTCAAGGGAATGGGCGATTTCGGGGAAGCGGGGGAGCCCATCGTCGACTTGCAGGGTTCGGTGGGCGGCGGGTGGAGCTACGCGGGGCGCAACCTGCACTTCGGCGTGCGCGAGCACGCCATGGGGTCCATCGCGAACGGGCTCGCGGCGCACGGCGGCGTCATCCCCTACACGGCCACGTTTCTCACCTTCTCGGATTATATGCGTCCGCCGATCCGGCTGGCGGCGCTCATGAAACTGGGCGTGGTTTTCGTCTTCACCCACGACAGCATCGCAGTCGGTGAGGACGGCCCCACCCACCAGCCGGTGGAACACCTCGCCGCCCTGAGAGCGATCCCCGACCTCATCGTCATCCGACCGTGCGACGCCAACGAGACCGCGGTGGCCTGGCGCGTCGCCTTGGAAAGTCGCCACCAGTCCAGTCGTACTGGTCTTCTCCCGGCAGAATCTGCCGACCATCGACCGGGGACAAAACGCTTCTGCAGACGGGTTAAGGCGCGGAGCCTACGTTCTGGCCGACGCTCCAGATGGCCATCCGGATATCATCCTGATGGCCACCGGGTCCGAGGTCTCCTTGGTGATGGCCGCGCGAGAGCTGCTGCAGGCGGAAAACATCTCGGCGCGCCTCGTTTCGATGCCGAGCTGGGAGCTCTTCGACGCCCAGCCTCGCGACTACCGGGACACCGTGCTGCCGCCTTCGGTGCGTGCCCGGCTCGCGGTGGAGGCTGGAGCGACGCAGGGCTGGTACCGGTACGTCGGCGATGGGGGGGCCGTCATGGGAATCGACCACTTCGGCGCCTCCGCGCCTGGGCCCATCGTGATGCGCGAGACTGGGGTTCAGCGCGGAGAACATCTTTGATCGGGCACACAAGCTGCTTGCCGGGAACCCAACGGGGTAAAACGGCTCGAGATCGCCGCATCGATGCCGCCTTGCATACTCTGCGCGAGTTTGGGTGACTGACCGAAAAGAAAAGAAGCACCACCATTTCCCTTTTGCTCATCCATTTTCTTCCATTTCGGCCGCCGTAAGATGCCGGCCTTCCGGCCAGTGCCCGCTCCGGATCATGCCCTCCCTCAGGTGGGCACGGTGGGTACCATTTTGAGCAGAGCCTGCACTTGGCGGCAATAGTCATCGTGGTCGATATGTTCATCAATCTCGGCGGTCGCCGGGCTAGTAGTTTCTACCCAGGTCACGACCCTGTTCCTGGGTAGAAAGGGCGCTTCTCGGTAGCGAATTCGAGGGCTATGTTTTGAGGGAGTCGGAAAGGGGTCGCAACTGCACCGTTGACGGGGAGGAAATGCCCTAGAAAGATGAACCCGCGAGATTGAGAAGCGGTTCGATCAAGGTCCGCGAGGTTTGCCTAGCCTTAAGTCGTACTAGAAATCACCCTCGCGGGCTGGAAGGAGACGCTCCAAATGACCAAGGACCCAGTTTGCGGGATAGGCCTCGACACCAATTCCGCGCACAAAAGCGCGCATGCGGGGCGGATCTATGTATTCTGCTGCCGAACCTGCAAGAGGGCCTTCGACAAGGAGCCTGGACGGTACGCGGAGCTTTCCGGGGACGCTTCTCCGGGCCTGCGGTCGCCCTCCGCGCCCCTGGCCTCCCCTTTATTGACCCGTTCATCCATCGGACACCTCCTTCAGGCCGTTCTCCACCTATCTTTGCCCAATGAGACCCAGAGGAGACCCACCTGGCTCTCCGCCAGAAGGCACTCGCGGCACGGCCACTGACCGGCGCAGGAAACGTTCAGAGGAATGCGGCCGCGCAATGCGATTCAAGGCGAGCTCCGCTTGGCCAGCAGACGGCCGCCGAGGTCACGGCTGCGGATCCCCGTTCTCTGCTGCGAGGAGTGGGACCACAACCGGAGCGGTCCCACGCACCTGATCGAGGCGAGGGTTTAGATCTTTGTCTGCGGCACCTGCGGGACGCTCGACAGTTTGTTGAGACCGCTCAGGAGGTGAGCACTGTTCGGACGGCGCAGTCCTGAAGAATTTATGCCTCTAAGGGGCGAGCTTTTGAGCCTCGAGGGCCTCGAGGAGCGAGCGAAGACGCTCGCCGCCGTATTCACTCTCGTACCTGCCCCACATGCGGGTAAACACGACGTCCTACCGCGGCTGGAAGAAAATATCCGCGTCCTGACCGCGGCCTACCGCTCTCTCGCTGACGATATCCACCGGGGCGCCCCCATTGCTCCGGCCGCCGAGTGGCTTCTGGATAACTTTCACCTCGTCGAGTCGGAGGCGCACGCCGTGCGGCACGACCTCCCCGTGCGGTACTACCGCAAGTTGCCGAAGCTCGCGGCGCGCGAATTCTCCGGCAAAGCGCGCGTTCATGCCATGGCGCTGGAGTTGATCCGGCACAGCGACGGACGGCTCGACGCAGACCGGCTCACTCGGTTCGTCCTCGCCTTTCAGACCGTGGCGCCGTTGACGATCGGCGAGCTCTGGGCCTGGCCCAGCATGCTCAAGCTCGCGCTCCTCGAGAACCTGAGGATTCTGACAGACGGAATCCTTTCGGGGCGGGCGGCGCGCCTCGAGGCAGACGCTGCACTCGCGCGGCTGGAAAACGGTGATCCTCCCGGGCCTCTGCCCGATCCGCTCCCGAGTGCCTTTGTGGCGCAGCTCCGGCAGAGGATGCGCGAGTATGACCGCCGGGCGGCCCCATTGGTTGCGGCGGTGGAGAAAGCGCTTGACGCGCAGGGGACGACGCCTGAGGATGCGGTCCGCTCCGAGAACCAGGGGCACGCCACCGATCAAGTCTCCACCGGCAACACGGTGACCAGCCTTCGGTTCTGCGCGACGCTCGACTGGAGCCGCTTCGTGGAGCTTGTCAGCCCCGTGGAACATATCCTGCGGCGGGACCCGGCCGGAGTTTACCCACGGATGGATTTCGCCAGTCGTGACCGCTACCGGCACGCCGTGGAGGATCTCGCCGAGCCGACTGGCGAGGCGCAGGTGCGCGTTGCGCTGCGAACCGTCGAGAGCGCCCGGCGGGCCGCGGAGGGGAAGGGAGCCGGCGAGAGGACGGCGCACATCGGATATCACCTCATCGGCCCCGGCCGGCGTGGCCTCGAGATCGACGTGGCCTACCGACCGCGCCTCGCTCAGCGGATCCGTCGCTGGGCTTTCGCTCACGCAAGCGCGGGGTACTTAGGGGGCATCGGGCTCCTGACCGGCTTCGGCGTTTTCACAGGGTACACGTATGCAGGTGCCGCAGGTGCCGCAGGTGCCGCCGCCATGGCGACGGTCGCGGCCCTTCTCGCGCTGATCCCCGCGAGCGAACTCGCCGTGCTCCTCGTCCAGCGCGTCGTGGTCGCTTTCGTGCCTCCGCGCCGGCTGCCCCGCCTCGGTTTTGGCGAAGGGATTCCCGAGAGCGCCCGCACGATGGTGGTCGTACCGGTGCTCCTCGGCAACGTGGGAGACGTGGAGCGCCTCCTGGCACACCTGGAAGTGCAGGCGCTCGGTAATCTCGACCCGCAGATTCACTTCGCGATCCTGAGCGACTTCAGAGACGCTCGCACGCTGTCGGTCGCCGGGGACGATGAAGTCTTGGCCGCGGCGGTGGCCGGTATCGAGGCGCTCAACCGCCGGCACCTGCCCGACGGAAACGACCGTTTCTTCCTGTTTCACCGCGACCGCCGGTGGAACCCCAAAGAGGGCGTCTTCATGGGTTGGGAGCGCAAGCGGGGGAAGCTTGTGGAGTTCAACCGCTTGCTGCGGTCCCCCGCCGACCCCGGGTTCTCCGTCAAGATCGGAGACCTATCCATTCTCCCCTCGGTGCGCTACATCCTCACCCTCGACGCCGACACGCGACTCCCCAGGGACGCCGCAAGGACCCTGATCGGGATCATCTCGCACCCGCTCAACAGGCCCGTGGTCGACGGCTCCCTCCGGAGGGTTACGGAGGGGTACGGCATCCTCCAGCCTCGCGTGAGCGTCAACCTCGCCAGCGCCGCCGGGTCCCTCTTCGCAAGGGTGTACGCCGGGCATACGGGCGTGGACCCTTATACGACTGCGGTTTCGGACACGTACCAGGACTTGTTCGGCGAAGGGATCTACACGGGCAAGGGGTTGTACGACGTCGACGCCTTCCGGGCGACCGTCGGCTGGCGCGTCCCCGAGAACACGCTTCTGTCGCACGACCTCTTCGAGGGCCTCTACGCGCGCACCGCGCTCGTCTCCGATGTGGAGCTGGTGGACGACTACCCCGCCAACGTTCTCGCGCACGCGCGGCGGCAGCACCGCTGGGTGCGTGGCGACTGGCAGATTCTCGCCTGGCTGTTCCCGTTGGTCCCAACACCGCAGGGTCTCGTGAAGAACCGGCTCCCGCTCATCAGTCAGTGGAAGATCATCGACAACCTTCGGCGCAGCCTCGTGGCACCTTCGCTCCTCGCCTTCTTCGGTGCCGCGTGGACTTTCCTGCCGGGGAACCCCATCCTCTGGACCCTCGGCGGACTGGCGGTTATAGCGTTCCCCTTCGCCGCCTCCCTCGTCCAACTCCTGAAGCCGCGCCCCGCGCACGAGCCGGCTCGCGTCCACCGTCTGGGCCTCGTGGAAGACCTGAGCACTGCTTTCGCGCAGGCGCTGCTGACGCTGGTCTTCCTCCCGTTCCACGCCTGGGAGAGGGTGCATGCCATCGCGGTGACGCTCGTCCGGCTCGTCATCACGAAGCGCCGCCTCCTGGACTGGGAGACGGCGGCCGCGCAGGCTGCGCGCGTCGCTGGCCTTTCTCGGGAAGGGCTCCGGTACTTCTTCGGCGAGATGGCCGCCAGCCCAATCGTGGCTTTTGGGCTCCTCGCTCCCATCATCGCCCTCCGCCCAAGTGCTCTTCCTCTCGCGCTGCCATTCCTCGCATTGTGGGCGGCTGCGCCTGCCTGCGCATACTGGCTCAGCCAGCCCATCTTGCCGCGGCGGCGGGACCTGTCGCCGGAGGACCGTGATCTCCTGCGGGAGGTGGCGCGGAAGACTTGGGCCTATTTCGAGACCCTGGCCGGCCCTGAGGATCACTGGCTCCCTCCCGACAACCTCCAGGAGGATCGGGTACCCGCGGTGGCCCACAGGACCTCACCGACCAACGTGGGCATGGGCCTCCTGTCCGCGCTCGCGGCCCACGATCTGGGCCTGCTGGCGGCGGATGCGATGGTCGAAAGGCTGGACCAGACGCTGACTTCGGTCGAGGGGCTGGAGCGCCACGAAGGGCACCTCCTGAACTGGTACGACACGCAGAACCTCTCGCCGCTCCTCCCTCGCTACGTGTCGACGGTGGACAGCGGCAACCTCGCGGGAGCGCTGCTGACCCTGGCGGAAGGGTGCCGCCAGCTCTGCGCGTCGCGACCGGACCTAGCATCAAGGCTGTCCGACATCGCCCGTCGCGCGTCGGCCCTGGCGGACGGCATGAACTTCGCTTTTCTCTACGACCGCCGGCGCCAGCTCTTCTCGATTGGCTACCGCCTCGCAGACGTTGGCGGGCCTGGGCAAGTTGACCTCTCCTACTACGACCTCCTGGCTTCGGAATCGCGCCTTGCGAGCTTTTTTGCCATCGCCAAGGGCGACGTCCCGCAGAGCCACTGGTTCCACCTGGGCAGGCTCGTCGTCAGCGTGGAAGGCGTCCCGACGCTCGTCTCCTGGAGCGCGACGATGTTCGAGTACCTCATGCCGCTCCTCCTGATGAGGACGTATCCGGGGACGCTTCTCGACCGGAGT